>JBCCMQ010000009.1:0-166532 GCA_039026235.1 Pseudomonadota bacterium
TGGGCCGCTTCATCGGGAGCCAGCCAAATCACGTCACCGCCCCCCCAAGCGTTCCCAAGGTTTTCGGGCAGTGCCCGATCAAGGTTTCGCCGCATCGGATCCGATAAGAGCGTGACAGTTGGCATGTGCGTTTCCTAGGTCGTCAAATGCCCGCCCTCAAGCGGGCATTCGCCGTGCGCACAGTCAGGTCGACATTTTCTTAGGGACGGGATTGGATTCGTAGCGAAGATCGTGTAACCAGCGCCCACGCACCACTTTCAGATACAGGAGGGCGCGACATGGCGAATATCGTTCAGACCGTACCCTTCGGAATGGTGCGCGGCGGCGGCGTGGTGCGACTTAGCTAACCGCCTGCCCTGGCCGCTCTAGGCGGCTTTCCTTCCAAACCAAACGTCCAGTTACAGAACGGTGCACTGCGCCAAATTCTGTCCGGACTCTTTTCAACAAAGGGACAGTGGCGAAGATGCCGCTGAATTATCAAATGACACCAGCACTTAAAAACAGCGAACAAGGTCCGATTACGGATGCGCTTGAAGACTTCATCCGCCGGCATGGCGTGCTGAATGTGATGGCTGCTGCGGCCATCTCCATGGTGCGGGGCGGGCAGGTTCGTTCGGCCACGTCTGTCGACAGCCTGCCCGATCATCTGCTGAAGGATGTGGGTCTGCCCGAAAGGCAGGCGCCGCCGAACTTCTTCAACCACAGATTCTGAGAAACGGTGTGCGTCAACCCGGCGCGCACCGACTTTCAGGTTGCACGAACCTTTGCGAAGGCGTAACCGCAGCGGTGGGACACCCCTCCCCAACGAGGGGCATGTATCTGGAAGGGTATTCAGATGAGCACCACCGAACCGGCGACGCGGCCGGCAAATCCGCGTTTTTCATCCGGGCCTTGCGCCAAACCCCCGACATTCACGTTTGAAGGCTTGTCCGATGCCCCGCTGGGCCGGTCCCATCGTGCGGCCGTGGGAAAATCCAGGTTGAAGGCTGCGATTGAGGGCACGCGCGAGATCCTTGGCATCCCGGCAGACTACCGCGTCGGGATCGTTCCCGCCTCGGACACCGGCGCGTTCGAGATGGCCATGTGGAACCTTCTGGGCGCTCGCCCCGTCGAGATGGTGGCCTGGGAAAGCTTCGGCGCGGGCTGGGTGACCGATGCGGTCAAGCAGTTGAAAATAGACGCAAATGTTCACACGGCCGAGTACGGGCAGATCGTGGATATGGGCGCTCTGAACTACGACAACGACGTCTGCTTTACGTGGAATGGCACGACTTCGGGTGTGCGGGTACCGAACGGGGATGTAATTCCCGGTGATCGCCAGGGCCTGACGCTATGCGATGCCACATCTGCCGCGTTTGCGCAGGACCTGCCGTGGGACAGGCTGGATGCGACGACGTTCTCGTGGCAAAAGGTGCTTGGCGGTGAGGCGGCCCACGGTATGCTGATCCTGTCGCCACGGGCGGTGGCGCGGCTTGAAAACTACGCGCCAGACTGGCCGCTCCCGAAGATTTTCCGCCTGACCAAAGGCGGCCAACTGATCGAGGGCATCTTTGAGGGCGCCACAATCAATACGCCTTCGATGCTGGCGGTCGAAGACTACCTGAATGCACTGGACTGGGCCCGTTCAGTCGGCGGTCTGAAAGGCCTGATTGCCCGCGCAGACGCGAATGCAAATGTGATCCACGATTTCGTGGATGCGCGTGACTGGATTGCCAATCTGGCCGAGGATCCGGAAACGCGTTCCAACACCTCGGTTTGCCTGAAATTTACCGACCCGCGGATCACCGACGGTGCCGGCTTTGCCAAGGCCATTGCCAAACGCCTTGAGAGCGAGCGTGTCGCGCTGGACGTGGGCGGCTACCGCGATGCACCCCCGGGTCTGCGCATCTGGTGCGGCGGGACTGTTGAGACTGCCGATGTTGAAGCCCTGATGCCCTGGCTCGACTGGGCTTTCGAGGCAGAGATCGCCGCGCTGTCTCAAGCCGCCTGAACGCCAAATTCCGCCGAAAGCGCCCGGGCAGGCTCCACCGTTCCGCATACTTCGTACATCAAGAGGACGCCCCGAAATGGCCCCCAAAGTACTCGTCTCTGACAAGCTGTCGCCCACCGCCGTGCAGATTTTCCGCGACCGCGGGATCGAGGTGGATTTCGAACCCGACCTCGGCAAGGACAAGGAGACGCTTCTGTCCGTCATAGACCAATACGACGGTCTTGCGATCCGGTCCGCCACCAAGGTGACCGAGAAGATCCTCGGCCGCGCCGAGGCGCTGAAAGTCGTGGGCCGCGCCGGGATCGGTGTCGACAATGTCGATATACCCGCGGCGTCGAAGAAAGGCGTGATCGTGATGAACACGCCCTTCGGCAATTCGATCACCACCGCCGAGCACGCGATTGCGATGATGTTCGCCGTTGCCCGTCAGATCCCCGAGGCCAGCACCTCGACCCACGCGGGCAAATGGGAAAAGTCACGCTTCATGGGGGTGGAGCTGACCGCCAAGACGCTGGGGGTGATCGGCGCTGGAAATATCGGCGCCATCGTCTGCGAACGGGCGCTGGGGCTGAAGATGAAGGTGATCGCCTATGACCCGTTCCTGAGCGAAGAGCGCGCAAAGCAGATCGGCGTCACCAAGGTGGAATTGGACGAACTGCTGAGCCGGGCCGATTTTATCACCATGCACGTGCCGCTGACCGACAAGACCCGCAACATCCTGTCGGCCGAGGCCATCGCGAAGCTGAAGCCGGGCGTGCGGATCATCAACTGCGCGCGCGGCGGGCTGGTCGATGAGGCGGCGCTGGCCGAGGCGCTGAAATCAGGCGCGGTGGCCGGGGCGGCGTTCGATGTCTTTGCAGTGGAGCCCGCAACCGACAGCCCGCTATTTAACCTGCCCAATGTGGTGGTGACGCCGCACCTGGGCGCCTCGACGACGGAGGCGCAGGAAAACGTGGCGTTGCAGGTGGCCGAGCAAATGTCGGATTATCTGCTGACCGGCGCTGTGCAGAATGCCCTGAACATGCCGTCGGTCACCGCCGAAGAGGCGGCCGTAATGGGCCCCTGGCTGATGCTGGCCGGGCATCTGGGCGCCTTTATCGGGCAATTGACCGATGAACCGGTCAAGGCGATCAACGTCCTCTACGACGGCAAGGTCGCCGAGATGAACCTCGACGCGCTGGGCTGCGGCGTGATCGCGGGAATCATGAAGGCCACGAACCCCGACGTGAACATGGTCTCGGCCCCGGTGATCGCGGCCGAACGGGGCGTCAAGGTCAGCCGGACGACGCAAGGAAAGTCGGGCGTGTTCGAGGCCTATATCAAGGTGACGGTGGTGACCGATCTGCGCGAGCGTTCCATTGCCGGCACGGTGTTCTCGGACGGCAAGCCGCGCTTCATTCAGATCAAGGGCATCAACATCGACGCCGAGATCGGGCAGCACATGCTTTACACCACCAACGAGGATGTGCCGGGGATCATCGGCGCGCTGGGTGTGACGATGGGCGAAAACGGCGTCAACATCGCCAAGTTCACGCTGGGCCGGTCGGATCGGGGCAAGGACGCCATCGCGCTGCTTTACGTCGACAATCCGATTCCCGATGCGGTGCTAAGCAAGCTCTGGGATACGGGACTTTTCCAAAGTGTGCGGCCGCTGGAGTTTCAGGTCGCCTGACCGGTCCTTTAGCCAAGGCTTCCGGTCCGGTGAAATTCAGAGTAGAGACATGTGGGGGCACGTTGCCCCTGCACGTTCCAGCGGTGCTTTATGACATTTTATGCGATCGGCGATGTGCACGGTCAGCTTGAAAAGCTGATCGACGTGCACACGAGAATTTCCATTGATCAACTGCGCCACGGCACGCAGAGCGCGCCGGTCGTCCATCTTGGAGACTATGTTGACCGTGGGCCGGACGTGCGCGCCACCCTCGATTATTTGGTTTCGAGGCAAGAACGCGAGCCGGAGGACATATTCATCCTCGGTAACCACGACCGGATGATGGAAGCCTTTCTGCAACCGGTATGCAGGCCCGATCCGGCCCGGGAAGAACTGTTCTGGTTGGATCGCATGATCGGGGGCAGGTCATCGCTTGCATCCTATGGTGTCGATGTGTCACGCATGCGCCGTGTCGGCAAAATACACCAAGAGGCCCGCGCCAAGGTGCCCGAGGCACATCTTTCGTTCCTGCGGCGGTTGCGCCCCTGTTTTGCGGCGCCCGGCCTGTATTTCTGCCATGCTGGCGTGCGGCCCGGCATCCCCTTGAGTCAGCAAAACGTGGATGATCTGGTGTGGATCCGCGATGCGTTTCTGTCCGACACGCGCGACCACGGCGCCTTGATCATTCACGGACACACGCCTTTCGATCACGTGCGCCATTGCGGAAACCGGATCGGCGTGGACACGGGCGCCGGGTTTGGCGGCCCCTTGAGTGTGATCGTTTTGGATGGAGATCTGGTGTTTGAGTTGACGGACCAAGGCCGCGTGCTGCTGCCGCCGCCGCTGACGGCAGTGAAGGCTGGCGCGTCTCACGCCTTTTAGTCGTCATCGCGGTTGCCGCGTCTTTTCTGAAGCCAACGAAAACCAAAGAAGAAAACCGCAAATACGACAATCCAAAAGAAAAGATCCGACATCGTGGAAGTCCCTTCTACATCCGCGCCGTGTTTTTAGCGCGAGTGCCCGGGCAGGTCACGCAGCCTTGCTGGCACTTTCTCCCTTGGCGTCCCAACGCCGACGGGCTTCCGTCCAGCAAGGCACTGCTTCGGTCTCAAAGCCGATGGTCTTGCCCGTTGCTATGCCGTCAAACGCCCGCATCGCTTCAAGGTGCCTTGGCATGCAAAGGTAGGCACGCATGTGCGCCCGGTCTTCCCAGACCGACAATGTGTGGTGAACGCCCTTGATTGTGCGGGCACTGGCGTGTCGGCAGCCCGGCGCCCGTTGCGCCTCGGCCATAGCGGGGATGGCGAGGCGCCAGAAACGCGGGGCGTGCCAGAAGCCCTTTAGCCGAAGACCGGTTATCGAGACGTACATGGTTGTATCCTTCGCCTGGCTGAGGAGAAGTTAGAGCCTCTAACATGCGGGTCAAGGGTAGCGGGCGCCGAGGGGGCGCTGCCCCCGCCGCCCCTGCGGGCGGCCCCCCGGAGTATTTCGTGACCAAAGACGCGGGGGTTCAGGCGAAATAGGCTTTCGCGGTCTCTGCGCGCTCGTGATCGAGGTGGAAGTCGTCGAGCTGTGGCGGGGCGATGCCAGCGTCGGAGAGCTGCACATGGGCCTGACCGCGGTGGTGGATCTGGTGCTGAAAGAGGTGCAGGAGCAGGGCGTCGACACGTTCGTCCACATGCCCCTCGCGGCGTTCGGTTGCGCGCGTCGCCGTGAGAACTTCGGGAGTGAGTTTCTGGCAGAACATGGCGAGGCGCATGTCCGCCTCTGCCTGGGCCGCGCCGAGCGTGGCCGGGTCAGCGATGTCGTCGCGTCGGAAGACGGACCGGCCAAGGCCGCCCGCCTCCAGCGCATCGATGTAGTAGAGATCGACCTCGTAGATGTGGTTCAGCGTGCGTTCGAGCGAGCCGAAAAAGCCCGGGCGCGGGGCCTGAAAGGTGGCGCTGTCCATGCCCTTCAGCGCGCCGTAGAGCGTCGTGTTGGCCCAGGCGTTGTTCAGCGCCATTGTCAGGTAGGGGTCGCGGTCGGGCATGGGACCTTCCGGCTGGTGGGGTCAGCTCCAGTCCAGCACAACCTTGCCCGAGGCACCACCCCGCATCTCGTCGAACCCTTGCGTGAAGTCCTCCGCCGCAAAACGATGGGTGATGACGGCCGAGACGTCGAGGCCGTTTTCCAGCATGGCGATCATCTTGTACCAGGTCTCGAATATCTCGCGGCCGTAGACGCCCTTGATGGTGATCGCCTTGAAGACGATGCGCGACCAGTCGACGGGGCTTTTGCCCGGCGGGATGCCCAGAAGCGCGATACGCCCGCCCATGACGAGGCCTTCGACCATCTGGTCGAGCGCGGCCTGATTGCCCGACATCTCCAGCCCGACGTCGAAGCCTTCCTTCATGCCAAGCCCGGCGATGACGTCGTTCAGGTCTTCCGTGGCCACGTTGACGGGGCGCACGTCGGTGACGCGAGCCGCCAGCGCCAGCCGGTCGGGGTTGATGTCGGTGATCACCACATGGCGCGCGCCCGCGTGGCGGGCCACGGCGGCGGCCATGATGCCGATGGGACCGGCGCCGGTAACCAGCACGTCCTCGCCGATCAGATCGAACGACAGGGCTGTGTGGACCGCATTGCCCAGCGGGTCGAGGATGGCGCCGGTGTCGTCGTCGATGCCATCGGGCAGCGGGACCGCGTTGAAGGCGGGCAGGCAGAGGTATTCGGCGAAGGCGCCGGGTTCATTGACGCCGATGCCGCGGGTTTCGGGATCGAGGTGGAACTTGCCCGCGCGAGACTGGCGCGATGTGTGGCCGATCAGGTGCCCCTCGCCGGAAACCCGCTGACCAAGCTTGAGGTCGTTCACCCGGCGGCCCAGATCCACGATTTCGCCTGCAAATTCATGACCGGTGATTAGCGGCACCGGGACCGTGCGTTGCGCCCAGTCGTCCCAATTCCAGATATGGACGTCGGTGCCACAGATGCCGGTTTTGCGGATGCGGATCAGGACGTCGTCGGGGCCGATCTCGGGCACAGGGCGGTTTTCCATCCAGAGACCGGGTTCCGCCTTGGATTTGACGAGGGCGCGCATGGTGTTGGTCATGGCTTGGTCTTCCATAGATCGGTGGACAGGTATTTCAGGCCGCTGTCGCAGATGACGATGGCCAGGGTGCCGCCGGATTCCGGCCCGGCGAGCAGTTTGAGTGCTGCGGCGAGGTTGGCCCCGGCGGAGTAACCGCCGAAGATGCCTTCGGTGCGGGCCAGCAGGCGGGCG
This sequence comes from Pseudomonadota bacterium, assembly GCA_039026235.1. GTDB lineage: Bacteria > Pseudomonadota > Alphaproteobacteria > Rhodobacterales > Rhodobacteraceae > JBCCMQ01. Next base: position 6,904 of record JBCCMQ010000009.1, read on the forward strand.
GCGTCGCGGGCCTCTTCGCCCGTAACGGTCAGCGTGCCAGTGAGTGTTTCGGGGTCGAGATGGTCGAGTTCGGCCATCGCGTAGCCGCCGCCCTGAATGGGATGGCGCGGGTCGGAGACCGGGTGCCCGGCGAGGGTGGCTGCGCCGTCGGGTTCAACGGCGTAGCAGCGCACGCCCAGCGGGGTCAGCGCCTGCGCCACGCCCGCCAGGGTGCCGCCCGAGCCCGCAAAATCGCAGAAGGCGGTGACGGTGCCGCCGGACTGGTCCCAGATTTCGGGCCCGGTGCCGGTTGCGTGGGCTGCGGGGTTGCCGGGGTGGCGGAACTGGTCGGCGCGGAAGGCGCCACGTTCTTCGGTGATGCGCTGGGCAGCCGTTTCGACAAGGGCGAGATCGTCGCCCGAGACCTCACCCGGTGTGCCGCCCGGGGCCTGCTCGATCAGCACGACCTCGGCGCCAAGGGCGGCCATCATACGGGCGCGTTCGCGGGAGTTTCCCGCGCTCATCACCGCAACAAACGGGTGGCCCAGCACGCCGCAGACGATGGCGAGCCCGGTGCCCATGTTGCCGGACGTGAGTTCCACCACGGTCTGGCCGGGCGTGAGGTCGCCGGAGGCCCTCGCCGCCTCGATGATCGTGCGGGCAGCGCGGTCCTTCTTGGAGAAGCCGGGCAGGAGGTAGTCGAGCTTGGCGAGGATGCGGCCACTGGCGCCGGTTGCGGCGGTCAGGCGCGAGAGATCGACCAGCGGCGTGTTGCCGATCGCCTCGATCACGGAATGAAGCACGCCTGTCATGGCAGGACGCCGGTGTCCTTTCCGGCCTCGGTAAATGCCGCCACCGCCCTGTCCAGATCAGCACGCGTCAGCGCGGCATTCATCTGGGTGCGGATCCGCGCTTTTCCCTTGGGGACCACCGGGAAAAAGAAACCCGAGACGTAGACGCCAAGTTCAAACAACCGGGCCGCCATTTTCTGGGCAAGCTGCGCCTCGCCCAGCATCACGGGGATGATCGGATGCTCACCCGGAAGAAGCGTGAAACCTGCCTTTTGAAGACCCGCGCGCCAATAGGCGGCATTGTCAAACAGACGGGCTCTCAGGTCGTCGCCATCTTCGACCAGATCGAGCGCGGTCAGCCCGGCTGCAACGATCGCAGGCGGCAGCGCGTTTGAAAAAAGATAGGGCCGCGCCCGCTGACGGAGGAGGTCGATGACTGGTTGAGGTCCGGCAATGTATCCGCCGATCGCGCCGCCAAGCGCCTTTCCCAACGTACCGGTCAGAATGTCGACACCGACGCCGAAATGGGATGGTGTGCCTGCGCCTTTCAGGCCCATGAAGCCCGTGGCGTGGCAGTCGTCCACCATCACCTGTGCGTCATAGGCCTGTGCCAAAGTGGTGATTTCGGGCAGTTTCGCCAGATACCCATCCATGGAAAAAACGCCGTCTGTCGCAATCATGATATGGCGTGCGCCATCCGATCTGGCTGTCCTGAGCTGGGCTTCCAGATCCTCCATGTCCGAGTTTCGATACCGATACCGCCTGGCCTTGCAAAGCCGGATGCCATCAATGATCGAGGCGTGGTTCAGCGCGTCCGATACAATCGCATCATCGGGCCCCAGAAGCGGCTCAAACAGCCCACCGTTGGCATCGAAACAGGCGGCAAATAGGATTGCGTCATCCATGCCCAGAAAGGTCGCCAGCCGTTGTTCCAACCGGCGGTGCAGATCTTGCGTACCGCAGATGAACCGTACCGAGGCCATGCCGAACCCGTGTTCCGCCATTGCAGCACTTGCCGATTCCACCAGGGCCGGGTGGTCCGCAAGGCCAAGATAGTTGTTGGCGCACAGATTGATCAGCTGTCGCGGCCCGACCGCAATATGGGCGCCCTGAGGCGACGTTAGCGGACGCTCGGTCTTGTACAGACCTTCGTTCTCGATTTCGGCCAGCGTTGTGTGAATGTGCGACAGGAAGTGAGATGGCATTGGGTGCCCTCCTTGCCTGAAAATTACATTATAACAGAAATCTTTTCAAGATATTGTATCCTATATAAAGTATATTTTCCGTTAAATTGTCATTTCGCCTGGAATACGATCAGGAACGCCCGGGCGCCTGCCGAGGTCGCGGTTATCGCGTGCGCACAGTCGGCGGCGTATCGCACGGTGTCTCCGGATCGAAGCGTTTGTGCTGCGTCCCCTGAACAGACCGAAAGCGCACCGTCGATGACTGTCAGGTGTTCGCGTGTGCCCGGGGCATGGGCTTCGCTGATCAGGGCACCGTCGGCGTCGAAAATTAACTCATAGACCTCCTGTCGCCCGGCCTCTTCCGGCGGAGAGAGAATGCGAATGGTACATCCGGGACCATGGCCCGCAATCGTCGGCGTGGTATCCGACGCCTGAAAACTGATCTGAGGTGGCCCGGCCTGGGCATCGAGCAGCCCGGCGAAATCAACGCCAAGCGCCTGCGTCAGATTCCAAAGTGTCGCGACCGTCGGGCTGCTTTCCCCACGCTCGATCTGGCTAACCATCGAGCGCGACACACCCGACATGCGGGACACCGCATCAAGGGAAAGGCCCTGTTCCGTCCGGGTCGACTTCAGGCTCTGGGCGAGCCGCTCCATGAAATCGGTCTTTGCTGCCATGACCAGACCCTGCGCAGCGTCGCTGGCCGTGTCAATTGACGGCACGTTTCGCTAGGCTCAGAACAAAGCCCCAGCTAACAAACGGTCAAGGCCAAAGGGGGAAAGATGGACAAGGATGTTGTAATACTCGACGGTGCGCGGACTGCGATTGGAACCTTTGGCGGTGCCCTGGCGGCAACGCCGCCGGGCAAGCTTGGCGCAGCCGTGGCGCGCGCGGCCCTTGAAAGGTCCGGGGTGGACGGTGGCCAGATTGGCCACGTCAGTTTCGGCCATGTGATCAACACCGAACCCCGCGACATGTACCTCAGCCGGACCGCCGCGATTGAGGCCGGTGTGCCGGACACGGCGCCGGCCATGAACGTCAATCGGCTTTGCGGGTCCGGTGCCCAGGCGATTGTGTCGGTGGTGCAATCATTGGCCATGGGTGACGCGGATTTTGGCTTGGCTGGTGGCGCCGAAAGCATGAGCAGATCGCCCTACATCCTTGCCGCCGCCCGCTGGGGGCAGAAAATGGGTGATACAGCGTCGGCGGACATGATGCTTGGCGCCCTGAATTGTCCCTTTGGAACAGGCCACATGGGCGTGACAGCAGAAAACGTTGCGGAAGAACACGCCGTGAGCCGCGCCGATCAGGATGCCTTTGCCTTGGAAAGCCAGATCCGGGCTGCCGCGGCCATTCGCGGCGGCCGCTTCAGGGATCAGATCGTACCGATTGAGGTTAAGCGGCGCCGCGACACGGTGGCTTTTGAAACCGACGAACATCCCAAGGAAACCAATGCCGAAGCACTGGCCGGACTGCGCGCGGTTTTCCGCAAGGACGGCACGGTCACAGCTGGAAATGCCAGCGGTATCAATGACGGTGCGGCTGCATTGGTTCTGGCGCGCGCGAAGGCAGCCGACGCAGCGGGTCTGCGCCCCGGGGCCCGTGTTCTGGGCTACGCCCACGCCGGTGTCAGGCCAGAGGTCATGGGCATCGGGCCGATCCCCGCGGTTCAGTCCCTACTGCAAAGGACGGGTCTTTCAGTCGAGGATTTCGATATCATCGAATCGAATGAGGCCTTCGCGGCCCAAGCGGTTGCGGTCAACCGCGGCCTTGGCCTGGACCCTGCCAAGGTCAATCCGAACGGCGGCGCCATCGCGCTTGGCCATCCGGTGGGTGCAACCGGCGCCATTCTGACCGTCAAGGCGCTTTATGAACTTAACCGCATTGGCGGGGGTCGTGCGCTAATCACGATGTGCATCGGGGGTGGCCAGGGCATCGCACTTGCCATCGAGGCGCTTTGAATTCTCTGCGATCTTAAGCGGCTGTTCACCATCCCCGGATACCAGCAACGGGGTAGTTGTCGCAGCGGATCACATGGAACACGACGCGCGTGTGCAAATTGCCAACCGGCTTGCGCAGGAACGTCGCGCACGCCTGGCGGCTGAACGGATGCTGGAGCTGAAGCAGCGCGAACTGCTTCAAGCCAATTCCAAGCTTGCCGATCATGCGCGCCTGCTGTCGGACGAAATCGTTGAGAAACGGGCCGAAGCCAATACGTTTCGAAGCGAGGCGGAAAGCCTCAAGGGTCAGAACAGCCGTGTCCTTGAAGATCTGGAACGGGCGAACCACGCTATCCTGAGAGCCGAACGCAGGTTGTGGGATTCGCTTGAGACTATTCAGGATGGATTCGCGGTTTTTGACGGCCAGCAGCGCCTTGTGACAGCAAACCGCGCCTATATCGGACTGTTTGAAGGCTTTGACGAAGTGGCGCCCGGCGCCCTCTATCCCGACATTATTCGCCTGATCGTCGATGAAGGCATGATCAATGTCCGCGATCAGGATCCTCAAAGCTGGTGCAATGCCTTCTTTGCGCGGTTCAATTGCGATCCGATCGAGCCAATCGTGCTGGAGCTTTGGAATGAAACATACATCAAGCTGATCGAACGCAAGGGCCAGGGCGGCGACACTGTGACCCTTGCATTGAACATCACCGAAACCATCCAGCATCAGACAGAACTGAACGAAGCGCGCAACCGGGCCGAGGCCGCAAACCGTGCCAAATCGGCGTTTCTGGCCAACATGAGCCACGAGATCCGCACCCCGATGAACGGTGTCATCGGCATGGCGGACCTGTTGACGGATACCACGCTGGACGAAGAACAACGCGCTTATGTCGATACAATCCGTAATTCCGGCGAAGCGCTGCTGGTCATCATCAACGACGTCCTCGATTATTCCAAAATCGAAGCGGAAAAGCTTACGCTTTATACCGAACCCTTTGATCTGGAACGGTCGATCCACGAAGTCGTCATGCTGCTGCGTCCGACCGTTCAGGACAAACCGGTCGACATGATCATCGACTACGACGTCTTTCTGCCGACGAAATTCGTGGGCGACCCGGGCCGTCTGCGCCAGATACTGACCAATCTGATTGGTAACGCTGCGAAATTCACGTCCAAGGGACACATCCTAGTGCGCGTGGTGGGCTTTGACGCCGAAGAAGGTGACGCGACCCGACTGCATATCACTGTGGAAGACACAGGAATCGGTATTCCCGCGGACAAACAGGATCATGTCTTCGGTCAGTTCAATCAGGTCGAAGACGATCGCAATCGCAAGTTTGAAGGGACCGGTTTGGGTCTTGCGATCACCCAACAACTGGTCGGGCTAATGGGCGGCGACGTATGGGTCGACAGCGAAGAAGGGCGCGGCAGCGTCTTTGGATTTCACATCACCCTTCCGGTCGCCGAAGATGATACCAGTTTCAATCTGACCCTTCCGCAGGGCCTGCGCCATGCCGTGGTCGTCGATGATCTCGCGCTCAACCGGACCATTCTGGAAAAACAGCTGTCAATGCTTGGCCTGACCGTGGATCTCTACCGCAGCGCCGAGGAGCTCTTTGCCGCCGGCGACGTCGCTGCCGATTTGGTCCTGACAGGGCAGGACATGCAGGGCATGGACGGCTTGCAGCTGGCCGTCCGGCTCCGCGATAAGGGCTACCAGAACCCCATCGTTCTTTTGACATCGAACACATCGGCGGCCCGGTCACATCCCGGATCGTCCCGACTGACCGCAATTCTGAACAAGCCCGTGCTTCGGCGTGAGCTCTTCAGTACCCTCGAAGCCCTCGGAAAACAGGCAATCGAACAACCGGCACCCGTGGCGGCCCCAGTTCGGGCCGAGCCGAAAAAACGGCTGATGCGCGTTCTTGCGGCAGAAGACAATCGCACCAACCAGCTGGTCCTGAAAAAGATGCTGAAGGATCTGGCGATTGAACTCGTCTTTGCGGACAACGGCATTCAGGCCGTTGAAAAATTTCAGGAATTCGAACCGGATTTCATCTTTATGGATATCTCCATGCCAGAAATGGACGGCAAGGAAGCAACCCAGCGCATCCGCGAGATCGAAGCCGGCTCTGATGGAGGGCACATACCCATTTGCGCCCTGACCGCCCATGCCATGTCCGGCGATGACCAAGAGATTCTGAAGGCCGGGCTGGACTACTATCTGACGAAGCCGTTGAAGAAAGCCGCTCTGCAGGAAAAGCTCCGCGCCCATTTGCCCGCCGAAGCCGAGGCGCTCAGCGCACCGGACCCATCCTGACGCCTTGCGCCAAAGGGTCCGATGGCACAGGCTCGTGCCATGGACGAGAAGGGATTCCACCCGCGCGCGCTTGGAGAAATCGCCATCCGCTGCGCCGACATCGACGCAATGGCCCGGTTCTATGAAGACGTCATCGGGCTCAAAAGGCTAAGCGGCAACGCCGGATCCGACATCGTCTTTTTCAAGGTGTCAGAAGGTTTTGAAGGGCACACATCCGTGCTGGCGCTGTTTCGTCACAACGCCCGACAGCGCGATGTGCATCCCGTGGGCAGCGACGCACCGGCGACGGGCGCCGGATCATCGCTTCATCATCTGGCTTTGTCATTGCCCTACAGCGAACAAGACGCGGTGATGGCTTGGTACGAAAAGCTGGGGCTTGAGTATTCGGTTCAGCACTTCCCCTGGATTGGCTGGCGCGGGATCTTCACAAGGGACCCAGAGGGCAACACGGTTGAGCTGGTTGCCTTCGACCGCTCAGAGCTTGGTTCTTAGCCTTCTTGCAGAACAGTCAGGAATGCGTGGCCGAAGCGCGCCGCGCGTTTTTCGCCCATAAGCCCAGTCAACGCCGCCATGTCGCCTGGGCGGAGCGCAGCGATCTTGGCAAGAAGCGCCGCCGAGCAGCTTAATGGTTTTTCGGTTCCTGCGGCACCGCGCTGCAATTGGGACTGCGCTTCAAGAAGCCGATCAAAGAGCCCGCCCGCCTCTCGGCCCGCCAATTTTCGGCGGGCGGGATGGTGTGCGTCCGGTGCTTCGCCGGTGATCAATTGCAGAAAATCGGCACCATAGCGTTCCAGTTTCTTTGCGCCGACGCCGGTGATCCGGGCCATCTGGTCCATTGTTGTTGGGCGCCTTTCGGCCATCTCGATCAGGGTACGGTCGTTGAAGATGACATAGGCCGGGGCGCGGCGCGCCTCCGCCAGTTCGCGTCGTTTCGCCTTGAGGGCCGCCAAGAGGGGCGCGTCTTCGTCGGATACGAGCGCCTTCGCCGCCGGTTTGTTGCGACTTTGCGTGATTGTGTCCTGGCGCAAGGTGATGGTCGCTGCATCCAAAAGGATCGGACGTGCCGCATCGGTCATGCGCAAGCCCCCATGCCGCGCAGGATCGGGACGGATCAGATCGTGGCCCATCATCTGGCGCAGGATTGCCTGCCACGTTCTCCGCTCACGGGCCTTGCCGATCCCAAAGGTGGGCAGCGCATCATGCCCGCGCGCCGTGACCTTATCAGTCGCGTTGCCGGTCAGGATGTCAATTACGTGGCCCGCACCATAGGTCTCGCCGGACCGCAGGATCGCCGACAGGGCCATTCTGACGGCTTCGGTTCCATCAAATGTCTCGGGCAGGCGCTCGCAAAGATCGCAGTTGCCGCAGGGTTCGCTCGCTTCGCCGAAATAGTTCAACAGGACCTGCCGGCGGCATGCGGTGGCCTCACAGAGGCCCAGAAGCGCATTCAGGCGCGCATGATCGGCTTCCTTGCGCTCTGGCGGCGAGGGACTTTCGTCGATTTGCGTCCGTCGGAGGCGAATGTCCTCGGCACCATAAAGCGTCAGGGTTTCAGCCAGGGCACCATCGCGGCCCGCCCGACCGATTTCCTGATAGTAGGCTTCGATCGACTTGGGCAGATCGGCATGGGCCACCCACCTCACATCGGGCTTGTCGATGCCCATTCCGAAGGCGACGGTCGCCACGACAATAAGCCCGTCTTCGCGGGCGAACCGGTGTTCGACCAAGCGGCGGTCATCTGCGTCCATACCGCCGTGATAGGCGCAGGCGGCATGGTTCTCTTGCCGCAGGGCCGCAGCCAGGGTTTCGGTTTTGGCGCGCGTCGCCGTGTAAACAATGCCCGATTGACCGCGCCGCGCAGCCGCGAATTGCAGTATCTGCGTGCGGGGCGCATTCTTCACCGCAAAGGCAAGGTTGATGTTGGGGCGATCGAAGCCTCGCAGGAAAACATCGGGCTTTGCCTCGCCGAAAAGCCGGTGGATGATCTCGGCCCGCGTTTCGCCATCGGCGGTGGCGGTAAATGCCGCTAACGGCACGTCCAGCGCCCGACGCAATTCGCCAATCCGCAGATAGTCGGGCCGAAAATCGTGGCCCCATTGGCTCACGCAGTGCGCTTCGTCCACTGCGATCAGTCGGGTGTTAGCCCGGCGCAACAGCTGTAGGGCTGCACCAGACGCCAATCTTTCGGGTGCCATATAAAGAAGCTTCAGGTCGTGCCGGTCGAGCGCCGCAAAGACTTCATCGGTTTCGGTCTCGGTATTGGCGCTGGTTAGCGCTCCTGCATGGATGCCCAGCTCGCGCAACGCGCGAACCTGATCGCGCATGAGGGCGATCAGGGGCGAAATCACCACGGTCAGCCCATCGCGGCAGATCGCCGGAAGCTGGTAACAGAGCGATTTGCCGCCGCCGGTCGGCATAATGGCCAGCGTGTTGCGTCCGCGGGTCACCGCATCGACGATTTCGCCCTGTCCGGGACGGTAGCTTTCAAAACCGAATACGGATTTCAGGAACGGTTCAGGGTCCGGCATACCTGCTTCGAATATTAGATAACTGCTCTTTTCCCTGAGCAAACCACACTAAGATTCGGTGAACAAGCCCGGTCATGCCTCAAACGTAAAGCAGATTGTTCCGGATGATGATCTCAAGCGCGATGATGGCGATAAAAAGCACCAGCGGTGCCAGATCCAGCCCGCCGGTCTGTGGCAGATAGCGCCGGATCGGCTGATAGAATGGCTCGAGCAGGCGGTTTAGCCCGTACCAGACCTGGGCCACGAACTGCTGATGCAGGTTCAGGACTTGAAACGCGATCAGCCAGCTCATGATGATGTGGATGATCATGATCCACTTGGCGACGCCAAGGATCAGCAAAAGAATCTGGGCAAGCGATTGCATCGGGCTTCCGTTTTTTTGGCTCCGGATCATCTATGCGCCTCTGCGACCGGGGGCAAGACTGCGTTGCCGCAACGTGACGCCTTGCGGCCCGAAGGCAGTCAGGTGATCAGTGATCAGCCAGTCAGGGAGACTTGGGCATGTATCCCATCATTCGCATCGGCATGAACCTCTGGCGGCACCGGAATGATCCGCCGCTCGGTTTCGGCGATACCCATGTCACCCATCTTGTCTGCCGCCTGTCGGACATCGACGTGTTCCGCGAAATGAACAACGGCCGGACGCTGACGCTTTACGACATCGGACGGTTCGGCCTTTTTAAGCGGCTGGGCGTCTCTGCTGTCATGGCGCGCAACAACTGGGCCGGTACCGTGGCCGGTACCAGCGTCCGCTATCGCCACCGCGTCCGCTGGCGTGACCGGATCGAAATGCGGTCCCGCATCGCTGGGTGGGATGACAAATTCGTCTACATTGACCAGTCGATGTGGGTGGGTGATCGCGCGACCAGTCAACAGCTTATTCGGACGGCGGTCACGGACAAGAACGGTCTGGTGCGCCCGGCCAAACTGGCAGAGACCTTTGGGGTAGAGGCCAAGGGCCCTAAAATGCCGGACTGGATCACAGCCTGGATCGCGGCCGAAGCCAAAAGACCCTGGCCGCCCGAACGCGGGCATTGATCGGCCGCTGTTTTCCCTGCAAAACCCGTGTCACTAGCATGGAGTGGGCATGGATAATTCGCACGCCAGGCGGCGCATCTGGGGCTGGTATTTCTTTGATTGGGCCAGCCAGCCGTATAACACTCTGCTGCTGACATTTGTTTTCGCACCCTACCTGAATGACCTTCTGGGCGATGGAACGCGGGCGCAAAGCGTCTGGGGGTTTGGCGTCGGCGCAGCGGGCATTGTGATCGCTCTTACAGCGCCCATCCTCGGTGCAATCGCGGATACCGGCGGCGCGCGCATGCGCTTTATCTGGGTCTTTTCGATCTTCTACATCCTGGGAGCCGCAGGCCTTTGGTGGTCCGAGCCGGGCAACTATTCCCTTTGGTGGATCATGATCTGTTTCGCCCTTGGCCTGATCGGGATGGAGTTTGCGACAATTTTCACCAACGCCATGCTGCCCGATCTCGGCCCGCCGGAACGGATTGGCCGGATCAGCGGCAATGGCTGGGCCTTCGGATATCTGGGCGGGCTGTTCGGGCTGGTGATCATGCTGGGGTTTTTCGCTGAAGGCGAAACCGGACGAACCTTTTTCGGCATCTCGCCGATCCTTGGCCTGGACCCGGACATGCGGGAAGGCACGCGGTCCGTCGGACCTTTCACCGCGCTTTGGTACGGCCTTTTCATGGTGCCGTTCTTTCTGTTCATGCGCGATCCGCGCCCCAAAGCCGTCGCGCCCGGTGCGGTAGGGCGCGCCTTGGCGGATCTGCGGGAAACCATGCGTCGTCTTCCTTCCAGCCCCAGCCTTTTTGCCTATCTTGGCTCGTCGATGTTCTATCGAGATGCTTTGAACGGCATGTACGCCTTTGGTGGTATCTATGCGGCCGGTGTGCTTGGCTGGACGGTCGTTGAGGTCGGTACATTCGGGATACTGGCGATTGTTACCGGCGCAGTCTTTTCCTGGCTTGGCGGACGCGCTGACAGCGCCTATGGCCCGAAACCCGTTATTGTTTGCAGCGTGCTGATCCTTACGGTCGTCGCGATCGGCGTGGTTTTTGTATCGCGCGAGGCTGTTTTTGGCATCTCGGTTGCCGCCGGCTCTGCTATCCCTGACGTCGCATTCTATGCACTTGGCGCGGTCATTGGGGCCGCGGGTGGCGTGCTGCAGGCAGCATCGCGCAGCATGATGGTCGTCCAGGCCAATCCGGAACGTATGACCGAAGCGTTCGGTCTCTACGCGCTGGCCGGCAAGGCCACATCATTCGTGGCGCCCCTGTCGATCGCCGTTGCGACGGAAGTCAGTGGCAGCCAGCAATTGGGCATCGCACCCCTAATTGTGCTTTTTGCAATCGGGCTAATTCTGCTATTCTGGGTCAAAGCGAGCCCAGAGAGGCACTGAGCAGAATGTACAGCATTGTTTTTGCCGCTATGACGGCTTTGCTGCTGCCCGGCATCGCCGAGGCGCAGGACGCGAAAGCGAACCAGCTATTCGGGGCGAAGAAGGTGGCTTCGCGCCATCAGCCTCAGGTTTTTGGCAGCTACGCGCGCGGTTGCGCCGCCGGACTGGCACAGCTGCCTGAAACCGGTCCGACCTGGCAGGCCATGCGGCTGTCGCGCAACCGCAATTGGGGCCATCCGGAAGCGCTCGATTACGTGTCGAAACTCGGGCAGGAGGCGCAACGCCTTGGTTGGGCGGGGCTTTACATTGGCGATATCTCGCAGCCGCGTGGCGGGCCCATGACCTCGGGCCACCGATCCCATCAACTTGGTCTGGACATCGATATCTGGATGCTGCCGCCAAAGCGACTGAACCTGACGCGGCGCGAGCGCGAGAATATCAGTTCGATCTCGGTCCGGACCGAGGACCAGACCCGCGTCAACGGAAACTGGACACCGACACACCGCGAAATCCTGAAAGCGGCGGCGCTCGACCCGCGCGTCGACCGCATCTTTGTCGCTGCGGCTGTGAAGGTCGAGATGTGCAAGACGGCGAAAAGATCCGACAGGAAATGGCTTCAGAAAATCCGCCCGATTACGGGACACAACACGCATTTCCATGTACGCATGCGGTGTCCCGGTGACAGTCCCGGCTGCGTGACCCAGACCCCCACAGTCGCAGAGCTGTCAAACGGGGGCGATGGCTGTGATGCCAACCTCATGTGGTGGGTAACCACCTATCTGGACAATCTGCGAAATCCGCCCCCGCCGGATCCGAACTATAAACCTCGAAGGCATCCGCGCGATTACACAATGAGAGACCTGCCCGGCCAATGCATGACCGTATTATCCGCTGGTTAGGTGCGATCGCGCTGGTCGCCGCGCTTCCGATAGCCACAAGCGCGGCACAACAGGTAGAGTTCGTGGGGGCCTATACGTGGAGCCCCGACGACCCCGCCGTGGGCGGCCTGTCAGGTCTGGAGGTTTCTGAAGACGGAGACCGCTTCTGGGCCGTCGGCGACAAGGGTCTGTTCGTTGCCGGTACGTTTGAGCGGAAGTCCGGGCGCATTGCAGCCGTAAGTCTGGACGGTGCACGCCCGATCACCCATTCGCGCAACCGAGATCCTCTTGAGCCATTCCACCGCGATGCCGAGGGATTGGCGCTGACGCCAGATGGCGAACTGTACATTTCCTTTGAGGCATTTCACCGCGTCTGGGTGCTGGAGGAAAAGACCGCGTCGACCCAAGAAATCAACAACCCGCGCGAATTCATGGGTATGCAGCGCAACTCATCGCTGGAAGCACTGGCATCGGGCCCCGATGGCGCGCTTTACACGCTGCCGGAAAGGTCGGGAAAGCTGGAACGGCCGTTTCCGGTGTTTCGCCTGAAGGACGGTGAATGGTCCATCCCGTTCAGCCTGCCGCGCCGAGGTGAGTTCCTGCCTGTCGGTGCGGATTTCGGACCCGATGGACGTTTCTATCTGCTAGAGCGTCAGTTCCTCGGCATATTTGGGTTTAGAACACGTGTCCGGGCATTTTCGATCCAAGAAGGGCAGTTGCAGGACGAGACGACCCTGATCGAAACCAACGGTCCCTGGCACGACAATCTTGAAGGAATAAGCCTTTGGCGCGATGCAGATGGTGCGGTTCGGATCACCATGGTTTCCGATAACAACTTTCAACCGCTGCAGCGCACGGAATTCGTTGAATACCGATTGACGAACTGACTTGCACGACCGAACGGCGGTCGTTAAAGGGGCGCGTCCGCCGTATCGGCGCACCAAGTCTCCGCGACCTTGTCAAAACGGATCAAAGACATGACACGCATCCTGCCCGGCATTCTTGCCATGGCCGCCATCGTGGTGGCCTCGAACATTCTGGTTCAGTTCCTTTTTGGCCAATGGCTGACATGGGGCGCATTCACCTATCCGCTGGCCTTTCTGGTCACCGACGTAGTGAACCGCGTCTACGGCGCGTCTACCGCGCGCCGCGTGGTGTTCGCGGGGTTCCTGACCGGGGTCGCCTGTTCGCTGATCGGTACGCAGATCATGGGCGAATTCGGCCCGCTGGTGACCTGGCGGATTGCCATCGGATCGGGAATTGCCTTCCTGACGGCCCAGCTATTGGATGTGGCGATTTTCGACCGGCTGCGCGCAGGCACCTGGTGGCGGGCGCCGCTCGCCTCGACAATTGTCGGATCCACGGTCGACACGGCGCTTTTCTTTACCATCGCTTTCAGTGCATCTCTGACGTTTCTTGAGCCCGCAAATGATGTGAGCTGGGCGGGAGAAATGCTGCCACTGCTTGGCGATGGGCCGGTGGTGCCGCTTTGGGTATCGCTGGCGGTCGCGGATTGGGCAGTAAAGCTGACTTTGGCGCTGATCGCGCTGCTTCCGTTCCGAGTGATCGTCAACCGCGTCACATCGCCCGCCTAAATACCTTTGACATTTCTCGGCAATCTGCCACGATCCACCTTGAGTTCAACAACTGAAAGGAGGTGATCCAGTGTCTAGAGAGATATTGGAGAGAGGTGTCGGGACAACTTGGGAGGTGCGCCGCTAAGGCAACCCTATGCGGCACCAGCCGCCCGAGTGGGACAGGTGTTCTAACCGGCCCCGCCTCCGTAATTCTCGAAGGGCCGTCCCGCATGGGACGGCCCTTTTCCGTGTGTGAGGCGTGCACGAGTTGCTTAACCGCCTGCGCCGGAGGTAAAAGCCATCAGCACCGGTTTCCGGTGCCGTAGCCTGGACAGTCCGGGCGCCGCAGTCGTCCGGTGGTCTTAGGCCGTCCAGGTTGCGTTCCGGTTAAGCCAGCGAACTCTGAGCATGCTCAAAATCTCTGAGACCATCACGCTAGAAGACTGGGAACTGACCGAACATTTCGTCCGCGCCAGCGGCCCGGGTGGGCAGAACGTGAATAAAGTCGCAACGGCCGTGGAGCTGCGCTTCGAAGCGGCGAGATCGCCCAACCTGCCCGTACCGGTGAAACGCCGACTGCAAAAACTGGCGGGACGTCGGTGGACCAAGGACGGCGCGGTTGTCATCCAGGTCTCGGAAGAACGCAGCCAAGCGCGAAACCGCGAGATTGCGCGCGCCCGTCTTGCGGAACTTGTGCGCAGTGCCGCCACCCAACCGAAGAAACGCGTGCCCACAAGGGTGCCGCTTGGCCAGAAAAGGCGCCGGCTTGAAAGCAAGAAGGTGCGGGGAGAGATAAAGGCACTGCGCGGAAAGGTGGATACGGACTAAAGCGTCCGGAAGACCATCACCAGCCCCTTGTCTTCGGCATGTTCATGGTCAGCGTCTTCGTAGATGCCGATTTCCTCAAATCGAACCGGTTCGATCCGCCCATCCGCGACAAGGCGGGCGAGTGTACTACCGAAGGAAAGCCCGTCAAAAACAGGCGCGATTGTTCCGCAGACAAAAATCGCACCGCGGCGTGCGATCCGCAAGAGTTCGGGAAGGCACTCTGGTCCCACGTGTCCGTGGGTAAATGTCCCGCAAGAGATGACCCCGCCGTAGGTGCCATTGGGCAAATCCAGGGGTTTCGTCAGATCGGCGGTGATCAGGTTCCGATAAAGCCCCTTGCCGCGCGCGACCTCAAGCATTTCCGGGGTAATGTCCAGCGCATCGGCCACTGTACCATTCAGATGCTCGCCAACGGCACCGGTGCCCGCGCCGATGTCGAGAATTGGGTCATCGTCTGCCGCCATTTCGCGCAGCATGATGCGGGCGATTTCGCGCGGCGCGACATAGCCCCAGCCTTGGCCAAAAGACGTGTCGTAGGTGGACGCCCAGTCCCCGTAAAGCCGTTTGGCATCTTCGGGTCCGTGGATTTCGTACGCATGGTCCAGGTCGTATTCAGATGCCACAGTGTGCCCTTGACTGACTGTTCTGAGAATTATCGCAGTGTTACCAGCTTGTGGCGGGCGCAGCCAGAAGGGACGGATCACGATCGATTTAACCTCGCCGTGCCGACCAATCGGGCGCTATAATCGGGCATGCAATCGCTTTGTCGAGACTGTCTTGAGACATTCGGAGCAGGGACACGTTGCCCGAGCTGTGGGTCGCCGCGCGTCATTTCGCACCCCGAGCTTTTTGAGCTATCCATTGCGCATATGGATTGCGATGCTTTCTATGCAAGCGTCGAAAAACGGGACAACCCGGACCTCGCGGACAAGCCGGTGATCATCGGCGGCGGGCGGCGCGGTGTTGTCTCGACGGCCTGCTATGTTGCGCGCATTCGGGGTGTCCATTCGGCGATGCCGATGTTCAAGGCGCTTGAGGCTTGCCCGGATGCCGTGATCATCAAGCCGCGCATGTCCGCCTATGCAGAGATGTCAAAGAAAATTCGCGCGATGATGGACGCCCTGACACCGGTGGTTGAGCCACTTTCGCTGGATGAGGCGTTCATGGACCTTACTGGCACCGCGACGCTGCATCGTGCGCCGCCGGCGGTCATACTGGCTGGTCTTGTACGGCAGATGGAGCAGGAACTTGGGCTGACCGGCTCAATCGGTCTCAGCCACAACAAGTTTCTGGCCAAGGTCGCGTCGGACCTCGACAAACCGCGAGGCTTTGCCGTCATAGGCAAAGAGGAAACGATGGACTTTCTGCGCGACCGACCCGTCCGTCTGATCTGGGGGATCGGTGCGGTCGGGCAAAGCAATCTGGAAGAGGCGGGCATACGCACCTTTGCCGATCTGCTGCGCTGGGAAAGAGAGGATCTGTCCGCCCGCTTTGGCAGCATGGGCGAAAGACTATGGCATCTGGCGCGCGGTCAGGATGCGCGCCGGGTCAACGGGCGCGACCCTATCAAATCCATCTCACATGAGACAACCTTTTCCGATGATACGGCCAATGCAGACATCCTGGACGGGCATATTTGGCGGCTCTCCGAAAAGGTGGCGGACCGCGCCAAGGCGCGGGCTTTGGCCGGACGGGTCGTTACGCTGAAGTTGAAGAAGGCCAACCACACGATCCTGAGCAAACGCCAGTCGTTGCGCGACCCCACGCAAATTGCAGACCGGATCTACCGGACAGCCCATGATCTTTATGAACCTGTGGCCCACAAGGGGCCATTTCGGCTGATCGGGGTGGGCATAAGTCAATTGAGCGATGAAGGTCAGGCCGACGCATCGGGCGATCTTCTTGATCCGCAAGCGCAACGCCGGGCGGGGGCTGAACGGGCTGCCGACGATATCCGGGCCCGTTTTGGCCAGGAATCGATCATCAAGGGCCGGTCACTGCGCTGACGCGCTATTTCGCGAGATGATCGACCAGTTGCAGGTGTTGCGCCAGCCGGTCAACCTCGGCCATCCAGCGGATGACCAGCCGCTGGTCCGAAGGCGCGGCGGAAACGCCCGGCGGGATTTCGCGCGCAAGAACGGATTCCACGGCTAGACTGACTGGCACGGACACAAGCCGCGCCATCGCCGTCCCCCGCATGTCGCCCCAGGCATCCATCACGTAGGTCTTGTGGAAGACCGGCATGCCCTGGTCCTCGGCAAGAAGCTCGACGCAAAGCACCACGCGGTCCGGGTCATCCGGCCCGTAAGAGTTCTCTTGCCAGAGCGCCTCGGACATCTCTTCGAGACGGGCGTCACCCGCTGCGCCGTCCAGGCCTTCAATCTCGGTGAAAATGTCCGCCCAGGCATCGGCCCAGCCATTCAAGCGCAGCGTCCCGCGGACGAATTCCTTGACCGGCCAGTCCTTGGAAATTCCGTACTCGTTCATGAACGGCAGGCTGTCCCGGTTCGGGTAGACCTCGAAGACCTCGGGTGACGGCAAAGGCGCAGTATAGCTGGTGATCGCGTCCCAGGGCCGTGCGACCTCAAGCGTGCTGAAGGCGCGGATCGAACGCGACGGCGCGCGAAGTGCCTTTAGAACGCCCGCAGGAGACCAGGAGAACTTGTAACGCAAGGCATTGGCAACCTTTGGCACGCCGCCGCAGTAGGATTTGAATGAAATCGCGTTTCCGGGATCAAAGGCGTCCGAGTTGCGGTAATCGTCCAGAAGCGCATGCGCCATAAGGTGGTCGATGCCGGGGTCAAGGCCAACTTCATTGACCAGACGCAGGTCATGATCGCGCGCAATCTTGTCCAGGGCCCGCATCTCGGGCGAGATGTAGGAAGAGCTTACAAAATGCGCGCCACGTCGCAGGCAGGTTTCCGCAAGAGGCACGTGCCAGTTGCCCGGCAACATGGATACCACGACGTCACCCGGTCCAAGCAGGGCATCGAGCCGATTAAGGTCGAATTGCCGGATGTCGAGCGCGGGATCCGGAAAAGCCTTCTTTGCCTTCTCAACGGTACGATTCCAAATGATGATATCGATGCCTGTATCGACCAGCCGCGCCAGTCCGGGAATTGCCGACAGCCCAGTGCCGCACCAGTGAACGGTCATAGGTTGATCTCCGCTTCTTCCGCGTGTTCCCTAAAGAAGCCTGCTGCACGCCCCCACACACCATCATCGATCCGGTCAAGGGTCATCAGCGAAGGCAGAAGTTGGGCGGCGAAATCTTCGCTGCTTTCCTGCGGCAGAAGCGACGGCAGATTATCAATGGCCATCACGTCAAGCAGGGGCGATTTGGCCACCCGCAAGGTCGGCTGCGCCCAGGATGTTGTTCTGTCATAGACTTTTATGGGAGAGTAGACCGCGGTCGGATCACAGGCCACGTCGCCAATGACCTTCAGATTTCGCGGGGCATCTGCCGCCGATGCCGGGACAAAGACGGGCACACCCGGTTGAGCAAAAATGGCGTTTACGAAGACGTCATGCTCCAGCACTTCCGGGAAAGGGCCGCCGTGGGCCGTTTCGGCGATGTCCCATCGCGTGATCGGCAGGCCCAGCCGGTCGCAAAGATCGCCTGCCCCGGCTCCAACGCGGCCGCCGGCGCCGATGATCAAAACGCTTGGTTTCCGCCCGGCCAAGGCACCGCTTACACGCGAAATTAGCGTCTCTGAGCCCTGAAAAACGCCGACCGCGTCCATCTCTTTTGGCTGCGTAGCGAAGGCGAGCAGCGAAATCGCCGCGCCGGCAAATCCGGCCCAGTACCCGAAGGCGGCGACGCGGCGCCCAGCAGGATCAACAAGGTACTCAATGTCATACAGCGCACCGCCCCCGGCCTTGAAGCGGCGGAGCAGTTCGCGCCCGGCGGGCTGACCCTTAAAGGCATGACCGAACATGATGTGGCGGTGGGTAAGCGGTGTGCCGTCTTCTGGCAGCTCTTTTAGTCCGAAGATGATCGCGTCGTCGGGCGCTGTGGTCCACCCACCCTGGGGCGCGATTTGACATCCGGCTTCGGCATAGCGTTCGGTGGCGATGGCTCGGGTCGCGCTTTGCTCGACGGTCACGGCGAAACCTGCCCGCAAAAGCGCGGCTGCACCATCGGGCATGATACCCACGCGTTGTTCGTTGTCGCGTTGTTCTGCGCGGACCCAAAGATGCGTCATGAAGGCTCCTTAATAGGTCGTACGGCTGTTCATGCGGTCGGGCGCGTCAAGATGCGGGGTGGCATTGAAGCCCGACAGGATCATCCGCGACCCGACGACCTGAATCCGGTGCAAAGAGGTGTTCATGATTGGCACCAGGATGTGGGCCATCCGCCCAGGATCCAGATCGAGAAGATGCCTGAAGATCATGCCGATGACACCCCCCGAGGTCACAACCATGACCCGACGGCCTTCGCGCGCCACATCGATCACGGCCTGCGTCACCCGCAACTCGAATTCGACAAAGCTCTCGTCAGCATCGATCTCGGCGCGGTGCCAGGCGTTCATGAGCTGCGGAATATGATCGAAAAACTCGCGGTCGCTTTGCGGCAGCGGCACTCCGTGGCTGTTTTGCATTGCAAGTGCCATGCTGAAGTAGCCCAATTCGTCAAATCGTGGATCCACGCGCAAATGCTCGTGTGCGATACCCATGGACAGCGCGGTTTCGCGGTGGCGCCTAAGCGATCCGATATAGGTCGCATCGAAACCGCCTTCGTGGTCTCTAATCCACGCCCCCAGCCAACGGGCCTGCTGATGGCCGAGATCGCTCAACAGATCGTAGCTGGCTTCGTCCTGGGCGGCAGAATTTGCCTGCCCGTGCCTGATCAGAACGATTTCTCCCATTCAACCGCTTTAGGTGGCGCCACTGGGAAGCGCAAGACGCCATCGCCCGCAGGCATGGGCGGTGCTAAAGAGACGGCCATGGAATTGCCAATTCAGCCTGACCGGTTTCTGTCCGACCTGCATCACTTGCGCAGTTTTGGCGCTGCTGGCCAGGGTCGCGGTGTCGTGCGACCGGCGTTTTCCGAACCGGACAGGGCGGCCCGGCGCTGGTTGTTGCAACGCCTTGAGGATGCGGGTCTCACGCCGGCTTGCGACCAATGGGGAAATATCTTTGGGCTGGCGGACAGTCCAAGCCTGCTGGTGGGATCCCATTCGGACAGTCAGCCGACCGGCGGTTGGCTCGACGGTGCTCTTGGCGTGATCGCGGGCCTTGAAATAGCGCGTGCCGTCCAAGAATGCGGTGGCCCAGCCGTATCCGTTGTCTCATTCCAGGACGAAGAGGGCCGGTTTGGTGTGACCACAGGCAGCGCGCTTTGGTCTGGCGGGCTCGACCCGGCCGAGGCGGATCGGTTCATGGATGGCGATGGCATCTCATTCAAGGATGCGCGCGGAACGATGGTGGATCTGGTGACCGGCCCGGTCGCCCCTGACCGCTTCGGCGGCTTTTTGGAGTTGCATATTGAGCAGGGACCCGTGCTCGACACGGCACATGAGGTTGCCGGCGTAGTAACCGGCATCGTTGGTATTCGTGACGTGCGCATTGCGCTTTCCGGCCAACAGAACCATGCGGGCACCACGCCGATGCATTTGAGACGGGACGCATTCCAGGGGCTGTCCGCCCTGAACCAGATGCTGTGTGAGCGTTTCAGAAATGTTGTGACACCTGCGACCGTCTGGACCATCGGCCATGTCAGGCTTGAACCGGATGCCGCCTCGATTGTCCCGGGCCGGGCGGTCTTCAGCCTTCAGTGGCGGGACGGCGATACCGTCCGGCTTGCACATATGGAGCGTATCATTCGCGACAGCTTGCGTGAGGTTGAAGAGCGTCATGGTCTTGAGGCTCAGATTGGTCCTGTCCTCGGATTGGATCCTGTCGAGACCGACGCGCAGCTTTGCGATGCCCTGACCGCCGCGGCTGAAGCTTCGGTTCCGGGGCGGTGGCGCCACATGAGTTCAGGCGCGCTCCACGATGCAACCAATGTCGCCCGTTTGATGCCGGTGGCAATGCTGTTCGTGCCCTCGATTTGCGGCATCAGTCATTCCTTTGAAGAAGACACGCGCGAGGAAGACCTGGTCACGGGTCTTCGGATTTTGGCCAGCGCCGTCGGTCGGCTTGGTGCCTAGAGACCCACCATGCTGCGCAGTGCCGGTAGGGATGTCGCCGACAAAAGGCCGATCACGACACCAATGCCGAAGCGGTTCGTCCATCCGCCGAGGCGTGGCGCGAAAACCGACAAAAGACCACAGATGGCCGCATAGAAAAGCAGTGTTGTCGTATCCATGGAACCGCCATATCAGGCGCGCGTTTTTAAGCAAAGATATCCGTCCCTGTTTATTGAACGAACGTTCAAAAAAACCGTTGACGCCTGTGGAAAGGCGCCACATTCTAACCGGAACGATTGCGTGCGATACAAGCATGCAAGGGAGGACATAGACGTGGAAACCAATGCTGCGCCTGGGGCACAGACCGCCACGCTGCCCGCTCTGCTTGCCCGAAACGCAAGCAGTTTCGGGTCCAGTCCCGCATACCGCGAAAAAGAGTTTGGCATCTGGCAAAGCTGGACCTGGTCAGACGTTGCCGAAGAGGTCGAAGCGCTTGCATTGGGTCTCTTGGGTCTCGGCGTTGCCCAGGGCGATCACATTGCCATTATCGGGCGCAATCGGCCCTATCTTTACTGGGCAATCGTGGCCGCAGAGCGCCTTGGCGCCATACCCGTTCCCATCTATCAGGATGCGGTCGGCGAAGAGGTAGCTTACGTCCTGGCCCACTGCGGAGCGCGCTTTATCATCGCGGGCGATCAAGAGCAGGTCGATAAGGTGCTTGAGATACAGGACCAGCTGCCCGAACTCGGGCATTTGGTTTATCTCGATGGCCGTGGCCTCAGGAAGTACGATCACGCCAAGATGACGTCCTACGCCGATCTTCAGGACGCCGGACGGAACAAACGCGCAGAGCTTGCCCGTGAACTGGACCAGCGCACTGCCGAGATCAACGAAACCGACACCTGCATCATGCTTTATACGTCCGGCACGACCGGTCGGCCGAAGGGTGTGGTGCTGTCGCACAAGAACATCATCGAGACGTCGCGCGCCTCGGCCGAATTCGACAGCCTAAGGCAGGAAGACGACATCCTGGCGTATCTTCCCATGGCCTGGGTGGGTGATTTCATCTTCTCAATCGGTCAGGCCTACTGGTGCGGTTTCTGCGTAAACTGCCCGGAAGGCGAAGCCACGATGATGACCGATCTGCGTGAGATCGGACCGAGCTATTACTTCGCACCGCCACGGATCTTTGAGACACAGCTGACCCATGTGATGATCCGCATGGAGGATGCAGGGCGGCTGAAACGCTGGATGTTCCGGGCCTTCATGGGGGTGGCGCAACGTGTGGGCCCGGCCATCCTGGACGGCAAGCCAGTGGGTTTTACGGACCGTGTGAATTATGCCCTTGGGGAACTTCTGGTTTTCGGGCCGCTCAAGAACGCCATGGGGCTGAGCCGTGTGCGCGTCGGCTATACGGCGGGCGAGGCGATCGGGGGCGAGGTTTTCGATTTCTATCGCTCGCTCGGGATCAACCTCAAGCAGCTTTACGGGCAGACCGAAGCGAGCGTCTTTATCACTCAGCAGAAGGACGGGGAGGTTCGGCCCGAAACCGTGGGCACGCCAACACCCGGGGTGGAACTGAAGATCGACGACAGCGGCGAGGTATTCTACCGAAGCCCGGGATCCTTTCAGGAGTACTATAAGAACCCGGATTCGACGGCCAGCACCAAGGATACAGAAGGCTGGGTGGCGACGGGCGACGCCGGTTTTATTGAGGAGGGAACCGGCCACCTGAGGATCATCGATCGCGCCAAGGACGTGGGCAAGATCGCCGATGGCCGCCTGTTTGCCCCCAAATACGTCGAGAACAAGCTTAAGTTCTTTCCAAACATCCTTGAGGCCGTGGTCTTCGGCGCAGATCGCGCCTACAGCACGGCCTTCATCAATATCGATCTGACGGCGGTCGGCAACTGGGCTGAACGCAACAACATCGCCTACGGCGGCTATCAGGAACTGGCTGGGCATCCCGACGTCTACGGCATGATCCAGAGCCACATCGAAGACACGAACCGCAGTCTTCTGGACGACGAAATGCTGTCGGGCTGCATGGTTCGCCGCTTCCTGATCCTGCACAAGCAACTGGATGCCGACGATGGTGAGCTTACCCGGACCCGCAAGGTGCGGCGGCGGATCATCGAAGAGAAGTTCGCCGATCTGGTGACGGCGCTTTACGACGGGTCGACAAGCGTCTCAACGGTGACGGAAGTGACCTATGAGGACGGCCGGAAAGGGTCGATTTCCGCGACATTGGAGATCCGTGACGCAGCTGCACCTGATCCGCCAAAAAAGATGGCGGCGGAGTAGTGTGGCTTATCTCTCGTGCAATCTCGGAAGTGTTGCATCGTGTGGCCGCGGTTTGCGAGGCGGCCTTTCAATTCGTTCAGTCTCTCGGGTTCAAGAAGTGCTTGGCCATAGGAGTCGCGCTTGGATTCGTGAGCGGCTTCGGTACGCCCAAACTTGCCCTTGCATTGATTTTCTTGCTGCCAATGACCTTCATGATTCTGAAATTCTGCCATTCCGTGGTCAAGGACCCCAAGCTTCTGCGCCCATTCTACTTCCCGTCCCTGCCCACAGATGCCGAAATTCGGCAAGATATGAAGTTCTTCGCCATCGCGTTGTCGCCGCTCTTGGGCATTTTTGCCGCGAGTTTTTTGGCCGAGAACATAGACGTGACGTTTTTCGAGAGCAGCGACGTGGTTGCGCCAGAGCCAGAAGACAGGACTGCGACGGAATGAGATTTCTTGCCTCCGGCGGGAGTATTTGGGGACCAAAGAAGCAACCATGACCATGATGGATGAGCAGGGCACGCTGACAGCGGATGGCCGCACCATTGGCGGGGTGCTGATGGAGATGCGCAACATCACACTGCGGTTTGGCGGCGTGGTGGCGATCAGGGATATCTCGTTTGATATCCGCGAGGGCGAGATCCGTGCGATCATCGGTCCGAATGGCGCCGGAAAATCCTCGATGCTGAACGTGATCAGCGGGTTCTATCATCCTCAGCAGGGTGAGGTCTGGTTTCGCGGAGCACGTCGCGCGCCGATGAAGCCCTTTCAGGTGGCGCGGCAGGGGATCGCGCGGACATTCCAGAATATCGCGCTTTTCGAAGGGATGACGGTTCTGGACAATGTCATGACTGGCCGGCTGACCCATATGAAAAGCAACATTCTGGATCAGGCAGTCTGGTGGGGGCGAGCCCAGCGCGAAGAGACCGCAAACCGCGAAGCCGTCGAGAAGATCATCGATTTTCTTGAGATCAATCACATTCGCAAAACGCCCGTGGGCCGTTTGCCCTATGGCATGAAGAAGCGGGTCGAACTGGCGCGGGCGCTGGCGGCGGAGCCGAAGCTTTTGTTGTTGGACGAGCCGATGGCGGGGATGAACGTCGAAGAAAAAGAGGACATGAGCCGCTTTGTTCTGGACGTCAATGATGAGTTTGGCACCACCATCGCCCTGATCGAACATGACATGGGCGTGGTGATGGATCTGTCCGACCGGGTGGTTGTAATGGACTACGGAAAGAAGATCGGCGACGGCACGCCGGATGAGGTGCGGGCCAACCCTGCGGTGATCGACGCCTATCTGGGGGTGGCGCATGACTAGGGCGCGGTTCCATGTCAGCTTTCAAAATGCAGCAGCGGGCACGAGCCAGCCAAGCATTTGGTGTCCTCAATGTCGTCGTCCGCGAAGCCTCAACAGGCGGTGCCGCACCATGAAGGCGGTTGCAGACCATCCAACAGGAGGCGCGGCTCATGCCTGATCAAGTGCTTTTCGCGATGGAGGTCATGGCCAACGGGTTGATGGCCGGGGTCCTTTATTCACTTGTGGCGCTGGGCTTTGTGCTGATCTTCAAGGCCTCTGGCATCTTTAACTATGCGCAAGGGGTGATGGCGCTCTTTGCGGCGTTGACGCTGGTCGGGATCATGGAGGGTCAGGTGCCCTTCAGCCATCTGATCAACGCTGTTTTCGGGACGGATATCCACCACTTCGGTTGGCACGTGCCGGCGGTACTGGCGATCGTTTTGACCGTGATGGTCATGGTGGTCTTCGCCTGGGCCGTGAACCGGTTCATTTTGCGCCATCTGGTCAATCAAGAGCCGATCATCCTGTTCATGGCAACCATCGGTCTGGCATATTTCCTGGAAGGCTTCGGCGACCTGATGTGGGGGTCCGAGATAAAGACACTGGACGTGGGCCTGCCCCAGGGTCTGAATCCCTGGATCGATCAGGTCACTTTTGATGCCCTTGGCTATGGCTTTTTTATCGACAATCTCGACCTCGTGGCGACGCTGATTGCCGTACTTCTGGTGTCGGGGCTGGTTGTGTTCAGCCAATATACAAAGCAGGGGCGGGCCCTGCGCGCCGTGGCCGATGACCATCAGGCGGCGATGTCAGTAGGCGTCAGTCTGAACTTCGTCTGGGTTCTGGTCTGGTCGATTGCCGGCTTTGTCGCACTGGTCGCGGGCATCATGTGGGGCGCGAAGTCCGGCGTGCAGTTCAGCCTGTCGTTGATCGCGCTCAAGGCCTTGCCGGTTTTGATCCTAGGCGGGTTTACGTCGATCCCCGGGGCCATCGTGGGCGGGCTTATCATCGGGGTCGGCGAAAAACTGTTCGAGTTTCTCGTGACCTCTCCAGGCTTCCGGGACCTGACCGGCCTTGCGATCAGCGCCACGGAGAACTGGTTTGCCTATGTGTTGGCTTTGATCTTCCTCGTCTTCCGACCGCAGGGTCTGTTCGGCGAGAAGATCATTGAGCGGGTGTGATGAACGCCGAGGTGAGAATACCCCCGACCGGCGTCCCCCGTTTTTTCTATGCGCCCAGTTTCTTCTGGGCGATCTCGAATTCGTCGCGATCAATGACGCCCGCTTCGAAGAGCGCTTTGACGCGGTTCAACTTGGCCTTGAGTGTCATCGGTCAGCTCCGGGTTAACTGTGGTCTGGTGTGTGACGATTATACGGGCAGCAGCTTGCGCTTTGCTGCGTCCATTTCGTCCTTTGTCAGAACGCCAGCTTCATACAGAGCGATGATCCGATTGAGTTTTGCTTTAATAGCCATGGTACTGGTTCCTCTTTACCGATGGCTAACAAATGCTATTCAAATTGGACTTAAATTTGGCGCCATTCGAACCGTTTCGCGGTTCTTTCCGTTCGTTGGCGAGGCGTTTTTTGGTAAACGAGGTGTCGGCCTAAGGCACCATGTGCCACGGTTTTTCAATTGCCGTGGCGGTGGCGCTTATGCGACGGACCGGTTGCCGATCGACAGCGTTGTACCGAAGATAAGCGCGGCCGCGCCGAAGGACAGTGTCACAGCTAGCGAAACGTCCGACTGCACCATGGTGATGACGGTGAGCGTGGCCAGTGCCATCAGCTGGGGGCCGCGGTTGAATGCGGGTCCAGTTTCGGCTTCACGCGCCTCGGGCAGCATCCGGCCCGCCCATTTGCCTCCGCGCGTGGCATTCACGACATCCCGCTTTGCAACGTTGAACTCGGAGTCGCTGAGCGCTCCGGCTTCGCGCAGGGCAATCAAACGTCCGATTTGTGCATTGGGGGGCATCGCGATTTTTCCTCGTTACGTTTGCGATCGTTACAGTTTAAGTGAATTGCCAGTCCAACATGGCGAAATTGTGGCAAATGCGGCGGAAGTTGGATCAGGGTTAACGACAGTCGGCCGCAACTGTTTCGGAAATCGACGCAAGTGGCATGCCCATTCGGGTCGGTGTTTTGGCCCTCGGCGCCCGTTACGTGGGGCGCTCGGTCAGCCTTCAAAGAAAGACATCAGCCAGAAGATACCTGCCGCCAAGGCAACAAGTGGTCCGGCAATCAAAAGCGAAATTCCAAGAAAAAGAACTGCCGCAGCCACGGCTCCGACAAGCGCAAGAACCAGGATAGCCGCGAACAACCCGACGGATTCGCAGTCACCGTCGAGGCCTGCGGCCAACGTGCCCGCACCGGCCAGTGCGCAGATCATCAGAGCGAAACACAGATCCAGGGGCAGGCCATATGCCCAGGAAACGCCAAAGACGACAGCGCCGGCCGCAAGGCCCCAGGCCAGTATGACTGCCAAGGTGTACCCGAATATCGCGGCCAGAACATGCAACGGTCCAAAACGCGCGGCTTTGGGTTTGGTTTCACCATTGTTTGTCGGGTCGGACATCGCATTCTCCGGTGTTGGTTTCGCCGATGCTGAAGCATCTGGGCGAGCGTGGGGCGCATTGCACGACAGGAGGGCACCCTGTGGCGGATAGCGGAGTGGACCGGTCAATGTACAAGGTTCTTGTCGTCGCTCTCACAGCGATCACCTTGAGTTTCGCGATCGAAATGGTTTTGACGATCTCTAACAGTCTTTCATATGCCGGCAGGTTTGTCACATTGCCAGTGTCTATCGGGCTTCCGATACTTTACAGTCGGCACGGTTTCTTGTGGCTCTGTCGATGCTCTACTGGCTTCCAAAACTCGTTGCCAAGCACTTTCCGGAGGTCAGGTAATGCTCTACCGCGAAGCAGGTGACTTCAAGACGTCATACGTCGATGACAGCCAGACCTTCCCGATCCAGTTCGACCGCTATCGGTACTACGCCGTGTTGGCGGTGGCCTTCGGTGTCATTCCCTTCGTCATCAACGACTACTGGGCCAATGCCGTCTTCGTGCCGTTTCTGATCTATGCGATCGCGGCCATCGGTCTGAATATTCTGACCGGGTATTGCGGTCAGGTCAGCCTTGGAACGGGCGGTTTCATGGCGGTTGGCGCCTATGCCTGTTACAAGCTGATGACGGCCTTTCCCGATGTAAGCATCCTCATTCATATCTTGTTGTCGGGCGGTGTGACGGCGGCAGTCGGCCTGTTGTTCGGGCTGCCCAGTTTGCGGATCAAAGGGTTCTATCTGGCGGTGGCAACGCTTGCCGCGCAGTTCTTTCTTGTTTGGCTCTTCAACAAGGTCCCGTGGTTTTACAACAATTCCGCCTCGGGTCAGATTTCTGCACCCGAGCGCACGGTGGCGGGCATTATCGTGACTGGGCCAAACACCGAAGCCTGGGCAAAATACATGATCTGTCTGATCTTCGTTGTCGCCAGCGCCTGGATCGCGCGGAACATGACACGTGGCACCCTGGGCCGAACCTGGATGGCGATCCGCGACATGGACATTGCGGCTGAGATCATTGGTGTGAACCCGCTGCGGGCAAAACTGTCCGCTTTTGCCGTGTCATCGTTTTTCATTGGAATTTCAGGTGCGCTGTTCTTTGCGGTCTACCTGGGCGCCGTCGAAGTGGGCGAGGTCTTTGGCATCCAGAAGTCGTTTCTGGTTCTGTTCATGATCATCATCGGTGGTCTGGGGTCGATATTTGGCTCCTTCGCGGGGGCGGCCTTTATCGTGCTCTTGCCCGTGCTCTTGAAGAATATCCTCGTGGGCGGTTTCGGCTGGCCCACCGACCTCGCGGCGCATCTCGAGTTCATCATCGTGGGCGCGCTGATCGTATTTTTCCTGATCGTGGAACCGCACGGGCTGGCACAGCTTTGGCGGCTTGCGAAGGAAAAGTTGAGGCTTTGGCCATTCCCGCACTAGGCTAGAGCCACGCCCGGCTGGAATCCGGGGAATAATGAAGACGACACCTTTAGGGAGGACGAAAATGAAGATGAAACTGACAGGGGCGGCGCTGGTGGCCGTCATGGCCGCGGGGCCGGTGATGGCGGATCTGGTTTTTCCCAGCCTCAGCTACCGGACCGGTCCTTATGCTGCCAACGGTATACCCTTTGCAGATGGCTACGCCGACTATTTTACGCTCTTGAACGAGCGAGATGGCGGCATCGGCGGCGTGCCGATCCGGATGATCGAATGCGAAACCGGCTACAACACCGAAAAGGGCGTTGAATGCTATGAGGCGACAAAGGGCGAGGGCAGTCTGGTCTACCAGCCGCTTTCCACCGGCATCACCTATCAGCTGATCCCGAAAGCCACGGCAGACGGTATACCGATCCATTCCATGGGCTACGGGCGGACATCGGCCAAGAATGGCGCGATCTTCAGCCATATCTTCAACTACCCGGCGAACTACTGGGATGGTGCCTCGATCGCTGTAAAGCACATCATGGATCAGGAAGGCGGCGATATCTCGGGCAAGAAGATCGCGCTCGTCTATCACAACTCAGCCTACGGCAAGGAACCGATCCGCACGCTGGAGGAGCTTGGTGCCAAGCATGGCTTCGACTTCCTGCCCATCGCGGTCGACCATCCGGGCCAAGAGCAGAAAAGCCAGTGGTTGCAGATCCGGCGGGAAAGCCCCGACTATGTCCTAATGTGGGGCTGGGGCGTGATGAACCAGGTCGCCATTCAGGAGGCTGCCAACATTCGGTTCCCGATGGATAAGTTCATCGGCGTCTGGTGGTCGGGATCGGAGAACGATGTTCTGCCTGCTGGTGACGGTGCCGACGGATACAAGGCTTTGGCCATGCACGGCACCGGGTCCGACTATCCGATCTATGCCGATATCCAGCAGTACGTTGTCGACAGCGGTAAGGCCGCTGGCGCGGGCGACCAGATCGGTACCGTGCTTTACAGCCGGGGCATGTATGCCGCGATGCTGGCGGCAGAGGCCGCGAAGACCGCCCAGGGTATCCATGGCACTGCCGAGATCACCCCGGCGATGATGCGGGACGGCATGGAGGCGCTCGAGATCTCCGACGCGCTCTTGGATGACCTTGGCATGCCGGGCTTCGGCCCTGCCTTCAGCGTCTCGTGCGAAAACCACGGCGGCCCGGGGCTGGGCATGGTTCAGCAATGGGACGCCAGTGCCAAGACCTGGAGCCTGATCACCGACATGATCGAAAGCGACAAGGACGTGATCATGCCGCTGGTGGCTGAAGACTCCGCCGCCTTCGCTTCGGAAAACAATATCGAAGCCGGTTGCTAAGGCCTAGCAATCTGCCCGTCCCGCGTTCTGCGGGGCGGGCTTTTCCCTGAATTGAGGATCCAGATGCTCGACGCTGCGAAGACCGAGTCCACGCTTTTGGAAGTCAACAATATCGAGGTGATCTACAACCATGTGATCCTCGTGCTGAAAGGTGTCAGCCTGAGCGTAAAACAGGGTGGGATCACCGCGCTCTTGGGCGGCAATGGCGCGGGCAAGACGACAACGCTGAAGGCGATATCAAACCTTTTGCGGTCGGAACGCGGCGAGGTGACCAAAGGCACGATCACCTACCGCGGCGAACGCATCCAGGACCGGAACCCGGCCGATCTGGTGAAGGCGGGTGTCATCCAGGTGATGGAGGGTCGCCATTGTTTTGAGCATCTGACAGTCGAAGAAAACCTGCTGACGGGCGCCTACACGCGCCGCGACGGCAAGGCGGCTGTCACCGAGGATCTTGAGCTTGTCTATTCCTACTTTCCGCGCCTGAAGGAACGGCGGAAAAGCCAGGCGGGCTATACCTCTGGCGGGGAACAGCAGATGTGCGCCATCGGCCGCGCGCTGATGAGCCGGCCTGAGATGATCCTGCTGGACGAGCCG
The DNA here is from genome assembly GCA_039026235.1 of Pseudomonadota bacterium. GTDB lineage: Bacteria > Pseudomonadota > Alphaproteobacteria > Rhodobacterales > Rhodobacteraceae > JBCCMQ01. The sequence goes on from JBCCMQ010000009.1 coordinate 36,984, forward strand.
TCCATGGGCCTTGCACCGCAACTGGTCGAAGAGATCTTTGGCATCGTCAAAAGCCTGAATGAAAAGGAAGGCGTCAGTTTTCTGCTGGCCGAACAGAACACCAATGTGGCGCTGCGGTTTGCCCACTACGGCTATATTCTGGAATCGGGCCGCGTGGTGATGGACGGTCCCGCAGAGGACCTGCGCGAGAACCCGGATGTAAAAGAGTTCTACCTGGGCATGTCCGAACAGGGCCGCAAGTCATTCCGCGACGTCCGCAGCTACCGGCGCCGCAAACGCTGGTTAAGCTGAGCGCAGAAGTCCGGGTACTTGGCGGTCGCGCTTCGCCCTCATTCGGATTTCGTTCGAACCCAAGACCGACGTCCTTGGAATTCGCAGGAAAGAGCCTTCAGTCGACGCTGAGTCAAGTCGTAACGGTCCGCAATGCGGACCGAACCGCCGTTCGAAGTTCGTATATTGCCCATTCTGCATCAACTCGGATGTCCAGGACAGCCTTTGCTGCAAAGGGCGTAGACCGCAAGCGCGGTGGCTGAGGTGATGAGCAAAGTTCAGTTAAGAGCCCCACTTGCGCCTGAGCCGACGTCAATTGGAGAGACTTGGGAACCACATCCTCTGGTCAGCCTTCTCAAGGCAGATGAATCTAATATGAGCGCTATTGATCGAGCGCGTTGTTTGACCAGGCCAGCGATTCCAAAAAAATGGCTATGCTAGCCTTATCGTCGTACTGGAGCGTGCCAGATCTTCTGCCTTTTCCTTCAGGATCCGCATGAATTTCTCTACATCTGCTTTCGGTCGGGTTTTACGGGGCATCAAAACACCAAAAGACATCCAGCGCTCAGGTTCCAATGGGATAACCGATACTCGATCAGAGGAGCATTGGGTGGCCACAAGTTCGTCGGCCACGGTGATTCCAACGCCGCATTCGGCAAGCGAACACGCCATTTGGGACGATGCGACTTCGATGTATTGACGCGCCGTTATCCCAGCCGCGCCAAAGAAATCATCCGCCTGTTCGCGCAGTAGGAGGCCGCGCATCAAGCGAATGATCGGGCAATCCTTCAAATCGTCGGCGTCAATAGTGCTTTTGCTGCTGAGGGAATGATCTCGAGGGACCACCGCTTGGGCCCGCATCTGAAACAGAACTTCCGTGCTGATCTCCGGATGATCCACAGGCAATGCACCGATGCCCAGGTCATATTGCTTCCCGGCAAGCCATTTGCTTGCCTCGCGCCGGGTTTGTACGTCAAGCATCACGTTCGTGGTCGGGCTTGTCCCCAGAAACTGGGCCACCGCCGGGACAGTGAATGCATGCGCCACGCGGGGCATTGTGACGATGCGCAAGGTCTCGGCTTTGCCGGCGCGGATGTCGGCAGCGATGTTTGGAATCTCATCCAGGTTGTTCAGGATACGCCCGGCTTCAAGGTAGAAGGACAACCCCTCGTCAGTGGGCGTCAGGTTTCGCCCAGAACGGTCAAATAGGGTCAGGCGAAGCTCGCCTTCCAACGCGCTGATCAATCGGCTCACTGCCGGTTGGCTAAGGTTTATAGCCTCGGCAGCTTTGGCCAAAGTACCCCCGGCGAGCGTCGCCCGAAAGGCTCTTAGAGCTTTTACGTTCATGCCATTACTTTCAATTTTTGCAACTAATCTAATCTTATTTGCATTTTTAGAAAATTATCACCCGGCGTAAAGTGGCGAAGTGATCTAGGGAGGAATTCATGAAACGCAGATCGTTTATTGGCCTGTCCGGGGCCGCCCTCGCCGTGTTGGCCTCCACCGGGGCCAGCGTGGCGCAAGAATGGCCCGTTCGCCCTGTGAACTTGGTGGTGCCCTATCGCGCTGGAGGAGGAACCGATGCCTATGCCCGCGCCATTGCGGCAGCGGCCGAAGGGATCTTACGGACGCCGGTGGTGGTGGTGAACACACCCGGGTCCGGCGGGTTGAACGGCGCCAACCAAGTGCTGAACGCGCGGCCGGACGGCTATACGATGATGCTGACCTCGGGCGGGTCGTTCCTACTGTCGACGCTGACGCGCGATACCAAAATAAACGCATTGGATTCGTTCGAGTTCGTTGCCCAGGTGGGCCGCCTGAACACCTCGTTGATGGTACCGATCGCCAGCCCATTTGAGACGGTCGAAGATCTGATCTCGGCGGCTCAGGCCGACCCGGGCTCGCTGCGATGGGCCCATTCAGGACGCGGAGGGTTTCATTTCTTCGGCGGTCTTGGGTTCCTCGATGCCAACGGGATTGAGGCCCAGGATGTACCTTTCCAAGGCGGTGGCCCCACCCGTGCCGCACTCATCGGACAGCAAGCCGATTTTGGCTTTCTAGGTGTGCAACAGGCTGCCGGGTTCGAAGATCAGTTGCGTGTTTTGGCTGTTAACAGCGCTGACCGCGATACGATCATGACCGCGGTGCCGTCCTTCGGCGAGCAGGGCATCCCCTTCGCCGACGTGTCCTCGCCAGTGATCGTGATGGCTCCTGAAGGTACTCCGGCAGAGGTCATAGGCGCCATGGAGGTCGCGTTAGAACAGATCGCCGCCACGCCCGAATTCGCTGAGCTATTGCTCGCCAGGGGGACCGGTCCGGTCTACCAATCGGGCGCCGATGCAGAGGTTGGCTTGCGCGCCATGGCTGACGCCGTGGGCCCCTTGGTGGAAAGTCTGGCGGAATAAAACCAAACCGCAAACAGGGCCAGGCGCGCAATCGCTGTACCTGGCCCCACACGACAAGGGCACCTGGGGAGGAGAGCCGTGCGGAGATATATCGAAAGTGTGGTCCTGACAGCCATTGGCGCCTTGGGAATTTGGGGGGCATGGCAAGTGCCGGCCGCGTCTTCGGGCGATACCTGGGCGGGTGTTGTACCCTTTGCGGCGGCACTGGCGCTGATCGCCCTGGCGGGTATCATGGCGCTTTCCGCAGCCCGTCAGCCCGCCGACGGCCCGGTGGAAAGCACGAGTGGCATGCTCGACATCCTGATCCTATTCGCTGTGGCGCTGCTCTATCAGCAATCGCTGCGCTGGTTTGGGTACATCTTGCCCACGGCCATTGCGGCACCGATCGTTTTATACCTCTTCGGGGTGCGAAACTGGATCGGGCTGGGGTTGTCGGTAGTGCTGTGCCCGCTGGTCTTTCACGTCATCTTCTTTGAGCTTTTGGGTGTGTTCCCGCCCTTCGGCCTGGTCTTTGACCTGCTGTTTTATCTTCGGGGGTAATCATTATGGATATCTTTCCCGCCCTCCTGTCGGTGATCACTGACCCCACTTTGCTTTTCGCCATCGTTTTGGCCGCGGCCGTCGGCATGGTGGTGGGCGCAACCCCGGGTCTGACGGCCTCTGCCGCCATCGCAATGCTGCTGCCGATTACTTTCTATATGTCTCCGCTATTTGCGCTGGCCTTTCTATATGTGATCGGAAAATCCGGGCGCTATGGCGGGTCTATTGCCGCAATTCTGTTCAATACGCCGGGTACAGCGGCTTCCGCGGCCACCCAGATCGATGGCTATCCACTCGCGCGCTCGGGTAAGGCGGGCAAGGCGATGAAAGTGGCCACGATCTCTTCGGTGATCGGGGATTTCATGGGCGACATCATGCTGGTGGTGGGCGTCGGCTTTATCGCCTCCATTGCTTTGCGCTTAGGCCCACCAGAGACATTTGCAATCTACTTCGCGGCCTTCGTCGTCATCGGCTCGGTCATCGGCAAGTCCGTTGCCAAGGGCCTGGCTTCCGCGGTGCTTGGAGTGTTAGTGGCCACTATTGGAATCGATCCGATCTCGGGCCATGAACGTTTTACCTTTGGTATGTTTGAATTATCGAATGGCGTGGGTCTGGTGCCCCTGATGATCGGCGTCTTCGTCCTGGGAGAAGTCTTTGCCCAGATGGAGAGCCGCAAGCGCGCAGATGAGCCCGCAGAGGAAAATGCAAGCGACGGCGACGGCAACAGCCTCAATTGGGAAGAATACCGCCCGTGCTTGCCCCACGCCCTGCGCGGCGGTTTCATCGGGGCCGGGATCGGCGTGCTGCCGGGACTTGGCTCTGCAATTGCGGCCTTCATCTCATACGGCGAAGGCAAGCGACGGGCCAAAAACCCAGAGCAATGGGGCAAAGGCGCCTTAGAAGGCGTCGCTGCCCCTGAGGCCGCCAACAATGCGGTTTCCGGCCCGTCCATGGCACCGCTGTTGACCCTGGGCATCCCGGGCTCAACCATCGGCGCGATCCTGTTGGGCGTGTTCCTGATCCATGGCATCCAGGTCGGCCCGACCCTGTTCCTGACCGACCGAGAGCTGGTATACCAGCTCTTTGCCTGCGGTATGATCGGCATCGCGGCCTATGGTCTGATTGGCTATTTCGGCGCCACCCAGGTGGCCCGGCTGATCCTGAAGATTCCGACCAATGTTCTCTACCCGATGATCTTTCTGACCGCCTTCGTGGCCGCCTATTCAGCGCGGGGCTCCATGTTTGATGTCACTGTGATGACCGTCGCCGGCTTCGCCGGCTGGCTGATGCGCAAATACGATTTCAACATCGCAGCCTTCGTGATCTCTTTCGTGCTTGCCAAGGGGGCGGAGGAAACCTTCCGCCAATCGCTTCTGATGTCGGACGGCGGCATCCTGATCTTCATAGAACGGCCCATCGCGGCGCTCTTTATCGTTATCGGGATCGCGGCCATCGGATTCCGAATCCGGTCCGTTATGCGCGAGCGCCGGATCGCCGAAGGTGGCCTGAACGATGCGTGAGCTTTCCCATTGGGGCGATCTATTCACCACGCCTGAGATGCGCGAAATCTGGTCAGAGGAGGCAACCATCGCAGCCTGGCTAAGGGCCGAGAGCAGTTTGGCTGAGGCCCAAGCCAAACACGGCGTCATTCCGCCCGCCGCCGCGGCTGCCATTGGGCGGGTACGGGCGACTGATATCGATTTAAACCGGCTGCGTGGGGACATGGCCCTGGTGGGACGACCGATCATCGGTCTGGTCAAACAGATCCGCGAGCATGTGGGCGCCGACACGGCCGCCCACGTCCATTGCCATTCCACAACACAAGACATCATGGACACCGCCTCGGTGCTTCAGATGCAAGCGGGCATTAACCTGATCCAGGGGCGTTTGAGCACCGCAATCACCCAGGTGGACCGTTTCATAGAGGAAAACGGGCAGACGGAGATGATGGGCCGCACCAACGGCCAAGCTGCGATCCCACTGCAATTCGCAACGAAGCTGGGCGTATGGCGCTCTGAATTATCGAGGCGGAGCGAGGTTATCCGAAGCGCGGCAACCCGGTGTTTGGCCGTTCAAATGGGTGGTGCGGTGGGTGATCTCAGCCAATATGGCAACGCTGTTCTGGGACAGGCGGTAAAAGTCTCGGTGGCCGAAGCGCTGAACCTTGCCGCAATAGAGCCCCATTGGCAGAATGCCCGGGACGGCATCCACGATATCGCATCAACACTTGGTGCGCTCTGCGCGACGCTTGCAAAAATCGCACAGAATGTGAACCTCCTGGCCTCTAACGGCATCGATGAAGTGTCCGAAGGATATGTAGATGGACGCGGAGCTTCCTCAGCCATGGCCCATAAACAAAACCAAAGGGGATCGGAATTTGGCGAAGCTGTCGCTCGGTTAGGTCGGCAATGCTGTGAGCGGATGGGGGAGGCGACGCTTCATCAGCATGAACGCTCCGGCGGCGCATGGATCATGGAATGGGTAATCATTCCCGAAGCTTTCCTTTTCACCGACGCAGCGCTCAGCCATTTAGTCGCGACACTTGGTGGCCTGCAGATTCACAGCGACCGCATGCAAGCCAACGTTCGAAAGTTTTATTCCGAAACCACCTGATGCTGCGCTAGAGTTCCCAGTCGTCAGACAATCGGAAACCGGCATGAAACATTCCCCCGCGCACTAGCTAATTTGTTTAGAGTCGTAGAATTCAAGATCGACGGCTCGAAGGTTGCCGGCGTTTGCATGAACGGCAAGACGTCGCGCGGCATAGCAGCAAAGAAGTCGACGCAAGCCGTCAAATTTCGCCGCTGATGGTACGAACCTCGGCTCTTGGTTTGCGAATGACGGCAAATTAATCGAGATGGCACAAGATCAAAGGACTGGCCCGACCCATAGATGGCCGGTTCCTTTCCGCCCAAGGCAAGGGACTTGCCGCACGGGCATTGGGCGGCAAAAAGCCCAAATTGCGGCATGCTGCAAATCACACCAACGTCCGCTCTTAGGGCCGAACAATAGAGCGAAGAGCCCACTTTCTTAGCGCAACAATCGCCCAAACGCCTTCTGCGATCATGAACGGAATCGAACCTATCAGGAGCGCATAGATGGCTGCGCACAAGCAGGCTCCGGCGAATGCGAGGGTGAAGACGGGTGCTCTGCCTTCCAACGCGTAAAACAGTACCATGCAGCAGATTGCGAGAAAGCCAAACGATTCAATCATCGCCATCCGCCAATTCACAATCAAGAACGCCCTCGCACATGCAGGTCTCAAGATGGGCGAGAACACCGTCCACCTGTCTGAGCGCGTCGATCTGGGACTGCACCACTCTGCGTTGATCCGCGATTTCCGCCGCCATATCACCTTTGTTCCAGGGTCGTTGCAGAATGTCAGCGATGTCCCGCACCGGTATGTTGAGGGATCGTGCGTTCCGAACAAATCGAAGAGCGCGGACATCGTCTTCCGAATAGTCACGGTTTTGACCGTTTCTGTTTGGCCTGCGAATGACCGAACGCCTTTCGTAGTAGCGGATCGCGGACACGGACAACCCTGTCTCTCTGGCGACGTCTGAAATGCGCATCATTGTTCTCACAGTCTGAAATCATTGTTTTCTGCCAGATTGCAGGAGTTCTGAGTCTTTCGCAAAGGCCAGGCGTTTTTAGACGGGTGGGAGTGTTAACAGCGATTTTCTTTCGAAGGTTGTCCGGAACATCCGCAAGATGCGGACGGCTCGGACGAAAAAAGGTCGCGAACCAAGTGTTCGCTTCCCCTCGGCCCTGAAATGACCAGCGTGAACGTCCTGTTGGCTTGCCGCAAATCGAAAGTGAAGAATGGACAGCAGGTTTGCTCGAGACTGATCAGATGTTCAAGCTGCACACGCGAAACCGCAGGCCGTGCGAAGACCAGTTCTGATACACCGTCCGCGTAGGAGGAATCCAGGAGGTGTGGACCCAAGTCTTCGCGGACCTCCGCCTTTCGCTGTCGCAACTTAGGTTCTGTCAGAGTGCAGAGAATCTCAGGCGAAACTACTTTCATTTGAACCTCCTATGTGGCGGGTACAATGCTCCGCTATAAACCGTGGTTCACAGCAAGGACTGAATTGGCGTTCACCTACGGAGAATTAATTGATCCGTTTCTTCGATCCTTTAACCCGAAGCCGTCATTGCGGGAACAACAGGCAACTTCAGCTTCCTCCGCGATCTGTGAATTGGCCGGTCCACCTTCGCCGCATCGAACATGAATGGCCGGTGCGCCTGCAGCGCAGCGGCGTCCGCAACTTCGCAGTTGCAGCGATTTTCATGCTGCCTACGCGCGAGGTACGTTTTGAAGATTTCCGCAGTCGGCTGAAGCGCACAATCAATTTATTGCGGAACCTCAGGATTGATTGGCGATCCTTATGCTTGGCGTCGGGCGCTTTCTTCCGCTGGATCGCGGAGCCGCGTCTTGATTTTGCAGCTACTTGGGTGGACGCAAAGGCATGAAGTTCATTGGTTGGGCCGCACCATTAGATATTCAGCGAGTTTCGTTGCCGTGTTCTGTGACGACTTCGCACACTCGCGCAGCGGCGCGGTTCTGGTGCTGCGCTGCGTCCGGGATATGCGGCGCGAACACCGATGACAGCCTATTCATAAAAGACCGGCCCTTGGCCTATCTTTCCAGCCATGTCTCCAACGATTGAAAGAACGCTTCTTGTTCTTCGATGAATGGGTAGTGACCGGATGCTTCAAACACCTTGAGCTCTGCATTTGGCAAAAGCGCGGCAATGCGATCGGCACCGTGCTCGGGGGGCGTGATGCCATCGTGGCGCCCGGCCACAACAAGTGTACGCGTGGCGATCTTCGGAAGATCCGACAGCGTGTTGAAGCTTGCGAGCAACGCACCGGATGCGTTCCACGCCTGATGCTTGTAGACCGTCCGCGCATCGAGGTCGGCGCCCGTCTGCGGATCCCACTGATGAAAATAAGTCTCAACCACCATCTTCCAGGTCGCCTGCCAGTCGGCGTCGTCTGCCATCGGCTGCGAGAACAGCTTGCCAAAGGCTTGCATATTCGCATCAGGACCGGTGACTGTTGGATGATAGTCAAAGGCCGGAACCGTATCGATCAAAACCAACCCGTTCAGGCGATCGGCGTAAAGCGATGCAAAATGCTGAGCGATGAACCCGCCATAGGAATGACCGATCAGTGTGAAAGTCGTTTTGCCTAGGGCCAACATCAGCTCCAAGGCGTCTGAGGCCAATCGGTCAAAGGTCATGTCAGCATAGTCATCCGGCTCTTCCGAGCGGCCATTCCCAAGATGGTCGTAGAAGACAAGGGTATGGTTTTCCGCCAGACGGTCGAAATACGGGCGGAGATAATCATGGCTCAACCCCAAGCCGCCATGCATCACAAGAATGGTCGGGCCTTCCCCGGTGACTTGAACGAATAGCTTTTTGCCGTTCACTTCCATTGTGTTTTCCATCCCCTACCTCCCGGTTGCCATCGAAATCTTCAGAACGAACTATTGGACAGAATTCATCATCTGACAAATTGGGCACGAGGCGCGTCTGTCGTCTTTGCTGGCTTGATAGTCTTGCACTTGGACAACTGTCTGACCCGGTAACGGCCTAGGCAGAACCGGGCGTTCCCTTAGGCGCGCAACATTCGTGTTAGGTTCAAGACATGAAAGTCGTCGAGAATTCCCAAGAACGTCTCGTCATCGAAGACCGGCCATGGTTTATGTGGCTGTTTTTGCCGCCCATGGGGGCGGGTGCGGTGATCACTGCGGTTGCGGGCCAGTACGAAAGCTGGGGCGAGACATTGCTTGTTCTGGCACTTGGATCGGGTGTCCTTTGGGTTGCCTGGAAGTTTGCGCCGTTCCAGCGCATCACCTTCGACAGACCATCCGGGCGTTTGGTCCACCGGGTCAGTCGCCTGAACGGCAGCTTTTCCTGGGACAAGAGCCTTGCCGAGATCGAGCGGGCCATCGACGGATCCTATTGGGTTGACGGGGCACGCCTTGAGCGGGTTGTGCTTATGACATCCAGCGGTCGCTACCCTTTGGAATCGGGCTTCACGGGGCTTTCTCGCGCTAAGGTCATCGAAGCGATCAATGATTGGTTAAACGCCGAAGGCAGTGCGTAGGAGAGTTGGGTACGGCCACCACGTAAACAGGCTTCTGCGGGCATGTTCAAACACTCAGGGTGTACCCATCGTGTCCGCCGCCGCGCCGACCGGTTGCCAAAGCTCTATCGGATTGCCTTCTGGATCATGGATTCGCGCGAATAGGCCGATTTCGCAGTCCCATTCAGGATTAGTCTGAACTTCGATCCCAGCGTCGGAAAGCTGCTGCGACAGCGCCGCAAGGTCCGTTACGCGCAAATTGATCATGAACTGTTGTTCGGCGCGCCCAAAATAATCGGTATCGGCCTTGAAAGGTGCAAAAACAGTGGGCCCGCCGTTTGGAAACCACTGACCCGGCCCACCAATGCCCAAATGTTCAAGATACCAGGCCGCAAGTTTCTCTGGGTCCTGCGCCCGAAAGAACACGCCACCTATGCCATGTACCTGGCTCATGGCGCCAGATTATCACTGGAACGAAGGCCCGACCAGATGTCAGATCATATCCCGAGAAACGGCTGAGCGATCTTTGGCAGCCAGCTATTGAACTTTAGCGGCGCGTCCGTTGCTGTGAGACAGATGCAATCCTCACCCTCTTCCGCAACCGGAGTATGGTGCGTATCCTGATCAGCGATTTCGATGTCACCTGGTCCGAACCGGTCAATCTCATCCCGAAAGGCACCTTTTAGGACAAGCGTCAGTTCCATACCGTGGTGGCCGTGGTCGGGCACTGCGCACCCCGCCGGTATACGAAGCAAGCGCACGCTTGCTTCTTTCGAATTTGTCAGCACGGCCTGACGTACGCCCATCCCCACCGACCGCCATCTGATCGCAGCTTCGTCCTTTGGTAGATATTCGCGAAGCGGCGCCGGGTACGCACTCTTTCGCGCGGGCGCCGGGATCGGCATAGCCTTCGATTGGCCAATCCGTGACATGACCGCCGCGAAACTGTCGATTGCAACCGGCTCTGAAGGGGCGGCTTCCATGAGGGACCCGCCAACGGCGTCAAAGCTTTCGAGCCGCGCTCTGCATTCGTCGCAAAGCGATATGTGCGACGCCACCACAAGTGCAAACGCTTCGGGAAGGTTTCCACTTGAGTAAGCCATAAGCAGCGTATCGTTCAGATGGTGCGTAATCATATCAACATTCACTTCATCGTGTGGCGCAGCCTCTCTAGCGCCAATCTGATCCGAGATTTGATCGTGCCAAGTGGTAAACCTGTCGCATCTGCGATTTCGCTGTGCGACAGATCGCCGTAGTAGGCGCGCTCGATCAGTTCTCTCTGTTTTGCGGGCAGCTGCGCTAGCGCTTCGCCCAGTTTCTCGCTCTCCTGTTGAAAGCTCACAATTTCAACGGGTTCCGGCTCTGCTTCTGGTCCCCAGGGTAAGTCCTCTGGCTCTGGACGCCGCTGTTTGCGCAGCGTGTCGATCTTGCGGTTTCGGGCGATGGTGAAAACCCATGTCGCCACGCTTGCCCGCGAGGGATCGAACAGGTGTGCCTTGTGCCACAGCGTCGCCATGACCTCTTGTGTACATTCCTCCGCAAGCGCCGCATCGACGCCAGATCGCATCAAAAACCCTTTCACGCGCGGTGCGAAGTGGTCGAAAAGCAACCGGAAAGCACTTTCGTCTCTTTCGCGGTCAATGCGCTTTACGCAATCGATCCAGATCGCCTCGGCTGTTTTTTCTGACGTCACCGATACTGCCTTGCTTTTACGGGCGCTCGCCTCGCGTGCCCCAATGTAGGTGGAGCGCGAAGGCGTACCACCCGCCAGATCAGGCTGTCGCGGTTCGGTCAGCATATCCTCCCTACGCGCCAGCAGATGCCCCGGATCATTTTTTTGCAGAAAACGCAACGGTTTTTAATCCGGGCTGCATGCGCGCACGTAAGTCTTTGCAAGCCAAGGCACGCAGATGAAGGAGTGGCAATGCCGTTTGAGACGCAGGGCAGTGGTCCAAAGCGGGTGGCAGTGATCGGCGGCGGCATCTCCGGCATGGGTGCGGCCCATCTTCTTGCGCGCCAGCACCATGTTACGCTCTTCGAAGCTGAACGCCGCCTAGGGGGTCACGCGCGCACGATTGTCGCAGGCAAGAACGGCGACCAGCCCGTGGACACGGGCTTCATCGTCTTCAACTACGCCAACTATCCCTACTTGGCCGCGCTTTTCCACGAACTTGGTGTGCCGGTGGCAAAGTCATCCATGAGCTTCGGCGCCTCATTTGCCGGAGGCAGGCTGGAATATGGTCTGCAAGGGCTGGACAGCATCTTTGCCCAACGCAAAAACCTCGCCGACCCGCGGTTCCTGCGAATGATCCGCGACATCCTTTACTTCAACAAGCATGCGCTTGACGCGGCAGACGACCCGGATATGACAATTGGTGCGCTGCTTGCCAAGCTTGGCACGGGCGACTGGTTCCGCCGCCATTATCTGCTGCCCTTCTCTGGTGCCATATGGTCGACGCCGAAGGACAAGATCATGGATTTCCCGGCCCATTCGCTTGTGCGGTTCTTCCACAATCACGCACTGCTGCAAACCGAGGGTCAGCATCAGTGGTACACAGTCGAGGGCGGCTCAGCGACCTATGTGGCCAGGTTGGATGCGGCGCTGCGCCAACAGGGCGTCGATATTCGTCTTGGCGCGCCGGTTATGTCGGTCACCCGGTTCGGCCATGCCGTATCGGTTCGCCCGAAAAATGGAGCGGAAGAGGCCTTTGACGAAGTTGTTTTTGCCAGTCATTCGGATCAGTGCCTGCGCATGCTCAGCGATCCGTCGGCCCGCGAGCAAGCGGCGTTAGGCGCCGTACGCTATCAGCCGAACGAGGTGGTCTTGCATGCCGATCACAGGGTCATGCCCAACAGCCGCAAGGTCTGGGCGTCCTGGTGTTACAGCGAAGACCGCACGCGGACGAGCGATCAGATCGACATCACCTATTGGATGAATTCGCTTCAGCCGATCCCGAAAAGTGATCCGATGTTCGTCACGCTGAACTCTGCCCGCACGATACGCGAAGAGCTTATCTACGACGCGACCACCATGCACCATCCCGTCTATGATCTGGGCGTGATGGAAGCGCAACGCATCCTGGCCGAATGCAATGGTGCAAACCGGACATGGTTCTGCGGCGCCTGGATGAAGAACGGGTTCCACGAAGATGGTTTGTCCAGCGCAGTGGATGTCGCCGACGGCATGGCGCGCCAGGCCGTAATGCCGATGGCGGCCGAGTAGGGCGCGGGATTTGGCAATCTCAGTCGATCATATCCAGGGTGAGACCTTTCACGGGCGCAAAGGCGGTATCGAGAACGCGTTTCGCTATTCGGTCGACTATCTGATGCTTGACGCAGAAGCGGACGTGCGCGGCCCCGCCCTGTTTTCGCGCAACCGCGCCAACCTGACCAGCCTGCGCGACCGCGACCATGGCGGTGCGCCTGGTGTGGGTCGCGGCGCGGCCTGGGTGCGTACCATCCTTGCAGAGCGCGGAATTGATCTTCCGGGACCGGTGTTGCTTCTGGCGCAGCCGCGTGTCCTTGGGCACGTCTTCAATCCGGTCAGCTTCTGGCTTTGCCATGATCGGGACGACAAGCTCTGCCTCGTTATTTCTGAGGTCACCAACACCTTTGGGGAACGCCATTCCTATATCTGCTGCAAGGATGATCTGACCGAGATTACGCCGGACGACACGATTGAAGCGGACAAGATCTTCTACGTTTCGCCGTTCCAGAAGATCGAAGGCGGCTACAGATTCAACTTTGATATTCGTGCGGATCGGATCGCAATCCGCATTGACTATTCCACCGGAAACGCGGGCCTGCTGGCCACGCTTTCGGGCATGCGCGCGCCATTGACCAACCGCAGCATCCTGGCCGCCTGTTTGCGCCGGCCGCTCGGCTCGCGCCGCGTGCTGGGCCTGATCCACTGGCAGGCGGTAAAGCTCTGGTGGAAGGGGGCCCGATACCGGGTCCGTCCCGCGCCGCCTGAGGCCGAGGTGTCACGATGAGCGTCGCCTCAGCACTCGTTCAAAGCCGGGGCGACCGCCTGCCGGCTTATTCGCTTTTTGCGGCAGCTCTCGCGGCTGCCGGGCTGCCGATTTATATCCATGCGCCCAAATTCTACGTCGACACCTATGGTGTCAGCCTGGCGGCGCTTGGGACGGCGCTTTTCCTACTGCGTCTGATTGATGTGGTTCAGGACCCTTTCTTTGGCTGGTTGTCTGAACGCTTGCGCCAGCATCGGGCGGCCGCGGTGGCCTGCGCCGCATTTGTGATGGGTATCGCCATGTTCGGGCTCTTTGCCGTCACGCCGCCGGTGGCGCCTCTGTTCTGGTTCGCCCTGACCCTGACGTTGATGTTTTCCGGCTACAGCTTCCTTTCGATCAACTTCTACGCGCAGGGCGTCCAAAAGGCAGACAGTCTGGGTGACAACGGGCACATCCGACTTGCCGGTTGGCGTGAAACCGGCGCGCTATTGGGCGTGTGTGCGGCCGCGGTTGCGCCGACGCTTCTGGCGTCAGTCGAGGCCGGCCCGTTCGCGGTCTTTGCGACGGGGTTCGCCGCGGTTCTGTTGATTGCCGTCTGGGCCATGCGAACGGAGTGGCAGATCGATGCGCACCTGCCGTCCGGCGCACTTCACCCGATTTTGGGTGATCCTGTTGCCCGGCAGCTTCTGATGATTGCCCTGGTGAACGCTACGCCGGTTGCCATCAGCTCGACACTCTTTCTGTTCTTTGTGGAAAGCCGCATTGGCGTTCCGGGGCTAGAAGGGCCGCTTCTTCTGACGTTCTTCCTGGCGGCAGCGCTCTCTGCGCCCTTATGGAGCGTGGCAGCCCGCCGCCATGGCACCAAAAAAACTCTGATATTCGGGATGGTCTTGTCGATCGTCTCGTTTGCCTTCACTGCGATGCTGGGTACGGGAGATGCCCTTGCCTTCGCGGTGATCTGTCTTGCTTCGGGCGCCGCGCTCGGGGCGGACATGACACTGCTGCCCGCGATCTTCGCGGGCCGCATGGCGCGGATTGCGCCTTCTGCCGCACAAGCCTTCGGTCTCTGGTCCTTCGTGACCAAATTTACCTTGGCCTTTGCGGCTGTTCTTCTGTTGCCGACGCTCGACGCCGCAGGCTTCGTGGCCGGTACAGAAAACACAACGGACGCACTGTGGACGCTCACGGTGTTGTACGCAGTCGTGCCTTGCGCACTCAAACTGGTGGCCATCGCCTTGCTTATGGCGACGCCCCTTGAAGAAAGCTGACCCATGGAAATAACCGCATATATCCTGCTGGGCGTCGCTTTGACCCTAATCGCAGCCTATCTTGCCAATCGGTTCATGAGCTTTACGGCCCAGACGCCCAATGACTACGCCGGCTGGGGACCGGATTTTGACATTCGCACGCATCTTCGCGGGCCAATCCTTTGCGAAGGTGTCATCTACGGCCCAACCGGACGCGTCACGTCCCGCTTCACGGCGGATTTTGATGCCCGGTGGGAAGGCGACAAAGGCGTTCTGACCGAGGTATTCACTTATGACAGCGGCGCACGCCGCAGCCGCGTCTGGTATCTTGAGGTGGATGCCAACGGCGCCATCACTGCCGAAGCGCCCGACGTGGTCGGCAAGGGTCGTGGCACCCAGAAAGGTGCCGGTGTCCAGCTGACCTATGACATCCGCCTGCCGGAGGAATCCGGCGGTCACGTGCTTCGTGCAACGGACTGGATGTACCTTGTCGGTGACGGTGTCATCATCAACCGCAGCCAATTCCGCAAGTACGGTATCAAGGTGGCAGAGTTGGTGGCCACCATGCGCCCGCGTGAAGCCGAAACCAGCGTCGGATCGAAGCGCGACGCAGCGTGAGGGAATGGACCGGCAAGACCTACTGGCTGATCGGCGCCAGCGAAGGGCTCGGCCGTGCGCTGGCCTTTCATTTGAGCCGTGCCGGTGTCGAGGTCGTCTTGTCGGCCCGGAATGCCGAACGTATTGAAGCTTTGGCTGACGAACTTCCCGGCCGGGCCCGTGCACTAGCAATGGATGTCGGCGATTCGGCGTCAGTGTCGTCCGCCGCAGCGAAGCTCGGGCCGGTGGACGGCATGGTCTTTCTGGCCGGTGTTTACTGGCCAATGAAAGCCCAGGAATGGGATACCGAGCAGGCCAATGCGATGGCCGACATCAACTTTACGGGTGCTGTGCGCAGTCTTGGGGCCGTCATGCCACAGTTCCTGGAACGCGGCGAAGGTCACATCGTCCTGACCGGAAGCCTGTCCGGGTTCCGCGGGCTGCCAGGTGCCATCGGCTACAGCGCGTCCAAGGCCGGTGTAATGGCTTTGGCGGAATCCATGTATGCTGATCTTCGCGAAACCGGCATTACTGTTCAGCTGTCGAACCCGGGGTTCATTCGGACCCGGCTGACTGAGAAGAACTCATTCGCAATGCCGTTTATCATGGATCCGGAAGATGCGGCGCGTGAGATGTTCGAGCACATGAATTCAAACCGGTTCAAGTCCAGCTTTCCGACGCTGTTTTCATGGCTGTTTCGGCTAAGCCAGTTCCTGCCCGACTGGCTGTACTACAGGATCTTTCGCTAGCACCTATTCGGCCGCAAGCGCGTGGCGCGGTCTACCGATGGCCGCAATATCTTGCATCACAGTCTCTAAAGTGCGTTTGAACGCTTTGAAATTTCCATTTGGCCGGATCAGGTTTTCATTCATATAAAGCGTCCGGTCGATTTCGATTTGAACCGCATGCTGGTTTCGCGACGGTCGGCCATAGTGCTGCGTCACATAGGCACCGGCGAACGGCGCGTTTCGCGCCACTGTCAGTCCGGCGGACACGAAAGCCGCTTCGATCCGATCCACAATTTCATGGTGTGCGGCTGCGCCAAAGCGGTCGCCAAGAACCACATCAGCGCCGGCGGCGCCAGCGCGCGAGACGCTATCTATCGCCTCATGGGGCATGGAATGCAGATCGACGAGAACGGCCTCACCAAAAAAATCGTGGTTTTCGTCTAGAAGCTTCTGAAGCTGCTGGTGATACGGGTGCCAGGCATGGGCAATGCGCGCCTCTGCTTCTTTCTGGGTCAGCTTGCCGCGATAGATCGCCCGCCCCCCTGCAACGACACGGGGAATCACCCCCAATCCAGAATTAACGCGCGGATTGTGATGGACCCGTCGGACACCCTCGATAAGGATCGGGTCAAGCTCTTCGTGGCTTCTGTTCAGATCGACATAGGCGCGCGGATACGTTGCACAGAGCAACGGCGCCCCAAGCGACGGCGCATCTTCGAAAAGAATGTCGACAAAGGCATCTTCCGACGACCGCAGCGCCCGTTCGTCCAAAACCGATGATTTGGCGAACTTCCATCCGTAATGACGCCCGCTGTGCGGTGAGGCGAAAACCACGCTGGTTGTGCGTACTGCAGGTTGGTTCAGGATATACGGCTGCTTCGACATGCGAGCTCCTTCTCGATACCTATAGACCTAATGCATGTCGGACCAAAAGCCCTTGCGGACCAGATGACGAGCATTTATAGACCGCCCACCGGCGCGGGTTTTCCCGCGTCTTCGTGCTTTGGGGCAGTGCCCACACGTAGACGCGGATCATTCGCAACGCGCGGGCGCGTAGCTCAGCGGTAGAGCACTACGTTGACATCG
This sequence comes from Pseudomonadota bacterium, assembly GCA_039026235.1. Classification (GTDB taxonomy): domain Bacteria; phylum Pseudomonadota; class Alphaproteobacteria; order Rhodobacterales; family Rhodobacteraceae; genus JBCCMQ01. The sequence goes on from JBCCMQ010000009.1 coordinate 53,921, forward strand.
TAGGGGTCACTGGTTCGATCCCAGTCGTGCCCACCATCACAGGGTTCGTCATGGGACGATCCAAAACGTAACATCAGGCGCTTGCGCGCCGTGCAGATAGGAGAGGACCATGAAGGTCAAGAACTCGCTTCGGTCGCTCAAGAGCCGGCACCGCGATTGCCGCGTTGTGCGCCGCAAGGGCCGTGTCTACGTGATCAACAAGACGCAGCGCCGTTTCAAAGCCCGCCAGGGCTGATCCAGCACAAGCTGTTCAAAAAAGGTTTCGACCGGCCGCCGTTGGCGGCCGTTTTGTTTCTGGCGATCGGCAACGGGGTCCTGGGTCAGAAGCTGTCGCTCGTATCCGTCGTCTCACAACAGGCGGCAGCGATCGCGCGGCACAGTCGGATTCGCACCGACGGTTTGCTAGATTGCCCGTGTCTTGGAACAAAGGGACCAAACGCATGCATCTTCACCGGGTAACCGAAAGGCTGAACGTGGATGACGCCGACCTGTCATCATCGACATTCAACAACGTCAACCTGTCGTCCAGCACCTACAATCAGATCGAGTTTTCGGGCGCTGCCTTTAACGACAGCAACATGACCGGTTGCAGGATCAATGACGTCAACCTGTCCGGCGCCAGAATCACAAATGCGAATCTGTCCGATCTTCAGATCACCGATTGCCGCCTGGATGGCGCGACGATCAATGGCATCCTGGTTCAAGATCTTCTGGCAGCCTACCGGCAAAGACCTGCCACCTAGCGCAGCCACAACGCGACCCGGGACATCGCGATCAATCGTAGCTGCGCTGATCGTCGATGACCTTTCCGTCGTTAGGCAGGCTTCCTGGCGCCACAATCGACACGTCACCCCGTAACTTAAAGACTGCCTGAACGTCCGCTGTCAGCGCGTCACCTTCGATGCCATCGGCCTCAATCGAAACGCTCATTTTGTCCATCTCGCCGTCCCGTGTGACAGTCACCCGGGCCTTCCGGATGCTCGGATGCCGGCCCGTGAGTTCCGCAACCTGTTCCGGGCGGACAAACATGCCCTTGATCTTGGTCGTCTGATCGGCGCGACCCATCCAGCCCTTAATCCGCAGGTTTGTGCGCCCGCACGGGCTGATGCCCGGCAAGACGGCCGACAGATCACCCGTTGCGAAACGAATGAGCGGATAGTCAGGATTAAGCGTGGTGACCACGACCTCGCCCACTTCGCCCTCGGGAACCGGATCGCCGGTGCCGGGGCGTACAATCTCGACGATCAGACCCTCGTCGACGATCAAGCCCTCCATGGCAGGCGACTCATAGGCGATATTTCCCAGATCCGCCGTGGCATAACACTGCAGGCAGGATATTCCGCGATCCCCGTAAGCCTGACGTAGGGATGGAAAAAGCGCCCCACCCGAGACTGCGGCCTTGGTTATGCGCAAGGCGGTGCCAGACGCGTCAGCGGCATCCAGGATTACCTTCAGATAGTCTGGCGTGCCGGCATAGGCAGTCGTGCCGACATCAGCTGCCGCGCGGACCTGCAACTCGGTCTGACCCGTTCCCGCCGGTAAAACCGCCGCACCCACGGCCCGCGCGCCGGATTCAAAGATCAGCCCTGCCGGCGTCAGGTGATAGCCAAAACAGTTCTGGACTATATCCCCCCGCCCTATGCCTGAGGCGTGCAGGAAGCGCCCCATCCGCCACCAGTCAACGCTTGTATCACCCGGTTCGTAAAGCGGGCCGGGTGACTGGAAGATGTGGGCGAACGATGCCGGGTCGCGGGTGGTGAAACCCCCGAAAGGCGGAACAGACGCCTGGGCGGCGCCAAGGTCGGATTTGCGAAGAACAGGCAGCCTTGAAAGCGCTTCGGGCCCGTTGATTTCGGCCGCCTCAACCCCCCGCAACGTCGTTGCGTAACCCGTCAGTTTTTGCGCGGTGGCGATCTGTGCTGCAAGTTGGACGCCCTGGTCCGCTGCGCGCGCATCTGCGCTTCGGGTTTCTGCCTCGTCGAAAAATTCTGACACCTGTTCCCTCCCGCTTTCGGCGCCAACCTAGCGAAGGCGGCGGGGAGCGACAATTGCTGTTCAGGTGCTGTTCGGGCGCTGTGCTCAGCCGTCGTCGGACACGACGCTCCAGAAAAACAGATCCAGCGCCCGCGAGATTTTCTGAGCGTCGAAATGTTCCCGAAATGCCGTCACCAGGATTGAATCCCGTCCCCGGTGGATCTCTTGGTTAAGCGCTTGCTGAAAGGCGAGCATCGCGGCCATGCGCGCGGGTTCGCCAGGCGTAAAATGCATGAATATTCCGTAGCGTTCGCTGGAATAGGTCTTGTCCGAGACGGTGTGCGGACAATCGATCCCGGGATTTCTGTCGGTGTAGTTGCGAAGTGTGCGCAGTACTATTTCGATGTCGCCCACATAGTAATAGACCTCTCGCGCACAGAAGGCCTCGGCAAGGTCCGTGTGGGTGTCGTAAACTCTCACGATTTCCTTGTCCGAACTCGCCCAATCGGGGTTCTCGGCTGGCGCCTCAACGGGTCTGCTGACATTGGGATTGTCGATGCAGCGCTGGTACTGTTCGGCGGCCCACGCATTGATTGCCTCGGTTCCAGCCGTGCGCAGGCCGATGAATTTGGCCAATGCATCCACGTAGGAAGGCGCAATCCCGTCTCCATCCAGAACACGCTGAATTCCGTCCACATCCGCCGTTGTCGCCTCAACGAGGCCGACAAGATGCCCCTGGCAGGGCCAATGGGGGAACACCATGCGGTTCAGTTCATTTTTCGCAAAACCGATGCCCGATAAATAGATCGGAACCGACACGGTCACGTCCGGCGCGCTTAACCGCGACTGTGTGATCGTCGCCGGATCACAAAGAACATCGATTGCACCGCTGTCCAGCTGCTCCATCCGGTTCAGGGCTGTCACACGCTCGAAGGTAAAGCCCACGCCCGATACGTCGCGCATCCGTGCCAAGGCGGCAGCACAGATCTGAATGACATAGCCTTCGTAGATGTCGCCGTTAAACTCGATCGATTTAGGAAGAATCGAGTCCCGCGTAAGACTTCGGACGTTCTGGGCACTTCCCGATATATAGGCGAAGGGCGCCGCGTCTGCGCGCAGACCGATCCGCAAGCTTGTCTCCGGATCGAAAAGGCTCTGGGTCAAGCCGGCGACCGGCCAAAGACAGCCAGCCAAAAGCGCCACGAAGAGTAGTTTAAGGGACATCTGGTTGCGGGCTTTGGGCACCGGGCGTGTCTTCATCATCGGGCGGGCGCTTGGCTTTGGTTTTGCCGACTGTCTCGCCCAGTTCGGCAGCGACGGAAAAAGCGATAAGGACGCAGCAGAACGGCAGGGCCAGCATGAATGCCGACAGCGATCTGTTGTTCAGAAAGTCGCGGCCTTCGGCGCCGATGCCGCTGATGAATGTGACCAGAATAGCTGCGAAAACCATATAGGCTGAAATGATCACCGCTGAGAAAAGCGTCCGGTACCACGGCAGATCGTTGTGGACATCGGCAATTCGGTAAAGCCCGAAAACGAACAGCAGCATCAGAATGATCAGACGCGGAAGCTCCCACAGCTTTCCAATCAGAAAGTTGACCGGATCGAGATCGGTGATTGCTTCGCGCAGGACATTCGGTGCCGGGCTATTGCCCGCCTCGGACGACAGTGGCTTAAGAATTTCGACCACGATCATCACGCTGCCGTGGACCGAAATGGCAAAGATCAGGGGTATCAGGGCTGCGCTGACGTAGTCCTGGAAGGGGATTGCCAGATCGGCCGAGTAGCGCCATTTGCCGACGTCCTGTTTTACACGTCGGGCATAAATCGCCAGCAGTGACAGAGCAAGAATGCCCATCACGGTTGGCCAAAGCAGCATCATCGAAAAAGGACGAACGGTGTTTTCAACGAATAGTTGCCCTTCTTCGGAGAACTCCGGCATCGGAAGCCAGCGGATCACTTCAAAGCCCTCTGACTTGAAGCCTGCCCATATCGCGAGAGAAATGACCGCAAGCGCGCCGAAACTGAGGCCGAATATCAGGCCCGCCACCACATCGTGGCTGGTTTGCCCGCGGTGTGTGCGGGTAATCGATTTGACGATCTGTGCCGTCACAGTCTTTTCGCGCCCGACCGGAAGCTTGATGTTGCGGATTGCGAACAGCGCGAAAAGCCCCTGAAGTTCGCCGGCCACGCAGACAGCTTCGCTGTAGAACTCTTCCAGTTCGTCGCGGTCTGGGTTCAGCTTCTCCAAACGCTCTGTCAGGCGAAACAGGTCCCGATCCAGGCGGTCGATTTTTTCAAGCGGCGCAGAGCCCTCAAAGACAGTGAAATAGGCATGGCGCTGTGGCCCGGTGACGGGCCCTCGCAACAGATCGATCACGCGAAGCGACTCTCCCGTTCCGCTGACTGTGCCATCCATCACGCCCGGTATCTCGTGTTTATTGATGAAATCCAGGTAGCTTTGTTGCAGCGGCAGGATGCCGGGATCTGTCAACTCGTCGTAGTTGAAGTCTTCAAGCTCGCGAATGGTCCTGTGAATGCCGCGCGGAATGCCGGCGAAGAGATACGCGACCGAACGCAGGGCGCTTTCAACGGGGCGGAGCAGTGGTGCACTGACACCGGCAAGAATGGAAGCGGCGAAAAGCACTGCATTCGTGTCGTCGACGTTGCCGGCAGTCTGCCCGTTGCTTTCGTTCACGAGAGAGCCGATTTCGTGGCGTGCGCCGCCTTCCGCAGCGGCATCGGCGCTGGGCGGATAGAGGATCTCAAGAATTTCCGGAAACTTTATGCAGAGATAGTAGATTAGGCCAAAACCGGCCACATAAAGGATCTTGCCACGCATGTATTCGCGGTGGGACGTGAGCGCGCGCATGCGTACGCCGCTAAGCTCTGATCGCTCCATTTTCAGGATATCGTTCAGCCCGTCCGCCGCGTCATAGCGGTTCCAAGCCTCGATGAGCAGCACGAAGCCGCCGAGCAGAAGAATAACAGTGTGAGCGTCCATGGTGCCGAAGGGCTACCAGCTACACTTCTGGATTTCCGGATTACAAGTGGTCGACGCAGTCGCCTCTGTACTGGTAAAGCCCACCGCTGCAACAAAGCAGCTTACCACCATCGATAACAGGAATTTCATGGCAATCCCCTCCAATCAAAAAACGAAAATCATTCATCCAATGCATTGATTATGATGGAACTATATCGATTCTTCAACTTTCTTGTGCGCGACGTTCTGGTCAAACAACCAGAGGCATAGTCAGCGCGAGGCCAAGGGCACCACCGTGGCCTGATCCGAAGCCAGCTCTTCAAAGTCGAAGTTATCCAGTCTCTGGGCTCGCCGCCCGGCCTTGTCAGCGCTGATCTTGATGTCAGCAATGTCTTTTGCGGCTTGCCCGAAATGCCGATCCAGATTTTCCACCCGCGTGCTCAGGCGATCAACATCGGTGAAAAGCAGCGCCAATTCGCGTCTAATTGCACCGGTCTGTTCGCGAAGCCGTGCGTCCTTCAGAACCGCGCGCATGGTGTTCAGCGTGGCCATGCAGGTGGTGGGCGACACAATCCAGACGCGCGATGCAAAACCTTCGCGCACGACGTCGCCGAAATTTGCATGAAGCTCAGCATAGACTGCCTCTGAGGGCAGGAACATCAAGGCACCGTCTGCGGTTTCACCTTCGACGATGTACCTCTCTGAAATCGCCTTGATATGGGTGCGGAGGTTGGTCTTGAGCGCCCGCGCCGCATCGGCCGTAGCCTGAGGCGTGTCGGCACGCCTCAACGCTTCATAGGCTTCTAGCGGGAACTTGGCATCGATCACGATAGGTCCCGGCGGGTTCGGCAGATGCACGACGCAATCGGCCCGCTTACCGTTCGAAAGCGTTGTCTGAAACGAATACGCATCCGATGGCAAGGCCTTTGAGACGATATCGTTCAGTTGAATTTCGCCAAAGGCGCCGCGGGTTTGCTTGTTCGACAGGATGTCTTGCAGACCAAGGACATTGCCCGACAACTTTTCGATCTTGGCCTGGGCCTTGTCTATTGTCTCTAGCCGCTGTTGCAGTTCGCCGAGGCTGCGCGCAGTGCGCGTGGCGGATCCGTGCAGTGTCTCGCCCATGGACTTCTGAACATCCTCTAGCCGGCGCTCCATCGATTCCATGAGGCGGGCCTGCGACTGGGCTTGGACGTCAGAGACATTGCTCAGGCCGCCGCTCAGCTGTTGTTGGCCGTCCGACAGGGCCTGCACCCGGTCCGCCAGCGCAGTAAGGCTCTGGGCAAGAGGTTCGGCCGACCGGTTCGCACGGCGCGCACTGCGCAATGTGGCGACAAGTAAAACGATCACGATCAAAGCGGCACCAAAGCCGGACACCGCCAAAAGGGTGGCCGGATCAGACAGATCAATGGTCGTTTGTCCAATCTGGATCATGTGCGCCCGAACAATCTTTCGATGTCCTTCAGCTTGAGTTCCACATATGTCGGTCTGCCGTGATTACACTGACCCGAATGGGGCGTTGCCTCCATACGACGCAGCAGCGCGTTCATTTCGTCTGCGCGCATTTTGCGCCCGGAGCGGATCGACCCGTGGCAGGCCATAAGCGAAAGAACCGCGTCCAAACGTGAATCCAGCGAGGTTGAACTGCCTAGGTCCGCCAGTTCGTCAAGGATGTCGGCCACGAGCGCCGCGGCGTTGATATTGCCCAGCGGTGCAGGCGTTGCACGCACGGCAACAGCGCCGGGCCCGAAGGCTTCGATTTCCAAACCAAGCACGGCAAGATCCTGGGCACAGGACAGGATTTGATCGGCCTGATCTTGCGACAGCGGCACAATGTCCGGGATCAACAAGGTCTGCGCCGGCACGCTACTTTCTGCCCGCTGCGCCTTTAGTTCTTCATACACCAGACGTTCGTGGGCTGCGTGCTGGTCGACGATTACGATCCCGTCCTCGGTCTGCGCGAGAATATAGTTTTCGTGCACCTGCGCCCGGGCGGCCCCCAAAGGTGCGGTGGTATCATCGGCTTCATCTTCTGGCGTTTCAATCCGGGCCGACGGCGCCGCAGCTTCGGCAAACCCCGGGCCTGTGGCCATAGGTGCCGGTGCATAGGTGACCGGAGCCCGCGGTCTGTCCATCCGATAGATCGGCTGCTGTGGTTGCTCTGTCTGGACCGCGCCCAGCATCGCATGGGAAACCGTGTTTGACGCCCGGTGACCAGCTTCGGCCAGCGCATGCCGGATCCCCGACACCATAAGGCCGCGCACCAGACCGGGTTCGCGAAATCTGACCTCGGATTTCGCAGGATGCACGTTCACGTCGACCAGTTCGGGATCGCATCCGACAAAAAGCGCCGCCGCAGGATGACGATCACGGCTGAGAAAGTCGGAATAGGCCGCGCGCAGTGCGCCCATAAGAAGCCTGTCCTTAACCGGGCGGTTATTGACGAAGATGTGTTGCGCCACCGACGCGCCACGCGAATAGGTTGGCAGACCCGCGTAACCGCTAAGTGTGAAGCCTTCGCGCACCGCATCTAGCGGGACGGCGTTGGCGGCAAAATCCTTGCCCAGGATCCGCTGCGCCCGGCAAAGAAGCGCATCTGCAAATCCGCCCGGCTCCGCATTGGCGCGAAATAGAATGCGTCCGTCTGCCTGTTCCGAGGCGTCCCTTAGACAAAACGCGACGCCCGGTTCGGCGAGCGACAGGCGGCGCACGGTATCGGCGATGGCCTGGGTTTCGGCGCGGTCTGAGCGCAGAAACTTCAGCCGTGCGGGTGTCGCAAAGAAAAGATCGCGCAACTCGACGATTGTGCCCCGGCCCAGAGCCGCCGGACGAACCGCCTCAAGTTTGCCGCCTTCGGCACGAATTTCCGAAGCCGTTCCGTCCGCGCGGCTGATCAGTGCAAGCCTTCCCACCGCGGCCATGCTTGGCAGCGCTTCACCGCGAAACCCAAAGGTTTGGATGTTGATCAGGTCGCTGCCATCGATCTTTGACGTTGCATGTCGGCAAAGGGCCAGGGGAAGCTCGGCCGCCGGAATACCGTGGCCATCGTCTGTGACCCGGATCAGGGATTTGCCGCCGGCCGCGATATCGATATCGATGCGCTGCGCACCGGCATCCAGTGCATTCTCGACCAGTTCCTTGACCGCAGATGCGGGTCTCTCGACCACTTCACCCGCTGCAATCCGATTGATCGCGGTCTCGTCCAATTGGCGAATTGGCGTTCGGGAATAGGATATTTTGGGGTCACCGTCCGGCATACCCCAACACTTAGCATGTAGAGCGACGATTCGACCAGTTGCGAAACGCGGTCAGTTGCTGGCTTCCAGACCTTGCGGATTGCCCACAACCACGAAATGAAGATCTTCGGGCCGCATGATCCTTGCAGCCACGCGCCGTATGTCGTCCACCGTCACTGCACGGATGTTGTCATTGCGGGTATTTACGTAATCTGGGCCCAGCTGACTCTGCTGCATGCTCACCAGGATGCCCGCGATACGTGCGTTTCCATCGAAACGCAGGGGATAAGATCCGGTCAGATAGGTTTTCATCAGCTCAAGCTCTTCTTCTGACACACCTTCATTCGCCATCCGGGCCCACTCGTCCTGAATGACGGCAACGGCTTCGGAAACGCGATCATTCGACGAAGACACCCCGCCCAAAAACAACGGACCGTGATCGCGGGGCGCAAGGTAGGTGTAGACGCCGTAGGTCAGGCCGCGCTTCACCCGCACTTCAGACTGCAGACGTGAATCAAACCCGGATCCGCCCAGCAATTCGTTCAAGATGTAGGCCGCAAAGAAGTCAGGGTCGTCACGTTGAATGCCCTCATGACCAAAAACCGCGACCGATTGCGGGGTGTCAAACGGTACGACAGTAATGCCGCCGTCCAGTCCATAGTCCGCGACATCCGGCCAAGGTGCCGCCTGTTCCGGCAGTTCGGCCAACAGCGTGTCGAGAAGTACCGCCAGATCCGCAGCATTTATGTCGCCGACCGCCGCGATGTGCAGCCGGTCACGCGTCATTGTATCCCTGTGCGCCTGCACCAGATCGTCGCGTGTCAAAGCCGAAACCGAATCCTCGGTCCCTTCGCCAGATGATCCATAGGGATGATCCTGGAACGCGAGCGCGCTGAACTTGCGGCGGGCGATCACGTCGGGATCCTTCAGGTCAGACTTGATGCCAGAGATGACTTGTCCCAGTACCCGATCAATGGCGTCCTGATCAAAGCGCGGTTCATTCAGGGCAAGGCGCAGAAGGTCTATGGCCTCGTCACGGTTCTCGGAAAGAAACCGCGCAGAAATCGAAATTGAATCGCTGTAGGCATCAAAATCGAAGCTTGCCGCCAGTTCCTCGGTCCGTTCGGCGAAACCCCTTGCGTCCATGGCGCCGGCGCCTTCTTCCAAGAGACCGACCATAAGATTGACCGAGCCGCGTTTTCCCAGAGCATCCAGACTGGTGCCGCCGCCAAAGCGCATCTCAAGGGCTACGAATGGGATCTCGGGCGCCTCGACGAGCCATGCGGTCAGGCCGCTGGGTGTGTTTACGACCTCAATGTCGACTTCTGCTTGCGCCGTTTGGGCCAGCGTCAGGAGCGACGTTAAAACTGCTATCAGACGGATCATTGCGTGGCCTCCTCGGGGGAAGTTTCGTCTCTCATCAAGTAGCCGGTCACCGCTTTGTTTCTGTCGAAAACCATGCGGGCCGCTGCCATGACGTCTTCGGTCGTCACTTCCTGCAATACTTCGGGCCACGATTGGACATCTTCAACGGTCAGACCAGAGGTCAACGCGGCGCCATATCGACGCGCCAGGCGCGACGTGCTGTCGGTGTCGTAGATCTCGGACGCGCGCAGTTGCATCTTGATGCGTTCGAATTGATCGGGGTCGATACCTTCTTCAAGGAACAAGGCAATCGTTTCATCCAGATCGTCCTCCGCCTGTTCCAGTGTTCGTCCCTCAACTGGTACGATGACGAAGCCAAAGCTGGTATCATCAAGCGACGTCCCACCGTAGAAGGCGAGCGTATAGACGGACCGCTGGCTTTCGAATTCCAGCTTCTGACCCAGGTAAGAGGTTGCGCCAGTACCGCCCAGGACCTCGGCCAGCAGGGTCAGCGCCGCAGCATCCTTCTGGGCGCCGCTATCCCGTTCGGGGGCCAGATAGGTTCTGACCACATAAGGTTGTGCGACGCGCGGGTCGCTGAACATGATCCGGCGCTCGGCCAGATGCGGCGGCTCTGACGGGCGCACGCGGGCAACAAGATCCGGGTTGGCCGCGATCGGACCATAGTGTTCTTCGGCAAGGGCCATGACCTCGGCAGGTTCAACATCACCCGCCACGATCAGAATGGCGTTATTGGGCGCATAGTACGTGCGGTAGAAGTCCAGCGCGTCCTCCATGGACAGCCGCTCCATTTCGTGGCGCCAGCCGATGATCGGAATAGCGTAGGGATGGTTCAAATACTGTGCCGCCCGCCGCTGTTCGCCGAAAAGGGCCGCGGGGTTAGTATCCGTCCGTTGATTTCGTTCCTCAAGAATGACGTCCCGCTCGGTCAGAATGTCATCTTCGGTCAGGCGGATGTTGCGCATTCTGTCCGCTTCCATCTGCATCATCAGGCCCAGCCTGTCGGCGGCAACGCGCTGGAAATAGGCTGTGTAGTCCCAGGACGTGAATGCATTGTCCGTTCCGCCATTGGCCGAGACCACACGCGAAAATTCACCTGATTCCAGGGTGTCGGTTGCTTTGAAAAGCAGGTGTTCCAGAAAATGAGCGATGCCGGATTTACCCGGCGGCTCATCCGCGGCGCCCGTCCTGTACCACAACATGTGGACTGCCACGGGCGCGCGGTGGTCTTCGATCACGACGATTTCGAGGCCGTTTTCAAGCTGACCGGTGGTCACCTTGGCGGCATGTGCGCCAGCGGCCAAGGCGCTGACGAGAAGTGCGGTTAAGCTGAATAGGCGCAAGACATCGGGCCTCTTGTTGAATGCGTTCAAGCACAGATACGTTTTGCAAACCGGCCTTCAAGGCGCCTTGCAAGCTCGTGATCGACCTAGGGCAACTGTGGCGGCGGCGCCGGCGTCTGAACGCCGGCCTGCTGAAGGCGCCGCAGTTCTGCATGCTGATTAAGCGACTGAACGCTGTATGCGTCGTAGTAAACGTTTAGGTTGAACCAGCGTTCCAGCAGACGGCCACGGTTCGCCCGGCGAAACGCGAGATCTTCGGCCGCTAGTTCACCACGGATATCCGGGTTTAGGCCAAAGCGCGTGACATGGGCCACCAATGCCGGTTCAGACCGAAGCGTGCCGTCCGGTTCAACCAGCCCGGCATTGCCGCCAAGCGCCGCCACCACATCGGCTTGCGGATTGGCGTCGGCCCGGTTTCGCCCCGCAGGTGTCGGCCGAGGCAGGGCGGCAAGATCTTCCGGGATTACAAGTGGGTTGCGGGGCACGATCGAGAACTCATCCGGTCCCGCACTCGTGTTGTTCACCGAAATATTCATCAATTCCGGATCACTTCTGCCGCACGCTGCGATCAGGACAATACCGACCAAGAGAGAGTTTCTGAGAGCATGCCGCATCGCGTCTTCCCTATCCTAACTTGGGCTCGGCGTCACGCTTCTGTTTTCGATCCGCCGTCCAGCAGGAAAAGGCCGATCGCACCGATGAATATCGAGATGTCGGCGACGTTGAAGGCAAACGGGTTGTCGATTCCGCAACAGGACATGTTCAAAAAGTCGGCCACCGCGCCGTAGACGATCCGGTCAACCACGTTTCCCAATGCGCCGCCGATCAGGAAACCGGCCGATATCTGCGCCCATGGGCCGCCGCCTTCCCGGCGCACCCAGTAGACGACGAACACACTGATCGCCAGAGCAACGGCGATAAGGATCCATCGCGTGCTGTCGCTGTCCCCGCTGAACAGTCCAAAGTTAATACCCCGGTTCCAGGCCATGCGCAGGTTAAGCAGCGGCGGCAGAACATCGATCGCCAGTCGGCTTTTGAGGTCGAGCGCGTGCACCACCCAGATCTTGGTTGCCTGATCGATCACTAAAACCAGGCACGCAGTCCAAAGCATCCTGGACATCATCAGTGCCTGAAGTGGCGCATGCCGGTGAAAACCATGGCAAGGCCAGCGTCATTGGCGGCCGCGATGACCTCTTCATCGCGGACGGACCCGCCCGGTTGAATAAGCGCAGTGGCGCCCGCCTCTGCGGCGGTCAGCACACCATCCGGAAACGGAAAGAATGCATCGGACGCAACCACCGAGCCGATGGTGGGTGCCTCATCAAGCCCCAGCACGCCCGCCATGTCACGCGCTTTGCGCGCCGCAATGCGTGTACTGTCGACGCGGCTCATCTGTCCGGCGCCGACCCCAACCGTGGCACCATCTCTGGCATAGACGATGGCGTTCGATTTCACATGTTTTGCCACGGTCCAGGCAAAGCGCAAATCGGCCATTTCCCGTTCGCTTGGCTGACGGTCGGTCACAATGCGCAAATCTACCGCCGCGAGCGTTCCGTCGTCACCATCTTGAAAGAGCAGTCCGCCAGCGACTTGCTTGAAAGCCAGACCCGATGCCTGGGAACCTTCGCCCTCGCCGGTCAACAACAAGCGAAGGTTCGGCCGCTTTGCAAAGACCGCCTTTGCCGCCTCGTCCGCGTCCGGCGCCACAACGACTTCGGTCAAAATCTCGCAGATCGCCGATGCTGTCTCGGCATCCAGCGGCCGGTTCAGCGCGATGATCCCACCGAAGGCCGATGTCCTGTCGCAATCAAATGCACGCTCATAGGCCGCCTTTAGCGTTGGAGCCAAGGCGGCACCGCAGGGGTTCGCATGTTTGATGATCACACAGGCGGGGCCGCCGTCGGCCGGAAACTCACGGACCAGTGCATAGGCTGCATCTGTATCGTTGATATTGTTATAGCTCAGCTCTTTTCCCTGAAGCTGTTTCGCGTTCGCGATCCCGCCACGCGGGATTTCTTCGGTGTAAAAGGATGCGGATTGATGCGGGTTTTCGCCGTAGCGCAAAGTCTGCCGCAGCCTGCCAGCCACGGTTCGGTAGCGCGGTGAGAAGACGCCGGCGGTTTCGGCCAGCCAATTCGAGATTGCTGAATCATAGGCTGCCGTCCTGCCATAGGCAGTCAGCGCCAGTTTTTGCCGAAACGCAAAGGATGTGGCGCCCTCATTCCGAGACAACTCGGTCAGCAAGTCGGCATAGTCGACGGGGTCCGTCACCACCGCCACATGCGCATGGTTCTTGGCCGCCGCCCGGATCATCGCGGGCCCGCCGATGTCAATGTTCTCTATTGCATCGCCGTAGGTTGGATCCGCCGCAACGGTCGCTTCAAACGGGTAGAGGTTCACAACCAGAATATCGATCGGGTTGATTCCATGGGCTTCCATCGCTGCGCTGTGCGACGCGTCGTTGCGAAGCGCCAAAAGCCCACCATGGATCGCGGGATGCAGCGTCTTGACCCGCCCATCCATCATCTCGGGAAAACCCGTTACTTCAGCGACCTCGGTAACCTTGAACCCCGCCTCGCGCAGCGTTGCGGCCGACCCGCCCGTCGAAATCAACTCGATGCCGGCGCCGTTAAGCTCGCGCGCAAGTTCCACAAGCCCGGTTTTGTCAGATACCGAGATCAGCGCGCGCCGCGCTTGCTGCAAGTCTTCCATTCCTGTCCCTTTTTCTAGCCGCCCACCACGGCCAGATCTTCCCGCTCTAAGTCGCGGATCGCCTGAGGCGTATCCTGCGCCTTGGCAAGCGTCCACCCGATGCGGGTCGCATAATCGATTGCTGCGCCGGATAAAACGATCTGTTTGCTTGCCCGGGGCTCTAGGCGTCCCTTTTCGAGGAAAACGCCAGGCTCGATCGAAAGCTGCGCCTGTCCGCGAAAGCGGAATACCCAGATCTCACCACTTTTAAGGCCCAGCGAAATTGCCGAGCCGCCAAGATCCACTTCGGCATCGACTTCGGGATGTAGATGAAAGCGCAGGGTGAATGGAATGCCGACCCCTTCGGCGCGTTCTTTGGCTTTCATCAAGGCAGGTTTATGTCTTTCCTGAAGTGCTGCAAATGTGTCGTCGCCGATCAGGGTGCGTCCATTCGTGGACAGACTCAGTTGGCGCACGTGGGTCAGACCGTGGCTTTTCACGTACCCGTTGTGGCTCGCCATAAAGGTTGTCGTGTCGGGTGTTGCGCCGCGGTGTAGACGCACTTCTGTCGGTCCGTCCGACAGTACGTCCAGATCCCGTCCGCCCGCGCGTCCGAGACTGGACATGCGCGACGAAGAAACACCGTCGATGCACAGCGTCGAATGCGACGGCGTCGCGCGGCCTGCGCGATGCCACTTGGGCCCGAAAACAAGGCCTGAACCGCAGTTCACAATCAAGGGCCGACGCCCCGATGTTAGCTCGAAGGCCAGTGTCGATGCGTGTCCGGTGGTCGCCGCATCGCCCGAGGGCGGAGGCGCAGCATCGACGATGACCGTGGTGCGTGCACTGGCGATGCGCGCATAACCCATGGCCAGGCCTTCACTGGCGCTGCCCCGGATGCCCGATGTGGCAAGCGCCTGATCCAGCCGACCGTCCAGCCCGCGCCCACCGCCATGAAATCGGGCCAGGCCGCCGTCACCGTGCCGCAGCGCCCGCAGCGTCGGTGCGATGCGTTCGATCGCCGCGATATGGGCGTCATGGACGACAAGGCCTGCCTCGGACAAGGCAGAGGCGGTCCAGGTGAGCAGTGTGAAGACTTCCAGAAGTTCTTGCGGATTGCGCGACGCAATGCCGCCTTCGGCACCGACAAGGGTCTTGCAGTCCTCGGCCAGCGCGCTGGTGGCAGTGGCGAGGTGTTTGTCCTGATTGGTCAGCGCAAGGCCCGAATAGACGACGCCGGTCAAGGCCTCCAGCCGGGGCAGGCCGCGTGGGGCCGCGTGCCAGCGGCGCCCAAGAAACGTCGCCTGCTGGGCAAGCGACCGAAAATAGGACGGTGCAAGGGTCGAACCGTCGCCCGAAAGCATCATAAGGCCGTGGTTGATCCAGCGCGTTATGCGCCGGCCGACGATATGTGGGGTCCAGCCGTGGCCACGGCCATCCCCGTATCGTTGAATCCAGTCCTCGGTCCATTTCTGCGCCGCCTTGCGCGCTGGCCCGTCCCCAATGGCCGCGAGGTCATCGAGCCACACAAATCCGTGGATATCTTCCAGAAAAGCCGCATCGGGTGCTTTCAAGGCCCAGGGGGTAGCATCGGGGGCATTGGCGAAATGGCCTCCAAACAGGAATTGGCCGGCGACCAGTTGCTTGCCACGCGCGAAACTTCCGATGGTCCGCGGCTCGGGTGCCGAGACGAACTCTGTGCTTATTTTGGCGCGGCCAGCGCGACGCGCGTGACGCGCGTTCTTCCAGCGTTCTCGACGCTCGGCCCACGTAACCCTTTCTGACACGCCCTGCCTCTTGGTTTGCCAGGAAACCCTTCCCGCTCCAAACTCGGACTCGTTTTCGGCACCTTAGCGACCGTTCTACGATTCTGCCAAGCGCCGCCTAGGTTTGTCGGCGCTCAAGAAGACAGATAAAGAAACCGTCCATGCCGCCCATGGGCTGCCAATAGTCCGGGCGAAGCCGAAGACCATGGGGTCCCCACCAGTCACTGTTTGTGCCGGTAGTGCCTTCTGGTGTCAGCACACGAAAATCTGGGTGGCGTTCAAGGGCGGCTTGGATCTGGTCTTCACCCTCAGCCGGCAACAGCGAACATGTTGAAAATAAAAGCTGACCGCCAGGTTTCACCAAGTGGCTCGCGCGGTCGATCAGATCGCTTTGAAGCGTGGTCAGCTGCCGCAGGGCGTCGGCACTCTGGACATAGGGAAGGTCGGGATGTCTTCGGATCGTGCCGGTGGCGGTGCAGGGCGCATCCAAAAGGACTGCATCGAAAAGCTCATTGGGCTGCCACTCCAGTGCGTCGGCCGTGACGACGTGCGCGCGGAGCCTTGTACGCGCTAGATTCTCGTCCAGTCGTTTGAGCCGCTGTGCCGAGATATCAACGGCAGTGACTGCGGCCCCGGTTGCGGCAAGCTGAAGCGTTTTGCCGCCCGGCGCGGCGCAGAGGTCCAGAACGTTTTGGCCTGGTCCCGCCTGGATGAGGCGGGCGGCGACGGCGGCGGCAGCGTCCTGAACCCACCAGTCACCTTGCTCAAATCCCGGCAGGGCCGAAATCTGGACACCAGCCGACAGACGCACCGAACCGGTCGGCAGAACCTGTCCGTTCACCTGTTGTGCAAGCTTTTGCGCGTCCCCATCGCGCGGCGTCAGATCCACCGGCGGGCGGCGCGTGTGGCTTCGTTCGATCGCCGCAACGATCGGACGCCCGTAGGCGGCATCAAGACGTCCGCGAAGCCAGTTCGGCAGCCGCGAAGGGGGAAGATCGGGCCACCTCTCTGCGACATCGGCGACCGCTTTGCGAAGCACAGCGTTGGTAAGTCCCGAAAAGCGCGCCGTCTGCCGGGATTTCCGAACCAGCGTCACCGATGCATCGACCGCCCCGTGCTCGGGCGCACCGGCCACGGCACATTCCACCACCGCCATGCGAAGGATATTCATTACGCGCAACGGAGGCTTTCGGTTCAGCAGGGGTTTCAAATGGGCATCGGCGGCGCCCAGGCCCCGCAGAGTGTCGGCAGCAAGGCGTTGCGCCCGCGCCCGGCCCGGACCATCCAGGCGCCTTAATGGTCCCGATTTATCCTCAAGAAGTGCACCGAACTGTCTGCCGTCCTCAAGGACGCCCGACAAGAGATCCAGAGCCGCCGCGCGGGCGGCGAGGGATTTTTCAGCCATATTTGCATGACCGCCATCATTGTTTCGCGCCGCCTGCCGCGTATATCATGGCATGACGGATCACAAGGAATGCCCCATGGCCGACGATAAGCCAGACCTGCCGCCAGCGGCGCAGCGCGCACTTCAAGAGGTTGAGGAACGCCGCAAGAAGGAAAAGCAGGCTGCTCTTCCGAAAGAGCTTGGCGGCCGGGATGGACCTGAACCAGTCAGGTACGGCGATTGGGAAAAGAACGGGATAGCGGTGGATTTCTAGGCGGACGCCTATTCCAGCTCAAGATCCGCAAATGGACCGGAACCCAAGTCTGAAGTAAAGCGCAGCGTGTCTCCGCTGATCTTCACTTCCTGGCAATTGTCACCAAGATTGCGCTCTCCCCAGAAAAGGCTTCGGCAAAAGTATCCCTGGCGCCATGCCCAAGCGCCTTTAACGGCGCGACCGAATCCACGGCCCTGGATCTGGCCATCGGGTGTAACGACCAGCTTGATACCGAAACGGGTCAGCAGCTTGCCACTCGTCAAATCGACAAAGCTATCGCGGTCGCTCACCTTGGTGAAGGCCTCGGAATCCGAGGGCGCTGCGGCAACAGCAAAGCTCAGCGCTATGACGGCGATCCAGAAACGCATTTCAAAGTTCCACTCTATCCCTGTTGTGTAGCCTACGAAGGCAAACGCGAAGCGGATCAATTCAAATCCAACACGTCCGCTATGTCATAGAGACCGGGTTTGCGATTCTGACCCCAAATCGCCGCGCGCAGTGCGCCCTGAGCAAATATCCGCCGATCCGTCGCTATGTGACGCAGCACAACCCGTTCGCCGGGGCCCGCGAAAATCACATCGTGTTCGCCGACAATGTCACCGCCGCGCACGGCGGAAAAGCCGATCGCCTGGCCGCCGCGCGGCCCGGTTATGCCGTCTCGACCGCTTTCGCGAACCGCATCCAGATCCAGCCCGCGTCCTTCTGCCGCCGCCTGGCCCAGCATCAGCGCCGTGCCGGACGGTGCATCCACCTTATGCCTGTGATGGGCTTCGACAACCTCGATGTCAAAGGCCGGTCCAAGAGCGGATGAAACCTTTTTTGTAAGAGCGACGAGCAGGTTCACACCGAGCGACATGTTGCCCGCCTTGATGATCGTCGAGTGCCGCGCGGCGGCGGCGATCTTGGCGTTGTGGTCTGCGCCCAATCCGGTCGTGCCAATCACGTGGACAAGCCGCGCCTGTGCCGCGATACGGGCGAATTCCAGCGTCCCCGCCGGGGCCGTAAAATCAATCACCGCCTGCGCTTTGGCAAAGGCCTCAAGCGGGTCGTCGGTTACGACGACACCTAAGGCCGCTCCGCCCATTGCCGTACCGAGATCCTTGCCCACCCACGCGTGGCCAGTTTGTTCAACCGCCGAGATCAGTGTCGTCTCTTCAGAGGCATTGATCACCTGGACCAGCATCTGGCCCATGCGGCCCGATACGCCGGTCACCACGATTCCCACCGGTGCGTCCATCACGTCCCCCGTCAAAACGTCCCTAGGCGCTGTACAGCGGTCTGCGGGCGATGGCAAAGGGTGCGGTTGCGGGGTGCCCGCCGATCGCCTAAATCGCACCCATGGCAAAAAACAGGTTTCATAGCGGTCCCGGTCCGTCCCAGCGGCAACTGCGTGTGGGCGAACTTATCCGCCGGACGCTGTCCGAAGTGCTGGCACGCGGCGATGTCCATGACCCGGAACTTGGCCGGATGTCGATCACCGTGGGAGAGGTGCGGACATCGCCCGACCTTCGGGTGGCCACGGCTTTTGTGCTGCCGCTGGGTGGCCAGGGAACTGAACTTGCCCTCGAGGCGCTGAACCGCAACCGCGCCGAACTGCGCCGGATCGTCAGCAAGGCTTTGACGCTGAAGTTTTCGCCCGAACTCCGGTTTCGTGCCGATGACACTTTTGACCGTATGGACGATACGCGAAGAATGCTCAGCGATGCCCGGGTCCAGCGTGATCTTGGCACGGAAGACCGCGAAGAGGACTAGCTATGGCACGCCGTCGCAAGGGGCGCGACATCTCTGGCTGGCTATTGATCGACAAGCCTGCAGGCCCAACATCAAATGACGTGGTCGGCAAGGTTCGATGGGCCTTTCACGCCAGAAAGGCCGGACACGCCGGCACGTTGGATCCCGCGGCAACCGGATTGCTTGCGATTGCCTTGGGTGAGGCAACGAAGACTGTTCCCTATGTGACCGATGCCATGAAGGCTTATGACTTCGTCATTCGGCTGGGCGTGCAAACCGATACGGATGATGCAGACGGCACCCCGATTGCCACGTCCGATATGCGGCCCAAGACGCCCGAGATTGCGACTGCCCTGGACCGGTTTCGCGGCAATATCGAACAGGTGCCGCCCCAGTACTCCGCCGTGAAAGTTGATGGCGCTCGGTCTTACAGCCTGGCCCGGGCCGGCGCGGCGGCACCTCTCGAAGCCCGGCCGCTTTATGTCGAAAGCCTTGAGATACTCGAACGCAGCAGCCCGGACGTGGTCAGCCTGCGCATGGTTTGCGGCAAAGGCGGGTATGTTCGTTCGGTTGCTCGTGACCTTGGGCTTGAGCTGGGCTGCCTTGGGCATGTCCAAAGTCTCAGACGCATCTGGTCAGGCGCTTTCGACGTCCGGCACGCGGTCACGCTCGACCGTATTGAGGCCGCTGCCCGCACTCCGTCGCTTGATGATTTGTTGCTGCCGCTTGAGACGGCGCTGGAGGGTCTACCACGTGTCCAGTGCGGCGCGGTCGAGACCGCGCGGCTTCGGAACGGAAATCCCGTCCCCGTGCTCAGCAGCGAGGCAGAATTCGGCGATGAAGCCTGGGCGTGCTGCGGCGGGCGGGCCATCGCGCTCGGCACCTACCGCGCTGGTACCTTTCATCCCAGCCGCGTCATCAAAACACCCGGCGCAACCTCGTGATTGTCAGACGCCATCAAAAGGGTGATGCGGAATCGACAGCCATCTATTCGCCCTGTGAAAGTTATCGCTATACGCTGACGCGCACTTGGCATCCGGGCGGCGAAAAGGCGCTTTTCGTGATGCTGAACCCCTCGACCGCAACCGAGGTTCAGAACGATCCCACCGTCGAACGGTGCGAAAGGCGGGCAAGAACGCTGGGGTTTGGAGCCTTTCGCGTCTGTAATATCTTCTCTTGGCGCGAGACCGATCCCAAAGCGATGCGCCGTGCGTCCGATCCGATTGGTCCCGGTAACGATGCGGCCATCCTAGAGGCCTGCCATTGGGCAGATCAGATCGTCTGTGCCTGGGGTACGCATGGCGCGCACCTTGATCGTGGCCCGTCGGTTGAAGGGATCATGCGGGCGTCCGGGCAGATGCTGTTCCATCTTGGACTGACGAAAGACGGCCATCCAAGGCATCCGCTTTACATCGGATATGCGGTCCAGCCTACAGAATGGGCGGCGTGATCGGCCCAGAGGGGTAAAGATCGTCCAGCACTTCGGCGTAAATGTTCGCAGGTGTTGCAGTTGGCGCACCGCGCAGGATTGCAACCAACTCTCCGGCGACCATGACATGGGCGTCTTCGCCGTCTTCTGAACTCGTCACCTCGATCGTCAGATCGGGGCGGAAAGTGGCGGGATCCAGATTGACCCGCAGGAAATCCTCGGCCGGATCAAAGTCTTCGATCGTTGCGACGCTGTCGGTTGATGCGTCACCGGAATCGTGGTGAACCCAAAACACGTCGCCGCCGCTGCCGCCGGCGGCGCGGTCGTATCTGTCCATCTTGATGACATCATTGCCTTCGCCCCCGGACAAAAGGTCTTCGGAGCCGTCGGTCTGCCAATCAAACTGGCGCCACTCAAGGCCGGAATACTCGTTGTCATTGCCCATATGGTCGATGAAATCATCGCCATCGCCGCCGGCGATCCAGTCCGAACCCTGGCCACCGCGTATCGTGTCGTCACCGTCCAGGCCAAGGATCAGGTCGCGCGACCCTTCCGGTTCGGTATCTCCGTGCTCGCCCCCATCAAGTGTGTCGTCATCGTTTGTGCCGATCTGTATCTGGTCAAAGCCATGCAGCAATGCCCCAGCGGACGAACCACCATCGCCTTCGGCGAGCGCTTCCAGTTCGGCGGGCACCAGAGCAAAATTCTTGAGCGTTGCGGTATCGGCGTCCTCTACGAGCACCCGAATATCCTCAAACGGCACATGGTCAAGATCCGGAAAGACAGCTGCCGGTTCCCCCGGTGCGGCGCCGATCCGGATCTCAGGCTCTCCGGTGTCTTCGTTCCAATCGGCTATGACCTCTGTCTCAGAAGTAGGCAGATGCAGATAGAGCTGATCCGAGCCAAGGGTAAAATCGTCGAGGTTTAGCGGTGCATCGCCAGGCACATACTGAAAGACGCGGCCGTCCGGGTCAGCCTCTTCCTCCTCAACGGGCGCGTCGTCCTCATCTTCTGCCAAAGCCACGGCCAAATTTTCGGTGTCGTGGGCCGCAGGTATTGGTTCCGGTTGCGCCTGGGGGTCATCGACCGTTTCGTCTTCGCCACCGTCAGCGACGAAAGCGAGCGGGACCGCGCTTAGAAGCATGAGTGCAAGAAGCATTTTAGTACCCTCACCACGGCAAGTCTGGATGAGAACAGTAGCAGAACATCTATGTGGATTGTTGGGGATAGTGTTGAAACTTGTAGATAAATGGCTGGTGCCTGTAGGCTCAGGTTCGATGTCGATCAACGAGGGAATGGACCGGTGCGTGACTTTCGGATCAAGACCACTGGTGCCGAGATCGCTGTCAGGATGGCAGGCGCTGGACCTGCATTGATCTTGTTGCACGGCTTCCCGCAAAATCACCGTTGCTGGTTGCCGGCCCTACCGGCACTTTCGCAGCGTTTTACCTGTATCCTTGTGGATCTGCGCGGTTATGGCGACAGCAGCGTTCCGCCAGATGATCCCGATCACTCGGTATACTCCAAACGCGCCATGGCGCAGGATATTGCCGATCTGATGGACAGCCTTAAGCTGAAAAAGGCGCATGTCTTGGGCCACGATCGCGGCGCGCGTGTTGCCTACCGCATGGCGCTGGACCATCCTGATCGGATCGGAAAGCTCGGCATCGTCGAGATCCTGCCGACATCATCCTTTTGGCAGGACTGGTCTGCCGAGATCGCCATGAAAGCCTATCACTGGACATTTCTGGCCCAGGCAGCGCCATTGCCAGAGATGCTGATTGCCGGCAGTCCGGCCGCGTATACGGATCTGATCCTGACACGTTGGTCTCAGTCCGGATCCTTGAAGACGTTTCTTCCCGACGCACTCAACAGCTACCGCGCCCAAATGACGAATCCGAACCGTTGCGCGGCCTTCTGTGCAGACTACCGCGCCGGTGCAGGCACCGACCGTCAGCACGACCTCGCCGATGTGGAAGCCGGCCATAAAATACGGGTGCCCGTCAAGATCCTTTGCGGGCAGAACGGCTTTGCCGCGTCGGGTGGAAAAATTCTTGAAAAATGGTCAGTTTTCGCGGAACAGGTCTTGGTCGATACATGCGACGGCGGGCATTTCATACCTGAAGAGAACCCCACCGCCCTGGGCCGGTCATTCATCGATTTCTTTTCGGCTTGAACGGCCTCTTTTCATTTGGTTGCTTTGGGTCTATACGCGCCGAACTGCCACCGGATGACCGGTGACAGGACCTCCATGGGCCTTGCTGGACGACATCCCGGCTCGTGCCATAACCCTTCGCAAAGGAGACCCCGATGTCGATTACTGCTGAAGAAAAAGAACGCGTGATCAAAGAGTATGCGACCAAATCGGGCGACACCGGTTCGCCAGAGGTCCAGGTTGCGATCCTATCGTCACGCATCGCCACCCTGACAGAGCATTTTAAGACACACGCCAAGGACAACCATTCCCGGCGCGGTCTTCTCAAACTGGTGGCACAGCGCCGCAAGCTTTTGGACTATCTTCGCGAAAAAGACGAAGCGCGGTACCAAGACCTGATCAAGCGGCTGGGTCTGCGGCGCTAAGCGCCAAGGCGGCCCACAATCCCTGACCAACGCATCGGCACCTGCCCCGGCAGGCTAGGCGCTGGTCAGGTGTTTCGCCGCTTCCTCGGCAACAATCTCTGAAAGGCGCCTTGAAATCTCACTGGTCTGGCTGCGCGCCTGCCAGTGGAGCGAAACCGTGACGCGCTTGCCGGGCACGAGTTCGATCAATCGCCCTTGCTGAACCAGGGGACCGACCGTGACCGTGGGCATCAGGGCCCAGCCCACGCCCTTAAGGCAGCAGGAGAGATGCCCCTCATACGACGGGATCAGGTGGTAGGACGGCTCTTCCGCCGCGCCGAATGCGGTTAGCATCCACTGAAAAGGCAGCGTGTCTTTACGGTCGAAAGACAGTGCCGGCGATAACGACACGGATTGCAACGTAATGCCCTCGCTCAGAAAGCGCTGGGCGTACTCCGGTGACGCAATGGCCATGTACTCCATCTCGCCCAAAGCGATTTGCTGACATCCGGCTACCGGCTTGTCGTTGGTGGTGACGACCGCAAGAGCATCGCCGGATCTGAGCCGCTCTTCGCTGAATTCCTGGTCGTCGGCGATCACCTCCAGCCGCAGATTGATTTCGTCGGCCGACCTTAGAACCACGTTGGGAAACCAGGTCGCAAGGCTGTCATTGTTCACGCATATACGGATGGTGGCCGTCGCATTGCCGGAATGGCCTTCGGCCGAAAGCCGCTGTCTGAGCTCGTGCTGAAGCAGCGAAATCTGTTCCATATGCTCGCAAAGAAGCAGGCCGTCCTCTGTTGCGACACAGGGGCGGCCCCGCACGATCAAAAGCGACCCCACGCGCTCTTCCAATTGTTTGATTCGCTGGCTGACGGCCGACTGGGTCACATTTAGTGATTTTGCCGCAGCCTCGAAGCTGCCGGTACGCACAACCGCAGCAAGAACAACCAGTGAGTCATAGTCAAAATCCACAGTTCAGCCCGCCTTGAATTTTCCACCTCAGGAACCGTTAGAGCCCACAAAACAAAGGCCTTTCTGAACCTTAGGACGTCTTGAGCCATTCGAAAATATGCCTTCGGTTAACTTTTCTGAAAGAACATTAATGCTTGATTAGAAATACTGTTGTGATTTTGTGGATAATCTGATTATATCCTTTTTGCACAAGGGGTTGGGGAACTTAACTTATGTCAGCACTTACGTTACGTCGGCGGTACATGCGCCGCTTCTCTGCTATGGAAAAATACTCGAGCCTCCGCGGATGGCTCATCGTGGCCAGTTATTTCGGGCTGATCGCCGCTTCAATCGTCGGAGGACACTTTCTGGTGTCGCAGCCGGCGACGCCCGCGTCGATCTTTGTCGGTGCACTTCTGGTTGTATTCATCGGCACGCGATTGCGGGGCCTCAACAACATAGTCCACGAATGTTCACACGCCACATTCACCAGGAAGCGCAAGGAAAACGAGTTCATCGGCAGCCTTTGCGCGTCGGCCGTCCTTGGGTGTTTCAAGGACTATCGCGCCGAACACCTGACGCATCACAAACATCTTGGCGACTATGAGCGTGATCTTGATTTGCAGAATATCAAGGACTTGCGACTGCATGATCCGCTAACCCGCGAAACCGTAATGCGGCACATCACGAACCCGCTTCTTGGGCGCCATCTACCGTATTATCTGAACTTCAACCTGTCGCGCGCTGACGGCCTTGGATTTCAGTTGATGAAGATGAGCATATTGCTCGGGGTCGTCGTGTTTACTGCGGTGTTGCCTTTGACGAGCCTGATCTTTGTCATCCTGCCCTACTCGCTGGTTTACTCGACGCTGAACTACTGGGCCGACTGTATGGATCATGCCGGGCTGATCGAAGGTGATGACGATCTGGAATCTTCCAGAAACATCTTGGCACCCTTTCCGCTGCGGGCACTTTTCTTCCCACGTTACGACTGTTTCCACCTCGTGCATCATCTGTTTCCACAGGTCCCGGCAAGGCACCTTGAGACCACCCATTTCGTGCTGGTTCAGGATGAAATTTACCAATCAAAACAGAATGCTGTAGGTGGTGCAGCCGGACCCGAACCTCGCCCTGCCGATGCCGTTGCGCCCAGTTAAATAGGAGTTGACAGTAACATTAAGTTAAGCTTATTTAGCATTAGCGTCGATGATACATCGTCCACTGTTTGGTAAATGAGTGTTTAGGGTCTGCAGTTCGCTGGCGCGTATGATCTGCATTTGGCCCTAATTTGGGTGGGGGCTTAAATTCAGGGCTGTTTCGGCGGTCCTCGGCCCAAAGCAGAGCCAGAGCACGGTGCAGAGTTCTGGAGATCGCAAAGGCCGGAAAAGAAAATGGGGGTCGCTGTGCAGAGCGACCCCCAAATACCAAGTGAGATTGGTTTTCTTGGTCAGACGATAACGCGTCTTGGTGTGTGCAGTGACGGCGAGTTGCTGGTGCCGAAAGTTCAGTAGCAATTGAAGCTTGCCGTCCGAAGGGGGCCGCGATCCGGCAGGATTGTGGCTTATTCGTGTCGATTCACTTTGTTTAGGGAAAAAAACTTCCCAAATCCGTGATGACGCCACTTTGCCGTTCGCTTTGGCTGATTGGCAAAAAAACTATGCCATCCAGATTAAGCCCTTCGCGATTGCGGAGTCTTTTGCGAACGGACGCCCGAAGGCTCGGGTTGCGGGGTGCTATCCGACGCTAAACAGCGACGGAATTTGCATGTTTCAAAACCATGAGATCTCCTATATGGCAGGCAAATCTGTGACGTGGCGCCACGACCCCGGCGTCGTGCAAAGGATAGGGGTCGGCGGCAATGGGGCCGCCATTCAAACGGGAGACCCGGGAAGGCCCGGGAGCGCTCCCTCATAGGATACGATGATGTTTAACGTAACTACGAAGACGACTGAGTGGGGTGATGAAACCCTCACTCTGGAAACGGGTAAGGTTGCCCGGCAAGCCGATGGATCGGTTATTGCCACGCTGGGTGAGACCAGCGTCATGGCCAACGTTACCTTTGCTAGAGAACAAAGGCCCGGCCAGGACTTCTTTCCCCTGACGGTGCACTACCAGGAAAAATACTATGCGGCCGGCAAGATTCCTGGCGGCTTTTTCAAGCGCGAAGCGCGCCCGACGGAAAAGGAAACGCTGACTGCACGGCTGATCGACCGGCCAATCCGGCCGCTTTTTGTCCCGGGCTTTAAGAACGAAGTGCTAGTCATGTGCACGGTGCTCAGCCACGATCTGGTCAACGACCCCGACATCGTCGCGATGATCGCGGCCTCGGCGGCCCTGACCATTTCAGGCGCGCCGTTCATGGGCCCGATCGCGGGTTGCCGGGTCGGCTATTCGGGGGGCGCCTACACGCTGAACCCGTCCTGCGATGACATGCACAACCTTCGGGATAATCCGGATCAAAGGCTCGATCTGATCGTCGCCGGGACCAAGCAGGCGGTGATGATGGTCGAATCCGAAGCCTATGAGCTGACCGAAGCCGAGATGCTCGGCGCGGTCACTTTCGCTCATGAACAGATCCAGCCGGTGATCGACCTAATCGTCGAGCTCGCGGAAGAGGCGGCAAAAGAGCCGTTCGATTTTGCCGCGCCTGACTACTCTGAGCTGTCGGAAGCGGTTACAGCAGCGGGTGAAGAGAAGATGGTCGCGGCATTCGCGATCACTGACAAACAAGAACGTACGGCCGCGATATCAGCCGCACGCGAAGAGATCATCGCCGCCCTGAATGAAGATCACCAGGAAAGCGAGAACCTGTCTTCCGCCTTCAAGAAGCTTGAAAGCAAGGTGCTGCGCGGTGATGTGGTCAAGCATGGCAAGCGGATCGACGGACGCGGCCTTGATACGGTACGTCCAATTGTTTGCGAGACCAGTTTCCTTCCACGGACACACGGATCGGCGCTCTTTACCCGGGGCGAAACCCAGGGCCTCGTGGTCACGACGCTGGGTACGGGCGAAGATGAACAGTTCATCGATGCCCTGGAAGGTACGTACAAGTCGAACTTTCTGCTGCACTACAATTTCCCTCCGTACTCCGTCGGCGAAGTTGGCCGTGTCGCAGGGCCCGGACGCCGCGAAATCGGTCACGGCAAGCTGGCTTGGCGTGCGCTGCAGGCGGTCCTGCCTGCAAGCACCGACTTTCCCTACACGATCCGCGTTGTGAGCGAGATCACCGAATCGAATGGCTCGTCCTCGATGGCTACGGTCTGCGGCTCGTCCCTTTCGATGATGGATGCAGGCGTGCCACTGAAAGCGCCGGTTGCCGGTGTGGCGATGGGCCTCGTTCTTGAAGAAGACGGATCCTATGGCATCCTGACCGATATTCTGGGTGATGAAGACCACCTGGGCGACATGGACTTCAAGGTTGCGGGCACCGAGAATGGGATCACCAGTCTTCAGATGGACATCAAGGTCGCCGGGATCACGCCCGAGATCATGGAAAAGGCCCTTGCCCAAGCCAAGGACGGCCGGATGCATATCCTGGGCGAGATGTCCAAGTCTCTGACCGAAGCAGGCGATTTCAGCGTCCACGCGCCGCGGATTGAAACCATGACCGTGCCGACCGACAAGATCCGCGAAGTGATTGGGTCGGGTGGCAAGGTGATCCGCGAAATCGTCGAGGTTTCGGGCGCGAAGGTCGACATCAACGACGATGGCGTCATCAAGATCGCCAGCCCCAACGGTGAATCGATCCAAAAGGCCTACGACATGATCTATGCCATTGTGGCCGAGCCGGAAGAAGGCAAGGTCTACAAAGGCACGGTCGTCAAGATCGTCGACTTCGGCGCCTTCGTGAACTTCTTCGGCAAGCGCGACGGCCTGGTCCATGTCAGCCAGATCGAGAACCGCCGCCTGAACCATCCGTCAGATGTTCTGAAGGAAGGACAAGAAGTGTGGGTCAAGCTGCTCGGCTTCGATGACCGTGGTAAGGTTCGCCTGTCCATGAAGGTGGTCGATCAGGAAACTGGCAGCGAGGCCACCAAGCAGGAAGCGAAAGAAGAGGCGGCCGACTAAGGCCACAGCGGGCCCTGGCAAGCGCTGGGGCCCGAACGCCCGGCACCACAGACAAGCTGGCAGGGCAATGTTGACCGATCTCACGTCATCGCATGACCAAGGCATTCCCGTCGATCCCGCAGATGCCACGATCATAACCGTTGCTTTCAACAGCGAAGCCGTTTTACCGGCAATGCTGGCATCGAAGCCAAAGAGCACCCCGGCAATCGTTGTCGACAATGCATCGAGCGATCCGATTGCAATCCCAAAGATCGCAAAAAATGCACCCCGGACGAGTGTGCACAGGAACGACCGAAACTTTGGCTTCGGCGTCGGATGCAACATCGGAGCCCAGGCCGTAAAGACCCCCTACATCCTATTCCTGAACCCCGATGCGTCCTTGCAAGAGGGCGCGATTGAGGCGTTGCTTCTTGCCGCCAGGAAGCACCCGCAAGCTGCCGCTTTTAATCCACGGATCTTTTCGGACAGCGGAAAACTGATCCTTAAGCGCCGCTCTCAACTTTTGCCGCGCCGCGAATGGCACAGCCGCAACTGGCCGGACGGCGATTGCGTTCTGCCGGTTCTTTATGGCGCAGCCGTCTTTATCTCAAAGCAGAACTTTGACCGCGTGGGTGGATTTGACCCGGCAATTTTTCTCTATCATGAAGACGATGACATATCGCTCAGATTGCGCCGCGAAGTCGGAGAGCTGATGCTTGCGTCTGATGCGAAAGTGCAGCATCTGAAGGGACGTTCCCTCAGCAGGTCGCCTGAAACAGCCGCTTTCAAGGCCTTTTACATGGGAAGATCACGTGTCTATACTCGCGCCAAGCACGGCTTTTCCTCACCCTTTTTCTCTTCCTTAGCGGCAGCGGTCGCCCAACTGATGTCACCTGACACGCTTCTATCAAAACGAAAACGCAGCAAACGCATGGGCTTTGTGAAAGGTGTCTTCAGCACATGGCGAGATTCGGGTGCATCCGGTCGGTCCAATACAGGGACGGATTGAAGCGATGCATCTTGCTGGGCTAGGCAACGTTCGTGGGTAAGCTGACAAAAAAGAAGTTCATGCGTGAACTCCGCCGCATTGGCCGGCAATTCCGCAATATCAGAACGTCTACTCAGCAGATGGCCTATGACCATTTTCTTGCAACACGCCACTACGACAGAAAGGTCGCGCCGACATCGATGATCAGAGAAGGCAGCCGCCCATTTTCGGAACGGGTGGCCATTGTCGTGCTCTATCCTGTGAACGGCGTACTGCCGTCGCATATCAGGATGCTTGATTACCTGGCCTCCAAAGGCTTCGCTTCGGTTGTTCTGTCCAATGCCGAAATTGCGGAAGAAGGTGTTTCGCAAATCTGCGAAAAGTGTTGGCGTTTCATTTCGCGGCCCAATGTCGGTTATGATTTCGGGGCTTACCGCGACGGCGTGCGCTTCGTTCGGGACAGTTTGCCGAAAATCGAGCAGCTGGTGTTTATCAATGATTCAACCTGGTTTCCCATGGCGGATACCGCCGACTGGCTGGAACAGGTCGCTGCGCTGGATGTCGATTTCGCGGCGGCGGCGTCCAACTATGGTGTCCCGCGGCCCAACGCCGAAGACTTCCAGGAACAATCCTGGGGCTTCAGCGTAAAGCACAGGAACTTCCATTACTGTTCCTTTGCGCTTTCGATCCGCCCAGTGATCCTTCGGGATCGCGGTTTCATGAAGTTCTGGGATAGCTACAAGCTTTCTGACGACAAGCAGCGCACCGTTCGGCGTGGAGAGATTGGGTTGTCGCAATGGGTCATCCGCCGCGGCTATTCACACGACAGTACCCTGCCGGTTTTCGATCTGGACAACCGCCTGCGGGCCCTGCCCGAGGATCGCCTGCGCGCGGTGGCCCAGAACATGGTCATTCCAGCGCATGAGGTACTTGTGAAGATAAAGCAGGAGATCGCATTTGATCCGGGTACCGATCGGGAAACCCTGGTGCGTTTCATACTCACGACCGTGGCGCTTCAGGGATCGAGCTACGCCCTGTCGGATTTCAGTGTCCGGGATCTGGGCTATCCGTTTCTCAAGAAGTCACCGCTGTGGTTGGATGAAGATGCATCAGAGATTTCCATGCGGATCCTAAAGGACCATGGCGGCGCACTTACGGATGCGCTCGTCAGCGAGGCCAGCGCGCTACGAAACGATCGTGCGGACTGGTTGAACAAAGACCCGGACGAGCAATCCGACACTTTGGTCGCCGACGCGGTTTGATCGGAATACCTAGAACGGCACTTCTGATTTGAACGTCATACCGCGGCCGCCGTCAGGATGGCGGAGCCTCAGTTCGTGCGCATGCAGCATCATGCGCGGCGCATCCAGCGCTGGTCCCGAAGCGTAGAACGGATCTCCCAGGATAGGGTGGCCCAGTTCTTTCATGTGAACACGCAGTTGATGACTTCGCCCGGTCCGGGGCATGAGCCGCATGCGGGTGCTGTCATCGCCACGGCGCATGCGCTTCCAGTCCGTGATCGCTTCTTTGCCCCTGTCAAAGTCAACCATGTGCAGGGGCCGGTTGGGCCAGTCGACAATCAACGGAAGCGCGATTGTACCGGAAGCTTCAACGACCGTGCCCCAGACCTCTGCCACATAAACCTTCTTGGTCTTTCTGCGCTCGAATTGCAGGCCCAGGTGGCGCTGGGCGTGCGGGGTCTGCGCGAAGACCATGACGCCCGAAGTGTCGCGATCCAGCCGGTGCACAAGCCGCGCGGTCGGAAAGGCGGCCTGTACACGGGTGATCAGGCAATCGGCCAGATGCGCGCCCCGGCCCGGCACGCTCAGCAGCCCGGCGGGTTTGTCCACCACGATCAATTCGTGATCTTCGTGTATGATCCGCAAAGCGTCCTGTGGCGGGTCGTAAGGGGTGCTGACCATGCGGGCGCTCTGACACGCAAAAACGCAGACGGCAAGGCGTACCGATCAATCCCGCCGTTTGGAACCGTCTAGGCCTTGGCGCGCGCGGAAGACGGGTCGTACATCGGCTTTAGCGAAGCATCCGCCGCAACTCGGCTGCCGGCGACGTCGATCTCGAAGTGCGAGTTCAGCAAGTCCGCGGCCTTTTCTCCAGTCGAAGGCACATAACCCAACCCGATAGCACCGCCCAGTGAATGACCGTACGCGCCGGAGGAAAGGTATCCGACGATTTCACCGTCTCTCAGGATGGGTTCATTGTGGTACAGCATCGGCTCTGGGTCCTGCAGCTTGAATTGCACAAGCCGTCGGTCAAGACCGGCGTCCTTTTTCCGAAGAACGGCGTCCCGCCCGATGAATTCGGGCTTTGCAGTCTTAACAGCAAAACCAAGCCCAGCCTCAAGCACGTGATCTTCACACGTTATGTCATGGCCGAAATGCCGAAACGCTTTTTCGATCCGACCGCTATCCATCATGTGCAGCCCGCAGAGCTTAAGGCCCAGATCCTGCCCGGCTTCGCAAATCGTCTCAAAAGCATGGGCGGCCATATCGGTAGAGACATAGACCTCCCACCCAAGTTCGCCGACGTAGGACACGCGGTGAACGCGCGCTAGGCCCATGCCGAGTTCAACCTCTTGCGCGGTGCCGAACGGGTTGACGTCGTTTGAAAAATCGCCGGTGCTGACGGCTTTCATGACCTCACGCGACCTCGGTCCCATGATCGCTAGCACACCTTCCCCAGCGGTCACGTCGGTGATCACGGCGCGCGCCTCGCCCAGATGGCGGCGCATCCATGTCTCATCCGCCAGCCGCGTGGCGGCGGGGGTGACGACCAGATAGGCGGTCTCGGACAGGCGGGTGACGGTGACGTCGGCCTCGATCCCGCCGGAAGCGTTTAGGAACTGGGTGTAGACGATCTTGCCTGGCGGGACGGACATGTCGGCGCCGCAAACGCGGTTGAGGAAGGCTTCGGCGTCTGGCCCCTCGACGCGGAGTTTGCCGAAGGACGACATGTCGTACATGCCGACGTTGGTGCGGACCGCCGTGACCTCTTCGGCGACGTTCTCAAACCAGTTCTGGCGGCCCCAGCTATAGCTGTATTCCCGCTCCTGGCTGCCGCGGGCGAACCAGTTGGCGCGCTCCCACCCGGCCAGTTCGCCGAAGACGGCGCCTTCGGCCTCCAGATGGTTATGGAAGGGCGAGCGAAGGACACCCCGGGCGGTGGCCTTCTGGCGATAGGGGAAATGGTCGGCATAGAGCAGGCCGAGGGTTTCCTTGGAGCGTTCGAAAAGGTAGCGGCTGTTGCCCTGAAAGGGCGCCATGCGGGCGATGTCGACATCGCCCAGATCGAAGGGTTTTTCGCCGGTTTCCATCCATTCGGCCAGCGCCATGCCCGCGCCGCCCGCGGACTGGATACCGATGGAGTTGAACCCCGCGGCGACCCAGACGTTGTCCATCTCGGGCGCGAGGCCGAGGTGATAGGCATCGTCGGGTGTGAAGCTTTCGGGTCCGTTGAAGAAGGTGTGGATGCCCGCCTCGGCCAGCATGGGCATGCGGTTGACGGCGGCCTCAAGGATCGGCTCGAAATGATCGAAGTCTTCGGGTAGTTGGTCGAACTCAAAGCTTTCCGGGATGCCGTTCATGCCCCACGGCTTTGAATTAGGCTCGAAGGCACCGAGCAGCATCTTGCCCGCGTCTTCCTTGTAATATGCGCATTCGTCGGGCACGCGCAGGACCGGCAGTTGGGTGAGACCGGGGATGTTTTCGGTCACGATGTAGAAATGCTCGCAGGCGTGGAGCGGTACGTTGGTGCCCGCCATGCGGCCAACCTCGCGCCCCCACATGCCCGCGCAGTTGACGATGTGATCACAGGCAATGTGGCCACTGGTGCCATCCTCGGCCTGCCAGTCGACGCCGGTGATGCGGCGGCTGTCGCGGGCCATGGCGGTGACCTTGACGCCTTCGGCGACGCGGGCACCGCGCTGGCGGGCGCCCTTGGCCAGCGCGTGGGCGATGTTGGCCGGGTCGCCCTGGCCGTCCTTGGGCAGGTAGACGCCAGCTTTGACGCCATCTAAGTTCAGGTGCTCGTAGCGATCACCCACTTCGTTGGGTGAGATCTCCTCGATTTCAACACCGAAGGCGCGGGCCATCGCGGCCTGGCGAAAGATCTCTTCTCGGCGCTCGTCCGATAGCGCTACGGTGATCGATCCGACCCGTTTGAAACCCGTGGATTGGCCCGTTTCGGCCTCAAGCTGGCCGTAGAGTTCTTGGCTGTACTTGGCGAGCCGGGTCATGTTCGACGAGGCGCGGAGTTGCGCGATCAGACCAGCAGCGTGCCATGTCGTTCCCGACGTCAGCCGCTTTCGTTCGAGCAAGATGACATCCGTCCACCCCTTCTTGACCAGGTGGTAGGCGACGGAACAGCCAATGACGCCGCCGCCGATGACGACGACGCGGGCGGAGGTGGGCAAGTCGGTCATAGGTACATCCCCGCGAGTTTGGATTTGTACGTGGCAATCATTTCTTCTTCGGTGGCACCGTCGTCATAAGGCGGCGTTGCCAAAGGCTTTACGGCCTCCACGTCGATGACCACGATATCGGTTATGCGCTCGGCCAGGTCGCCCCAGACGGCGCGCCATTTCGGTAAATGCGTCTCTCGCTCAGAGGACGCGGCATCAAGAATTCTGGCCTGACCACGCAGGCGTGCGCCTTTCCGCTTGAGGACATCGATAAAATTCACCTCAGTGTCCGATCGCGCGCGTAGATTTTCGACCGTGCCGGGCGAGCGAATGTTGCCGAAGGCGATGGTGCGATCGTCGAGAACCAGAAACGTCCCTTTGGGCGATACGGCGGGTCTGCCCAGCTTGTCGATCGTCGCCACGAAGCCCAGGGGAAAATCGGCGATCAGTTTCTGGATTGTGACGGGAATGGTCATACAAGCCTCCGGTGCACCGCAGCGATATGTGCCGGGCTGATCTCGCAGCAGCCGCCGATAATCGTCACGCCAGCTTCGGCCCAATCTTCGGCAAAGTCTGCATACCGATCGGGGGTTAGATCCGTCCGAGCCTCAAGCTGCGCAACGGTTTGTCCCGGCTTTGCAAAGCCGGTCGTTATATAGGTAAAACCATTGGCGTAGGCACCCGTTGGCAGGCCAATCGGCAAGACAGATGGCAGCGCCTGGCTGACCGCCTCGGGCCGGGCGCAGTTGATCAGCACCGCGTCAGGGGCGAATTGCTCAATTAGCGGACGCACCTCTGCAACCGGCTCGCCCGAGCGCAGTTTTGTGCCGTCCGTGTCGTCCACCGAAAACGCAATCCAACGGGGGATCGTAGCGCCTGCCATACCCTGAAAAACACCCCTTGCAGCGATCAAACTAGACACTGTTTCGGCAAGAAACAGGTCCGCATGGGGGGCGTGAAGATCCACGATTTCGGCGAAGAGCGCGGCTGCGACCGCCGGCTCCGGCGCATCGGGAAGATAGGACCAGCCAAGCGGCCCAAGTGAGGCGGCCACCTGCCCCATGCCGTGGATGTCGCGGGCCTCGGACGCAAGATTGAGCGCAAGGGCATGAAGGTCCGCAAACTCGTCGTCACGGCCTTGTTTATTAAGGCGATCGTGCTGAATCGCGTAGGTATTGGCCGTCGCCACCGTGGCGCCGGCGTTGAAATAGTCGGCATGGATCGCGCGTACGGTGTCGGGATGGTCAATCATGAACTGCGTGGCCCAGAGCGGCGTGGGCTGATCGCTCAGCCGCGCCACCAGCTCCTGCCCCATGCCACCGTCGAGGATCGTGATCGTCACGCACGGAGCCTTTCGTTCATAGGATCCCAAAGCGGTGCGTCGGGCATCACCATGGCAGCGCAGCGGTCACCGAATATGTCGACCTCCAGCGCCGTTCCCGGCGTGGCAAGATCAGCGCGCAGCATGCCGAGCGCGACGGACGCGTTCACCCGGTAGCCCCAGGCGCCGCTGGTTGTCTCGCCCACCACATCGCCGCCGTGCCAGAGCGTAGACATATATGGCGCGTCATGGCCGTTGGCCTGAACCGTCAGGGTGACGAAGCGCTTTTTGATGCCCTGCTGCTTTTCGTTGAGGATCGCCGCCTTGCCGGGGAAATCGGCCGGTTTGTCGAGCTTGATGAAGCGGTCGAGACCGCCCTGCAGAAGCGTGTAGTCGGTCGAGAGATCGCCTTTCCACACGCGGTAGCCCTTTTCAATGCGCAGGGAATTCAGCGCATACATACCGAAGGGTTTGGCGCCCTCGGCCAGAACGGCATCGTAAAGCGCGGGCATATCGGCGTTGGCAGCATGGATTTCCCAACCGAGTTCACCGGCAAAGCTGACCCGCGCCAGCGCCGCGTCGCGGTCGGCCACGCGGGCGCGCTGGTGCGACAGCCAAGGCAGGGTCAGATCGGCATCGGTGATCTTCGAGAACAGATCGCGCGACTTAGGGCCGGTCACAACAAGTGTGGAATAGTCTCTGGTATGGTCCGTCAACGTCAGCGTTTCGGGCAGGGCATAGGACAGAACCTCGAAGTCGTGCCATTGCGCGCCAGCAGCGGTGATAAGTGTCAGGTGGTCGTCGCTGTGGCGCAAGACCGACATCTCCGTCAGGATGCGGCCCTGGTCATCGGAGAAATAGGCGAGGTTCATGCGCCCAACCTTGGGCAACGCGCCGGTGATCCGCGTGCGCAGCCAGTCAGCCGCGCCGGGACCGGTGAGGTTGAAGCGTGAGAACCCGGGCAGGTCCAGCACGCCGACGCTGTCGCGCACGGCTTCGCATTCCTCCTGAATGCGCGGCTGCCATGGCCCCGCGCGGCCCCAGGTTTCGGTCGCTTCCAGCGAGGTGTCGTCGCCCGGCTTGGCGAACCAGTTGGCACGCTCCCATCCGTTGTACGGTCCCATGACACCGCCCAGTTCGCGGACCTTTGCGTCGACCGGCGACAGTTTCTTGTCGCGCCCGGCGGGCCATTCGTGGTGCGGGAAGTGCATGGCGTATTCGTGGCCGTAGACCTCCACCGCCTTGGCGATGCAGTAGTCTTCGTCGGTGTAATCGGTGTAGCGGCGTGGATCGACCGCCCACATGTCCCATTCGGTCTGGCCTTCGGTAACCCATTCGGCCAGCACCTTGCCGGCGCCGCCGCCCTGGGTGATGCCGAAGGTGAAGACGCAGGCCTCATATGCGTCTCGAACGCCTGGCATTGGGCCAATCAGTGGCAACCCATCGGGGGCGTAAGGGATCGGTCCGTTGATGACGCGACCGACGCCTGACATACCCAAGAGCGGGACGCGCGCCATGGCATCTTCAATGTACCATTCGAGCCGTTCCAGATCGTCGGGGTAAAGTTGGAAGCTGAAATCCTCGGGCATCGGATCGTCGGGGGTGATCCAGTGCGCCTTGCAGTTCCGCTCGTACGGACCCAGGTTCAGGCCGAACTTTTCCTGCCGCAGGTAGTAGCTGGAATCGACATCGCGCAGGAGCGGAAGTTTACCGTTTTCCTTGGTCCACTCCTCCAGCTCGGCAATCGGTTCGGTCAGGAAATACTGGTGGCTCATGGTTGCCATGGGCACGGTGCGCCCGCCGTAGGGCTTGAACCATTCGCCCACCCGCTGAGCATAGTACCCGGCGGCGTTGACCACCTTTTCGCAACGGATGTCGCCCTTTTCGGTCTCTACCACCCATTCGCCGTTTTCGCGTCGGACCCCGGTCGCGGGCGTGTGGCGCAGGATCTTCGCGCCCATCTGGCGGGCTCCTTTGGCCAGCGCTTGGGTCAGCTGCGCAGGGTCAATGTCGCCGTCGTCCGGATCGTAGAGCGCCCCGGCAAGATCATGGGTTTCCATGAACGGGTAGCGGTCTTTCAGGTCGGAAACCTGCAGCATCTCCAACGATAGACCCTGATATCGGCCCATGCCGCGGGCGCGCTCGAACTCCTGCACGCGCTCCTTCGTGTGGCCGAGGCGGATCGACCCGGTGACGTGGTAGTTCATCGGGTAGTCGACCTCTTCGGCGAGGCCCCGGTAAAGCTCCAGCGAATAGCGCTGCATGTTCATCACCGCCCAGCCGGTCGAGAAGGACGGGCAGTTGCCGGCGGCGTGCCACGTGGAGCCAGCGGTCAGTTCGTTCTTTTCCAGAAGGACGCAGTCGGTCCAACCAGCCTTGGCCAGATGGTAGAGCGACGAGACGCCGACGGCGCCGCCGCCGATGATGACCACACGGGCTGTCGTGGGGAAATCGGACATGGATGGGATCTCCTTCAGTCGATGGCGATGCGGAGGGCGAGCCCCCCGAACATGAGTGATGAAATGCGGGTCAGCGTGCGCGCGTGGGCGCGCAGCCAGCCTGAAAGGGCCCCGGCGGCTGCGCCGAGGCAGAGGGCGAAGACGCATCCGTTGATCTGGAAGATCGCGCCGAGGATCAGGATCTGCGCCCAGATCGGGCCGATCGTGGGGTCGGTGAACTGCGGGATGAAGGCGAAGATGAAGAGCGCCGTCTTGGGGTTCAGCAGGTTGGTGATGAAGCCGCGCCAGATGGCCGAGCGGGCGCTTGGAGCGGAGCGGCCCTCGGCCAGCGCGCCGGCCGACCGCCACGCCTGCACGGCGAGATAGGCGAGGTAGGCGGCACCGGCGAACCGCACCGCGTCATAGGCGGCCGGGTAGGCGAGCAGCAGCGCAGAGACCCCGGCCGCTGCCGCGATCACATGGACCGCTATGCCAAGGTTGATCCCCAGCGCCGCGGCCATGCCGGAACGCGGGCCACCCGCGATGCCGCTGGCGGTGACGAAGACGAAGTCCGCGCCGGGCGTGATGTTGAGCAGCAAACCGGCGGCCACGAAGGCGGCAAGCACGGTGGGGTCAAAGGAGAGGAGGATGTCCAGCATAGTGTCTATTTCTGGGGAATGCCGTCGGAGATCGCGTAGTAGTCCCCTTTGTCGACGGTAAAGATGTGCTTTTCGAGGTGCAGCCCGGTCGGTCCGTCGAGGGAGCCGAGGCTGAACGAGATCATGTCCTCGTCATTATGCTGCCAGAACAGGAACGCACCGCAGGTTGGGCAGAAGCCGCGCCGGGCCGTAGCGGAGGAGGCGTACCAGCGGGGCTGGCCTGCTATTGCGACCGAGGCTTCCGGCGCCTGCGCCGAGGCCCAGACGTGACCCGACTGCTTACGGCACTGGCCGCAGTGGCAGGCGCTGGCCTTGATGGGTTGGTCGTTGACGGTGTAGCGGATGGCACCGCAGAGGCAACTTCCAGAGTGCATTCCTATCCCCTTTGCGGTATCGCGAGGCTGCCGAGCGCGGCGCCGTAGACCATGAAACAGACGGCCAGCGCGCGGCGGAACCACAGGTTGAAGACGGCGCCGAGTGCTGCACGGCCAATGCCCGCCCCGATGGCGGTATACCCCAGATAGCTGAGCGCGGTCAGTGTCAGCGCAGTGGGCATGATCACCCCCATCTGATCCCAGACCGGCACATCGGCGCGGACGAATTGCGTGAAGGCGGCAAGGTAACCCGCAACGCTCTTGGCGTTGATCGTGGCGATGGCGAGCGCCGTGAAGTAGATCGACCGGCCCGAGCGCGGGGAGGGCTCGACCATCTTGCGGGCATTGCGCCAGCCCTGAATGCCCATCCAGATCAGGACCGCCGCACCGATGATCTTGGCCCAGAAGAGCGCTGCCGGATTGGCCGCGATCAGCGCTGTCACACCCGCCGCTGACAGCAGTAGAAAGGCGGCTGCCTGTGTCAGGATCGCCGCAACACCCCAGAGCGACCGGCGGAAGCCGATAGTCATCCCGTTGGTGATACAGTTGACGGCGTTGGGTCCCGGGGTGATTACAAAAATTGCCCAGAACACCGCGAAAACTGCCCAATCCGCCCAGGTCATGCGCCGCCCTAGTAAACCGGCGGGGCGATCACCCAGATCGCCACGGCCGGTTCGGAATAAGGGTTGGCCCAGGTGAAGGGCACAGCTCGAATGCGGAAGCTGTCTCCCGGGCCCACGGTGAAATCGCGTCCGTCGACAACAAGATCGAGCCTGCCTGACAGGACAAAACCCAGTTCTTGCGTTGGCCGCCTCACGGGTTCGGCCAGAATTGCGCCGGGCTCAAAGACCGAGCGGACCATTTCAAAGTCGTCAGTAAGGTCCGGCGAAAGCAACTCTTCAGCCAGGCCAGTCATGCGGGTGCCGATTGAACGCCGCGCGCCCTTGCGAACGATGAGACCATCCTCACCGGCCGGCGCCGGGGCTGCGCCGAAGAACATCGACAAGGGCACATCCAGCAGTCTGGCGAGGTCCTTGAGATCCTCAATCGAAGGTTCTGAAATATCGCGCTCCACTTGGCTCAGCCAGCCAACGGAGCGCCCGAGTTCCTTGGAAGCTGCCACAAGCGTCAAACCGCGCGTACGGCGCAGTGCGCGCAGATCAGACCCGAGCGACCGGGCCACCACAGGAGCGACGTCTTGCATGGGCCTTCGATGAAAAAGCGGCTTCAAATTTCATGGAACCTTAACCCATGAAACTTTGCAACCTTTTTTCACGATGGCCGCGCGAAGACCTGTTCCAAGATTTCGCTAAGGTGGTCAGCGTCTTTCTGACGAAAGGCCGCGGGGCGGTCACTGTCGATATCGAGCACGCCCAGAAGGGCGCCTTGCGGGTCCCAAACCGGCAGGACAATTTCCGAGCGGGTCGAGCTTGCACATGCGATGTGACCTGGGAATGCATCGACGTCATCTACAATCTGGACGGAACCGCTCCGCGCTGCCGCGCCGCATACTCCACGCGAAAACGGGATCTGCAGGCACCCATGCCCACCCTGATAAGGACCGACCTTCAAGAGGTCAGGCGCGACGACCCGGTAAAAGCCGGTCCAGTCAAACCGGTTGTCGCTGTGATGGATCTCGCATGCGACCGTCGCCATCAGGGCGACCTGATCCGTTTCACCTTCCGTAAGGCTGGCGATGCGCTTTGACAGATCCAAATAATCCAGCATCAGACCCTCTCGATTGCAATGGCGGTTCCTTCCCCGCCACCGATACATATGGCCGCGACGCCGCGCTTCAGCCCCTTGGTTTCAAGAGCGTGCAAAAGAGTGACCAGAATGCGCGCACCGGACGCGCCAATTGGGTGCCCCAAAGCGCATGCGCCACCGTTGATGTTCAGTTGTCCGTGGTCGACGCCCATTTCTCGCATGAAGGCCATTGGAACGACTGCAAAGGCTTCGTTTACTTCCCAAAGATCGACGTCTTCAACGCTCCAGCCCACGCGTTTCAAGAGCTTTCGTGTCGCCGGCACCGGCGCGGTCGTGAACCAACCCGGCGCCTGTGCGAAGGATGCGTGCCCGCAGATCCGTGCACGCGGCGTCAGGCCGCGGGTTGTGACGGCTTGGCCCGAGACGAGGGCAAGCGCCGCTGCACCGTCCGAAATCGAGGATGAATTGGCCGCGGTGACGGTCCCGTCCTTGCGGAAGGCAGGTTTCAGATGCGGGATCTTTTCCGGCCGCGCAGTCGCTGGCTGTTCATCGTCGGTGACTTCGGTCCGGGACTTTCGGGTCTCAACTGTGACGGGAACGATCTCGGTCGCAAACGCACCGGTTTCTTGCGCATGCCTGGCCCGGCTGAGAGATTCCAGTGCATAACCGTCTTGGTCATCGCGGCTGAATTGAAAAGCCTCGGCGCAGTCTTCCGCAAAAGTGCCCATCAGGCGGCCCCTGTCATAGGCGTCCTCAAGCCCGTCAAGAAACATGCTGTCTTGAACGGTGCCATGACCCAGCCGCGCGCCGCCGCGCTGATTGGGCAGAAGATACGGAGCGTTTGTCATGCTTTCCATGCCACCCGCGAGGATCGAATCGGTCTGGCCGAGGGCGATCTGATCATGGGCCAGCATGACCGTCTTCATGCCCGAGCCGCACATTTTGTTGACGGTTGTGGCCGGAACCTCTTGGCCGAGACCGGCGCTAAAGGCTGCCTGCCGGGCGGGCGCCTGACCCTGGCCTGCAGGCAAGACGCATCCCATCAGAACCTCGGCCACAGTTTCCGGTCCCAGGGCGGCGGATGTGAGCGCGCCGCGCAAAGCGACACCCCCCAAATCGGCTGCGGTTACGCCAGAGAATGTCCCCTGGAAACCGCCCATCGGTGTGCGCGCGGATCCGACAATAAAAACCTCTTCCACGGATGATACTCCTTCGCCTTTTTTACGCACCGGACAACCAGTTGGTAACGTTTGAGCCATACCCTTGGGCTCACTGAATTACTACCGGAGACGCGGATGGACCTTAACGCCACAACCGTCGGAGACACTCTTCTCGTGACCGTAGACGCCGACCGCATTGATGCGGCGGTCGCGATCCGGTTCAAGGATGGTGTGCGCGAAATTGTGCAGAACGGTCCGGCACGCATAGTCCTGGATCTGTCCCGCGTCGATTTCGTCGATAGCAGCGGACTGGGCGCTGTCGTCGCCGCGATGAAACTGGTCGGTGCTGACCGAAAGCTGGAACTTGCAGGCCTGACACCCACAGTTGCCAAAGTGTTTCGCCTGACCCGGATGGAAAACGTCTTTACGATTTACCCCACGGTCTCTGACGCCACAGAGGTGGCGGACACTGCCCAACGGACCGGGTGACGATGTGACGGCACAATCCGGTAAAGACCCCCAAAAACACACGCGCGAAATCTCCCACCGCATCGTTCTGCCCAGCGAATCCTTCGCGGTGCGGCGGGCGCTCGATTCCGTGCAGCGGGCCCTGGCACCGCTATGTCTTGACGTGGAAGAGAAGGGAACGATTGAACTCGTCCTGGCCGAAGCAATGAACAATATTGTCGAGCACGCCTACGAAGAACAGCCGCACGGGACAATCGAACTTTCCTTGAAGAAAATGCCCAACGGCGTGAACTTTGAACTGTTTGACCAGGGCAAGCCGATGCCCGAGGGTGAGTTGCCACTCGGACGCGCGCCGGACCCCGACACGGCGCTCGGCGATCTGCCCGAAGGAGGCTTTGGCTGGTTCCTGATCCGCGACCTCGCGCACGATCTGAAATACGAGCGGCTGGACAAGGGCAACCTGCTCTGCTTCCGCCTCGCTATTGCATGAAATCGAAATAATATCGGTAGCTTAGCATTGATTGGCCTCAGCTTCGATGAATTGCCACAGAATCGCCGCAAAGCGACCTAGGGCGCGACAGAATCGGTCTGGATACGGGTGGTGTAGCTGCTAAAGGCTTCCCTCGGCGCCGCGTGTAACAGCCCCCACCCATGACGCGGCGCCGAGGTACTCTCTCCCAAACATCCATTGTGCGTTGAAGCCGATCATGCGGGCCGCTACGGTCGCGCGAAGTTATGTCGGGGGGGCAATGCGAGACTTTCATCTTCCGGGACGTTCGGCGGTTTACGCTGAAAACGGAATGTGTGCCACATCCCACCCGCTGGCTGCGTCCGTTGCAATTGATACTCTCAAAGCCGGTGGCAACGCCGCCGACGCTGCCATCTCTGCTGCCGTCCTTCTTGGCATTTGCGAGCCGCAGATGACCGGACTTGGCGGTGATTGCTTCGTTCTGCTTTCGCCGGCGGGCTCGGACGAGGTGGTCGGATTGAACGGATCGGGGTGCGCGCCCGCCGGTCTGTCCGCGGAAAGGCTGCGTGCCGACGGCCATAGCGCGATACCACCGCAAAGCGCCGATGCGGTGACGTTGCCGGGCGCAGTCGATGCGTTTTGCTGCCTGTCCGAGACATATGGGCGGCTGGGCCTTGATCGCATCCTTGCGCCCGCCATCGACTACCATGACACAGGCGTCCCGGTGGCGCCGCGGGTGGCCGACGATTGGGCCGGTTCTGTCGATCTGCTTAGGGGCA
The DNA here is from genome assembly GCA_039026235.1 of Pseudomonadota bacterium. GTDB lineage: Bacteria > Pseudomonadota > Alphaproteobacteria > Rhodobacterales > Rhodobacteraceae > JBCCMQ01. The sequence continues at coordinate 96,458 of JBCCMQ010000009.1, forward strand.
ACGCGCGAGACAAGTTTCTTTTTGACGGGAAGAGCCCCAGAAGCGGGCAGGTGTTCCGCAGCACGGGCCAAGCCGAGGTTCTGCGCCGAATCGCTGCACAGGGACGGGACGCCTTCTATTCTGGGGAAGTCGCTGAGGACATGTTGAACCTTCTGCAATCGGAAGGTGGAAGCCACACGGCCCAGGATTTTGCAGGCGTCCAAGCTGACTGGACGCAGCCCATTTCCGGAACCTTCGGAGAGGCCGAGGTGCTGGAACATCCGCCCAACGGCCAGGGCGCGGCGGCCCTGCTTTTAATGAACATACTGAAGCATTTTGATCTGGCCGCGCTTGATCCCTATGGCGCCGAGCGCGCGCATATAGAAAGCGAGGCATCAAAGCTTGCTTATGATGCGCGCAATCGGTTTCTCGCCGATGCCGGGCACACGGATCGTCTGGATCATCTTTTGCAACCTGCGACCGCCGCCAAGCTGGCGGCGCTGATAGACCCTGGGCGGGTCCTGCCTGATCCGACTGCAGTCACCGAGGCGGTTCATCGGGAGACGATTTACCTGACCGTTGTGGACCGTGACCGTATGGCGGTGTCCCTCATCTATTCGATCTTTCACAACTTCGGATCCGGTATGGCATCGCCGAAATTCGGGATTCTGATGCACAATCGCGGGGCGGGTTTCACGTTGGCCGAAGGTCATCCGAACGAGGCGGGGCCGGGAAAAAGGCCGATGCACACGATTATCCCTGGTATCGTGCGCCGCGCTGGGCGGGTTGAGATGCCCTTTGGGGTGATGGGCGGACAATACCAGGCCGCCGGACATGCCCGATTCATCACCAATATGGAGGTCTATGGGATGGATCCGCAGGCGGCACTGGATGGTCCGCGGTGTTTCTCAGAAGCTGGCGATCTTCGGGTCGAACGCGGCTACAGCACCGAGGTTAGACAAAAGCTGGCGGATCTGGGCCACCGTGTGGTCGATCCGCCCACTGCAATTGGCGGTGGTCAGGCGATCCGTATTCACGACGACCTTGGGGTGCTTGAAGGCGGCTCTGACCCCAGAAAAGACGGCTGCGCTTTGGGGTACTGATGGCGATTACACCTGTCAAAGATCTGGTTGCGGCGGCGAAATCAGAAATCAGTTCGCTAGCGCCCGACGCGGTTATCGAGGCCCATGCCCGGGATGAAATCCTGTTGGTTGATATTCGCGACCCACGCGAGCTTTCCAAAGCCGGCAGAGTGCCCGGCGCATTTCACGCGCCGCGCGGTATGCTGGAGTTCTGGGTTGATCCCGCGAGCCCCTATCACAAAAGCGCTTTTTCAACCGATCGGCCGATCGTTCTGTTCTGTGCATCGGCCTGGCGCAGCGCGCTTTCCGCAAAGACGCTCCAGGATATGGGAATGACGAACGTTGCAGAACTGGCGGGTGGTTTTTCCGCCTGGGTCGCAGCGGGCGGACCTGTCGACAGCGACGACGCGTAACTCAGTTCAGTTGGACGTGCAGAGGGTAAAATCCATCCTCGAACTCACCGAATAAATCCGACACATCCGGATGATCGACCGGCCGCCCCGAATAGTCGGCAACAAGGTTCTGCTCTGACACATAGGCAACGTAGTAGCTTTGTTCATTCTCGGCCAAGAGATGGTAAAACGGCTGATCCTTGGCAGGGCGGCTTTCTTCCGGAATAGCTTGGTACCATTCCTCGGTATTCGAAAATTTGGCATCGACGTCAAAAACCACACCGCGAAACGGATGTTTACGGTGACGAACCACTTGGCCCAAATGATATTTTGCACGCGATCTCAGCATGTCGTACAGCCCCCTGTAGTAGTGGATAGAGCGTTGATCGGACCTTGTCCATCGATTGACCGCAGGGCGGACGGAAACAGACTGTGAACCTTGTTCTTACAGTGCTCGAAATTGTTGCGCCGGTGTTTTTATTGGCAGCAATTGGCTTCGCCTGGACGAAGTTTGGTTTTGAGTACCGGGTCGCCTTTGTTACCCGGCTGGCAATGACCCTTTCGGTGCCCTGCCTGATCTTTGTAGCGCTGATGGAGACCGAGATTGACCCGGCCGCGCTGACCACGCTTTCACTGGCGACGATTGCGGCCTATGCCGCAGTTACTGTTGCGATTTTTGTTCTTGTTCGGATCATTCGGGCGGATGTGCGTACGTATCTTGCACCTCTGATCTTTGGCAACACTGGCAATCTGGGTCTGCCGCTGGCGCTTTTTGCGTTTGGCGTAGAAGGCCTCGGATATGCCGTCGTCGTCTTCGCGATCATGGCAATCTATTCCTTTACCTTCGGTGTCTGGCTGGTCGCCGGGGGCAACAGTCCGATGGCCACCCTGAAAGAGCCGGTAACCTGGGCCACATTGCTCGGTGCGGTCTTCCTCTGGAACGGCTGGTCCACGCCCGTGTTCCTGACCAACGCCTTGGATCTGGTGGGGCAGATGGCGATTCCGCTGATGCTGATCACCCTCGGTGTTGCAGTGGCGCGGTTTCAGATCAAGAACTTGTCGCGTACGGCGGTCATGGCGCTTGTCAAAGCGATCATTTCGATAGCTTTGGCTTGGGCCGTTGGCCGGTGGTTCGGATTGCCCGATGTCGCTTTTGCCGTGCTGGTTCTGCAGGTGTCAACGCCGGTTGCGGTCACGTCCTACCTGCTGGCGGAAAAATACGGCGCCGACGCCGAGGCGGTTGCCGGCCTTGTGGTGGTCTCAACACTTTTATCGGTTCTCGTGCTACCGGTCACACTTGCGTTTCTGCTTTGATTTTCCCTGATTTTTGTTTCCCGCGGGTCGAATTTCGCGTAGTATGACAAAAAAATATCCAGTGTGGCGAGAGGCAGATGAGCAGACGTCTTTGCGCACTTGCACTTCTTTCTGTGCTGTCGGCCTGTGGTGGCGGCAGCAGCGATTACATAGCGGAACGCATGCTGAATGATGCGTGCATTATCGCGGATGAACGGCCCCGTTACATGAGCGCCATGGAGCGCGTGGAACGGCGCTGGGGTGTCCCTGTGGCGGTGCAAATGGCGACCATATACCAGGAAAGCAAGTTTCAGGGCGATGCGCGTACACCGTTGCGCTATTCGCTGGGCGTCATCCCGATGGGGCGCCAGTCTTCCGCCTATGGCTATGCCCAGGCGCTGGACGGCACCTGGGATGAATACAAGGTTGAAACCGGTCAGCGGCGGGCCAAACGCAACGATATCTGGGATGCCACGGATTTCATTGGTTGGTACATGACCAAAACCGAAGAGCGCAATGGCATCGCCAAGACGAATGCCAGCCACCAGTACCTGGCATATCACGAAGGCCACACCGGCTATGCCCGCGGCAGCTATCAGAAAAAGGCGTGGCTGATGCGCGTGGCTGAGGATGTGGGCGACCGAGCCGTGCTTTATGATGCACAGCTGCAAACCTGCGGCGGCGTTTGATCAGGGGCGTCTTTTCGCGATTTCAATCGGAATATTGAAAAGCGATGAGGTCAGCCGAACGCCGGTATCAAGGCCGGTCAGAACAACGGCCGTGCGCGCGCCGGTTTCGTCCGTGATTGTCCACTGAACGAAACGGATCGGATCGGCCTCAAAGAAAAGGTCGATGGTACCGACTTCGGGCTGCTTGGGATCGCGGGCCGTGACGATCGTGCGCCCGTCCTGTTCACGATGTGCTATGACCAGATTTGACCGGTCCAGATCGACCCGGTTCTCAAGGATCAGGTTCAGCGGCGTGCGCTTAAGCGGAAACTGCTGGGGTTCGGAATTTGATCGCGCGTCAAATATAGCGACCTGACCCCCGCCGGCCATAACCAGCGCGCCGTCACTGTCATATTCAAAACGTGCGCGACCGGGCCTTTGCAGGTACAGCGTGCCGCGCGACCTTGATCCATCCGCATTGTACTGCACGAACGCACTTTGCGCGCTCTTGAAACTATTGAAGTATGCGGAAATCTCAGTAAGCGGGATAATGGCTGCGCGCGCCGGTTGGGCCATGACCGCCACAGCGGCTGCGCTTATCAGAAATGCACGTCGGTCCATTGGCTGCCTCTTTTCGCGTTGTGAAGCCAAGGTAAGGTGCAAGTCGCTTGGCGACCAGAGGTAGGCAATAACATCTGCGCGTTATCTGCTAACGCCCTTCCTGCTCGGGGATCAGGATCTCGCGTTTGCCCACGTGGTTGGCGGGCGAAACCAATCCTTGCTCTTCCATCTGTTCGACAAGACGCGCAGCCTTGTTGTAGCCGATCGCCAGCTTGCGCTGAATGTAGCTGGTTGAGCACTTGCGGTCCTGGATCACGACCTGAACAGCCTGATCATAGAGCGCATCTTCGCCGTCCGTGTTGCCGCCGAGGCCGAGCACGAGGTCAATATCGCCTTCTTTTTCGTCGTCCGGACCGTCAACGACACCACCCACATAGTCCGGAGCGCCGTTCAGCTTCAGCGCCTGAACAACTTCTTCGACCTCTTCATCGCTGACGAAGGGGCCGTGCACGCGGGTAATCTTGGCCCCACCGGCCATATAGAGCATGTCGCCCATGCCCAAAAGTTGCTCTGCGCCCATCTCGCCAAGGATGGTGCGGCTATCAACCTTGGACGTCACCTGGAATGAGATCCGGGTCGGGAAGTTTGCCTTGATCGTACCCGTGATGACGTCGACCGAAGGCCGCTGGGTGGCCATGATCAGATGAATGCCCGACGCGCGGGCCATCTGTGCAAGACGCTGGATGCAGGCTTCGATCTCTTTACCTGCCACCATCATCAGATCGGCCATCTCATCAACGATGACGACGATGTAGGGCATCGGTTCGGGCAGAAACTCTTCCGTCTCGAAGACCGGGTCGCCGGTTTCATCGTCAAATCCGGTTTGAACGGTGCGCTTGAACATCTCGTTCTTGGCCAAGGCTTCGCGTACGCGACCGTTGTGGCCTTCGATGTTGCGAACGCCCATCTTCGACATCTTGCGATAACGCTCTTCCATCTCGCCGACGACCCACTTCAGCGCGACGACGGCTTTCTTGGGGTCGGTCACAACCGGGGACAGAAGGTGCGGTATGCCGTCATAGACGCTGAGTTCCAGCATCTTCGGGTCGATCATGATCATCCGGCAATCCTGCGGTGAAAGCTTGTAAAGCAGGCTCAGGATCATGGTGTTGATGGCCACCGATTTGCCCGAGCCCGTTGTGCCTGCAATCAGAAGATGCGGCATCTTGGCGAGGTTTGCCACGACCGGATCGCCGCCAATGTCCTTGCCCAGGGCAAGCGGCAGGCGGTGCTTTCCGTCGCCGAAATCTCTTGCTGAGAGAATTTCGCGCAGCAGCACCATCTCGCGATGAGCATTGGGAAGTTCGATGCCAATGACCGACCGTCCTGGCACCGTGGAAACCCGGGCCGACAAAGCCGACATCGACCGCGCGATATCATCGGCCAGACCAATGACACGACTTGCTTTGAGGCCGGGCGCCGGCTCCAGCTCGTACATGGTGACAACGGGGCCGGGTCGGACCGAGACGATCTCGCCCTTGACCCCATAATCATCAAGCACCGCTTCGAGCATGCGCGCATTTTCATCAAGGGCTTCATCGCTGAGAACATGGCGCGAGACGCTGTTCGAGCTGGTAAGAAGCGAAAGCGCCGGAAATTCGTAATCGGCCGACTTGTCATCGCCCAGCTTAAGGCGCGGCTGCGCCTCGGCCTGAGCCTGACGGGACGGAGCCGGGGATTTTCGAACAGGATTTTGGACAATTCCACGGCTGGCGGCATTGGCCGCATGAAGACCGTCGCTGGAAAAATGCGTGGGCAGTGCGCCATGATCTGTCTGCGTGTCATCAGCGACAAAATCGTGGCCGTCGTCGTCCAGAACTTCTGGTTCCGGGTCCGGGTGAGCCATGACCGGAGGCTCTGCTCTGATGTGCGCGCCGTCGTCCGGCGCGGATCTGGTCCGCAGTCTGATAGCATCGGCAATGCGCGCCCGGATATGGTCATCGCTTGGCGCTTCGATATCACGGGTTTCATCAATCACGCGCGGTGCTGGGCGTGGTGCGTCGATCTCGCCTCGGTTCGGCATCAACAGCGAAGGCGCCCGTGCTAGAAGACCGCGCACGCCACCCGTCTGCGGTTCGCCCATCTCTTCATCGTCTTCGATCTCGAAAGTCATGAATTCTGGGATGTTGTCGTTGCTGTCTTCCTCGTCCACCGAGGCGCGCAGTCTCTCCCGGGCAGCGAAGATCGCACTGACAAGTCCGCGGTAGACCAAGATAAGCAGCCGAACCAGCCCGGCATATGCAAAGATCACGCCCAAAAGCAGGAACCGGCCGGCAGCCGCGATCTCTGCTTTGGTCAGGCCAAGAACAAACGCCGTCAGCGCCGCCGAGGCGAATGCCATGACGACAGACAGCGCTTTGAGGCCTAGAACGGTGCCCACGGGCAGAATGCTCAGCGTTGCACCAAGCACCGTGTCACCCAGAAGGCCCCCCAGGCCAAAGCTGTGTGTCCAGCCGGAAGACGGCAGAAGTGTCGAGGCGTAGACCGAGGCCAGCGCGACCGCAAATGGTGCAAAAATCGCTCGTCCCGGAATTCGGTCCGCACCCCAATGGGCGATCAGGCGGAAGCCCCAGGCAACCAGAAAAACCGGGATCAACCAGACGCCGACGCCCAGGATCACGTAAAGTGGTGAGGCCAGTGAAGCACCCGTGCGTCCGAGCGCGTTCCTGACCGGTGCATCCGTTGACGACAGCCAACTCGGATCGTCCGGAAAATAGGTGGCCAACATGACAATTGTCAGGGCGCCGACCACGCTTAGCGCGACACCAACCAGCTCTTTCCCGCGTCGTTCCAGAATGGCCTGGGTTTCCGCGTCGAAAAGCGGGTCACGTTGTCTTGCCTGATACGCCATACGGGATCCCCTAACTGTATATGCAATCGCGCAGCCTGATCAGGCCACGCTCTGTTTCTTCTTGCTCGGCCACAAGCGCGACACGAATGTAATGCTGGCCCGGGTTTGCGCCGTCGACCGATTGCGAAAGGTAAGCGCCCGGCAGCACCAGTACGCCGGCCTCGCGCCACAGCTTCAAAGCCGCCGCTTCTCCGTCTTCGACGGGAAGCCACAGGAAAAATCCGGCCTGTGGGGGCTGATAGCCTTGCAGATCGCCAAAAATGCGGTCCGCCGTCTCATACTTGGTTTTGTAGAGCGCCCGATTTGCTTCCACGTGGGCTTCGTCCGACCAGAGCATTTCCGACGCTTTCTGCAACGGAAGCGGGATCGGTGATCCGGCATAGGACCGGAGGCTTTTCATGCGCTTCGTCGACGCGGGGCCGGCGGCGGCGAACCCTGACCGGAGCCCGGGAACGTTCGAGCGTTTTGAGAGCGAATGGAAAGCGACCAAACGTTCTGCATCGGCACCCGTCGCTTCAAGGGCCGCAAGAGCGCCCGGAGGCGGTGTGTCGCGATAGATCTCTGCATAGCATTCGTCCGCCACGACCAGGAAATCGTATTCCTCGGCCAGTCCGAATAGATTTGCCCAATAGTCGGCCGAAGCGATTGCCCCCTGGGGATTTGCGGGCGAACACAGATAGACCATGGCCGTTCTGTTCAAGACATCCGCGGGCAGACTTTGGAAATCGGGCAAGAAGCCGTTCGCGGCGGTTGCGGGTACGAAATAGGGCTTTGCGCCCACCGATAAGGAGGCGACCATGTAGACTTGGTAGAATGGGTTCGGCACCAGTATCAGGGGTTGTGCGCCGGCCTTTTCTTCCGGGCAAACCGCCATGGCGACATTGTAAAGGCCCTCTTTGGTGCCATTGACCGGGGTCAGCCGTGTCTCGGGATCCAGTGCAACGCCATAGCGGCGCTTGATCCAGTCGCTTTGGGCTTGTCTCAGTTCCGGTGTTCCATCGGTCGGAGGATAGCGCCCAAAACCTTCGGCCGCGTCGCCTATGACCTGGCTAAGCCAGGACGGAAACGCGTGCCGGGGTTCTCCGATGCTCATAGAAATGGCGTCTTGGCCGGGGCTATGCCCGTCCAACAGCGCGCGAAGGCGCGGAAAAGCGTAAACCGGGAGGTTCGAAAACCGCTCGGGAAAAACCATGTCTGCCTCGGTCCGGGATCATTGACGTCCCGTTTTGACAAAGCCTAAGCGCTGTGACGGTGTCGGTCCAGAAAAACCGCAGAAAAAACGCCTTTGAAACCGATATCTTGTGGCATTTAGGCCAGCACCCGTTCTGCGGCCACGCCAATGCGCAAAAGCCGTTCTTCGCTTCCCGGTGGTCCCATCAGCGAAATTCCACAGCTTGGGCTGCCGGTGGGAAGCGTCAGAACGGCTAGGTTCATAAGGTTTCCGATCCGGGTATTCCGCAGCGCCATCAGGTTCTCGGACTTGTAATAGGCCTCGTCAGACAACAGCCGTTCCCGATTGGGTGGCAGAATGGGCGAGGTTGGTACAAGCACGGCACTGTAGGACGCCGTCGCATGGGCGTAGGCGCCGCGGTATTTGTACAGATCGTGCCAGGCGGCAACATAGTCTGGTGCGCTGACGTCTTTGCCGCCGCGAAAACGTTGCAGGATCTCTGGGAACATCAGGTCGGGCTTCGCCTCGATGACCGTTCGCCATTCACCATAGGCCTCGGCGGAGTAGAGCGTTCCCGAAAGATCCAGGGCCTGGGATACTTCAGGCACCGCATCGCGCGTGATCTTGGCACCTGCGGCTGACAGTTGGGACACCGAACGCTCAAACGCTTCTAGAGGCTCCGTCCGGATGTCATCGAAGGCTGCCGTGGTCAAAACCAGAAAACTCGTCCCATCCAGCGTCGCTGACCCAAGATCGGCCGCACCACCGCCCATGACGGCGAACAACAGTGCCGCGTCCTCGACAGTGCGCGCCAGCGGACCAACCGTGTCGAACTTACGGCACAGAGGCACCGCGCCCGCCGTCGACAGACGGGCATGAGTTGTCTTGAGCCCGACAAGATCATTCCAGGCTGCGGGAATGCGAACCGAACCGCCCGTATCAGAGCCAATCGCACCCGCAGCAAGCCCGAAGGCCACCGACGCCGCCGCGCCCGAGGAAGACCCCCCCGAAACGGCACCGTGGTCATTCACGCAGGGCGGCGTCGCGGTCACCGGGTTCAACCCCAACCCGGAAAAGGCCAGCTCAGACAAGTGAGTTTTTCCCAGACAGATCAGACCGTTCTGTGTCGCGCGCTGCAGAACGACGGCATCGGTTTCGGGCGTGCGACCTGCCAACAGTTCTGAGCCCGCCTCGGTCTTGACGCCAGCGGTATCGAATAAATCCTTCCAGGAGATTGGAACACCGTCCAAGGGTCCTCGGCGCAGGCCCTGTTTGGACCGGGTGCGCGCTGCATCGGCTTCGGCCAAGGCGCGTTCCGGCATGAGCCGCGCGTAAATGACATCGGACTGAGAGTTCGCAGCGGCTGCATTGAGAAAGGCCTGCGTCAGCTCGACCGGATCGATCTGCCCGCCTGCAATTCCGCGCCCGAGTTCCGCAGCCCCTTTTTCAGTCCAATCAGATTGCATTTTTGCCCCATGCTTCACGTTTCCCGCGACGGTAGCGTCAGCTTGTGCCATGGACAATGCTTGCCTCTGCGCTCTAAGTGCCGCCATGGCAGTTGATACGGACATTGTCGTTTCCGGCGGCGGACTTATCGGTACGGCCCTTGCGCTGGCGGCGGCCCATTCGGGTCTGAGCGTTGCATTGATTGACCCGTCTCAACCGGACGTGCGGATGAGCGATGAATTTGACGGCAGGTCCTATGCTCTGTCTTTGTCGTCGCAAAGGCTGCTTGCGGCGATCGGTCTTTGGCAAGGGCTGGCCGAAAAAGCGCAGCCAATTCTTGATATCACAGTATCCGATGGTCGGCCCGAAACCGGCCCATCACCGCTTTTCCTTCATTTCGACCACGCCGAGATCGAAGAAGGCCCAATGGGCTTCATGATTGAGGACCGCTATCTTCGCCGGGTGCTGCTAAGCGCTTTGGAGACCACTGAGGGTATCAGCAGCCTGTTCGGGCAAACCGCGGCGGGGCACACGGCGACAGCCGGTGCCGTTGAGGTCACAACGGATCAGGGTACGGTATTGCGGGCCGGGCTTTTGGTTGCGGCGGACGGTGTGCGCAGCCCAACGGCACGACGTTCTGGACTGACACATTTGTCCTGGCGTTACGGCCAGACCTCGCTCGTCTGTGCGCTTGCGCACGAAGCGGACAACAGTGGGCACGCTTACCAGTATTTCTTACCGTCCGGTCCATTGGCCATTTTGCCGTTGCCGGACAACCGCTGTTCTGTGGTCTGGACGGAAAGCACCGATACCGCCACGAAAATTCAGGACATGTCCGACGCGAATTACCTGGACGTTCTGCGTCCGCGTTTCGGCGACTTCCTCGGCGATATTTCCCTGTCCGGCGCGCGGTTCTCATATCCGCTTGGCCTTTCCTTGGCGCGGTCGTTTGTGACCGACCGTCTGGCACTGGTCGGTGACGCAGCGCACCGGATCCATCCGATTGCCGGGCAGGGCTTGAATGCCGGTTTCAAGGATATCGCAGCCTTGGTCGAGGTTGTCGCCCTGGCAGCAAGGCGCGGGGATGATATCGGCCGTAGCGACGTCCTTGAACGCTATCAGAGGTGGCGCAGATTTGACGTCGTTGCCCTGGCCGCTGCCACGGACGGATTTAACCGTTTGTTTTCAAACGATATCGGTGTTGTGCGTCTCGCACGGGATCTGGGCCTTGCGACCGTCGGCGCACTGCCGGGTCTGCGGCGCGGCATTATACGCGAGGCTGCCGGACTAACGGGTGATCTGCCACTTTTGCTGCAGGGACGCCAAATCTGAAGCGCCGCTCAATCAGTCGAGCTTGCGCGCCTCGTCGACCAACATGATCGGTATGCCATTGCGGATGGGAAAGGCCATATGGGCCGCCCGCGATACCAGCTCGGACCGGTCGGCGTCATAGGTCAATGGCGCGTTGCTAACTGGGCAAACAAGTGCCTCAAGCATGCGGCGGTCAAACCTTATCTCGTTCGTCACTGCATGATTTCCTCATTCATGCCGCCGCGAAGGGCAAACTCAATCAGAGTGACAAGCGTCTCACGGCGGGTCGGCAAGGACGGTGCTTCCAGAAGGGCTTGCTTATCCTCAAAATCAAACGGGCAGAGCATCGATAGAGAATTGATCAACAATTCGTCTTCGGCTTCTTTCAGGCTGTCCCAATCCGTGGACAGGCTATGGGCACTGAAGAAACGCCCCAAAAGGTCAAGAAATGCCGCACGGTCAAAGCCTCGGTCTTCCTCGTTTGGCCCCAGGTCTCTTTCAAACCCGGCCCAGCTGACTTCCGTGCGACGGTACGGTGTGAAACCGGAGACCTCTTTGATCACCCGGTAACGCGACATGCCTGACAAGGTGATCATGTAACGACCGTCTTCCGTTTCCGAGAACGCGGTCAGGCGCCCCGCACATCCGATCTTGTGCAGCCCGGATCCGCTTGCGCCCTCTGGCCCTTCTAGTGGCTGTATCATGCCGATCAGACGGTGCGACGTCTTCAGCGTATCGTCGAGCATCGCTAGATAGCGCGGTTCGAAGATATGAAGTGGCAAGCGCGAGCGCGGCAGCAAAAGTGCGCCGGGAAGCGGAAACACTGGGATCGTTTCCGGCAAATCGGCAGGCGAAAACATAACTGGATGGTAGCTCGGTGAGGGGATCAGGCAAATATCATTGAAGACAGTTTGCGCCGACCCGTCTGCGCCAGCGGATCTTTCGGTCCCAAAGCGTCAAATATCGTAAACAATTGGTTTTTGGCGGCAGCGTCGTTCCATTCGCGGTCTCGCCTGAACAGCTCCAATAATTCGGTGATTGCCGCTTCGGTTTCACCCGAGGCATGGAGCGCGGTCGCAAGGTCCAAACGGGCTTGGTGATCGTCGGCATCGGCCCTTACGCGGGCGTGCAATTCCGCGACCGGTCCGGCCTCTGCGGCCTGCCGCGACAGATCCACCTGCGCCTTTATCGCCTCAACTTCGGCGGCACCAGCAACTTCGGGCGGGGCGTTTTCAATCAGGGCCAAGGCACGATCCAATTCGTCCAGCGACAGGTGGGCCCGCACCATGCCCGCATAGGCCCGCGCGTTGGCTGGATCTTCGCCGAGTATGGCGGCGAACGTCTCGGCCGCGTCGACAGCCGCGCCCTCTTCCAGCATTGCCTCGGCGGCCTCTAGCGCTTCTTCGAGCCCGCCGCCCCCGCCATTCCCGAGCTTAGCGATCTTTTCGACGAACCGATCCACCTCGGCCGGCGATAGTGCACCCTGGAACCCGTCGACCGGCTGGCCGCCGGAAAAGGCGTAAACCGTCGGGATGGACTGGACCCGCAATTGTGCGGCGATTGCCTGGTTTTCGTCCACGTTGACCTTGACCAGATGGACTGCCCCGCGTGCTTTTTTCACCGCACCTTCAAGGGCGGGCGTCAGCGTCTTGCAGGGTCCGCACCATGGGGCCCAGAAGTCGACGATGACCGGTGTTTGCATGCTGGTTTCGACCACATCAGCCATGAAAGTTGCATCGGTGGCGTCTTTGATGACTTCGGCGGCGCCTGCGTCGGTTTCGGCTGAACCAAATTCAAGCATCTGAGTTTCCTTAGGACGGCGGTTGTTGCGCTTTATATGCGCAACTCAGTGACGAAGGCCAAGAGGCCGGGGCGATTTCCGGTCTTCCGGGCGTTATAAATCGAATGTCGCAAAGACCGGCGCGTGGTCCGATGGCTTTTCCCAACCGCGGGCATCGCGCAATATCTTGCTGCTGTGGGCGGCTTTGGCAATGTCCTGGCTGGCCCAGATGTGGTCCAGTCGGCGGCCCTTGTCGGCCGCATCCCAATCGCGCGCCCGGTAGGACCACCAACTGTACAAAAGGCCATCAGGAATGTCGGCTCGCGTCACGTCGACCCAGGCGCCGGCCTTTTGCGCTGAGGTAAGATGGTCGACCTCTATCGGTGTGTGAGAGACCACTTTCAACAGCTTCTTGTGGTCCCAGACATCGTCTTCCCGCGGGGCGATGTTCAGGTCGCCCACCAGAACCGACCGTTCCGGAACATCGGCCGCAAAGCGCTGTTTCATTTCACTAAGAAAATCCAACTTGTGGCCGAATTTATCATTGACGCTGCGATCCGGGACATCGCCGCCGGCGGGAACATAGAAATTGTGGATCGTTACCCCGTTGGCCAGTCTTGCTGCCACGTGACGCGCATCGCCCTTGCCGACGAAGTCAATGTGACCGGCGTCTTCAAGCGGCAATCTTGAGAGTATCGCCACACCATTATAGCCCTTTTGTCCGCGCGCCACGAGGTTGTCATAACCCAGCGCCGCGAAGGCGTCGCGGGGGATCTTGTCGACGGGGCTTTTGCACTCTTGCAGGCACAGGATGTCCGGCGCCTCTTCCTTCAAAAGATGCGCTACCAGATCGGCACGAAGCCGTACGGAGTTGATGTTCCAGGTAGCAAGAGTAAATGGCATCGGTTTCTCGCGGTTGGTCAGGCCGCCGGACATTAGGCTTTGACCGCCTGCTGCACCAGCCCAACGATAAAAAAAGACCCGGGCCATGCCCGGGTCAGTCCAACAGGGAGGTTCGCGCCATAACCCCGGCGCGGAGGGATTCTATACGGCCAGACGGTAGCCGCCGGATTCGGTGACAAGAAGGCGCGCGTTTGACGGATCTGGTTCGATTTTTTGGCGAAGGCGGTAGATATGTGTCTCAAGCGTATGGGTGGTGACACCGGCATTGTATCCCCAGACCTCATGCAGAAGCACGTCGCGCGCAACGACCCCTTCAGAAGCCCGATAAAGAAACTTCAGGATGTTCGTTTCCTTTTCGGTCAGGCGGACCTTCTTTTCGTCTTCGGTCACCAGGATCTTCATGGAAGGCTTGAAAGTATAAGGCCCCAGCTGAAAGACAGCGTCTTCGGACTGCTCGTGCTGGCGCAACTGGGCGCGAATGCGGGCCAGAAGCACCGGAAACTTGAAGGGCTTCGTGACATAGTCATTCGCACCTGCATCCAGGCCAAGAATCGTGTCAGCATCGCTGTCATGGCCGGTAAGCATGACGACCGGGCATTTGACGCCCTGCTTGCGCATCAGGCGACAAAGCTCGCGACCGTCCGTGTCCGGCAGACCGACATCTAAAATCACAAGATCATAGATCGCGGCGCGAACTTTCTCCATCGCTTCGGCACCGTTGCCCGCTTCAAAGACATCGAAGTCTTCCGTCATAACGAGCTGTTCTGACAGCGCTTCCCGCAGATCTTCTTCATCATCCACCAGAAGGATCTTTTTCAGCGTTCCCATGGGTGCCTCCGTTTTTCTTCCTTCAGAAATGCGGCGCGGCCAGCATTTGGACAAGGTCAGGTGCCGATTTCTCACGCTGACGTGTCGGAGGCGGGTCAATTGTTTCATGAAAGGGCCTCTCAGGTTTGACCAGACACCGTTTTTGCAACATTCATTGCAGGCCATGACACTCACACCGACGTCACTGCAGCGGCTCGCGAGGGCGCGCACGGACCTGCGAACCGGGCTGCCGGTTTGTGTCAGGGCGGGCCATGGTCACGCCCTGGTGCTGGCTGCAGAACAGATGTCGGATGGGTTGCTGGACGAACTGCGCGGCGCAGACGTGGATGTAGAACTCGCAGTAACAGACTGGCGGGCGGCAACGCTCAAGGCGCGTGCCTATGACGGGGATCTGGCCCGTATCACCGTCCCGGCGACTGCAAGCGTGGGGTGGATAAGGGCCGTCGCAGACCCATCAGTGGATCTGCGCACACCCCTAAAGGGACCATTTCAGACCCTGCGCGGCGGGGATGCGTCCGTTCATCGCGCGGCTATTGCGCTCGTCAAATCCGCCCGGCTGCTTCCCTGCGCCGTTGTGGTCCATTGGGGCGGGCCGCCAGACGACCTGACGACGCTCGATCTGAGAGATATAGAGGGTCTTGTGGGCCGCAACACGCCGTTCTTCGATGTAGTGTCGGCGCGGTTGCCTCTTGAAACAGCTCCAACGACCCGCCTGCACGTGTTTCGACCCGACGATGGCGGCGAAGAACATTATGCGGTCGAAGTCGGGCTACCCGATCGTGCAGCCCCGATCCTGGTGCGTCTCCATTCGGCCTGCTTCACCGGTGATGTGCTCGGCTCGCTCAAATGCGATTGCGGTCCTCAATTAAAGGGCGCCCTTGAACAGATGGGATCCGAGGGCTCTGGCATTCTGCTCTATTTGAACCAGGAAGGGCGCGGTATCGGTCTGGCAAACAAGATGCGTGCCTATGCCCTGCAGGATCAGGGTTTTGACACGGTTGATGCGAACCACCGCCTAGGGTTCGAAGATGATGAGCGTGACTTCCGGGTCGGGGCCGGCATCCTGGAAAAGCTGGGCATTTCGCAGGTCCGATTGATGACCAACAATCCGCGCAAGGTCGACATGCTGGAAAGTTGCGGTATCAAGGTTGTCGAACGGGTTCCCCTGCGGGTGGGGGAAAACCCGTTGAATTCCCGCTATCTGGATACGAAAGCCAAGAAATCGGGCCACATCCTGTGACGCCCAATGACCTTGTCGTGGCGCCGTCTGGCCTCAGGTTCAAAGGCCGCCGGTTTCCCTGTTCTGTCGGACGATACGGTATCACGCGCCGAAAGAAGGAAGGCGACGGTGCAACGCCGGCCGGCGTGCACCGGATTGTGGGATGTCTTTATCGTCCTGACCGCATGGCGCGCCCCGTCGACTGGGCGGTTCCGATCCGTCCCGGCGATCTCTGGTCCGATGACAGCCGGCAGGAAGACTACAACACCATGGTGCGGGAACCCTATCCCGGATCGCATGAAGACCTGCGGCGGTCAGACCGGCTGTACGATCTGGTTCTAATCAGTGATTGGAATTGGCCCTATGCCGTCGCCGGTCGGGGGTCGGCTATTTTTATCCATCGCTGGCGTAGGGCGGGGCACAAAACCGAAGGTTGTGTGGCTTTGGCGGCGCCCGATCTCATCTGGCTCACGCGGCGCATTACGCTTCGGACGCGGCTTATCATTCAGCCGTAGTCGCGTGCACCGAAGACGGCCGATCCAACCCGGATATGGGTGGCACCCTGGGCGATAGCACTTTCGAAATCCGCGCTCATACCCATGGAAAGACCCGAAAGCCCGTTGCGTTCAGCGATCTTAGCCAGAAGAGCGAAGTGCAGTGACGGCTCTTCGTCCTGGGGTGGGATACACATCAGACCGGCGACGGGCAGATCCGCCTTTCGGGCCTCTTCGATCAGACCATCGGCGTCCCGGGGATGCACACCGGCCTTTTGAGGTTCTTCACCGGTGTTTACCTGGATGAAGAGCTCTGGACAGCGGCCCGCTGTCTGGGCTTGACCGGCAATCTTCTGCACGAGTTTTGACCGATCCACAGCATGGAGCGCGTCAAAGAGCTCAAAAGCCGCTTTCACCTTGTTTGTCTGTAGTGGACCAACAAGATGAAGCGTGACACCCGGAAAGGCCTCTTTCAGGTCTGGCCATTTTCCGGAAGCTTCCTGAACCTTGTTTTCCCCATAAACGCGATGACCGCTTTCAAGAACCGCTGTAACGCGTTGCAACGGCTGAACCTTGGAAACGGCGATCAGGCAAGTCGAACCCGGATCCCTGCCAGCCCGAACCTCGGCTTGGCGCATGCGCTCTTTAATTTCTTCGAGTGGCATAGGCGAGACGTGCCATGCCCCACCCAAAAAGAAAAGAGCGGGCCGATGCCCGCTCTTTCCAAAGTCACTTTCGTTCGGATTAGAACGACAGGGCCAGACCCAGCGAGTAGGTGGTGACCGAGTCAGCGCCGTCCGCGTCGGTGTTGCCAACGCCAAACTGAGCTTCCGCACCGCCGCCCAGGTCATAGTTGATGACCGCGCCGTAGCCTTCGGTTTCAACGCCATCGGCGTCAAACTGACCATAGTTGGCTGCGACGACCAGAGCATCAACCTGGTAGCCGACTGCAAGACCGATGTGATCGGTTTCGCTGCCGTCAGCATCGGTGTCGGTGTCCGCGGTCGACCAGTTCAGGATCGCGCGCAGGCCGTTGTCAAAGCGTGCGTCAACCGAGATACCGTAGGCTTCACAGTTGTCACAGCCCTGGAAACCAGCGCCGAAGTTCAGGCGAACGCCGCCGCCTACCTCAACACCGTAGCGGAAGCCGATGCCGTAGACATAGTCGCCCGGTCCGTCGAGGCCGGCACCGTTTTCGATTTGCTCAAGCGAGGCGCCCACTGCGAAGTCACCCAGCGAGTAGTCGTAGCGCAGGATTTGACCGTCGCCAGCACCGTCGAAGAACGCGTTGCCATTATAGCCACCGTGTTCTTGGTTGTCCTGGATCGAACCACCGATCAGAGCTTCTTGCATCGCCCAGTCCAGAGCGCCGTCGGTGTCACCCATTGTGACAGTACCGAAGCCGCCCGAAACGAAGATCGATTCACCGCCCTGGGTATCGGCGTCAAACGCAGCGGAACCGCCGGTTACGTCGCAGGAGCCGTCGGCCGCAGCAACGGCATCATCGTCGCACGAGCCTTCGCCGTCAGTTTCGTCGATGTCGATCGAAGCACCAAATGCCAGACCGTTATCGGTGGCACCCGACATGGTCAGGGTGGCGTCGATATCGGTGTGGAACTGGAACTCGGTGTCGTCGTCAAAGAAGCCGAGTTCGGCGAAGCCCGAAACACCAACTTCAGCCGACGCAACACCGGCCGTGAAGACCAGCGCAGTCGTGGTGAAGAGAACCTTTTTCATCGTTTTCCCTCGTATTAAAGGTTTACCCAAGTCTCGGGAAAACCCGATCTGAGTGTGTTTCGTAATTCGCTCCATTGCCCCGCCAATGCAAGCGCAGCCCAGCATCCCTCAATGAATGCGCAACGCATGGTGCAGCTTTGCCACAGTCCTTTGGCGCCCCGCATTTGCAGCAACTAACGTCGTTATTTTGCTGGGGGAAAACGCTTGCTGGACCAGAAACAGTGGGGTAGTGAACTGTCCACCGCAACATGGGGTTTTCATGGCGCTTAAGGGCAGAATCGGACGCGCGCTTGTTCTATCGACGGCACTCGTGCTTTCCAGTTGCGGGGAAGACAGTTTCCTCGGTCCGCTGGTTCTTGGAGATGATCCCAATCTTCCGGATGACTTCGTGGATGAACGAACCCGGAACGATTCGTCGTTCTTCGATCTTTTTCAAACGCAGCTCGACCCGAACGTCACGTTGGAGGTCAATAAATACATCTGGAATGCGTCGCTTGAGATCCTGAACTTTCTTCCCGTGGAACAGGCCGACCCATTCTCCGGTGTGCTCGTGACCGGATTCGGTACGCCGCCCGGCGGCAGCACCGCCTACCGCGCGACGATATTCGTCCGGGATCCGGCGCTCGACGCACGCTCGCTGAGCTTATCCATGCGCACGCGCAGCGGACCCGTCGATCCCGACACATTGCGTGCGGTCGAAGATGCGATCCTGACGCGGGCCCGCCAGTTGCGCGTGCAAGAGGCCAACCTATAACCGAATCTCGGCAGGTTCAGGACGCCTAAGACCAAAGCCTGTCAGTCTGAAAGCGAAGGCAGCGAGATGGCTCAGTACTCTCCGAGTGAAATTGAATCGAAATGGCGCAAGGCCTGGTCCGACGAACACGTCTTTGAGGCTGAACGACGTGACGATCAGCCCAAGTACTATGTGCTTGAGATGTTTCCCTATCCATCGGGCCGGATCCACATCGGGCACGTTCGCAACTACACAATGGGCGATGTTATCGCGCGCTATAAAAAAGCGACGGGCTACAACGTTCTGCATCCGATGGGATGGGACGCATTCGGCATGCCGGCCGAAAACGCTGCCATGGAGCGCGGCGGCCACCCCAAGGACTGGACCTACGGCAACATTGCCGACATGCGCGATCAGATGAAGCCGCTTGGCCTGTCGATCGACTGGCGCCGGGAATTTGCGACTTGCGACCCCGAATATTATGGCCAGCAGCAATCGCTGTTTCTGGATTTTCTGGAACATGGCCTGGTCTATCGGAAGAACGCCGTCGTCAATTGGGACCCGGTGGACCTGACGGTTCTGGCCAACGAACAGGTCATCGACGGCAAAGGCTGGCGGTCGGGTGCCGAGGTTGAGCGGCGTGAACTCACCCAATGGTTCTTCAAGATCTCGGACATGGCGCCGGAGTTGCTGGATGCGCTGGACGGACTGGACAACTGGCCGGCCAAGGTGCGCCTGATGCAAGAGAACTGGATCGGCCGTTCCCGCGGTATCGAGATCCCGTTTCACCGGACGGACGGCGGCCGAGAAATCCTGTGTTATTCGACCCGGCCGGATACCATGCGCGGCGCGAGCTTCATCGCCATTTCGCCTGAACACGAGATATCGCGCGATTTGGCACAAACCAATGATGGCTTGGCGGCATTCATCGCCGATACGCGCAAAATGGACACGACCGAGGCGGCGCTGGAAAAGGCTGAAAAGCGCGGCATCGATACCGGCATTAAGGTGCGGCACCCGATCTATCCGGACATGGAGCTGGCGGTTTGGGTCGGCAACTTTGTGTTGATGGATTATGGAACCGGCGCGGTCTTTGGCTGTCCCGCGCATGATCAGCGTGACTTGGATTTCGCGGTCAAATATGGCTTGCCCGTTCGCAACGCCTTCCACATGCCCGGCGACGAAACCGAAGTGACAACCAAGGCACTGGTGCCGGGTAAGTCCGAACAGGTGGTCTATATCGACCACTTTGCCGGGATAGAGACGGTCAGCAGTCAGGTGGGAATTGACGCCACTATAGACTGGTTTGAGGCGCAGGAACTGGGCCGTGGCAAGACGAAATACCGGCTGCGTGACTGGGGACTGAGCCGCCAACGCTATTGGGGATGCCCGATACCGGTCGTGCACTGCGAATCTTGCGGCGTCGTTCCCGAGAAAAAGGAAAATCTGCCGATCCGCCTGCCTGACGATGTGTCGTTTGGTGTTCCGGGCAATCCGCTGGACCGGCATCCAACCTGGCGTGATACGATATGTCCCGAATGCGGTGGCCCGGCGTTGCGGGAAACGGACACGATGGACACGTTTGTCGATTCATCCTGGTACTTCGCACGGTTCACGAGCCCCAGGGCCAAGACCCCGACGGATCCCGAAGATGCGTCCTACTGGATGAATGTCGACCAGTACATCGGCGGCATAGAACACGCGATCCTGCACCTTCTGTATTCGAGGTTCTTTGCGCGGGCGATGCGCATCTGCGGCCATCTGCCGGCTTCGGCAAACGAACCGTTCGACGCGCTTTTCACGCAAGGCATGGTGACCCATGAAATATACGTCACCTATGAAGACAGCGCCGCCGGGCGCCGTCCACGATATCACCTGCCCGAAGAAGTGACGGACGGCAAACTTGCAGACGGGACGCCGGTTGAAATTGTGCCATCTGCTAAGATGTCAAAATCAAAGAAGAATGTGGTTGATCCGGTCAACATAATCGAACAGTACGGCGCCGATACCGTCCGTTGGTTCGTGCTGTCTGACAGCCCGCCTGAGCGCGATGTTGAATGGACAGCCTCGGGCGCCGAGGCTGCCAACCGCCACCTTGGCCGCGTCTGGCGCATGGCTGAGGAAGCGAATAAAGATACAACGCCGTCCGATGCCGAAGCCGACAAGTTGCTTCTCAGCGTCGTTCACAAGGCAATCCATGACGTCACCATGGGGATCGAGAGTTTCGGCTTCAACGCTGCCATTGCGCGGCTCTACAGCTTTGCAGGGGCGATCCAGAAGTCCCGGGCAGGAAGTGAGACGAAAGCTCTGGCATTGCGCACGTTGGCACAACTGATGTCACCGATGACGCCCCATCTGTCCGAAGAGATCTGGCAGCGCCTTGGCGGAAAGGGATTGATCGCAACGACGCCCTGGCCCAAGGCAGACCCTTCATTCCTGGTGGAAGACACGGTGACAATGCCCATCCAGGTCAACGGGAAACGCCGGTCAGAAGTCACCGTTGCCAAGGACATGTCACGCGATGAATTGGAAGAAATCGCGCTGTCGGATGCCGCCGTTCAGCGGGCCTTGGACGGTCGTGACCCGAAAAAGCTGATCGTGGTGCCCGGCCGGATTGTCAACGTTGTCATCTGAATGCGGCATAGCGCGACGACCGTTTCTGACGGGACTGGCGTGCTTTGTGTCCGCATGTGGTTTTGAACCGTCACTGGCACCGGGCGGCGCCCAGGCCGCCCTTGCAGGTCGGGTTCTTGTGGCAAAACCCAATGACGCACGCGAGTTTATCTTTGTCGATGAACTAGAGCGTATCCTGGGACCCACCGACGTTCCTGAGTACGAGCTACAGTACGTTCTGTCTGTCCGGCTCAGCAATGCCGGGATCACGCCCGACAACGTTATTACACGTGGTGAGGTCAACGGTCGTGTCGCGTACCGATTGATCGATGGGGGCACCGGGCTTGAACTGACACGCGGAGCGGTCACCGCATTCACCGGCTACGGCACCACGGGGACCACGGCTTCGACCGAGTTTGCCCGCGAGGACGCCGTGCAACGCGCCCTTACGATTTTGGCGCGTGATCTGGTCGCGGAACTGACGGCCAATCGTGCCCAGTGGCTTTCATGAAACTGTCCACCCGCGATCTTCCGGCCTATTTCAGCAAGCCCGATCCCAAAGCATCCGGTATATTGATTTATGGCGCCGATGCCATGCGCGTGGCCTTGCGCCGCCAAGAGCTTCTGAAGAACCTGCTTGGCCCGGAGGCCGAGGCCGAAATGCGCCTTGAGCGCATCTTGGCGGCGGACCTGCGCAGCGACGCCGCGTCCCTTCGAGACGCCATAAAGGCGCAAGGCTTTTTCCCCGGCCCGCGCGCGGTTTTTGTGGATCAGGTGACCGATGCTGCGAGTGCTGCAGTTTTGGTCGCACTGGAAGACTGGGCACCCGGTGACGCTCAGATCATCGTGACAGCGGCGTCGTTGCGCCCGACGTCACAGCTTCGCAAGGCGTTTGAGAGCAGTCGGCAGGCCTATGCGGCACCGATCTATGACGAACCGCCCAGCCGGTCCGAGGTCGAAGCCGTGCTCCGGACTGCGGGGATTGGCCAGATGGACAGGTCAGCCGAACAGGACATACTGGCGTTGGCCACCAGTTTCGACCCCGGCGATTTCGCTCAGTTCGTCGAGAAACTGGCGGTCTACAAACATGGTGATCCGGCGCCGGTCTCGAGTGATGACGTCGCGGCCGTCGCACCGCTGTCCGTGGAGGCAGCTCTTGATGAGGCGCTTTTGATTGTGGCCGACGGCCAGGTCGACGCGCTCGCGCCGGTCCTGTCGCGCCTCGCGTCACAGGGAACATCACCCACGGCCCTTTGCATCGGTGCCGCGCGGCATTTCAGAACTCTGTACGGCGCAGCCATTGATCCAAAAGGACCCGGCGCAGGGCTGGCGCGGGCACGTCCGCCGGTCTTTGGCCCCCGGCGCGCGCGGATGGAGCGCCAGGCGCGGGCCTGGGGTGCGCCAAAACTGGAACAGGCCCTGGCTCTTCTGGTCGAAACCGACCTGCGGTTGCGCTCAACAAGCAAAGCGCCCCAAATGGCGCTTGTCGAGCGCGCGCTGGTGCGCCTCGCGGTTCTGGGGAGGCCCTGATGTACACGTTGATTGGCGGCAAGGGATCACGTGCGTTCCGGGTGATGTGGGCGCTCGAAGAGCTGGGCCAGCCGTATGAGCACCTGCCAGAAACGCCCCGGTCCCCAGTCGTCAGACAGCATAATCCGGCCGGAAAAATCCCTGTCCTGATCGACGGGGACACCGCAATCACCGACAGCACGGCGATCCTTCACTATCTGGCGGACCGGCATGGGGCCCTGACAGCACCGGCCGGCACAATCGAGCGCGCGCTTGAGGACGGCATGACGCAGTTCGTTCTGGATGAGATCGATGCCGCGCTTTGGCTGGCGGCCCGACATCGCTTCATCTTGCCCGAAGAGCGGCGTGTCGCGGCCGTGAAAGAAACCATCGCATGGGAACTGGAACGCAGCCGAGACACTCTTATGGAAAGATGGTCAGGTCCCTACGTGATGGGCGATGGATTTTCCATTCCCGACATCATCCTGACCCACTGTCTGGGCTGGGCCGTTCGGGCAAGGCTGCCAATCCGCAATGACACGCTAGATGACTACCTCGAACGTATGCGAAGCCGCCCTGCCTATCGCGCGGCGGCGGAAAGGCCCTGACCGGCACCAATGAAGGAGCGCGACCCATGGGCGTGATGATTGATGGGATCTACCACGTTGACGATCCGGGCCAGGGCACCGGCAGCGACGGATCATTTCAGCGCGCGAAGTCAACCCTTCGGCACTGGATAGCGGCCGACGGCTCATCCGGTTTCGCCCCGGAAAAGGGCCGTTATCATCTGTTTGTGTCTCGAAACTGCCCCTGGGCCCATCGCACGCTTTTGGCCAGGCTTTTCTTTGATTTGGAAGAAGACATCTCGGTATCTGTCGCGCGTCCGCGCCGGACCGATCAGGGCTGGATTTTCGACGGGGATGGGCCGTTCTCGGACCCGCTCTTAGGTGCTTCAGCAATACACGAAGTCTATGCCCGACAACGCCCGGAATACACCGGTCGCCTGACCGTGCCCGTGCTTTGGGACAAGAAAACCGAACAGATCGTATCAAACGAAAGCGCCGACATCATTCGAATGCTGGGTGCCTTTGGTAAGGGCATAACGCTTTGCCCGGAAACACTCCGGCAGTCCATTGACGACTGGAATGGCCGGATCTACGCGGGTTTCAACAACGGTGTCTACCGGGCCGGCTTTGCCCGGACCCAGGAAGCCTACGACAAAGCAGTGGCGGAAGTCTTTGCGCTTTTGGACAGCATCGAAAGTCACCTGGAAAGTTCAACGTACCTGACGGGCGACAGCTTCACAGAAGCTGACCTGCGGTTCTTTCCCACTCTGGTGCGTTTCGATGTGGCCTATCACTATGCGTTTCGGTGCAACCTGCGACGGCTGACGGATTATCCGCACCTTTGGAATTATGCCCGGCGCATCTACCATATGCGCGGCGTTGCCCAGACGGTCGATTTCGACGTCTACAAGCAAGGATATTTTTCGCCTTCCGAGGCGCGCAACCCCCTTGGTATCGTACCCGCTGGTCCGATAATCGACTGGGCGTTGGATTAAATTTTGGACGTCGCCGGTTCGTCCGGCGGATCGAATATGCCGGTGGGCAGGCCATCCATGCTGAACCGGTTTTCCTGGTGCCAATAGCCCCTTATGCCGTCAGGTCCTTTTTTGTCTGTCCAGTTGTCCATGGACGGCCTCTCGCTCTGATATTCGAACAATGGCACTCCGTAGCCACAGGATGTCTGGACGAGGTCGACGTCCAGAAAAACGATCTGTCGGGCGCCGCTTGGGCCACCATCCGGAAAATGCGCATCCAACAGCGTTGCGTATTCCTGGGTGTCGCGATGTAGAACGCGCCCGGTGCCGTAGAGACGCATGATCATGGGCGGGCCCGCCACAGCGCAAAACATAATAGTCAAACGCCCGTCCGCCTTAAGGTGAGCGGCGGTTTCGTTGCCACTGCCCGTACGGTCTAGAAAGAAGACGGCATTCGGCCCGGAAATGCGAAAACAATCGGTGCTGCGCGGCGACACATTCACCCGGGATCCCGCCGCGGCGCTGGCGGTGAAGAACATGTTCTGTCGCCGGATAAATGCCGACAGGCGTTCATCAAGTTCAGAGAATTGTTGGGCCATGGTCCCGCTCCGGAAGGAATGAACTTACCTGGCGCCCGAAGCCCCTTGTTTCGGGCGCTGCTTGGATCACCATACTAAAGGGAAGTCAGCCAGCAAGGCCACGCATGTCGGACAGCTCGGATCCCCTTTGTGCACTGTGCGGACGGCCGGTGCCACCGGAAGCCCGCCAAAGCCTTCACCATCTTGTTCCCAAACTGCGTGGCGGCAAGGGCGGCCCCACGGTTTTGCTGCACCAGATCTGCCATAACGAGGTGCACGCGACGCTAAGCGAAAGCGAACTTGCCCGTCAGTACAACACGCCCGAGGCGCTAAGGTCGCATCCCAGGCTGGACCGTTTTGTTCGCTGGGTTCAGAAACGCCCGCCCACCTTTCATTCAAAAACGCCCGGCAAACGCCGCGCGCGGTAGCGGGCAGGCGTCAGACCATCCGGATAACATCCTTGTCGATGGACAACATGTATCCCTTGCGGGCGATATTCTTGATCAGAAGCTCGCTGACAATCTGATTACCCAAGGCATCGCGCAGCCGCTTGATCCGCGTGGCGCCAGATGCTTCGTCGCATTCGGTCGCATGCTTGCCGGTGATGACAGATTCGATTTCTGACCCCGACATGACATCGTCGTCCATCCGCGCCTCGGCCAGAACCGCAAGCGTTTCAATCGAAGCCTCTGTTAGCTTGAACTCCATGTTGTTCAGGTAAACCGTGTTTTCATCGCGGCTGATGATCAGCGACTGCACCTGGATGCCCGCACGCTCAATCTCGGACATGCGCCGGTTGAAGGTCAGAATGATGGCCAAGAGCACAACAGCGACGATCAACATTGCGGTTGCAAAGACGAGCAGGATGAAAATCACCACCCGGTATGACGATAGGACTTCGCTGAAGGCCGTGCCCGATTGCGCCAGGATCTCAAGCAGCTTGATTTCCGCATTCGACGTCAGCGCGGCATTCTCTACAAACAACCGCTCGACGCGCGCATTGAACGCGTTGGCATCCGGCAAGGCGATAAACAGCAAAGCCGCCGCGATCGCCAGGATCGCGACAATGACCGCAATACCAATCAGGACGACCCGTGATCCGGGCAGCGACTTTTCAATATTTGAGATAGTAGGCGCCGGCACTCGCTTTCCGTCTTTCTAGCCCGCCGCCGTCGCGGAAGACCGATACGATATTCAACAACTCCCAGCCGTCGCGCCCGATACGTCGTTTAACGACATTCGCGGCCGCCCCGGCATTGCAGGCATTTTCGGGCACTTCAATCACCCCATAGTGCAGCTGCAGCGGGTTGCCGCGTTTCGCCTTGTAATCGGCATAGCAGGCGGCAGACGCCACCGATGCCGCCGCAAGCAGCACAAAGAGCGAGAGTGGGATCAACATAAAACGTCGCATGGTGCGACTGTCGGCGATTGGTCGCCGTTATTCAATATCGCTGTCCATTTCCCATCCGCGTTATTCGATAGCTTCGCGCTGAAATTGTCTATCCGATCGCTTTTCGGCCATCCCGAGATCAAACGCGCCACCTCAGGCGCCAGAAAAGATCAAAGGAGACAAAGCCATGCGCATCCTCATCCGTTCCGTAGTCATCGCCGCCGTGACGGTAGCCGGGCTTTCAGCCGTCAGCGCCCGCGCCCAGGACGGCGCCATCCTGGGGCAGCTTCTTGCCGGTGCGATAGCGGGTGTCATCATAGCAGAGATCATTGATGACAACGACAATGACCATGGCTCGGACCCCGTTGTCGTGCACCGGCGCCCGCCACCGCCAAAGGCATACGCTCCCGTCCACAATCCGCATCGGTTTCATTCCCATGGCGGTGTGCGGCACCGCCACGCCCATGCCAACCACGGGCATCGCCATAAATTTGCCAAACCCCGGCACGCCCGCCCCCATTTGCACGGGCACAATCATCGTGGGCAGAAGCCCCATCATCTGAGGGGCCACAACGGCCGCAAGCATGTCCACGGCAGTCCGGCGTACCGCCAGAAGCAACGCCAGGAGTTCCGTCAACAGCTGCGCAAGCAGCATCGTCAGGACGTGCGCAAGGCCTACCGAAACGGCGTACGCGATGGACGCCAGGATATCCGAGAAAGGCGCGCTGCCCGGAGAGACGACTGATCCGGGTACGTCAAGGGTGGTGTACTCGCACCTGCGTTTAAGCGCGCCCAGGCGGCACCTTCGGGTGCCGCCGATTTTTTGTTTCATACGCTTGCGCGCAGGCATCGGTTGGGCGACAGAAAAATCGTGGGCCCAGACTTTGCATATGAACAGGCAGCATACGACCGGGGTGCGACCCGGGTTGCCGGCGTTGACGAGGTCGGGCGTGGTCCCTTGGCAGGTCCGGTCACTGCGGCAGCGGTCTGGTTGGATCCACAGGATGTTCCGCAGGATCTGAATGACAGCAAACGCCTGTCGGCAGCAAAGCGCATGGCCCTAGCGGAGCAATTGCATCAGGTCGCAGACGTGTCGGTCGGACACGCGAGCGTCGACGAAATCGACCGCCTGAACATATTGAACGCCGCCATGCTTGCCATGGAGCGCGCGGTGACCGGGCTCGCCATCCGGGCCGACTTCCTTTTGATCGATGGCAACCGTCTGCCCCGGCAGATCGACGTACCCGCCCGCGCAATCGTCAGGGGAGATGCCGCCTCGGCATCAATCGCGGCCGCTTCGATCGTGGCAAAAGTGGCCCGGGACAGGATCATGGTGGATTTGGCGCAACAGCACCCGGGGTACGGCTGGGAACGAAATGTGGGCTATCCGACAAAAGAGCATCAGCGGGCGCTCCTAAATATGGGTGCCACCCCACATCATAGACGCAGTTTTAAACCCGTACACAACATCTTGTATCAAGGAAATAACTAAGCAGTTGATTCAAAAAAACAAATTGACCGCGATTCGCCTTTGAATCATCCTCGGGTCAAATCAGTTCAGGCCGGAAAAACCGTGCCGGACCCGAGGCAGAAAATGACCAAAACGACGTCACAAACGGCAGCCGAGCTGCCTTTGAACCAGATTGTTGCGGGCGATTGCGTCAAGGTGATGCGTTCCCTGCCAGAGGCGTCGGTGGATCTGATTTTTGCCGATCCGCCCTACAATCTTCAGCTAAAGCGCACCCTGCACCGTCCCGACAACAGTATGGTCGACGCGGTTGACGACGCATGGGACCGTTTCAGCGGGTTTGAAGCCTACGACCGTTTCACCCGCGACTGGCTGGATGCGGCGCGGCGTATCCTAAAGCCCAACGGCGCAATCTGGGTGATCGGCAGCTATCACAACGTCTTTCGCGTCGGCGCGGCATTGCAGGACGCGGGCTTCTGGATCCTGAACGATGTGGTTTGGCGAAAGTCTAACCCCATGCCCAATTTCCGCGGCATGCGCCTGACCAATGCCCACGAGACATTGATCTGGGCGTCACGGGACGAAGGTGCAAAGTACACATTCAACTACGAAGCGCTGAAGGCTTTGAACGAAGGCATACAGATGCGTTCGGACTGGGTGCTGCCGCTTTGCACCGGGCACGAGCGGCTGAAAAACAAAGACGGCGACAAAGCGCATCCGACACAGAAACCCGAAGCGCTGCTTCACAGGGTTCTGGTCGCGACAACCAAACCCGGCGACGTGGTGCTCGATCCGTTCTTTGGGACCGGAACAACCGGCGCTGTGGCCAAGAAACTCGGGCGCAACTACATCGGTATTGAACGTGAGAAAGCGTACCGCGAAGCTGCGGAAAAGCGGCTTGCGAAGGTGCGCAGATATGATCGTGAAACACTTGAAGTTAGCGCGTCGCGCCGCGCGGCACCGCGCGTTCCTTTCGGCCAACTTGTCGAACGTGGACTTTTGCAGCCGGGTGAGGTTCTCATAAGCCCCCGGGGCAAGACCGCGCGCGTCCGCGCGGATGGAACCCTTGTCTCAGGCGACGCCCAAGGATCCATTCATCAGGTCGGTGCGCATCTTGAAGGCGCGCCAAGTTGCAACGGCTGGATGTACTGGAGCTACCAGCGCGATGGCAAACCGGTTCCAATTGACTATCTGCGCCAGCAGATCCGCGCTGAAATGGACTGACAATTCCAACGAATACCGCCGGTGCCTGTGGCCCGACCATGTCCACGGCACTTGAACTTGCCCCGCCCTCACCGGCGGGGCATTTTTTTTTAGGCATTCTGGCCCGATGGCTTTTGATATGCAGAAGGGCTGACTGCCTCAGTCAACCTGTTGCCACTCTGCCCGATTGTACGGGCCCCAGTCTTCGATATCCGGATAGAAACGTTGCCGCCAGGCATCGACCCTGCGGTTCATAAGTTTCCGGAACAAGGGCGGGATCATCGCGGCTGTTGTCATAACGGCATAGCCATAGGGCAGCTGGGGGGCTTCGTCTTTGCCATATGTTTGAAGCAGCGGAAACCGGCGGTCCGGTTTGAAATGGTGATCGGAATGCCTTTGGAGATTGATCAACAGCCAGTTTGTGGCCCTGGTCGTGGCATTCCATGAATGGTGCGGGCGCGCATGTTCATACTTACCGGCGCCGACATAACGGCGCGTCAGGCCGTAGTGTTCTATGTAGTTGACCAGCTCCAGTTGCCAGACAGCGATCAGCGCCTGGAACGCAAAGAGCGCGACACCTAACCAGCCACCGATAAGTGCTGCCAAGATCAGAAACCCGGACTGCAGTACTGCGTAGGTCCAGAACGGGTTATCCCTGTGCCAGATGGGTTTTTGGCGCCGCTTCAGCCGCTCGGCCTCGACCAGGAATGCCGACACGAAAGACTGCCGCAGGACCCGCGGAAAAAAGTGAAAGAAGCTTTCGCCATAACGGGCCGTTGCAGGGTCGCGGGGTGTAGCCACGAACCGGTGGTGGATAAGCAGGTGTTCCGTGCGGAAGTGGCCGTAAAGCACGCTTGCCATCAACAGATCGGCCAAACGGCGTTCAAGCGCTGGCTTCTGATGCATCAGTTCGTGCGCGTAGGTGATACCGATAGAGCCGCTGACCACACCCACTCCGAAGAACAGGCCCAGAACTTCGAACGTTGACAGGTGGTCTGTGACCGCGACCCACCAAAGGGCGCCAAATATTGTCGCGTACTGCAGCGGAAACCAGACCAGTGTCACAAGACGGTGCCAGAAAAGCGCGCTGTCGGCCGTCTTGGTATCGGCGTTCGACAGATCGAGGCCAAGGACTTTGTCCAGAAGAGAAAAGCTGCCCCACGTGTAAAGCGGTACAAGAAAAAGCGTCCAACCGCCAAAGTATGCACTTATCGCAACCAGCGGAAAGATCGTGACAGATACCCAAAAGGGGAACGCGCTTGGCAAAGGCGCTGAGATCTGATCGGCCGATGACATTTATTGTGTACCTTGGCTCAGGTCCGGGACGTCATGTTACACAGGCTGCCTGCTAATTAGGCAAGAGCCGACCTTGCGTCAGGTCATGGGCCTTGCGCATGACGGTCGGCAGATCGCCCGGCGAAAATTTCTCGGCCGTAACAAACGTACCCCGGTTGGGAACCACGTCTTCGACCACGGCGGCTGAGACGGAAAGCCGCAGGTGAAAATGGGTGAAGGTGTGCCGCACCTCTCCCGGAAGAAGCTGCCAGTCACCCGTGGCCGGGGGTAGTGTCGGGCTGGGCCGCTGTTCGCTCCACTCCGTACCGGGCCAGCCCAGCATGCCACCGAGAAGCCCACGCTCGGGCCGTCGTTCCAGCAACCATGCGCCGTCTTTTCGCTGCGCGACCCAGATATGGCCAAGCCGCACCGGCTTGGGCTTTTTGGGCGTCTTCTTAGGGAGCTCGGGCGCCGTGCCGGCACGCCTTCCGGCGCAGGGGGCCTGCCAAGGGCAGATTCCGCAGGCCGGCTGGCGTGGACTGCAGATCGTTGCCCCCAGATCCATGACTGCCTGCGCATAATTTCCTGGCTCGTAATCTGGCGTCAGTCCGCCTGCGAGCCGGGTCAGGTCCGCTTTTGAGGCTGGAAGTGGGTCGTGTACGTCAAACAGCCGCGCCATCACGCGTTCCACGTTTCCGTCGACCACGGTTTCTTTTTGATCAAACGCGATGGCCGCGATTGCGGCCGCCGTGTAGGGCCCGACACCGGGGAGTTCAATCAAGGCGTCCCGGCTTGCCGGGAACCTTCCTTGGTGTTGCGCCACGACCATGCGGGCGCATTTCAATAGGTTCCTCGCGCGGGCGTAATAGCCAAGGCCGGCCCACGCCGCCATCACATCCCCATCTTCAGCTGCCGCAAGGTCACCGACGGTTGGCCAGCGCGTCACGAACTTAAGGAAGTAGTCTTTGACCGCCGCAACGGTCGTCTGCTGCAGCATGATCTCGCTCAGCCAGACGTGATAAGGATCCGGTGTAACTCCGGCACGCCGGTTTTGCGGTGACACGCGCCAGGGAAGCGTGCGGGCATGGTCCGAATACCAGTCCAATAGATCGGACGGATGCGGCATTGGCGACGTTTCACGCACCTGTGACAGACCTGTTACCACGCTTTCGGGTTTCTCCTGACGCGAACTTGGCTAGACTGACAATATTACACACAGCAGATGGACAAGCTGGTCGTGAAGTCAACGCCTCAAAAGACGAAAGCACGCCGCAGACGCGGTTTTGAGCGTGCGGGCGTCCTGGTGGCCGATGAGGTGAGATTGGCGGCGGAAGACCGCGGTTTTACAAGCAGCCGAGTTTTGACCCACTGGGAAGAAATCGCCGGTCCGGACCTTTCCGCAGCCACAAGGCCCGTGAAAGTGTCCTATGGCCGTGACGGGATCGGTGCGACGCTGACTGTTCTGACGACCGGGTCGTTTGCACCAGTATTGCAGGCCGAGTTAGAGCGCCTGAAGGGACGCGTGAATGCCTGCTACGGGTATGCCGCCGTCTCGAAGATCCGGATAACCCAGACCGCGCCTTCGGGATTTGCCGAAGCGCAGGCGCAGTTCTCCGGCAAGACACAAGAACCTTCCCCGCGGGTGCAAAGCAATCGTCATCGCAAAGAAGCGCGCGCGGCCAGTTCCAGCGTTACCGACCAAGGCCTGCGCGAGGCATTGGAAACGCTGGGTGCCAACATACTTGAACGCAAGACGCGATAAACGGGATCTGACATGACAAGACTCTTTTCCGCCATGACGGCCTTTGCAGTGGTAACACTGATCGGTCTGGCAACGCTGCCGAGCGCAACTTTGGCACAGGATGTGGACACATCGGGCGTGCTTGAAATGACGATGGGCGACCCCGAGGCGCCTGTGACGGTGATTGAGTATGCATCCTTCACCTGCCCGCACTGCAGGTCGTTTCATGAGGGCAACTTCAAGAAGCTGAAGGCTGACTACATCGACACGGGCAAGGTGCACTTCATCTACCGAGAGGTTTACTTTGACCGTCCCGGCCTTTGGGCAGCCATGGTCGCGCGTTGCGGCGGACCGGAGCGCTTCTTCGGCCTCACGGATCTGATCTACGCCCAGCAGAGTGAATGGGCGGGTTCGGGCGATCCAACCCAGATCGCAGGTGCGCTGCGTCGCATCGGCAAGACCGGGGGTCTGACGGACGAACAGCTGGACGTCTGCCTGAGTGATGCCGACAAAGCCCAGGCCATGGTCACACTTTACCAGCAGAACGCCGAAGAACACGGCATCCGTTCGACACCGTCATTCGTGATCAACGGAGAGACATATCGAAACATGTCATACTCGGAGTTTCAGTCGATCCTTGACGAGGCGGCCGCCGGCTAAGCGAACAGTCGATCAAGGGCCGCGTCGAGCGGCCCCTGATCGGCCCAATTTAAGCGAACGGGCAACGTCAGAATCTGCCGCCTCAGGTGGGTCGGCAATCGTACAGCATCTTTTTCCGTAGTAACCAGTTGTGCATTCATGCGCTGCGCCTCAGCCGTAAGTCGCGCCAGAAGGCGCGAGGTCAGGGGCTGGTGGTCGTCAAGCGACTGTGCGCCACAAAGGTCAGCACCGAGGGCGCGGAGGGTTCGAAAGAACCTGTCCGGATTGGCAATTCCGGCGAAGGCATAGGCGCGCATACCGGCCCAAGCCATACCCGTTGCCAAAGGCTCTAGGGCTGCTTCTAGAACCGGAAGATCACCAAACTGGTCATGCCAATCCGCTATAAACGCCCCACGGTAGTCCGGCGCGCCGACCACGGAGATGAGGTTCGCACGTTTGAGTCCGGCGGCGACCGGTTCGCGCAGGGGCCCGGCCGGTAGCACGCGCCTGTTCCCAAAATTCCTCTGGGCATCTACGACCAGAACAGAGAGATCCTTGAGGACCGAAGGGTTCTGAAATCCGTCATCCATTACGATAACATCCGCGCCCTTGGCGGCTTCCAAAGCGCCAGCACCCCGGTCGCGGGAAACCCAGACCGGCGCGAAGGCGGAAAGCAAGAGGGGCTCATCTCCTACGTCATCGGCGTTGTGGCGTTCCGGATCGACCAGCACAGGGCCGCCAAGGCTGCCGCCATAGCCACGGCTAAGAACCGCTGGCTTCAATCCACGATCTTGGAGCACGCCCAGCAGCGCCATAACGGTCGGCGTCTTGCCAGCGCCTCCCACGGTCAGGTTACCGACGCAAATGACAGGAACTTCTGGCCGTACGCCTCGCGCCCTGGCCAGCCGTCGGGCGGTGACACCTGCATAAATCCCGCCCAGCGGAGCGAGCATTCGCGACGCAAGGCTGTCGCGTCGATACCAGAACGCCGGCGCCCGCATCAGCCTTCCCGGTAAAGCTGCGACAGCAGCATATCCTTGGCCTGATCCGTCACTTCCGCGCCGGACGAACACACGTCCCACGCGGCATGGGCCATGGCCGCCGCCTTGTGCGGCGCAAGTAGTGTGGCGATTGCATTGAAGAGATCCGGACCGCTGCGTACCAGCCTAGCTGCGTTGGCATTGGCCAGCCGATCATAAATTTCCATAAAGTTGGTCACATGCGGCCCATGCAGGATTGCAGAGCCAAGCGCAGCGGGCTCGAACGGATTGTGACCCCCGATCTGGACTAGCGAACCGCCGACAAAGCTGATGGGTGCGATGCGATACCAAAGTCCCAACTCACCCAATGTATCAGCAATGTAGATCTGGGTTTCAGGATCAAGCGGATCGTTGTTTGAACGGCGGGCAATGCGCCAGCCCTTGTTCGAGATCATGGTGTCCAGTTCCTCACCGCGCTCGGGGTGTCTGGGCACCAAGATCAGCAGGTTCCGGGGAGACCGCCGAAGAACCCGTTCGTGCGCCTCAAGGACGATCTCGTCTTCACCCGGGTGGGTCGATGCCGCAAGCCATGTGGGCCGGTTGCCGATCAGGCCGGTCATGCGCGTGCGTTCCGCTTCGTCGCAGGGCAGGGCGGCGGATCCCTCTTTCAGCGTTCCGGTGACCGTCATGCGGTCTTCGGGAAGCCCGAGGTCCTTCAGGAAATTACCCGACTGAGTGTCTTGCACATGGGCCATTGCAAACAGACCAAGCAGGTGTCGCGAAGAGCCACGCAACCATCGCCAGACGCGATGTGACCGGCTGGACATGCGACCGTTTATCAACACCATTGGGATTTCTCGGGCATGGGTTTCGCACATCAGATTTGGCCAGAACTCGCTTTCCGTCCAAACCGCCAGATCCGGGCGCCAGTGATCCAGAAACCGCGTGACAAAGGGGCGGATATCGATCGGTATGTACTGGTGAATGGCCGTTGCGGGCAGTCTCCGCTCTAGTATGCGTGCAGATGTCACGGTCCCGGTCGTCACCATGAATGAGATCGCTTCGTCTTCTTCGCCCAACCGTCGGATAAGTTCGAGTATTGAAAGCGCCTCACCGACCGATGCCGCGTGAAACCAAATAAGATCACCCGCTGGCCTTTCCACGCCAGCTATGCCGCGCCGTTCATTGATGCGCAGGCGGTCTTCCTTTTCGGATTTCAGCCGCCTGGCAAGTGTCCGCTCTGCATATCGCAGCCCGCGCCGGGTAAGCGCTCGGTAAAGCCCCAGTGCCAAAGCGGGCGCCATTTGGCCGTTTCCTAACTACCCAGCTCTTCCGTTGGGGATGCCGCCGCCTCTTCATCCCGAAGGCGGTGCAAATGGGCGATGTAATAGCGCGTGTGCGCATTATCGACGGTGCGCTGCGCTTCCGATTTCCACGCGTTGTATGCGGCTTGATAGTTCGGAAAAATACCGACAACGTGCAGATCGTCCACGTTCTTGAAGACGTTTTGTGAAGGATCGACGAGTTCGCCGCCGAAAACGAGATGAAGCCGCTGTGTCATTGCATGCTCTGAACTGAATGCGATGGGCGCAGCCTAGCTATTGCCAAGTGGCGGTCAAGCTGAACGTCCCGCCGCTATCGGCCCGATTAGGCCAAAAGGTCGCGCAGTGATGCCTGGAGCGTCGCGTTCGCAGCAATTATCCCCCGGGTTTTCGGCACCGGCGCGTTGAAGCGCAAATCGCCGCCGTATCGGTCAGTCACTGTGCCACTTGCCGATGCGGCAATCAGTGCGCCGGCCGCGATGTCCCATTCCCAAGCGTCTCGAAGCGTCATCATGGCGTCAAAACGACCCTCGGCAACCAGGGTAATTCTGTACGCAAGAGACGTTCTGAAATGTCTCTCGATCCCGGGTGGCTTGCCGTCGCGCCAATGGGCCGGGTCAAGACTGGGTCGTGTCGCAAGGACCTTCGCACCTTCGGCCGTGGCGCCCTGCGAAACCCGGATCTCTTGCCCGTTCAGGGTTGCCGCACCACCGCGCGTAGCGGCGTAAAGCTTTTCGCGAATCGGCAGATAGACGACGCCCGCCACAGGCTGACCGTCTTCCACAATCGCGATGGAAACGGCCCACGTGCGCTCACCCGCCGCAAAGGCACGCGTGCCGTCAATGGGGTCCACCACGAAGACGCGACGCTTACTCAAACGATCAGGATTGTCCGGTGTCTCCTCCGATAGCCAACCGTGGTCGGGCCGCGCCTGGACAAGAAAATTGTGCAGGTGCGCATCGACCGCAAGATCGGCCTCGGTCACAGGTCCAGCGCCATCGGACTTTTGCCAGACCTCGGGATCTTTGCGCCAATGGTCCGAAGCGATCTTTCCTGCCGTGCGTGCCGCTTCGGTTAGGAGCGCGAGGTCACTCGCCGCCAATCGTGAGCCCTTCGACCAGAAGCGATGGCACCACACGGGACAAATGCGCACGGGCGTCATTTGCAGGGGTCAGCCGCCCCATCATCTCAAGAAGATTGCCGCCAATGGTGCATTCGTTGACGGGATACTGGATTTCGCCGCCTTCCACCCAAAAGCCCGAAGCGCCACGCGAATAGTCGCCTGTCGTAGGGTTGATCGAGGCCCCGATAAGCGACGTGATCAGAAGACCCGTGCCCATGTCGGCAAGCAGATCGGCGCGCGACCCATCCCCTTGCGTCATGGTTATGTTTGACAGCGACGGCGCGGGCGGTGATGCCGTCCCGCGCGCGGCATTGGCCGTGGGCGACAGTCCCAGTTGCCGAGCGGTCGAAAGATCCAGTGTCCATCCCAGCAACACCCCGTCTTTCACGATATCTCGCCGGCCTGTCCGAAGACCCTCGGCGTCGAAAGGGCGGGAACCGCCGACGCGGGGGCGGTGGGGCTCTTCGGTCACTTCCATGCCCTTGGGCATGACCGACGTGTTCATAGAGTCGCGCAACCACGATGCCCCGCGGGCTACGGATGTACCACTTGCCGCCTGCAATAAATGGCCCAGAAGACCCGCAGCGATGCGTTCATCATAAACAACCGGGAACGCGCCGGTTGGCGGTTTGCGGGCGCCGGCGCGTGCCAACGCCCGTTCGGCGGCCTTGTTGCCTATGTCTTCGGCTGACCGCAGGTCGCCGCCAAAGATGCGGCTGTCAAAATCATAGTCTTTGTCCATGCCCGTGCCGGAGCCGATGATCGCAATGCAACTTCGGCTTTGGGACGTGCGCCTGTATCCACCGCTGAACCCGTT
Source organism: Pseudomonadota bacterium (assembly GCA_039026235.1). Taxonomy (GTDB): domain Bacteria; phylum Pseudomonadota; class Alphaproteobacteria; order Rhodobacterales; family Rhodobacteraceae; genus JBCCMQ01. Next base: position 133,164 of record JBCCMQ010000009.1, read on the forward strand.
GGTCGCGGCCAGATGCATATTCCATTTTCCGTATCCCGCACTGGCCAGTTCAACCTGCGAGATGCTGCCATGGCCCAATGCAGCGTCTTCGGCCGTTCGTGCGACGGCCTCAAGATGTCCGGGCTCGGGTTCTGGTCCGTCGTCGGCCAACTCAAGATCAGTCGCACTTCTGACTGGGGACAAATCGGACGTTTCCGCCAGGCCGACATAAGGATCCTCAGGTGCTTCGCGCGCCATGGCGACCGCTCTCTCGGCGATTTCCGAAAGGGTTTTTACGCTGCGGTCCGACGCGGAAATGCAGGCCTGCCTGCGACCGACCAAGACCCTCAATCCGACGTCGATCCCCTCTGCACGTTCTGCTTTTTCCAATGCTCCGGCACGGACATCGACAGAGATCGAAGTCCCTTCGATCACCAAAGCATCTGCAGCGTCGGCCCCGGCTTTCTTGGCCGCCCGAAGGGCTGCTTCGGCGACTTCGGACAGGTCATTTGAAGGCATCTTATCTCGCTCTTGGATGGCTGTTGTCGCGTCAAAGCGACACCAGCCCGGGTGCAGGTGGGCAGTTAGCGGATGCGCTGTCCGTTGGCAAATATAGCGCCGTCGGCATCGATTTCGATCTTCGACATCATGGTGTCCGGCCCGCTGCCCGGCGTCGCGAACATGCCCAGCATCATCTGGCCCATCATTGCCTGTTCCTCGGGAAGAAGACCTATAGCGGTGAGGTTCTGCATCAGGCCGTTCACCCCGGTGATCGTGAAATCAACCTGCCCGACCGGCTGCGGCGCGGGTCCGAATGCACCAACGCCGGAGTTGTCGATCGTAAACGCGCCATTGCCGGTAATTTCGGCCCCGGCGGCGGCGATGCGAAGCGAATCCAGTGTGAGCTCTTCCAACTCGCCCGGAGGCGTTGTCAGGCTCTCCGGTTGCAGGTTCGGATCCATGATGTCGATCAGCCAGCGTCCCTTACCGGACAGAGCGAGGGCAATATCGGCCGGATCCCTGGGCAACAGACCTTCCGCGTCGAACATTCCCCAAAGGCCGTCGGGGATTTCAATGGCGTTCAGATCCAAGCCAATGACCAGATCCCCGGCTTCGTCACTGGGGGAAAGCGGCATCGCGAACCGCGTGGCGGCGCCCGCGATGGACAGGGCAAGTTCAGGGAGTGGAATCGCCGAACCCGAAATATTGAAATCAATGTCGCTGCTTCGCGAATTGTAGGTGACGCTGCCATCGCTCAACGCGCTTTCCACAAATCCGCTTTGCGCCGACCCCACGAACTCCATCGCCTGGCCATCTTCTTCCATACGTACAGAGTAATTCGTCTCGCCAATCTTGGTTTCACTCGTGGCTGCGAACCCATCGGGCAATGTGCCAAAACCGGCACCAAAGCCCAGCAAACTTGAGGCCGAGCCCTCAGAGACAGTCGTAATATCGGCAATCGTGGCGTCGATATCGACAATTCCCGGATCTCCGTCCGGGTCTTCCGGATCAGGCACATTTGCCGATACGAGAAATGACAGGGTCCCGATTGAGAGATCCTGGGACACGACGCTGTCGGCGTCGGTGCCCGTGACCGCATAAAGCCCGGTGACGTCATCAAGTGAGAAACTGACGTCGGCCGGAACGCTTTGATCTGCGATCGAGAGCGATTGAAGATCGACCTCGACGGTCGGCGCGTCATAGGCGTAGGTCAGCGCGCCGGGTTCGCCGCTGACATTCATGCCAAGTTCGGGGTGGCGGATCTCCATGGTTAAATCTACGTTTTGCCCGTCGGTACCGGCCATCGAGACCGATACTGGATAGCTGTCCGAGAAAGCGTATTGCACACTTCCATCGCCAAGTTCGGTCAGCGTGATTTCGTCGATCAGCAATGTCACCTCGGCGTCCGGGACACTCAGCTCCGATTCAACACCCCGCAGCACAAGTTGGCCGCCGTCCTGCGTCGTCTCCGCCACTGTCAGCATCTGACCGGCCTCGGCCGCCAGTGCCACGAACTCGTCCCAAACCTGTTGGGCCGTCAGATCCGCGTGGGCCGGAAATGCGATAAGCCCGAAGATGGGTGCGAGAGCGGTTCTGAAAGCTTGCTGCATGGGATGTCCCGTATGAATTGCGTCATCTAAATCTCGGGGGTCAGGCACAACAGGTCAACCGGTGAAGCGGCAATTGCGTTAAAAGATTGAATGCAGCGGGCGCGGGCCGAACGAAGAGAGGGTCGGTTATGGCGGCCCCGAGAGGATTCGAACCTCTGGCCTACCGCTTAGGAGGCGGTCGCTCTATCCTGCTGAGCTACGGGGCCATTGCCGCGTCTCTGTTGCCATGCGACGGAACCGCTGTCTATCCCGCGCTGCGTCGCTGCCGAGGGATATTGGGATCTCACGGCGGTTTTGGCTTCCCGTCCCAAGGGAACGTTAACCAACACCGGCGTATCCACATAGCGGTCATTGTCGAAACGCCGCTGGGATATGTTAAGCCTCTCTTACAGCACAACTATTTCGGGTTACCCCGGATGGTCTTCTGTGGCCGTTTCGGACCTGACCATTCTGTCAGGCGCAACGCAGCCGCGGCTTTTGGCAACCGAATACGAAGGTGAGACCGCCTTCCGGTTTGACCTTAACGGCAACTACGAAGCCAGTCAGACGCTTTCGCCCGCTGTGGGCGAGTTGGGCGGCGGGGCACGGTTCCAGGAACTGTCGATCGCATCGCAAAGCTATGTCGCCTCGCTCGGGTCCGAAACCGCGCCGGCAGCTCTGTTTTTGGTTTCGTCCGGTGGCGTATTGACTGACGCGCAGTCGCTGATGGGTGCAATCAGTGATCTTGATGCCGTTGACGCCCTTGCCACGTTATCTCTAGGCGGTACCGAGCTTGCCTTTGCCAGCGATCGCAGCACCGGAACGCTTGCCAGCTTTCGCCTCACCGGGGGCAGCTTTCAGGCAACCGCGACCACAGCCCTGGCCGATGTGCGTGATCTCGCAGTGGTTCAGAAAGGGTCGCTGACATTCCTTTTCGCTGCGTCGGCCGATACCGAGACGATTGTGTCCTACGCCGTTGGCGCCGACGGCACGCTGACCGAGGTCGATTCCGATGGTCAAAGCGATGGCGTGAGCATCCAGGATCCGGTGGCGATCCAGGCAGCGAGCCTGGCGGGCAAAGACTACGTTTTGGTGGGTAGCACGGGCAGTAATTCGATCACGGTTATGGAAGTGGCGGGAAGCGGCAAGCTGATCCTGCGCGACCACGTGATCGACGACCAGGACACGCGCTTTGCCGCTTTGACGTCCCTGGAGGTGGTGCAATCAGGCACGCACACCTTTGTCGTGGCGAAGGGCAGCGACGACGGTTTATCGCTTTTCGCGCTGCTTCCGGGGGGCAAACTCTTTCATATCGCCTCGGTGGAAGATACCCCGGCGACCGCGCTTGACAACGTCACCGGGCTGGCCGCGGCAATTCACGGCAACACGCTGAAGATCTTTGCCACTAGCCAGTCCGAGCCTGGGATCGCTTTGGTGTCCGCAAGTCTGTCGGGTCTGGGCATTGTCGTGGACGGCAGTGTCGCTAGCCAGACGATCACCGGCACCAGCGGTGCGGACATCCTTATCGGTGCGGCCGGTGACGACAGACTTCTGGGTCAGGACGGCGATGACATTCTGCGGGACGGCACCGGTGTTGACGAACTGACAGGCGGCGAGGGGGCGGATGTTTTCCAGTTGGTGACCGACGGCCAGACCGACGTAATTATCGATTTCGATCCTTCGGAAGACAGTCTGGATTTATCGGATTATCTGCTGTTTCAAAGCGTTTCGCAGCTGACGATCACGCCAACGGCGTGGGGGGCGCAGATCACCTATCTTGACGAAACGACCGATATTTATTCGGCAAGCGGTGGGCAGCTGACGGTCGCGGATTTTACGGCGGTATCGTTAAAGAACCTGTCCCGCGTGCCGCTTGAGGATGCCCCTGGAGCGCCCGTCATCTCGTCCGGCCTCGACCCAAATCGCGGCGGAAAGTCCCTTGAGTTCCTTGTGGAACGGGCACTTGAAGACATAGCAGCTGGGGTCGCTGACGCAACATTTGCGGATCTGGGTTTTTCGGTTTCAAACCTGACTTTACCATCGATACCGAGTGACCAAAGGACGCGCGATTTGGCGCTGGCCGATGTTCTGGACAATGGCGGCGACGACAATCTGACCGGTACGAACAATAATGATGTGCTTTTGGGCGGTGACGGGACCGACCTGTTGGACGGGCGTGCCGGCGATGATCTGCTGAGCGGTGGTGCGGGCGCGGACGCCTTCGTATTCCAAGACGGCTTCGGCGATGACCGCGTCACGGACTTTGAAATTGGATCCGACGCTTTGGATTTTGCCGGGCATTCGGGCGTTTCCGGCATGGCCCAGCTTACTTTCGCTGACGAAGCATCCGGCGTGCGCATCAGCCTGGCCGCCGGGGGGGACGACACAATCCTGCTGGAAGGAATCCTGGCCGGCGAACTGTCGGCGTCCGATTTTGTGTTCGCCTGATGCACCGCCGCTTGTCACTTCTGACCCCTTCCCCTTTAAGCTGACCGCGAAGATAGGTAAGGGTGACGGGCCGAAAGGAACGCACGCGTGAGCCAGGACACCAGCAATCAGAACGGCGGACGGCCGTTGACGCTCCGAGACGTATCTGCCGCTTCGGGCGTGTCAGAGATGACGGTCAGCCGGGTCATGCGCGGTCGCGGAGACGTGTCTGACCGGACACGCGACCGGGTGCTGGAGGCGGCCCAGGCCCTTGGATACGTGCCAAACAAGATTGCCGGCGCGCTGGCGTCGCAACGGGTCAATCTGGTGGCTGTCATCATTCCCTCAATGTCGAACATGGTCTTCCCACAGGTTATGACCGGGATCAGTGAGACGCTTGACGCGACCGTTCTGCAACCCGTCGTGGGGGTTACGCACTATTCGCCGGAACGCGAAGAGATGGTGCTTTATGAGATGCTCTCATGGCGTCCGTCCGGCGTGATTGTTGCGGGGCTGGAACATACCGACGCAGCGCGTTCGATGCTGCGCGCGTCCGGTGCACCCGTTGTCGAGATTATGGATGTGGACGGCACGGCGATTGACAATGTCGTGGGAATTTCCCACCGCGCTGCGGGTCTCAACATGGCGACGGCCGTTGTTGAGGCGGGATACAAGCGGATCGCGTTTCTCGGGACCAAAATGCCGCTGGATCATCGCGCGAGGAAGCGATTTGAGGGATTCACCGAAGGGCTGGCGAAGGCCGGTCTCGAGATCGCGGCCCATACCTTTTACGAAGGTGGCTCGGGCCTGGCAAAGGGGCGCGAGATGACCGAAGAGGTGCTGCGCCGCTGCCCAGACATCGATTTCATCTATTTCTCTAACGACCTGATTGCGGCCGGCGGTCTGTTGCATTGCCAGCACGCGGGGATTGACGTGCCCGGTCATGTCGGGCTGGCAGGTTTCAACGGGATGGAGATCCTTGAGGGGATGCCAAAGAGCATTGCCACAATGGACAGCAACCGGCTTGAGATTGGTCGCCACGCCGCACAGATCGTTGCCGATGCCGTTGCCGGAACCGGGGACGGATCGGGCCAGAAGATCGTCTTGCCTGCGGTGCTGCAACACGGCGAGACACTGATCCGACGATGAGTGGCCCCGGCGCGCAGCACAGGCCCTTGGCCATTCGCTGATGTCGCTGGCACGTCAAAACCCGGGCCGGGCGATCACTTTGAAATTGGGGTCGGTTTTTCTGTTTGTCGTCATGGCCAGCCTGATTAAGGCGGCCTCGGTCGAGGTTCCCCCGGGCGAAGCCGTGTTTTTCCGGTCGTTCTTTGCAATCCCGGTAATTGTCGCCTGGCTCGCTTGGCGGGGCGATTTGGCCACCGGACTGCGCACCGTACATCCCATGGGTCATGTATGGAGGGGGGTGATCGGCTCGACGGCTATGGGTCTCGGTTTCGCCGGGCTGGCGATCTTGCCGCTGACCGAGGTCAAGGCGATTGGGTATGCGATGCCGATCTTTGTCGTTGTTCTGGCATTGATTTTTCTGAACGAGCGCATCCGGCTTGTCCGTATTGGGGCCGTCGGCATGGGTCTGGCGGGCGTTCTGGTCATTCTGTGGCCCCGTCTTTCCGCCTTCTCTGGCGAAAACAATGACCCGGCCCTGACAATCGGGGCACTAATTGTGCTTGCGGGCGCTTTCTGCGCTGCCATGGCTCAGGTTCTTGTACGAAAGCTGGTCGAGACCGAAGAAACCTCGGCAATCGTCTTTTGGTTCTCGGTCACCGCGTCCAGTCTGTCGCTTCTCAGCCTGCCGTTTGGTTGGGTCGTTCCGTCTTACGGCGTGGCGGGCATGCTGGTCATGGCAGGCCTTATCGGCGGTGTCGGCCAGATCTTGCTGACGTCCGCCTACCGCTACGGAGATGCGTCGATTATCGCGCCCTTCGAATACGCCTCGATCCTGTTCGCGGTTGTGATCGGGCTCGTCTTCTTTGAAGAAACACCCGCACGAACCACCCTGGCGGGCGCCGCTTTGGTCATCGCGGCGGGCGGCCTTATCATATGGCGCGAACGTCAATTGAAGCTGCGGCGTGGCCGGGCCCGGCACGTTGTGACGCGCTACGGCTAGGCGATCTAGGCGCGGACCAGAACCTCATAGCTTTCCGCGATGTCGCGGGTCAGCGCGCCCACTTCGAAGTTGTAGTCACCGATTTTACCGACGGGTGTGACTTCGGCGGCTGTTCCAGTCAGCCAACACTGCTCAAAGCTTTCCAGTTCTGCAGGTTCGATATGGCGCTCGTGCACCTTGATCTGCCGATCCTTGAGCATGCTAATTACGGTTTGGCGCGTCAGACCGTTCAAGAAGCAATCCGGATCGGGTGTGTGCACTTCGCCGTCCTTGACGAAGAATATGTTTGCGCCGGTCGCCTCGGCCACATAGCCGCGATAGTCGAACATCATCGCGTCCGAACATCCCTTTGCTTCGGCCGCGTGCTTGGACATCGTGCAAATCATGTAGAGCCCCGCCGCCTTGGCATGCGATGGGATCGTCTCTGGGCTGGGTCGCTTCCACTTTGAAATATCGAGCTTGGCGCCCTTCATCTTGGCGTCCCCATAATAGGCGCCCCATTCCCAGGCGGCGATCGCCAGGCGTACGGGATTGCGCGCACTGGCGACGCCCATATCCTCTCCGGCACCGCGCCAAGCGACGGCCCGGACATAGGCGTCCGTCAGGCCGTTTGCCTTTAGCACCTCGGCTTTCGCGGCCTCTATCTGGTCGACAGTCCAGGGGATCTCGAAATCGATCATGCCCGCAGAGGCGTGCAACCGGATCGTGTGCTCACGGGACTTGAAGATGCGCCCGCCGTAGGCCCGTTCACCTTCGAAAACGGAACTCGCATAGTGCATTGCATGGGTCAAAACATGCACATTCGCCGACCGCCAAGGGACCATGGCCCCGTCCATCCAGATCAGCCCCTCGCGGTCGTCATAGGCACCCGACATGCCGAATTCTCCCCAAACCTTTTCACATATTGCGTAAGTATGTCCGCTTCGGACATTTAATTTCGCAAAATCCGACTGGGAATACGATTTGATTCTTGGAAAGTCAACATCGCTGACGTAAAATTACCAAAGCGGCATTTCTGCGGCTCCAGAGAACCCAAGGCAGTGCATGGCGGACAATCGACACAGCCAGGCCCAAAGCGGAGAGGCTCTGCTGTTCCTGACCGACGAACAGCTGCGCAAGGGCATTGAGGCCATGTTCTTTGCCTACCGTGGGTTCACGGCGGATCCGGACCGAATCCTCGCAAAATACGGATACGGCCGTGCGCATCACCGCGCGATACATTTCATCAACCGGTCGCCGGGCAGCACGGTGAACAACCTGCTTGCCACGCTCGGGGTGACTAAGCAGTCGCTGAACCGGGTGCTGCGCGCACTCGTGGACGACGGTCTTGTTGAGAGCCGCGTCGGCGCACGGGACAGGCGCGAACGAAACCTCCATCTGACCGATGAAGGCCGGGCGCTTGAAGCGGAACTGAGCGAAGCCCAGCGCAAGCGTATGCGGGCCGCTTACCGAAGCGCCGGCCCCGAAGCGGTCAGCGGGTTCCGCGAGGTGCTTGAGGCGATGATGGATCCAGAGCAACGCAGGCAGTTTCATAGAATGAGAGAGGCCAACACGTGACGGAAGCGATCGACGCGCATCTGCTGATTGTAGACGATGATGAACGCATTCGTGGTCTTCTTCAGAAGTTTCTGATGCGACACGGGTTCATCGTCAGCGCAGCGCGCGACGCTGCGCATGCCAGACGACTTCTGATGGGGTTGGAATTTGACCTGATGATCCTTGACGTCATGATGCCGGGTGAGAATGGGATCTCGTTAACCAAATCACTGCGTGAAGACCTGGCAACCCCGATCCTGTTGTTGACTGCCCGCGGCGAAACCGAAGACCGAATTGCCGGTCTGGAAGCCGGCGCAGACGATTACCTTCCGAAGCCATTTGAGCCAAAAGAACTTCTGCTGCGGATCAACGCGATCCTGCGGCGGATGCCTAACGGAGCAGATTCTGAAGAGATCCCGAAGGTCCTGCATCTGGGCGCTATTCGCTACGACGTTACGCGCGGCGAGATGTGGCAAGGGGAAGAGCCGATCAGGCTGACTGCAACGGAAAGCCAATTAATGCGCATTTTCTCGTCCCGCCCTGGCGAGGCCGTAAGCCGAACGAAACTGGTCGAGGATCTGGGCCGCGATAAAGGCCAGGCCCAGGAACGCGCGGTCGATGTTCAGATCACCCGGCTGCGGCGCAAGATCGAGGCCGATCCAAAACAGCCACGATATCTTCAGACCGTGCGCGGCGCTGGCTATATGCTCGCGCCCGACTGAAGCACACAAAGCCTGAGCGCATGTCCACAGCCCTGATCACCCATGATGCGGCCCATTCCCACGTGACGCCTCCGGGCCACCCGGAACAGGTGGCGCGACTACAATACATCCTCAGGGCGCTGGACGCGCCAGAGTTCAGCGCTTTGGACCGCCACGCGGCACCCTATGTGGCGGACGATGATCTCTTGCGGGTGCACCCGGCAGATTATGTTCAGATGATCCGCGATGTGGCACCGACAGAAGGCTGGGTCGCGGTTGACAGCGACACCTTTATGTCACCCGGATCGCTTGATGCGGCGCTGCGTGCGGCGGGCGCAAATACACTGGCTGTGGATCTGGTCTGCGGCAATCGGGCGGGCAATGCTTTTGTTGCCATGCGCCCGCCCGGTCACCACGCCGAAACCGCCAAGGCCATGGGTTTCTGCCTTTTTGGCAATGTGGCCGTGGCGGCAAAATACGCACTTGAACACCATGGGCTTCGGCGTGTGGCAATCCTTGATTTCGATGTGCACCATGGGAACGGCACGCAGGATCTGGTCGAGGAAGACGCCCGCATCTTCTTTGCCTCAAGCCACCAGATGCCGCTTTATCCGGGAACGGGTGCCGCACACGAAACGGGTGCCCACCGCAACGTTATGAATGTTCCCCTGCCGCCCGGCACCAGTGGTGCGCAATTCCGATCAGTCTGGGAAAAAGCGATCCTGCCGGCAGTTGAACGCTTTGCGCCCGATCTGACCCTTGTTTCGGCAGGTTTTGATGCCCACCGCGCCGATCCACTGGCCCAGCTGGAGCTCGACGCGGAAGATTTCGCCTGGGTCACCCGCGCCATCTGTGACGTAGCAACGGGAGGCGTGGTATCGACTTTGGAGGGTGGCTATGATCTGGATGCCTTGGCCGCGTCCGCAGCGGCCCATGTATCCGCGTTGATGGAGGCCGCGCGATGAGCACTACGCCCGTACCAGAGTTGAGCTTTGAAGCCGCCATGGCAGAGCTTGAACAGGTGGTCGGCCAGCTTGAGGCCGGTGATGTGGCGTTGGCCGATTCGATCAAACTTTATGAACGTGGCGCGGCGCTGAAGGCCCGGTGCGAGGCCTTGCTGAAGGAAGCCGAGGAAAAGGTTGCTGCCATCACACAGGATGAAAACGGCACCCCCAAAGGGACGACACCTATCGAAGGTCTTTGATCTTGCTTTCGGCACGTTTGACCGCCGCGTCGGAAAAGATCGGTGCGCGCCTGATTGAAACCATGGCTCAGCTAAAGGACGTGCCCGTTACGCACGGCATGCGCTATGCCACGTCGGGTGGCAAAAGGTTGCGCGGATTTCTCGTTCTCGAAGCGGCGGCAATTCATGGCCTAGACTGGGCGGCTGCCTTGGATGCAGCGGCGGCAATCGAATGCATGCATGCCTATTCGCTGGTCCATGATGATCTGCCATGTATGGATGACGATGACCTGCGCCGGGGTCAGCCGACCGTCCATGTGAAATGGGATGAGGCGACGGCCGTCTTGGTGGGTGACGCGCTACAGTGCCACGCCTTTCAATTGCTGGCCGACCCGGCTTGCCATGATGATGCCAGCGTCCGGATCAGTCTTATTGAGAAACTGGCCATGGCCGCCGGTGCCAGTGGGATGGTTCTGGGTCAGGCACTGGACATTGAAGCCGAGCAGGCCGTTGATGCGCTGACGCTTGAGCAGATCACCGAACTTCAAGGTGCAAAAACCGGTGCTCTGATCCGATGGTCGGCCGAGGCCGGTGCCATTCTGGCCGAGGCTGACACCGGCCCTATGCGGCGCTACGCCGCCGCGCTTGGCCTTGCCTTCCAGATTGCCGACGACATTCTTGATGTGACGGGGTCGACCGAGACGACCGGCAAACGCGTCGGCAAGGACGCCGCGGCCGGCAAAGCAACCTTTGTCGGGCTTCTTGGGCTGGAACCCGCGCGGCGGCGCGCACAGCAATTGGTGGACGAAGCGATTGGCGAGTTGGACGAATTTGGACCAAAGGCGGATGGCTTGCGCGCCTGCGCGCGCTTCGTTATCTCGCGCCAGAACTAGCAGGTCCCGTGCCGGCCAGAGTGAAGAATGACAAAACGTCCCGAAACCCCATGCCTGGATCACGTCCAGTATCCGTCGGACCTCAAGGTGCTCAGCGACAGCCAGCTCAAACAGCTGTCCGATGAACTTCGGCTGGAAACGATCAGTGCCGTGTCTGAAACCGGTGGGCACCTGGGGGCCGGGCTTGGTGTTGTTGAGCTGACAGTTGCGCTGCATGCGGTGTTCGATACCCCGCGCGACCGTCTGATCTGGGACGTCAGCCACCAGTGCTATCCACACAAGATTCTGACGGGACGGCGCGACCGCATTCGGACCTTGCGCCAAGAGGGTGGGCTGTCCGGTTTCACCAAGCGTAGCGAAAGCCCCTTTGACCCCTTTGGCGCCGCCCACAGCTCGACATCGATCTCGGCGGCGCTGGGTTTCGCCGTGGCCCGCGACCTTGGCGGTGCCCCCGAGCCACCCCTGGGGGATGCGGTGGCCGTCATCGGTGACGGCGCCATGAGTGCCGGCATGGCCTTTGAGGCGATGAACAACGCCGGACATTTGGGAAAGCGCCTGATCGTGATCCTGAACGACAATGAGATGTCGATTGCGCCGCCGGTCGGTGCCATGTCCAACTATCTGTCCCGCCTTTACGCCGGCGCGCCATTCCAGGAATTCAAAGCAGCCGCCAAGGGCGCTGTCAGCTTCCTGCCGGAACCCTTCCAGGAAGGGGCGCGGCGGGCCAAAGAGCTTCTCAAGTCCGCGACGGTCGGCGGGACGCTTTTCGAAGAGCTTGGCTTTTCTTACATCGGACCGATTGACGGGCACGATCTGGATCAGTTGCTGCCGGTGCTGCGGACCGTCAAAGCCCGTGCGGAAGGCCCGATTTTGATCCATGCGATCACCGTCAAGGGCAAGGGCTATGTTCCGGCTGAAAATGCCCGGGACAAGGGGCACGGCGTGTCGAAATTCGATGTCGTCACAGGCAAACAGAAAAAGGCGGCATCCAACGCGCCAAGCTATACCAAGGTCTTTGCCCAAAGCCTGATCCGCGAGGCGGAAACCGATCCGAAGATAGTGGCCACAACGGCCGCCATGCCCGATGGAACCGGCCTGAACCTGTTTGCCGAACGCTTTCCGGGCCGCACATTCGATGTGGGCATTGCCGAACAGCACGCGGTGACGTTTTCGGCCGGGCTGGCGGCCGGTGGCTTGCGCCCGTTCTGTGCGATTTATTCGACCTTCCTGCAGCGGGGCTACGACCAGGTCGTCCATGACGTTGCCATTCAGCGACTTCCGGTCCGCTTTGCAATCGATCGCGCCGGACTGGTCGGCGCCGATGGCGCGACGCACGCAGGCGCTTTTGATGTGGCGTACCTTTCAAATCTGCCTGGCTTCACGGTTATGGCGGCGGCTGATGAGGCCGAATTGGTCCGGATGGTCAAAACCGCGGCGCTGCACGACGAAGGGCCAATCGCTTTCCGATTTCCGCGTGGCGAAGGCGTCGGTGTCGAAATTCCGGAAGCGCCAGAGACGCTCGACATCGGCAAGGGGCGCGTTGTGCACGCAGGAGAGCGGGTGGCGCTTTTGTCCTTTGGCGCGCGCTTGAAAGAGGTGCTTGAAGCGGCCGAGGCCCTTACCGCCCGTGGCATAACCTGCACGGTCGCAGATGCGCGTTTTGCCAAGCCGTTGGATGAGGAATTGATCCTCGGTTTAGCACAGTCCCATGAGGCTTTGCTGACCATCGAGGAAGGCGCCATCGGGGGCTTCGGCAGCCATGTGGCCCAGCTTCTGGCCGAGAATGCCGTCTTCGACAAAGGGCTGAAATTCCGCTCGATGGTCTTGCCGGACGTGTTTATCGACCAGGCCAACCCTGCGCAGATGTACGCCGTCGCTGGGCTGCAGGCATCCGACATCGAAACCAAAGTCCTCGGGCTTTTGAACATCGCTCAGATCTCGGCTCGAGCATAGCGACGTGAACGTCCGCAGCCGCCCGGTTCTTGCCTATCGCTGGGTCGTTTTTCTGCTGGCTGGCGGCTATGCGGTTTATCAGATATGGACCGCCAACTACGCCAACTTCGGCGGCCCGTTTCGTTTTCTGACCATCTGGGCGCTGCTGGCCAGCTTCTTCGCGGCCTCAAGGATGCTAGCCATAACCGAACGCCGGTCAGATCGGGAATGGGAACCCGTGATCGCGACGACCGCGACCATGAACGCCATGGTCGTGATCCTCTACTGGCGCCTATATTTCATTGATCCGGCCCTGGTCAGCAACGGCCTACCGGTTTGGCACCAGCAGTATTATCTGCACCTTTTGGGTCCGCTCCTGCAATGGACCGACATGCTGTTGATCTGGCGCGGCTTCCGGCGCTATCTGCCTGCTGCAGCAATTTTGACCGCAGTGACGATCGCCTATATCGCCTGGACCGAGTTTGCGCTGGCGCCGCTAAGCGCGCGGCCCGTCGGCTCGGTAACGTCGGGCCTACCCTATCCGTTTCTGAACGACATGATGCTCAATGAACGACTTGCCTACTACGCGACAAATGTCGCGGCGGCCTGGCTGGTTCTGGCGCTATTCTGGGGGATTGCGCGCATCTTCCGCGGCGCCCTCGGTCCGTCTTTCGCGCGTGAGTAGGTCCTGCAGACCAACACGGTAATTCGGATACGTCAGCGTAACGCCAAGCTCTGATTTGATCCGCTGGTTCGAGACGCGCTTCGACTCAGCATAAAAGCTGCGTGCCATTGGAGTCATATCGGCCGTCTCAAAGTCCACCGATGGCGGTAGGGGCGCGCCCAAGAGTTTGGCCGCATAGGCGATTACGTCTTCCGGCGGGGCAGGATCGTCATCGCACAGGTTGTAGATGGCGCCGGGGTTCGGTTGAGCGATGGATGCTTCGAGAACCCTGGCGATGTCTTCGACGTGAATACGGGAAAACACCTGGCCCGGTTTGATGATCCGGCGCGCGGTGCCGGCGCGGACCTTTGCAAAGGGGCCACGGCCGGGTCCGTAAATCCCCGCCAGGCGGAAGATATGAAGCGGTAAGCCATGGTCGGTTGCCAATGCCTGCCATGCCGCCTCTGCCCCGGCCCGCAGTTGCCCGCGCTGGGTCGAAGGCGCGACAGGCGTTGTCTCATCCACCCAGGCGCCGCCATGATCGCCGTAGACGCCGGTGGTCGAAAGATAGCCGACCCAACGCAGCCTTGGCGCAATCGCCGAAATTTCATCTCTCAAGGTGGCCAATACCGGGTCGCCCGATTGCCCGGGCCCGGCGGAAATCAGCAGATCCGTCGTGTCTGCAAGGACATCGGCGATGTTGGAACCCGGCCAGACAATTGGATCCGCACCGCTGCTGGCAACGCCGTCCGTCTTCTCGGCCGTCCGGGTGGTTCCGCGAATGATCCAGCCTTTTGCCTTCAGTCTTATTGACAGGGCCCTGGCCGAATAGCCGTGTCCAAAAGAGAGAAGTTTGCGCTGCATGGAAGCACTATGGGCAAGATCGTACGACCTGCAAGCGGTGGCGGGCTAGCGGCCTTTCCAGACCGGGTCGCGCTTTTCGGCAAAGGCAGCGGCGCCTTCGTGCTGATCTTCGCTGGAATAAAGGAAGTCGACTGTTGAAAGCTGGCGTTTGGTGATGCGGTTCATGACGTCTTGGAACTTTGCGTCCTCGGCTTCACGCACAATCTCTTTGATTGCGGCGTAAACGAGGGGCGGCCCAGATGCCAAGTGTTGGGCAAGCGCCTGCGCTTCTCTGGTCAGTTTGTCGGCGGGATAGATATGGTTGATGATACCCCAGCCCCGCGCTTCCTCCGCGTCGAACCAGCGGCCCGTCAGAAGCAATTCCATGGCAATGTGATAGGGGATGCGTTTCGGCAGCTTAACGCTGGCTGCGTCGGCGACTGTGCCCGATCTGATCTCGGGAAAGGCAAACGTTGCGTGGTCCGCGGCCAGGATAATGTCGGCGGACAGCGCAAGTTCCAGACCTCCGCCGCATGCGATCCCGTTTATCGCCACGATGACCGGCTTGTTCAGGTCGCGCAATTCCTGAAGGCCGCCAAACCCGCCAACGCCGTAATCGCCGTCAACCGCGTCGCCACCGGCTGCTGCCTTCAGATCCCAACCCGCACAGAAGAACTTCGGTCCGGCGCCGGTCACCAAGGCGACCCTAAATTCGGGATTGTCCCTGAAGTCGCGAAACACTTCGCCCATGGCGCGGCTGGTCTGCAGGTCAATTGCGTTTGCGGGCGGGCGGTTAAGCGTCACTTCCAGAACCGCTCCGCTTTGCTTGATGTCGATTGCGCTGGCCGTCACGTCTCTTCCGTCCCCTCACGTAACAGCGCATCGGCGGCCCAGGCCCCGGTCGGCGTTGCCAACATCGGATTGATCTCCAATTCCATCGTTTCAGGATGATCCCGGACATAAGCCTGGACTGCAAGGATCGCTTCGACCAGAGCATCCATGTTGGCGGACGGGGCACCCCGATATCCGCCGAGAAGACGCGCACACTTCAGGCGCCCGATGGCGGCTGATATGTCCTGCGCATCAACCGGAAGCAAAAGCGATACACTGTCGTCAAGCAACTCGGTCAATATGCCGCCCGCGCCTATGGTCATGACAATCCCATGGGCCGGATCTTGGACAACACCGATCAGCAGTTCCGCAATGATATCGCCGATCATGGCCTCAACCAGAACAGGATATCCGGGAACATCCTCGGCAGCGCTCCGCACGTCATCGTCTGTTGCGAGGTTCAGGCGGACACCGCCCGCATCGGATTTATGTGCAAGGCCCAGGCTTTTGATTGCCACGTGGCCGCCGATCTGTCTGGCCTTGGCGACCGCCTCTTGAACCGAAGCGGCGATCCCAGACGGCGGCGTTGGCACACCACACGCGGCAAGCCGCAATTTCGCGGCATGTTCGTCAATCAGCCGAAGCCGCTTGTCAGCCACCGTCGGGCGCATCAAAGGTGCTTTTTTGGGGGCACTGACAGAGGCTGCGGCCACCACGGCTTTCAGAGCGGTTTCAATACCGGAGAGGGGAACAACGCCCCCTTCGATAAGCCGTTTTGCCACCGGTTCGGGCATCAGTTCCGACAGGGATGCCACGGCGGCAAAGGGCCGTCCCGTCCGATGCCGTGCAGCGATGCTGGCGGCAATCACACATTCCCATTCGGCCGGATCGCAGCGGTCAGATCGCGGAACATCGAACACCGGCAGCGTGATCGACACGTCGCCTGCTGCCATGGCGGCAAAAACCTCGGCAATTGCTGCCTCATCGCCCCAGATATACGTGTGATAATCCAACGGGTTGGCCAATACCACGCGTGGTCCCAGTGCAGCATGCAGTGATGCCTGCTGCGCGCCGCTCAGCTCTGGAAACGTGACCTCCATGTCTTCGGCTGTATCGGCCACTAAGGATGCTTCACCCCCAGAACAGCAGGTGGACGAAATGCGGGCTGTCGCGAGCGCACCGTTGACGTGGAAAATACTGAGGGTCGCAAGGAACACTTCGAGCGATTCAGCATAGGCAAAACCCAGTCGGTCGATCAAAGCCCGCGCGCCGGCATGCGATCCGGCCAGCGAGGCCGTATGGGATAAGGTGGCCGCCTGCGCGGCATCAGAGCGTCCGGATTTAATTACCACCACCGGCAGATTCCGCGCATGGGCCTCGGCCGCGAATTCCTGCCATTGATCGAGGTCGCGAAACCCTTCGATATGCAAGCCTATCGCCGTGATACGTGGATCGCCGGCAACGACGCGGGCCAGTTCCGCCTGGCCAAGCGCGGTTTGATTGCCGACCGTGATAACCTGGGCGACGGGCAAAGCGCGCTGCTGCATCGTCAGGTTAAGCGCAATGTTTGAACTTTGGGTCAGGATCGCCACACCGCGGTCGACTGCGGCAAGCCCGTGCTGGTCGGGCCACAGTGCGACCCGGTCCAGAAGGTTAAGAAAGCCATAGCAATTGGGACCCAGCACCGGCATGTCCCCGGCCGCGTTCAAGAGAGCCTGGGTTCGCGCCGAAGCACCGGCATCCTCGGCCTCCATTTCCGAAAAACCAGAGGCCAGACAAACCGCGCCCCCGGAACCCAGCGCGTTCAGCTGCTGCAGGGTATCGATTGTCCGGTCCCGATTCACACCTATGTAGGCCGCATCCGGGATCTCTGGCAGCGCAGCCAGTGACGGAAACGCCTGCATGCCGCCCACCTGGTCCGCGGTTGGATGCACGGGCCAGAGCGTGCCGTCAAATCCTATCGATTTTGATGTTTGAACAACCTTGCGGCACCATGCGCCACCGCCGATGACGGCAATGGATTTGGGGCGCAGTAGGCGCGAAAGGTCACGCACCGAGCGCTCGCAGCAGGTCGCGACTGATGATGTGGCGCTGGATCTCGGATGTACCGTCCCAGATCCGCTCGACACGGGCGTCGCGCCAGAACCGCTCAAGCGGGTAGTCATCCATCAACCCCATGCCACCGTGGATCTGAATGGCGGCGTCGGTCACGCGCGCGAGCATTTCAGTCGCAAAGAGCTTTGCGGATGCAATTTCGCGATTTGCGGGCATGCCACGATCAAGCCGGTCGGCGGCCGCCAGCGTCAGCAGATCGGCGGCATCAATTTCCGTGATCATGTCGGCAAGCTGGAAGCTGACACCCTGGAAACGACCGATTTTCTGTCCGAACTGTTCCCGTTCAGCCGCGTACCCCAAAGCATAGTCGAACACCCGCCGTGCGCGACCGACCGACATGGCCGCGACCGTTATACGGGTTGCATGAAGCCAGGTATTCATGACCTCGAAACCGCCATCGACTGCGCCCAGGACCTGTGCCTCTGAAAGGCGGCAATCATCGAATTCGAGGATCATGTTCTTGTAGCCTCGATGCGAAACCGACTTGTATCCGTCGCGCACCGTGAAACCCGGCATGCCGCGGTCCACCAGAAATGCCGTGATCCGCTTTTTCGGACCCTTAGGGGTCTGATCTTCGCCTGTCGCGACGAACACTATGAAGAAATCAGCGTGCTCGGCGCCCGAGATAAAGTGCTTTGTGCCGTTGACGACCCAGTCGCCCCCGTCCCTTCGGGCCGCGCATTTCATTGATCTGATGTCTGAACCGGCGCCCGGCTCTGTCATCGCCAACGCGTCCATCCGTTCGCCACGGACTGCGGGCATCAGATAACGTTCAACCTGATCGTCCTGGCAGGCCATGAGTATGTTCTGCGGACGACCGAAGAAATGGGTCAGGGCCATTGATCCGCGCCCAAGCTCGCGTTCCACCAACGCAAACTCCACATGGTTCAATCCGGCGCAGCCGACACTTTCCGGAAAATTGCACGCGTAAAAGCCCAGCTCGAGGGTTTTGTCCTTGATGGCTTGCGCCAGATCCGCAGGGACCTCTCCGGCCCGTTCAACCTCGGCCTCGTGGGGGTAGATCTCTGTCTCGACGAAACGGCGCACGGTGTCCGCGATCATCCCGTGCGCATCGTTCAGCCCATAGTGCGTGCCTGACATGTCGCTTTTAGTGCGTATCGATTTGAGTGATGTGGACGCGGGACGAAAATGTGGCCTTTCCAGCGTGTCGGCCGTCAATGGGCATAGTCGGAACCTTCTTCATCAAGAATGGCCCTCAGTTCGGCAAGATGGGCTCCGTCCGTTGGATAGGCTTCGATCTCTCGCGCGGTCTTTTCCGCAATTTCATCGCTTAGCACACGCAGCGGTCTGCCGGTCTGCAACGCACGGATGTAGGTCTCGGCCGCGCGCTCGAAATAATAAAGCCTGTCGAATGTATCGGCGACAGTATCGCCGATCACCATGACGCCGTGATTGCCCATCACCATGACCTTGATCTTCGGGTCGTCAAACAGCTGTGCACACCGTGCGCCTTCGTCCTCAAACGCCAGGCCGCCATAGTGTTCATCGACGACGACACGGTTGAAAAAACTGGCTGAGTTCTGATCGATCGGCGGCAGGTTGCTGTCGGCAAGACAGGCGAGGACTGTCGCATGTACGGAATGCACATGCATGGCGCACCGGGCGTGGCCACAGTGCCGGTGCAGTCCGCCGTGTAATCCCCAGGCCGTCGGGTCTGGCGCATCGGGCCGGTCCATCGTCGCAGGATCGTTTGCATCGATCAGAAGAAGGTCAGAAGCGCGCACACGGCTAAAGTGCTTCTTGTTCGGATTGATCAGGAACTCTGTGCCGTCGTTGTTCACCGAAAGGCTGAAATGGTTCGCGACCGCTTCGTGCATGTTCAGCCGCACGGTCCACCTTAGTGCGGCGGCCAGATCAACACGTTCCTGCCAGTGATCCATGTTGGGACGTTCGGCAAATGCAGCTGCAACCATCAAAGCCTCCATTTTCGGTCAGGGTGCGCCAATATAAGCCTATTGCCTAGCCTGTTTGCGACCCGCTTTGCGACATGCCTGCGGCTAAGCGGTGCAAGGGCTTGCCATTGCCTGATAAGGCGTGAGATATCCGGCCATGGAACACACGTCATCCCCCACATGGCAGGACTGTGCGGCGCAACTGGTGGCCGTGGCGGCCGGACACGCGCCCGCCGATCTTGTGATCCGCGGCGGCACTTGGGTGAATGTACATACGCGCGAATTGCTGGCAGACCATGATCTTGCAATCTCGAACGGCCGCTTCGCCTATTGCGGCCCGGATGCCGGCCACTGCATCGGGCCCGAGACTGAAATCATAGAGGCGCGTGGTCGCTATTTGGTGCCGGGTTTCTGCGACGGGCACATGCACATTGAATCGGGCATGCTGATACCGGCGGAATTCGCTGCGGCGGTCATTCCCCATGGCACAACGACGATGTTCACGGACCCCCATGAAATCGCCAACGTGTTTGGACTGCGCGGTGTGCGCCTCATGCATGACGAAGCCATGATGCAGCCGATCAACATCTTTACCCAGATGCCCAGCTGCGCCCCGTCCGCCCCGGGGCTTGAAACAACCGGCTTTGAGATTTCCGCCGGCGATGTGGCCGAAGCCATGGATTGGCCCGGCATCATCGGCTTGGGTGAGATGATGAATTTTCCCGGCGTGGTGGCCGGCGATCAGAAGATGCTGGCGGAAATTGCCGCAACCCAGGAAGCTGGTAAAACCGTTGGTGGCCATTATGCCAGCCCCGACCTTGGCCCGGCGTTTCACGCCTATGCAGCGGGCGGGCCAGCGGACGATCACGAAGGCGTTGCCGAGGCCGATGCAATCGCCCGAACGCGCCAGGGCATGCGCGCGATGCTGCGGCTGGGTTCCGCCTGGTACGATGTGGAAGCTCAGATCACCGCCGTCACGGAAAAGGGTCTGGATCCACGCGGTTTCATCCTGTGTACCGATGACTGCCATTCCGGCACTTTGGTCAGCGACGGTCACATGAACCGCGTGGTCAGGCATGCCATCGCCTGTGGCTGCGATCCTGTGGTCGCCATTCAGATGGCGACGCTGAACACCGCGACGCATTTCGGGCTTGAGCGCGAGCTTGGCTCGATCGCGCCCGGTCGACGCGCCGATGTCATTGTTACGTCTGATCTGCGTGAACTGCCGATCGAGCTGGTGATTGCGCGCGGTCAGGTTGCGGCGGAGAACGGGCAGATTAAAGTGTCCTGTCCCCATCTCGACTGGCCTGCTGATACACGAACGTCTGTCAAGCTGAAGACTGCGCTGACGGGCAGTGCCTTTGAAGTGCCTGCGCCTTTGGGCGCCAACGCAGTGACCGCCAAGGTGATCGGCGTGGTCGAAAACCAGGCGCCGACCAAGGCCCTGACGGCCGATCTGGGCGTGACCGACGGCGTGGTGCAACCGGATGAGACGCAGGATGTCGCGCAGATTGCGCTGGTTGAACGCCACCGTGCCACGGGCGGCGTGGTCAACGGATTTGTGTCCGGTTTCGGCTATCAGGGACCCATGGCAATGGCGTCGACAGTTGCCCATGACAGCCATCATATGATCGTCGTCGGCACGGACAGGGACCATATGGCGCAAGCGGCCAACAGACTTGCCGAGATCGGCGGGGGCGTCACCGTCTGGAAGGACGGAGCTGAGATCGCGCTGGTCCCGCTTCCAATTGCAGGCCTCATGTCTGACCGACCTGCCGCCGAGGTGGCGGCGCAGGCCGACGCGATGGTTGCCGCGATGGCGTCCTGCGGGTGTCATTTGAACAACGCCTACATGCAGCACTCTCTGTTGGCGCTTGTCGTTATACCAGAGTTGAGGATCTCAGATCTCGGCATTGTCGATGTCACAAAATTTGAACTTACTACCCTGCTAGAGCCGCCAAAATGACCGCACTTCAGAATGATCCCGCAATTTTGACGCCGAACACGCCGCGTGCCGAGGCCTTCACCGACGCGGCCGCCGCCGTGGCACGCCTGAAAGAGCTTTATGAAAGCTCAACCGCGTTCCTGCAGCAGCATTTCAACAAGGTGGTGCAGGGTACACCGCCAGAAGCGCGCGTGCGGGCTTACTATCCCCTGATCCGCCTGACATCATCCAGCTTCGCCCAGGTCGACAGTCGCTTGAGTTTTGGCCATGTGGCGGCACCGGGCATGTACACCGCAACGGTGACGCGACCGGATCTGTTCGAGGGTTATCTTACCCAGCAGATCGGCCTGGTCATGGAAAACCACGGTGTTCCGGTCGTTGTGGGCGTGTCCGACACGCCCATGCCGGTGCACTTTGCGGTCTCAGGCAGTACCGAGATCGACGTCCCACATGAAGGTGTGCTGGACTTCGCCTTGCGCGATTTCTTCGATGTGCCGGAACTGTCCATCATTAACGATGACATCGTGAACGGATACGGCGCCCTGATGGCCGATGGATCGTCTCCGCTTGCACCCTTTACTGCACAGCGCATTGACTATTCGCTGGCCCGCCTTGCCCACTATACGGCAACGGACCCAGAGCACTTTCAAAACCATGTTCTGTTTACAAACTACCAGTTCTATGTGGAAGAATTCGAAGCCTTCGCCCGATCAGTCCTTGGTGACCCGGGCACCGGCTACACCGCCTTTGTGGGGCCGGGAAATCAGGTGATCAACAGCTCAGATGGCGCGATGACGCCTCCGGCCAAGATGCCACAGATGCCGACCTACCATCTGAAAAGGCCGAAACAGTCCGGTATCACGCTTGTAAACATCGGTGTCGGTCCATCCAACGCGAAGACGGCCACGGATCATATCGCCGTGCTCCGGCCCCATGCTTGGCTTATGGTCGGGCACTGCGCCGGTCTGCGAAACAGCCAGTCTCTGGGGGACTATGTCCTTGCCCATGGCTATGTCCGCGAAGACCATGTGCTGGACGAAGACGTACCGGTCTGGACGCCCATTCCGCCCCTGGCAGAGATACAGATTGCGCTGGAAAAAGCTGTGGCCGATGTGAGCGAATTGTCGGGCTTTGAGTTAAAGCGCATCATGCGTACGGGCACGGTGGCCACGATTGACAACCGGAACTGGGAATTGCGCGATCAGTCAGGGCCGGTACAGCGTCTGTCCCAGTCGCGCGCCATCGCGCTTGATATGGAAAGCGGGACCATCGCTGCCAACGGGTTTCGTTTTCGGGTGCCCTATGGCACGCTTCTGTGCGTCTCGGACAAGCCGCTTCACGGGGAACTCAAGCTGCCTGGCATGGCAAGCGCATTCTACAAGACACAGGTCGCGCGCCACCTGCGGATAGGCATCAAGGCAATGGAGATCCTGCGCGAAATGCCGCTTGACCGGATTCATTCGCGGAAATTGCGCAGTTTCGAAGAAACCGCCTTTCTTTAGGAATTCGGGGCTGGCCGCCGATCTTTTGGGACCGTTTTGTCCCGGCAAGACGCGAAAAAGCGACTTTTCCCCAACAAAATGCACTATATCCGGCGCTTTTCCTATACTAGTAGTTGTGTTGGACGGCCACATGCCGTTAGATTTTGCTAATCTGCCCCAAGCGGAAGGGCAGGAACGAGGAGATGATACATGGCAAAACCAATGACAAAAACGCAGCTGGTCGCCGCGCTGGCCGAAGAAATGGATAGCGATAAGAAAACCGCCTCGGCCGCGCTGGACGCGATGATCGGCGTAATCACCCGCGAAGTTTCAGGCGGCGGCGCAGTCACTCTGCCGGGCGTCGGCAAGATCTACTGCCGCGAGCGGCCCGAGCGGATGGTGCGCAACCCGGCCACCGGCGAGCAGATCAAGAAGGACGCGGACAAGGTCGTGAAGATGACGATTGCGAAAGCGCTGAAGGACAGCGTTAACGGCTAACGCAGCACATCACAGTACGAGATTGAGGCCACCTTCGGGTGGCCTTTTCTTTTCGCGGGTTGCAGGCGCATGCGGAATTCGGCCATAGGCGGCGGGCACAGGGACGACCGGAAAGGCAGGATGGACACCCGCGCAATCTTGATGGGTCTTGCCTTTGCCCTGATGTGGGCGTCGGCCTTTTCGTCCGCCCGGATCATCGTCGCCGATGCGCCGCCCATGGGCGCGCTTGCCATTCGCTTCCTGATCTCCGGTCTGATCGGCGTCACTCTTGCCAGATATCTCGGTCAGTCATGGAGACTGGATGCCAGCCAGTGGCGCGCGACTGTACTCTTCGGCCTTTGCCAGAACGCGCTTTACCTGGGGCTCAATTTCGTCGCGATGCAAACCGTCGAAGCCTCGCTGGCGGCCATAATCGCCTCGGCAATGCCCCTGCTTGTTGCGCTCGCGTCCTGGGCAGCCTTTGGCGAGCGGCTGGGCGTCAGCGCGTTACTGGGTCTTATCGCTGGCCTCTCTGGCGTGGTGTTGATCATGGGTTCTCGCGTGGAAGGAGGCGCAGACCCTTTTGGTATCGTACTCTGCTGCATCGGCGTTCTGTCACTGACGTTTGCTACGCTTGCCCTGCGCACGGCGTCTTCCGGCGGCAACTATCTGATGATCGTCGGCCTCCAGATGCTGATCGGGGCCTTGCCGCTGGCCGTTCTTTCCTTGCTGACCGAAACCTTGGCGTTTGAGCCTTCGTGGCAGCTTACCGCGGCGTTTATCTACACGATCTTTGTTCCAGGTCTGGCAGCCACTTTTGTTTGGTTTCTCTTGGTCAACCGAATTGGGGCGACGCGGGCCGCCACGTACCATTTTCTGACGCCCTTCTTCGGCGTTTCGATCGCAGCGGCGGTTCTTGGGGAATCTGTCGGGCCGCTGGACATTCTCGGCGTCCTGATCATCACACTTGGCATTTTACTGGTGCAAAGGGCACGAATCCAAAATGCCTGACAAGTACGTGATTTGCGCGATGCGGCACGTGACTTGGCACATCTGCTGACCCATGTTCTCGCCAATGGAGCTTGTCTTTGGATATCTCGCTGGCCTGCTGACGCTGATTAACCCATGCGTCCTGCCTATTCTGCCGATTGTGCTGGCAGGATCACTGCAATCGAACCGGTATGGCCCGGTAATATTTGCAGCGGGGATGAGCCTTGCGTTTGTCGTGTTGGGTGTCCTTGTTTCCACCTTGGGTTACAGCCTTGGGCTGACCGGTGAATTGGTAGCCGATATCGGCGCGGTGCTGATGATCCTTTTTGGCAGCATTCTTCTAATTCCGCGCCTGTCTGCGGGGTTTGCCACGGCAACTGCGGGACTTGGGGTGCGGGCGGACGCTGGCTTTGACGGTGTCGATGAAACACAGGCAAAGGGTCAGTTCCTGGGCGGCATGCTGATGGGTGCCGTTTGGAGCCCCTGCATTGGTCCCACATTGGGCGGTGCGATTGCATTGGCCAGCCAGGGTCAAAGCCTGGTCTGGGCGACGGCGATCATGATCAGTTTTGCGTTGGGCGTGTCGACCGTGATCCTTGCCTTGGCGTACGGTACGCGCCATGCACTGGCGCGGCGGCGCGATCTTTTGCGTCGCCTGGCGTTGCGCTCTCGACCCATTCTTGGCGCGGCGTTTCTGCTCGTCGGAATAGGAATTCTGTTTCGCTGGCACCACGCGCTTGAATTCTGGGCGCTTGAAAACCTACCTACATGGCTGACGGACCTGTCCGTTGCGCTTTAACAAAGACCGGAGATCCATGATGGACCGTCGTTCGTTTTTGACTGCCGCCACCGCGGCCATTCTTGTCCCCAGCGCTCTGCGCGCGTCAGGCGCGACACCCTATGTTCCCGGGCTCGTCGAATCAGAACTTGCATCGGGCAAGACTGTCTTTCTGGACTTCACTGCGTCTTGGTGCACCACATGTGCACGCCAAGAGCGCGTGCTGACTGAGCTCAAGGGCGAAAACCCCGCCTATGAGCAGGCGATCAGCTTTATCGATGTCGATTGGGATGCTTTTCGTCAGGCTGAGATTACGCAACGGCTTCGGATTCCGCGCCGGTCAACCCTTGTCGTCTTGAAGGGGAACTCGGAACTGGGCCGCATCGTCGCAGGCACGCGCAAGGCGGACATCAAGGCCTTGATGGACAAGGCGTTGGCGGCGGCGACCTCTTAACCAGGGCCGATTGCGCCGCGCTGACCGCCAGTCTGCGCGCGGTCAAGCAGGATATGGTCCAGAAGGACACAGGCTGCCATCGCTTCACCGACCGGAACTGCCCGTATCCCCACGCAGGGATCGTGACGTCCCTTGGTGACGATCTCGGTCGGCGTCCCTGAAAGCGTGATTGTCTTGCGGGGCCTTAGGATCGAAGAGGTCGGTTTGACGGCAAATCGCACGACCACGTCCTGACCGGTTGAAATTCCGCCAAGAATGCCGCCCGCGTGGTTCGAGCTGTAAATCGGGCCGTCACCGCCCATCGAGATTTCGTCGGCGTTCGCGGAACCGGTAAGTGCCGCCGCAGCCATTCCATCGCCGATCTCAACGCCCTTGACGGCATTGATCGACATCATGGCGGCGGCAAGATCGGTGTCCAGTTTGGCATAGACGGGCGCGCCGATCCCAACGGGCACACCCTTTGCCCGCACTTCGATCACGGCACCGCAGCTGTCACCGGATTTCCGAAGCTGATCGAGATATGTCGCCCAGGCCTCGGCGGACATGGCATCCGGGCTCCAGAAAGGGTTGTTGGCAATTTCGCCGTCATCGAAGCGCGATCGGTCGATGGCATGCGGTCCCATCTGAACCATGTAGCCCAGGACTGAAAGCTTGGGTGCCAGTTGCCCAAGGGCCGCACGGGCAACACCGCCTGCTGCGACACGGGCCGCGGTTTCGCGCGCCGAAGATCGCCCGCCGCCGCGATAGTCGCGGATTCCGTATTTTTGCCAATAGGCAATGTCGGCATGGCCGGGGCGGAACTTGTCGGCGATCTCAGAGTAATCCTTGGACCGCTGGTCCGTGTTTCTGATCATCAGCTGGATGGGCGTTCCTGTCGATCGGCCGTCGAATACGCCCGAAAGCACCTCGACGGCATCGGTTTCCCGCCGCTGCGTAGTGAAGCGGCTTTGGCCCGGTTTGCGTTTGTCCATCCAAACCTGGAGTTCGGCTTCTGAAATGGGCACGCCCGGGGGACATCCGTCGATGGTCGCGCCAAGGGCCGGACCGTGGCTTTCGCCCCAGGTTGTGACACGGAAAACGCGCCCAAAGCTGTTGTAGCTCATGTCGATTGTCCTTTGCCCGCTCCCTTTAGAACCGGTGTCGGGCGGGCTCAAGGGCAATAGGACCCCACCCTGCAAGCCCGTACGCTTTGTACGCGCTTGCAGAGGGTCGCGGATCTGCGCTTTTTGGTGGCGGGTGCGCTGCGGTTATTCCGCAGGAGTTCCCTTGGCCCGTTGCTTTACCGGTGCCCAAAGGCGTTTGTTGGTCAGGTACAGAAGAACCGTCAGCACCGAAAGAAATACAACCGCCGTCATGCCCATCTGCTTACGTGCTTCGAGCTTTGGCTCGGCTGTCCACATCAGGAAGGCCGCAACGTCTTCCGATATATGATAGATATCATTGGCGTGTCCGTCGGCATATTCGACGTCCTCACCGTAAAGCGGTGGCGCCATTGAGATCCACCCGCCCGGGAAGGCGGTGTTCTCGTAAAGAATGGTTCCCGCCTCTTCTTTTTCTTCGCCAGTGTATCCGGTGAGAAGAGACACGATGTAGTCCGGCCCACCCATGCCATGAAGGAACTGGTTGATCCCGGTCCCCATGGGTCCGTGAAATCCAGCCCGCGCCTTGGCCATCAAGCTGAGGTCTGGGGCATTGGCAAGCCCGGACGCCGGGAAATGATCGGTCTCGGTGGCCGGCCTGTAGTCGCCTTCACCATCGAAAAGCGTCGGATCCCAGACCTCGCCGATGATGTCAGACGCATAGGCACGCACCTGATCTTCCGGCAGATGCGGACCGCCTTCGTCTGCAAGTGACCGGATCGGTACGAACTTCAGTCCGTGGCAGGCCGAACAAACCTCGGTATAGACCTGAAGCCCGCGTTGCAGCTGGTTCTGGTCATAGCTGCCGAACGGCCCGTCGAAAGAAAAGGGAATGTTGTCCACATGTGCATCGCTGTCGCCGGCGGCAAACCCACCACCGGTCTGCACCAGTGTCGCCAAAGCGAACGCAAAAGACAGTCTTGTAAGCATACCGCGCTGTGCCCCAATCATTCCGCAGGACTCGATACCGGCACGGCGCCTGTATCATCCGCCTTGCCGTAGTGTTCGTTGAAGTCATCCTCAATCGTCGCCGGCTGCGGCAACGGTTTTTCAACCACGCCAAGCAAGGGAAGGATCACAAGGAAGTAGCCGAACCAATAGGCCGATGCGATCAGAGATAGTGATGCAAATGGCTCCTCTGCCGGCATCGCACCGAGCCACATCAGGAAGATGAAGTCGACGACCAGCAGCGCAAACCACCATTTGAACATGGGCCTATAGCGCCCGGAACGGACCGACGAGGTATCTAGCCATGGCGCCAGCGCCATGACCGCCAGAGCGCCAAACATCGCCAGAACGCCGAAGAACTTTGCGTCGATGATACCGCCGGTGATCCAACTGGTGAACATCACAATCCAGACATCCGCGGTAAAGGCGCGCAGGATCGCGTAGAACGGCAGGAAATACCATTCCGGAACGATATGGGCTGGCGTGGCGAGCGGGTTCGCCTCAATGTAGTTGTCTGGGTGGCCAAGGTAGTTCGGCATAAAGCCGACTATGGCGAAGAAAACCACCATGATCAGCGCCAGGGCGAACAGGTCCTTGATCACAAAATAGGGCCAGAACGGCAGCGTATCACGCGAGGCTTCGGCCTTTGATGTGCGCCGTACCTCGACACCAGTGGGGTTGTTGTTCCCGGTGCTGTGAAATGCCCAGATGTGCACGATAACCAACCCTGCAATCAAGAACGGGAACAGATAATGAAGGCTGAAGAAGCGGTTCAGCGCTGGTTGACCGACGGCACTTGCTCCAAGAAGCCATGTCTGAATTGCATCACCCACGAACGGAATGGCGCCAAACAGGCCGGTGATCACCGCCGTTCCGTGGAACGACATCTGACCCCAGGGAAGAACGTATCCCATAAAGGCGGTCCCCATCATCAGCAGATAGATGAGCATGCCAATGATCCAGGTCACTTCGCGCGGCGCCTTGTACGATCCATAGTACAGGCCCCGGAAGATATGCGCGTACACAGCTATAAAGAACAGCGACGCTCCATTGGAATGCAGGTACCTGAACGCCCAGCCGCCGTTCACGTTGCGCATGATATGCTCGACGCTGGCAAAGGCCAGATCAACGTGCGGCGTGTAGTGCATGACCAGCACAACGCCCGTGATAATCTGCATCGCAAGGCAGAAGGTCAGAACAATGCCCCAGATCCACATCCAGTTGAGGTTCTTCGGTGTTGGGATCATCAGCGTATCGTAAAGCAACGATACGATAGGAAGCCTTTTATGAAGCCACTTTTCTGGCTCGGTCTTCGGTTCGTAGTGGTCGTGCGGAATTCCTGACATCGGGATCTCCCTTAGCCGAGTTTTATCGTGCTGGCGTCATCCCAGACCGCCGGCGGGATGGGCAGGTTCTCAGGCGCCGGGCCTTTGCGGATGCGGCCTGCCAGGTCGTAGTGTGACCCGTGGCAGGGGCAAAACCAGCCGCCGAAATCGCCCGCTTGGCCGAGCGGAACACAGCCGAGGTGGGTGCAGACGCCCATCTGTACGACCCAGGCGCGCGCGGCTTCACCTTCGGGCGAGGCGATGGTGCGGTTGTCGTCGCTTGCCAGCGCCTCTTCGTCGTCAAGATTCGCATTTCGGGCCAGCGGGTCCGGGAAATCGCCTGCTGACGCTTCGTCGTCTGCCTGCGCCTCTGCGATTTCTTCACCGGTGCGATGGCGAATAAAGACGGGCTTGCCTTGCCAAAGGACCGTCAATTGCGTGCCAGGCTCAACACCACCAACGTCGACCCGCAAAGTGCTAAGCGCTTTGACGTCCGCCGACGGGTTCATTTGATTGACCAGCGGCCAAACCGCTGCGCCGGCTGCAACAACGCCTGCGCCGGCTGTTGCGTAGTAGATAAAGTCGCGTCGCGTACCTTCGTGGTCTTCTGCGTGGGACACCAACGGTTCTCCTTCGTGGCCGCTTGCCGCGGCATACTCGTTATCGCGCCCGGTTCCAACCGAAAGCGATGGTGGTCATATAAAACCGCTGGAGCAGCGTCCAGCGGACAATCGGGCGCACTGAAGTCAAATAGCATACGCCCGACGCACATAGCATTCAAAGTTTTAAGCTAGAGCAAATAAGGAGATGTCCACCTTCTAGCCGCCTGGACTTGTGTCCTGCATCGACGGGCGATCTTTGATCCCGGCATGCCAGTCCACAAGCGACGGGTGCGCAGCCCGCCAATTCCGGTCTGGGTGGCGAAAATCAATGTATTCCAGCGCGCATGCGATAGCGATATGGCCAATGTCCAAAGGCCCAGCAAGATGCGAAGTCCAGACGCTGTCCAAGGCTTCCAGTGATCGCGAAACACGCGCCCACTGGGCCTCTACCCAGCTCTCACTTTGTTCTTCGCCTGACCGGAACCGTGCCTCATAGACCATCAGCACTGCTGCGTCGCATATGCCGTCACCCAAGGCTTCCAATGTCAGAACTTCCCAAAGACTGCCGTCGGGATAAAGTCCACCTTGAGCCAGATCGTCCAAGTACCGGCAGATCGTGCGGCTGTCGAAAAGCGCAGGACCGTCTTCACGAACCAAAGTCGGCAGCTTGGCAAGGGGGTTGATGGCCTTAAGCGCATCATCGGCGATACCGGGTCCTGCGGCGGTCGAGATCAGCTCGATACGGTCGTCCAAACCGCATTCGGCGGCCACGACCCGTACTTTTCGCACGAAAGGCGACGCGGCCGCATAAAGAAGCTTCATTTCAAATCCTTCGGATACTGAGGCGCCCCAACGCAGCGAGGTCGAACTCAAGACCCGGGCCGCGCCGTCCAAGCCGGACGCTGCGCCTAAAGCGCGCTGTCGCACGAGCGGCATCGGCATCCCGGTGCCGTGTCATTCCTTCCGGCATGGCGTCAATCACGTCTTCGACGTGCTGGTCCCGGCGACCTTCAGGTAGGCTGCGCCACGCCGCATATGCCGCAACGGCAATCGGTGCAACGCGCAACGCGGTTATTGCGATCGGGGCAAGCGGTAAAGCCATAGTGACCTCAACTGGACAGCTTCAGGCGCTCAGACTAGGCAGTCCGGGCGCTCAATTCCAGAGCAATCCCGTCAAGCCCGCCTTCGACACCGGCCTCCAACCGGCAGCTGACAATCGAACCGACCTGCTGCGCCGTAGGAAAGCGAACCTCAGCAAATGTCTCTGTCCGTCCCATGTGGGCGGCTTCTGTCAGCACCTGGGCCCAGGTTCCGTTGAGTGCGGCGGTATGCGCCCGAACGGCCTTCTGGCCGGCGGCTCGAAGGACTGCCGCCCTTTGGCGGATTGTCTCACCGGGAACCTGCGGCATGCGCGCGGCGGGTGTCCCCTTACGCGCCGAATAGGGAAAGACATGAAGCCATGTCAAACCGCAATCCTCGATGAGTTTCACAGAGTTTTCGAACATCGTGTCCGTTTCGGTCGGGAAACCGGCGATGATATCGGCCCCGAAGGTCATCGCAGGGCGGCGACTGCGCAGATCTTCGCAAAAGCGCACGGCATCATCACGGGAATGACGTCTTTTCATGCGCTTAAGGGTCAGGTTGTCACCGGCCTGCAGGCTTAGGTGCAGGTGGGGCATCAGCCTCTGGTCACTGCCGACGGCATCGATCAGGGCTGGGTCCGCCTCGATAGAATCGATCGAGCTGATGCGCAGGCGCGGCAAGTCGGGGACAAGCCGCAAAATGCGCTGGACAAGATCGCCCAGGCGCGGCGTGCCGGGAAGATCATTTCCCCAGCTGGTCAGATCGACGCCGGTCAAAACAACCTCTCGGTAACCCCGGCCTACAAGGCGCTTGATCTGGTCGACCACCACGCCCGCCGCGACCGAGCGCGAATTCCCTCGACCGTAGGGGATCACGCAGAATGTGCAGCGGTGATCGCAACCGTTCTGCACCTGCACATAGGCCCGGCTCCTTGTCCCAAAGCCGTCGATAAGATGCCCGGCCGTATCAGTGACCGACATAATGTCGTTGACCAGAACCGGTTCCGTCGGGCCAAGAAAATCTGGCGCGAATTTCTGCCATGTGGCGGCTTCCATTTTTTCGCGATTGCCGAGCACGACGTCAACCTCGGGCATGTCCGCAAAGGTCTCTGGCTCAATCTGCGCGGCACAGCCGGTCACGATCAGGTTGGCCGAAGGATGGGCGCGGCGCAGACGTCGAATGTCCTGGCGGGCTTTGCGAACGGCCTCAGCCGTCACCGCACAGGTATTGACCACCACCGTGTCCTCAATCCCTGCGGACGTCGCAATCTCTTTCATAGCCTCAGTTTCATACGCGTTCAGACGGCAGCCATGGTTTGAGAAAATGGGCGCGCGGCGATCCATCAGGACACACTTTCCAAGAAAGCAGCCGGCAGCATGCCGTCAAAGACGTGGGCTGTGGGCCCGCTCATCCAGACGCCGTCGTCGCGCCAGTCAATTCCCAGCCATCCTCCATCAAGCTCAATCCGCAACGTGCGGTCAGCCAGCCCACGTCTGTGGGCGGCGACGGCGGCAGCGCAAGCGCCCGAGCCACAGGCCAGCGTAATGCCCGTGCCACGTTCCCAGACGCGCATCCGCAGGTCCGTGCGGCCGCGGACCTGAACGAATTCCACATTTGTCGCCAGCGGGAACAGGGCATGATGTTCGAATGCTTTGCCCTGGCCTGCGACATCGACCTCGGCGATATCCTCGACAAAAAACACGGCATGCGGATTGCCCATCCCGACAGCGACCGGGTCGCCCTCGACCGGCAGATGAAGCGTATCGACGTCTTGCGACAGCGGTATGTCGCCCCAAGAGAGTTGCGGCTGACCCATGTTTACTGAGACAACCGTATCGTTCCGAACGGCGGTCAGGATGCCGCGTTCCGTGGCCAGAGTGATCTCGCTCTTGCTGCTGGCCCGCATCAGATAATCTGCAATGCATCTGGTGGCGTTGCCGCAAGCCGCGGACGTGCTTCCATCGGCGTTCCAGAACGAGAGCGCGGCGGTTGTGCCTGCGCTGTCGCGTATTTCGGCCAGCTGATCGAAGCCGACACCTCGGTGCCGGTCACCCAGCGCACGCGCCAAACCGGTCGTGACCACCGGGTCACGGCCACGCCCGTCGATTACGAC
Organism: Pseudomonadota bacterium; assembly: GCA_039026235.1. Taxonomy (GTDB): domain Bacteria; phylum Pseudomonadota; class Alphaproteobacteria; order Rhodobacterales; family Rhodobacteraceae; genus JBCCMQ01. The sequence continues at coordinate 165,734 of JBCCMQ010000009.1, forward strand.
AAAGTCGTTGCCCGCACCATGCATTTTCATGAATGGCAAGGCACTTATGCCTCCGGCCTTGGTCATGAACGCGCATATAACGCTGACGGCACAGAAGCGCCAGAGCGCCGCGGCGTCGTGCGATTCCGCTTGACCCTGAATGTCCGGTTTCATACACGAGCTGCCTGAGTGGGCCCGTAGCTCAGTTGGTAGAGCAGTTGACTTTTAATCAATTGGTCACAGGTTCGAATCCTGTCGGGCTCACCAATTTCATCAGTCTTTTCAGCGTCTTGTATCGGGACGCTTAAATTTCCGTCCGACCCTCCGATCGCGTCCGTGTCGGACGGTCTGTCCCTTAGGGCGCGACAGGCTGAAACTGGCACACAAAAACCACTCTCACTTGTCGACCATTTCAACACGGGCAATTGCTGTTCGGGCGGAAGGTTTGGTCTGCGACGCGTCTTGAACCAGCCGACGATACCATTGAAGTACTCGATCGTTTGGTCGCTCGGAACCGTGGACAGGTCAATTTGATGATACGGTCGCATGGGGTTGCTAGGCTGCCATGATGTCGATGAGGATCCTGCGGGCTTTCAGCGGCTCGTCAGCGTCGATGTGCTCAATCGCGGCGGCCATGAGCGGGCCGGTCTTGATCAGGTGCACCGGGATCAGCCGCCTCGTTTGCGGACCGTCAACCGTTCTTGCCGGCAGAGGCGGAACAGCCTCTTGTGGTTCACCTCGACGCCTTCCCGCTGCGGCAGGATTGCAAACGACGATACCCAAACCGACGCCGCTCATTGCCAACTCGCGCAGCCGCTAA
>JBCCMQ010000010.1:0-157672 GCA_039026235.1 Pseudomonadota bacterium
TCTTCGCCAAGCTCCAGCATTTTATCGGGCGTGTCGGCGATGCGAAACAGGGCGTGCGTGGCCTTGTTGACGCCAGCGTCTGTCGCCTGTGCTGAAAGCGCCACCGCGACCAGCAACGTGTAGGCATTGACGTGATTAAGCTCTCCCTTCGGTTCGGCCTCAGCGGCACGGAATCGCGAGAAAATCTCGTGAAGTGTGTGATAGGGAAGTTGCCTGGCCATCGGCTCGTGATGCCCCGACTAAAGCATGGCCGCAAGTACGATCCCGCAAGAATCGGATCGTCGCCGGCCTGCGAAAAAGTTAGGTACCTTCGACAACGAAGAGGTGCACCATGACAGAGCACAAAGAAGGCTATCACTACGGCGTCATGCGCCGTGCGATTGAAATCATCGACCAGGATGGCGGGCGCCAATTGTCGCTTGAAAGCCTGTCTTCGGCCATGGGGATGAGCGCGGCGCACTTCCAGCGCACGTTCAGCAACTGGGCGGGCGTTTCACCCAAGCGGTTCCAGCAGTATCTGACGCTTGGCCATGCCAAGTCGCTTCTCGATGCGCGTTTCACGACGTTAACGACATCCGACAGTGTCGGACTGTCTGGATCCGGGCGGCTGCACGACCTTTTCGTGACTTGGGAAGCGATGAGCCCGGGCGACTATGGCCGACGCGGGGAAGGTATCGACATCTTCTGGGGATGGTTCGAAAGTCCGTTCGGTCCTGCCTTGGTGATGGGCACGGAAAAGGGGATCTGCGGCATGGGCTTTGCCGGCGAGGTCGGCGAAGAGGCGGCCATGGAAGACCTGATCGGACGCTGGCCCAAGGCGACGTTCATCGAAGATCCGATGCGCCTGCGTCCCTGGGTTCTGGGCGTCTTCGGCGCGGGCGATCTTACAACGCCAACGCCGCTGTACCTGATTGGCGCCCCGTTCCAGATCAAGGTTTGGGAAGCGCTGATGCGGATACCTTCGGGCCATGTATCGACCTATTCCGAGATTGCTGGCTCCGTAGGTCACCCAAAGGCGGTCAGGGCTGTGGGAACAGCCGTGGGCCGCAACCCGATAAGCTGGCTAATCCCTTGCCACCGGGCGCTTCGAAAGACCGGCGGTCTGGGCGGCTATCACTGGGGAATGCCCGTAAAGCGTGCCATGCTGGCCTATGAAGGCGCGCGCAATGACGCCCGCGAAACCGCATAGCAGTCTGGCGCAGCGACCCAGGCAAACCCGCCCTGCGACCGCAGATATAGCGCATCGCCATATACCTATCGTTTAGGCATTAAAGCGCTTGTCAGCGCATAACATCGGCCTCGTCATTCGATAACAGACCCGAACCTGCTAGTGATCCGTCCAGGGGGATGCATGCGCTATGACCGCGCACCAACCAGACGAGGATAACATGGCAAGAAACTGGAAAATACCGGCTGCCGGCGTAATGAGTGCAACCATACTCCTAGGCGCCTGCACAAACCCACAGATCTTTGACCCTTCGGTCGATCCGAACGCCCGTGCCAAAGAAAGCGCGCTCGCGGGCGCCTTGATCGGCGGCGTCGGCGGCCTGATCGATGGCGACGGGGATCCGAAGAATATCATTATCGGCGCAGCTGGCGGAGCGGCGATCGGTGGCGTTGTCGGCAGCGTTCTCGACCAACAGGCAGCCGATCTGCGCCAGAGCATCCAAAGCGATCAGATCGACGTGGTGAACACTGGCCAAGAACTGGTTGTCACCATGCCGCAGGACATTCTGTTTGCCTTTGACAGTGATCGGTTGAGCAGTACGTTGCAGCGCGATCTTGGTGCGGTCGCGTCCAATCTGAACGCCTATCCCGACAGCAACGTGCTTGTCTTCGGTCACACGGACAATGTGGGGTCTGCCTCCTATAACTACGACCTGTCCCAAAGGCGCGCGAACAGCGTCACAGGCGTTCTAAGAACCAACGGTGTATCCTCAGGTCGCCTGCGCGCCATCGGCCAGGGCGAAGATCAACCGGTGGCTTCAAACCTGAACGATGCTGGCCGGGCTCAGAACCGGCGTGTCGAGATTGTCATTCGCCCCTACACCTAGGCGCGCTGCAACACTCACGGGGAAAGGGCCGCGTCGTACGCGGCCTTTTTTCTTGAGTGACGCTTTGCGTGGAAATATGTTTGCCGGGCTGCCTGGAAAACACATGCCCTTCGAACGCGTCCATCCCGAAAAACTGTCTCAGTCGGTGGTTCGTCAGATTGAACTGCTGATCCTGCGCGGCATCCTGAGACCCGGCGAGCGCCTGCCTGCCGAACGCGAGCTGAGCGAAAAACTGGGCGTGTCGCGCCCGTCGCTGCGCGAAGCGCTGGCCGATCTGCAGGACAGAGGTCTTCTCGTCAGCCGCGCCGGCGCCGGTGTCTTCGTCGCTGAGGTCCTGAACGCGGCCTTTTCGGACGCGCTGGTGCAGCTTTTTGCGTCCCACGACGAAGCGGTGTTTGACTACATCCGTTTTCGCCGTGACCTTGAAGGGCTGGCGGCAGAGCGGGCGGCAAAGCGCGCTTCCGATACCGACCTGCAGGTCATCGGCGCGATCTTTGGAAAGATGGAAGACGCTCAAAGCAAACGAAACCCGGCGGAAGAGGCACGGCTCGATGCCGAATTTCACCTGGCCATCATCGAAGCCAGCCACAATGTGATCATGCTGCACACGATGCGGGCCATGTTCGATCTTTTGCGCACGGGTGTCTTCTACAACCGGCAGATCATGTTCAAACAGCGGACCCGACGCAGCGCGTTGTTGGATCAGCACCGGGCGATCAACGATGCGCTTCAGGCGCGCGCCCCGGCAAAAGCACGGGCTGCGGTTGAGACACATCTGGATTTCGTCGAACAGGCGCTGAGCGACCATAAAACGTCCGAACGCAATGAATTGATCGCACAGAAACGGTTGTCCAAGGAAACATCGCGGTAGAGCGATGGGCGGTGCTGTCCCGCTGACCTAAACGACTTTGAGAACTTGTAGCGCCCGTTCGCTTGGCCACTCATTTGTGACCAGGCCAGATCACTCAGTGAAGCTTGGCAGCAACCTCTGATATCGCCGCATCGGTCAGCGCTGACGCCTCTGCCTCGCCCATTTTCGCTGAAATCAGCGTCCCGGCGGCCGCGATCGCGATTTCAACTGCACGGTCACGCACTTCCTTCACGGCGGCAGTTTCGGCGGATGCAATCTGATCTTCGGCGGCCTTGATGCGCCGCGCGATGCTTTCCTGCAGATCTTCCTTGGCGCGTTGGGCCGCGATCTCGGCCTCTTCCTTGGCTTGGGCAACGATACGGCCTGCGTGCTCTTCAACTTCGCGGGCCTTACGTTCGTAGGAGGCCAGAAGTGACTGGGCCTCGTCCCGCAAAGCGCGGGCTTCGCCGAGTTCACGCTCAATGCCTTCGGCGCGCTTGTCGAGCATGCCCATCAACATGCCGGGCACCTTGAAATAGATCAAAATGCCCGCGAACAGCACAAAGGCGATCGTGACCACGAAATCCGAGTTGCTGAGCGAAAAGAAGGGGCCGGTCGCCGCAAGGGCCGGTGTGGCCGCGACCGCAGACAGAAAAACAAGTGCCGTGCGAAGCATTCGACTATCCTTTCAGCCGCGCTGAGATTTCAGCGTCAATGGCCGGGGCATCTGCCTTGCCGCCCACCGCGGCGACAACCTCGCCTGTGATTTCGGTGGAAACGCTGCGGATACTGTCCAAAGCACTTGCGCGAATGTCGGCAATCGCTTTCTCGGATTCAGCCGTTCTTGCAGCGATTTCAGCGTCGGCTTCAGCCGTGGCCGCGTCCAGTTCTTTTCGGATCTCGGCACGGGTCGCGTCAGCGATCTTCTGCGCCTCGGCCCGCGCATCTGCCAGTGCCTTGTCATAGGCGGCTTCGGCGTCTTTGGCCTTTTGCTTCAGGTCCTCTGCCGCCGCGATGTCGTTGGTGATCGACCCCGACCTTTCGGCCAGAACGGCGCTGATGCGCGGCAATGCCAGACGTGACAGCACAAGATAGATCACCAAGAGCGTTACGACGAGCCAGAAGATCTGGTTCGGAAAGGTCGAGAAATCAAGCTGCGGCATGCCCGCTTCGATTTCCTCTGCAACCGTTTCAGTGGCCATGGGTTCGCCTCAGACGCTGGTTGGACTTCTGGGCGCAATTTGCGCCCGGAAGATGTAAGGAGTGTAAGCTGCCTGTCTTAGACCGCAAACATCAGGAGCAGAGCGACCAGGAACGAGAAGATACCCAGCGCTTCGGCAAAGGCGATGCCGATAAACAGCGTGGCGGTCTGATCGCCTGCGGCTGACGGGTTGCGCAAGGCGCCTGCCAGAAAGTTGCCGGCCACATGGCCCACACCGATCGCCGCCGCGCCCGACCCGATGGCGGCAAGGCCCGCGCCGATGAATTGACCCATTTGTGCGATATCGCCTTCCATGTCCCTTACTCCTTACGGTTGGAAGCTCAATGTTCTGATTTAGTGATGCGGGTGAAGCGCGTCCCTGAGATAGACGCACGTCAGAATTGTAAAGACATAGGCCTGGATAAAGGACACCAGCACCTCAAGCGCGTAGATCCCGACCATGCCCAGTATTGCAACCGGCGCGACCCAGGTCACAGCGGCGAAGCCGGCGAAGACCTTCAGCACGGCGTGTCCGGCCATAATGTTGCCTGCCAGACGGATCGAGTGACTGACCGGACGCACAAAGTACGAAATCAGCTCGATCACCGCCAGCACGGGCCGCAACAGCAATGGCGCTGAACTGACCCAAAAGAGCGACAGGAACGACGCGCCGTTCTTGACGAAGCCCAGCACCGTGACGGCCAGGAACACCCCAAAGCCCAGAACAGCAGTGACCGCGATGTGACTGGTGGTGGTGAAGCTCATTGGAATAAGACCAAGAAAATTCGCCATGACGATGAACAGAAACAGCGTCATGATGTAGGGGAAATAGGCCAGGCCGTCCTTGCCGGTGACATCTTCGACCATCTTGTGCACAAAGCCGTAGGCGAGTTCGCCCACTGACTGCGCCCGCGACGGTATGATCGCGCGTCCACGTGTCCCAACGACCATCATCAAAACCATGGCGGCCACGGCCAGGGCCATCCAAAGCGTCACATTGGTGATCGTATACCACAGGACAGGGCCATCACCGAATAGCGGCTTCACGATGAACTGATCCATCGGGTGGATCGCTAGACCGCCGTCTTCTGCCTTATTCGCCATCGCTTTCTTCCCCTGGGCGGCCTGAGGCCGCGTTGGTCTTTCCAGCCTGGACCTCTTTCGCGGTGCGCATCATCGTCTGGACGCCCGCCGCGAGGCCGAGAAACGTAAATATGACAAGGAAAATCGGGATAGTCCCAAACAGGGTATCCAGCCCGTATCCCATGCCAAAACCGATCAAAAGACCGGCCACCAGTTCAATCACCATCCGCCAGGCAAGCTGCGCCTGGCTGTAGTGTTCACCATCGTGGGCAGCGGGCTTTTCCGGCGCCTTGGCCGCCGCAATCCGTGCTTCCAAGTCGTTCAGCCTGTCCTTGTCAGACGTGGCGGCCACGCGCTTCCCCCTTGGCGAAGTCGGGGCGAACCTAGGCAGAGGCGCAGCGGGAGTCAACGGACACAATTCCCCCGGAATGAAAGATCTAGTATTATGATTTTATTATATTATTCACAATCGTCTTTGTGTGGCACGCCCGATCCCGAACCAACCGCCCGCGCAACCAAATTCAACCAATCGGTTGACGATTGGGCACCTCACGGGCAGTGAGTTCGCATGAACACCTCGCTCGATGCCGTATTTTCCGCGCTTGCCGATCCCACGCGGCGCGCCATCCTGACAATGCTTTTGGAAGACGACATGGCGGTCACCGATGTGGCAGAGCCGTTCGAAATGTCTTTGGCGGCAATATCAAAGCACCTTGGCATCCTGACCCGGGCCGGTCTGGTCAACCAGGAAAAGCGCGGCCGGGTGAAATGGTGCAAACTGGAACCTAATGCGCTGAAGGAAACATCGGTCTGGATGCAATCGTTCGGGCAGTTTGAACCAGTCAACCTTGAGGCATTCGAGCGTTTTCTGGAAAATGAACTGGGCGCGGATCCCGGCCCCCACGAGCCACACGCTGCCCGGCCCTAGGCCCGATCCCTAGCGCAATCCCCAAGATTGATCCCAACCTTTGGCTTCCTGCTTCAGGAACTTGAGGAACGATTGAACTTTTGCGGTTCTGTGCAAATCCACATGGGTGACCAGCCAAAGTGGTGAAGACCACTCATCGCGCGGAGCCATCACTTGTTTTAGGTCCGGATACTGCGGGCCTTCCCAGACCGGCGCAAATCCGATGCCCGCGCCGTGGAGCACTGCATCAAGCAGGCTGCGCGCCTCGGTCCCGCGAAACACAATCCGCTCCGACGGCACGTTCTTGTTCAGCCACTGATAGAAGGGCGCGCGCGTTTCCTTCATGTCGTGGCCTACGAAATAGTGGTTCTTCAGGTCTTCATCATCGGTCGGGATACCGTTGCGGTCGATGTAGTCCTGGGTTGCGTAAAGGCCGTAGCGCTGACGAATGAAGGGTTGAACAACATTGTCCGGCTGATCCGGCGCGGACCCGGCGCGCACGGCAACATGCGCCTCGCCGTATTCAAGCCGGAACACCCGATCACCCGTCAGATAGCGCACGATGACTTCCGGATGCTCTTGCTGGAAGCGTGTCAGAATGGGCGCCAACAGCTGGGAATGAAAGGACAGGGACGTCACCACGAGATCGCCAGAGACAGTATTCCCCCTGCCCCGCAGGCGCCCGGCCAGTTGAGTGAACTGGTCGTCGGTCGTGCGTGCAATCTGCAAAAGATCCTCACCGGCCTCGGTCGAGGTATATCCACGGGCGTGGCGCTGGAAGAGCTTGGTTCCAAGGCGCGCCTCCAAGGCATCGATATGGCGGATGACGGTCGCGTGGTGCACGCCCAGCGCTTCGGCTGCGCCGGATACGGTCCCGAGTTTAGCGACGTGATAGGCGGTTTTGACCTCATCCCAGTTGTCGAGCGACATTGTTGTTTTTCCTGCTGCAGAAACCTGTTCCGGAAAACGCCGGCGGACTTGGCTCAAATGACAGCACGCGCGCCGGCACCAGGCCATGGCCGCAGATATAGTTCTGCACGGCAAGGATTTTCAATATGCGCAGTCTGTCCTTAGGGAATGGGCGACAGCTTAGGCGGCAGACGACAAAAGCACGCGGGCCACGATTGCTTCGGCTAGAGCCGCGGGTGGCACATTCTTCCGCGCGGCCTCTCGCAGAATTCCATCCAAGGTGGTTTCGAGAACGGACAGCTTATCGGCCACGAAACGCGCGCGATCATCCACACGCAGTATTTCGGCGGCGACGTTTATGATGCCGCCCGCGTTCAGAACAAAGTCCGGCACATAAAGCACGTTGCGCGCTGCCAAACGCGCGGCGTCTGCGTCTTCGGACAATTGGTTGTTCGCAGCACCCGCAACGATCCCTGCAGTCAGTTTTGGGATTGTGGTCTTGTTCAGAACGCCGCCGATGGCGCAGGGCACGAAGATCTCGACCGGGGCCTCGAGCAGGTTTGCGCCATCCGTAGCCACCGCACGAAAGCGATTTACAGCCTCTGCGACGCGCTTAAGATCCAAATCACTTATCCAAAGCCCGACACCGGCATCGGCCAAAAGTTGGCAAAGATGCATACCGACATGTCCAAGCCCCTGAACCGCCACGCTGAGGCCGCCAAGATCAGAGGTTCCCAGCTGGTGACGTGCAGCAATTCGAATGCCCCGAAAAACGCCCTCTGCGGTAACGGGAGACGGATCGCCGCTTGCGAACTTGCCTCCGGGCAGTCCGGCCACAAACGGCGTCGCCTCGGAAAGCGTCACCATGTCTTTTGGCGTCATGCCCATGTCTTCAGCCGTCCAGTAGCGGCCTTCAAGCCCATCGATTGCGCGGCCCATGGCATGGAGAAGAGCGGGTGATTTGTCCCTTGCCGGGTCACCCATCAAAACGGCCTTGCCGCCACCAAGCGGAAGGCCGGCAGCGGCGTTCTTAAAGGTCATGCCCCGCGACAGACGAAGCGCATCCTCCAATGCGTCGGCCTCGGAGTCGTAGGCCCGCATCCTGAGCCCGCCCGCCGCAGGACCAAGCCGTGTGGAATGGATCGCGATGAAGCCCCGAGCTCCGCTCGCGGTGTCTTCGATACGATAGACCGCTTCGTGGTCCGGAGCCGTTGCACGGGTTACCAACATGGAAGATCCTCGATCAATTAAAGACGAAGGATCCCACATAAAGCGTAGAGTTTATCTGCAAAATTCACTACTATACGCCTATTTATTGGTGTATTATTGCAAAGTACTATCGATATTTAGAGGTTTTTAATGTGGACGCCATAGACGCCAGAATTCTGCGTGAGGTGCAGGACAACGGCCGGATCTCGATTGCGGACCTGGCAGAGCGCGTCGGGCTTTCGGCTACGCCCTGCGCGCGACGCCTTGAACGGCTTCAAGCCCGCGGCGTGATCACTGGCTTTGGTGCGCGCGTAGACGCGGCCAAGCTTGGGTTGCCAGTAACGATCTTTGTTTCCGTCGAACTTGACCGTCAGGAACAGGACGCAATCGCTGCCTTCGAACGCACTGTCGGCCGGTTTGAAGAAGTGATGGATTGCTACCTTATGACCGGAAGCCGCGACATCCTGATGCGCATTGTGGCGGCCGACCTCGCAGCTTTCGATGATTTCCTCGAAAACCGGCTGATGCGGGTCAAAGGTATCCGTAACATGCGATCAAACTTTGCGCTTCGGTCGATGATCTCACGCGTTGCGGTGCCCGTCGGTCGTTAAGCCCTCAGGCACCCCAGGTCCGTTCCAATACACCCACCCAGTTCGCGTGGCTGATCTTGGCGATGCGGCTTTCCGAATATCCATGGGTCCGCATCGCCTCTTGAAGGGCGGGCAATCCCTGCACATCCCCGATCTCGGCCGGCAAGATGCAACCATCGAAATCGGAACCGAAGCCCACGTGATCTTCACCCAGTCGGTCGATCAGATGGTCCAGGTGCGACAGGACAACATCCCATCCGACATCGGTCCTGCCACGGCCGTCGGGGCGCAAAAAGAAGGTCGCAAAGTTGAGCCCCACCATGCCACCCGATGCACGGATCACATCGAGTTGGTCATCGGTCAGGTTGCGCGCGCTTTCACTGATGGCATGGGCGTTCGAATGGGTGGCGACGAGTGGTGCATCCGAGATCTCGGCCACATCGTCAAAGCCTTTGGCGTTGAGATGGCTTAGATCAACCATGATCCGCAGTTGATTGCACAGCCGCACCAGATCCTTTCCCAGATCAGTCAATCCGGGACCGATGTCCGGATCGCCCGGAAATCTGAATGGCACACCGGTGCCGAATATGGTGGGCCGCGACCAGACCGGACCCAAAGACCGCAGACCCATGGCATGGAACAGATAAAGCGCGTCCAGATCCGGGCCAATGGCTTCGGCGCCTTCCATGTGAAGGACCCCGGCGATCTTTCCGGCAGCCATGGTCGCCGAGACCTCCGCGGCTGTCAGGCACAACCCGAAGTCATTGGGTGCCATGCGCACCATCCAGTGCATCAGCCCGGCCTGGGTCAAGGCAGTTGCCTGGGCGGCGTCATGGGTCATCAAAGGCGGCAATGCCAGATCATAGGGCGTCTCTTTCATCAACTCCATAAAGTCCGGTGGCGGACCATCGGTCTTTGGTGGAACGAAAATCGCAAACAGGCCCCCGGCAAAGCCGCCTGCGCGCATGCGGGGCAGATCCAGGTGTCCCTTGTCGTTTTGTTCGAGCCAGACCGACTTGCGCTGGTCGACGTTTTTCATGAGGCGCAGCAGGAAATCGTTGTGGCCGTCAAACACCTTTTGCATCGCTGCCATGTCGCCGCCTTTCTTGAATGCGGCGACCATGGGTTTCGGGCCGCCATTGCTGCGTCTTTAAACAGAAGCGGAGGGCAGCGAAACTCTTGACACCGCACGCCGGGCATCATAGCTGAACGCGCATTCCGGAGGCTTAGGCTTTCCGGTCCTGAGCAAAGTCAGGATCGCCCCCCACCAGCGCGTCGCGCCCGTGGGGGCGTTTGTGCTTTGAGCTTGGGATAAGACGCCGCCGTCCCCATCTGGGGGCAATGTAGAAACGGTCAGCGAGGACCCGGCATGTTTGAAAATCTGTCCGAACGTCTGTCCGGGGTCTTTGACCGCCTGACCAAACAGGGTGCCTTATCGGAAGAAGACGTCAAGACGGCGTTGCGCGAAGTGCGGGTGGCCCTGCTTGAAGCCGACGTGGCGCTGCCCATCACCCGCGATTTCGTAAAGGCGGTGCAATCCAAGGCGACCGGACAGGCCGTGACGAAATCGGTCACGCCTGGGCAGCAGGTCATCAAGATTGTCCATGATGAACTGGTGCACGTGCTTGCCGGCGACGATCCGGAACCCGGTGCCTTGAAGATAGACAACCCGCCGGCACCGATTCTGATGGTCGGCCTGCAGGGATCGGGAAAGACGACAACGACCGCCAAGCTGGCAAAACGGCTAAAGGAACGCGACGGCAAGCGGGTGCTTATGGCATCGCTTGACGTCAATCGCCCGGCAGCCATGGAACAGCTGCAGATTCTGGGTGCTCAGGTGGGCGTCGACACGCTGCCGATCATTGCCGGGCAAAGCCCTGTCGATATCGCCAAGCGCGCCAAACAGCAGGCGACGCTGGGCGGGTTTGATGTCTTCATGCTCGACACCGCAGGCCGGCTTTCGATTGACGAAGCTCTGATGTCCGAAGTCGAGGCCGTCCGCGACATCACCGCCCCGCGCGAAACGCTTCTGGTGGTCGACGGTCTGACCGGTCAGGACGCCGTCAATACCGCCGAGAATTTCGACGACCGGATCGGCATCTCGGGCGTGGTCCTGACCCGCATGGACGGGGACGGACGCGGCGGTGCTGCGTTGTCGATGCGTGCGGTCACCGGGCGACCAATCAAATTTGTCGGCCTTGGCGAAAAGATGGACGCGCTTGAGGAATTCCACCCAAGCCGTATCGCCGGGCGCATCCTTGGCATGGGCGATATCGTCAGCCTGGTCGAGAAAGCGCAGGAAACGCTGGAGGCCGAACAGGCCGAGCGCATGATGAAGCGCTTTCAGAAGGGTCAGTTCAATATGAACGACCTGAAGGGCCAGCTTGAACAGATGCTCAAAATGGGCGGAATGGAAGGCATCATGGGGCTGATGCCCGGCATGGGCAAAATGCAAAAGCAGATGGCCGATGCGGGCTTCGACGACAAAATCCTGCGCCGCCAGATCGCCCTGATCCAGTCGATGACTAAAAGGGAACGGGCCAATCCGCAGCTGCTTCAGGCAAGCCGGAAGAAGCGGATCGCCCTGGGCGCGGGCCTTGAGGTCTCAGAACTCAACAAGCTTCTCAAAATGCACCGTCAGATGTCGGACATGATGAAGAAGATGGGCAAAATGGGCAAAAAAGGCATGATGCGCCAGCTTGGCGGGCTCTTCGGAGGCAAAATGCCCGGAATGGGCGGCGCCATGCCCAGTCAGGCAGAAGTCGAGGCGGCGCAGAAGCAGCTTGGCGGGCTTCCCGGTGGCGGCGCGGGCGGTCTGCCGCCGGGCTTTCCCGGCCTGCCGGGCGGCGGCGCACAACTTCCGCCTGGTCTGAGCGGCTTTGGCAAGAAGAAGTGAACGCGCATCTGGCCGATACCCCGGTCCTTGAGACCGAGCGCCTGCTGCTGCGTGCGCCCCAGGCCGGAGACTATCCGGCATGGCGGGACTTTCTTTGTTCAGCGCGTGGAAACTTCGTGGGCGGCGGCAGCGACGTCGATGTCGGCCGGGCCTGGCGCGCGTTCTCGGCCATCACCGGCCACTGGACGCTGAGAGGTTTCGGGATGTTCGTTTTCTCGGATCGCGGGTCGGGGCAGCCGCTGGGCGCCTGCGGGCCTTGGTATCCCGAAGACTGGCCGGAACGCGAAATCGGATGGTCGGTCTGGCACCCGTCCAGCGAAGGCAATGGCTATGCGCAAGAGGCGGCACGCGCGGTTCTATCCCATGTTTTCAGCGATCTCGGATGGGCGACGGCCGTCAGCTATATCGACGCCGCCAACATCAGGTCGCAGAACCTTGCCCGTCGGCTGGGCGCCGCCCTGGACCGGACCGCGTCGCGTCCCGACCCGGACGATTTGGTTTTCCGGCACAGACCCGGGGCCGCCACGCCATGACCACGACAATTTCCATTCCCACCATTGAGACAGAACGTCTGCGACTGCGGTCCCCGAAGCCTTCTGATCTTGACGCATACATCGCCTACCGCGCGTCAGCGCGATCACGGTTTGTCGGGGGGCCAAATACAGCAGACGAAGCCTTCAGCATGCTCTGCTCTATCGTCGGCCAGTGGCAACTGCGCGGATATGGTCGCTGGATGGTGGCCCAAAAGGACACCGACGACCCGCTTGGTGTCGTGGGCATCTATCACCCGCTTGAATGGCCAGAGCCTGAAATCGGCTGGACCGTTTTCGAACATGCAGAAGGCAAGGGTGTTGCCTATGAGGCGGCTTTGGCGACCCGCGACTTTGCCTACCGAACCCTTGGCTGGAAAACGATCGTTAGTCTTGTAGCCGACGAAAACCAACGTTCCGTTGCGCTTGCACGACGGATGGGTTGCAAACGCGAAAACGTCTTTCAGCATTCAGAGTTCGGCGATTTGCCGGTCTGGCGTCACCCCGGTGCGGAAGAAGGTAGGCCATGACTGACGTGCCAAGACTGGAAACCGAAAGGCTTGTCCTGCGCGGCCACCGCTTCAGCGACTTCGAGCCGATGGCCCAGCATTGGGAAAGCCCGCGCACGCGCCACATCGGCGGCCCGCTCGACCGACGTGAGGCCTGGCGCGACTTCTCAACAGACTGCGCTCAATGGACGTTGCGCGGCTTTGGCATGTGGATACTGGAAGAGACATCTTCCGGTGAAACGGCCGGCTGGGTCGGTTTCTTTTATCCCGATCACTACAAAGAACCAGAGCTCGGGTGGATCCTGTTTGAGGCCTTTGAAGGCCGCGGTCTGGCTTATGAGGCGGCGCTTGCCGCGCGCGAATATGGCTCGGCGCAATGGGACATCAAACAACCGCCCAGCTTCATCGATATCGACAATCACCGCTCTGTCGCATTGGCGAAACGGCTTGGGGCGACCTTGGAGAGCACCCAAGAAAAGGACCGGGGATCCTATTTCGTCTACCGCCACCCGGCGCCAGGGGGCCGCCCATGACCGTGCGCGCCCATCATGAACGCCCCGCCCTGGGACCAGCTGCTGACTTTGCCGAGAGCCTGGCGGTGTTGCTGCCTCATATCGAAACCGAAACATTGATCCTGCGGGCGCCACGCATCGAGGATTTTGAGGTATACGCCGAAATTGTCGCCCGGCCCGAGGGCCGGTTTCTGATCGACCAACCGACCCGCGAAAACGCATGGTTTGACTTTGCCCAGATGACGGCGACCTGGCTCTTGCGGGGTCACGGCGTATGGACAGTGGTCTGCAAAGCTGACCGTGCCGTTCCAATGGGTTTCGTGCTGATCGGGTTTGAACCGGGCGATCACGAGCCCGAGCTTGGCTACATGTTCCGCGAAGTGGCCGAAGGCTTCGGGTTTGCCTTTGAAGCGGCCCGGGCAGCCCGGGATCACGCCTTCACGGCGATGGATCTGCCGACGCTTGTCAGCACGGTCGACCCCGAAAATCTGCGGTCCCGCCGGTTGGCCGAAAAGCTTGGCGGCGTACGCGACGCGTGCGCAGAAGCGGCGCACCACAATGAGACTTTGGTCTATCGCTATCAGCCCCAGCGAGTGCCTGAACATGCGTAGTGTTCCTTTCCATAACGGGCTGGTTTGCAGGCAGCCGACACGCAATTTGGAGCCCGAGCAATGACCGATGATGTCGCCCGCGCCGAGGCGCTCTTGAAAGATCACCGCGCGTCCATCGACCGGCTGGATGCGATCCTGGTCTACACGCTGGGCGAACGGTTCATGCACACCCAGGCTGTGGGCAAGCTGAAGGCGGCACACCAACTGCCACCATCCGACCCCGCGCGCGAGGAAAAACAGATCGCGCGTCTGGAAGATCTGGCGCGCCGCGCCGATCTCGACCCCGAATTTGCGAAGAAGTTCCTGGCCTTCATCATCCAGGAAGTCATCAGACACCATGAAGAACATCAGGAAAATCAGTGATGTGATGCGGGCATCCCCGCACAACGACGCCATCTAAAGGAGACACCAAATGGCAATGAAGATCAGAATGGCCCGCGGCGGGTCGAAGAAGCGGCCTTTCTACCGGATCGTGGCCGCGGACAGCCGCATGCCCCGTGACGGCCGCTTTATCGAAAAACTCGGCACCTACAACCCGCTGCTGCCCAAAGACAGCGAGGACCGGATCAAAATGGATCTGGACCGGGTTAAGCACTGGATGGATCTGGGCGCTCAGCCCACCGACCGGGTCAGCCGCTTCCTTGAAGCCGCAGGTGTTCTCGACAAGAAAACACGCGCCAACATGCAGAAAGCTGAGCCGGGCAAGAAGGCTCAGGAGCGGGCCGAAGAAAAGGCAGCGAAGCTTGCGGCCGCTGAAGAGCAACCCGCAGAAGAGCCGGTCGAAGCCCCGGCCGAGGACGCCGTGGAAGAGCAGGCCGCCGAATAACGCGGCCTGCACCTGTGATCCCGGGGCTCGGATTTCTACGGCGGATCGTAACGATCTGTCTTTGCGTTTTGTCCTTCTGGGCAGGCATGCGGTTTCAGACGGCCCTGACCGTCAATGCATGCCTTGACCAGGGCGGGCGCGCCGGGCCGTCGGGCGTTTGCGAAGGGGTACGCTAGTGCAGCGCTATTGGATCGCAGTGGCGCATCGCAAACAGGCTCTGGCCGCAGCCAGTGCTGGCGTCGTGGCCGTCTCGCACGGCAAAGAGGCGCCACTGCGCAAGCTGTCGACCGGCGATGGCGGGATTTACTATGCGCCCAAGTCCGATTTCGAGGGTGAGACCGTGCAGGCCTTTGTCGCCCTGGCCCGTGTGACCGGCGCGGATACCTCTGAACGCACGATGCCTGGATCACCCTTTCGCCCGTTTGGAAGAGACGCTGAGTCTCAGAAAATTATTGAGACGCCTTTGCGACCGATGCTGGAAGACCTCGGCTTTGTTCGCTCGCCACGCCATAGGGGCATGGCATTCCTGCGACCGTTTTTCGAGATTGAAAACGCCGACTACCAGCATAGCACCGCCGCGATGGGTGACAAGGCATGAGCGATGATCGCATCTGTCTTGGCGCAATCGCGGGCGCCTACGGCGTCCGGGGCGAGGTTCGGTTGAAAAGCTTCTGCGCCGATCCCGCTGCGATCGGCGACTATGGACCGCTGGAGACCGAAGACGGAAGCCGCACCTTCGACGTGCAAGTGGGCACACCGGTCAAGGGCGGCTTCACGGCGCGCCTGAACGGTGTGAAGACCAAGGAAGCGGCCGACAGCCTGCGCGGCATCCGGCTTTTTGCAGACCGCGCTGCCCTGCCCGAAACTGACGAAGATGAATTCTATCATGCGGATCTGATTGGACTGACGGCTTTGGACACCGGGGGCGCCACGCTGGGGCGGGTCAAGGCGGTCCTGAACCACGGCGCCACGGACCTGCTAGAGCTGCACCTTCCTAGCAGCTCCGGCACGGCACTGGTGCCGTTTACGCGGGCCGTTGTTCCCACAGTCGACATTCGCGGCGGCCGCCTGATCGTCGATCCACCGGAAGGTCTGTTCTAGGCCAGACACCGGCACGCTCTGAGACCGCCCGTCGGCGAACACGGTGCTTGACCGACCCGAATGCACCCGCCCATGGACGCCGACCACCGGAAGGTCTAACAGGCGCCATGGCGCAACCTCCCTCAAAATCCCACGGCCGGATATCAGTCAAAGCGACTGCCCAGCCACGCGAACTGATGACGGATCGTCCGCATCTCAAGAACGCCTGGACAGCCTCGGTTGTGACCTTGTTACCCCAAACCTTTCCCGGCGTTCTCGGAAGCTCGCTGGTGGGACGCGCGCTGGAACAGGGGCTTTGGCGGCTCTACACCACGGATCTGCGCCGCTTCGGCGATGGTCGACACCGGAATGTTGACGACACGCCGGCGGGGGGCGGTGCCGGAATGGTTCTGAGAGCCGATGTGATGGCCCGGGCACTTGCCGATGCGCAGCGTGCTGCCGCGGGCGTCGCCCGGGCCCATTGGCCGGTCATCTACCTATCGCCTCGGGGGGCGCCGTTCACGCAAGACACCGCGAAACGTCTTTCGACCGGCGCAGGGCTGACGCTTATTTGCGGGCGATTTGAGGGGCTTGACCAGCGCGTAATCGATCATTTTGGGATCGAAGAGGTATCAATGGGTGACTTTGTCCTCAGCGGTGGAGAGATCGCCGCACAGGCCTTGATCGATGCAACAGTCCGTCTTATACCCCGCGTGCTTGGGAATCACGCTTCGATCGAGGACGAGAGTTTTTCATCGGGCCTTCTTGAATACCCGCAGTACACACGGCCCGCCGTTTGGGAGGGGCAAGGAATTCCTGAGGTTCTTCTCTCAGGAAACCATGCCGAAATAGCTTCCTGGCGACGGTCCAAAGCCGAAAGGCTGACAAAGGAACGACGACCTGATCTCTGGCGGGCTTACCGTGCATTGCGCGATAGGGACCCGGAAGAAGACCAAGAGCTCTGAGGCGGCATCAAACCTTCGCGGAACAAACCGCGAGCAAAACTGGAGTTGATCAGATGGATCTGATTGCTGAACTTGAAGCCGAGCAGGTCGCGGACCTCGGCAAGGACATACCGGATTTTAAGGCCGGCGACACCATCCGCGTAGGTTACAAGGTGACCGAAGGCAGCCGCAGCCGGGTGCAGAACTACGAAGGCGTCTGCATCAGCCGGAAAAATGGCGAAGGCATCGCAGGCTCATTTACAGTGCGCAAGATTTCGTTCGGCGAAGGCGTCGAACGTGTCTTTCCGCTGCACTCGACCAACATCGATTCAATTACGGTGGTACGCCGCGGCCGGGTCCGGCGCGCCAAGCTTTACTATCTGCGCACACGCCGCGGCAAATCGGCCCGGATTGCAGAAGACACCAACTACAAGCCGAAATCTGAAAGCTGAGGAGCACGAAGATGAAAAAGGACATCCATCCCGATTATCACTTCATCGACGTCAAGCTCATCAACGGCGACGTCGTGCGCATGCGTTCAACCTGGGGCAGCGAAGGCGATACACTGTCACTCGACATCGACCCCAGCGTTCATCCGGCTTGGACCGGCGGCGGTCAGCGTCTTATGGACACCGGCGGCCGCGTTTCGAAGTTCAAGAAGAAGTACGAAGGTCTGGGCTTTTAATCACCTTTGCCCAGCAGCCAAGAAAAGCCGCCCCTGGGCGGCTTTTGCCATTTTAGGTGCGCAGGAGATCGCAGGCGTATTGATTTCCGTCGGACCGGGCGCTGACAGGGCGGGGATTGAGATGCTAGCGCTTCGGCTATGCCCGTCTACGGTTCATATATGATCTGCACGTCACCGCGCAGCGGCAGCACGCTGCTGTGCGAATTGCTGGCCGCAACCGGATCCTGTGGCCGGCCGCGATCGTGGTTTCACACCCCGTCACCTGCGCGTTGGGCGGACGTGCTGGGTTTGACCGGCGACGATCCAACGCAGATACCGAACCTCAGAAAGATCTTCGACGCGGCCCGGCGCCAGGGCTCGACTGGCGGCGCGATATTCGGTCTTCGCCTGCAGCGTCACAGCGCCGATTTCCTTTTCGACACACTGGCCACGCTGTTCCCGGAAGAACCATCGGACAAAGCTCGGTTTCAGCGGGCTTTCGGGCATTGTCTGTTCATCCATCTGACGCGGGAGGACAAGATCGATCAAGCGGTGTCTCTGGTGAAGGCAGAGCAATCGGGACTTTGGCATATGGCATCGGACGGATCCGAAATGGAAAGGAGCGCACCGCATGCGTACCCCACCTATGACTTCGCGCAAATTGACGCATGTGTCAGATCGTTGCGCGACTATGAAGCCGGTTGGCTGGACTGGTTCTCGCGCGAAGGAATAGAGCCCTACCGGATCACCTACAGCGCGCTTTCACGCGATCCGAAAGGCGTTGTGGCCGGGCTATTGCGTGTCCTTGACGTCGATCCGGATGCCGCAAGCGGCCTGGAGATTGGCGTCAAGAAACTGGCCGACGGGACAAACCGCCAGTGGAAGGCACGATACCTTGCCGAGGCCCGGCACTTGGACAGCGCCCGGTAGAACATGACACGACGTGTCGGCGACTGTCGGTTGTCCTTTTCATGCCTGCGCGCAACATATAGTGTCCTGTTAAAGGGGCCACCCCAGATGGCCCGGACAAGAGGGCGTGACCGTGGCACATTTCATTGTCGTCGGAAACGAAAAAGGCGGCTCGGGCAAATCCACCACATCGATGCATGTCGCCACGGCCTTGGCGCGTCTCGGATTTCGCGTTGGGGTGCTGGATCTTGATCTGCGGCAGAAGTCGCTGGCGCGCTTTGTCGAAAACCGCGCAGCGAGTTGCGCGCGCGAAAAGGTGGACCTGCCGTCTTTTGAATACAAAGCGCTGCCCGAGGTCGAGCAAAGCAAATTGGCACCGGGCACGAACGCCCAGGATCACCGGCTATCGATGGCGGTTGCCGATCTCGAGACGCGCACCGACTTTATCCTCATTGACTGCCCCGGATCCCATACCCGCCTAAGCCAGATCGCCCACTCGCTCGCCGACACGCTGATCACGCCGCTGAATGACAGTTTCGTTGATTTCGACCTTCTGGCCCGCATTGACCCAGCAACAGGTAAAATTCTTGGGCCCAGCGTATATTCGGAAATGGTCTGGCAGGCGCGGCAGCTTCGCGCGCAGGCAGGTCTTGCCCCGATAGACTGGGTTGTGTTGCGCAACCGTTTGGGCGCGCAGAACATGCACAACAAGAAAAAAATGGGCGCCGCAGTTGCCGAACTGGCGCGCCGCATCGGTTTTCGGGTAATTCCCGGTTTCAGCGAACGGGTAATCTTTCGCGAATTGTTTCCGCGTGGCCTGACGCTTTTGGATCTTCGCGACGCGGGTGTGACGGGTCAGATGAACATCTCCAACGTCGCCGCCCGGCAAGAAATGCGAGACCTGATCTCGGGTCTAAACTTGCCTAAGGTTCAGGCGAGCTTTTAACTTACCCGGATCCTATGCCGAACTGGTTTCTCGGTCCGCCCAGCGCCCGACGGCGAATTCCGCTATCAGCGCGATCAAGGGCGCCGCATGCGCGGGTGGTCGGGATTTGCCGGATACCCACGCGTAAAGGTCCTGGTCGTTTTCGTCGAGCAAAGCCTCAAACCGCGAAAGCTCTTCCGCGTTCATCTCTGGCAGAAAAGCGTCCGAATAGGGCCCAAGTATCAGGTCCATTTCACGCGTGCCACGGCGCCAGGACCGCATGTTCACCCGTTTCAGGTGCGGATCATCCGTTTGGATCAAACGGTAACCTCGACCGCACGGCGCAGCTTTTTTTCCAGGCGGCCCAGATGTTCGCCGTTTCGGGCAATCTCAAGCTTTAGGGTACGCATCTCGGTCAGAATCTCGGCGATCTGCGGGCTGCCGCCCGGATCCTGGGATGGCGCCTCCAGCCCGTCACCTTCGCCGGTCAGCAGCCAGCTCATGGAAACATTCAGGATGCCGGCCAGCATCTGCAGTTTATTGGCGCGCGGTTCGGCGAGATCATCTTCCCAAGACCGCAGGGTCTTGAGTTTTACCCCGATGCGGGCGGCCAGATCCGACTGACTGAGCCCAAGCGCTTCGCGGGCCCCTGCCACCCGGTCTCCGAAGGTCGCCGCTGCTTCGGAATACCACCCCTCGGATGAATAGCTTTGATCGACGTCCGTAATTGTCATCTGGTGAATTGCCCGCATGATTGCTGATTGCGCCGGATGACTTGAACCGACGCCCCAATGACAATAGGACGAGACGCCGAACCTTTCAAACCGGAGGCGACAATGGACCTTCTGTCAGCGACATTGGCGCGTGTGAAGCCGTCTCCGACGGTTGCGGTCTCACAAATTGCCCGCGAATTGCAGGCCGCCGGTAAGGATGTGATCTCGCTTGGGGCCGGCGAGCCGGATTTCGACACGCCAGAGCACATTAAAGCGGCAGCCAAGGAAGCGATCGACCGTGGCGAGACCAAATATACGGCAGTTGATGGAATTCCCGAACTCAAAGAGGCGATTTGCGCGAAATTTGCCCGCGACAACGCCCTCGACTACAGACCATCCGAGGTATCGGTTGCCACCGGCGGCAAACAGATTCTCTACAACGCCCTTATGGCGACGTTGAACCCCGGCGACGAGGTTGTGATTCCGGCGCCCTATTGGGTCAGTTATCCCGATATGGTGCTGCTCGCAGGCGGCACCCCGGTCGTTGTATCCTGCGGTCTCAGTACGGGCTTCAAGATGACGCCCGAAACGCTTGAGTCGGCCATCACGCCAAAGACCAAATGGCTGATCTTCAATTCACCGTCCAACCCGACCGGTGCCGCCTATTCACCGGATGAACTTCGCGCGCTTTGCGAAGTGATCCGGCGCCATCCACAGGTGTGGGTGATGACCGATGACATGTACGAACACATCTGGTTTGCCGACTTTCCGTTTGCGACACCCGCGCAGATCGCGCCCGCGTTGAAGGACCGGACCTTGACCTGCAACGGCGTATCCAAGGCCTATGCGATGACGGGCTGGCGCATCGGGTTTGCTGCTGGACCGGAGGTTCTGATCGGCGCCATGCGCAGCATCCAGTCACAATCGACCACGAACCCATCGTCCATCGGCCAATGGGCCGCGCTTGCCGCGCTTGCCGGACCGCAGGGGTTTCTAAAGGAAAACTCTCAACTGTTCCAAAGCCGCAGGGATCTCGTGGTGTCGGGGCTGAACGCTGCCCCGGGGATCGAATGCCCGGTCCCCGATGGTGCATTCTACGTCTATCCGTCCGTCGCTGGCTGCATCGGAAAGATCAGCGCCAAAGGTCAGCGGATCGACACTGATGAAGACTTCGCCAAGGCGCTTCTCTCCGAACACGGCGTGGCCGTCGTCTTTGGCAGTGCCTTCGGTCAAAGCCCGCACTTTCGGGTTTCCTACGCGGCCGACGAAGCCACTCTCGACACCGCCTGCAAGCGCATTCAGGCGTTCTGCGAAGGCCTTAGCTGATGAGCGTGGCCCTGCCAGAGTTCTACTTTCGCGTGCGAGAAAACGGAGCCGCGGTTTTTCGGATAGATACAGAGAACCGGCAGCGGCGGATCGATATGGACCAGATCGCGGTCATCAACATCCGCAACGGCGAGGTGAAGCCCCATGGCAGCCATCAACTGACCGAAGCGGAAAGCGCGGCAATTGCGAATTGGATGACCGAGCGGCGCGCCTTGCTGGCACAACGGGATATCGATGACATTCTTCGCACCGTCGACCATCTGAACCTGACGACCCAATGGGCCCAGTCCAAGGCTACCTCAGAACAGCTTGAGCAGATCACCGACGCATTGCTTTTGGCCATGCATGATCTTCGAACCGTGCTCGTGCGCAAAAAGTCCGAAGCGCGAAACACCAACCGTTCAGATCAGGCCGGCAGCTGACCCCAATTGGGTGGACGGAGCAATTCTGGCCGATTTTAGCCAGAAGCGCCCCATCAGACCCACGGCGGCGAACAAGAGGCCGATCACCAGCCCCGCCCAAATACCGATGGCACCGTATCCAAGAACAAAGCCGAGCAGGTAGGAAATCGGCGCCCCGATCACCCAGTAACTGAAACTGGCGACGATCATCGGCACCAGCGTGTCCTGCACGCCGCGCAGCAGCCCAAGGGCCATCACCTGGGCCGCGTCCACGGTCTGAAATGCCGCCGCCATCGCCAGCAGAACCGTGCCGACGGCAAGGATCTCGAAGCGGCGGTCCTCAAGCGGGTCAAGGAAGAAGCGGATCAGAGGCTCTGGCAGTGTCAGGAACAAGATAACGGTCACCAGAGCGAAGACCGCCGAAAGGGCGATGGCCGTGTGGCCACCTTTGCGCAAGTCCAGTTCATCGCGGCGCCCAAATGCCTGACCGGCGCGCACGGTCGCCGCGCTGGACAGCCCGACGTGGACAACAAATGTGGCCGACGCCAGTTGCAGCGCGATGCCGTGGGCGGCAAGGGGAATTGTGCCGAGCCACCCCATCATGATGGTGCTTGCCGTGAAGAGCCCGACTTCTGACAGGCTGGTGATCCCGATAGGCCACCCAAGGCGGAAAACGCTCTTGAGCCCATCCATGTCCGGTCTCCACAGCCGCTGGAAAATCGCATGCTCGGGCGTCACACGTTGCACGTAGAGTGCCAAACAGACCATGGACATGAGGTGCATCGCCACCGATGCGATGGCCGCCCCGCTGACGCCGAGTTCCGGAAACCCGAAGTTCCCGAAGATCAGAGCGTAGTTCAAAGGCACGTTCAGCACCGCCGCGGCGACCGTCACCCAAAGCACAATTGCCGTGCGCTCCAGCGCCGCCAGGTAGCTTTTGAGCACCATGACAATCAACGCTGGAATCATGCCCCACCCGGCGATCCGCAGGTAAACCTGCGCCAGATGCGCAACGGTGTCTTCCTGCCCGATCGACAAAAAGATGGCCTCGGACCAGTACAGGGCCGGAAGCGTTAGAACAGCAAAAGCGAAGGAGGCCCAAAGCCCCATACGGGTGATCCGCCGCACCTGGCGCCCCTCGCACGCTGCCTGGGCGCTGGCGACCATCGGAATGACGGCAAGGGCGAAACCGGAACCAACGATGAACAGCGCAAAGAAAAACGATGACGCAATGGTCAGGGCTGCAAGGGCATCGACCGAGTACCGGCCCAGCATGACGGTGTCGGTAAATTGCATAGCAAATTGTGCCAGATTGCTGCCAATCAGGGGTAAGCCAATAGCCAGTATGCTGCGAAGGTGCAGCGCATATGACGAATTGTGGGACACGCCGCCTGCTTAGGTCTTTTGGGTGACCACGGCAACAGCGCCCCATCAGTCGGAACCGGAAATTCGTGACCCGCACGGCGGGGGCGCCCGGGCCTACCGCCGGTGGTTATCCTAAGGCCGAAAAATCAGTCCCGGCGCTAGGCCGCTTCGTGCCACTGCCAGGGACGCGTAAAGCCCCCGAGCACGCGCTTAACCTCTTCGTCATCTGCATCGCCAGATTTGGCGATCTTGGCCACCAGCCCAAGTTTCTTGTCTTCGACAACCTCGGCGACATTGGCCGCGATGCCGGCTTCGGCCAGGGCATCATTGTAGATACGGATGATCGCACGCTTCCGCAGATCGGGTTTAAAGACCTTTCCGACCGCCGTTTTGGGCAGTTCCGACAGAATTTCGATGTGCTTTGGATGCGCGGCCCGTTCATGGACGCGGTCCTTGGCAAAGGACAACAGATCGTCGACACTGATCTCTGCGCCGTCGACCAGCTCGACATAGGCGCAGGGCAATTCGCCGGAATGGGCGTCGGGTTGGCCGATGGCGCCCACGAAGGCCACCGCCTCGTGCCCGGCCAGGGCCTCTTCGATTTCCGCCGGGTCGATGTTGTGGCCGCCGCGGATGATCAGGTCCTTTGCCCGGCCTGTAATCCAGAGATAGCCATCTTCGTCAAAGCGTCCGAGATCGCCGGTGCGAAGGAACACATCATGATAGAACAGATCACGATTCTTATCGGTCTCTGTGTATGTCGACCCTTCAAAAACGCCGGGATTGTCGATGCAGATCTCTCCTATCTCGTCCGTGGCACATTCCACCGGACCTTCCGGTGTGTGTTTGAGAATTTTGACGGTCGTATAGGGGAACGGGTACCCAATGGACCCGATCTTTTTCTGGCCCTGAACGGGGTTGCAGGACACAAGACATGTCGCTTCGGTAAGACCGTATCCTTCGACCAACGCGACGCCAGTCGCCTTCTCAAACCGATTGAATAGCTCAACCGGCAGAGGGGAAGAGCCCGAAAACGCCGTTTTGACCGATGAGATATCGGCATCGACGGGCCGTTGCATCAAAGCGGAAATGGCCGTTGGAACGGTGATGATAAAGGTAATCTGCCAGCGTTCGATAAGCTTCCAGAAGTTGTCGAAAACACCGTCGCCCCGGTATCCGGCCGGGGTCGGAAACACCACGTGGCTGCCCGACGTCAGCATCGCCATTAAGATGACATGGCAGGCAAAGACATGAAACAATGGCAATGGGCACATGACGTTGTCTTCAGGCTCAAAAAGCAGGGTATTCCCGATCCAGCCGTTATAGATCATGCCCGAAAACTTGTGCTGCGCGATCTTTGGCATGCCGGTCGTGCCACCGGTATGGAAATATGCGCCCACACGGTCCGCATCGGTTTCCTCGAATGTCAGTTGGTCAGAGGGTTGTTTGGAGACCTCTGCAACGAAATCAAGGACGCGCGCCTTGTGGTTGACGGGGTTTGCCGGGCGCAGAAGCGGCACAAGCCAGGATTTGGGTGGCGTCAGGTAGCGGTTGAGGTCAATCTCAAGCACCGTCTCGACATTTGGCGCCAGTGCCACGGCTTCGGCTGCCCGCTGCGGGACGTCAGTCTTTGGAAAGGCCTTGAGCGTGACCACGACCTTGGCCCCGGTTTCGCGCAGAATCCCGGCAATCTGCTCCGCGTCAAGAAGCGGATTTATCGGGCTGCAAATCCCGGCCGTATAGCCGCCAAGCAACGTCCAGACGGTTTCGTTGCAATTGGGCAAAATAAAAGCCACGACGTCATTTTCGCCGATGCCAAGTGACCGAAAA
Organism: Pseudomonadota bacterium; assembly: GCA_039026235.1. Classification (GTDB taxonomy): domain Bacteria; phylum Pseudomonadota; class Alphaproteobacteria; order Rhodobacterales; family Rhodobacteraceae; genus JBCCMQ01. The sequence goes on from JBCCMQ010000010.1 coordinate 24,845, forward strand.
AGGTTTGCCGTCTGGGTCACCCGCCCGTGCAGAGCGTTCCAGGTCATCGTCTCCGCTTTGTCCTTTGGGCCGGACTGAAGCTGGAAGGTCACCGCATCCCTTGCGCCATGTGCGCCCTTCGTGCGGGTCAGAAGCTGATAGACCGTGTTCGGAACATCTCGGTCTTCCCAAGGCATCTCTGCCTCAAGCGCACGCAAATCACTGCCATCGGTAAAAACTACCATCGGCACACTCCTCCCAAATTCGTTAGCCGCTGTATTTTCCGGCAAGGATGAAAGGAAGTCGCCGGAACCACAAGTGGCGTAACGTCAGGTAAGGTCGGAACGACGCGGCGTCAGAGACCCTCAGAGGTGTTACAAGAGCGCCTTAAGATAGCTGCAACGCGATTTTTCTTCGTATGGGCGCTGTTTGACGTGTTCAGAACACCGTTCATCATTGCGACATCGTTCCAGCTCAGCTTGGCAATACAGGTCACCGACACCCCGTTGTCGACCAACAGGCGCCCGATGTGTTTTTCAAGGTTGGAAACCCCGTCAAGTGCACCCTCTTCGTAAAGATCGCCATAGGTCTGTGCGGAAGCCGGCAGTGTCGCCAGGCAAAAAACCAACGCGGGTACGAATAGCTTTTTCATTCTTTCCTCCTGTTTCATCCCACTTCGAAACGCAATCCCGACAGAAAGACAGCTGTTCTGTACGGGAGGTTCGTCGGCGCCCTCAAGGGCGTAGAAGCAGGCCATCATCACCGTTTCGGCATAACCCAAATACACTGAATTCAGTTTTAAACACTCTGACAATAGCGCACAGCCGCATCCTTGTCCTTGCGACCTGTGTCCAGGTCCCACTCTGAACGCGGCGCGTTATTCGGCGGCCTCGGCGGTATGGTCCGCCCCGTCCGTGAATTGGAGACGCGCCAAGCGGGCGTAAAGGCCGCCCTCGGCAACCAATTCGTCATGCCGGCCTTCGGCGACGATGCGCCCCTTATCAAAGACAAGGATTTTGTCTGCACGCTTTACGGTTGCCAGCCTGTGGGCGACGATCAGTGTCGTGCGCCCGGCTGACAACGCATCAACAGCCATCTGAACCGACTGCTCGCTTTCGGCGTCGAGTGACGATGTCGCCTCGTCCAAAAGCAGGATTGGTGCGTCACGCAGAATGGCGCGGGCGATTGCGATGCGCTGGCGTTGGCCGCCAGACAACATGACACCGCGTTCTCCAACGTAGGTGTCATAGCCATCCGGAAGCTGGCTCAGAAATTCCTTTGCCGCCGCAGCGGTCGCGGCGGCTTCCACCTCCGCGTCACTGGCCGATGGACGACCAAAGCGGATATTTTCGCGCGCCGTATCGGCAAAGATGATCGGATCCTGCGGGACAAGAGCGATTTGATTGCGGAAATCAGAGCGCGTCATATCCTTCAGATCGACGCCGCCGATCGATATGCGGCCCTTCTGCGGATCATAAAACCGCAGAAGCAGCTGGAAGACCGTTGTCTTTCCCGCACCCGATGGGCCGACCAGCGCCACGGTTTCCCCTGGGGCAATGGTAAAGTCGACACCGTATAAGGCCTTTTCTTCCGGCCGCGCGGGGTATGAAAACGCGACGTCTGCAAATCTGATCTCGGCACTTTCAACGGACGCGATTGGATTTTCCGGGTCGCGAACCGTATCGACAAGACCCAAGAGCTCGACCAAGCGTTCGGTCGCCCCGGCGGCGCGCTGTAATTCGCCCCAGATCTCGGAAAGCGCGGCGGCCGAGCCGGCGACCATGCCTGCGTAGATGACAAACTGAACCAGAACGCCGATTGACGTCACACCCTCTCGCACATCACGCGCGCCGATCCACAGGACGCCCACAACACCGGCGAAAACAACGCATATTATGATGGCCGTCATGAAGGCGCGCAGTTGTATCCGGCGCAAACCGGCGTGAAAGCTCTTTTCGGTTATCTGGTCAAAGTTGGTCCGGCTTGCATCTTCATGGGTGAAGGCCTGCACGGTCTGCACTGCAACCAGTTGCTCTGAGGCATTGCCGGACGACGCCGCAATCCAGTCCTGACCTTCGCGGCTTAGATCCCTTATGCGCCGTCCCAAAACGATGATCGGCAAAAGAACCGCCGGCACCAGCAAAAGGACAAGCCCCGCCAGCTTCGGGCTGGTCCAGACCATCAATACGATCCCACCGGCAAAAAGGAGAAGGTTGCGCACGAACCAGCTGACGGAAGATCCAACCACGTTCTGGATCAGCGTGGTGTCCGTGGTGATACGCGAAATGACCTCGCCAGTCATTACCCTTTCAAAGAAGGTCGGGCTCATCCCAATGGCGCGCGAAAAGACGGACTTGCGGATGTCTGCCACAACCCGTTCCCCGAGACGGGTCACAAAGTAAAAACGCAGGCCCGTGCCGATCGCGATCAGCGTCGTCAAACCAAGTGCAGCGGCGAAGTAGCTGTCGAGAAGCGGCGCTTCGGCGTGTTCAAATCCGTCAATCACCCTGCGGACGGCCAGCGGCAAGACCAGCGACAGTCCCGCAGTCAGAAGAAGGGCAACTGTCGATAGCGCCAGAAGCAACCTGTAGGGAAGCAGAAATGGCAACAGTGCGCCCAGCGCTCCGATCTTCTTGGACCGCGGACGTTCCACTTCTGGCACATTGGGATCACTGGACATCCAGGCGCCCCATATATCGAAGATTCAATTGCAGACCTGCCACCCCCTTAGACGGTAAGATGCCGCGCTCGCGCGCCCCGTTCAATCGCTGCCGCATGCAAACGATCGATATCAAGTTCGTGACGCACCTCTTCCAGCAGCCGCAATTCTTCGCCCGAGGCGCTGCCATCGGCGGCCACCACGTCACAGGCAAGCGCATAGGCTGTTTCATTCAGGCGTCCCGGCAAGTCGCGCCGGATGATTCCAAATAGTGCATCGAGCCCGTCTTCCACCTCGAACAGCTCAAAAACAGTCTGAGCGATAAGCTTTATACGGTCGACATCGTATCCGCCAAAAACAGGCAGATAATTCACGATGCCCTGGATCGTCACAAGCTCTGACGTGCGAATGTTCTCATCCGAAACCGAAGCGGCAATCATGACCGCAATCAAGCAGTCCTGGGGTGTCATCGGATGTTCAGGCACGGTCCGGTTCCTTCGCGCATAAAGTTGGCTGTGTATTTATTGACGGGCGCCGCCTGCCGCAATAGGAAGCGGCGCCGGGTGCGGGCGCTACGCCTGCGGCACTTTTGCGGGGAAATGATATGAGCGGTTTGCGCGAAGCGGGGATGACCTCAAAGGCTTGGCCTTTTGAAGAGGCGCGCCGCCTGCTTGACCGCTACAAATCCGGCCCCCCGGAAAAAGGACATGTGCTTTTTGAAACCGGCTACGGCCCGTCGGGGTTGCCGCATATTGGTACCTTTGGTGAAGTTGCAAGGACGACCATGGTGCGACGTGCCTTTGAAGTCATCAGTGACATACCGACCCGGCTGGTCTGCTTCTCGGACGATCTGGATGGCATGCGCAAGGTGCCGGAGAACGTCCCTGACCCTGACGCTTTGAGGAGCCATCTGCAAAAGCCACTGACGTCGGTCCCGGATCCGTTTGGCACCCACGCGAGCTTTGGCGACCACAACAATGCGATGCTGCGGCGCTTTCTCGATACCTTTGGGTTCGAGTACGAATTCATCTCCGCCACTGAGTTTTACAGATCGGGCCGCTTTGATGACGTGCTGCGTCGTGCGGTCGAACGCTACGACGACATCATGAACGTGATGCTGAAATCCCTGCGTCAGGAACGCCAGCAAACCTATTCGATCTTTCTGCCGATCCATCCGGAAACCGGGCGCGTACTGTACGTGCCGATGAAGGCGGTCAACGCGACCGATGCGACCGTGACCTTCGATGATGAAGACGGGCGCGAATGGACGCTGCCCGTCACGGGCGGAAACGTCAAATTCCAGTGGAAGCCCGACTTCGGTGCCCGATGGGCCGCGCTTGGGGTCGATTTTGAAATGTACGGTAAGGATCATTCTACCAATGCCATGATCTATGACCGGATCTGCGAGATCCTTGGCCAGAAAGCGCCCCAGCACTTCACGTTTGAGCTTTTCCTGGACGACAATGGTGAGAAGATCTCGAAGTCCAAGGGTAACGGTCTGTCGATCGACGAATGGCTGACCTACGCGTCGACGGAAAGCCTTTCCTATTTCATGTACCAGAAGCCCAAGACCGCAAAACGCCTGTTCTTCGATGTCATTCCAAAAGCTGAGGACGAATATCACCAACAGCTCAAGGCCTATGCCGGGCAGGACGATGCGGCGCGGGTGGGCAATCCGGTATTCCATATCCACGGGCACAAAATGCCGTCGTCGGACATGGTGGTAAGCTTTGCGATGCTGCTGAACCTGGCCTCTGTGGCCGGGGCGGAAGACAAGGAAACACTCTGGGGCTTCATTCGGCGCTACGCCCCCGATGCTGGGCCAGAAACCCATCCGGGTCTTGACGCCGCGGCAGCCCATGCCGTGCGCTATTACAACGATTTCGTGAAACCGAAGAAGGTGTTTCGGGTCGCGGATGCACGCGAGCGCGCTGCCATCGAGGATCTGAAAATGCGTCTCGGGACCTGGAAGGGCGGGCTTGATGGCGAAGAACTGCAAAGCCTCGTGTTTGCGGTTGGGAAAGAACACGGGTTCGAGCCGTTGCGCGACTGGTTCAAGGCCCTTTACGAAGTGCTGCTAGGCGCCAGTCAGGGGCCCCGGTTTGGCGGGTTCATAGCGCTTTACGGCGTTGACGAGACCTGTGCGCTGATCGACGAAGCGCTATCGGGCAAACTGGCTGCCTAGTGCGGGCGAATTTGCTGGCTAATTCCTTAACGTCGCAACCTTAAAGCTCGCAAAGACGAAGAAAAGGCCCAAGCAGCCGTCAATCCACCGGCGCGCGCGGCGATAGCCTGAGATGACCGGAGGCGTCGAAAAGGCCAGCGCGTACGCGCTGTGCACCAAAAGCGACAGCATCGTCGCAATGGCGATCAAGGCGACGCCTACCCAAAATGGTGACTGGTCCCCAAGGCCCAGACCAACGATGGCGATCCATTGAAGGGCCGCCTTGGGGTTGGTCAGTTGAACTGCCATGCCCTGAAAGAACAGGTTTTTGCCCTTTGCGGAACGGGTCTTGAGATCGGGATCGGCCGAAGCAGCCGACCGGAACGCTTTGTACGCAAGCCAGAGAAGATAGGCGGCTCCAACTATCTTCAGAACTGTCAGCATCCCAGCATAGGTGGTCAAAAGCGCCGTTGTTCCGGCAACGGTCAGGCACGCCCAAACAGCAGACCCCGTACCAACACCCAGAGCAAGTCGCATGCCGTCTCTGCGACCGCGCTCCATTGAAGTGCCTATGATGGCTAGAATGTTGGGGCCGATGCTGACAAAGCCCGCCGCAAAGATGCCGAGTGCCAGGATCAAACTATAAATCTCGGGGCTGATGGTTTGCGTCCTTCACTTACCGAATGACCAAAGTGTACCCGCTATGGAATTTTCCCATAGCAATTTCTGGGACGACCTTACCGAATTGCTTCATTGGCGCGCGCCACACGGGTTTTTTGACCCGGATGCTTGGGAAGCTAGGTCCCGTTTAAAGCGAGCTGAGGGAGATCTATGCGCACATTCATAATCGGAGCGGTTCTCGCCCTCGCGGCATCCTTTGCGTCGGCGCAAGAGCCGCGAAACCCATCCATCGAGGGCACGATCCAAAGGCAGCTTGAAGCCTTTCAGGCGGATGACTTCGTCACCGCCTTTACCTTTGCATCGCCGTCCATCCGGCAAATGTTCGGAACACCGGAACGGTTTGGGCAGATGGTGCGCAACGGCTACCCGATGGTCTGGCGGCCTGCCGAGGTCGAATACCTTGAGCTGCGCGAAATACGTGGTGCGCTTTGGCAAAAGGTCCTGATCCGCGATGGGGAAGGTCGTTTTCACACACTAGACTACCAGATGATCCCAACCGAAGGCGGATGGCAGATCAATGGTGTTACGGTTGTTCGCCAACCTGACGTCGGCGCCTAAGCGCGCTGGCCGTTGCGTCCCCACAATTAGGGCGCACGGTCACTTCATCGCGTCTCAAGCATAGCGCCCTAGCCTCGCGCGCATTCGGGCTTTCGTACCCTTTCAGGCCGCACATTCGGGCGGCCCCGGGCACGACAAGCCAGCGACAGCAGCCGAGGGATTCTATGAACAAAGCCGTGACGGAAGGGCTGGTGCTAACACCGCCGAGGTTTGAAGACGGATTAGGGGTCTGGTCCCGTGGCGACGGTACGCCCGGAACCGACACATATGATGGAGACGCGGACGCCGCCCTTGTCGCCGCCGATGCGGACTTCGCCGATTGCCTGGAGCTTCAGAAGACCGAAACCACCCAGCGCCTGCGCTATATGGGCCAGACGCCGTTGCAGGCGGGCTGCTATCTGCGCGTGACGGCACGGGTCAAAGCGATCTCGGGCGCGTTTCCTACGGTGCGCGTCGGTGCCTATGCCGCTCAGGCGGGCGGTGCCGCGCTTGCCGGCGTTCTGACGACCGGGCCTGAAGTAACGCTGGACGGCTATGGTTCGGTGGAAACGGTCAGCGCCATCATCGGATCGGGCAGCCGCACCGGCGTTGATATGCCCTGGGGTCTGACGGCCAGCTACGCCCACGTGGGTATCGACATTACCGGCCCGAACGGCGGGATCATCCGCGTTGACGACATCGAAGTCGAAGACGTGACCGCCTTCTTCCATCGCGTCTTGATGGATTGGGTCGATGTGCGTGATTACGGTGCTGTCGGCGACGGCGTCACCGACGATGCCGACGCCTTCGAAGCCGCCGATCTGGCCGCCGGTGGCCGGGAGCTTCTGGTACCGGCTGGCACATATTATCTGTCAAGGACTGTCACTTTGAATACGCCGGCGCGGTTCGAAGGAACTGTTGTTATGCCAGCCGACAAGCGTCTGGCGCTGACGCGAAACTTCAACCTGCCAGCCTACATCGACGCGTTCGGCGACGAGGTCGAAGGGTTCAAGCGCGCGTTTCAGGCACTCATAAACTTCTCGGACCACGACAGCCTCGACATGGGCGGGCGCCGCATTGACTTGAGTGAGCCCATCGATATGCAGGCGACGGTCGGCAACCAGACCTCATTCCAGATCCGCCGGGTTGTGCGCAACGGGCAGTTCTATCTTCAAAGCAGCGCCGCGTGGGACGACGTTCAGGTCACATCGACGGCCAGTTACAATCCTCTGATCCCGGATCGGTTGACCAATGTTGCCAACGTGGCGAACGTGCCCGTCGGCGCCTTGGTCGAAGGAACCGGTGTCGGCCGCGAAGTCTATGTGAAGTCGGTCAATACCGGGGCGCAGCAGGTGACGCTTAGCCAGCCCCTTTGGGGCGCATCCGGCAGCCAGACCTATACATTCACGCGTTTTCAGTACGCCTTGGACTTTTCCGGTTTCACGGTTCTGGACAAATTCGCGCTGGAAAGCGTCGAGGTGCAGTGCAACAGCCGCGGCAGTGCCATTCTTCTTGCGCCTGAAGGTCGGCTGTTCCACGTCCGTGACTGTTCGATCACCAAGCCGAAGGACCGGGGCATCACGTCCATCGGACGCGGATGCCAGGATCTGCACATTGACAGATGCCAGTTTCGTTCCTCCGAGGAGACGCTTGCATCCACCGTGCGGACATCGGTTGCGTTCAATGTCAACGGCAATGACGCAAAGATCCGCGACAACCGGTTTGCCCGTTTTCGTCATTCCGGCATCATGGGTGGTACCCATCACCTGATCGTCGGCAATCACTGGTTCCAGGGCGACGAGACAAACGATGGTCCGAGACTGGCTGGTATCGCACTGACAAAGCCGAACACGGTGACATCAATCACTGGAAACTATTGCGACAACTCATTTATCGAATTGACGAACGAACATGACGCGGCCCCCGAATTCTCATCCGAGTTTGCTTTCGGTGCCCTTTCAATCACCGGAAACATCTTTCTGGCTGGCGATGTCGCAACGCATTTTTCCTTCATCGTACTGAAGCCCTATGGCCCTGACCATTTCATTCAGGGCCTAAGCGTCACCGGCAACATCTTCCGCACCTTCAATGGCAACATCGACCGGGTCGAAAAGATCGACGATTCTATCGCCAGTCTGGATAAAACGCGCTTCCGGCGTATCCACTTCGACAGCAACACCTTCAACGGGGTTAATGTGCCGGTCTCGAACCCGGTGATCGAGCAGTTTGAGGAAAACACGGCCCAGTCGGTCTGGAACCTGGATTTCAGTGAAAGGTTTCCCTTTGGCGGAAGGTCCCGGCGGGTGACTTCGGTTGTGGCCGATGCACCGCTCTTGAACGCTTCCTCCAGCCAGGTCTTCGCAAGCCCGATTGCGCAAGGGGAAACCGGAGCATCCGGCGCCGAGGTACAGCTGACCTGGCCCGAGCCCTTGTCAGGCCGCGTGGTCGTAACCGCGCGGATAGACAACCCGAATTGATCCCGGCTCGGTTTACGGACCGACTGTGACCCGTTCTGCACCGCGACCCGCACCAGGCTCGCGGTGCATCTGTCTTGGCGATTACAAAACCAAATAGACGGGTCAGGACCCGAAAAGATCCGACCGCTTCAGGTGGTAAGCCTTTCCGAAGCCGCCGTTTAAATGCGCCTCGGATACTTCGAACAGCGCAAAACTGAAATCTGTGAAATTGATGTAAAGTCGCGCCTTCGGATGGGTTTCCAGATAGTGGTCGCGCAAACGGTCAAAGCCGTTATCATTCTGGCGAACGAACCGGGCCTGCGCCATCAAAGTGATGCGCGGATGTGTCAGTGGATCTCCCTTGGGGCCGGGCTCACCCACAAGGACCGAACAGTTGGGGTTCACCGTGAGGATCTTGGTGTGATGGGACAGGTCCGAAATCAACGTCAACGGCGTGCCGTCGGGCGCTGTTCCCAAAGCGACACGCGATACCATGGGATGGTCCGAGCCGGGATCGACGACGGCCAAGGCGGCATGCCGGGCATCGCTGATCAGGGCCCGCCCAAGGCGCCGCGCCTCTTCATCCGTCGTGCGGATCACGGATTTCGTGTCTTTGGTCATGGCGGGACCCTAGGGCCGCAGAGGCGCCTAGACCAGACCGCCATCCGTGCAGGCGCGAAACTTCCGGACTTCGGGGGCTGCGCCGCGCAGATCAAATCGCACGGTCTGATTGCCCAGAATGGCCGTTGCCGAGGTGTTGAACTCAAGCCCATTCAAGACATTGCCAAACCCACGGTCGGTTACCGAAAGATCGCGACCGCCGCCCGAATACTGCTGCCGGTTGGTCGAGATGGTCAGGGCCCGCGGGCCCTGAAACTGAATGGCGAAGATCGCGCCGGGCTCCCAGGGCGCTTCACCCCGCGAAACGGTGATGCCGTAGACCGCCAGGCCCGGGGCATAGGTCACGCGCACATCGCCTTCGGACCCGCCGTGGCGAAGCAGGCAGATGTTGGCTTCGGTGGAAAATTCCCAGGCTGCGGCCGGAGTGGCGATGGTGGCTGCTATCAACAGGATCAGTGCTTTAGTCATTTCCTGAACTTAGCTTTCGGGCGCCGGTCGGCCAGCAGAGGTGTTGGCGGTGAGCTCAGGGAACCACGGGCGTGGTCAGCCAATCGTTGATTGTATCGACATTTGGCGCTTTTTTCCGCGGCGAATACCCCAACTCGGGCAGAAGCGGACCTTGGCGGGTGTCGATCACCACGCGCTCGCCTCGCGAATTCCGGAACCAGCGCGCCTCGACCCGAGCGCCCTCGACCTGATCGAGCGACATCTGGCTGACCGTGGCGCCGACCAAGCGGCCCACCCGGCGGGTTACCTGACCGCTCGCCCGATCAAACACGATGGTGATCGGTGCGCCCACGGCATTGGCGATGGCAATCAGACCCAGGGCAATCGCCGCGACCAGAAGGCGCTGCGGCACCGATTGGTCGCCGTAGCCGGATAGAACCGCCCCCAATAGGATCAGACCCCAGGCCCAAATGAGCCCGCCCAGGATCCAGGGGACGTGGGTCACGGTCAAACGGTCTTTGTCCGCCACGATTCGCATGGGCCGGTTGATACAGAAGGCTGACGGCGAAAACGTGGCGCAGGCTCAGCCGCGGGTCGAGGCGATGGCGGTGATCTCTGTGGGTTCGGGCGGATTGGCGAAGATCGGGCCCACCTTTTCGCGGTAGGCAGCAAAGGCGGTGCTGTCGAGAAAGGCTTGTTTCCCCGCGTCGCTGTTGAACTCCAGAATACCCAGGAACTTGGTCGGATCGTCGGTTGAAAAGCAGGCATAGCTCAGCCCATCGGTTCCGGCGGTGCCTTCCGTTTGCAGACCTTCGACAAGGGCGGTCATGGCCGCCTGTTGAAGGGCATGGTCATCGGCGGATCTGAGCGTGTAGTGGACGAGAAGGGACATGGGGCGGCTCCTTGATTGTCGCATGACTTTGAACCGAACTGTGCGTCTCGTCAACTTAGTTGACTAATTAGCCATGCGGAAGCGCCAGTTTCAAACCAAGGTTTGCAGGGGACGGCCCAGCGGCTAGGCTGCGCCCGCGGGGCAGAAACGAAGGGTCGGACCATGACCGCGCGCATGACACTTTTGCTGCTTTTTGCACTGATCGTCGTCCTTGGAATTCTGACGATTGTCCTATCAACCGTGGGAGATGCTTCGGTGACAGCTTCAACCGGCGGCGTCTTCGGTGCGCTTGACGCCCGAGGGCTGTCGGATGACCGCGAGCTTTTGTCAGAACTTTACGATGTGGTTCTGACGCTCAAAGGTCCCTGGGCCTTCGTTCATTGGCTCGGTCTCGCCGTTCTGGCGGCAGGGGTCGCGGGGTTCGTCGTGGTGCTGAGGAAAGTGCGATGAGGGATGCCAGCGCTACGCCAATCGTCATTTCTGCCACATCTGAATTTTGTCGGCAACTCGTTCAGCGCAATCTCAGTAAATAATCGTTGCGGTAGTGTTAGTTTAAGATCTAGCTAACCCAACCTGAGGTCACGTTAAGCCGCAAACACCCATCGGAAATTGAATGTCACTTTCAGAAATGCTTACGCGCGTGGCCAATGAATTTGTCTACGCAAGGGGTAAGCCATTCAAAAATAGCGAATTCGGTAATTTCGTTCGCCATGACCTAGCAATTGAAGCTAAAAAGCACCTCGAATATTGGCCATTCGATATGTCGGTGAAAGCGAGCGTTGGCGCAGGAAACTGGGCTGCCGTACCTTGGCTTGCTTTCTTTGATCCATTGATCACGGATTCAGCAACACGTGGCTTCTACGTCGTCTATTTGATCAACGCTCAAGACAGCTCAATTGTGTTATCACTGAACCAAGGTACAACCGCTGTTTATCAAGAATTCGGACGCAGAAAAGCACTAGAAGTACTGCGGCGACGGGCAATTGACCTTAGGGACAGAGCTGCCGAATTATCTCAGAAATTCTCTTCGGAGACAATCGACTTAGGGTCCGACGAGGAACTTCCACAAGGTTACGTCGCGGGTCACGCGTTCGGGAAAATATATAGAAGGAATGACCTCATCGGATCAGGCTACTTAACCGATCTCTACAACATGCTTGTTGCATACTCGGCAATTGTGGAGAGAGGCGGTCTAATTCCAACTGACCTACTTTTGTCAGAACAAGCAGGTCTATCGCTCGAAGAGAGCCGCCGCCTCGCACTATCGCGGCGCATCGAGCGTTCTAGAAAGGTCCGACGTGCAGTACTGGAAAGAAAGGCCCTGATCTGTGAAGCGTGCGGTCTAGATCCGAAGCAAGACTATCGGTTTGTCGGACCACCACTGCAGGTACCGCTGGATGTTCACCATATAACGCCGCTAAACACGTTGAGCGAAGGCGAAACCAAGAGGTATCGGATACCAGAAGACTTCTTGGTTCTCTGTCCAACATGTCACCGCATGATACACAAACAGAAGAACCCATCCGACCTGCAAACACTCAAGCTTAGTATACGATTTAAGCACATGCGCGAGGCGGGCTGGTGAATCGAAATCACCTTTTCCGCCGCTTGACGTTTCCCCCTCTCTGCCCGGCCCTGCCCGCCGTGCTTCGGCCCTTTGACTTCACGGCCGCCTCGGACGCGGCCTCGATGGCGCTCTGACGCGCCAGCGGGTCGTCAGCGACGGTCAGTTCGACCGATTCCAGCCGTTTGACTTCGTCCCTTAGCCGCGCGGCCTCTTCGAACTCCAGGTTCTCGGCGGCCTTGCGCATGTCGGTCCTGAGCCCGTCCAGCACCGCCTGCAGGTTGGCGCCCGCTGCCGGGGCGTCGATCTTGGCGGTGACGCGGGCCATGTCGGTGTCGCCCTGGTAGAGGCCCGCCAGCACGTCCTCGACGTTTTTCTTCACTGTCTGCGGCGTGATGCCGTTGGCCTCGTTATAGGCGATCTGCTTGGCGCGGCGGCGGTTGGTCTCACCCAGCGCGCGCTCCATCGAGCCGGTGACGCGGTCGGCGTACATGATCACGCGGCCCTCGGCGTTCCGCGCGGCGCGGCCGATGGTCTGGATCAGAGAGGTTTCGGAGCGCAGGAAGCCCTCCTTGTCGGCATCGAGGATCGCCACCAGCCCGCATTCGGGGATGTCGAGACCTTCGCGCAAAAGGTTGATGCCCACCAGCACGTCGAAGGCGCCGAGGCGCAGGTCGCGCAGGATCTCGATGCGTTCCAGCGTATCGATGTCCGAATGCATATAGCGCACCCGGATGCCCTGTTCGTGCAGGTATTCGGTCAGGTCCTCGGCCATGCGCTTGGTCAGCGTGGTGGCCAGCACGCGGTAGCCTTTCTGGGCGGTTCGGCGGATTTCATCCAGCAGATCGTCGACCTGGGTCTCGATGGGTCGGATCTCGACCTCGGGATCCACAAGGCCCGTGGGGCGGATGACCTGTTCGGTGAAGATACCGCCGGTCTGCTCGATCTCCCACGCCGCCGGGGTGGCCGAGACAAAGACCGATTGCGGGCGCATGGCATCCCATTCCTCGAACTTGAGCGGGCGGTTGTCCATGCAGCTGGGCAGCCGGAAGCCGTGCTCGGCCAGCGTGAACTTGCGGCGATAGTCGCCCCGGTACATGCCGCCGATCTGCGGCACCGAGACATGGCTTTCGTCGGCAAAGACGATGGCGTTGTCGGGGATGAATTCGAACAATGTGGGCGGTGGCTCACCCGGGGCGCGCCCGGTCAGATAGCGCGAATAGTTCTCGATCCCGTTGCAGGACCCGGTTGCCTCCATCATCTCAAGATCAAACTTTGTCCGCTGCTCAAGGCGCTGCGCCTCAAGCAGTTTGCCTTCGCCCACCAGCTGATCCAGCCGTTTTGTAAGCTCGATCTTGATGCTCTTGCCGGCCTGCTGAAGCGTCGGGCGCGGTGTCACGTAGTGGGAATTGGCGTAGATGCGGACCCGATCGAAGGTGTCCGTACGCTCTCCGGTCAGGGGGTCGAATTCGGTGATGGCCTCAAGCTCTTCGCCAAAGAAACTCAAGCGCCACGCCCGATCCTCCAGGTGCGCCGGCCAGACCTCCAGCACGTCACCGCGCACCCGAAACGCGCCGCGTTGAAAGGCCTGATCGTTGCGCCGGTACTGCTGGGCCACCAGATCGGCCATGATGCGGCGCTGATCATAGTCACGCCCGGCGTGCAGGTCCTGGGTCATCGCGCCGTAAGTCTCGACCGAGCCGATGCCGTAGATGCAGGACACCGAGGCCACGATGATGACATCGTCGCGTTCAAGCAGCGCACGGGTGGCGGAATGGCGCATCCGGTCGATCTGTTCGTTTATCTGCGCTTCTTTCTCGATGTAGGTGTCCGAGCGCGGCACATAGGCCTCGGGCTGGTAGTAATCGTAGTAGCTGACGAAGTACTCGACGGCGTTGCTTGGGAAATACGTTTTGAACTCGCCGTAAAGCTGCGCCGCCAGCGTTTTGTTCGGCGCCATGATGATCGCCGGGCGCTGAGTGTCTTCGATGACCTTGGCCATCGTGAAAGTCTTTCCGGTGCCTGTCGCGCCCAGAAGAACCTGATCGCGTTCGCCCGCGCGCACCCCTTCTGCCAGCTCGACGATGGCTGTCGGCTGATCACCCGCAGGCTCAAATTCAGTTGCCATGATGAATGCCTTGCCGCCTTCCAGCTTTTCGCGCGTGCGCACGTTCGGCGCGGGCGCGTGGAGGATCGGCATGGTATCGGGGGCGTTGTTGTGCATGGGCAAGCTCCTTGCCCCTAACTTGATCTCTTTTTGTTCTTGCGCAAGGGACGATGTCCAATTGGCCCAATCCACCTGACAGCTTTCTTGCCAAAAGCTTAAGGGTCGGCGGCCTCGCGAAAAACGGCTAGCACAACCTTAGGTTTATTTTTATTTGATCTTTCTCGCATATGGATGTACGGTTCTTTTGCAAGCAGCGAAACGGGCTGCCGGCCAGAGTGCACACCCACCCCACCCCTCGCTCCCAAATCTCTGGTCGGCAGCCAAAAACACACACGGTTGAACCCGCTCTGCGATTACCCGATATTGATGGCACCCAGCCAAGGATCATCGGCATGCGCGCCCGAATCTATCAGCCAGCCCGAACTGCCACCCAATCCGGAACAGCCAAAACAAATTCATGGGTTCTTGAGTTCGCCCAGACCTCGGCCCGGGCCGTGGACCCGTTGATGGGCTGGACCAGTTCTTCGGACACGCAAACCCAGGTGCGCCTGAACTTCAATTCGAAGAAGGCCGCCCTTGCCTATGCCAAAGAGCACGGCATCGATGCCACGGTCAGCGAACCGCAGAAACGGAAGCCCAATGTCCGGCAAAAGGGCTATGGCGAGAATTTTGCCACCGACCGGAGAGGCACGTGGACCCACTGATGCCGCGGATCCGGGCCGCGGATCCGCTTGATGCGTCCGCGCGCGATCTGATCCGGCGGCACTTGACCCTTATGTGGGCTTCGAGCCCACCCGGCAGCGTGCACGCGATGGAATCGAAAGACCTGGCCGATCAAGAGGCGCGGTTCTTTTTGATGGAAATGGATGGTCGACCGGTCGGCATGGGGGCAATCAAGGCGATTGACCCGGACCATGCGGAACTAAGATCAATGCATGTGCTTGACGAGATGCGCGGCCGGGGTTTGTCGAAGCATATGCTTGAGCATCTCCTTGAAACCGCGCTTCGGAAAGGTTTCCGGCGTGTCAGCCTTGAGACCGGCGCGCAAACGGCGTTCACTGCCGCGCGCGGCCTTTATGCCAGCGCGGGTTTCACGCCCTGCGCACCCTTTGCGGGATATACCGAAGACCCGAACAGCGTGTTCTTCACCAAACGCTTGGGATAGGCGGGCGACCGGAACAAACTACGGCAAGGGCGCAGGCAGGAAAAAGGACCCAATTTTCGTGAGATTATTGGCGATCCCGGGAGGACTCGAACCCCCGACCAATTGCTTAGAAGGCAACTGCTCTATCCAGCTGAGCTACGGGACCGCGTGGGCGTCTTATAGCGGCCCAGGCATCGATGAGAACAGCGGATTTGCCCCGCGCCGGGTATCGGCCCGGCGCGAGCTTCACAATTGCGCACAAATTCTTCGCTTTGGCGAAGATCCAATTTGCGGGCGCTGTCCCCATCTATCCACTCAAGAGGCGCCCTGTATCTGCGGGCGCAAAGGAGACAGACAATGGCACCAACCAGCATCACCGGGCTGCACCATGTGACAGCCATTTCCGGCCCCCCTCAGGCAAACGTTGATTTCTTTACCGGCGTTGCCGACCAGCGGCTGGTCAAGAAAACCGTGAATTTCGACGATCCGGGTACCTATCACCTGTACTATGGTGACACGGGTGCAAATCCAGGAACGATCCTGACGTTCTTTCCCTTTGCCAACGCAGGTCCCGGACGTGCCGGACCAGGTATGGCAAGCGCCTACGCCTATCAGATCCCAAAGGACCGCTTTGACGGACTTATGGACCGTCTGGCGCTGAGCGCCATAGACTTCGATGGCCCCGTGGACCGGTTCGGTGCCCGGGTGATCACGCTTCACGATCCCGATGGCGCGCCGGTTGAGTTGATTGAGACCGAAGTGGCCGGTGATCAGGACATAGGCGCGTTCCACTCGGTCACTCTTTGGGAAGATGACATTGCACCGACTGCCAGGTTCCTGACCGACGTCCTGGGCTACAAAGAAGTGGGCCACACGCAGGACGGCGCCGACGAACGGCTGCGTCTGGAAGTTCCGGGCGACGGACCTGGCAATGTCGTTGACCTGACGCGGCAAGACGCATCGTCGTTCGGGCGGCAGGGCGCGGGCTCGATCCACCATGTGGCCTTTCGCGCGAAGACTAATGAAGAACAACTGGAATGGCGCGAACGCGTCATGGCCGCAGGCTTGCAGGTCACACCGGTGATCGACAGACAGTATTTCAACGCGATCTATTTCCGCGAGCCGGGCGGTGTCTTGTTCGAGATCGCAACTGATCCTCCGGGTTTTGCAAGGGATGAGCCAATGGATGCTCTTGGCCAGAAACTGATGCTGCCGGCGCAGTACGAAGGCATACGCGACCGGCTTGAACAGACGCTGCCGCCGCTGAAGGTGCCGGCATGACCGACCCGATATTGCACCACGCCGGCCCAAGCGGGGCCGGCGCACGGCTGGGCGCCGCTATGATCCACGGCCGAGGGGCCGGCGCCCATGATATCCTTGGTCTTCTGGGCGCGGTCGGCTTGCCGGACATCGCTGCCGCGGCGCCAGAAGCACCGGGCGCCAGTTGGTGGCCCACATCATTCCTTGCACCCGCGTCCCAGATGGCGCCGTTTGTGACGCGCGGCCTGCATGCCGTTGAGGCGGCCTTTTCTGCGCTGGAAGCAGAAGGCGTGCCCAGCAAAAGGATCGCCCTGATCGGGTTCAGCCAAGGCGCCTGTCTGGCTTTGGAGTATGCGGCGCGGTCTGAACGTACGATCCACAGCGTTTACGGTTTGTCTGGCGGCCTTGTAGGCACCTGCGACAAACCGGCCCGGGACAAGGCAGAGCTATACGGCTTTGACGACAAGAGCTTTGATTACGCCTCGGACCTGAGCGGCCTGCCGATCTATCTCGGCTGCCATGAAAGCGATCCGCATATTCCGCTGAAACGGGTCCAGGATACAGAGCGCGCGCTAAGTGATCTCGGCGCCTCTGTCTCGCTCGAGATCATGTCAGGGCACGGCCATGGCGTGACGCAGGCCGACGTGACAGCCCTTCGCGCCGGACTCAATGGCGCTGCATCGCTGTCCTCAGCGGCGCCGTCCTAGACTTCGTGCAGCCGCAACGAACAAGCGAAGTGCGGGTCGGTCCCGCCCTTCGCCAAATATGCAGGTCATGTCGTTCGTTTTACGCCGCACGGCTGGGGCCGATGTCTAAAACACGTCCCCGGAGTTTATTTCCAATTGAAAACAGAAACAGAAACGTTGCGTCGCGGGATCAGAGTTCGGCGACCGAGGCGATCCGACGTCGAAAGCGGGTAAGCACGACCACCGATCCGCCGGGTGACAGACGGCAATCATAGACAAAGCCGCGCTTCATGAGGGTTGCCATGATATGCGCGCACCCGCCCCTTCCGTAAAACCTGGGATGCATCTCCATAGAAATGCTGCGCAGGCTCGTCGTTTCGAGGTCATCAAACAGAGTCAGTTCAGCGCCTTCAATATCGACGGTCATTACCGTGGGCCGGTGCCGGGCCAGAAGGTCATTGAGGTCTATCTCGGGGACCTCGGTTTGGCCCACATAGCCTTCGCCTGTGCCGCGCTTTTCGTTCATGGTCGAAGACCAGAAATTCTCATGCAGATAAAACGGAACGTTCTTTCCGCCCGGCCGGGTCACGCCGACGCCATTCAGCACTTCGACGCCTGTCACGCCATTGACCGCGTGCGTTTCCTGGATCATCGGAACCATCTGTGGGTTCGCTTCGACGGCAACGACGTTGGCTGGCCCGACGATCTTGGCCGCCACGGCTGAAATGAGACCGACGCCCGCACCGATATCGACAACCCGGTCATCGGGTTTGAGCATTTTTGACAGGGCTTTGAACTCACCCTCTTCGTAGCGGTTCTTGCGCATCGCCCGCTGCAGGCGTGGGGTGACGATCTGCGCGACCACGGGCACCTTCACGCCGTGGCACTCGATCGTTTCGGAATAATTCAGGGCAGCGGCACCCATTATTCGACTGTGATCATGTATTGCTGGCCGATGCGCGACGGTCTGTTCGGTCCGCCCCAGTCGCGCAGGGCATCAAGGACTGCATCGCGCACATGCATGCGACCGTCGCGTTTCCAGAAGAAATCGTCACCAGCTATGATGCCGCCCTTGCGCACCTTGGTACGCGCGATCTCAAGATCTTCGCGCACGAAACGGTAAAGATGGTTCCCGTCGATATAGACCCAGTCGAAATATCCGTCCGGATAGGATTGCAGCACCTCGGCAGAAAATCCCTGGCGGATCGTTACATTCGCCAGGTGACCATAGCGCTGATCGACGTTGCGGCGCATGCCCGCCATAAAGGCTGCTTCCTGGTGCTTTTTATGCGTCCATTCGCTGCTGTCGCGCTGGGCCAGCAGATCCCAGGGATCGATCAGAACCAGTTCGGACGGATCTGTCACATCGAGGATTGCGCCGGAAAATCCGCCGTCCCAAACTCCGATTTCAGCGCAGCGCCCGCCGGGCGGCATCTGGCGCAGCATGCGCAGGCGGTTCTGGTGCCTTTTTGGGGCCTTCAGGGCAAGGTTCGCGGTCGGCGTCATGGCGGCAGCCGGCAACGGTCCAGAGCGGGCCTGCGTCTTGGCCACAAGCCTGTCCCTCAGTTCCGCATAGTCCGGTTGGTCCAGAAGCTCCTGCAGCCTTTTACGGTGCCAGGCCTTAGTGCCAAGGTCCAAATACGCCACAATCGGATCTTGTTTGAGTCGGTCGATTTCTGCCACCAAACGGTCACGCTGGCGCAGGATCGACGTATCCGTTTCCCCGCCGATGCACCACCGGTCCCAGTATTCCGTCCCAAGGGTGTCGCCCACATGGTTCGCGCGCCCGCGATCCCGTTTGATGAGATAGGCATCCACGGACCGGACGGCATAGTGGTTCACCTGTGCTGCCCCAAAGCCGAGCGCCGCTGACGGTCGGTTCGGATCACCATCTGCCGCTTCTTCAAGCGCTGAACTACGCCAGCGCGGGCTTTCTCCTTCAGCGTAGACCGGCCCGTGCAACCCCAGGCGCTCGACCTCTTCGCTGCGGCGGAACAGCGTTTTCACGAACCGTCCCACCTGGGCGTCCGGACGCTGCGCCGGTTCGCCGTCGGTAAAAGCCTCAACCGTCAGCGTATCGGACAGTTCCGCATGGCCGTTGTTTGAAAACATGCGCCAGGGGACCGGGATCGCGTCGGCATCGGGAAACCGCGACAACAAATCACCGACGTTGCCATCGCCTTCGTGAATATTCAGGAATTCATCGATATCACAGACAAAGACCCAGTCCGCGCCTTGGTACTGGTCCGATGCCTGCGCGTATTTGAGCGCCGATTTGTGCGGGCCGCGCTTCAGGACCTTGTTGCGGACATGGGTGATCTCGCCCAAGGCGTGCAAACGATCGAGGAGAAGATCGGTACCGTCATCACAATCGTTGGAATAGATCAGGACATCGCTAAAGCCGATCGTTCGATGCCAGGCCAGCCACTCCAGCACATAAGGCCCCTCATTCTTCATCGTGGATATGACGAGAAAGCGTTCGCTGGCGCCTGTCATCTTGATCTGCTTCACCTTTGTTTTGCGCCTTATAGCAGAACCGGCACGCCGGAAGAAGGCTAACGCGTCCCGGACCCACCGCCGCGCGTATCGTGGTCGACAACCCCGCCGGACGGCGCTACCAAAAGCTTTGGAAAGCATCTTGCAAAGGCCGCCGCCATGCGTGCCTGGGCACTTGGTTAGAGGGTGGGCAAAATGGCAATCGAATACCTTAAGCGCGGCAGGGCAGAGGCGGACCGGGCAGAGGATGACGCGAAAACCCGCCAGGTCGTCGAGGCCACCCTCAAAGACATTGAGGCGCGTGGTGACAGCGCTGTCCGAGAGTTGAGCGAGAAATTCGACAGCTATGCCCCGGCATCGTTCCGCCTGAGCGACGGCGAAATTGAAGCGATCATGTCCAAAGTCTCGGACCGCGAGATGGCGGACATAAAATTTGCCCAGGAACAGGTGCGCAACTTCGCCCAGGCGCAGCGTGACAGTATGCGCGACATCGAGGTCGAAACCCTACCCGGCGTGATCCTTGGGCACAAAAACATCCCCGTCCAGTCGGTCGGCTGCTATGTGCCGGGCGGCAAGTTTCCTATGGTCGCTTCTGCCCATATGTCCGTGGCGACCGCCTCGGTCGCCGGCGTTCCAAGGATCGTGGCCGCAACGCCCCCATTCAAGGGCGAACCCAACCCCGGCGTCATCGCGGCGATGAAGCTGGGCGGCGCCCATGAGATCTTTGTGCTGGGCGGTATTCAGGCCATCGGCGCCATGGCTCTGGGGACCGAGACGGTCGAGCCCGTCCATATGCTGGTTGGTCCGGGCAACGCATTCGTGGCTGAAGCGAAACGCCAATTGTTCGGACGGGTCGGCATTGACCTTTTCGCGGGACCGACAGAGACCATGGTGATAGCCGATGAGACCGTGGACGCAGAAATCTGTGCAACCGATCTTTTGGGACAGGCCGAGCACGGGTACAACTCACCCTGCGTTATGATCACCAATTCGCGCCGACTGGCGCAGGATACATTGACCGAAATCGACCGGCTTCTCGCGATCCTTCCGACCGCCGACACGGCAGGCGTCAGTTGGGAAGAATACGGCGAGGTCATCCTTTGCGACGACTACGATGAGATGCTTGCGGTGGCCAACGACATCGCATCGGAACACGTGCAGGTCATGACGGACAGGGATGACTGGTTCCTTGAGAACATGACCAGTTACGGCGCTCTTTTTCTTGGTGCCCGCACGAATGTTGCCAATGGCGACAAGGTCATCGGCACGAACCACACGCTGCCCACCAAGAAGGCCGGCCGCTACACTGGCGGTCTCTGGGTTGGGAAATATCTGAAGACCCACAGCTACCAGAAAGTGCTGACCGACGAAGCGGCAACCATGATTGGCGCCTACGGAAGCAGGCTTTGCATTCTAGAGGGTTTCGTCGGCCACGCCGAGCAATGCAACGTGAGGGTCCGGCGATACGGTGGCCTCAACGTGCCTTACGGCGCTGCCGCGCCTTATGGGCCGGAAACCGAAGCCGATCGGTAATAAGGTGACAGGCCATATGCCGACCGGCACATGCCTTCGGCTATCACCTGCACGTGCGAAAGTTGAACGATGACCAAACCTGACGTTCTGCTGATCATGGCCGATCAGCTCGCGCCGCATTTCACCGGTGCTTATGGCCACCCGCTGGCCAAGACCCCGCACCTCGATGCATTGGCCGCGCGCGGAATGCGGTTCGATGCCGCCTATTGCAACTCACCGCTTTGCGCGCCTTCGCGGTTTTCCTTCATGTCGGGCCAGTTGATCACAAACATCGCGGCCTATGACAACGCCGCCGAGTTTCCTGCCTCGATCCCCACCTTTGCACACTACCTTCGCATGCAGGGCTACCGTACGGGCCTGTCGGGAAAGATGCATTTCGTGGGACCGGATCAGCGCCACGGTTTCAACGACCGGGTGACAACCGATATCTACCCGGCCGATTTCGCCTGGACGCCTGACTGGGACGCGCCGGATGAGCGCATTGACAGCTGGTATCACAATATGTCGCCGGTCAAAGAGGCCGGTCCTGCAATGGCCTCGTTTCAGATCGACTATGACGACGAAACCGGCTTTGCTGCCCGGCGATGGTTGTTCGACCGCGCACGCGACCGCGCTCAGGGTGATCCTTCGCCCTTCGCATTGGTGGCGAGCTTTATGCACCCCCACGACCCTTATGTCGCGCGCCCTGAATGGTGGAACCTGTATTCCGATTCCGAGATCGACGAACCACTTCACACGTTTGCACCGGATGCCCATGATCCCCATGCGCGCCGGGTCATGGATGGAATTGAGGCCACGACAACGCCTGTCACGCCCCATGAAATTCGGCAGGCGCGCCGGGGATATCTGGCCAATGTCAGTTACTTCGACAGCATGATCGGGATGCTGGTGCAAACCCTTGAAGAAATGGGCGCGCTGGACAACACGGTGATTATCGTCACGTCGGACCACGGCGACATGCTGGGCGAACGCGGACTTTGGTACAAGATGACCCTCTTCGAACGCTCGGCTCGGGTGCCGCTGGTCATGGCCGGGCCGGGTGTTGCCCGCGGTACGGCATCCAACGCCTGTTCGCTGGTCGATGTACTGCCGACGCTGGTCGAGATCGCCGGCGGCGACCCGGCGGCCATTGAGACACCGTTGGACGGCCGGTCACTGTGGCCGTTGGCCCAAGGCAAGACCGATCCGGTGGACGAGGCGATCAGTGAATACTGTGCCGAGATGACCGGGTGGCCGGTGCTGATGATCCGGCGCGGCAGGTTCAAGTACATCCACTGTGAAAGCGATCCGCCGCTTCTTTTCGATTTGGTTGCTGATCCGGAAGAGCTCTGCAATCTGGCCCAGGATCCGGCGCACCGGGAGCTATCTTTGCAGTTCGCCCAAGAGGCTGCGCAGCGCTGGGACAGTCAGGCGATCCGCGCCGACGTGATTGCAAACCAGAAACGACGCCGCGCCGTTCATGCTGTTGTCGGAACCGGGCTGGGCGAGGCCTGGGATTTCAACCCACCACGCGACGCGAGCCAAGAGTACGTGCGAAACCACATGGATTGGGAGGTCGCGGCGCGGCGCTACCGCTTTCCACCAGACTGATGGTTTTGCGTCCTAACTGTCGCAATCGCGTGATTCAATCCTTATCGATATTGTCAGGAAATGGGTGGCGCATTATCTCTAGCCCGGAAGGATAGGGAATCGGCCACTTGGGTCAGCTTGCGAAAACCTCAGTCCATGCGGATCAGAGCGTAGACCACGCTCTGCAACCGGCTTTTGCGCCGGACGCGCGCGAATTTCTGAACTATCTACGGATCACCGCGCT
Source organism: Pseudomonadota bacterium (assembly GCA_039026235.1). Taxonomy (GTDB): domain Bacteria; phylum Pseudomonadota; class Alphaproteobacteria; order Rhodobacterales; family Rhodobacteraceae; genus JBCCMQ01. The sequence continues at coordinate 47,944 of JBCCMQ010000010.1, forward strand.
GAACTGCCGCTCTGCGGCCCGCGCGGATCTCTTTCGGGCCTGTGCCATGCTTGAGACAGACACCGGCGTCGCAAAGTCGGCACATGCCGAACTTCTGATGCGCTGCCTGCCCCAGGTTATTGGAAAGATGCCGAAAATCCTGCGTCCGGGGGAACAGGAGATTTCCTTTGACGAAGCCTGGCTTCTGCGCCTCTTTGAAGCCTGCCGCAACGATGATGGCGCGAGCTTTGCGTTCCTGATCCGCACACGTGTCGTGCGCCATGCCCAGCGGAAAATCGGGTTTCTAATGCGCTCTTCAACCGAGCAATTTAGTCAGAATTAGAATAATTCTAAAAAAGACTTGGCAAACGTGATCTGACCAATATGTTGGGGATCAGAAGGATGATTTTGCGGCCGAATGCCGCCACGCGGGATTGGAGAGAAAGAGATGACACAGACAGCCGCAACCCTGTCTACAGACGCCCAGGCACATATCGCCGATGCGTTGAACCAGTGCGTTGCTGAAACCGCCGTCACAACGATGATGGCGCAAAACTTCCATTGGAACGTGACCGGAATGGCCTTTGGGCCGCTGCACGCGCTGTTCCAGGAGATCTACGAAGATCACTTTGAGGCCCAGGACGATCTGGCCGAACGCATCCGCGCCATTGGCGGCCATGCCGAGGGCACGCTTGCCGGTATGGTCGAACGCTCAAAAGTCGCTGAAAACGATGGACGGGGTACTGACCGTGACATGATCAAGGCCTTGCTTGAGGCCGAAGAAACGGTCGCCGCCACATTGGCCGGATGTGGCGAGCTTGCCGCCGGAAACGGTGATGCTCTGACCGAGGATGTCTGCATTGCGCGGGGCCAGGCTCACGAAAAGTTTGCTTGGATGCTGCGGGCGCACATCAGCTAGGGCAACCGTCTAACGATTGGCACAGGCGACGGTCTCGGTTTCGACCGACCGTCGCCTGTCGCGTTTCTACTGGGACATGCCCCACGGCCCGTGATGGGCGCCCGGCGCGTCGACCCGCTCGAAACTATGGGCGCCAAAGAAATCACGCTGACCCTGGATCATGTTGGCTGTCGAAAGCCCGGTGCGCATCATGTCGAAATAGGTCAGGCCCGCGGCGAGCGCCGGTACAGGAAGTCCGTGGGCCAAGGCCGTCGAGATCAGTTTACGAAGCTTGCTCGCATTGCGATCCATCTGATCCTTGAAGTACGGCGCAAACATCAGGTTGCGCGCATCATCTTCGCCCAGCGCCTGCGACATATCGTTTAGCATGGCAGACCGGATTATGCAGCCTTCGCGCCAGACCTCGGCGACGGCGGGCATCGGCAGCGACCACGCGAACGCATTGCTCGCCGCCGAGAGAAGTTGAAATCCCTGTGCATAGCACATGATCTTTCCGGCAATCAGCGCACCCTCGATATCGTCGAGGCCCAGCGCGCCGTCGGGCAACGTCTTCGGCGCGGGTCCATACAATGCCTCGCCCGCCACACGGGCGTCTTTCTGGGCCGAGATGTTCCGCGCGGCCACGGCCGCTTCGATCACCGGAATGGGCGCACCAAGATGCTGCGCTTCGATCACCGTCCAGCGACCGGTACCTTTTTGTCCGGCGCGGTCGAGGATGATGTCCAGGACAGGCTTGTCCGTTTCCGGATCGATGGCCGCGCTGACCTTGCTCGAAATCTCGATCAGGTAGGACTTCAACGGTCCTTCGTTCCATTTGGCAAAGTGGTCAGCGATGGCGGCCGGCGTAAGGCCCAGACCATCGCGCATGACACCATAGGCTTCGGCGATCATCTGCATGTCCGCGTATTCGATTCCGTTGTGAACCGCTTTCACAAAGTGCCCCGCACCCCCGGCGCCCATCCATGTGGCACAAGGCGTACCTTCGTATTTTGCCGAGATCGCTTCCAGGATGTGGCCGACACGGTCCCAAGCCGCCTGGGGCCCGCCCCCCATGATCGAAGGTCCGAATCGCGCGCCTTCTTCACCGCCCGAGACACCGATGCCAAGGAACGGCACACCCGCCTTCTCGGCGTCATCCGCCCGCCGGTTCGTATCGTGGAAATTGGCGTTGCCCGCATCAATGATCATGTCGTTCTGGTCCAGCAGAGGGCGCAGGGCCGCGATCTGCTGGTCGACCGCGTCTCCCGCAGGAACCATAAGAATGATCGCGCGCGGTGGCTTAATCGCTGCAACGAGCTCTTCCAAAGTTTCCGTAGGCACCAAACGGTCCGTCAGAGGGCCAGCGTTGTCCATAAACTCCCGCGTTTTGGAAACTGTCCTGTTGAACACAGCAATCGGGAAGCCGTTCTCGGCGATATTCAGCGACAGCATCGCACCCATGGTCCCAAGGCCGATCAGCCCGATTTCAGCTGTGCCCATTCGAAAATCTCCCTTTCGCAGTCGCAGGTGGCGAACCTGTGGGTCCCCATCCGGTATCCAGCTCCTAGGTGCTGTTTTTTGCCTGAGCCTTTGGCGTGAGAGGATCAGAGCCGCCTGCCGCTGTCCAGCCGAAACCCGGCAGGCTGACGGCTAAAACCTGCGACGCTGTGCCCGATGTCCGAGGTGAACTTGCTCTCGGCCGCAATTCGGCTATCCAAGGGCGCATGTTGCATATTGTTGTCATGGGCGTCGCGGGAAGCGGCAAATCTTCTGTGGGCGGCGCCGTGGCAGGGCGGCTCGGCGCCGAGTATCTAGATGGTGACGACCTTCACCCACCCGCAAACATTGAAAAGATGAGCAACGGGATTTCCCTGACCGATGAAGACCGATGGCCCTGGCTTGCCGAAGTCGGCGCGGTGCTTCAAGGCCATCCCGGACCTGTTTTGATCGGATGTTCGGCGTTGCGGCGAATCTACCGCGACAAAATTCGCGACGTCGCCGCGAAGCCCGTCTGCTTTCTTCATCTCGTCGGTTCGCGCGAGGTTATCGCCGGGCGCATGGGCGAACGGGATGGCCATTTCATGCCGCTGGCGCTTTTGGACAGCCAGTTTGCAACGCTGGAGATCCCAGACGCGGACGAAAGCGTCGTGGCCGTCGACATCGACCAACCTTTTGAAGATGTCGTTGCGCAGGCGGTTTCTGCCTTGAGGGCCCTTTAGCGGCGCAGCGGGTTACAGCGTTCGGTCATCAGATACATCGTTGGACGCTCGCGTCGCAGCGCGCCGGTTTTAGAGGTCCACACGCGCAGCTCTTCCAAGGCAGCGACGCACCGGTCGGGCACCGGCAGGATCAAAACCACAAGGGCACCCTCTATGCCTTCTGCCGCCGGACGTGTCAGTTGATAGTGGTTTTCCGGCAGATCCGGAACGGGCCAGGCGCGGACCTCAAGACCCTCGCCTTTTGTTCGGTAGGCAAGATCGGCAAGGACCCGGCGGTCGTCGGACAGGATCGCCGTCGCGCCCGCACGCCGCGCCTCGGCGATGATCGCTTCGCTGAGCTCACGCACGCCCGTTGCCCGTTCAAAGGCGGGTCGTCCGCCGATGCTGAGTGCGTCGGGCACCACTGTCGCCACCGGCAAGACGGCCGCCAACGCGCCGTTGAAAATCAGTCCCGGGATCAGCCAGCGTGGCCAATGGATCGCAACCCATGGCCCGGCCAGGGCGGTTGCAGCCACGAAAGCCGGCGCGGCCCAGTTTCCGTTGGCCTTCCGTATCAATGCTTGAAGTGCAATGGCCACAAAGACCGTCAATGAGAAAAGGGCCAGAAGTCTGATGGTGCGTCCCGGCTTCCAGATGCCGGCGATATAGGCGGCGGCAAAAACGGGTCCAAGCGCGACCAGCTGAATTGCGATGAATTCCGCCATCCCCGACCAATTCCAACGGATCCCTTCCCAGCCGGCGTTTTCGGCCGTGTGCGTCAGCGTGATGAAACCGTTCTGAATGTTCCAAAGTAGGTTCGGCGCCACCAGGACCAAAGCGATCCCGGCTGCGAGCGCGGTGAGGCCCTTTTGCGGCGGGGCGAGTAGTCTAAAGACCCAAGCTGCCAAACCCAGGGCTACGACGTAGATCATCGCGTATTTCGCCAAAAGGCCAAGACCGACCGCCCCGCCCAGAACCAGCGCCCACCAAAGGCCACCGCCCCGGTCCAAGCGCACCATGGCCAACAGAGACAGCGCAACGCAGCACAAGAGGGCCGCATCGGTCGAAATGAAAAGCGAAAGGATGGCCACCCCGGGCGCGGTTGCGAAAACCGCACCGGCCCACCAAGCCCGGTCATCCTTCCAAAGGGCCTGCGCGATGAACGCGACGAAAACCGAGGTCAGCCCATAAAGAACCGGCCCGGGCAGGCGCACCCAGAAAGCTGCATCGCTGGCCCCCAACTCGGTGCTCAGACGGATCACCCATCCAATGAGCGGCGGTTTCGAATAATAGCCAAAGGCCGGTTCCTGACCCCATAGCCAGTACTGGCTTTCGTCCATGAAAAGATCGACGCGATTGAATGCCAGACAGCCAATCCGCCAAAGCGTTATGGCAAGGATCACGGCCATGGGAATTGCCGCCGCCCCATGGTTATGGGCTCGCAGGTCGCTTACCGGCGCACTCATCGGGCTTGCCCGCCGAAAATGAACGCCAGCGTCATACGGACCGTCTCGGCCGGTATCTGGAAGCCGAAGATCAGGGCTCTGCGCAGATCACCCGCCAAGGTGGCGCCCCGCCCGAAGCTGGTCACATAGCCGACGAACAGGGCGATATCGGCGCCGACGGCATTTACCGTCAGGGACTTCCTTGCAGTCCCAATCCGCAGCAGGTGGAAAAGCACGAATGCGACCAACGCCATGAACAAAATGGCGAAGACCGTATCGCTTAGGAAATGGCGCCCCATGACGACACGAAGCGCTATGCCAAAGCCTGCCACGAGCAGGCCAACGACCCCGACCGGCCAGATCCGCTGCCGCAACCATGGCCACGAAAGTGACCCAAGCACGATGGCTACCATTGCTATGGCAGAGCCTTCACCGCTGACGAATGAGCAGTTGCGGGCGCATTGGTCCGAGATCAAGAGCGCCGGCGAGAAAGTGGCCTCGCCGCCAAATTCGACCACATCCGCTGGTCTCGCCCGACCCCAGTACTCTTTCAGTATAAGGTTGCTCAAAAGGCCCGGACCGCCCAGCATTGCCGTGACCGCGTAAGCCCATACCGCCGCAGGCGCTCTGACGGCAAAGTGTTGCCGCAAGGCGCTGATCCAAAGCACCAAAGCAGTCAGGGTGAAAACCCAGACGGCCGTCCAATAGGTTTCGCGGATCGACTGCATCGCAGCGCTGTCGTTCAGAAAGAACCCCGCGTCCGGATCGAAAAAGGCGCGCGACACCCGAAGATCGATCCCCGGGTTCGCAAGAAAAAGGATCACCGCGACTGCGGTAAGGCCCAGCAGCCAACCCATGCTTCGTACAGGCAAAAGACGGGCAATCCGATCTGTGGGCGCCGCCCCCTGCCCGTTTTCCGGACGTACGGGCTTTTCCAAGGCGCTGGCCGCCAGGTAGCCAACGCTTCGCAGCCTGCCCACCAGCAGCGCGCACGCGCTGGCGCCGGCCACCAATCCGGCAAATGCAGCCCCGGCCGGAACCAAGCCCGCCAGAACCAAAGACTTCGTCAAGACAGCGGTCAAGACCAAGACCGGCCAAACCTTTGCACCGCCGCTCAGTTGCACCGCCGCCCAGGCCCCGGCGGATACAGGCACCAATACCTGACCAAAGGTTTCAACTGCTGAATGGCCCGTTGCCGGGATCAAGGCCGCAATCAGCAGGCTGCACGCCAGTACCGCCCAAGCCGCAGCGAGGAAAAGGCGCGCGCGTGCCGACATCTCAAAGGGTGAGCGTGTGACGCTGTCATGTCGGTCTTCGGAATGGGCGTGTGCATCAGGCTCCATCGCGTGCGGCCGCCTGGCGCGCCTCGCGGTGGATAAGGACAAGGTTGCGCACATAGACCACAAGCCCCATGGCCTGTCCCAGGATAAACACGATGTCCTGCCGGTAGATCGCGTAGGCCAGAAGCATCGTGCCGCCGGTGATCGACAGGTACCAGAAGGCGACCGGCACATAGGACTTTCCCGCCCGTTCAGATGCAAGCCATTGCACAATGAAACGCGCGGTAAAGGCAAGTTGTGCGGTCAGCCCGAGGACAACCCACCAGAATTCGGTCCAACCATCGATTGCGAGAAGCTGAAACACCGTCTCTTTCATGGGCTGCTCGCCTCGTCAAAACTGACCGAGACATCGCCGGGTGCAATGCTGCGCCGGCGCCGGACCAGCCAGGCAACGCCCAAAAGATCGGTGAGCCCGACGATGGCGCGTCCGATATTGGTATATTTCGACCGGCCGGACGACCGCTCAGCATGGGCGACATCGCAGTGGGCGACATCCCAGCCATCCCGCTGAAAAAGGGCGGGCAGATAACGGTGCATATGATTGAAGAAGGGCAGCGCCAGAAAAGCATCGCGCCGAAACGCCTTCAGGCCGCAGCCGGTATCGCGGGTGCCGTCCTTCAGCAGTGCCCGGCGCAGGCCATTGGCCATGCGGGAAGCGATCAGCTTGTGCGGTGGGTCCTGTCTTCGTAGCCGCTGACCCGCAACCAGGCCAAGGGTCTTCGGACGGTCGCTTGCCAGAAGCGGGGCCAAAAGCTTGGGCAGTTCGGACGGGGGATTTTGCCCGTCGCCGTCCAAGGTACAAATCAGCGATCCACGGCTGGCGCGCACGCCGGAATGCACGGCGGCCGATTGGCCCGCCGGCCGGACGTGGGTTACCACAGTCATCCGCAGATCAGGCCGTGCCGCCCGGTAGCCACTCAGCACGTCGGCGGTGGCGTCGGTTGAGCCATCATTGACGACGCAAATCTCAAAAGTGGCCACGCCTTCCAAGGCGTCTTGGCATCCATCCAGCAAAGCCTCAACTGTGCCGGCTTCATCCAACATGGGAATGACAACGGACACACGCACGTCCGGATCTTCGACATTGTGGCCACCGAGAAGACCCAGGTCTTGGGTGGCACCGCTCTCAGATATCATTCCGGGTCCTTGGTTGTGCGTGTCTGCGCGGACGGGCCGATCGCGAGCTTGATCAGAACCCATTGCGTACGCTCTGCCATCGGCATCTTTCCCTGTCCATTGGCTTACATTCAATGCCCCGCCGACTTCAATGGTCGGGACCGCCCAACGCGTGGAACTCGTGCCCGGCACGACACACAGATTCATGGCAAAAGCGCTCCTCCACCCGCCACTCGACTGCCGGGAATTGCCCGTGGGCCTGCCGCGTTAAGCGTCTTACACGCGAAAACCCGCTTTACATCGGCAGCGGACGAAGGTTGAAGAAGTTCCGAAGCATACAGGTGCAACGCAACTCTTCCCGGCAGGAGCTCAGCCACAAAGGGTATGCGGGTCGTCGGCAGGCGCAAACCGCTGACACAGCAGCCGGATGGAAGGAAATGGCGGAAGCGGAAAATCAGGAACAGTCGGGTGGCACGCAGACGGGTCTGGCGCATACGCTGGTCGCGGCGGCGCTGTTCCTGTGGTTCTTTGGTTTCCTCGACCGGATAGCAGACGGCGAAGCCGTGCGGCTCGCCTGGGACTGGGCGCCCAGCCTCGGGATTTCGTTCTCCTTTGTTTTTGACGGGTTGAGCCTGACATTCGCTCTTTTGATCTCGGGTATCGGCACCCTGATCCACCTTTATTCCAGCAGTTACCTGGGCGGGCACCCCCAGTACCGGCGCTTCGCCCTTTACCTGACGGCTTTCATGGTCTCGATGCTGGGGCTGGTCCTGGCGGACAATCTGATCGCGCTTTTCGTGTTCTGGGAACTGACCACGATCACGTCGTATCTGCTGATTGGGTTCGGCCATGAAACCACCAATGGCCGCCGCTCGGCGCTGCAGGCGATGCTTGTTACCGGAGCGGGCGCTTTGGCGATGCTGGCCGGTTTCATTCTTTTAGGGCGCGCAGCGGGAACTTTTGAGATTTCCGAAATCCTTTTGCGGAAGGACTTGGTCCTGGCGCACGACCATTTCGGGGCGATCCTGATCCTTGTGCTGCTTGGCGCCTTCACCAAATCGGCGCAGGTGCCGTTTCATTTCTGGCTTCCGAACGCCATGGCCGCGCCCACCCCAGTCAGCGCCTTCCTGCATTCGGCCACCATGGTTAAAGGCGGCGTATATCTTATGGCGCGCCTCTATCCGGCCTTCAGCGCATCCGAGGTCTGGGTCTGGACCCTGACGATATTTGGGGCGGTAACGGCCGTTTTCGCCAGCGTCATGGCCTTGCGGCAGACCGATCTGAAACAGGCGCTTGCCTATACCACGCTCATGGCGCTGGGCACGCTGACGCTTTATCTCGGACAGTCGTCCGAATACGCGATCACCGCTTTTGCCACCTTCCTGATCGTGCATTCCTTTTACAAGGCGGCGTTGTTCCTGGTGGTTGGTGCCATTGATCACGGGACCGGCACCCGGGATGCCGAGATACTGGGTGGACTGGGCAGGGCCATGCCGTTCACGGCCCTGGCGGCGGCGCTGGCCGCGGCGTCCATGGCAGGCTTGCCACCGTTTCTGGGTTTTATCGGCAAAGAGTTGCTTTACGCCGGTTCGATCCGCGTCGAGACCTCGGTGATCTTCGTCACCGGCATGGTTCTGGTGGCGAACGCGCTTATGTTCACGGTCTCCGCCATCGTCGCGTTCCGCCCATTTTGGCGTCCGTCGCGCGGCCGCCTGCCCGTCGTCCCGCATGAGGCCCCTTGGCAGATGCTGGCCGGGCCGCTGTTTCTGGCCGCCTGCGGCACCGCATTCGGCATCTTTCCCGGGCTCGTACAGCACACCATCGTGGATCCGATCGTGGGCAGCCTGCTTGGGGATCCAGAGAAAGCAAAAGAGCTGCACCTTTGGGCCGGCATCAACGTGCCTTTCGTTCTGTCCTTGGTCACCTACGCCATCGGTCTTGCGCTTTACATCCCGCACCAAAGCATCCGCGGTGCCCTGGCACGCCTCGATGCGGCGACGCCGACCATGGACGACTGGTGGGATGCACTGCTCGCCGGCTTCCGGCGCTTCGCCCGTTGGCTGACGGCCATCCTGCAGCCCGGAGATTTGCGCACGTATCTGGCGACAACCTTCATGGTTGTCATCTTCGGCTTTGCCGGGACGATGCTGGTGCGCGGTCTGGGGCCACTGGAGCTTGCGCCTACAAATCTGCAGTGGAGCGACTGGTTTGTCTTTGGCCTGATCGTCGGCAGCACCGGCGTGGTTGTGGCCACGTCATCGCGGATAACGGCCGTAGCAGCACTGGGTGTCGGCGGCATCGGGGTGGCGCTGACCTTCATCAGCTTCGGCGCTCCGGACGTCGCCATCACCCAGCTTTTGGTTGAAACGCTTGTTGTTGTCCTGGTCGGCGTCGCCATGCTGCGCATGCCCTTTCTCGACGAATTGGGAAGCCGGGACCGCCGCCCGGCCGACGCGCTGATCGCTGTCGGCGTCGGCGTGGTTGTGTCGCTCGTCGTGCTTGCGGTTCTTGCCCAGCCAATAGATTTGCGCCTGACCGAGTACTTCGAGAAGACCAGTGCGAAAGAAGCCTTTGGCCAGAACATCGTGAACGTCATTCTGGTGGACTTCCGGGCTCTGGATACCTTCGGTGAGATTTCTGTCGTTCTGATCGCCGGGCTGGCCTCTTACGCATTGCTGCGCACGACCGTGAAACACGGGAGGGACGAGGAATGAAATCGATCATTCTGATGGCAGGAACCCGGTATCTGGTCGGAGTGCTCTTGGTGTTCTCGCTCTACATGCTTTGGCGCGGTCACAATGAACCCGGCGGCGGCTTCATCGGCGGGCTGATCGGCGCCACCAGTTTTGTGCTTTATGCCATCGCCTTTGGTACGGAAGCGGCACGCCGTGCGCTCCGAGTGATGCCGCAGACCGTTGCGGCGGTCGGATTGGGGATCGCGCTGGTGGCCGGCCTTGCGGCGGCCTTGGCCGGTGACGACCTGTTTACAGGCCAATGGCTCTTTCTCGGTGCAGATCCAGAGATCGAGGGCGACAAGGGTCTGCCCCTGTCGACCGTCCTTGTCTTCGACATCGGGGTTTATCTGGTGGTGTTCGGGGCGATCCTGACCCTGGTTTTTGCCATGGAGGAAGAAATCTAGGATGGAAGTGCTGCTCGCCATAGCATCGGGCGTCCTGATCGGTGGCGCGGTCTACATGATGCTGGCACGGAACGTGCTGCGCTTCATTTTCGGCCTCGTTATGATCTCGAACGCGGCCAACCTGATCATCTTCGCGTCCGGACGCCTGACCCGCGGTGCGCCACCCCTTATTCCCGATGGCGCCTATGCGCCCGAAGGGATCGTTGCCAATGCGCTGCCCCAGGCCCTGATACTTACGGCCATCGTGATCGGCTTTGGCCTCTTCGCCTTTGCGCTGGTTCTGGTGTTTCGGGCCTACACGACGCTTGGCACCCTGAATTCCGAAGAAATGCAGGTGGCCGAACCCGAAGAGTGGCGCGATTGATGAGCTGGGTTCTAGCCCTTCCTTTGATGTTTCCCTTCGCCACCGCGGTTCTGGCGTATCTTTGCCGTTACACACCGGCCGGGCGCTGGATCAGCCTGATTGGCAGCATCGGGCATTTGATGGCGGGCCTTGTGCTGTTTGCAGAGGTACGCGCCCAAGGCGTGTTGGCTGGACAGATGGGCGGCTGGGCAGCACCTTTCGGGATCACACTGGTTGCGGACACTTTCTCGGCGATCATGGTCGTGTTGACAGGCCTGACCGCTGTGGCTGTCGCGGCCTATGCGATCGGAGAGATTAACGAACGCAAGGAACACCTGGGGTATCACGCGCTCTTCTGCGTTCTGATTGCCGGCGTGACCGGGGCGTTCCTGACCGGCGATCTCTTCAACCTCTATGTCTGGTTTGAGGTGATGCTGATCGCATCCTTCGGTCTTTTGATCCTGGGCGGGCGTCCGGCACAGATCGATGGCGGACTGAAATACGTGACGCTCAACCTGGTCTCGACCATCCTGTTTCTGTCGGGTGTGGGGCTTCTCTACGGTCTCACCGGAACCCTTAACATGGCCGATCTTGGTCTCGCCGTGGACAGGGTGGAAAACCGGGGTCTTCTGACTGTCGTTGCCATCATGTTCATGATCGCATTCGGTGTGAAGGCGGCCGTATTCCCGCTGTTTTTCTGGCTACCCGCCGCCTATCACACACCGGCCTATGTGGTGTCGGCGGTCTTTGCGGCGCTTTTGACCAAGGTCGGGGTATATTCGCTGATACGCACGTTCACGCTGATCTTCGACCATGACACAGCCTACACGCACCAGCTTTTGCTTTTGGTGGCGTGCCTGACCATGCTGGCCGGTGCCATTGGCGCGGCCTCTCAGACCGAAATTCGGCGGATCCTGTCGTTCAATATCATCAGTTCGATCGGCTTTATCCTGTTCGGTGTAGCCCTCGACAGCCCCATCGCGATGCTGGGCGCAGTCTTCTACCTCATGCACAACATTCCGGTGAAGGCGAACCTGTTTCTCTTGGCCGGGCTGATCCATTCCCTGACCGGGGCATCCGATCTGCGACGCACCGGCGGGCTTTATAAGACCGCACCGCTGGTGGCACTTCTTTTCTTCATACCCGCCTTTTCGCTGGCCGGTTTCCCGCCGCTTTCGGGCTTCTGGGGAAAATACTTGCTGGTACGCGGCGCCATCGCGTCCGAGGCATGGTATGTTGCTGGCATCGCGCTTTTTGCCGGGCTTCTGACAATCTACGCAATGGGAATGGTCTGGGCCGAGGCATTCTGGAAAGCGCATCCCGATGGTCTGGAGCCAAAGTTGTCTGATCTGCCCCCGCAGCAAGTCACCGCCCGCATCGTGCCCGTCGCCGCGCTGGGTGCCGTGACGGTGTTGATTGGCGTCTTCCCGGAACCCTTCCTTCAAGTCGCCGAGGCGGCCGCCAATTCTCTTCACGAACCGTCAGACTACATCGCAGCAGTTCTGGGCGAAAGCGCCGTGGCGCCGGATGTCGAAGGGGCCCTTGATGAGTAAATTCGCTGCGAATCTGATCCTGGCGGTTCTGTGGGCTTCTCTGATGGGTACGGTAACCGTCACGGCGCTTGCCGTCGGCTTCGTCATCGGTTTTGCCGTGCTCTGGATCGTCCAGCCGCTTTTTGGCGAGAAGAGCACCTACTTCAGCCGTGTCATAAGTTGGATCCGGCTGTTCTTCCGGTTCCACTATGAACTGCTCGTGTCGTCGCTTAGCGTTGCTTGGGATGTGATAACACCGGGACAAAGCGCGCGCCCCGCGATTGTGGAAATGCCGCTGAGCGTAAAGACGGATCAGGGCATACTGATGATCACCAATCTGATTTCCCTGACGCCCGGCACGCTCAGTCTGAATGTCAGCGATGATCGGAAAACCCTGCTGATCCACGCAATGTTCGCCGACGACCCCGAGGCGATCTGCCGGGATATCAAGGGCGGTCTTGAACGGCTGGTAATCAAGGCGGTTGAAGGGGCATGACCGGCGCCGATTTCATCATTGTCTGTGCCGGGATCAGCGGCATTCTGGTCGCTGTCGGCGTCACTTTCTCGTTCATCAGACTGGCGCGCGGGCCCAGCATTCCGGACCGGGTCGTGGCGCTGGACATGATGACGGTCGCCATCGTGGCCATCTGCGGCATTGCCTCGATCATCTCGCGACAAGAGGCGTATCTTGACGTGGCACTGGTCTTGGCACTGGTCGGTTTTCTGGCCAATGTCGCGCTGGCCCGCTACGCCGAACGCCGCCGGATCCGCCGGGATCAGGCCGGTGCGCCAACCGAGGAGGTGCAGGAATGATCGACTTTGTTGTGGGCATTCTGGTTCTGTCCGGCGGCCTTTTCGCCTTTGTTGCGGGCCTGGGCGTCTTGCGCCTTCCAGACGTTATGATCCGCATGCATGCCTCGACTAAGGTGGGCACGCTGGCCTGCGGTCTGGTGATGTTGGGGGTGATCCTGCATTTCCAGGAAACCTCGCTTGTTCTTCGGGCCGTTGCCATCGTCGGCTTTCTTCTTCTGACCGCACCGATTGGCGCCCATATGATCGGACGCGCAGCCATTCGCACCGGAGTTCCCCTTTGGAAGCCGGATGACGCATCGGACCAGGACACAGGCAGCTAGCGGTCGCGTTCGCGAGCTCTGCCTGCCCGCTGCGCCGGTGCGGACCGGTAACGCCAGCCAATTTCGAAATTTTGACGCGAACTGCTGGCCAGCGGACGTTTCCGTGCCAGAGAAGTCGCGCCATAGGGAGCAACACACGGCCAAGGACGCAGCCCGGCCAACCGAGAGGGAATTGTCATGATCGAGAAACGGGACTTCTACATAAACGGCGCCTGGGTCGCTCCGCGAGCGGGCAGCGACTTCAATGTTATCGACCCATCGAATGAAGATCCCTGCGCCGTCATCTCGCTTGGCGGTCAGGCCGACACCGATGCCGCCGTGGCAGCCGCCCGCGCGGCTTTTCCGGCGTGGTATGCAACGTCTCTGGACAAACGGATCGAACTGGGACGCGCCATCCTGGCCGCCTATCAGGCCAGGCGTGAAGAAATGGCCGAGGCGATCAGCCTTGAGATGGGCGCGCCGATCGAACTGGCGCGCGAACAGCAAATGCCGCTAGGCGAAAGCCACATCAAGGCAGCGATCCGCGCGGCCGAGAACTTTGCGTTCCAACGCCCGCTTGGCAATCACGCACCGAAGACCCAGATCCGCTACGAACCGATCGGTGTCTGCGGCCTGATTACGCCGTGGAACTGGCCGATGAACCAGATCGCGCTGAAGGTCATGCCGGCGCTGCTATCGGGATGCACGTCGATCCTGAAGCCATCGGAAATCGCCCCGCTTTCGGCAATGCTGTTCGCGGAAATCCTGCATGAAGCCGGAACACCGGCAGGGGTCTTCAACTTGGTTAACGGAGACGGGCCGGGCGTCGGAACGCAACTGAGCGGGCACCCCGATATTGAGATGATCTCATTCACCGGCTCGTCGCGCGCCGGAATTGCCATCACCAAGAACGCCGCCGATACACTAAAGCGTGTCACGCTGGAATTGGGGGGCAAAGGAGCCAACATCGTTTTTGCCGACGCGGACGCCGATGCGGTGACCCGAGGTGTGATCCACTGCATGAACAACGCCGGTCAGTCCTGCAGCGCGCCGACACGCATGCTGGTCGAACGTTCGCGCTATGATGCCGCGGTCGAAGAGGCCGCCAAGTGCGCCGATGCAATGACCTATGGCCAAAGCGGCGACGTAGATCACAACATGGGCCCGGCCGTGAGCGAAGCACAATTCGGAAAAATTCAGGATCTGATCCAGGCCGGAATTTCCGAGGGCGCACGCCTTGTGGCCGGTGGCACGGGTCGTCCCACGGGGATGAACCTGGGTTACTATTGCCGGGCGACCGTGTTCGCCGATGTCGCCAATGATATGCGCATTGCCCGGGAAGAAATCTTTGGCCCGGTCTTGTCGATGATCCCCTTTGACAGCGAAGAAGAAGCGATCCAGATCGCGAACGAGACCGACTATGGGCTGTCAAACTATGTCCAGTCCGAGGATCCGGAAAAGCGCAACCGCGTGGCCATTCAACTGCGTTCCGGCACGGTTGAGATGAACGGCATGCCCCGTGGTTCGGGTTGCGCCTTCGGCGGCATGAAGATTTCAGGCAATGGGCGCGAAGGCGGCGTCTGGGGCCTTGAGGATTTCCTTGAGGTAAAGGCGGTCAGCGGCTGGGGCTAACGCACCGGCGCTTGCATCCACTTCGGCGGGCGTCAAGTATAGACGTGACGCCCGCACGGAGTGATTTGCCGCCATGTCCAAAGTTCTCGTCTACTACGCCCACCCCGGACAGCAGTATTCCCAGGCAAACGCCGCCATGGCCGAGCGCGCGCGCGGTCTTGAGGGCGTCACCTTCGTAGATCTTTACGCGCTCTATCCCCGTTTCGACATTCGGGTGGACCGAGAGCAGGACCTTTTACTGGACCACGACGTGATCGTTTTTCAGTTCCCACTGTTCTGGTATTCGACACCATCGCTGATCAAGGAATGGCTGGATCTTGTCCTGGAACACGGCTTTGCCTACGGCGCCGATGGGACAGCGCTTGCCGGCAAATCCATGATGTTGGCGATCACTGCCGCGGGCCCGTCCGACGCCTACCGCCCCGAAGGCTTTCAGCACCACGACCTGCGCACGTTTCTGACGCCGCTCGAACAGACGGCCCGGCTTTGCAAGATGGAATTCCTTCCGCCCTATGTCCTCTTCGGCTCTCTACGCGCACGATCCGAAGATCGTATGGGCGATCACGTCGAAGGCTATGGGCGTTTGCTCAGCGCACTGCGGGACGACCGGTACGAGGCAACCAAGGCGCACGATATGGCCGTCGTCCATCACGACACGCTGCCGATTTTTGAGAAGGTGTAGCCCATGGACAGTTTCCTACTTCTGACATCTCTCTTCCTGGTTGCGGGCGTCATTGCCGTTCCCATCGCAACCCGGCTTGGGCTTGGGTCGGTTCTTGGCTACCTGATTGCCGGCATCGCCCTTTCGCCGGCACTCATCGCGTTGAATGTGGACGTAGTCAGCCTTCAGCATTTCGCCGAATTCGGCGTCGTGATGATGCTTTTTCTGGTAGGGCTAGAGCTTGAGCCAAAAACGCTTTGGTCCATGAAAACCCGTCTTCTGGGGCTGGGTGGCCTGCAGATCGCCGGCACTTCGGCGGCGGTTATGGCCTTTTCGATGCTCGCTTTCGGCATGGCCTGGCAGACCGGGCTTGCTGTCGGATTTGTGCTGGCGCTTTCATCGACGGCAATCGTTGTTCAGACGTTCAACGAAAAAGGCCTGATGAAAAGCGACGGGGGCCAGGCGGGGTTCTCGGTTCTCCTGGCACAGGATATCGCCGTGATCCCGATGCTAGCCTTTATCCCGCTTCTGGCACTGCCTGAATTTTCGGATCTGGCTGCCGTGGGTGATGCTGGCGGCCACGGCGATGCCGGACATGGAGGCGGCGATGGTCACGGCGACGACCACGGAGGTGGCCACGGCGATGATCATGGGGTGTCTCTTGACCTGATGAGCGGGCTTGCTCCCCCGATTCAAGCGCTCGTGACCGTGGCGGCGATCGCGCTCGTCATCGTGGGGGGCAGCTTTGCGACCCGCCCGATCTTCAATTACATCGCACAGGCGAAGCTGCGTGAGCTTTTCACCGCCACGGCGCTAATGCTGGTGGTCGTTATCGCACTTCTGATGACCCTGGTCGGACTGTCGCCCGCGCTGGGCACGTTTCTTGCGGGTGTGACGCTTGCCAACAGCGAATTCCGGCACGAGCTAGAAAGTGATATCGGCCCGTTCCGCGGATTGCTTCTGGGGCTGTTTTTCATGACTGTCGGGGCGGGAATAAACTTCGGCCTTTTGGGTGCGCAGATCGGCCTGATCCTTGGCCTGACCGTGGGCCTGATGCTTTTGAAGGGTGCCATCCTTTATATCCTTGGCATCATCTTCAAGGTGCGCGGGGCCGATCGCTGGCTACTGACGCTTTCCCTGGCGCAGGCGGGCGAGTTTGGCTTTGTCCTGCTGTCTTTTACCGTCGCCAACAATGTTCTGCCGCCGCAGGTCTCGGATACGCTTTTGCTGGTCGTGGCCCTGTCGATGCTTTTCACCCCGCTCCTCTTCATCCTCTATGACAAGGTCATCGTGCCCAAATATGCCACAGACCAAGCGCAGGACCCTGATGACATAGACGAAGAAGGCACCGTCATCGTCGCCGGCCACGGCCGGTTTGGCGGTGTCGTGAACCGGATGATCCGGATGTCCGGATACAAGACCGTGGTATTGGATTTCAGCTCGGAACAGCTTGAGATGCTACGCACCTTCGGTATCAAGGTCTTCTTCGGCGATGCCTCAAGTCCCGACCTCCTGCTGTCGGCGGGCATTGAAGAGGCGCGGCTGCTGGTTCTGGCGATCGACGATAAAGAGGCCACCACCCAGATCGTGAAGCACGTGATTCATCACTATCCTCACGTGCACATAACCGCCCGCGCCCACGATAGGCACCATGTTTACGAACTCTACGCAGCCGGATGCCGCGACATCATTCGCGAAACCTTTGACAGCTCGGTTCGCGCCGGCCGTTCCGCGCTCGAAGCCTTGGGCATGCATCCTTATGATGCCCAAAGACGCGCACAGCTTTATGAACGCAATGACCGCCGAGCGCTGGCGGAAATGGCATCTCTTTTCGATCCGGAGATCCCGGCGCACAAGAACGCACCCTATGTCGCCCGAACCCGGGAGCTTATTGCCGAGCAGGCCGAGTATATGGCCAAGAATGGTG
The DNA here is from genome assembly GCA_039026235.1 of Pseudomonadota bacterium. GTDB lineage: Bacteria > Pseudomonadota > Alphaproteobacteria > Rhodobacterales > Rhodobacteraceae > JBCCMQ01. The sequence goes on from JBCCMQ010000010.1 coordinate 65,266, forward strand.
ATGGCTCGGCCTTTCTTGTGCGGCAGGACCGGGGCTGGGTTCCCCCGACACCGGCAGACGTCAAGGCCGAAGCAGAGGCCGATGCCAAGGACGCTGCCGCGGCGGCAAGAAAGGCCGGCGAATGACGCGGTTCAATCGTATACTGATCACCGGCGCGGCGGGACGCCTGGGAACGCAGTTGCGCAAGGGGCTGGCCCCGCTGGCGCGCCACATCAGGGTCAATGACCGGGTCGAGATCAGTGATATTCAAACCAACGAAGAGGCTGTCATCTGTGATCTTGGCGACCCCGACGCCGTGATGGCCATGACCGAAGGCGTCGATGCGATCGCCCATTTCGGCGGCACGCCTACGGAAGGGCCGTTCGAGGATATCCTGAACAGCACCATCGCCGGGTCCTACCACATCTATGAAGGCGCCCGGCGGCACGGCATCAAACGCATCATCTATGCCAGTTCCAACCATGCCGTGGGGTTTCACCGCCTGGACAGCAACATCGATGCCGATGTGACTTGGCGCCCGGATACGCTCTACGGTGTCTCAAAATGCTATGTGGAGGCGCTCAGCCGCCTTTATTGGGACAAGTGGGGGATCGAGACGGTCTGTATGCGGATCTTTTCGTCCTTCGAGGAACCGTTGGACCGGCGCATGCTTTGGAGCTGGCTGAGCTACCGCGACTTTCTAGGATATGTGACCGCAGGGCTGACAGCGCCCTCGGTGGGCCACACGGTCGTCTATGCCGCCTCGGCCAACAAAGTGACACCCTTCGACAATCGTAAGGCGGGGCACCTGGGCTACCGGCCGGTCGATGATACCGAAGCCTTCCGCGAAGCCATGGAAGCGCGCACGCCGGTCGCCGATCCATCCGCGGCTTCCACGGTTTACCTTGGCGGTAAATTCGTCGATATGCCGCATCCGGCCGATGAGGCGTAGCCGGGTCCTCGCACCTGGTGTCCGGCAAAGGTCAGCCGGTCAAAAGGTGAGAAAGGCAAGGTGCTTTTAATCAGCGCTTTGTCACGCACCGACCGTCGGGTCATCGATAATATATGCGCCTAGGCGGGCGCCGTGTTCTGGCAATCGGCGCAGAGGCCAAGCGCTTCGATAACCGTTCGCTTGACCTGAAAGCCAAGATCGCGCGTCACGTCTGACAGTTCACCCGTTTCCGCCGCGATCTCGGCCTCTGCGACCGTACGGCACGCCTGGCAGACCAGAAAGGCGGGCGTGTGTGTTTCATCGGGGTGCGCGCAGGCCACAAAGGCGTTCAAACCTTCGATCCTGTGGGCCAGACCGTGCTTGGTCAGAAAATCTAGCGCGCGATACGCAACAACCGGCTTTGATCCAAGACCCTCGGCATCGAGCCTTTCCAGAAGATCGTAGGCGCCCATGGCCTTGTGGCTTTCCAGCAAGATCTCCAGTGACCGGCGGCGGACTGGGGTCAGGCGAACGGATTTGCTGCACGCCATTTGGTCGGCGCGTGCCAACACGCGGGCTACGCAGCTGCTGTGATCGTGATCGGCATGATGCATGTTCGGGTATCTCCGCGCCGCCGGAAAATGGCCTGTCGCTACTTCTTAGTACACTTAGGGAACTGGCCTGTACCTAACCAGATGGGTCAGAAATAAAAGGCTGGCAAGGAATTTCGCGCGGCCCCAACGCTCTGGCCCCCGGACGGGGCAGGGGCTATATTCTCGTGACGGTTGCCCGCTTTGACTGTGGGCCTGATGCGGAGACACTAGCATGGCGGATGGACAAGATCTGGGTCGGGGCCCGTCGCTTGGCGGTTTTGACTGGGCTGATCCGTTCCTGATTGCCTCTCAACTGGCCGAGGATGAACGCATGGTGGCCGAAAGTGCGGCCGCCTATGCGGCCGACAAGCTCGCCCCGCGCGTAACGCAGGCATATCTGAATGAAGATATTGATCGAGCGATCTTTGCCGAGATGGGCGAGATGGGTCTTCTTGGCGTAACCATTCCCGAAAGCTATGGCGGCCTGGGTGCAAGCTATGTGACCTACGGCCTTGTCGCGCGCGAGATTGAGCGCGTCGATTCCGGTTACCGGTCGATGATGTCTGTGCAATCCAGCCTGGTGATGTACCCGATCTATGCCTACGGCAGCGAAGAACAGCGCGCCAAGTATCTGCCGGGTCTGGCACGGGGCGATCTGGTTGGTTGTTTCGGACTGACCGAGCCCGACGCCGGATCGGACCCTTCGGGAATGAAGACCGTCGCGCGCAAGACCGCAAACGGTTATGCGCTGTCTGGCGCCAAAACATGGATTTCCAACAGCCCGATTGCCGATGTTTTTGTGGTCTGGGCCAAATCCGAAGCCCACGGCGGCAAGATCCGTGGCTTCGTGCTCGACAAAGACACACCGGGCCTGTCGGCACCCAAAATCGGGGGCAAGCTGTCGCTTCGCGCCTCGGTCACCGGCGAGATTGTGTTGTCGGATGTGCAGGTGGGCGAAGACGCCCAGTTGCCGGGGGTCGAAGGGTTGAAGGGGCCATTCGGATGCCTCAACCGCGCGCGTTTCGGGATCGCTTGGGGGGTCATGGGCGCCGCCGAAGACTGCTGGCACAGGGCACGTTCCTATGGCCTTGATCGCACGCAGTTCGGACGCCCCCTGGCACAGATGCAACTTTTCCAGAAGAAGCTCGCCGACATGCAGACTGAAATCGCGCTGGGCCTGCAGGCGGCGCTTCGGGTGGGCCGCATGCTCGATCAAGGGCACGCGGCGCCCGAGGCGATCAGCCTGATCAAGCGCAACAATTGCGGCAAGGCGCTGGAAATCGCCCGGACCGCGCGTGACATGCATGGCGGCAACGGCATCATGGCCGAATACCACGTCATGCGACACGCCCAGAACCTTGAAACCGTAAACACCTATGAAGGCACCCACGATATTCACGCACTCATACTGGGGCGCGCGCAAACCGGCCTTCAGGCTTTCTTTTAGGACGCAGCGATGCATCTGCTTGTGATCGGCGGCAGCAAGGGAATTGGCCTGAAGACCGTCGAGGCTGCCCTTGCCAAGGGGTACAACGTACGCGCCTTTGCGCGCGGCGCTGATGCCATTTCCATCGACAGCCCGCTTTTGGAAGGCCGGAGCGGAGACGCCCTTGCCGCCGACGACATCGCCACCGCACTGGAAGGTGTCGATGTCGTGATCAGCGCCCTTGGGGTCAAGGAACGCCTGGCCATGCTTTGGCAGGAAGAGCGGCTGTTTTCGCAATCTACAGAGCTTCTCATAAGTGCCATGAAAGAAGCCGGAAAGACCCGGCTGATTGTGGTCACCGGCTTTGGGGCCGGCGACAGCAAGGCAGCCATGAGCGCCATTGAACGGCTTGGCCACAAGGCTTTGCTGGGCCGGCCCTACGCCGACAAGGACCGACAGGAAGCCATGATCGAGAGTTCGGATCTTGATTGGACGATTGCCCGGCCGGTGATCCTGCGCAACACGCCCAAGGTCGGTCCCTACAGGATCCTCACCGAGCCCTCTACCTGGCGCAACGGCCTGATCTCGCGCGCAGAGGTGTCGGATTTCCTGGTCCGCGCAGCGGAAGAAGACCTGTACATCAAACAAGCGGTGGTACTTACCCGCTAGATGCTATCCCAGCCGCAGTTGATGCGCACCCTGCCGCGCTCTAGACTGCACCGTCAGGAGAAGATCATGGCCCCCCTTTCACTTGCCGCCGACAGCCCTCAGCCAGATCGGCCAATGCATGTGCGCTATCTTGAGCATGCGCGGGATGTCTTCCGTTTCACAATTGAGGAAAGACAGGCCGGCCGGCCCGTGGCGCTGCTTGTGGTCACCGACACCCTGGGTGGCGCGCTGAGGGGCGAGGGCAGCCTTTTGGCGGTGACTGGCGACGGGCTGATGGCGGGATATGTCTCGAACGGTTGCGTCGATGCGGATGTCGTCTTGCAGGCGCAAGAGGCTATCGAACTGGGCCAACCCCGGTCGATCCGCTATGGTCAGGGCTCACCGTTTCTGGATATCGCTCTGCCGTGCGGCGGTGCCATAGAATGTCTGGTTCTGCCGGACCCGCCGGTTGCGGCTTTGACCGCCACCCTGACGCGTCTTGACGCGCGGCGACCCGTCAGGGTGCGCATCGCGCGGGATTCAGGGGTGCTCAAGGTCAGCGATGACCTCGCCATGCCCGGGGACAACGCGCATTTCGCCTTCACGGCGCTACCCAAGCCGCGCATTCGGATGGCGGGCCGCGGTGCGGTGTTGATGGCGACGGCGCGCCTGGGCATCGCCTCGGGATTTGAGGTGATCGCAGCGACACCTGATCCCGATGAAGTGGAAACGCTTAAGCGGGAAGGCGCCATGACGGTTCATCACCTGACCTCGCTTGAACAGCCGCCCAAGGTCGAAGATGATCCCTGGACGGCCTTTCTTCTCTTGTTTCATGATCACGAATGGGAACCGGCGCTACTTGAACAGGTGCTAGACCAGCCGGCTTATTTCATTGGCGCCATGGGCAGCCGCCGCACCCACGAGGCGCGCATCATGTCGCTTGAGGCGGCGGGGCACAGCGCGGCAGACATCGCCCGCGTGCAGGGACCGCTGGGTGTTGTCAGGTCGCTGCGTGACGCGCAACTAATCGCCGTCTCGGCCCTTGCGCAGGTGGTCGAGAAACTCCAATCCCGCCAGGCCTGACTTCGGCTACGGGGTCCGGTGGCCTAGGCAGGTGCGCCGGGCGGATTCTTGGGGTCTTGGCCTTCCGCCGACGGCCTTTTGCGCCAGACCCCTGTCAACCCACCTGCGGCGCCCGCGCCTGGCCCCGCGCCGTACCAATTTTCGTTCCGCGTTGCCCACATGGTTCCGGCCAGAGCACAAAATGCCAGCGTCGAGCCCGCAAGCAGGGCGTAATCCGCGCTGCGCAGGATAAGGTAAAGGACCGCATAGAGCGCCAACAGAACCGCCCCAAGAAGAAGCGCCCGCCTTCCCTGATCAAGGGCATTCCAGCCGTAAAGCGTGATCAGCACGATGGTCGCAACGCTCGCCATTACATAGGCGGGCCCAAACCCGATTTGTTCGGCATAGGCCACCATCAGCAGGACAAAAACCGTCTGTGCCAGACCGATAAAGATGTACTGTACGGGATGCGCCGGCTTCTTGTCCTGGCGCTCCATCAGAAGCACGGTCACAAAGGTAAGCGCGATGAACAGGACGCCGTAACGGGCGGCGCGGTAGGCCATCTGGTAGAAGTCGTTGGCTTGGTAGAACCGGACACCGAAGGCGAACCTGTCTCGCGCCGTCGGATCCAGATCCTGGCGCGAAATCTGCGGCATTGGACGCGCAAGCCCCGGGACGGTCCAGGTCGCTTTGAAACCGTCTTCGGTGATTTCTGACGCATCGGGCAGATAGGCGCCGGTAAAGCTCGGGTCAGGCCAGTCCGAATTGATGGTGATACGAGTGATCCGTCCCGAAGGCGTCACAAAAAGCGTATCCGCACCATTGAATCCAAGTCGAAGCGCATAGGACCGCTGCGTTCGCGGATCGCCCACGGCCGCGATCACCTGCGCGCCCCGTTCTGAGCCGGCCGATGGCTCCAGCTTAAGTGCTGTTTCATTGGCGAGAAGCTCTGCCTCGCCCCGCAAGGCCCGGTTGCTTGAGATCGTGAAACGCACATAGGCCTGATCCCAAAGCGCGGTTTCGTCCGGTTCGACAAAGTTACCCGCCGTCTCGGTCGCATATTCAAAGCCGACTTGCGCCTCGACACCATAGACGGGCACAGAAAAGATGCCGCGGCGGCGTTCCTCGATCTCTGTATCCATTTGGATTTCCAGCTTCTCGGGCTGAATGAACAGTGGTGCAACCCGCGCGATTTCCGTTACTTGATAGCTTTCGGTCTCGGTCTTGCCGGTTTCGGGATCGATGACCGACCGCGTCTCGGTTCGTGTGACAGGCCCCTCCACCGGCACAATAAGTTGCGGGCCGCTAAAGGTCTGTCTGCCACCCCAGTCCTTTCCGATCTCATGCGTTGTGCTTCGGCTGAGGTGGGCGCGGCTGTCGAGCACTGCGCCCACGAGAAACAAGGGAATGGTCATCAAAAGCACCAGCAAACCTACAACAAAGAAACGAACGCCCGCCGACCTGTACATTTTTTCACCTGCTATGATTCTAATAAATGTGTAATTTGCACATCTATGAAGATCCTGCAAGTGTGTTGGAGATTGCTCCCACTTGGAAACGTTGTCACGGGCGGATGGAGCGCTAGCAGTGACGGGTCTTGGGTGGGTCGCTTGGGCACGTTAAACTTCGGCGAAATTGCCTCATCTTTAAGGTCCGGCCATGCAACGAACGGAAACCATCCGAGACAGCGATCTGTCCCAGGTCATCGAGGCATTTTTTCAGGAATACGCCATCGCGTTTGAACACGGTGCATCCACCTATGGCGCCCCGCCGCAGGAATACAGCGACGCAGGCGCGGTGCGGGATTACGTTCGCTCCGTTTTTGAGCGCGGTTATAAGCTCGCCTTGGTGTCGGTCTATTACCCCGCCGCTAATGGCAGACTTTGGCGCAAAGAGACGACCGTCGATCCAGCCCGTTTCAACGGCGCAAACATCCGCCACGAAGTCGCTGGATGGGGGATGATCCAGATCATCATCAGAAACGGATCCGACCCAATGATCGAGGTCGAAATCTCGGTGAACTCGGCCAAGCGCGCTGAAAACTGGGCCAATAACATTGCCGAAATGGGACCGGCAGATGCGTGGGATTGGAAAATCGTGGAACGGAATGCGCGACGCGCCATACGCGCGCTGCGAAAATGCGCAGTTACGGCGTGAGCAGCCGACTTACGTTTGCGTCTCCACCATTCTCGTCTTGAACCTGACGATCACCGCTAACCCTTTCAGTCCCTTGGGTAAATCCGCGCGCTGACCAGTTTCCGTTCAGATGCCGCCCTCGGGTGGTGCCGGTCGGGCAGAGCCGCCCCAAGATCATCTGTAAGCGGAGCACAGGACCCATCAGGTGGCAACCACGTGAATGCGCAAAGGCCGCTAGGTTGGCTGAGCCGCTGCGCCCCTTGATCGTCCCGTCCAAAAGCCAAGTCCGGCCAGCATAGCGGTTCCACCAAATGCAAAGCCAAGAGAGCCCGGAAGTGGAATCACGGCAGGGGTTCCTGAAGTCGTGACAGAGACGCCCGCCTCGATCACCGCTGAGTCCGCAATGCCGTCCATATTGCTAACGAGCGAAAGGCCACCAACATTTAACCGGGACAGGTCAGCTGTTCCGCCGTCGGAAAAATCGAACAAGATTGATTCGGCCACGATCTCTAACGTACCGCCAACGAACAGGTCCTGCGCATTCAGGATGATAACATCAAAGAAGTCGGTGTTGGTAAACGCCGCAATGCTTGCCGATCCTCCGATGTCCAATGCCTCGATAAAAAGCGTGGATGCGGCCGTCACCTGGCCTGATCCGACCGCCATGAACGCGCCAGTCAGCGACCCGGCAGCCTCAAAAGTTCCGGTAGAGAAGTCGTTTCCAGAATTGTCCAAGACGACATTGTTGCCCGATATGTTCGTGTTGCCCCCAACGACAAGTGCGCCTGTTTGCGAGATGTCTTCGGAAGTCGAGAACGAGAAGTCACCGGGTGTCGACGTTGCGGGGAGGCTCGCCGCATAGCCTGGTGCCGCCAGACCCATGAGAATGCTCGCAACCGCACCAAATGCCAAGAACCGCGCTTTGGCCATCAAACGAACTCCTAACAATTAGCTCATTCAGATTGGTCACCACGGTCCGTGACAATGCTCAATCGGTCAAGGAGCGCCTTCCAAGTACTGGTTTGGAAAGACAGAGGCGCCTAAATTTGGCGCTCAACCATCATCTTTTTGATCTCTGCGATGGCCTTGGCCGGGTTCAGGCCCTTGGGACAGGTCTTGGCGCAGTTCATGATCGTGTGACAGCGGTAAAGCTTGAACGGGTCTTCAAGCTCGTCAAGGCGTTCTCCCGTCGCCTCATCGCGGCTGTCGATGATCCAGCGATAGGCATGCAGCAGTGCGGCGGGTCCCAGATAACGGTCACCGTTCCACCAGTAGCTGGGACAAGAGGTCGAGCAGGACGCGCACATCACGCATTCATAAAGACCATCAAGCTTCTTGCGGTCTTCGATGGATTGCTTCCATTCCTTCTCCGGTCGCCGCGTCTTGGTCTCGAGCCAGGGCATGATCGACGCGTGCTGGGCGTAGAAGTGCGTCAGGTCCGGAATCAGGTCCTTCACAACCGGCATGTGGGGAAGCGGGTAAATCTTGACGTGTCCCCTGATCTCGTCGAGCCCGTAGATGCATGCCAGGGTGTTGATCCCGTCGATGTTCATCGCGCAAGATCCACAGATGCCTTCCCGGCATGACCGGCGGAAAGTCAGCGTCGGATCGATCTCGTTCTTGATCTTGATCAGTGCATCCAGGACCATCGGACCGCATTTGTCCATGTCCAGGAAATACGTGTCGACCTGCGGGTTCTTTCCGTCATCCGGGTTCCAGCGATAGATCTGGAATTTACGGATATTGGTCGCACCCTCTGGCGTGGGCCAGGTCTTGCCGGTCTTTATGCGGCTGTTCTTTGGCAGGGTGAGCTGTACCACTGGCTGGTCTCCCTAGCTGATGGATGCCAAGATTTGTGGCACGACAACTGGCCCTGCATCTTCGATAAAGCAATTGATGGTGCCTTCGCGCAGGGCGATTTGGATCACCAGTTCGACGGTTTCCGTCGATGGCTGGCCACTGAGCGCATCAGAGCCTATCTGGATGATTTCGGACCCGCTGGAGTTGTCGATGATGCAATCGGTAACCGGTTCGACCGGAGCGCCGGGGATTTCCTGCTGGACCACCCGATTAACCACGCCCTTGGCCGTTTCGCGCGTGACCTCGGTGCCGATCGCCGTATCGCAGGCCGAAAGCGCGACCAGCGGCAGGATCAAGAAGCAATTTCGCAGCATCAGAGATCTCCTTCCAGCGACGAGGCAACGGTCGATCCATCGGCCAGAAATTCGCGCGCACGCGCCTGTTGCTCCGGCGTCAGGCTGTCGTAAAGTGCCTGTTCTTCTGCGGTCAGCGGAACACCCGGCGGCGCACCCTGTTCGAACGACTGTGTCACATCCTCGCTCTGGCTGCCGCCGGAAGGCCCGCCAAGCGTATCGAAGCCGATGCCCCGCTCGGGCGCACAGGCGGCCAAGGACAGACACCCCGCGAGCAAAGCGAAAATTCTGACCATCAGTAAACCCGTGCTTTCGGCGCGATCTTCTTAAGATCGATGCCGCCTTCGTTGTGGCCAAGAAGCGGGTTCAGGTGCACCGGACGATAGTCAAGCTTCACGCCGCCATTGACCCAGGAAAGCGAGTGCTTGCGCCAAACTTCATCGTCTCGGTCGGGATAGTCCTCATGCGCATGGGCGCCCCGGCTTTCCTTACGCGCCTCTGCCGAGAACACCGTCGCCAGCGCGTTGGGCAGAAGATTGGTCAGCTCAAGCGTCTCCATCAGGTCGGAATTCCAAACCATGGACCTGTCGGTGACCGACACGTCATCGAATTTTGCCGCCACATCCGTCATGCGCCGGCACCCCTGACCCAGCGTCTCGTCCGTGCGGAAGACGGCGGCATCTTCCTGCATGGTCTTTTGCATCTCAAGACGCAGTTCCGCGGTACCGACCTCTCCCTTGGCATGGCGGATTGAATCGAACCGGTCCAGCGCCCGGGCGATGCTTGCCTGGTTCAGTTTGGGATTGGGTCCCTCGGCATCGACCACTTCGCCCGCCTTAATGGCTGCCGCGCGTCCAAAGACCACCAGATCGATCAGGCTGTTTGATCCAAGCCGGTTCGCGCCATGGACGCTGGCACAACCCGCTTCGCCCACGGCCATCAGGCCAGGTGAAATTCGGTCCGGATCGTCAGCCGTAGGGTTCAGCACTTCGCCCCAATAGTTGGTCGGAATGCCGCCCATGTTGTAGTGCACGGTGGGCAAAACAGGGATCGGTTCCTTGGTCAGATCAACGCCAGCAAAGATCCGGGCGCTTTCGGATATACCGGGTAACCGTTCTGCCAGTGTCTCGGGCGGCAGGTGGTTCAGGTGCAGATGGATGTGATCCTTGCCCGCGCCCACGCCGCGACCTTCACGGATCTCGATCGTCATGCAGCGGCTGACCACGTCGCGGCTGGCCAGATCCTTGTAGGTCGGCGCATAGCGTTCCATGAAACGCTCGCCTTCAGAGTTGGTCAGATAGCCGCCTTCGCCCCGCGCGCCTTCGGTGATCAGGCAGCCCGAGCCGTAGATGCCCGTGGGGTGAAACTGCACAAACTCCATGTCCTGCAACGGCAGGCCCGCCCGGGCGACCATACCGCCGCCGTCGCCGGTGCAGGTATGGGCAGAGGTCGCAGAGAAATACGCACGCCCGTATCCACCCGTCGCGAGCACGGTCATCTTGGCGTTGAAGATATGGATCGTGCCGTCGTCCAGCTTCCAGCAGACAACGCCCTGACACACCCCATCCTCGGACATGATCAGGTCGATGACGAAGTATTCAATGAAGAACTCGGCATCGTTCTTCAGCGACTGGCCGTACAGCGTATGCAGGATCGCGTGGCCGGTCCGGTCAGCCGCAGCGCAGGTTCGCTGCACCGGGGGCCCTTCGCCAAACTGCGTGGTGTGGCCGCCAAACGGGCGCTGATAGATCTTGCCGTCTTCCGTCCGGCTGAACGGGACGCCGTAGTGTTCAAGCTCATAGACCGCTTTGGGCGCTTCGCGCGCCAGGTATTCCATCGCATCGGTGTCGCCCAGCCAGTCGGATCCCTTGACCGTGTCGTACATATGCCACTGCCAGTTGTCGGGGCCCATGTTGCTAAGCGAGGCGGCAATGCCACCCTGGGCCGCCACGGTGTGGGACCTTGTTGGAAAGACCTTCGAGATGCAGGCCGTCTTCAGGCCCTGTTCTGCCATCCCCAAGGTTGCGCGCAATCCGGCCCCACCGGCGCCTACGACGACAACGTCGTAGGTGTGGGTCTCGTATTCGTATGCAGCTGCCATGGATGTTCTCCGACTGGAATTAAAGCGCTATGCGGGCAACGGCAAAAACACCGACAGCCGCCGCAACATAACAAAGTAGCGTCATTGCGATGATCAGCACCTCGCGCATCAACCCATGTACGTAGTCCTCTAACAGGACGCGCACACCGTTTTTGAAATGCATGAAGCTGACCGCGATCGTCAGCGCCGTGACAATGGCCGGATAGGGTCGTGAGAAATGCGCCAAGACCTCTTCGTGGCTGCCGCCAAGGGCGCGGCCGAAAGTTAGCACAAAAAGCGGTATCAGCAGAAGAAGCCCAACGGAGGATACCGTCATGGCCCAATGCGCCTCGGTGCCCGTGCGGGCAGCCCCCAGGCCCATTACGCGTTTTCGGTCGGTGACAAATGCCATGTTACCTGCCTTAGATCACGATTAGAGTGAGAAACGTTAAAACAAAAGATCCAGCGATAACAGCAAGACCCATCTTCTCGGCCGTGGGTACGTCCAGACCGATGGCCTGGTCCCAGATCAGGTGCCGCACGCCCGCCAGAGCGTGGTACCAAAGAGCCCATAGCGAAAGAACCATGATGAGATCGCCCAGGAACGACCGCATTACCGCGTCGGCAAAGGCGAAATGACCGGGGCTAGTCGCAGCAGCCAGCAGCCACCAGACAATCATCAGGCCGGCGAGCAACAGCGCATTGCCGGTGATCCGGGTGAAGATTGAGGTCATCGATGTCAACTGCGGCCGGTAAATCGTGAGATGCGGCGACAAGGGGCGGTTCCCTCGATTGACATCTGCCATACCGTCTCCTTTCGCTGCGTCTGCACGGTCTAGCGCCGGTTTTGGACGATTTCGAGACGCATGTCACGCCCGCGCCTGCCATAACAGCGCGGTTATTTGGCGCAATTTGCTTACTATGAAGTTTATGTGATCACAGGAAAAATTTTGTGATCACGGATTTTGATCTATTCCCGCGATTTGTTTGGTCACTTCACGAAGCAGCTTGGCACGGATCGCGCGCGGGTAATCCTCGAACCCGGCGGCTGTCATGACAAAGGCCCCTTCACCGCGGATCACGTTCTCAAAGTAGTATCCAGTCAGGTCGGCATCATCGCCCTCGATGGCCAGACCGTTGACAACAATACCCGCTGCTGCGAGCGCAGCATGGGTCGAACGCGGCTCGTCGCCTTCGTTCGAAATGCCATCGCCCGAGACATCAATGACCCTGCGCAGGCAGGGTGGCGCATCGGCAAAGGCCGCCGCAGAGAACTTCAGCGCCTCGCCGATGGCGGTTGAGAAATTCCGCCACCGGCGCGAGACATCATCAACCGCCAACGCGAGTGCCTCGACCTCTTCGAAAGTCCGGGTCCGGTGCCAGTCGAGCGATCTTGCCTGTCGCGAAGCGCCGGTCCATTGCACCACTGCGACGGCCGCTTCGGCCCGGACCAGGGCTTCGGACACCAGCCCGTCCCGCAAAGCCTCGCCGATGCCCCGCATCTGGATTTCAAACTCGCGAGGATCCACTGAACCGGACACGTCGACGGCGAGAACCAGGGCAAGCTCACAGGCCGCAAGGCGCGTTGCCACGCAAGCCGCCACCAGTGTCCCGGCAAGCCGTATCCACATGCGGCGAAAGAGATCCGTTACAGCCATTCTGGCGGTGATTAGTACACTGTAGGCGGGGCGATGGAAGCGGCCCGCACGACTGGCAAATTAGTCCCGTGGCCCGACTAACGTTTCATCAGCGCCCAATAATCAAAATCCAAGAGCACTTCGGGAAGGTAACGGCCGTCTGCGCCCCTCAGCAGAAACGGCTCTCCCTTGGTAGCCACCAGCCGAAGCCTGATGGCGCCGACGCCCGGGACAGAAGTTTCGGCCTTGTCGAGCACTTCGGACCAGGCCCGCAGGGTATCCCCGGCAAAGGCCGGGTTGGCATGGGTGCCCCCGTTAATCGCCACCATCATCTGGACATTCGCAAGCCCGTTGAAACTGAGCGCATGGGCAAGGCTGATGATATGGCCACCGTAAATCAGGCGTCGCCCGTCGGGCCGTGCAGTGGCGTCGAAATGCACCTTGGCAGTGTTTTGCCAAAGCCGCGTAGCCATCATGTGTTCGGCGTCTTCCAGGGTCACGCCGTCCACGTGGTCGATGGTCTCGCCGATACTGTAGTCGGCCCAGAGATGTGGCTCGCCCGCAAGTGTGGTGTCGTAGCCGTCAAAGGACAGGTCTTCGGGCACGACCAGGGCTTCGGCCGGGACCGACCCGGCCAACTGTGGGACATTTGTCTCACCCGTTTTGGTGTCAGGAGCGCGCTTGTGCACCATCACCCAGCGCACGTAGTCCAGCACCACCGCGCCGCCCGACAACCCGCGGGTGCGCACCCAGACAATGCCACTTTTGCCGCTTGAGTTTTCCTTAAGCCCGATAACCTCACTCATGGCGCGCAGGGTCTCGCCGGGATAGACCGGCCGCAGAAACCGGCCCTGCGCGTAGCCGAGGTTCGCCACAGCGTTCAAAGAAACATCCGGGACCGTTTTGCCAAACACAGTGTGAAAGACGATCAGCGGATCCAGCGGTGCCTGGGGCAGGCCCAGGCTGCGCGCGAAACTGTCCGAAGAGGTCACGGCGTGGCGCGCCGGGTAGAGCGCGTGGTAAAGGGCCCGCTCACCCCCAGACAACGTCCGGGGCACCGCATGCACCAGTGTTTCGCCCATCCGGTAGTCTTCGAAAAAGCGGCCAGCATTGGTCTTGCTCATGGCCGATGGGCGCCTAGCCCATATCCATGACAGTCATGTTCGTCGTCATGAATTGTCCCTGGCCCATGAACATTGGCACGGCGTCGGGCACCGGCCCCGTGGGCGTGGGCATCTGTGCCGGAACCATGACCTGAAACTTCGCTGTAAAGAATGTGCCCTTTACGATCACCGGTTTGCCACCGATCGTGGTCTTCTTCGAGGTCTGATCCGGACCAAGGGCCTGGATCATCAAAGTTCCGACCCCGGGTATCGCGTAGGCCGCGTTTATGTAGGCACAGCCAGGCACTATGCAGAGTTTTTCGTCCCCTTGCACACATGTTGGTGGGCCGTTGGTCATGGTCGTGGCGCCCGTACCGCTCATAACACCCGGAATGACCGTGACCAGCGCACTGCCGAATGCGGGCAGGAAAATTGCCTGATCTCCGGTTCTGATGATGTTGTCCATGGGCTCTGCGGCTCTTGGTTTTGATATCGCTGTAGCTTAGCACGCCGTTACGCCCCCACAACAGTCGCGCTGCATTCTGCCAGCCGAGTGGTGCAGCTATGCCGGGAATGGGTCGTACCCCAGCAGGCTGTGAATGCCCGCCACTGCAGCAAATAGTATGACGGCGGCCCCGGCCGTGCGTATTTCCTTGCCGATGGGCAATCGGGCGGGCCTGTCCCATTCCGGTTCCTGCAGGTTGATCAGGAAAACCATACCCAGTGCCCAGACGAACATTCCCCCGAACAGGATCAGCGAGGCATGATCACCGTTGGCCAGAAGATGGCCCAAGGCCCAAAGCATCAGGCCGGTTAGCTGTGGGTGCCGGACATGGCGGGCGAGCTGAGCTTTGGTGCCGCTGACTGCAAACAAGTAAAACGCAAACAACATGCACAGGTTGTTGGCATGCGCGCCCCAGGCCGGCGGAATGAAGACGACGATGGTATCGGCGCTTCGGTATCCGATGACCATCAAAACGATGCCGGCCAGAACACCAAACGACACCAAACCCTTGCCCGGCTCTCCCAGCCGGGCGCGCAGTCCGGGTGCGAGACGACCGAAGCCATGCGCGACGACCCAGAGCACGATACCGAGTTTCAAAAGGGTCATTGCGCGGCCTCGCGTTCGGCAATCGCGGTGGCCAGACCAATCAGCCGGCGCGCCTGATCCACATGCAGGTTTTCGACGATCCTACCCTCCAAAACCGCGACCCCCTGCCCGGTTTTCTGTGCCTCTTCATAAGCATAAATCTGCCTGTGGGCGAGATCGACATCTTCGTGTGATGGCGCGAAGACGGTGTTAGCGATGGCCACCTGCGCCGGGTGGATAAGGGATTTGCCGTCAAATCCGAAAGCGCGGCCCTGCGCACATTCCGCACGCAGCCCATCTTCGTCACGAAAGGCGTTGTAGACGCCATCGATGATAATGCGACCTTCGGCCCGCGCCGCGACAACGGCCGTTTGCAGCGCATGCATCAGCGCGGCCCTGTCCTGTCCCAGGTCACAGCGCAAATCCTTAGCCAGATCATTGGTCCCCATGACCAGACCGGCCACTTTTGGCGCCGCCGCGATCTCATGGGCGCGGACAATCGCCCGGGGTGTCTCGACCATTGCCCAGACGGCGCTGTCACTGAAACCGCCATCCCGATGCAAAAGGCCGTCAAGCCGCGCAATGTCATCTGCGCCGTTCACTTTCGGCAAAAGGAGTGAATTTACGCCGCTACCGCTTAGGGCAGCGATATCGTTGGCACCCCAGGGCGAGCCGAGATCATTGATCCGAACCAGCACGCCGCACATCCCGAAGCCGCCGCCCGCCAAAGCGGCCACCACAGCCGTCCGGGCGGCCTCTTTCTGGGCGGGTGCGACGGCGTCTTCAAGATCCAGGATCACCGCATCGCAGGGCGTTGACCTAACCTTCTCTATGGCGCGCGGGTTAGAACCGGGTACGTACAGAACCGACCGCCAGGGGCGGGCCAGATCAGACATTGCGAATCCTCTCGGCAATAATCTTGCGTCGGGATGCCCGTTTCAGCACAGTTTGCCAAGCGTCAAATCCGGATCAGGCGCCATACAGACCCGCTTTAGGGCGATCGCACGCAGCGTTAACCTATTTTTTTCCTCGCCGGGCCATGCTCGGACCACGGCGAGCAGAAACATACGCCAGGCGGACATGCTCCGCAGCCGGACCGAAGTCACCGGCCAAGTCACACAGTGGGAGGCGCGAAAACGCGATCGGCAAAGCACGGTCAGCACATGAATGCGCGCACTCCGAACGTCGAAAGGACGGGCACATGAAGACGCATCTGACAGCATCCGCACTGGCGCTGGTTATGACGGTTTGCACGACAGCGGGAGAAGCGCAGGCACGCAACTGCGGTCCGCGGGATACCGTCGTCGAACGCCTCACGAACGGCTACGGCGAGACCCGCCAAAGCATCGGCATCGGTGCTAACAATTCGGTGATCGAGGTATTCGCCAGCGCAGAAACTGGCACTTGGACCATCACCGTGACGATGCCGACCGGGCAGACGTGTCTGGTGGCCTCGGGCGAAGCGTTCGAGCTGCTGGATGAAGAGCTGACGCCTGCGGGCGCGCAGCTCTGACCACAGCGCTATGGGTGCGAACTAGACCAGGGCGTCATAGATCAGCTTGACGCCCGTTACGGCCAGAAAAACATACATAACTGCAAAAAACAGATCCGCCGGGATGCGGCGATGTAGAACTACGCCGAGCCAAGTTCCCAAGACCGCGAAGGGCGCCAGCACCAGGTTTGCCCAAAGTGTGTCGAGGCTGATGATGCCCAGAAAGCCATAGGCCACAGCCTTGAAGATGTTGATCACTCCGAAGCTGATGACTGTCGTTGCCTGATAGGTTGTCTTCGGCAGACCACGGCTAAGAAGGTAGACCGCCACGGCTGGCCCGCCGGCATGGCTGACAAGGCTGGTGAAGCCGCCGACGACACCGGTCAGCAGGCCGACCCAGGTTGGGAAGACGCGTTCCGTTGAAGGCATTGCCGCCCGCCTGCCGGCAATTTGATAGACGACGAATGCGAGTGCGATGGTTCCGATCAGCAACCGTAGCAGATCGTCATTTGCCCGCGCCAGAACAACCGCGCCGATCGCGACACCAGGCAATCCGCCGATAATCAGAGCCCACGTGTCGGACACGCTCCATTGCCGCCAATAGGGTTTGAGCGCCGCGACGTCGATCAGCATCAGGAGAGGCAGCATGACCCCAAGTGCGATCGCCGGATCAACCACAATGGCCAACAAGGGCGTCGCGGCGAATGAAACGCCTGACCCAAAGCCGCCTTTCGATATTCCGGCGATCATGACACCTGGAACGGCAAGCGCAAAGAATAGTGGCGACAGTTCCAACAAGCCGGTCTCCGATTTTTTGCCGTCTGCCCCATAGCGCAAGTGTTGGTTGTTTCCCAAGGGGGCGCTGCGCAGGAAACCTTGCACCGGTCCCGGCAAGTGGCTAGGAGGCAAACGACCGCAAAACACGGAGTTTTCCCATGGCCAGACCCAAGATCGCGCTGATCGGCGCCGGACAGATTGGCGGCACGCTTGCGCACCTCGTTGCAATGAAGGAACTGGGAGATGTCATCCTGTTCGACATCGCCGAGGGCACACCCCAGGGCAAGGCACTGGATATCGCCGAAAGCGGTCCGTCTGAAAAGTTCGACGCAGCGCTGTCAGGGACCAATGATTACGCGGGGATCGCGGGGGCAGATGTCTGCATCGTGACCGCCGGCGTGCCGCGCAAGCCGGGCATGAGCCGTGACGATCTCTTGGGCATTAACCTCAAGGTGATGAAGTCCGTGGGCGAAGGCATCAAGGCCCATGCGCCCGACGCGTTTGTTATCTGTATCACCAATCCGCTTGACGCAATGGTCTGGGCGCTTCGCGAATTCTCGGGCTTGCCCCACGAAAAGGTTGTCGGCATGGCCGGGGTTCTGGACAGCGCCCGCTTCCGTCACTTTCTCAGCCTGGAATTCGACGTCTCGATGAAGGACGTCTCGGCATTTGTCTTGGGTGGCCACGGGGACACGATGGTGCCCCTGGTCCGCTATTCGACCGTGGGCGGCATCCCCCTGCCAGATCTGGTCAAGATGGGTTGGACAACCCAGGAAAAGCTGGACGCGATTGTGCAGCGTACACGCGACGGCGGCGCCGAAATCGTCGGTCTGCTGAAGACTGGATCGGCTTACTATGCCCCGGCGACAAGTGCCGTCGAGATGGCCGAAGCCTATCTGAAGGACCAGAACCGCCTGTTGCCCTGCGCGGCCTACGTAGACGGCGCCTATGGTCTGAAGGGCCTTTATGTGGGTGTCCCGACAGTCATCGGGGCGAACGGCATTGAACGTATCGTCGACATTGCCCTCGGCAAAGAAGAACAAGCCATGTTCGACAAGTCGGTTGAGGCGGTTCAGGGTCTGGTCGCCGCCTGCAAGGGGATCGACGACACGCTGGCCTAGGCGCTCTTGCGCCTTCCCCCCGTTTGGCGGCACGCGGAGCCGATCGCTAAGTTGGCGGATCACCCGTCACCAGAGCGGCATAGGCGGATTTGCCAATCCGGCGCAGCCGAATGGAGGCGCCGTCCCAAGCGCGGCGCACCAAGCGGTCAAAGGCCACAAGCGACAGGGCCTGGACCAGCCAGCCGATCACTGCACCAGCCAGCACCTGCCAGATCGTGTGCTTTCCCGCCTCGATACGGGAGGCGCCGACGAAGCCGGCGCCCAGAATTGCAGCGGCCTGGGCCGTTTTGCTGTGCTTCAGACAAGTTTGCACCAGGGCCGTCGCCCCGAAGGCCGCAGCGGCGGTGTGGCCCGATGGAAAGCCCTTGTCGTTGCCGTTCGGACGTTTGTTGATCTCGGCATCACCCAGCCCATACTTTGGACCTTTGATAAAAGTCTCCAACAGCAGGTAACGCCCGAAATAGCGCACGCCCTGCCCTTCCGCGACCGCACAGCCAAGGCCAATCAGCGGCAGGGCAATCTGGTAGTTGTCACCAATCTTTTCGGGCACGAAACGCGAGACCGCGGCCAGCACCAGCAGAACCACCAGAAAGGCGCCCAAATTGATGCGCCCGAAGACGCGCCTGATCCAGTTGGGACGGATGTCACCGTCACTGTGTTTTTGCTGCATGCGCCGCGTCCTGCTGCCCGATGCGTAATTCTATCAGGAACAGGCTGCAGGCGACAATCAAAGCGAGTCGCCTCTATTTTATCCACGGGCGTATCTATTGTGATCACACTTTTCAGACTGTGATCACAAAGCGCGGTTTATCGCAAAGATTGTGGCGCTGCACGCACTTGCGGGTTCAGACGCGCCCCAACCTGTGGTTAGACCAGAGGTAGATTACCAAAGACCGCAGCCCATGGGAGAGACGCCGTCCATGAATATTCACGAATATCAGGCAAAGGCATTGTTGCGCGACTATGGCGCGCCGGTTTCTGACGGACGCGTGGTGCTGCGCGCTGAAGACGCGAAAACCGCGGCAGGCGAACTCGACGGCCCGATGTGGGTTGTCAAGGCACAGATCCATGCGGGCGGACGCGGCAAGGGCACGTTCAAGGAACCCGATGCCGGCGAAAAGGGCGGCGTGCGGTTGACCAAATCGGTCGAAGAGGCCGCCGAGGAAGCCAAACGCATGCTGGGCCGCACGCTGGTCACCAAGCAGACCGGCGCCGTGGGCAAGCAGGTCGGCCGCGTCTACATTGAAGACGGCTCGGGGATCGAGACCGAGATGTACCTCGCCCTGCTGGTCGACCGCCAGACCAGCCGCATCTCCTACGTCGCCTCGACCGAAGGCGGCATGGACATCGAAGAGGTGGCGGAAAAAACCCCCGACAAGATCCTCAGCTTCTCGGTCGACCCCGCCACCGGCTATCAGGCGTTCCACGGCCGCCGCATCGCCTTCGCGCTCGGCCTGGCGGGTCCGCAGGTCAAGCAATGCGTGGCGCTGATGGGCACGCTCTACAAGCTCTTCGTCGAAAAGGACATGGAGATGCTGGAGATCAACCCGCTGATCGTCACCGACAGCGGCGATCTGAAATGCCTCGACGCCAAGATGGGCTTTGACGGCAACGCGGTCTACCGCCACCAGGACATCGCCGCGCTGCGTGATGAGACCGAAGAGGACCCCAAGGAACTCGCCGCCTCGAAGTACGATCTGAACTACATCGCGCTTGACGGTGAAATCGGCTGCATGGTCAACGGGGCGGGCCTCGCCATGGCGACGATGGACATCATCAAGCTCTACGGGTCGGAACCCGCCAACTTCCTCGACGTAGGCGGCGGCGCGACCAAGGAAAAGGTCACCGAGGCCTTCAAGATCATCACCTCGGACCCCAACGTCAAAGGCATCCTGGTCAACATCTTCGGTGGCATCATGCGCTGCGACGTCATCGCCGAAGGCGTGGTCGCCGCGGTCAAAGAGGTCGGCTTGGCCGTACCGCTGGTCGTCCGGCTGGAAGGCACCAACGTCGAAAAGGGCAAAGAGATCATCAACACGTCCGGTCTCAACGTCATCGCGGCGGACAATCTAAAGGACGGCGCGCAGAAAATCGTTGCGGCAGTGAAGGGCTGAGCGGTGATACGACCCGCAGTTTTCGGCGCGTGCCTGCTGGCGCTGTCGGCATACGACGCAACATCGCCTGCCGTGCAGGCCGCGCCCGAGGTCGCACGCTCGGCGACCGCCGGGCCGGGCAACATGCAGACCAGCGCCACCGTTGCGGCGCAAGCCTTTGCCGCGCTTTGCGGGCTCACCGGATGAGGGCCCGAAAGCGTGGAAGCGGCGGCCGCGAGGTACGGATTTGTCCAAAACACCAGGACGACGACATACTACCACCAACAGTACGATCTTTCAGTCAAGCGTGCCGATACGGCCTGTTCCATTGTGTTTGTGTCTGAGGAAAACCCAGAGGTGTTGCGGGCCACATTTGACGGAATGAATAGCGGCCGCGGACCAATCCGGTTCCAGGACAACGGAGTGCGCGACGGCGAGCACTATTTCGGCGCGCGGATATGAAGGAGGATTTGTAAGTGAATTGGTTTCAATCGGCCAGGAGTGAGCATTCCCAAGCAATCTCCGGTGCCGCACGGAATACAGGCAAATGGAAACGAAAAGTCGGGGGTGGTTTGACGTGTTGAGGTACCCTCTTGTTCGAAAACTGCTTCCGGTGGCGGCCCTGGTTGCCGCCGTTGCGGGCTGTTCCGTCTCGCTGCCTGGACGCGATGTCACGATGAATGAGGCAATGTCGCTCTTTAACGAAGCGTGCCTCGAAGACTTGCCGGACTTTAGGGAGTTCGGAACGTCACCTTCCTTTGGGTCGCTTGAGCTTGTTTCGAACGAACGCGGCACTTCGTATCAGTTGCCGGATGCCAACCTGATCTTGACGAACGTGGACATGGGTGAGCTTGCCCCAGAGGTTCCTGCCTTTGTTATCTGTGGAGTGTCCTTTGCAGCCAGCGATGCCGGTACGAGCCAAATCGGGAACAGCTTTCTGTCGACGGCGACCAGAGCAACTGGCGGCCCTCCGCAGGACAACATAACGAAGGGATCGCGCGTCTATACGTATCACCTCCGCAATGGCAGCGTCCTGAATTATGATACGGGCCGCCGTGGGGACACAACTTTGCATACGGTCTGGATATCAAACCCGCAGAGCCGGGAAGACATCAATTTCTTGGAGGGGCTTTAATGCGCCGCCCTGCGATCATCGGGATCTTGGCGACAGCTCTTGCCGCTGCGTGCACGCCGGATGTTCCGGACAACGCGACGGTCTCAGCGGATCAGGCGGCACGGCTCTTCGAGCGAACCTGTCTAGACACGCTTCCCGAATTTGATGCGTTCCCGGAAAGAATCGACCAGCTGGGTCTCAGCTACGCAGGAGATCTTGAAGGCATCGACATGTACAACGTGTCGGGAAGGGCGCTTTTCGCGGGTACGCAAGTGGAAGACGATGTCGGCGCCTGTAAGGTTGCCTTCTATGGCGATTGGTCGGAAGCCTCCGTCGGCGAGGTGCTTTTGCAGACCGTCGAGAGTGTTGTTGGTCAGAACAGCGAGAAGTTCCGGTCGGACTTCTTCGAATATGCCTATTATTTGGAAAACAAGAGCATGCTGACCTACGCCCACCATGCCCGCGGCGGTCAGATGATCCATCTTTTTGCGATTTCCCGGCCCATAGATCGCAGCGAAATCGACAAATATATCTATGAGTGATCTTGTGCAAAAATCTCAGGGCCATTGGGCTGCAGCACCCTCTTCGGAAGGCAACGGTGTAGTTGCCAATCGGGCCTTAGCGGGTTGCCGCGCCACACTGGGCGCCGGACCATTGCCGTCACCCATATGCAAGAGGTCTAAAGAGCGCTCTTTGACCGTGCACCGGGCCAGCGCCCGAAGTGGCATGAAAAACCCCGCTAGCGGAGGGATCGTCTGTTGCTAGGAACATCCAATCAGTCAAGGACTGCGGATCGGCCCCGGAAAACAACTGGCGATGTGCCGCAGTGGAAAGGCTGGCTGGCTGGCCGAAGGTCGGCGGTTACGATGATCTCGGCTGCGACCGCTTTGGCCGCCTGCGCACCCACCGGACCCACCGAGCAGGAACTTGCGTTCCAGAACACGCAGGCCACGCTGGGTACAGAGACGTTCTTTAACACCTGCGTTGCCACGGCGCCCACCTACAGGGGCATTGAAAGCGGCGCGACGCGAAGCGCACTGACCAAGCGCGGGACGATCTGGGCCTCGAATGGTAACCTGATCTCGCTTAGCGTCAGCCCGGCCGAACGACGTTGTCAGGTCCTTGTCGTGGGTCCAACCAACGAGAAACTGACCGCGACGATTTTCCAGAAGGGTCTGCAATCCTCACCGACGCTTCCGTCGCTGGGCGTGATGACCCGCCGCAATGCCCAGACCGGAGAAACCCAACAGTTCGCGGCCTATGAGCTGACCGCACCGCGCGGCAAGCTGGCGGTCGGCGTCCTGCCGGTTGACGAATTTGTCAACTTGATCATTGCCATTCCACAGTAGGTCCATCCAGCAGTCAGACTATGTCACGCAGCCTTCACGCCACAGACGCCCACCCGCAGCGACCCACGGGTCGTATCTGCGCCCTTGTAGCGTCGACCTTTTGGAGATCGGACGCGACCGCAGAACCGACCCCATTTGCCGGGGCATCCTCATCACACTTGTGGCGCCCAAGGCGCGCCTAACTAACAAAGGGACAGATATGGCCGTACTCGTCGATAAGGATACCAAGGTCATCTGCCAGGGCTTTACAGGCAGCCAGGGCACGTTTCATTCCGAACAGGCCATAGCCTACGGTACGCAGATGGTGGGCGGTGTCACGCCTGGAAAGGGCGGCCAGACTCATCTGGATCTGCCAGTTTTTAACAGCTGTCACGAAGCCGTTGCCGCGACCGGCGCCGACGCAAGCGTGATCTACGTGCCGCCTCCCTTCGCGGCGGATTCGATCCTAGAGGCCATCGACGCCGGTCTGCCGTTGATTGTGGCCATCACCGAAGGCATCCCGGTTCAGGACATGATGCGGGTCAAGCGGGCGCTCATGGATTCGAGCTCAACACTGATCGGTCCCAACTGCCCCGGTGTCATCACGCCCGACGCCTGCAAGATCGGTATCATGCCCGGCCATATCCACAAGCGCGGCTCGGTCGGCGTGGTCAGCCGCTCGGGCACCCTGACCTATGAGGCGGTCAAGCAGACCTCGGACGTCGGCCTTGGCCAGTCCACCTGCGTGGGAATCGGCGGCGACCCGATCAAGGGCACCGAACACCTGGACGTCCTGGAGTGGTTCCTTGACGACGACGAAACCCAGTCGATCATCATGATCGGCGAAATTGGCGGCTCGGCCGAAGAGGATGCCGCCCAGTTCCTGTCCGATGAGAAGAAAAAGGGCCGGTGGAAGCCGACAGCGGGCTTCATCGCCGGACGCACCGCGCCCCCGGGCCGCCGCATGGGCCACGCGGGCGCCATCGTCGCCGGCGGAAAGGGCGGCGCCGAGGATAAGATCGAGGCGATGAAATCCGCCGGTATCGTGGTTGCCGAGGATCCGGCAAGCCTGGGTGAGGCAGTGCTGAAAGCGATTGAGATCGGGTGAGGCTTGGCTGACGCAATCTCAACAGAACAAAGGGCGGCGCCAGCCCGAGGTGGGCGCGAAAGCGCCAGCCTGGGGGGCGGGCTGGCGCTGCCCGGTGTTTCACACTGGGCGGGATGTCAGTCTTGACCTTCACAGACGCCATACGGACGTGTTTCCAGAAAGACGCCACCCGGTCAGATCGGGCATCGCGGCCGGAACTTTTGCGGGTAGTCGTTTTTGGCCATCGGCGAATTGGCCTGTCGCACTGTCGGGCCGGGCCAGCGATTTTGGCTCGGCGTTCTTGGCCGGGGGATGAAGGGTGATGGACAGGGCCAAAACTCACGGTCTTGAGAGGCCTTTCCGTCCACTTGACTTTGCCGGTCGCGCGAGCCGGCTTGAGTTCGGCTGGAATGTCAGTCTTTGGCTGCTCTCGACTTTGATTGCCCTCTTGGCGGCGCCGGTTTTCTTTGAAGACAGATTTGCGGCCTTGCTCGTTGCTTTGTTGATTGGCATGGGTGGCGCTTGCTCAGCCTACGTCCGGCGTCTGCACGACCGAAACATGAGCGCGTGGTGGGTCCTACCGTTTTTCGTGCTTCCCCCACTGCTAGTCGCCTTGCCCATGATTGAAACCACGTACATTCTTGATTGGCCGAATGGAGCGGGAATGTCACCTGGCGACGGCACCGGTTTCGGCACCGCATTAGCAACAGTATACGCAGCGATGGCTTTGCTCCCGTTCATGCTGATTGCCCTCATAGTTTTTCTTGCGCTTCCCAGTCATCCCGGCGCCAACCGATACGGGCCCGAACCCGGCGCGGTGGCCGCATGACCTTCACGGACGCCATACGGACGTGTTTCCGGAAATACGTCACCTTCTCGGGCCGCGCATCTAGGCCCGAGTTTTGGTGGTTTTTCCCCCTCGGGGTTGCCATACCCCTCTTCGGCATCGGCGTTGCGGCAGTGAAAGACGCTTCTTTCCTTGTGTGCCTCATGATCGGCGGCGTTTTGATTATGCCCCTCTTCGCAGTGGGCGTTCGGCGCCTGCAGGACACGGGCGCCTATGGCTGGGATGCGGTTAAGCCGTGGGGCTTCGCCTTCTGCGGCCTTGTCGCAGCAGATATCTCGGTCAGGTTGTACTCAACCATCACCCTCGCTTTCGCGTCGCCAACCCCGCCTGACGGCCCAGGCGGTCTGGGGTTCGTAGTGATCTATGGCTCGGCGATGTGCGTGGCCGTTGCCGCGGCTTTCCTGCTTTTCGTCATTTTTCTCTCAAGCGTAACGAACGCCGTCGGTCAATGCTTGTGTCCTTCTGAACCCGGCCCCAACCGCTACGGCCCCAACCCCCATGAGGTAACCCCATGACGGAACAGTCCCCGAACGACATCTTCAAGGCGTCCTCATTCCTGCAGGGGCACAATGCCGAATACGTGGAACAGCTTTATGCGCGATACGCGGCCGACCCGAACGCCGTGGACCAGGCATGGCAAGCCTTCTTTCAAGAGCTGGGCGATGCAGAGACCGACGTCAAACAGGAAGCCAGCGGACCCAGCTGGGCGCGCGCCGACTGGCCACCGATGCCCGATGATGATCTGACCCATGCGATGGACGGCCAGTGGGCGCCGCCGGAGACAGGCAAAGAAACGAAAGCGGTCGGCGAGAAGATCAAGGTCAAGGCCGCCGAGAAGGGCGTCGAGGTCACCGACGAGGCGATAAAGCGCGCAGTGCTGGATTCGATCCGGGCGCTGATGCTGATCCGTGCCTACCGGATCCGTGGCCATCTGGCGGCCGATCTGGACCCGCTGGGCATGCGTGACCCGACACCCCATCCCGAACTCGATCCGGCGTCCTACGGATTTGAGGGCGCGGACCTGGACCGACCGATTTTCATCGACAATGTGCTGGGCCTGCAGATCGCGTCGATGCGCCAGATCGTCGAGATCGTCAAACGCACCTACTGCGGCACCTTCGCACTGCAGTACATGCATATCTCGAACCCCGAGGAAGCTGCTTGGCTGAAAGAACGGATTGAAGGCTTCGGCAAAGAGATCGCCTTCACTCGTGAAGGTCGAAAGGCGATCCTGAACAAGATGGTCGAGGCCGAAGGGTTCGAGAAATTTCTGCACGTCAAATACACCGGCACCAAACGCTTCGGCCTCGACGGCGGCGAAAGCCTGATCCCGGCCATGGAACAGATCATCAAGCGGGGCGGCGCGCTTGGTGTTCAGGACATCATCATCGGCATGCCCCACAGGGGCCGTCTGAGTGTGCTGGCCAATGTGATGGCCAAACCCTACCGCGCAATTTTCAACGAGTTCCAGGGCGGGTCGTTCAAACCCGAAGACGTCGATGGATCGGGCGATGTGAAGTACCACCTGGGCGCGTCGTCGGACCGCGAATTTGACGGCAACACCGTGCACCTGTCGCTGACCGCCAACCCGTCACACCTTGAGGCTGTGAACCCGGTGGTGCTGGGCAAGGCGCGCGCCAAGCAGGAACAGGCCAAGGACCGTGACCGCACGAGCGTGCTGCCGATCCTGCTGCATGGGGATGCGGCCTTTGCCGGTCAGGGTGTGGTCGCCGAGTGTTTCGGGATGTCCGGCCTTGTCGGTCACCGGACGGGCGGCACGATCCATCTGATCGTGAATAATCAGATCGGATTTACAACGGCACCGCATTTCAGCCGGTCGTCGCCCTATCCGACCGATATCGCCTTGATGGTCGAGGCGCCGATCTTCCACGTAAACGGTGACGATCCCGAGGCTGTAGTCCATGCCGCGAAGGTCGCGACCGAGTTCCGCCAGAAGTTTCACAAGGACGCGGTCATTGATATCTTCTGCTACCGTCGGTTCGGGCACAATGAGGGCGATGAGCCCATGTTCACGAACCCGGTCATGTACACCAAGATCAAGAAGCAGAAAACCACGCTCACGCTTTACACGGAACGTTTGGTCAAGGACGGCCTTATACCCGAGGGCGAGATCGAGGACATGAAAGCGGCGTTTCAGGCGCATCTGAACGAAGAGTTCGAAGCCGGTAAGGAATACCGCCCCAACAAGGCCGACTGGTTGGATGGCCGGTGGTCGCATCTGGACAAGAAGGGCGAAATGTACCAGCGCGGGAAGACCGCCGTCGCTGCGGAAATCGCTAGCGAAATCGGTGCCGCTCTGACCCGGGTGCCCGAAAAGTTCCCTTTGCACAAGACAGTCGGCCGCCTACTGGACGCTAAAAGGAAGATGTTCGAAACGGGTGCCGGATTTGATTGGGCAACCGCCGAGGCGTTGGCCTTTGGCAGTCTGATGCTGGAAGGTTATCCCGTGCGACTGGCCGGACAGGATTCTACACGAGGGACCTTTAGCCAGCGCCATTCCGCCTTCATCAACCAGGAAACCGAAGAGCGCTATTATCCGCTGAATGCGATCCGCGCGGGTCAAGCCCACTACGAGGTCATCGATTCGATGCTGTCGGAATATGCGGTTCTGGGCTTTGAATACGGCTACAGTCTGGCCGAACCCAATTCGCTGGTTCTCTGGGAGGCGCAGTTTGGCGATTTCGCCAATGGCGCCCAGATCATGTTCGATCAGTTCATCTCGTCCGGCGAACGCAAGTGGCTGCGCATGTCGGGTCTGGTGATGCTGCTGCCCCATGGATTCGAAGGCCAGGGGCCCGAGCATTCGTCGGCGCGTCTGGAGCGCTTTCTGCAGATGTGCGCCGAAGACAACTGGATCGTGGCCAATTGCACGACACCGGCGAACTATTTCCACATCCTCCGGCGTCAGCTGCATCGCAGCTACCGCAAGCCGCTGGTGCTGATGACGCCCAAATCCCTACTGCGCCACCGTCTGGCGACCAACCGGATCGAGGACTTTACCGAGGGCAGCTCGTTCCACAGGGTCCTTTGGGATGATGCGCAACAGGGCCAGTCGGACCTTCAGCTCAAAAGCGATGACAAGATCCGGCGCGTGGTGATGTGCGCCGGCAAGGTCTATTACGACCTTTTGGAAGAGCGCGATGCCCGGGGGCTGGACGATGTCTATCTGCTGCGGATCGAACAATTCTATCCGTTCCCGGCGCTGAGCCTTGTCAAGGAACTTGAACGCTTCAAACAGGCCGAAATGGTGTGGTGCCAGGAAGAACCGAAAAACCAGGGCGGATGGAGTTTCATCGAGCCAAATATCGAATGGGTCCTGACACGGATCAACGCCGCCCATAGTCGCCCGGTCTATGCGGGACGCGCGGCGTCGGCGTCGCCGGCCACCGGTCTGGCAAGCCAGCACAAGGCACAACAAAAAGCGCTGATCGAGGCAGCGCTGACGATCAAAGGATAGTTCGATGACGATTGAAGTCCGCGTGCCCGCATTGGGCGAAAGCGTAACCGAGGCGACGGTGGCGACCTGGTTCAAGCAACCGGGCGATGCGATTGCGGCCGACGAAATGCTCTGTGAGCTCGAGACAGACAAGGTCACGGTTGAAGTGCCAGCGCCCAGTGCGGGGACGCTGTCCGAGATCGTGGCACAAGAAGGCGACACCGTCGGCGTCGATGCGTTACTGGCATCGATCAACGAGGGCGCGGGCGCGGCTGCGCCGACTGCCCCGGCACCGGCCAGCAAGGCTGTGGAAGCCGCGAACGAAGCGCCGGCGGCAAGCGCCGCCCACGTCGACGTGATGGTTCCGGCACTTGGGGAAAGCGTGACCGAGGCCACGGTATCCACCTGGTTCAAGGCCAGCGGGGACGCCGTCGCCGTGGATGAGATCCTTTGCGAACTGGAGACTGACAAGGTTTCGGTCGAAGTCCCGTCGCCCGCCGCCGGCACGCTTGCCGAGATCGTTGCCGTAGAAGGCGCGACCGTGGAAGCCGGCGGAAGATTGGCTGTTGTCGCAGAAGGCAACGCGTCCGCCTCAAGCCCCGCCACGGCGGAGCCCTCGCCGGCCGCGGCGCCTGCTGCTGCAGCCGCCAACGCCACCGGCAAGGACATCGCCAACGCCCCCTCGGCCGAAAAGCTCATGGCCGCGAAAGGTGTCGACCCGGCCCAGGTCACCGGTACGGGGCGCGACGGACGGATCATGAAGGAAGACGTGCAGAAAGCGCTGGCCAGCCCGCCGCCTGCCGCCGCCGTAACGGCCCCCGCCCCAGCCGCCGCGCCGCGCGCCCCGGTGGCGGCAGAGGATGCCGCCCGCGAGGAACGGGTCAAGATGACCCGCCTTCGCCAGACCATCGCCCGGCGCCTGAAGGACGCCCAGAACACCGCCGCGATGCTGACGACCTATAACGAGGTCGACATGGGCCCGATCATGGACCTGCGGAGTGAATACAAGGATCTGTTCCTGAAAAAACACGGCGTAAAGCTCGGCTTCATGTCGTTTTTCACCAAGGCCTGCTGCCACGCGCTGAAAGAGGTGCCCGAGGTCAACGCCGAAATCGACGGAACCGATGTTGTCTACAAGAACTTTGTCCACATGGGCGTGGCCGTGGGCACCCCGAACGGGCTGGTGGTACCGGTGGTGCGCGACGCGGACCAGATGAGTTTTGCCGCCATCGAGAAAAAGATAAGCGAACTGGGCCTGCGGGCCAGAGACGGCAAATTGTCGATGGCCGAGATGCAGAACGGCAGTTTCACGATCTCGAACGGTGGCATCTACGGCAGCCTGATGTCTTCACCGATCCTGAACCCGCCCCAGTCGGGTATTCTGGGCATGCATAAGATCCAGGACCGGCCGATGGTGGTAAAGGGCCAGATCGTGGTCCGGCCGATGATGTATCTGGCGCTGAGCTATGACCACCGGATTGTCGACGGCAAAGGTGCGGTGACATTCCTGGTGCGCGTGAAAGAGGCGCTGGAGGATCCGCGGCGACTGCTGATGGATCTCTAGGCAGGTGATCCGCGCGCTTCGCATCATCTTGCCCACGGCTGTTGCCGTAGCGGTTCTCCTAACGCTGCGGGATATCGGTGATCCTCCGTCACCGGATCTTCCTCCCATCCCGACAGGGGTTATGGCCGATCGGATTCTGGTCGACAAATCAGACCGCCGCATGGTGCTTTTGCGAGACGGCGAGGTTATCGCGGCGTACCGCATTGCCCTTGGCTTCGGGGCGGATGACGGGCCAAAACGGGTGCAGGGGGACGGGCGTACGCCAGAAGGCCTTTATGAGATCGACTGGCGCAACCCGGACTCGCGATTTCATTTAAGCCTGCATATCTCCTACCCTTCTAAAGCCGACCGCGCGCGAGCGCATACCATGGACCAGGCGCCGGGCGGCGACATCATGATCCACGGCCTGCCTAACGGAATGGAGTGGGTGGACGCCGCCCATGCCCGCCAGGACTGGACCGAAGGCTGCATCGCCGTGACAAATGCCGAAATGCAGGAAATCTGGCGACACGTTCCCAACGGGACGCCAATCGAGATACGGGCATGATAGGCCATGGGAACCGCGGCGCCGCCCGCCTGGCCGAGTACCAATGCCCGGGCGCGGTCGTTTCTTTCGATCCCAGAGTCATCCCGACGCTTTTTCACCTAGAACGGAAACCCAATGCTGACTTCTGAACTCTCCATCCTTGCGATCTACGGTCTCTTCGTGGCGATAACACTTGTCCTTCAAGCATCGGGCGCCTTTTTCCAACTGGATATGGGTTACCTGCTGTCCAGCCGGGACGAGACCCGAACGGTTACGGGCATGGCCGCCCGCACCGAGCGCGCGCTAGCGAACTCGGTCACGACGATGGCGTTGTTTGCCCCGGCGATACTGATCCTCGCGATTAAGGACGGCTTCTCGGGGCACAGCCTTTTGGCGGCACAGGCCTTTCTTGCGGCGCGGGTGGTCTATCTGCCGGCCTACGTCTTTGGCATCGTCGGGCTGCGCACGCTTGTGTGGACCGTCGGTTTCTTTGCGACCATCGCGCTTTACGTCCTGGCGCTCTGACGCGGTCCAACCCATGTACAATGCTGACAGAACGCGCCTATCAATAGGCGACAGAGACGCAAGAACCGGCGCCGGAGGTCAAAATGGCAAGCTATGATGTGATCGTAATCGGAAGTGGCCCTGGCGGGTACGTTTGCGCCATCCGCTGCGCGCAGCTTGGGCTGAAGACCGCCTGCGTCGAAGGGCGTGACACGCTGGGCGGAACCTGTCTCAACATCGGCTGCATACCCTCTAAAGCGCTCTTGCACGCAAGCCACATGCTGCATGAGGCCGAGCACAATTTTGGTGCCATGGGCCTGAAGGTCGCGGCGCCGAAAGTCGATTGGACGCAGATGCAAGCCTATAAAGAAGACACCATCGGCCAGAACACCAAGGGCATCGAGTTCCTGTTTAAGAAAAACAAGATCGACTGGCTGAAAGGCTGGGGCAGCATCCCGGCTGCCGGACAGGTCAAGGTCGGTGAAGACGTCCATTCGGCGAAGAACATCATCGTCGCGACCGGGTCAGAGCCATCCACCCTTCCCGGACTTGAGATCGACGAAAAGATCGTGGTCAGCTCTACCGGCGCGCTGTCACTGGCCAAGATCCCTAAAAGGCTCGCGGTGATCGGGGCGGGTGTGATCGGGCTGGAACTGGGATCCGTCTATGCCCGACTGGGGTCCGAGGTGACAGTGATCGAGTTCTTGGATCACATCACACCGGGCATGGACGCCGAGGTGTCCAAGACATTCCAGCGCATCCTGAAAAAGCAGGGGTTGAAGTTTGTTCTGAATTCAGCCGTGCAAGGGGTCGATGCGACGAAGACCAAGGCCAAAGTGACCTACAAGAGCCACAAGGATGACACTGAGGCGGTTCTCGAAGCCGATGTGGTTTTGGTCGCGACCGGGCGCAGACCTTATACCGACGGGCTGGGTCTTGAGGCGCTGGGCGCAAAGATGTCGCCACGCGGACAGATCGTTGTGGGAAAGGACTGGCAGACCAGTGTGCCGGGGATCTACGCCATCGGCGATTGCATCGATGGCCCGATGCTGGCCCATAAGGCCGAGGATGAAGGCATGGCAGCCGCCGAACAGGTGGCGGGAAAACATGGGCACGTGAACTACGGTGTTATTCCCGGAGTGATCTACACGCACCCCGAGGTCGCGAATGTGGGCGAAACCGAAGAAACGCTGAAAGAACAGGGACGCGCTTATAAGGCCGGCAAATTCTCGTTCATGGGCAACGGTCGGGCGAAGGCCAACTTCGCGGCCGACGGCTTTGTCAAGATTCTCGCCGATGCCGAAACCGACCGGGTCTTGGGTGCACATATCATCGGTCCGGCCGCCGGGGATCTGATCCACGAGATCTGTGTTGGCATGGAGTTTGGCGCTGCTGCTCAGGACATCGCGCTGACCTGCCATGCGCATCCGACTTATTCCGAGGCGGTGCGCGAGGCGGCACTCGCCTGTGGAGATGGCCCGATTCACAGTTAGGTGGCGAGAAGCTTCAGCCCTTGAGTGACGTCCGTGCGCACCGCAAGGCGCAGACCTGGTTCGTCACCTGCCCGGAGTGCCGATACGATATGACGATGGTGCACGGGCGCCTCAGTCCGGCCCAAACGCCCGTAGAGTTTGCGCATGGTCGGGCCCAGCTGCAGCCATATGGTTTCCGCGGTGGCAAGCATGGCCGGCGCCTGCGCGCGCAGATAAAGCGTCCGATGGAATTCGAGATTGAGCCGGATATAGGCCACGGCATCCTGCTTTGCCACGGCTTCCGAGATGGTCGCGTTGATCGATTGAAGCCGTTCGATCAGGGCAATATGGGCGCGTGGTAGCGCGCGGGAACTTAACTCGGGCTCGAGCAGTGCGCGCAATGCCGCCAATTCCTCGATCCGCTCGTTCGAAAGTTCGGGCGTTGACACGCGCCCCGACGCCGAAAAGGTCAGAGCACCTTCGGCCGCCAGCCGACGCACCGCTTCGCGCGCTGGGGTCATCGATACCGAAAACTCTCGACCGATGCCGCGCAGGGTCAGTGCCTCTCCCGGTGCCCTTTCGCCGTGCATGATCTGGCCGCGCAGCGCTCGGTAGACGCGGTCATGGGCGGCGGCAGTCGGTTCGCTTGCGCGCGGTTGCAAGAGCATGGCACTTGTGATCACATCGCCTTGCGGCAAGGTCAATCCCCGAAGCGATAACCATGCAGTCGCGCGCCATTTTCGCGGAGCCAGTCGCGGTGCCTTTGCCAATCCGGGCAGATCTGCTCTACAAGCCGCCAGAACGCCGGCCCGTGGTTCATTTCGGCCAGGTGGGCGACTTCATGGGCGGCGACGTATCTCAGTACAGGGGGCGGCGCCAGGATCAGCCGCCACGAATACATCAGGCGTCCCACGGAAGAACAAGACCCCCACCGCGAGCGCGTATCGCGCAGCGTAATCGCTGCGAAAGGATAGCCGATCTTGGCCGAATAGGTCTCGGTCGCGGCCACCAATCGCAAACGGGCCAGGTTTTTGAGGTAGACGCCCAGCGCGCGTAGCGGATTGGCCGCACGCGCTGGCAGGATGATCAAGCCATCCTCGCGCATGACCGCACTGACTGGACCCAGCCGCAGTCGGTAAAGCCTGCCCTCCACCGGCAGCTCGGCACCCTCGCTGAGGAGCTTTGGCACCGGAGCGCGCTGAACGGCGCTGCGCAGCCATGTTTCCTTCTCTGCCAGAAAGGCGCGCACCGCACGGTCCGGCATGTATCGGGGCGCTGTCAGCGTAATCTGACCGTCAAGACCCGAG
This sequence comes from Pseudomonadota bacterium, assembly GCA_039026235.1. Classification (GTDB taxonomy): domain Bacteria; phylum Pseudomonadota; class Alphaproteobacteria; order Rhodobacterales; family Rhodobacteraceae; genus JBCCMQ01. Next base: position 98,793 of record JBCCMQ010000010.1, read on the forward strand.
ACCCTGAGCGACAGGCGACGGCACTGGGCCGAACGCCGCATGCGCACGGCAATATCGGGTTCACCTTTCAGGACAAGTTTGCTCATCTCGACCGTTTCTTTTTCCCAGAGGCTAACGCGCTGCCCGGCAAAAGGCACGAAGAGAAAAGTCTTTGACACCCCCTTGCCTATATGGCAACGGGTGCCGATCTTTTCCGAACGCTTCAAGATGAAAGGCTGGATGCCATGCCCAAAGAAGAGTGGGGCACAAAACGCTTATGCCCAACCACGGGGCGCCGGTTTTATGACCTGAACAAAGATCCGATCGTAAGCCCCTATACGGGTGAGATCGTGACGCTGGATACAGGCCGGGCCGGACGGACACTGGTGGCGGACAAGACCGCGACTACCGCCAAGGCCAATGAGGAATCAGAAGAGCTGATCGAAAACGATGACGACGTGATCAGTGACGACAGCGGCGACGTTGATCTGGGCGATGATGTCCTTGAGGACGATGACGACGACAACGTGTCGCTCGATGACATCGCCGACGTCGCATCCGACGACGACGAAACCTAATCTTTTTCCTTGAACTGGCGCTCCCGTGCAACTACACCGCGCGGGCGCGATAGCGACGGACGGGGCCATAGCTCAGTTGGGAGAGCGCTTGCATGGCATGCAAGAGGTCAGGGGTTCGACTCCCCTTGGCTCCACCAAATCCAAAAAATTAACCCGTTGAAAATATTGAATTTACAAGAGATTTAGCGTGCATTTGAGCAGATTTGTGGGCGCTCGCGATCCGTTACTCCACCAAGTTTCCTGGGACCGCCAGCGGCAGCCCGAAGATCTAATCCGGTAGCCGGCGTCGATAACGTAGCGTCCGCCGCTCTTGTGCCACTTAGCGACTGATGCGGTCGCCCTCATCGGAGACCCGTGCGACAGGTACAAGCTGCTCCATATGGCCGTCACCGGTTCGGCAAGCTGTCCGGCCTGACCTTCGGTGCCGGTCGCTACCAAGCATCTTTCAACCGTTCCGAGAAAGACGTTGTGTCCTGCGTCCGTTATGCGGATAAAAGCGCCATTTTCCGTGCAGCATTGCTACCACCGAGGACACACAGGTGCGCGCAAGAAATACCGCCGCAGCCAGATCTCGTTTGGGGTCACTTCTAAACGCCGAGAACGCAACAATCAAAATTGACCCCGTGCCCTACATGCAATGATCGAGCCGCCAGAATACATTCTTGTGGCGATGCTGAGTTTCAGAACGGGCAAAACATTCTGAGTGTTCGCGATGCCTGCGAAAATCCACCGTGCTGCACACAACCGCACCGGTGGAGGGGTTCTTTCTTCCAACACATGGGGATACTATTCGTTTGACGCTACGTAACTCAGCCAGGCCTGCTCAATTGGATCCCAGCAAGAAAATTCCACAAAAGAGGGAACCATCGGAATGGCCAATCATATTCTACGCGCATGCTTGGCGGGCGCTTTGGCTGTCAGCGCTTTTGCGGCGCCGGCAACAGCCGATACGAAAACACTGACCTTTGCCAACTTCCGCGACATTCGCGACGTAAACCCGCACGGGTACGGTGGCGCGATGTTCGCGCAGGACTGGCTTTATGACGGGCTCCTCGTGCTTGATGAAAACGCGGAGCCGTCGCCTGCATTGGCAGAGAGTTTCAGGGTGAGCGAGGACGGCAAGGTCTACACGTTTAACCTGCGCGAGGGCGTCACGTTCTCCGACGGGCACCCGTTCAACGCAGAGGTTGCCAAGCAGAACTTGGACGCAATCTTGGCCAATGAAGATCGCCACAATTGGCTCAAGTCCATGCAGCTGATGCTGGCGTACCAGGCGACCGGCGCGGATGCGATCGAAGCCGTGGATGAAAACACACTCCGTATCAATTTGACCGAGGCGTACTATCCCTTCGTTATCGAACTGGCCGTAACGCGCCCCTACCGGATGATTTCGCCGAACTGCTTCGTCGATGGCGGCACGATGGAAGGTGTAAGCTGCACGGTGGGAACCGGCGCCTACGCGCTGGAGAGCAACACGGTCGATCAGGAGGCCGTCTTCGTGCGCCATGAGGGGCACTGGGGTGCTGCGCCGGAGATTGACAAAATCGTTGTGAAGGTCATCCCCGACGCCCAGGCACGCCTGCTCGCGCTGCAAAATGGCGAAATCGACATGATCTATGGCAAGGACATGATCCCGCCGCGATCCTTTCTCGATCTTGAGAAGCGCGAAGGGTTCTCCACCGTGATGTCGCCGCCGGTGGCGACCAAAATGCTGATCCTGAACGCTTCGAAACCGGCATTGAGTGACGGGGCGCTCCGCAGTGCGCTCAACTACTACACCAACCGCGAACTCATCTCGGAACGGATCATGCTGGGCCTCGAACCGCCAGCCGGCACGCTCATGAGCGAGGCCATTCCCTATGCCGATATTGGCTTGGATCCCTTCAGCTTCCAGCCCGAGCGCGCCGATGCCTTGCTCACCGAGGCGGGCTACGAGAAGGTGGACGGCAAGTGGACCAAAGACGGGGCACCGATTGAGCTCAAGCTCACCTACAATAGCGATGATGCCACCCAGAAAATCCTATCGCAATTCCTGCAATCCGAGTGGGGTAAGCTGGGGATCGCGCTGGAGATAGCCGCTGTTGAACGCCAGGCCCAGCGGGACACGCTTCGCACCGGTGACTTTGAGGTGGCCTTCAATGTTTCCTGGGGTCTGCCGTACGATCCGCAGTCGTTCCTGGGCAGCATGGTCAAGCCGGTCTACGGCGATTTTCACGCACAGTCAGGTCTGTCCAACAAGGCCGAAATCGACGCGGCCATCGGTGGAGCGCTTGGCGCGGTGGATGAAGGCAAGCGTCAGGACTTTTACAGCTACGTGCTAAGCAGCCTGCACGAAGGGTCGATCTACGTGCCGCTAACGTTTGAGGCAAATCGCGCGGTATATAGCGACAAGCTCGGCGACGTGGTCTTCAACATCAACCAGTTCGAAGTACCCGTTGAGCGCATGTCGCTGAAGTAGGTACGTTGGCGGAGTGGGCGCCTATGCCCGCTCCGCTTCGCGCTTTGGTTGGGTAGAACGCCATGCTCGCATTCATTGTCCGGCGTGTGATCGGCGCGATCATCGCGATGTTCTTCGTGACATTCGCGTCGTTTCTTCTGCTGAATATCAGCCCCATCGACCCGGCCGTTGTGGCCATTTACGTGCGCGAATTGCCGGTGGTGACCGAGGAAACGATCGCGGCCATGCGCGAGGACCTGGGTCTCAATGACCCGTTCTTCGTTCGCTACTGGCGTTGGCTGGTGAGCATCTTCACGCTCGACCTCGGCACAAGTTGGAACAACCAGACGCGGCTGATCACCGAGGAGTTGCGGCGCGCGTTCCCCTATACCGCGACGCTGTCGGCAGTGGGTCTGCTCTTCACTCTGCTACTGGCGGTCCCGCTCGGCATCCTGAGCGCAATCTTCAAAGACAGCCTCGTGGAGAAGGTCACCCGCGTCCTCTTCTTTGCCGGGTCCTCGATTCCAAACTATTTCCTGGCGCTACTTTTGATCTGGCTATTCTCGGTCCATCTGCGCTGGCTGCCCAGCGGCGGGGTCGGCACGTTTGGCCATTACGTGCTGCCGGGCATCTCCCTCGCCATGGTCTATTCAGTCTCCCTCGCGCGGCTTCTGCGAAACAATATCCTGGACAACATGAAGGAGAGTTACGTGCTCTACGGCCGCGCACGGGGCCTGTCTGAGACCTCTCTCATCTGCAAGCACGTCTTCAAGAACTCCCTGCAATCGACGATGACGGCCGTGGGCTTTGCAATCGTAGGCCTCTTGTCGGGAACGGTCGTGATCGAGAGCATATTCTCGATACCCGGGCTGGGGCGGCTCAGTATTTCAGCCATTTTCAACCGCGACTTCCCGATGATCCAGGCTTATGTGCTCATCGTCGGCTTCCTCTTTGTTTTCGTTAATCTCATCGTTGATATCGCGCAGTGCCTCGTGGACCCGCGGCTCAAGAAAGGGCAGATCGATGGTCAAAGCGCTTCTGTCTAACCGTATCATCGCCGGGTGCCTGGCGGTGCTGGCGCTGTTTGCGCTGGCAGGCATCTTTGCTCCATGGCTCGCGCCCCATGACCCCAATGAGGCCGACGTGATCAATGCCATGGCGCCGAGCTCATGGACTTATCTGCTGGGAACCGATGCCTTGGGGCGCGATATCTTCTCAAGGCTTCTCTACGGCATTCGAACGACGCTGCTCTATTCCACGCTGACCATGCTGGTCACAGTCTTCTTCGGTACACTCGTGGGCGTGCTCTCGGGCTACATCGGCGGCAAGACCGACAGCGTGATCATGCGCATGTGCGACGTGGTTCTGGCACTTCCCATGGAAGTCATCGTGCTCAGCGTCGTAGGCATTCTCGGGCCGGGGCTGACCAATATCGTCTTCGCGAACTTCGTTGCGAAATTGCCCTGGTACGTGCGGATGATCCGCGGGGCGACGCTCAAGTTCAGGCAACAGCACTATTTGCAATATTCTTCCATCGTGGGCACCAAGCGCAGCTATGTGATCCGAAAGCACCTTCTGCCCAACATCGCCTCGGAGGTGAGCATTCTGGGGTCGCTGGACCTGGGCTGGATCATCCTGTCGATCTCTGCACTCTCGTTCCTCGGTCTGGGTGTTCAGCCGCCGACTGCCGAATGGGGTGTGATGCTTTCAGAAGCGCGGGAGGTGCTCTTCACCAATCCCGAGCAGCTCCTCTACCCGGGCATTGCAATCATGATCGTGGTGGCGTGCTGCAATCTGCTGGGCGACAGCATCCGTGACGTCCTCGACCCTAGGGAGAAGAGCCGTGCTGCTTAGCGTCGACGACCTCTCCATCTACTGCCCAACCGGCCCGCTGGTGCGCAATGTATCCTTCGACCTCGACCGCAACGCCTGCATCGGAATTGTAGGCGAAAGCGGATCGGGCAAAAGCCTCATCTGCCATGCGGTCAATGGGCTTCTGGACGAAAGCCTCACGACCTCGGGGCGTGTGACGTTCGATGGCAAAGCGCTTTTTGACGAGACCATAGCGGCGCGCCGGGCACTGCGCGGCGACAGCATCGCCATGATCTTGCAAAGCCCCATGACGGCGTTCAATCCGCTTTTCACCATCGGCAACCAGGCGGCGGAGACGCTACGCGCCCATCGCGGCCTGTCCCGGCGTCATGCGCTGGATGAGATGGCCGAGATGTTTGTGCGCATGCGCCTTAAGGATCCCAAGCGCATCTTTGGCAGGTACCCGCACGAACTGTCCGGCGGGATGCTCCAAAGGATCATGATCGCCTTTGCTACGATCCTGGAGCCCGATCTGTTGATTGCAGACGAACCTACCACAGCGATCGACTACATCAGCCAGCGCGAAGTCATCGAAGAGCTGCAGAAAATCCGCGATGAGAAGGCCACCGCGATCATTTTCGTGAGCCACGACCTTAGCCTTGTCTCCCACATCGCCGACGACGTGATGGTCATGGAGGGCGGGCGTTGCGTGGAGCAAGGCGGCACGCGCCAGGTGTTCCTCGCCCCCAAGCACGGACACACGCGTTACCTGATCGACAGCCGCAAGCGGCTTATTTCGGGCTATTCACAAATGATGAGCACGATTGATGTTGCTTGAGGTTAAAGACGTCCACAAAGCTTTCTCCGACGGCGGCTTGCCGTTTCTGTCGAAAAAGCAGGAGGTGCTGCGCGGCGTAAATCTGACCCTGCGCGAGGGCGAATGCCTTGGCGTCGTCGGTGAATCCGGCAGCGGCAAAACGACACTCGGCAAGGTAATTCTCGGCCTCGAACGGCCCGATGCTGGCGAAATTACATTCTGCGATGCCTTGGCCAAGCTTCACGTGCACGAACGCCGCAGCATGGTGTTTCAGGACTACCGAAGCTCGGTGAACCCGCGCCAGACAGTGACAGAGATTATCGAGGAGCCGCTCCTCTGCTGCGGCGAAAGATGCGGCGAATGCGATGAGTTGATTTGCGGCCTGTTGGAAGAGGTGGGCCTCGACGCGGAACACAAAGACCGTCTGCCCCACCAGCTTAGCGGCGGGCAGCTTCAGCGCGTCTGCATGGCCCGGGCTATCGCGCCCAATCCCCGCTTCATCCTCTTTGACGAGGCAGTAAGCTCGCTGGACGTCTCGATACAGGTTCAGATTCTTGATCTGCTGCGCGATCTCAAATCCGCGCGAGGGCTATCTTACATCTTTATCACGCACGACATCGCCGTCGCAGCCTATCTCTGCGACCGCCTCGTATTCTTCAACGAGGGCGTAATCGTGGAAGAGCTCGAAGACCTGTCGAAGCTCGCCAACGTGGAACACCCCTACACCCGCGAGTTGCTGGATGCCGCGCGATACCTTGAGATGAAGTTCTAAGGCGCGCGCCCCGGTCTCAAGACCACGGTATCAAACACCGCTCCGCGCCACTACCAGCGGCGGGTCCGCCGGGAAGCTCCTGATATCGAACCACTTAAAACAGGTAGCGTCAGGGTCTCGCCTGCCGCCGTACCTCAGGGGGTAGCCGTTCCTTGAGTGGCGTATCTGATCCGCCCTGAAGGATCTAAGGGCGGTCAAACACCAGGCGTCCAAGGTGGCACCCGAGGCGCGGGCATGGCCGTAGAACAGGCAATCGCCTTTACCATTGACCACCTTGGCCAGTTCTCTCTCTGCCCCTGCGGGCAGCCGGAAGCGCAGCGTGAAGTCCTAGGGGAACCGCCCGGCGTAGCCGTGCCTGCGGACCCGCGAGGCCCATACCGGCCGCTCGATTAAGTATCCGTTTTCTACGACTGCTGCCCGCATTGCGGACATTGCTGTTCGACAAAAACAGTACTGTGCTGTCAGCACGCGAACTTTAGGCACATCGCGACTTCCTACAAAACAGAGGTCTTTGTTGGATTGTGAACACACACTCAATTTGACTGCCGCTTAAAGCATTCAGCGCACTTCTAGAAAACCTTACCCCGGCTTGATGCATGGCGCCTTGGCGAGCATCCCATTTGACGCTTGAAGGCATTGGCGAAAGCACTTTCCGACATGTAGCCGACCTGTGCGGCGATACTGGCGATACTGTCTTTCGATTGCTTCAAGCGGTCTGACGCCAGTAGCATCCGCAACGTTGTGAGGTAGCCAACCGGCGTCAGTCCTGCGACCTGCCGAAAGCGCACCGCAAAAGATGTGCGCGACATGGCGGCTTCTTTTGCCAAAGCTTCGACTGTCCAAGGGCGCGCTGGATCGGCGTGCATCGCGCCAACGGCGCGCGCGATGGCTGGGTCAGCGAGCGCGGCGAGCCAGCCTACCGCTGGTGCTGAAGCTTGAGCAAGGTATTGGCGGATAACTTCCACCAGAAGGATGTGCGACAGGTGTTCGATCATCAGCGCGCTTCCAAGTCCGGGTGCACGCAGTTCCGTTGCGATGCGGTTGAGCAACCATTGAATCGCCTCGCTACGGGTGCCCCGGCCAACGACCAGCACGGGCGGCAATGACCCAACCAGCACGCGTGCGGCTGCTCCTGAAATCAAAAAACGCGCTCCTGTCATGAAGAAAGTCCCACCTCCGTTGTAAACGGCCGTCCCGCCATGAGGCACAGGAGAATAAACCACATCAGCATCCGTGCTTATGGCCGCATCATGCGACGAGATTTTGAACGGTCGACCATGGGGAAGGATAAAGCAGTCTCCCTGGTCCAAGTGGATCGGATCGCCCAAGTCTCCGGCGGATTTGGCATCAGCTTCCGCCACGCACAGGGTACACGCGCCCTGGACGATCGCGTTGCACTTCATCCCCGCGTGACGTTCAAAGTGGACGGCCCATTCACCGCCTGCGTCAAGACCAGCAGCTACACACTGATGCGGTCGGAGCAATCCGACGATGTTCGACAGGGTGTCGGCCGGAAAGTCTTGCATCAGTCAAATCCGAACGCTGGCGAAAGAAATACGAATTTTTACGCATAGCACGTTCAGAAACTTTGATGAAGTCTGTTTGCGTCAAATAATAAGGAGACCCAGCCATGATCGTCATTACTACGCCTTCGGGCGACATAGGCGGGCGCGTTCTTGCGCGGGTATTGGAAGCCGGAATCGATGTGCGCATTGTCGCTCGACATCCTGCGAAAGTCCCAAGCGATATTCGGGACCGCACGGAGATCGTAGAGGGTTCACATGCAGACGGTGCGGTTATCAGGCGCGCAATGGACGGTGCTTCTGCCGTGTTCTGGCTGCCACCGGGCGACCCGACCGCTCTGGATGCGCATGCGGCATATGTTGGATTCTCACGGGCATTCATTGAGTCTTTGCCTGGGTCTTCGGTTAGCCATGTGGTCGGCGTTTCTGCGGTCGGACGCGGATGGCCAAAGCCAGCCGGTTTGGTGACTGCCAGCCTCGCCATGGATGATTTGATCGGCGCAACGGGTGTTTCCTATCGCGCTCTGTGCTGCGCGTCGCTTATGGACAATGTACTCCGCCAAGTCGGCCCAATCCGCTCCGAAGGGGTCTTTTACGCACCAACGCCTAGGGACCTGCCCCTGCCGCACGTCGCCAAAGAAGATGTGGCAGAAGTTGGTACGGGCCTACTATTGGATCTAGAATGGAACGGAGTTGAAGAGGTACCGCTCCTCGGACCCGACGACATCTCACACAATGCCATGGCAGCGATCATGTCCGAAGTGCTCGGCAAACCTGTTCGCTATCAAGAGATGTCGATGGATCAATTCGAGGTCACGATGGCAAGCCTCGGCGCGAGCAAGGGCATGGCGCGAGATTACGCAGAGATGATGATCGCAAAGAACGAAGGGATGGACACCAGCAGCCCAGCTGGAAACCGCAAAAACTCTCCTACGACATTTCATAAGTGGGCTGAGAACCAGCTGCGAACGGGCATATCGCAGTGAAAAGATGGGCAGCAACGAAATTGGTGTGCGACCACCAAAAGTCCAAAAAACCAAATTTCCATGGATTAAAAGCCAGATCACTTATGTGATATCGGCCCGTGGCCGCCTTCTAACTCGGGGAATGAATACCGCTGCGGCGGCCCGTATCGCGGTCGTTCGCTGTAAGCGCCACGCAAGGTCGTTCCTGAATTCACATTTCGTGTTGCAAGCCGGCCTGACCAGTAACGAATGGATGGGAAATTTGGCTCATCAGTCCCCGAGCGGTTGTGATCCAGTTCGGCCGTGATACGCGGTGAGCGAGGCACGTATCCTTCGAAGGTTCTCTTTCGTTGAATCGGCGTTCGACTGCGCGACCAGCTTCGCCAGGGTGTCCAGCACCACCAGGAATGCGTAGCGCGAGGCTGTGGGCTTGAAGATGTCAGGATCCTCTGGCAGCTCGAAATCAAGCGAAATGTCACAAAGCTCTGCCAGCGCCGTGCCGGTCTTTGTAAGGCATATCGTATTTGCGCCGTAGCCAGAGGCAATGCGTGCGGCGGCGACAATTGCATCCGCTTCTCCACTGGAAGAAATTGCCAGAAGCACATCGCCCTTGCCGAGTGTCGCCGAGCGCATCTGGATAACGTAGCTGTCGCTGAGCGCCTTAGCCGACAAACCAAGCCGGAAGAACCGGTTCTCTGCCTCATGGGCCAGCATCGACGATCCGCCACCAATCCCGACAATGACGAGGTTTCGGCACTCTGCGATCGCCGTTTGCGCGAGGCATAGCGCTTCATGATCCAGTTGCGTTCGCATGATGTTCGAGGCGGCAGAGAGTGCCGAAAGAACCTGATCCAACGCGTCGCTGCCCTGGCTTTCGCCAGATGTGTCCGCTTCGAGATACTGCAGGCTGACCGCCAGGTTCTGTGCGAGACGAAGCTTGAATTCGCGGTAACCTTCACACCCTAGCGTTCGGCAGAAACGGATGACTGTGGGCTTGCTGACCCCCGCGGCATCGGCAAGTTCGGCAATTGTCATTGTCGAAATGTCGTGCATGCGCGACTTTACGAAGTCCGCCACTTTCTGTTCCTGGGTGGCGAAGTTGCCATCCATGTTGCGCAGCGCTGATATCACGTCGGACACGCGGATTCGGCCCCTTGTTTCAATGCTGTCCGAGATTTCTAGCGCCATAGCCGATGATCCGATCCGTGTAACTCGGTTTCATCTAGATCGTCATTTTCCAAGAAAATCCAGTATTTGCTGGACAATACAGCTTCGTAATGGAACTAAGTAACATAATTATCTTGCATTCGGACTAAATTCCGAAAGAAGGTGTAACTCAGTTACGTGAAGGCGGAAGGTTCTATGCGCGACTGGGCTGCAACAATAAGCAATCGCCTGAACAAGGCGATTGAGGCCATCGTGGCCGTTTTGATGCTGCTTCTGGTGCTGGATGTCTGGCTGGGTGTGATCGACCGCTACTATTTCCACTGGCAGTTGCCTTGGCCCGAGGTGATCGCGCGATACCTGATGATCTGGGCGGCGATGCTTGCGGTTTCGTCGGGGATAGCGCGGCGCGAACACATCGGACTAACAGCGGCCATTGCAGCCCTTCCTGCCCCGGTGCGGCGTGTGCTTTTGATCGCGATGGACGTGCTGGCATTAGCGCTGTTTCTCTACGTCCTTTACTACGGCATCCCCTTTGCCCAAAGCGGTTCGCCGCGACAGGCGATGATCTTTGGGATGAGCCTGGCACCTTTCTATGCGGCCATTCCCGTGGCCGCTGCCATAGCCTCGGTTCAGATGGTTCTGGTCGTGCTGCGCGATCTTGGCGCCCATCTTGAACAAATCCCCGCAGAGGGCGATGTCTGATGTGGGCTGGCGTTGCTTTTGTGCTTTTAATTATCTGTGGCATGCCGATTGGTTTTGCCATCGGCCTTGCCGGTGTCGTGGGCCTGATCGACATGGGTGGCACGCAGTTTCTTGCGATCGGGCCGTCGAAGATCTTCAACGGCCTGAACATCTTTCCCTTCCTTGCCATGCCGTTCTTCATACTGGCGGGCGAGATCATGAACGACATCGGCATCACGCAGCGCCTGGTCAAATTGGCACAGGTGCTGGTGGGGCGTTTCCGGGGCGGTCTTGCACATACGAACATGCTGGCCTCGGTGTTTTTTGCCGGGCTGACCGGATCGGCCACGGCTGACGCCGCCGCCTTCGGGCGGACACTGGTGCCTGCGATGGTCAAGGAAGGCTACAAACGCGACTATGCCTGTGCTGTGACCGCCGCCGGGTCGATCATCGGGCCGACCATCCCGCCTTCGGGGCTGATGGTCGTCTATGGGTCCTTGATGGGCGTTTCTATCGCCGGGCTGTTTGCAGCGGGCATATTGCCGGGTCTGGTGATCTGTCTTGTCTGCATGGGTGTCATCGCCATCGGCGGCAACCGCGAGAACCTGCCCAAGGCCGTACGCGGTGCGACGCTTGGCGAAGTGTGGCGCACGTTCGTCAGTTCGCTGACCGCTCTGGCCATGCCGATCATCATCCTCGGCGGCATTCTGGGCGGTGTCGTCACCCCAACCGAAGCGGCTTCGATTGCAGTTGCCTACGCGGTTTTCATTGGGGTGTTCGTCTATCGCAGTCTGACGATAAGGGGCTTTTATGGGATGCTGGTGCGCACCGCCCGCATCACCGGCGTGATTTTTGTAATCATCGCCTTCGCGGGCATTCTTGGCTGGTGGATGAGCTTCGAGCGCATTCCCCAAGCCATCGCCGAAACGGTGCTGAGCTTGAGTGACAATCGCTATGCGGTGATTGCCATCATTGTTGGCCTGTTGCTGGTGGTCGGCATGGTGATGGATATTACCGCAATCCTGATCATCCTTGCGCCCGTTCTAGTGCCATTGACCGAAAGCGTGGGGCTGGAGCCAATTCATGCCGGGATCATATTTGTTCTGGCGCTGAACATCTCGCTGATGACACCGCCTGTGGGCGCCTGTCTTTTCGTGCTGAGTTCGGTCACCGGCGAAAAACTTGAGCGCATCTCGATCAAGCTGTTCCCGTTCCTAATCGCCGAAATCGCCATCCTGTTCATCTTCGCATTCTGGGAAGACGCGGCTTTGCTCTTGCCCCGATACCTCGGCTTTGCCGGATAGAAATCCAACCGAAAATTCAAAGGGAGACCAACCATGAAAAAGATACTTGTAACATTGACGCTCGCGGCAACGCTGGCCGCCGGATCGGCCTTGGCCGACGGCGGGGTGATCAAGTTTGGCCACGACAACAAGACCGACCCGTTTGAAAACCCCGCACATGCCTGTACGGCAGTGTTCTCGAACTTGGTGACCTCGGGCACGAACGGAAGTGTGACTGTCGAGGTTTTCGGCTCGAACCAACTGGGTTCGGCGGCAGAGCACGTTCAGCAAATGCGCGACGGGATCATTCAGGCGACGCTGACATCGACCGGCGCACTGGCCAGCTATTACCCGCGCATCGACGTGTTGAACCTGCCCTTTGCGTTTTCGGGCAATGCCTCGACCTATGAAGTGTTTGACGGCGATTTCGGCGCAGCCCTTGCTGCCGATATTGAAGCAACTCTTGGCGATGTCGTCGTTCTGGGCTTTCCGGACACGGGCGGCTTCTTTGCGGTAACGAATTCGAAGCGCCCGATTGCCGATTTGGCCGATTTTGAGGGCATTCGTGTGCGCACGATGACCTTGCCGTCGCATCAGACCATCATGCAGTCGCTGGGTGCCGAAGCCTATCCGCTAGCCTGGGGCGAGGTCTATTCGGGTCTGCAGACCGGCGTGATCGACGGACAGATGAACCCGGTGCCGATCATCTCGTTTGCCAACTTCTCGGAAGTTCAGAAGTATATGACGCTGACCAACCACCTGTTCTCGCCCTACACCTTCATGATAAACAAAGCTTTCTATGACAGCCTGTCTGATGCCGAACGCACCACCATCCACACCGCGGCCGAGAACTGTGTGGCAGCCAGCCGTGGTCTCAGCCGGATTATCGAAGCTTCGGATCGCGGTCTTGCCGGGCTGATGAGCAAGATGGAAGTGACAGCCCTGACCGACGAACAGCGCCAGGCGATGGCCGGTGCCGCGCAGCCGGCCTTCGAGGCGCATGTGAACGAAAACCTCGATGCCAAGGCGGTCGAGCTTTTGGTCACGTTCAAGGCAGCGGTCGATGCGGCAAACGCCAACACCTATCTCGACTGATCCTCCCGGACGGGTGGCTACCCCGTCCAAAATGCTCTGGCAGGCTCGATCGGCGGCCTGCCAGACCACCCAATGAACCGGACCTGACAGTATGCGCGTGTTCTGTGCCTCGATTGCGACAGAGACCAACACCTTCTCGCCCCTGCGGACGGACTTTTCCGACTTTCTCCAAAGCTTCTATGCGCCGCCCGGGGAACATCCCGAGACCCCGACGCTTTGCAGTGCCGTCTTTCCGGTCTTGCGTGCACGCGCCACGGCAGGCGAGATTGACCTGATCGAAGGCACCGCGACCTGGGCCGAACCCGGCGGACTGGTCAATGCAGAAACCTGGGCGCGGCTGAAGGGCGAGGTGTTGGACCAACTGCGCGCGGCGCTGCCAGTCGATGCCGTTGTCCTTGGATTACACGGGGCCATGATCGCCCACGGATGCACCGACTGCGAGGGTGCGCTGATTGAAGAGGCGCGCCAGATCGCGGGCCCAAGAGCGACCATCGGTGTCACATTCGACCCGCACAGTCACCTCAGCGACAAGCGTACTGAGAACGCCGATATCATCACGGTGTTCAAAGAGTTCCCGCACACCGACTTCGTGGAAACCGCCGAAGCCTGTGTCGACCTGACACTGCGCGCCGCGCGGGGTGAGATTGCACCGCAGATGCGTGTCTTCGATGTGCGCATGATCGACATTCTTCCAACCAGCCGCGAGCCAATGCGCGGCTTTGTTGACAAGCTGCGCACCATGGAGCGCAAGGACACCTCTTTGTCCCTGTCCATTATTCACGGGTTTATGGCGGGCGATTCCCCTGATCTGGGCGCGAAGATTATAGCTATCACGGACGGCGACGCCGAAAGAGCCACGAAATTGGCACGGGATCTTGGGCTTGAGCTGTTTTCATTCCGGGGCCGCGCGACACCGGATTTTTTGCCCGCGCGAGAGGCACTGCTTTTGGCCGACAAGGCCGTCAAGGGACCCACCGTTGTCGCCGATGTCTGGGATAATCCGGGCGGTGGCGTCGCGGGCGACGGTACGATCATGCTCAGAACAGCTTTGGAGGTCGGGCTGACCAACGCCGCCTTCGGCACGATCTGGGATCCGATGGCAGTGCGCCTGTGCCATGCCGCCGGAGAGGGCGCTCGTTTCCCATTGCGTTTTGGCGGCAAGACTTCGGCGACGGCAGGCGATCCCATCGACGCCGATGTTGACGTCATCAAACTAAAACGCGATGCGGTTCAAAGCTTTGGTGCCTCGGTCGTTCCTTTGGGAGATTGTGCAGTGATCCGCGTGGCCGGAATAGATGTCATTCTGAATTCCAATCGCGCACAGGCGTTTTCGCCCGATCTGTTTTCGAACCTGGGCATCGAGCCCCGCGAACGACAGGTTCTGGTGGTGAAATCCACAAACCATTTCCATGGCGCTTTTGCCTCGGTCGCCGCCGCCATCCTCTATGCGTCAGTGGACGGCCCCTACCCAAACGATCCGCGCAAGAACCACTACAAGGCCCTGAAGCGCGAGATTTGGCCCATAATAGATAACCCGCATGGGACGGAAGCCGCCTGATGTTTCCCGAAATCGACACTCCCGCTGTTCTTGTTGATCTTGACGTTGCCGAGGACAATATCGACCGCTTTCAATCCCATTGCGATGCGCATGGACTGTCCGTTCGCCCCCATATCAAGACCCACAAGCTGCCGACGCTGGCCAAACGGCAAATCAGCGCCGGAGCCGTCGGCATCACCTGCCAGAAGATCAGCGAAGCGGAAGCCATGATCGCCGAAGGCGGCGTCGAAGATGTTCTCTTGACCTACAACGTGCTTGGGGCGGCCAAGCTTGATCGCCTGAAGGCCCTGGCCAGTCGCGTCAGACTGACCGTGGTGGCGGATAATGACACCGTGATTGCGGGGCTCGCCGCCGCCTTTGCCGACACGCCGAAACCGCTTCGGGTGCTTGTCGAATGCGACACCGGTGCCGCGCGCTGCGGCGTCGCGACGCCAGAAGCGTCGTTGATCCTGGCGCGCCAGATCGCCGATGCTCCGGGTCTCACCTTTGCCGGGTTGATGACCTATCCGCCCGTCGGAAAGGAAGCTTCAGTGCAAAACTGGCTGAGCCGCGCCAAAGCTTTGATCGAGGCAGCGGGTCATCCAGTCGAGGTGATCTCGAACGGCGGGTCGCCAGGCATGTGGACGGCCGAGGCCGTCAGCGTTGCCACGGAATACCGGATCGGCACCTATGCCTATATGGACCGCTCGCTTGCCGAACGCGATGTTTGCGATTGGAGTGACTGCGCGCTGACCGTATTGTCCACCGTTATCTCGGTCCCCGTACCGGATCGCGCGGTGATCGACGCCGGGTCGAAGGTGCTGACGTCGGATTTGCTTGGGCTGGAAGGCCACGGGCATGTATTGGGCCGGCCCGACATTCTGATTGCCGGGTTGTCCGAGGAACACGGCGTTCTTTCGGCAACCAACATTGGTCTGAAAGTTGGCGACAGGGTCCGGATTGTCCCGAACCACGCCTGCGTCGTGGCCAATATGCTGGACCATGTGGAACTGGTTCGGGGCGACGCGCATCTGAAGCGGGAGACGGTCGTCGCGCGCGGCCAAGTTTGGTAGAAAACATAAGCTGATACAGGAATTGAAACGAATATTGTTGCGAAATCCATGAACCGTAAATCCGTCGCAACCCATGCGATCCATCATTGGCTTGAATGCCATTACGCTTAGTGGACGCGCCTTCCGGTCGGCCAGTAGCTGGGGACTAGGGAAAAGAAAGGTCCTACTTCACCCGCGGATCCGCTCGACAACAAGCATTGCGGCCTCTGAAAGGGGCGCACGGTGTGAAAGACCACCCTTCATGCGCTCGCTGGGTACGGTCCGAACGTCTTCGTCAATCTATGACCAGCGCGCGCCCCTGACTTCTCCGGAACGCCATGCTGTAAGTACGATTAACTCTAATGCCCGGGCCGCAACCGCGGTGCAATCAGAGAGTTCAGCCATGAATGGCGGAACTTCCTGCCAGGGCAACGCAGCAAGATGTACAGGCTGCCTCGTTATCGTATGCAGCGCGCGTTTCAATCCTGATCAGCCCCACCCGAGTGGTCCGGTTTGATTGTTAGTGCATGACCGGCCTCGGGTCCATCGGGACGCGTGTTTCCGGAGCCGGCGGGCGATAGCGCAGGGCGCTGTGTGGTCTCTTTGTGTTGTAGTGCTTTCTCCATTGTTCGATCAGGATCTGAGCCTCGCGCAGGTGTAGAAGATTTCTCCGTTGAGCAGTTCGTCCATTGCCCGGCAGGCGATTGCGGAGCAATCTGCCGAGAGGGGCGAAACCGGGCGTTGAAGCTTTCGCAGTATCCGTTCTCCCAGGGGGATCCCGGCTCGATGTAGGCGGTCTTGGCGCCAACCGCAGCAATCCAGTCCCGAACAGCCTGTGCCACGAACTCAGGACCGTTGTCGAACCGGATGTAGGCCGGGACGCCCCGCAGGATGAACAGGTCACTCAAGGCATCAATCACGTCACCTGAGTTCAGCTTCCGCTTCACCCGTATGGCCAGGCACTCCCGGCTATGTTCGTCGAGGATGTTCAGTGTGCGGAAGGCCTTTCCATCATCGGTCCGGCAATGCACGAAGTCGTAGCTTCAGACGTGGTTGCGATACTCGGGCCGCAACCGGACACATGATCCCTCATTCAACCAGAGCCGTCCCTTCTTCGGTTGTTTCGCAGGCACTTTCAGCCCCTCACGCCGCCACAGGCGTTCGACACGCTTGTCGTTCACTTGCCAGCCTGCATCCCGCAGCAGGGCCGCGATCCGCCCCTCTCGGGACATCACTCCGTGATGTCCTGCCGGGCAGTGGATAACCGTAGCGGCCGTATTGGCGCGTCAGCTCAATCATGTCCGCGACCAGGCGCGCCTCGTCGGCTCGGCCTCTTGGCAACTTTCTCTGCGTGGAACGGTGCTGCCCCAGAACACGGCAAGCTCGCCGTTCCGACACCCTAAACTCACTGCACACATTATCTATGCATGCCCGGCGGCGAGCGGGGCTCAGAAGTTTCCCTTTGCGGCCTCCCACAGGATGAGCTTGTCGAGGGCCAGATCCGAAACGGCGCGACGCAGCTGCTCGTTCTCTTTCTGCAACCGTTTTAGTTCCCTGAGTTGGTCGGTTCCCATCCCGCCATATTGCTTGCGCCAGCGGTCGTAGGTCTGCTCAGTTATGCGCACTTCGCGGATCGCATCCACGCGCTGCATTCCCTGACCGACAAGCACCTCAACCTGCCGTAACTTCGTGACAACCTCTTCCGGCTTGTGTCGCTTCTTTCCCATTCTGATCCTCCGTTTTCCTAAGCATAAAGGCGGACCACTTCATTGGGGGAGGATCACCAACGTCCACGCGTTTCCGTCCGGAAACCATCCCAACTGGGTCGCTGCGCTGAAGGACCTTGGGCAGATCGAAGGTCTGCGCGTGATCGGCGCAGGCCACGGCTTGCCCGCGGCCCCGGCGCGATTGACGATGCCGTTGCCTATTTGGACTTTCGCGAGGATGTGATCCAGAACAGCGCCGATGCGGAAAGCGCAATCTCAGCTATTCGGGCTGCCTATCCGGGCTACGGCGCAAAGCGGCTTTTGTCATTTGTCAGCATGCGGTTCTGACGGCGGCCGCAATGGACCAACAACTGTCTTGCGCCTAATCTATCACCAGAAATGCGTTGCAAGTGCCGCAGTGACACGGGCCCCGGCCGCCTGAAATTCCTGTTCTAGCCTGTCCACAAGATCGGCAACACGCACGATATCATCCACAGCCCCAATGCCCTGGCCAGAGCCCCATATCTCGGTCCAGATCTTCGGTTTCTCGGCGCTGGCGCCAAAGTTCATCTTGGTCGGATCCGAAAGCTCAAGATTATCGGGATCGAGACCCGCGGCCGAGATCGACGGCTTCAGGTAATTGCCGTGCACGCCTGTGAACAGGTTCGTATAGACGATGTCCTCGGCGCTGCCGTCGGCAATCATACGCTTGTAGGCTTTGGCCGCATGGGCCTCTTCGGTCGCGATAAAGGCAGAGCCAACGTATCCGCCGTCTGCGCCCATGGCCAAGGCTGCAAGAATTGCGTCGCCGCGTGCAAGCGCTCCGGCCAGATAAAGCGGCCCATGGAACCAGCTGCGGATTTCCTGAACCAGTGCAAAGGGTGAAATCGTCCCGGCATGACCGCCTGCGCCCGCCGCCACAGCCACCAGCCCATCTGCCCCTTTCTGAATTGCCTTCTGAGCGAACCGGTTATCTACGACATCGTGAAGGACGATACCGCCGCTGGAATGCGCGGCCTCATAGACGTCTTCACGCGCGCCGAGCGACGTAATCCAGATCGGGACATTCAACCGGGCGCATATTTCCACGTCTTGTTCGAGGCGTGTGTTAGAGCGATGGACAATCTGGTTAACAGCATAGGGCGCGGCGGGCCGGTCAGGATTGGCCTGATTGTGCCGATCAAGTTCCTCTTCAATCTGGATGATCCAGGCCTCAAGACTTTCGCCATCCTTTTCGCGCGCATTAAGTGCTGGAAAAGATCCGACGACCCCGGCCTTGCACTGCGCGATCACGAGCTTCGGGCGCGAGATGATAAACAGCGGGCTGCCGATCATCGGCAATCGCAAACCGGCCAGAACGTCAGGTAGGCTCAAAGCAAATTCTCCACCGCTTCGGGCGGGACGCCCTGCAATGCGCCTTTTTCGACCAGTTGCGCAGTCTCGTCAGCCCCAAATCGCGCCACATGGGGTTTTTCTTGGCGCGGCGCGCACGGGTACGGATTGGATCCACCTGCGCCAGCCCCTAGGTTGGCCTTAAAAGACGACGGCAAAACGGAAAGGCGGCCAATGCGAATTGCGGTCATAGGCTCTGGTATCACCGGGCTGTCCTGTGCAAGCGCGCTGGCCGCCGCTGGTCTTTCTCCTGTGGTTCTTGACAAGGGTCGCGGTGTTGGCGGGCGCGCGGCAACCCGTCGGCTGGCGAATGGGCAGCGTTTCGACCACGGTGCCGGATCGGTCATCGCCCGAGGCCCGTCCTTGCGGGCGGCGCTTAGCGATGCCACCAGCGCCGGCGCCGCCCATCCGATCAACGATGACCCAAATCATCGCGCATTTGTCGGCACACCGGGCATGTCGTCCATTCCCAAACATATCGGCCGGGGCCTCGAAATAAAGCAGGGCATCCAAGTGACCGCGCTGCATGAAATCGCTGGCAGCTGGCATGTTCAGGCCCAGGACTATCAAGCCAAGTTTGACCGAGTGGTTCTTACCGTCCCGGCCCCACAGGTTGCGCCTATTCTTGGCGATGGGCATCCGCTATCGGCTTCCGCGAAGGACATTGCCTTTGACCCCTGCCTGACCCTGATGGCCGTTCTTGCGGGTGGGCCTCAGACGGATGCTGCGCCGGTTGATCAAGGGCCCCTAGAACGGATTTCCTGCGAAAGCGCCAAGCCCGGCCGCCCGGCGGGCGATTGCTGGGTGGTGCAGGCCGATGCCGAATTTAGCCGCGCCCATCTGGAAACCAGCCTGGAGGACATTCCCGCCCTGCTCCTTCCCCACCTTCTAAAGCACACCGGCCATGCACCGGATGAGGTGCACGCGGCAATCGGGCACCGCTGGCGATATGCGCACGCGACACGCCCGCTCGGGACCGCGTATCTTGGCGACGCGCGGCAAGGCATTTTTATAGGTGGCGACTGGTGTCTTGGGCGCGAAGTTGAGCACGCCTGGGACAGCGGACGCGCTATTGCCGAGGCCATTTTGGACGCATGACCACCGGCAATGGACGAACCCTTGTGGGGCGGAATCTGCTTCGTCAGCTTTGGCGGGCCGGCCTAGGGTGCTTATGCTGCGTTTGCCGGGTTCAAATTGCGATCTTCATTCAAAAGCAACTCACAGATCCCCGGCGCAGGCATTGACGGGTTTGGCGGCCCATTCCACTTGGCCGTCCAGAAACGTTAATTTCTTGCGGATCACACGTAACGGCGGTATGTAACATAGTTGGTGAGAACGTTGCGTGCGTTGGGATGGGCTTCGCGCGCGAATTTGACGAAAACCCTTGCGTGTACTGTATTGAAGATCAGAGACGCTGGGGACCGAACTGGTGGAGTAACTAATGAAGAACGCACTGCTTCCTGCATTCACTTTTCTTTTCTTGGCCACGACAGCACATGCCGCGACGGTGACTGTCACGGAAGGTGATGGCCAGAACCGTCCGCTGGTTGCCGGATCGAGCGACCTGGAAGACGCACCCCCGGGTGGGACAGGTTTCGACCTTGATGCGCTTTTTGGTGGCCCTTTTGGGCAAGGTGACACAATTGGAATATATGGCCGCATTGTAAGCTCCGTCGACAGGTTCTCTTACTCGTTTACGGCCGGAGTGAACTTCAATGTGCTGTTCGACTTCGACGGTTACGATTTGGACAACGGCGGAACCGTCGCGGCAGGTCTATCGGGCCTGATTGACCAAAGCGTGGTGAACGGTGGTGGCGATCCAGTTAACGATGGAGGCGGCAAAGGTGTCGTTATTTCGTTGTTCCAAGGCCTAACACTGATCGATTCGAACCCATACACGACCAATGTCACGTCGGCGACGACCAGTGATAACTTGATCTTCGGAAACGTGGCGGCCGGAAACTACACGCTGGTGATCGACGGCGCTGGCGGGCCAAATAAGAGTAGGCCGGCACTTTACGACATTGAGATTTCGGCGGTTCCGCTGCCTTTGCCCGGTCTGCTTCTCGTGGTGGGGCTTGGCGGATTGGCTGCGTTTCGCCGCAAGACCGCCTAGGTCAGCTGCAATGACATGACTAGCGTGCGCCCGCCTTCCGGCGGGCGTTCTTATTAGATCGAGAGCTTTTTCCTCACGGACGCTTACGGAAGAGTAGACCGATCAAAGGGTTTACTTAAGGACTTCCAGTGGCACCAGGCGCCATGCGGAAAAACCGCCCAAACATCTGGTCTCCTCCAAGGCTGGCGGAACGGACAGGCCTGGTTTTGGCGATAGCTTCACCTGACCTGATTTCACACCCTGCTCGACGCACGGACAACCAGCTCAACCGCCAGTGTTCCGGCTGCGGTCATAGGGCGCCCCTCTTCAATCTGGCGAAGCAGCATCTCGGCACTCATTCTTCCAAACCGCGCCAGATCGCAGCGGATGGTCGTTAGCGGCGGATGGGCGAGGCGCGCCTCTTCGATGTCATCGAAACCGACGAGGAAGAAATCCTCGCCCGGACGCCTGCCCCGCTCGGCAAGACCCGCCAACATGCCCAGAGCAACGAGATCGTTAAAGCAGATCGCGGCGTTGATTTCTGGATGAAGGTCCAACAATCGGCCGGCCATCTCGCGGCCCATGCGACGTGTGGCCCGGCCACTTTGAAACGTCACGGGAAGATCAAGGTCGGACATTTCTGCCAAATAGCCGCTCATGCGATCATGGGTGATTTCGCGGCCCTCGACGCCGCCGACGAAAGCAATGTGCTGAAGCCCTTGGCCAAGAAGGTGACGGGCGGCCAGATGGCTGCCTCCGACATAGTCGTGTGTAAAGAAGGGCAGATCGTGCCTGGCCGACGCGACACGCCTGAGCACCTGAAGGACCGGCAATCCTGACTTCGCGATGGCCTGAAAGGCACCGGCCACATCCCCGTAACAAGGCGAGATCATCAACGCCGAGACATCATGCTCGAGCATCGTCAGCACAGTTCTTTCCTGGATCATCGGATCTTCATCACAGTTTGCGATGACGGTCGCGAAGCCGCGCCGGTGGAACTCCATCTGAACGGAAGCCGCGAATTCAGTGAAAAAAGGATTCCTGAGATCGTTGATGATCAGCCCGACGAGCCCCGTGCCCGAACCACGAAGCGTTGCCGCGGCCCGGTTACGCACATAATTCAGCTCTTTCATTGACGCCTGAATGGTGTCGCGGGTTTCTTTCTTGACCAGGCTAGAGCCCTGCAGAACAAGCGAAACGGTCGACTTGGAGACACCGGCGTGGGCGGCGACATCCTTGATCGTCGAACGCTTGTCCGCCGGCATCAGTCAATTCCGTAGATATGCAAAAGGGTCTTCATCCGCTCTGTTGCCAAATCGGGCCGGGAAAGTAATCCGGCGGCATCGGCCAAACGGTAGATTTCGGCATAATGGGCGATCTCGCGTGAAGACTGTAACCCGCCGGGCATCACGAAATGGTGCTGCACCCCGTTCAGCCAGGCCAGAAAGGCGATACCCGCCTTGTAGTACTGCGTCGGCGCCTTAAAGATCTCTCGGCTTAGCGGTACCGTGGGACCAAGGAGAGCGTGATAGCGGGCATTGTCGCCTTCGGCCAGCGCCCCAAGTGCCTGGGCGGCGGCCGGCGCGATGGCCGCAAATGCGCCTAACAAGGCGTGCGAAAAATGCTTGCCATCCCCTTCGATAAGCGCCGCGTAGTTGAAATCATCGCCCGTGTAGAGCCGAACGCCCACGGGCAACCGTGCGCGCAGGGTCTCTTCCCGCGACTGATCCAGCAGGCTGACTTTTATGCCATCAATTCGGACGGCGTTCCGGTGGATTATCTCAAGCACCGCATCTGTCGCCTGGTCCAGATCCTGGTGGCCCCAGTACCCTTTCAGTTCCGGATCAAACATGTCACCGAGCCAGTGCAGAATGACCGGCTGGGTGGCCTGGGAAATTAGGCGTTCGTAGACAGACGCATAAAAATCCGGGCCGCCGCCCTGGGCTGCCATCGACCGGCTGGCCATGAGAATAATCTGACCACCGGCGGCCTCGATCGCCTCCATCTGTTCACTGTAGGCGGCGACAAGCGCATCCGCACCCTTAAGGTCATGGATAGCGAACTGGTCGGTTCCCGCACCGCAGGCAACGCGCGGCTTAAGCGGGTGGGCCTTGGCCTCGACCATGGTCCGCTCAATCAATTCCTTGGATGTGGCCCAGTCGACGCCCATGCCTCTTTGAGCGGTGTCCATGGCTTCGGCAAGCCCCAGCCCCTGATCCCAAAGGTAGGCACGGAAACTCAAGGTACTTTCCCAGTCGACAGCCGGCGCGCCGCGCCAGGGATCGCGTTCACGCAAGGGATCGGAGACCACATGCGCCGCCGCAAAAGCCGTCCTCGTGAACGCAGCCGCCGGTGGGCGCGGCTTTAGCGGGTCACCCGAAAGCGCATAGGGCTCTAGCGTCCCGTTGTATGTGGGAAGCACCAGCGCCTTGGTCCGGTGCACGTTAAGCATCTGGGCTCTCCGACACCAGAAGATCGAACACAAGGATGCCATCGATCCCGCCTACGGCGTTTTCAACAAGACGTGCGCCAAGCCTCTTGTGATCGGGATGATCCTGATAGGCTTGCAGGGCCGACCAGTCCGCCATATCCGCGACGAACCCGTGCATGTAGCCCCGTTCAATCTTTTCGGGGCTTTCGCTGCGACCGGATGTGATCGAGAGCACGCCGGGCAACTTGGCTTTGATCCGGTGCAGTTCTGCGAAAATGTCGTCCACGAGCTCGGGCCCGACCTCTGGCTTGAATTTGACCAACACAATGTGGCGGATCATATCGATGCTCCGTTGTCCTGACGGATCATGTCCGAGGCTTTTTCGCCGATCATGATCGCTGCTGCATTTGTATTTGATGAGATGACGGTGGGCATGATCGCGTTGTCGACGACGCGCAGTCGCTCAATCCCATTGAAGCGAAGGCGCGGATCAACCACGGCGCCGTCGTCTGCGCCCATGCGGCACGTACCAGCGCAGTGGTGTGATGTTTTGGAGTGCTGGCAAATGAAATCGAAGTATTCGGCGTCGTTGCGGATATCCGGCCCCGGCAACCGCTCGGCCCGGATAAAGGGCTTCAAAGGTTCCTGGGCGAGTATCTCTTGCGTCAGCTTCAGGCCGCGAATGGACATTTCCCGGTCATGGCTGTCTTCAAGATAGTTCGGGTCGATAAGTGGTGCCGCGGCGTGATCAGCGCTGCCGAGCCGCACGGTGCCGCGCGACCGGGGCCGAAGGTAGCATGAGTTCAACGTCACACCGCCATCGGGCATTGTCTCGACGCCTTTTTCAATGCCAGTGCCGAGGCCCAAGTGAAGCTGAATGTCCGGTGATCGCGCGTCGGGATCCACATACCAGAAGCCCCCGGTTTCGAAGAGGCTGGATGCAGCAGGGCCCTTGCGCGTAAGCACATACTGGATGCCCGCCATGACGGTCAGATGCGGCTTGGAAAAACGGTCGTAGGTGTAAGGGCCGCTAACCTCACAGATGCAATAGAGATCAAGATGGTCTTGCAGGTTTTCCCCAACCTGCGGTTGGTCGATGACCACGTCGATGCCGACGTCGCGCAGATGATCAGCAGGTCCGATACCCGACAACTGCAGCAACCGTGGAGAGCCAATGGCCCCCGCCGAAAGAATGACCTCGCAATCCGCATCGATCTGGCTTCCGTCCATAAGATCTACGCCCGTCGCGCGGCCATTTTGCACCCGGATCCGGCGCACCTGCGCGCCTGTCCTGTGCTCAAGGTTGGTGCGCCCACGGTTCGGGGCCAGATAGGCCATGGCGGCAGACGATCTCCGGCCGTTCCGCTGGGTCAGCTGATAGTAGGCCGCGCCATCCTGACGCTCTCCGTTCACATCGCTGTTCCGCGGGATACCCAGCGCGGCGGCCGCTTCCAGATAGGCCTCGCAAATCGGTAAGGGAGCGGCTGGTTTTGAGACGCCAAGCGGCCCACCCGTGCCGTGATAGCGATTGTCATAGGTGTCGTTGTCTTCCGCGCGCCGAAAGTAGGGAAGCACATCGTCATAGGACCAGCCAGCGCACCCCATCTGTCGCCATTCGTCATAGTCCTGCGCATTGCCGCGTGTGTAGACCTGCGCATTGATGGACGAACCGCCACCGATCACCTTGGCCTGGGTGTAATTGAAGACGCGGTTCTTCATGTGGCGTTGCGGGGTCGTCTCCCACCCCCAGGATCCAATGCCCTTGGTCATTTTCGCAAAGCCTGCGGGCAAATGGTAAAGCGGGTTCCGGTCCCGACCTCCGGCCTCTAACAGAAGCACTTTGCAGGCAGGATCTTCGGACAGGCGCGCGGCAACGGCGCATCCCGCCGCGCCGCCGCCGATTACGATGAAGTCATATCCCTTTGGCATTGGATCTTCTTTCACAACCGTGGAATGCCAAGCCCGCCATCGACGGGGACGACAGCGCCGTTTGAAAACGGCAGATGACCTTCGACGAGGGCCCGGACCGTTCTGCCAATATCGTCGGGCACCCCCCATCGTCTGGCGGGTACAAGGCCCTCTTCGATCTGCTTGGAGTACTTTTCCGTGACCGCGGCCGTCATGTCGGTGGCGACGATGCCGGGGCGCACGTCAAAGACATCGATACCTTCGGATGCAAGCCTTGCCGCGAAAAGCTGGGCCATCATGGCGGCCCCTGCTTTGGAAATGCAGTATTCCGCGCGCTCGACGGACACCAGCGTCGCACTAACCGAGGTGATGAAGACCATGGCGCGGTGGTGATCCGACGCCCCACCGACCATTCGGCGTGCAACTTCCTGGGCAAGAAAGAATGCCCCTTTCAGATTGACCTCGTGAACGAAATCAAAATTACCGGGCTGAAGATCCAGCACATCGCCGCGCACCGGTGCAGCTACACCCGCGTTTGAGACAAAAGAGGTGAGCGGTCCAAGGTCGGCCTCTATCGCATCAAGCAGTTCCGGGGCCGCATCCGCATCCCTGATGTCATGGCGGTAATAGCTGGCGACAGGGGACAGCGCATTCAACGCGCCCTTGACCTCGTCACTGTCGGGCGGCAGCTCGGCCGCTATGGCCAGTCTGAAATCGGCCTCTTTGAGGGCCTGGGCGATCCCAAGGCCAATCCCCCTTTGACCACCGGTTATCAGCGCCACCTTGGTCATGCCGCGGCCAGTTCGGTTTTTCGAATGTAGTCAGAGACGCGAAGCGCCTGTGCGGCGACCGTAAGCGCCGGATTGACCGCCGCAGAGTTCGGCAGAAAGCTGGCATCGACCACGTACAGATTGGGATGGTCGTGGGACCGGCACCACGGATCAAGCACGCTATTGGATGGATCGTTGCCAAATCGGGCTGTACCGCATTGGTGCGACGGCACCGTTCGGTCAAAGGGGCGCGACAGAACGACGGGCCAGCCGGCCCTTCGCAGGACGGACTTGAACTTGCGCACCAAAAGCTTGTGCGCTTCCCAGTTGGACTGCCGCCAGTCCAGAACGATCCGGTCGTTCTTGAGCGTCACCCGGCTTTCCGGATCCGGCAGATCCTCACTCATCGCATACCAGTCGATCGACCGCTCAGCGATCCAGCGCACCAAAGCCCGAGGAAGACCAACCTGAGCGGCCAGGATCGGGGCTGTGATCTTACCGAGAAGCTGGATGTTGCCCAGGGGTTCGCCGGACGGGCCACCGCTGAGGTAGAAATCGTTAAAGTAGAGCGTTTTTTGATAGACGGACGGATTCCTGCGCAGCGGATGAAGCGACAGCACCGCGTGCGTGTTGTGGTTCATAAAGTTTCTGCCGACCTGGTCCGAAGAATTGGCCAAGCCCTTGGGACGGTTGTCATTGGCTGAGCGCAGCAAGGTGACGGCCGAGTTCACCGCGCCCGCCGATAGGATGACGATGCGAGCCGAGACGCGGTGCGTTCTGTCAGCGGTCTGGTACTCAACGAAGTCGATCCGCCCGTCGGCGCCCTCGCACAGCCTTGTGACATGGCAACCGGTTTC
The DNA here is from genome assembly GCA_039026235.1 of Pseudomonadota bacterium. Lineage (GTDB taxonomy): Bacteria > Pseudomonadota > Alphaproteobacteria > Rhodobacterales > Rhodobacteraceae > JBCCMQ01. The sequence continues at coordinate 125,650 of JBCCMQ010000010.1, forward strand.
CAGCCGCACGGTGTTGTGGCGCAGCGCTTTCGCGATGGCGACACTCTCGGCGTCCTTCTTCCCGTTGCCGGTATTGGGAAAGGCGTCCCAGCCCGTTTCCCCGCCGGCCAACCATGCGTCGATATCGACGCCCAGGGGAAGGTTGCAGGGCGAAAGTCCTTCCTTGGACAGGCGCCTAGCGGCATCCAGAATGGTTTCTTCATGGGGAACCGCAGGATAACGATATGTCCCGGAATGGCGCGGCTCACTGGCGTCCGGACCAAGGGCGCCCCGCACTTCATAAAGGTCTTCGGCCGCCTGGTACCAGGGCTCGAATTCATCGTAGGTGATCGGCCAGCCGGGCGTTGTGCCGCCCATGTGGCGAAGGGGTCTGAAATCTTCGGCGCGGTAGCGAAAGAGCACCGCGCCATAAAGCTTCGAATTTCCGCCCACGAAATAATAGTTGCCCGGATCAAACACCCGTCCATCCGGTGTGTCCCAGGTTTCGGTATTTCGGAACGTTCCAAGTCCGAAAATTGAAAAATCATCCCGTGTATCCGGTGATGGCTCAATCGGATTTCCGCGTTCGAGGATTGTGATACGGGCACCCGAAGGCGCAAGCGCGGCCGCGCAGGTTGCACCGCCCATCCCGGATCCGATTATCAGAACGTCGGTGTCCATCAGACGATGCGTGCCTCCGTCTTCGGATCAAAGGCAAGCGCCTTTTCCATGTTAAAGGCGAACTCGGTAACTTTGCTGGGTGCCACATCGGCATCCGCACGCATGCGCGCCACGCATTCTGTGCCGCCGATGGATGTTGTGACAAACGTGTCCGATCCGGCGGGCTCGGTGACCATGACCGTGTTCTCTATCCGCTCCAAATGGCTGGACCGGTGATCGGCACCTTCCACGTCGGTCAGCGCCTCGGGCCGCAACCCCAGGGTCACCTGCCGGCCGTCATAGACCCTTAGGGCATTGGAGGGATCGAAGAACGCCAGTTTGATCTCTTGATCCTGATCATTCCGTGTGACCGCGAAAACACCGTCACCCTCAACTTTCACCTGAACCGGGATCAGGTTCATGGAAGGAGAGCCCATGAAGGTCGCGACGAACAGATTTGCCGGGGTGTCATAGATTTCTTTTGGCGTGCCAAGCTGTTGGACGAAGCCGCCGTTCATGACGGCAATGCGCGTCGACAGCGTCATGGCCTCGATCTGGTCATGGGTCACATAAACGATCGTGGTGCCAAGGTTCTGATGCAGCTTTTTGATCTCGGTCCGCATATCGACGCGCAGCTTCGCGTCAAGATTGGACAAGGGTTCGTCGAACAGAAAGACATCGGGCTGTCGCACTAGGGCGCGACCCATGGCAACCCTCTGCCGTTGCCCCCCTGATAGCTGACCGGGCTTGCGGTCGAGCAACTGCTCGATCTGCAAGAGCTTGGCGACATCACGCATCGAGGTGTCGCGTTCGGCTTTTGGAACACCGTGCATTTCAAGGCCGAACGTAATGTTCTGGCCGACGGTCATGTTCGGATAAAGCGCGTAGCTTTGAAAGACCATGGCGATGTTGCGTTTTGACGGGTGGACGCCGTTCATCACAGCGTTCTTGATCCGGATCTCGCCGCTCGTGATTTCCTCAAGCCCGGCGATCATGTTGAGAAGGGTGGATTTCCCGCATCCCGAAGGCCCCACGAGGACCAGGAATTCACCTTCCTCGACAGAGATGTCGACTTGGTGCAGCACCTCGACCGCCCCGTAAGTCTTCGTTGCGTTATCGATATCGAGAAAGCCCATCCGATTACCCTTTCACAGAGCCGGCCATGAGGCCGCGAACGAAGTACCGTCCGGCCACAATGTAGACGAGAAGCGTGGGAAGCGCGGCGAGGATCGCGCCCGCGAAATGCACGTTGTACTCTTTGACGCCGGTTGACGACTGAACAAGATTGTTGAGCGCAACCGTCATCGGTGCCCCATCGCCGGATGCGAATGACGCACCGAACAGGAAGTCATTCCAGATGTTGGTGAACTGCCAGATTACCGAGACCACGGCGATCGGGCCCGACGACGGCAACAGAATGCGCCAGAAAATCTGAAAGAAGCCTGCCCCGTCGATCTGCGCCGCGCGGATCAATTCGGTTGGAAAGACCGCATAGTAGTTCCGAAAGTAAAGCGTCGTGAACCCGACACCATAGACCACGTGGACAAGAACCAGCCCCGCCGTGGACCCCGACAGGCCAAGAAAGCCAAGGACTGCGGCCATCGGGATAAGGACGATCTGGAAAGGAATGAAACAGGCAAACAGCATCAACCCGAAAAGGATCGTATCCCCGCGGAAACGCCATTTGGTCAAGACGTAGCCGTTAAGCGCACCCAACACGGTCGAGATAGCCACGGCCGGGACGACCATCGAGATCGAGTTCCTGAAATAGGGCTTCAGACCCGTGGGCTGCACCCCAATCTGGGCGGTGGACCAAGCCTTCAGCCATGGCTCGATTGTCCACGTGCTGGGCAGAGCCATCATTCCGCCGCCGGTGATTTCGCTAAGGGGTTTCACCGAATTCACCAGCATCACGTAAAGCGGCAGCATGTAGAAAAGGGCGAACAGCAGCAGGACCAGATAGATGAACGTCCGGGTGATCCTGCCGGTTCGGACCGCACTGTCTTGGGTTGCAACGGCCATCACTTCTTCTCCCGAAGCTCGGCATAGAGATAGGGGATCATGATTGCCGCGATCGTCATCAGCATAATCACCGCCGAAGATGCGCCGATGCCCATCTGATTCCGGCTGAAGGTGTAGGAATACATGAAGGTCGCGGGCAGTTCGGTTGCCCGCCCCGGGCCGCCGCCGGTCATGGCGATTACCAGGTCAAATGTCTTGATCGCTAGATGAGCCAGGATCACGAAGGCGGACAGGAATGCGGGCCGCAACTGCGGGATGATGATCCGCCGGTAGAGGTTCCAGTTGGACGCACCGTCCATCTGGGCGGCCTTCAGAATCTCATTGTCGATACCGCGCAAACCGGCAAGGAACATGGCCATCACAAAACCGCTTGTCTGCCAGACAGCGGCGATGACCACCGTGTAGATCGCGAAATCGCGGTTCTTGATCCAATCGAAACGGAAGCTTTCCCAACCCCAGCCCTGCACAATATTCTCAAGCCCGATGCCGGGATCCAGAAACCATTTCCACGCGGTGCCCGTGACAATAAAGCTGAGCGCCATGGGATAAAGGTACAGCGGACGCAGAACGCCCTCGCCCCGGATCTTCTGATCCAGAAAGATCGCCAGCATCAGACCAATAAGCGTGCACACCACTATGTAGAGCCCGGCGAACACCGCCATATTGGTCAGTGATATTTCCCAGTGCGACAGCCGGAAGAGCTTATCGTAGTTCTCAAACCCGATGAGTTCATAGGTCGGCTGACCATCGCGTCCGACAAAGGGCAGGATACGGCTGTCCGTGAACGAGACATACACGGTGAAGCCGATAAAGCCGTAGACAAAGACCAGAACCATCGCCAGCGACGGCGAAAGCACCAGCTTGGGCAACCAGTTTTGAAGGCGCGTTTTAAAGTCCGCCTCGGCACGAACAGCCATGGCGCGGTTCCTTGGATCTGATTTGGGTGCGGGGCGCCGCCCGGCGCCCCGCCGTGCGATTACTGAGCGATCGAGACTGCGTCGACCAGTTCGGTCACTGCGGTTTCGCTGTCGTATTCGCCGTTGAAGTGGGCTGTGACCACGTCATAGATCGCGTTCTTCACGGCCGCCGGATTGGCATGTCCATGGGCCATCGAACCGAACAGGTTGCCAGACGACGCGGCTGCCGCCAGATCCGCCATTCCCTGCTTGCCGCAGTTGTCAAAGGCTGCGTCAGACACATCGGTGCGCGCCGGGACCGATCCCTTGACCACGTTGAAAGCAGACTGGAAGGACGGCGACAGGATGGCGCTGGCCAGGGCGGCCTGTTCGTCTGATACCACACCGCCCTGATCGAACATCATGAACTGGTCGGCGTTGAAGGTGACCTGGTTCTGTGTGCCGGGGAACCGGAAGCAAAGGAAGTCTTCACCGGGCTCCTTACCTGCATTCAGAAACTCACCCTTGGCCCAGTCACCCATCATCTGAAAACCGGCTTCGCCGTTGATCACCATGGCCGTGGCAAGGTTCCAGTCGCGGCCCGAGAAGTTGTCATCGACATTGGCGCGGATAAAGGCCATGCGGTCGAAAGCCTCTTTCATGGTGTCCGAACCGAGGGCGTCTTCATCCAGATCGATGAAGGCGGCTTTGTAGAAGTCCGGACCACCGGTCGACATGGCGACCGCGTCAAAGACCGTGGCGTCCTGCCAAGCCTGACCGCCGTGTGCGATCGGCGTGATACCCGCTGACTTAAGCGTGTCCACTGCGGAAACGAAGTCTTCCCAAGTGGCCGGAACGGCAATTCCATTGGCATCCAGAACCGCCTTGTTGGCCCAGACCCAGTTGGTCGAATGAACGTTCACGGGCGCTGAAATCCATTTGCCATCATATTTGGCAAAGGATTGCAGCGCCTCGGGAACAACCTCGTCCCAACGTTCTTTCGCGGCAACCTCATTCAGATCCGCCAACGCGCCCTGTGCGCCCCAGTCCAGGATGTCGAAGCCAAGCGCCTGAACCGCCGTAGGTGCATCTCCGGCGGTTACACGGGCGCGCAGAACAGTCATGGCCTGCTCACCGCCGCCACCGGCAACCGGCATGTCCTGCCAGCCGATGCCCTGCGTTTCAAGATCGTCTTTCAGAACGTTCAGTGCGGCGGCCTCACCACCGGATGTCCACCAATGCAGAACTTCAACGTCAGCGGCCGATGCAATGCTGCCTGACAGGGCCAGCGCCGCAACCGCCGATGTTGTCGACTTCATAATCATACGCATAAGATTCCTCCCGTTTTTGCGTAATCGGTCACGCGGCTTGGGCCGCGCGTTTCTTTTCAGACCCACATCGCACGTGTTTTTCCGATGCGCATCTGCACAGTCTTGGTTTCCAGGAATTCCTCTATCCCGTTGTGCCCGAGTTCGCGGCCAAGGCCACTTTCCTTGACGCCGCCAAAGGGAAGTTCCGGATACCCATCCATCCACGAGTTTGTCCAGACGGTGCCTGCCTGAACTTCTCGTGCAAACCTGAGACAGGTGTGCACGCTGCCGCTCCAGACCCCGGCGGACAGGCCATAGGCCGCGCCGTTGGCAAGGGCGATGGCCTCTTCAAACGTCCGGAACTTCAAAACCGATAAAACCGGTCCAAAAACCTCCTCGGTCGCGATCGGCATCTCGGCAGTCACATCGGTCACCACTGTCGGCTGATAGAAATGACCCGGCAGACCAGCAATCACTATATCGGCACCCCCGAGAAGAACGCGGGCACCCGAGGCGGCGGCAGCCTTGACATAACCGTCAATTTTTTCCTGATGCGCGGTCGAGATAATCGCGCCAACCTTTGTTGCCGGGTCCAGCGGATCACCGAAGGGAACGCGCCGAGAAAGGACCACCACGCGGTCGGTCAGTGCCTCGACGATGTCCTCATGCACGATGATGCGCGACCCTGAATTGCAGCATTCGCCTGCGTTGAAGTAGACGCCGAACACGATGGCATCGGCGGCCTCATCAAGATCAGCGTCCGGAAAGATCACCTGGGGGTTCTTGCCCCCGAGTTCGAGAGAAACCTTCTTGAGCGTCCGCGACGTCGCCGCGACGATGGCCTTTCCAACGCCCGTAGAGCCGGTGAATGACACCATGTCGACATCGGGATGCGTTGTCAGCGTGCTGCCAACGGGATCTCCAAAACCAAGAACGATATTCACAACGCCCGCTGGAATACCGGCCTCGATCAGGATCTCACCCAGTATGACCGTCGTGGCCGATGTCATTTCCGATGGCTTGATGACCGCCGTGCAACCGGCCGCCAGCGCAAACGGCAGTTTCTGAGAAATGATCAGAAACGGGAAATTCCAGGGTGTGATCATTGCAACCACACCGATCGGTTCTTTCAGAACCATGCCCAGCATGTCCGCGCCCAGCGCGTTCTGGCTGTCGCCGCGAATGTTCCACGCAAGCGTCGCCGCGTATCGCCAGAGGTTTGCGGCCCCTTCGATCTCGGCGGTCGCCTGGCTTATGGGCTTGCCGCTTTCCAGCGTCTCGTAAAGCGCGATCTGTTCCCGCCTTGCATCGATCAGCCCGGCCACGCGGTTCAGCAATGCGGCCCGTTCGCTTCCCGGTGTCTCCGACCACGCCCGTTTGTCGAACGCGCGGCGTGCCGCGGAAATGGCTGCGTTGACCTCGGGCAGCTCTCCGCGCGATGCGATGGAAACCAAGTCTCCGGAAGACGGAGAATGACGCCTAAACGTCGTCGCATCCGATGATGAAGTCCATTCACCATCAATCAGATGGCGGAGTTCAAGCGCCCGGACAGGCGTGGCATCGGGGCGCCGGGCAACAAGCGTCAGATCAAGTTCGCTCATTGATACCCGTCCTCAAATGATGGCGTCCGTTTGTCGGCGAAAGCCGCGACGCCTTCGGCCTTTTCGACCGTCGCCGCCATCGCCGCACCGGCCAGGGCTTCGACACTGGCCGCGCCGTCTTCGCCCAATGCCGCAGAAATCAGCCATTTTGCGGTTTCGGTCGCCTGCGGTGCGTTTGAGAGAATTCGCGCGGCAATTTCGGTTGCGGCCGCCAACGGATCCGCATCAAGGCGGTTGGCAAAACCGATCTGATAGGCGCGCTCAGCCCCGATACGTGCACCGGTCAGCGCCATTTCTTTTAGGATTGCAGGTGGAATCTGGCCCGCCAGCCGCTGCGTTCCGGACCACCCGGGTACAATGCCAACACCAGTTTCAGGCAATGCGATTGTTGCGCCCGGGTCCATGACCCGCAGGTCACATGTGGCCGCCAGTTCTAGGCCACCGCCGAAGGCATGCCCGTTCAAGACGCCGATGACTGGCACCGGCAGGCGGGCAAGTCGGTCGAACACGCGGTGGCCGCGTCTGACCCAATCGCGGGCGAAACTTCGCGCGCCCAGCTGACCCCATTCGCGGATATCGGCCCCGACGCAAAACGCTTTGTCGCCCACGGCGCCAAGCAGCACCGCGCGCACCTCTGCGGCGGCTTCGATCCGGGAACAATGATCGTCAAGCGCGCTCAACATCTCGGAGTTCAGCGCATTCAACTTCGTTGGATTGTCCAGCGTGATCGACGCCAGGGACCCGTCTATGTTCAGGTATACCGCGCTCATAGGACCAATCCCATGGGTCCTTCGGACATCAGCGAAAGCGGCAGCGTCGCGGCGTTACCCGCCACTCGCACACGACCTTCTGACGCCTGCACGATGTCCCTTTCGGGTTCAATACCCGGCATAAGCTCGGTCGCCAGCAAACCGTCGTCATCCAGACGCATGACGCAGCGCTCGGTCACATATATCGCCTCTTGCCCGCGCGACCTGGCGCGCTGACCGGCAAAGGTCACATGCTCGACTGTTTCCACCATCTTGGTGAATTTGCCGGGTCTGGTGACCTCAATACCGGCCTCGGTCAGCGCCAGCGTCGCGCCCGCTTCGAAATAGCCGGAGAAGACGATCTTGCGGGCATTGGCGGTGATGTCGACGAACCCGCCGCACCCGGCTGTCAGGTAAGGCCGCTTGCCCAGTTTCGACACGTTCACATTGCCGGCCCGGTCGACCTCAAGGAAAGACAGAAAAGACACGTCAAATCCGCCGCCTTGAAAGTAGGTGAACTGCGCTGGCGAGGGCAGTATGGCATCTGCGTTCGACGCGCAGCCAAAGGCAAAGCCGGTCAATGGCATCCCACCAACCGCGCCCTGCTCAATCGCCCAGGTGACGGCCTGAGGATAGCCCTCTTCCAACAGAATGCGGGGAACATTTGCCGAAATTCCAAAGCCCAGGTTGGCGCTGTCACCGGCACGAAGCTCCATTGCCGCACGGCGCGCGATGACTTTCTCAATGCCATGGTCGACGGTCGAAAAACTGTCCCACGGCCGCATGATCTCACCCGAAATCGCCGGGTCGTAATCCGTCCCGGTGGTCTGCTTTTGGTCCGGGTCAATGACCACAAGATCGACAAGGTGTCCCGGCACATGCACGTCGTGAGGCCGGAGAGATCCCGCAGCAGTCACCCTTTTGACCTGGGCAATGACCAGCCCGCGATTATTGCGGACCGCAATAGCCTGATCCAGCGCGCCTAGATACGCACCTTCGTGTTCGAAGGTTACATTGCCGTTTTCATCGGCCGTGGTGCCCCGGATTATCGCGACATCCGCGGGAACATTCGGAAAGTGCAGCCAGGTGTCCCCGTCCAACTCGCGGCGGAAAACAATAGGGTCCGAGGCCGCCCGTGCATTCATCGCGCATCCTTCGCGGATGGGGTCGACGAATGTTTCCAGCCCGACCTGCGTGAAGACACCCGGGCGTCTTGCAGCCGCATCGCGGTGCATGTCGAACATGATGCCGGATGGCACATTGTAAGCCGCCACCCGGTCATCGACGATCATCTTCCAGATCGCAGGCATCTCCATCGACGACGGCCCGCTGGGATAGGAACCCGCCAGGATGCGCGACAAAAGCCCGTCCTTGGCGATATGGTCCACACCCTTGATGCCGTACATGTCGCCTGCTGCAATCGGGTGAAGGGTGGTCAAATCACGTGGATGTCCTTCCGCTTCGAACCTTTCACCGATGGCTTTCAGGATACTGTCAGGACAACCAAGACCTGACGACGAAGACACCGTTACGACGGCGCCGTCTTCGATCCTGGACACTGCCTCGGATGCAGAGACGATCTTTCCCATCTTACACACCACCGTAATCGACGGCGATCCGCCGCCCGGTGGCGGCCGCCTCTTTCACGGCGAGCGCCACCGCAAGGGATTTGATGCCGTCAACGCCATCTGCAGCCGGCGCGCCGTTGCCTTTGACTGCATCCACAAAACAGCCCAGTGCGCGCTGGTAGAGATTGTGATCGCTGAATGAAACGGCCTCTTCCTTATCACCGGATCGCAGAATGACCTCACCCACCGGTCGTTGGGTCATGACACCCCGCGCCACCACGGATGCTTCGGTTCCATGCACCTCAAAAGAGGTTCGGGCATGGCGAACGGTGAAACCTTCGTGCGTTTCAACGAGTGCGCCCGAGGGCATTTGCCAAACTGACATGACACTGTCTTCGACGCCCTGACCGAGACTTTCGCTGCGCTCGATCGCCACCACTTCTTCCGGATCCTCGCCCAAGTGGAACCGCACGGTGTCGGCATCGTGAACGACGATATCGGGAATGACGCCTCCGCCCGCCTCGGGGTTGTCGATCCGCCAGCCCTGCAAGTTTGGAGGCAGATAGACCGCATGGCCGACCCGAACGGCCTGCACGTCACCCAGCCGACCTGTGTCGACCAGTTCCTTCATCTTGATATGCGATCCGGCGTTTCTAAGATGATGATTTGTCGCGAAGACAACCCCCGCTGACGCAGCCGCTGACACCATTTCATGCGCGTCTGCCAAATTCATCGCCAATGGCTTTTCGCAAAGCACGTGCTTTCCGGCAGCGATGGCGCGCATTGCCTGCGGATGGTGTTTCTCGTTTGTCGTAGAGATGTAGACGGCGTCAATGGCAGGCTCAGCCAGCATCTCTTCGATGTCGGTAAAGCCTTGCGCAATGGCATGCTGATCTGCGTAAGCCCGGCCACGCGCAGCGTCGCTGCTGAGAAGCGCGACGACGTCGTTTCCGGCCTGTGCGCGGATCGCTCCGATCATATGCTGCGAAGCGATTGTACTTGCCCCGACTAATCCCCAGTTCACTGAGAATCACCTCCCTTTTGGAACGATCCAACTTTTACTGGAACGTTCCAATTTGTCAATCATCGCGGTTTCCAAACGTCCAGAAGCATGCCGCATAATCGAAGAAGTCCGACGGATGCCGATGGACCTGTTAGGTCACGGAAGAAACACCGTCACGGTTTCCAGTCAGGGCCTGACCCCAAAACTTGCGTTGATCGCCTCCAAACGTTCCAGGTTCACGATCGTTGACAGCATCAGACGGTCGTGGCTCCAGTCTCCAGGACTCCTGACAGAGGCTGCGGTAACTACAATCGCGATTGCCAGAAATCCCGATACGAAGCATTGCAGCGCGCGGTTTTGGCCGTCGCGCCGACGCACGTCGCCAAGGGCGATCACGCGCGCTTCCAGCGCCTGGCGCGCCACACTGGTGCCGGTGCGCAAAAACGCGACATTGAAAACCTCAACCGTCCGCTTCGTTGGCTTGCGCTCACAAAACTCCAACAGACATTGCGCGTACTCGCGCGGTGAAATCCGTTTTGAGGCGATGACGGCCTGATCGCAGCTCAATTCGCGAAGCCGGTCAAACGCGCGCCGCCACAGCAGGAACGCAGGGTTCCAGAACAGGAACGGGCGCACGAACTCAAAGATCAGCTCCCATTCAACATCGCTTTGCCGAAGGTGTTCGAATTCATGCGCCAGAACGATACGAAGCTCGCGCGGTTTGGTCAGCAGATAAGACGGAAGCACAACGTGCCTGCGCCAGATACCACGCGCTGCAAACGGAATAGTCACCGTGTCTGACAAACGGATATCGGTGGTCCGCGTCCGGCGCCATGTGTAGCTTTGCGAGACAATACGGTTCACTTGCCGGATCGTCAGCACCATCTTCAGCGTCAGGTAAGCAACACCAAAACCGACCAGCCCGAAAAGCGCGGTCAGCCAAGGCACGTCGCCCGCAATAACCATGTCGGTCACACGGTCCCGCGTATCCAAAAGTTCCTCGAAACGAATTGCCGACAGGTCAATGTTTCCACGCAGATATACTGCGACAGCGACATCACTGGCAGTAATCGGCGCCCTCGGCCACAAGGTCTGACTAAGAACCATGGCCAGATAGGACAAAATCGGGCTTAGAACCACAAATGCGAGTACGGTGCGCAGCAAGCGAAGCTGCAAGGCAAAATCCGACGCTAGGCGACTTCGCCCGATCACGGCATGGGTCATACTCCAAAAACAGAACGCCAACACAAAGACAACATTTGCGTCGATAACAAGATCAAGTACCGGCTTCATCGCTGTCATCCTGGAGCCTCCTCTCCACCAGCGCCCGAATTTCCTCCAGATCCGTATCCGTTAGCCCGGCGTTCTCGACCAGACGCGCCACCAGCGTGGCCGGCGTATCGTCGAACAGCGTCCGGGACAGATTTTGAAGCGAACGGGTTTGATATTTGTCTTTCGCCAAAAGCGGCGTGTAGGTCAGCGATTTCCCGTCCTTGCGGCTTTTCACGAAACCTTTTTCTTCAAGTATCCGAAGGATGGTCGCCCCCGATGTGTAGGCCAGGCTTCTGTCTTCAGGCAGCTGATCCAACACATCGCGCACGGTGCCCTCGCCGATGGCCCAAAGCTCATTCATGAACTCCAGTTCGACCTCGGTCAGAAGATTGCGGGTTTTCTTTTTTCGCATCACAAGTGTTTTTGTTTTTCGCTGGTGGCCATTGAACCGACTGCGCGCCATTTGGACAAGCTAAACCTTCCAGAACACGAAGACACCCCATGCAAGGGCGATGAACGCCGGTGTCCAGATGGGCTGCCCGACGATGCCGAGCCATGCAAGGAAGATAAAGGATGAGCCAAGCAGCGTGATGAAAAGCCGGTCGCCCAGCGTGGTTGTCAGCCCCAGAACACCGCGCCGTTCGATGCCGTCGTGAAATCGCCAAACCTCAAGAAGTCCGACGATGGCGATGGCCGAAAAGATGCCCACGAACACCGCAAGCGTCGCCGGCGTCCAGGCCATCCAGAAATCGGGCCAAAGCGGATTTGTCCAGGAAAACACCTTTTCCTCGGGCTGGCCGACGTTGCCCCAACCGGCCTGCTGCGCCGCCGCCGGGGTCGCCAAAAATCCCATGGAAAGAAGCGTGCGCATGTCAGACCCTCCCCAAAGCGAAGCCACGTGCGATGTAGTTGCGCACGAACCAGATAACGATGGCGCCCGGAATGATGGTCAGCGTTCCCGCGGCGGCCAGAAGACCAAGTTCGTATCCGGCGCTTGATGCGGTGCGTGTCATGACCGCGGCAATTGGCTTTGCCTCGACCGCCGTCAGTGTCTTCGCCAACAGCATCTCGACCCAAGAGAACATAAAGCAGAAGAACGCGGCGACGCCGACACCGGCCTTGATATTCGGCAGGAAAATTTTGACGAAGAACTGCGGGAAAGAGTACCCGTCTACATAGGCTGTCTCGTCCAGCTCTTTAGGTATACCGCGCATGAACCCTTCAAGGATCCAGACCGCCAGGGGAACATTGAAAAGCGTATGCGCAAGCGCGACCGCAAGATGCGTGTCAAAAAGCTGGATCGACGAATAGAGTTGAAAGAATGGCAGCGCAAAAACCGCAGCAGGCGCCATGCGGTTGGTCAGCAACCAAAAGAACAGCTGTTTGTCACCGAGGAACCGGTAGCGCGAAAACGCATAGGCCGCTGGTAAAGCAACGGCGACCGACAAGAGGGTATTAATCGAAACGTACAGGATCGAATTGATATAGCCCCAATACCACGTGGGGTCGGTGAAGATCGCGACGTAGCTGTCGACGGTGAATGTCTGAGGGAAAAGCGAAAAGCCCGACAGAATCTCGTTCGTTGTCTTGAAGCTCATCGATACCAGCCAGTAGATCGGCAGCATCAGGAAGATGATGTAGACGATGGGGATTATCGAACGCAGCTTCATTTCTGATCGTCCTTGGTCATCACGACATAGAACACCCAACTGACCAGCAGCGTGATCGCGAAATAGATCAGGCTCATGGCGGCAGCCGGGCCCAGGTCGAACTGGCCCAGCGCAATCTTGACCAGATCAATCGACAGGAGCGTCGTTGAGTTTCCGGGGCCGCCGCCCGTGAGCACAAAGGGCTCGGTGTATATGTTGAAGCTGTCCATAAACCGCAGAAGAATTGCGATTGTCAGAACCGTTTTCATCTTCGGCAGCTGGATGTAGCGGAACACAGACCAGGGCGAAGCGCCGTCGATCTTGGCCGCCTGATAATACGCGTCGGGGATCGAGACGAGACCGGCATAGCAAAGCAGCACGACCAGCGACGTCCAGTGCCAGACGTCCATCACGATCACCGTTATCCAGGCCGCCAGCGGGTCCTGCGTCATATCGTAGGGCACGCCCAGGACATCGTTCAAGAAGTATCCCAGCATGCCGATTTTGGGCAGAGCGAAGATGTTCCACATCGCGCCTACAACGTTCCAAGGGATCAGCATCGGCAGCGCCATCAGCACCAGACAGACAGGCACCCAAAAGCCCTGCCGCGGCATGGAAAGGGCGATGATAATGCCCAGGGGCACCTCAATCGCCAGGATGATCGCTGTGAACATAAACTGCCGTCCAAGGGCCGCCTGGAACCTGTCCGATCGCAGGATTTGTTCAAACCAGTCCAGACCCTGCCAGAAGAACTGATTGTTTCCGAAGGTTTCCTGAACCGAATAATTTACGACGGTCATCATCGGGATGAGCGCGTTGAAGGCGACAAGGAACAGGACCGGAAGCACAAAGAACCACGCCCTTTGGTTTTCAGTTCTCATGCCGCCGCCTCCGTTGCGATCCAGCCGTCGCGGTAAAGCCGCGTATGTTCAGGCCGAAATGCCAGATGCACGGCGCTTCCGGCCTCAGGCGCATCATGCTCGGACACCGCCTTGAGATGGGTATCACCGACAACTGCGTCGATAACGAAATGGCGGCCCACATCGATGACCCGGGTCACCGTTGCTGGGACGCCGGTGTCACTGATTGAGACAAACTCTGGCCGGATACCCAGCATCGTCTCACCCGCGCCGTCGCTGGCGGGCCCTTCAAGCGCGACCGCATGGCCCCCGAAAGTTGCCATGCGCCCGTTTGCCGTACAGGGAATGACATTCATACCGGGCGAGCCGATGAAATGGCCGACAAAGGTATGCTGCGGACGTTCAAAAAGCTCCACCGGTGTACCGATCTGGACCACGACACCGTCTTGCATGACCACGACCTCGTCCGCGAATGTCAGCGCTTCGGTCTGATCGTGTGTCACATAGATCATAGTCGCTTTGACGCGCTGGTGCAGTTCTTTCAGCTTGGATCGCAGCTTCCACTTTAGGTGCGGATCGATCACCGTCAGCGGTTCATCGAACATGACTACATTGACGTCATCGCGAACCAGACCGCGCCCCATGGATATCTTTTGCTTGTTGTCCGGGCTGAGGTTCGCGGCACGGACGTGCAGCATATCGGTAACTTCCAGCATCTCGGCTATTCCGGCCACACGCGTTTCGATAGTGGCGCCATCAACGCCACGGTTCTTTAGTGGAAAGGCAAGATTCTCGCGCACCGTCATGGTGTCGTAGATCACCGGAAACTGGAAAACTTGTGCGATATTGCGCCTGTCGGGCGGCAGGGTCGTGACATCCTTTCCATCAAAAAGGACCTTGCCTTCGGACGGCGTCAATAGACCCGAGATGATATTCAAAAGCGTGGACTTGCCGCATCCAGACGGACCCAGAAGGGCGTAGGCGCCCCCGTCGCGCCATGTCACATCGATCTCTTTGAGGGCGTAATCGTCCGGTGTAGCCGGGGCGCTAAAATAGCTGTGCCGCAATTTTGAAAGCGTGATTTCCGCCATTTAGGCAACCCTCCGATCCGCCTGGTCGAAGTACCGGCAATGGGTCGGATCCATGAAGAACGTATGTTCCTCACCAACGTTGTACGGGTGCACGCCCGTGGCCAGCGACACCCAGTCGGCGTTGCCCAGTCGGAAATGCGCGCTCGATTCAGACCCCGAAAGTTCAGTGACGATCACTTGTCCGGTCAAAGCAACTTCGCGGTCATTGCTGCGCTGGGGAAGAACACGGTGCGGGCGGATGGCCAGTGTGTACGGACCGTCCGGCAAATCGGCGGCTGCGCCTTCAAGCGCCCATTGGGTTCCGCCATGAAGCGCGGCTGTTCCACCGGATTTCGTTACCGACGCGGCATTTATCGGCGGGTCCGAAAACACGCGGGCCGCCGTGAGGTTCGCGGGGTTGCGATAGATATCGGCCGTCGGTCCAAACTGGGTGACATGGCCGTCATTCATCAGCGCGGTGTGCCCCCCAAGCATAAGCGCCTCTTCCGGCTCGGACGTGGCATAAACCACGACTGCGCCGCGACCGGCAAAAAGCTCGGGCAGCTGTTCGCGCAACTCCTCCCGCAGCTTGTAGTCCAGGTTTGCCAAGGGCTCGTCCAGAAAGACTGCGCGACTATCCTTGGCGATGGCTCGGGCAAGTGCCGTACGTTGTTGCTGACCACCAGACAGTTCTTGCGGCCTGCGCATCAGCATCGGGCGCAGTTGAAGAAGGTCCGCCACCTCTTCGACCCGGCCTTCAAGTTCGCTGCCCGTCATCCCTGCGACACGAAGCGGCGAGGCGATATTTTCAAAGACCGACATATGGGGATAGTTGACAAAGAACTGGTGTACGAGGCTGATCTGGCGCTTCTGGGTGGACAGTCTCGTGACGTCCTTGCCATCGATCAGAACCTGTCCCGACGCGACCGGATCAAGACCGGCCATAAGCTTGATAAGCGATGTCTTCCCGGAACCTGTCGCGCCCAAAAGAACGTTGAAGTGTCCGGTTTCGAGCTTGAGGCTCGTCGGCTTTATGTGCGCGACATTGCCGACAAGCTTGGTCACATCCCTAGTCTCAATCATTCCGGTAACTCTCTAGACCTGCCGGCAAGATCCCTAGAAAGGGTTCGGGGCCGCCGCGCGACGCGGCGGTCCCGGTCTCTCAGCTTTTACTGCGACTGCCAGCGGGCGACCAGTTCATCGTAGTTGACGGTCTGGCCCTGCGGTTTTTCGTTCGCAAGCTTGGCCTTCGGCGACCCCGGCTGGCTGAGCCAGTAATCGGCGTCACGTGCCTCGTTCAAACGGGGACCGCAGCCGCCGTAGATCGAAGCGCCCTCGTCCGCTGCCTGCATCCGGGCCATGGTGATGTCCATTTCTTCGGCCAGGCGATCCATTGCCTCTTGCGGCGTGAAGGCGCCGGAGTTTACGTCACCAATCTGCTGCCACCAGATCTGTGCCAGCTTCGGATAGTCCGGCACGTTGATCCCGGTCGGCGACCATGCAACGCGGTCCGGCGAACGGTAGAATTCGACCAGACCGCCAAGCTTGGGTGCACGCTCGGTAAAGCTCTCATGGTTGACCGAGCTGTCGCGGATGAACGTCAGCCCGACGTGGCTTTTCTTCACGTCGACGGTCTTTGAGGTCACAAACTGTGCATAAAGCCAAGCGGCCTGAGCTCTGTCGGACGGCGTAGACTTTAGGAATGTCCAGGAACCCACGTCTTGATACCCGACCTTCTGACCATCTTCCCAGTAGGGGCCATGGGGCGAAGGCGCCATCCGCCACAACGGCGTACCGTCGCCGTCGACCGTGTTGTTGCCTTCCGACTGCGGCTTCACCATGTCGGCAGTAAAGGCCGTGTACCAAAAGATCTGCTGCGCCACGTTGCCCTGGCTGAGTGCCGGCAGCGACTGATAGAAGTCATAGGACGCGGCACCCGGCGGTGCATAGTTGCGCAGCCATTCGTCCCATTTGCGGATGGCGTAAACCGCCGCCGGACCGTTCGCCGCGCCGCCGCGCGACACGGATGCGCCAACCGGATTGCAGGTTCCGGCTTCCATCCGAATGCCCCATTCGTCGACTGGAACGCCGTTCGGCTCCCCGACGGAACCGGCACCGGCCATCGAAAGCCAGGCGTCCGTCATGCGCCATCCCAGGTCGGGCGCCCGTTTGCCATAGTCCATGTGACCGTAGATCGTAACGCCATCGATTTCCCCGACGTCCTCGGTGAAGAACTCGGCGATGTCTTCATAGGCAGACCAGTTTACTGGCACGCCCAGATCATAGCCGTACTTTTCCTTGAAAGCGGCCTGAAGGTCTTCGCGGTCGAACCAGTCCTTGCGGAACCAATAGAGGTTCGCAAACTGCTGATCGGGCAATTGGTACAGGTTACCATCCGGGCCGGTCGTGAACTGGATACCCATGAAGTCATCCAGATCCAGCGTCGGCGAGGTCGTCGCAGCCCATTCGCCACCCATCATCTCAGTGAGGTTGTAGGCAAGCTGCAGGCGCGAATGCGTGCCGATAAGATCGGAATCGTTGACGTACCCATCGTAAAGGTTCCGACCCGTCTGCATCTGGGTCTGAACGGCCTGGACAACCTCGCCTTCGCCAAGGATCTGATGGTTCACCTTGATGCCGGTAATCTCTTCAAACGCCTTGGTCAAAACTTCCGACTCATATGAGTGGGTCGGGATACCTTCGGAAAGAACGTTGATCTCTAAATCTGAATAGGGCTCTGCGGCTTCAATGAACCAATTCAGTTCGGCCAGCTGAGCATCCTTGGACAGGGTCGATGGTTGAAATTCCTCATCGATCCAGCGTTGCGCCGCGGCTTCGTCGGCCCAAGCGCTGCTGTAACCCGCGATAACGGCGCCTGCCGCCACCGCGGAAAGCAAATACTTTTTCATGTTTTACCTCCCTTTGGTTGTCGGGACTCCTTTGGAATCCGACGTGACATAGATGTCTTCCCGACATCCCTTGTGTCAAACTAAAAATTTAGTAATAACCTAAATAACTGTTTTAAATAAGTATTTATCTGGATGTGCACAGGCTTTGTAGCAAGCAAGACCGCAACCATTGACCCGCTGACGAGGGTGTCGACGCCACAGGCGTAAGTTCAGTCGTCCAGATCTTTAGGCACGGCCATGGACCTTACGTCGCGCAATAACCCAATAAAGCCAGCAACCTGATGAGCACATGTCGCCACGCCTTTGTCGCGCGTGGCAGCAGCGGCGTTTCCCACGACACCATGCGGGTTCAGATCGCTGGCAATCCATCCGTAGCTGATCGGACCGATCGGAGAAATTGGCGTGGTCTCGGCCGTCGACCGAAAATCCTGTGCCTGCGACATTTCGACGGTATCGGGACGAAACGCGAGCATCAATGACGTCTCGACATCGCCGCCGTGGATGCCGAACGCCCGTTCATGGTCCGAGTAAAGACCCTCGGGGTGACCAAAATTACCCCATTGGCATTTGACGGCTAGCATGCCCGCCCGCACGCGCAACTCTCGGGCAAGGATCGAAATGAGGTCCAGATTGCCGCCATGAGAATTGGCAATCACGATCTTTCGCACGCCGGCCCGCGCAACCGAAAGGCCGATGTCGCACCAGACCCGCAGCGCCGTCTCGGCACTGAGTGTCAATGTGCCCGGCGCCCAAAGGTGTTCGTTAGACTTTCCGACGGCCTGTACCGGCAGTATCCGGATATCGAGATCATCCGGGCAGGTTCTGCGCAACTCTTCCAGCATGCCTTCATTGATCAGCGTGTCGGTGCCGACCGGCAAATGGGGTCCGTGCTGTTCGATCGCGGCCGTCGGAAGGATCGCGATCGTGCTTTCGGGATCAATGTCGCGAAACGCCGGGCTTGATAAGCAGGACCAGTCGTACTGTCGGGTCAAATGAAATGCAGGTCCATGGGGCGTGTGCGCGGCCGTTCCGCGCATCCGGCAATCATGCGGGCGCCTCGGTCGGGCGCACGGGCTTTCCCGGTCCGGCGCCCCTAAGGAAGCGGTCCATCTTGCGCGCGACCTTGGCCAGGTGGCGCGCCCGTGTGGACGGGGTCGAACTGTCCATCAGATAATGCATCGCAAACGTCTTGCGGCAGCCACGGGCGCACAACAGACCCACGCCTCGCATCAGCGTCCGCTTGCCAGGGGCGCCTACAAACTGGGTCAGGAACCAGCTGGCTCCACCTGTGGTGAAAACCCCCAGACGTGTAATGTGGTCCAGCCCGCGTCGGATGTTTGCGTTTTCAGAATCCGGCATGAAGAACGCAACATCTGGCAAGAGAACCCGATCAAGCCAGCCCTTCAGCATGGCCGGCAACCCGTACCACCATGTCGGGTAGACGAATACCAACGTATCGCACCACAGCACGTCGTCGACGTCTTCGGCGACCGGGACGCGGTTCCGGGGTGTGTCCAGGTAAATCTCGTGCTCGTGCCTGGACAGGCGCGGATCGAACTCACGCGCATAAAGATCGCTGACACGCACCTCGGCACCGACATCCACCAGTTTTTCGACGACCTTATCGCGGACCGCCGCGGTGAAGCTTTCGGATCTCGGGTGGCAATAAACTACTAGGGCACGCATCCCCTAAAACTCCTTCATTTCAATGCCGACACGTTGCAGAAACGTGGCCCGGCGCATTTCGTCGACCCGGTTCATGTCGTATAGCGCAAGATAGCGCATCTTGTACGGCCTGCAGACATGCCAAATTGACCTCGTGAAATGGCGCCTCGGTGGGTCACCGGCCAGCATCGCGCGCATGCGCGTTCCGCCATAGGTCGTCACGGCGGCAAGCTTCTTGATATGCGTCAGATTTGGCAGCACCTGTCCGTCTTCGAGCCGAAACGACACACCGGGCAGAAACACCCGGTCAAAAAATCCCTTTAGGATGGCAGGATAGCCGAAATTCCAGACCGGGAATACGAGAATAAGCGCCTCGGCGGCCCTTAGCCGCTCCACATATGTTGCCACGGGTCCAAGATTGTCCGGCACGTCATGGTACCCACGGCGCTCTTCTTCCGTCAGAACCGGTTGAAAATTCTCGGCGTAGAGATCGCAATCGTCCACATCCCAGTCTTTTGCGCGAAGCGCTTCAAGAACCTGCGCGTGAAGGGCCGTGCCAAAGCTCTCGGCGCAGGGGTGCGCGAATAGAACCATGGCGCGCATCAGATCACCGAGGTCCCAAAGATCGTATGTGACGCCAGCGTCATTCGGCGGCCTGTATCTTCGGATAGGCGTACATTTGTGAATACGACCATTCGGGATCATCCCAGGCAATCATTTTACCCGGGTTCAGCAAACCCTTCGGATCGGCCTCGCGCTTGAAACGAAGTTGGCGATCGTCGACAGTTTGCCGCCCGCCTTCTTCCAAAGTGTAGCGGTGGGGATTGAAGATCAGGCAGCCGTTTTCCTCATGCAACGCAACGATCTCGTCCAGCCGTTCCTCGGTGGTGAACTTGACCAGGCTGAGGCCCGCAAAAATGACTTTCCCGCCTTCGCGCATGACCTCAAGGTGATGCAGAACCTCAGGGGAAAGCAACGCACGCATCCGCGCGACCTTTTCCATATGGTCCGGCGCGCCAAAGCGCACCTGAAGATAGGTGATCGACGGGTCGACCTTTAGCGCGCGCAGGGTCGTGTGGTTCCAGCCGTATTCAAAAACCGGGCCCGGTTTCCTTGGCCAGTCGCTGTCGTCCGAACGATAGATCAACCTGGCACCCTTCGCCGCGTCGAGAAGCGCCGCGAAGCCGTCCATGGAATGCGGTGCGACCATGCAGGCCACCAGATGCGTCTCAGGATCGACAAACGGCGCCACGCGCTGAAAGTACGCGCTTGCCGTCGGTGCTTCGAAGACGGTGGCGAGCTTGATCAGGACGCCATCGGAGTTACCGAGCAGTTCCGCAAATTCGACCGATGGCATAAAGTCATCGAAGGCTACGAACATCTCGACCCAGTCGTAGGCCGGCGCGAGCGGCATTTCGACTTCGGTAATGATCCCGTTGGTCCCGTAGGCATGGCTGACCCGTGCAAGGTCTGTGCCCCGGAATTCAAGGATCTTGGG
Organism: Pseudomonadota bacterium; assembly: GCA_039026235.1. Classification (GTDB taxonomy): domain Bacteria; phylum Pseudomonadota; class Alphaproteobacteria; order Rhodobacterales; family Rhodobacteraceae; genus JBCCMQ01. The sequence continues at coordinate 146,361 of JBCCMQ010000010.1, forward strand.
TTCTTCCTCCATGGTTACAACCCGCAGTCTAAGGATGTTGCCTGGGTCGCGCAGCGCGCCCCATGTGCAGGAACCGACCCCGCCCGATCCGCCCGCGATAAAGCCGCCGATCGTGGCCGTGGCCCAGGTCGAACTGAACATCCGGATCTCTTGACCGCTGTCGGCCTTGCAGGCCGCATCAAGGTCTTTCAGAAGACAGCCCGGTTCAACCACCACCCGGCCCGGGTGAATTTCCTTGACCTTGTTCATGTTCTTCAGGTGCATGACGCACCCGCCCGCAAGCGGCATGGCCTGACCATAGTTTCCCGTGCCGGAGCCGCGCGTCGTCACCGGGACATCGTGCTGGTAGCAGACCCTTAGCACCTCGACGACTTCGGCCTCGGATCTTGGGCTGACGACAAAATCCGCAGTGATGTGATCCAGTCGCTCTTTCAGGACCGGCGAATACCAGAAGAAATCGCGGCTTTTGGACCTTACGGAGTTTTCGTTTCGGTCGATTTCGAGATGCGACAAAGCCTCTATCGCGGCAGAGATGTTGGTCGTCATGACAGCTCCATAAGATCATCAAGCTCGGCATAATCCGGCAGGTCGCGGGCAATGGTACGCCCGCCCCGCAAGACAATCCGGTCGAATTGCGGGCGGGCAAACAGTTCGGTCCAGCTGCGCGCGCGGAAGATCACCAGGTCTGCGGGCGCCCCAGGACTTAGATCCTGTTCGGCAAAGGCGCATGCTTTGGCCGGCGCATGCGAAAAGGCCGTCACCCAATCGGAACGGGAATGATCCAGATGCCCGATCCTGGTGGCTTCGCGCATCACCTCAAGCATATCGAGATCGCCGTAGGCATAGAAGGGATCGCGGGTGTTGTCGGACGCAAAGGCCACATTGATCCCGCGGTCACGCATTTCATGCACCAGCGTGATGCCCCTTCGCCGCGGCGTCCGGTCGGCGTGCCGATCCTGCAGGTAGAGATTGCACATCGGCAGGCTGACGACATTGATCCCGACATCCGCCACCAGATCCAGGGTCCTATCGGCCTCATCAGCCGCCTGGGTTGCAAGCGAACAGCAATGCCCGACAGTGATCGGCCGCTCAAATCCCACTTCGTTGGCAACTGATGCAATCTGGCGCAACGTGGCCGACGCCGGATCCATGGTTTCGTCGACATGGAAATCAACCTCCAGACCGCGCTCTTCCGCAAGGCCGAAGAAGCACCGCAAGCGATCATCCAGATCGGGCACGGGATAGGTAACCATCCCAAGGACACCACCGTAACGCGCGACCAAATCGGCCGTGTGCGCGAAGTTCCCGCTGCCGTCGGGTTCGACGGATTCGCAGCTTGCCAGGCAGGCGGCCTGCAGATCGACGCGGGACGCCCAATCGTCGCGCACTTCGGCGAAAACGGGCCAACTAATGTCATCTTGCGGTGCAATGCTGTCGAGATGGGTGCGGACCGCCCGGGTCCCATGGGCAAACGCGCAGCGCAGGGAAAAGTCCATTCGCCGCCGCACGTCCTCGGCAGCCCAGTTCGCGGTCCGGTCGCGTTCGACCGTGGTCAGGGCGCCGAGGAACGTGCCATCCGGGTTTGGCGCCCGCGCCCAGATATGGCCCTTGTCCAGATGCGTGTGCATGTCCACAAAACTGGGCAAAGCCATTGCGCCGGCCATGTCGATACCAGCTGTTTCAGGCTCGCTGGCAATCACGCCATCTGCGATCGTCAGGTCGGTTGTCACGAGATCCCCGGCCTGACCGATCAGGCAGGCGGGGACTGTGAGATTTCGAAGCGTGATGCGCGGGCCGCTGGGCAGAGCGCGAAAGTCCATCAGACCTCCCGTTTGACGGCACTTTCATGCCACTTGCGCAAAAGCATGTGGCTCAGGAACGATGTGGCCGCAAAGATGACGACCCCGGTCAGTGCAATCAAAAGAAGCGCCGCGAACATCCTCGGGATGTTTAATCGGTAGCCCGCTTCGAGAATGCGAAACGCGAGGCCCGAACCGATGCCGCCTGTACCGGCAACATATTCGGCCACAACCGCGCCGATCAGGCTGAGCCCGCCTGCAATGCGAAGCCCCCCCAGAAAATAGGGAAGCGCCGACGGCAACTGGAGAAAGCGCAACTTCTGCCAGCGACTGGCGCCATAGACCGAAAAAAGGTCCCGCAGATTGTGGTCGGCCGAATTCAGCCCCAGCGTCGTGTTGGATAGGATCGGGAAGAACGCCACGATCCATGCGCAGATCAAGAGACCGGCAATCCGGCTGTCGACATAGATGAAGATCAAGGGCGCAATCGCCACGATGGGCGTCACCTGCAGGATCACGGCATAGGGGAAGAACGACATCTCGATCCAGCGCGACTGCGTGAAAAGAACCGCCAATCCGACACCACCGCAAACGGCGATGGCCAGCGCCCCCATCGTGATCTGCAGCGTCACCAGCAGACTGTCGAGCAGAATGGGAAAATCCTCGATCAATGAGTTCACGACCAGCCCCGGACCGGGCAGAATATAGTGCGGGATGTCATTGATCCGCACGATCAGATCCCAGCCGACGATTGTCAGCACGACGACCAGCGTCGGCAAAAGCCATTTTCCGATGTTCTCGGCGCGGCGCCTGCGGGCGCGGGCGGCCTCTTCCGGATCCATTTCCTCGGGCTGTGCCAGCCCCCCATCAATGGTGGTCATCGTGGGCTCCAATTGCACGTTTCAGGGCGTCGGATGCAGACCGGCAGTGGGCCGCATAGTCTGCGGATGTCCGGAACTCTTCGGTTCGCGGATAGGGCGCATCGACGTTCAACTCTTCGATGACACGTCCCGGACGCGCAGCCATGACAATGATCCGATCAGACAAAAACACCGATTCAAAGACCGAATGTGTAACGAAAAGAACGGTGCCCCCGATCTGCTCTTTCATCGCAAGTAGATCGTTGTTCAGCTTGAAGCGCGTGATTTCGTCCAACGCAGCAAAAGGTTCGTCCATCAGGATGAGACGGGGGTGCGTGACCATTGCGCGGGCGATGGACACGCGCATTTTCATGCCGCCGGACAGTTCACGCGGATAGGCACCGCTGAACTGATCAAGCCCGACCAGCGCCAGCACCTCGTCGATATCCGACTTAACCGACGCCATCGACTTGCCCTTCAGCCGAAACGGCAGGAAAACGTTTTCCTCGACTGTGGCCCAGGGCATGAGCGCCGGTTCCTGAAAAACGACCGAAAGATCGTTTTCGCTGCGCGGACTTGTCCAGCGTATCGACCCCTTGGTCGGGTGGATCAGATCGGCGATCAGCCGCAATGCCGTGGATTTCCCGCATCCGGAAGGTCCCAGAAGCGAGATGAAGTCGCCTTCGCGAACGTCCAGCGACATGTCCTTCAACGCCACCACATCGCGACCGAAAACCTTGTCGACCTGTGTAAGCGAAATTAGGCCCGGTCGGTTCGCCTGCATGTCCGCCCCTCCCACTTCGGTGAGAGAGGCGGCTTCAGAAGTTGCCATCAGTTGCTCAAAAGGCTCTTCTTCACTTCCAGCGATGCGCCTGAATTAGAGTACTCGGTGGTGTAGGTCTCCGAGATGTCCAGGCCGTCGGCTATGACGCCTGCGGCCACCATGCGCTTATAGAAGTCCTCCATGCGCGCATCGGTCATGGCGCCGATGCCCATCTCAACAGAGTCGCCGGAATCGACGATCCCGTATTTCTTGAGTGACTCGAGCGAAAAAGCGATCTGTTCGTCGGACATGTCCGGGTTGTCCATCTGGATCATTTCCAACGCGGCCGAATTGTCGCCGTAAAGGAAGTTGGTCCAACCGATGGCTGATCCCTCGACGAAGCATTTCACCGCATCGGGGTTTGCATCGATGCTAGGCTGCATCATCTCGACAGTCGTCGAATAGGTCGAAAAGCCATAATCGGCCAGCAACCAGACATCCGGTGCAAACCCGCCTTCGCGCTGGATGGCAAAGGGTTCGGACGTCACGTAACCCTGCTGAGCGGCTGTCTCATCGGCGATGAATGGCGCCGGGTTGTAGGTGTATGGCACACGTTTTTCAGCCGAGAACCCGTATTCGTTAATCAGCAGCTGAAAATAGCTCTGATAACCGCCATCCCCAATGATCAGCGTCTCAAGATCGGCGATATCTTCGAACTTCTCCACCGCGCCTGGGTGGGTCATCAAGACCTGAGGCTCTTTCTGGAAAGACGCCGCAACAACGGTGATCGGAATGCCCTCAAGCCGCGCGTTCCACGGCAAAAGCATGTTGCCCCCCATATAGGCGTCCATTTTGCCCGCCATCATCAGTGCGCGGCCGTTCACTTGCGGCCCGCCCGGCAGGATAGTGACGTCCAATCCGCATTCGGCGTAGGTCCCGTCGGCAACGGCCTGATAGAAGCCGCCGTGCTCGGCCTGGGCAACCCAGTTTGTCCCGAAGCTGAACGGTGTCAGATGCCCGCCAGCCAGCGCTGTCTGGGCTGGCAGGGCCAGCAACGCAACGGGAAGAATAGATTTGAAAGACATAGAAAACCCTCTTCTGTCCGAATCGCACACACGACCCTAGTCCGCCCGTATCCGGGCACCAGTGTCCGGCAACGCTTGGGCTTGAGCATGGGAAGCCACGCCCAAACCTAGGGCGAGTCCCGACCAGATGCACGAAAAATAGGCGACCGCTGTTAGAGCGTGCAGAATGGTGGCGAGTTGCATCTGAAAACAGGCGGATCATGGCCGTTGCGCAGCGGTCTCTTGGGCGTCAAACTGGCGGAAATCTCAATAAGGACATTGCCTTATGCGTTCCATCTCGCCGTCCACCATGCATCCGCCCTTTGGCAACTATGCCCACGGGGCGCTCATTCCCGGTGGCGCGGAGTTGCTGGTCACCAGCGGGCAGCTGGCAATTTCTCGCGAAGGAGACATTCCCGAAACGGCGGCCGATCAGGCGGCACTGATCTTTGAAAACATCTCGGAGACTCTTGCGCAAGGAAAGATGGAGCGGCGCGACGTTTTCCGCATTGCCGGATTTGTCACCGACAGAGCTTACTTTGAGCCCTACATGGCCGCGCGCGACCGTTGGTTAGACGGAACCCTTATCAGCCCCGCGTCAACGCTGGTCATCGTCTCAGGCTTCACGCGACCGGAATTTCTGGTCGAGATCGAAGTCTGGGCCGCGCGTTGACGCCAGAATACCGCGCTCTGACCGCTTGGGGCGACATCAAAGTTTTAGGGACCCTCAAAGGCGGCGCGCGAAGTGCGCTTGTTAAGATCGAGATCGGTGACATCCGTGCCGTCGCGCGCAAGACGCGCGACACCGACCCTTCGATACGCTGGCTGGCCAGCGTCTGCGCGATTGCCGAACGGTGCGGGCTGATCTGTCCCAGACCTCTGCCCTCGGGCACAGGTGCCATGGTGGCGGGTGGCTGGCGGGTCGAGACGTTTGTCTCGGGCATTCCGGCCAGTGGCAAGGACATGGACCGCACCCTGCCCCTTGTGAAGCGCCTCCACGCCGCGACGCGCGGGCGGATCGGTCAAAGGCCGGGGCATCCACCCATGGCCGCGCGGAATTCTGCGGCGCCCGTCAACCTCGCGCGCGCCTGCCGCGCGGAATTTCCTAGACGCGGCCGGGCTGCCGTGCATGGGGATTTGCATCAGGGCAACCTGCTTGTCACGGACGGCGGCCGCCTGGCCTTTCTGGACTGGGACGAGGCACGCCTGGACCACCCTGGCTTTGATCTCAACGTCCTGGGAAAGCGGCCATCACCAAACCTGCACGCAGCGTATGAGACAGAGGCCTGCTGGCGCGACGAACCCGCGCGGGCGCGCCAGATGTCAAAGCTGCTGCTGCGGTTAACCCGCAGGCCTAGTGGAGGCTCAGTTCTTCGTCCATAGTCTGGCGAAGCGCATCGACGATCTGATCGATATGGGTCCGTTCGCTGATAAACATCGGCGCGACGATGCCGTTGTCTCCGGTGAACTTGATGTGCACCCCGTTCCAGAAGAGCTTTGTCTGGAACCGGACGCCGCGTCGCCCGGGCTTGCCGTCGTGATGCATCTCGACGCCCGCCATCATACCGATTGATCGGACATCTTTGACCAATTCATGATCACCGAGCGAATGGATCGCTTCGGCGAAATAGGGTGCCATTTCTTTGGCCCTGTCGAACAGGCCCTCGTCGCGGTAGATCGCCATGCTGGCAAGACCCGCCGCACAGGCGGCCGGGTGGCCAGAGTAAGTGTATCCGTGGAAGAGTTCGATGCCGCCCATGGCAGCACTGTCTGTCACCGTCTCATAGATGTCATCGCGCACAGCGACGGCGCCCATGGGGATTGATCCGTTGGTCAACGCCTTTGCCATGGTGATCAGATCCGGCGTCACGTCGAAGGCATCGGCTGAAAAGACACCGCCCACGCGCCCAAAGCCACATATCACATCGTCAAAGACCAAGAACAGGCCATTGGCGTCGCAGATTTCGCGCAGCCGCCGCAGATACCCCTTGGGCGGTGGCAACGTCCCGGTCGAACCGGCAACCGGTTCCACGAAGACCGCCGCCAGCGTCTCGGCTCCGAAATTGTCGATTGCGCGTTGAAGATCCTCGGCCCTATCGGCGCCGGTGTCGCGCTGGCCGGGCTTGAACAGCTCTTCTTCCGTCCACGTATGCCGCAGATGGACCACATTGGGCATGGTCACCGGAAACGCGCGGCGGTTGTTGACAAGGCCAGACAGGCTGACACCGCCGATATTGACGCCGTGATAGGCCCGTTCACGGCTGACGAACCGGTGACGGTTTTCGCCTTTTGCCGTGTGGTAGGCCATGATGATCTTCAACGCCGTATCGACGGCTTCGGAGCCGGAGTTGACGAAGAAGATGTGGTTGATCGTCTCGGGCGTCAGGCGGCACACCTCTTCGGCCAGTGCGAAACTCAGCGGGTGGTTCGTGCCGAAGGGCGACACAAAGGTGATTTCCTTTAGCGCCGCGTGAACTGCTTCGATGATCTTCGGATGGCAGTGCCCGGCGGGAGAACAAAAGAGACCCGACGATCCATCCAGCGCAGTGCCGCCCTTGTGGTTGGTCAGCATCACGCCTTCGGCCTTCGTGATCAATCGGGGCTCTGCCTTGAAGCCGCGATTGTCGGTGAAGGGAATCCAGAACTCTTCCAGCGAGTTGTTCTTGACGTCCAATGCCATGCCGCAGCCTTTCCCTGTTGGTCGTTGCAAGCCGTTACGCTAGTGGGGAGCGCCCACTTTCATTATATCCAGAATACGGCGTAGGATAAGTCCAGAAAATGGAGCCACCCCATAGCGATTTCCGCCGAAACCTTCTTTCTCGACCCCGATCACCCGGGCACCCTGCAACAACAGGTGCAATCGATGGTCGCCGAGGGCATCCTGTCGGGCCGGTTCCGGCCGGGCGAGAAACTGCCCTCATCGCGCGGGTTGGCGCGGCATCTGGGCATCAGCCGGATCACCGTCACGCTGGCCTATACCGAGCTTCTGGCCGATGACTACCTGATCGCACGCGGCAGGTCGGGCTATTTCGTCTCTCAGAACGCGCCGCAGCCGCCGCATTTCGCGCCGAGCCCGCGCAAAGAAGGCGTGGACTGGTCGCGCGCACTGGGGCAGCGGTTCGCCCGCACCGAGCCCTCCGATCCTCGGGCGGACTGGCGCCGCTACCCCTACCCTTTCATCTACGGGCAGGCGGACGCCTCGCTTTTTGACCGGGCGAGCTGGCGACTTTGCGCCCTGCAGGCCCTGGGCGCCCGCAATTTTGAGAGTATGGCGGACGACCGTTACGACGCGGACGATCCCGAGCTTGTGGACTTCATCGCCCGGCACCTGTTGCCGCGGCGCGGTATCCTGGCCGGGCCGGACGAAATCCTGGTCACCATGGGGGCGCAGAACGCCCTTTGGCTGACGGTCCAAGTGCTTCTGACCCAGCGGAGGCAGGCGGCCATCGAAGACCCCAGCTACCCCAACTTGCATGATATTCTGCGCGGCGCCCGCTGCCGGGTCGTCAGTGTCAGTGTCGATGACCGGGGCCTGCGGCCGGAGGCCATTCCACCGGCCACTGACGTCGCGTTCACCACACCCAGCCACCAATGCCCCACGAACGCGACCATGCCGCTGGAGCGGCGCCGGGCGCTTTTGGACCGGGCAGCCGCCGACGACATGCTGATTGTAGAGGACGACTACGAGTTCGAGATGTCCTTTCTCGCCGCGCCACTGCCCGCGCTGAAATCCCTCGACCGGGAGGGGCGGGTGATCTACCTGGGTTCTTTTTCGAAATCGCTTCTGCCGGGGCTGCGGCTTGGCTTTCTGGTGGGAGCCGCCCCATTCATCCGCGAAGCCCGCGCCCTGCGGATGTCGGTGCTGCGCCATCCGCCAGGCCAGATCCAGCGGACGGCGGCCTACTTCCTGGGCCTCGGACATTACGACGCACATCTCAAACGCCTGGGCCGCGCGCTGCAGGACAGGCGCATTGCCATGGACCGGGCAATTGAGGAATACGGGCTGACGGTAGCAGGGCGCGGCGCGTTCGGGGGCTCAAGCCTCTGGATGCGGGCGCCCGAGACCGTCGATGCCGAGACGCTGGCCGAGAGCCTGAGGGACGAAGGCGTCCTGATCGAACCGGGTGTACGGTTCTTCTGGCGCGCCGATCCACCTAGGAACTTCTACCGGATCGCCTATTCTTCGATTACCACACCAAAGATTGGCCCGGGCATCGCCCGCATTGGGCAAGCCATTCGAAACGCGGCATGAATTTTGCGGCTGCACACCGGACGGCCTTTTCAGCCGCCCGGTGCAGGACCCCGGTCAATACCCGGAGTACGAGATGCCGCGATAGACCATTCCACGGTTTGGGCTGCCGGGTTCGGCAGGCAGTGCGCGCGATGGCTGGTAGACGGTTCCGCGATACACGCGGTCGCTGTCCTGCGCAGCACGCGCGGGGCGCGCGCTTTGTCCATCATGTCGGACGCCTCGGTAACTCAGGTGGTCCGCGCAACGGTCGGTCTCGATTAGGGTTGAAGACGGATTTCTTTGAAATTTCAATGTCCAATACCTCTTGTTAAACATTGGGCGGGGGGACCGCCCCAACGGCGATGCGCCTGGCTTGCATCTGAAGCACCGCCCGGATCCAGACGCTTGAAGAAACCGTCAGTTTGTTCTGCAGAAATTCTGAATGTTTGCGCCGATTGCCGATTGCGGAGGTGGGGCTGGCGCGCGGGCAGGGTTTAAGGGCTGCAATCTGGCCTTAACGCGACGGCCAACTGGCGCTATCCGCCAGCGCCCCTCTGCCAGTAGGTTCCGCCAACCATTGGGAGAGAGTGCGCGCCATGAAAATGACCACCGAAGAAGCTTTCGTCAAAACTCTTCAGCGTCACGGGATAGACAACGCGTTCGGCATTATCGGATCGGCGTTCATGCCGATCTCGGACTTGTTCCCCGAGGCTGGGATCATGTTCTGGGACTGTGCGCATGAGGGGTCCGGCGGAATGATGGCCGATGGCTTTACCCGTGCGTCAGGCCGCATGTCGATGATGATTGCCCAGAACGGGCCGGGCATCACCAATTTCGTCACGGCGGTAAAGACAGCGTACTGGAACCATACACCGCTTTTGCTGGTGACCCCGCAGGCCGCCAACAAGACCATCGGACAGGGTGGATTTCAGGAAGTCGAGCAGATGAAACTGTTCGAAGATATGGTCGCTTATCAGGAAGAAGTGCGCGATGCGTCGCGCATACCTGAGGTTCTGACCAGGGTGATCGCCAAGGCCAAACGCGCCAGCGCGCCGGCTCAGATCAACCTTCCGCGCGATATGTGGACCCAAGTCGTGGATGTTGAGATTCCGCCCGCGCTGGATCTGGGCATGCCAGCGCCATCGCAAGAGGCACTCGACAAGGCGGCGGCCCTTCTGGCCCGAGCGGAACGGCCGGTCATCTTGAACGGCGCCGGCGTTGTGCTTGCCGACGCGATTGGCGACACAATCGCGCTGGCCGAACGCCTGACAGCCCCGGTGTGCGTGGGCTATCAGCACAATGACGCCTTCCCGGGCAGCCATCCACTTTTCGCCGGGCCCCTTGGCTACAATGGATCGAAGGCGGGCATGGAGCTGATTGCCGAAGCCGATGTGGTTCTGGCCCTTGGCACGCGTCTGAACCCATTCTCCACTCTGCCCGGCTATGGGACCGACTACTGGCCCAAGGATGCCACCATCATCCAGGTGGACATTAACCCGGACCGGATCGGTCTGACCAAGAAAGTCAGCGTCGGCATCGTCGGAGACGCGCGCGCGGTGGCGCGCGGACTTCTTGAGCGCCTTCCGGCACTTGATGCCAGCAAGACCCGCGCCGATAGGATCGCCCAGACCAAATCCGCCTGGGCCCAGCAGCTGTCCAGCATGGATCACGAAGAAGACGATCCGGGGACAACCTGGAACGAACGCGCCCGGACATCGAAACCCGATTGGATGAGCCCGCGTATGGCCTGGCGCGCCATCCAGCGATCGCTGCCGCGGGAAGCGATCATCAGCTCTGACATCGGCAACAATTGCGCGATTGGCAATGCCTACCCAAGCTTTGAAGAGGGGCGCAAATACCTTGCCCCCGGGCTGTTCGGACCCTGTGGATATGGCCTTCCATCCATCGTGGGCGCGAAAATCGGCTGCCCCGATGTGCCGGTTGTGGGCTTTGCCGGCGACGGCGCTTTCGGCATTGCTGTGACTGAACTGACGGCGATTGGCCGACCGGAATGGCCGGCCGTGACCATGATCGTCTTCCGGAACTACCAATGGGGCGCTGAGAAACGGAACTCGACGCTGTGGTACGATGACAATTTCGTCGGCACCGAACTGGATACCCAGGTGTCTTACGCTGGCATTGCTAAGGCGTGCGGCCTTATTGGTGTCGTCGCCCGCACGATGGACGAGCTGACGCGCCTTCTGGACCGGGCCATCATCGACCAGATGGATCACGAGCGCACCACTTTGATTGAGGTCATGATCAACCAGGAACTGGGTGAGCCGTTCCGGCGGGATGCCATGAAAAAACCGGTGCGCGTGGCCGGCATCGACGCGGCGGACATGGCCGCCGAATAGCTGCCTACGCCAGCGCGGCCGCCACGGCGGCGGCCGCGACGATATCTTCGACGCTTGCGCCCCGGCTCAGATCGCAAACAGGTGCAGCGAAACCCTGCAGGAATGGGCCGACGGCCTGAGCACCCGCCAACTCCTGCGCCAGTTTGTAGGCGATGTTGCCCGCATCGAGTGACGGAAAGATCAGAACGTTGGCGTCTCCTGCCTCGACACCTTTCTTAGCAGCAACCGCCGCATTCAA
>JBCCMQ010000011.1:0-139959 GCA_039026235.1 Pseudomonadota bacterium
GTCTCGCTTTGTTCGTGCAGTCGCTTTTACGCAATCGGCCCGTGAAACCGAAGGTGGTTTTGATACGGTTCGAGAGGCATTCCGCATCCTCGACAATTTCAATATTCCGGCGGACGCAGCAGAAGGCGTTCAGGACGGCGTACCAGGGGATGATCAGATTTATAGCGCGACGCAAATTACGATGGCGAGCGACAGCCAGAACCTTGTCTACTACTACCATACGATGTGGGACCGGACGGTGCACATGGTGGACATGAAGCAGATCGATTTTAGCAACATGGGTGACGACATGATTATATTTGAAACAGCCGGAAACCGTGAGCCGACCTTGGTGGACGTAACGCCTGCCAACTGAATTTAGATTGAGTGAGGCCTTAGGTTGAACCGGGTGGAGGCCTGAAACAACGCTGTGCTTCGTCATGATTTTGGTACCTGAGTACCGGTAGGTTTGGGCTCATAGCCGTCATCTGACGCTTCTACTCCGGTATCACGAGCCTCTCTTAGCTCCGCAAGCTCCGCTATTCGGACGAAGGCGGCCTTAGCTGCATCCGTTCGAATGATCGCCTTGGCATTGGCGGGATGGGTCCCCGTCCGCCTTAGGGTGTTGTGAATGTCGGCGGCAACACGGATGTTCCGGGTATGGCAACCGAAACAGATTTCTCTTTCGCGTCATTGACGGGTTCGGCGCGTCGGCACATTCGGGTGTTTCAGATACACCAATTTCTTGATCGCTTTGCGATGGGTTTGACGGTCGCCGTCGTCGCGCTGGCTTTGACTGATCGCGGCATGGACCTCTTTCAAATCTCACTTCTATTTGGGGTCTACTCAGTCACAACAATGGCGATGGAACTCCCATTCGGGGGGGTGGCCGACACGATAGGGCGAAAGCCCGTCTTTCTGGCGGCCGTTGTCGCCAGCCTGATCTCGCTGGCACTATTTTTGTCCACGAGCGATTTCTATGTTCTCGCGCTTTCCTTTGCCTTTATCGGGTTTGGGCGCGCGCTTCGATCAGGCACGCTCGATGCTTGGTTCGTTGAAACCTTCAAGGCTGCTGCACCAAACGTGGATGTTCAGCCCGCTCTGGCAAAAGCTCAATGGGCGAATGCTTTGGGTTTGGCCGTTGGAGCCGTTCTGGGAGGTCTTCTTCCGGACCTCTTTGGCTCGGCGGCGGAGGGGCTTGGGGTCAGTATCTACGATGTTTCCTACGCGGCGAGTTTTGGAGTGATGCTGGGCGTGTTCGCCTACACCATGTTTGTCATTGTAGAAGCGCCGCGTCCGCTGAACCCCGATGCTCTGAGACAGGGGTTCACCACAGTCCCGCTGGTGATCAAAGACGCAGGCCTCCTCGCCCTGAGACATCCGGCGTTGTCGGTGCTTTTGGCCGCTCTGGCGTTTTTCCTGATGGCGACCAACCCGGTCGAGGTGATCTGGCCGACCCATGCAAGACCCATGTTGGATGAAGGCTTTGCAAACACCATCATCGGTGTCCTGACCGCGAGCTATTTCTTCTCAATCGCATTCGGTGCGTGGCTGTCGCCGCACATCAGTCGGATTTTCAAACGACGGCACGCGATTACACTTGCGGCGGCTTTTGCCTGCATGGCGGGCGCCCAGATCGCATTGGCTTTGCAGGGCAGCATAGCTGGGTTTGTTTTGGTTTTCATTGTGTTTTCTGTTGTCCTCGGCGTTTCTGAAACGCCAGCCAGCAGTATTCTGCATAGATGCGTAGAAGACCGCCAGAGATCCACAATGCTGTCTTTGAAGTCGCTGATACAGCAACTTGGGGCAGCATTGGGCTTGATCTTAGCAGGAGCCATCGCCGACGCTTACTCCACGCCTACGGCTTGGATTGTCGGGGCGGTGTTTCTTGTCATTGCCGTGCTTCTGACCGCTGTCCTGGCAAAACGGCTTGGTGCAGAGACCGACTAGCTGACATCCGCACACAGCGCGGCATGCGGGAAGTTTGGGCCGGTTCCGGACCTTCTCCGTTCCGCAAACTGCACAAACAAGCATGCGGATACGGCTTCGGCGAAAAGACCTGTTTGGCGCGCTGACTTTGGCAGGCGGTTACTGACTGGGGAGGGATAGAAAAAGATAGGTAGGCAACGCGGTCAGGGGCACGGATTGCAGGATATCTCGGATTCGCGACGTGCGCACATACCTGCGAACGAGACCCAGCCGTTCTTGTAAACACAGGTTCATGAGGCCCACGCGGGCATCAATCAGACGGACCGTCCGCAAGACCACTCTTCCCTGGGCAACTGCAAATCCCGCAAGCCGCAAACATTTGTCCGCCTCGTGTCCAAGGGTGAAATGGAAATCCATCGGAAGACGTCTGTTTGCCGGATGACAGCCACCACTTGAAGCGGCAACGCACGATGGCGGCCCGGTGCCAGAAGACCACGTGACCGGGGCGGAAGGCCCCTAATCCTGGGCGAGCCGATCGAGGAGTGCCAGAAGGTCCTGCTGGGTTTTCGGATCAGTTGCAGGCGCGGGCATCTTCTTTTCCTTGCGGTTTGCCATGTAATTTCCGGTGCGCCCGCCAAAAGCCTTTGGATCGGCGCTGTCAACTACCTTGGCGGCCTGTTTGTCGGCCGGGCTGAACAGAAGCGGCGCCAGCCAAGCAAGCACTGTCGGCATGGCGGAATTGCCGCCCGTGGTCATCGGAGACTTGGTGGCACCCGGATCGACCGAACGGATCAGGATATTGTCCTTTTGCAGATCATCCGCAAGCGCCGGTGCGAGGGTGGTCACGGCCAGTTTGGTCTGCGCGTATGCACCCATGAGCCCGCCAACCTTGTCGGGGTTTGGGAGACTATCTAGTCCGAGCGTTTTCATCGGTGTGATTGCACTGGACGAGAAATTCACGACCATCGCGGGCTTCTCACCGGCCGGTCGGGCCATTTTTTCCCTAAGACCCTTGATCAGCAGATAGGGGGCCAGCGTGTTCACCGCGAACTGAGATTCGAAGCCCTGAACGCTGAGGATCTTGTCGGCCGTCAGCACGCCCGAATTGTTGTAGAGCACATCGATCCGACCGGGCAGCGCGGTGATCTTCCCCACCGCATCGGCGATTGCGGAGGTGTCCATGAGATCGACAGTCACAAGCTCGATGCCAAGATCGGGGTTTTGGGCGAGAAGCGCGTCGCGCTGCGCCTTCGCCTTGGCCGCGGACCGGTTCACCAGGATCATAGCGTCACCGCGTCCGGCCAGTATCTTGGCGATCTCGCTGCCTATTCCGCCTGTTGAACCGGTGATCACGGTCCAGTTTGCATCGCTGCCGGTCATTTGTTAGGCCTTGTTTGAAATATACATGATGTTTTGATACATAGTGTATAGGTATACTATTTGAAAGCGGAAAAATGACGCGCGCTCCTGCCGATGCCATCTGTCAGTTCGTGCCGCCCTTCATGCGCTTTCTGCGCGACGGGCTGAGTGAGCTGAACATGTCGCCCGCCCGGTTCCAGATCCTGCAGGCACTGACCGAAAGCGGCGCGCTGACAATGATCGCGTTGGCGGACCGGTTGTCGGTGACGAAGCGAAATGTGACGACGCTGGTGGATGGGCTGGAGAAGGAAGGCTTGGCAGGCCGCCACCCGCATCCGACCGACAGGCGCGCGACCCTGGTGGAGTTGACCGAGGCCGGCGCGGATGCGTTCGTGCGGGCCGCCGATGTTCAGCGGGCCCATCTGAGTGGGCTGCTTGAGGATCTGGATCCGGCTCAACAGGACGCTATGACCCGCGCCCTTAATCAGCTGACCGAGGCGATCGCCACTAGGCGGCAGCAGGCACAGAAGACCAGGGCCGGTTAGCGGCTGGCCTTGGCCGTAACGCATGCCCAGCGGCGGGCGCCGCCACGACCGAATGCCCTGTGAACCAGCTGATAAGCGGCGCGTGAGGCATCCCAAACCGCCCAAACATCTTTGTGGCACATATCGGACAGCAGGCGGGACCGCGTCATTGAATGACCTCAAAGTGGCCCCGGGCACACCTCACTGGCGCCCTGTCCGAGGGGCTAAATGCCCTTGTGTGTAAGTGACCGTAAAGAGTGGAGTTGGTGTTTTGGCTTTCGAATACGCGCTTCTAGCGATGGTGTGTTTTTCCATTGTGGGCTCGGCCTGGGATGTCGTCGAAGGTGCAAGTCGGCGACGCGACAAGACCCAGCGCCGGGCCGGCAACCGCGCGGGCATGACTGCCCAAGCGCAACTTTCCAGCCTTCGATGAGACCGAGGTATGCCCGCGTGGCAGGAAACACCCGTTTCCCCTCCCCCAGCCTCTTGGGCGCCGATCCCGTGCTGCCGAGACAGCAATCCCTTCGGCATCGGCGGCATCTGCCACAATCTGAGCACAATCCCGCCTCTTGGCCGGCACCTTTTGTTGGCAGATTGGCACCAATGAGCTCTGTGACGGAGGATTGACCCCCATGCAGAGCAGGGGCAGAAACAGATGACCGCACCGTCAAGTTTACAAGCGACCCTTCTTTTCCGGGATGTTCCGGTATTGCCGACCGACGCCTTGAAAGCGGCCCTGAGAGAGTTGACCGGACAGCATGGCCTGCCCACGTCGGGCGCCGTCGAAGTCGAAGATGGCACACGTTTGCGTCTTGCGGCCCTGCCCTTTGACATTTGTATTCAGGTCGATGACGCGGCCCTTGCCGCCGCGACATTCAACGGCGCCATGCGGGCCGGAACAGGAACCGAGCGCGGGCCGCTGGGCGAGATTGTGGCCCACCACGGCGCCCATGTGAAGATGACCGTTCGCGATACCGGAGAGACCCGCGTGCGCGGCGAGATGCTGCCCAGCGGCGCCCCACGCCACCGGCTAGGCCTGTTGCTGGCGCAGGACGTACTGCGGCTTTTGGGTCAGCACCTTCGACCACTTGCGCTTCACTGGCATCCGTCAAACCAACTGGCGCTGCCAGCGCCTTTCATGGCGTCCCCGTTGGGAACGCTGTTCCTGCCGCTATGCCTGCGGACCCGCGCCACGGTCAGCCAGATCGACGATGACGCGGCGGGAAATTTCGCCCAAGAGATCGAAGGCACAGAGCTTATTCTGGGCAAACCTGTGCATGTCATGGCAACGGGCCTACGGCTGGACCAGGTGCGCGCCCTGGCCGAGAGCTTTGTGGCGCGCTGCCTGGATACGGATGCCCGCCCGAAATCCGGGGCCCGCTTCACCGGCCCGGATGGACGCACGGTCAGGATCGTGGATGTCCCGGCGAGTCCAGAGAAACCCAAAGGGTTGATCGCACTGATCGAACTTGACGCAGATCTGCCGCCGCCGGTCGCCGAGGCGCCCAAACCGGCCAAGGTCAAGGTCACCCTGCCCGCCGAGCGCAACGTCAGAAAGCCCGCCCAGATGGTTACGGCCGAGGTCGTAGCCACCAAGGCGGTCGAAAAACCGAAGGCCCAGCTGTCACCGGCGGCCGCGGCTGCCAAGAGCCGCGCGCGCCAGGCCATTGCCCGTCGGTTGAAGCGCGATATCGCGGCCGAGCCCGCGCCCGCTGTTGCGCCGACAGAACCCGTGACACCGCGCCGGGTTGAGCCTGCGGCCAAGGACGATCAGCTGCGTGCGGCCTTCAGCCGTGGCTCAGATTCCGCCCAGCGTCGCTGACCCGCCCGGGCTTCCAGCCGGCCGCGAAGATCTTCAGTCACGCTGCCAACGCGCACCTGGTAGGTGTGAATTGAAAAGACAACCGTTCCCGTTTTCGGCAGGCGGATGATGGTCTGACGCTCGGACCGGAGAAAGCCCTGCCCGTCGGTTGGCCGTGGTTTTGCTGCGCCCGGGTGGCGGGGCTGGAACAAGGCCGGATCGGCATAGCTCAGAAGGTTCGCACGCCAGAGACCGGCCCCGGCCCGCACCCCGTCGAACAGCCTTTGGACACGCCGCGCCATGGCATCGTCATAGGGCGACACGGGCGCATGAATCGTGCTGAGAGGGCGGCCGATCTTGTCCGACAGCCGCCAGCTGGCCGGAAAGCACAGAGCCGCCGCCCGCAGGCTGTGCTGGCGGGCCCCGGGCATACGGTCCAGCAGGCAGAAGTCGCATTGCACCAGTTGCGCCAAGATCGCCACCGGATCATCGGCGGTCAGGGACACGACCCGCCCGTCCGGACAGACCACGTCGCGGTCGCAAAAGCGGTAGCCCGGATCCCTCCGGAGCACGTCACAGACCATCCGGAAGAGCTCGGACATCGCCGCGGCTGCGTCCGGCAGGGCGGCCAGAACCTGGTCCCGACGCGTGCCGAGAAGCGCGGCACGGGCCGCCATCTGCGCGCCGTACGCCCCGTCGCGGCGCAGCCAGTCGTCCGGCGCCAGCGGCCGGGTTCCGGGCAAAGGGCGAAACGCCCCTTCAAGCACATCGTCGGGGATCCGGTCATGCAGGACCGGCGCAGTCATTTTCCGTGCATCAGCCAAGTGTAATGCAGCAAACCCCAGGGGCGAAGCTCGTCGTCGATGGCCGCCCAGGTGCGTTTGAATTCGGACTTGTTCATACCGATGCCGCCCCGGATCTGGGCAAGGCTGCGCGCCCCGTTTATGGCTGCCACCGCGCGCGACGCCGGTCTCGGCAGGCTGATCGGCAACTTGCCGTTCCGGGTGTTCATATTGAGCGTGCCACCGCTGGCGATCACATCCGCAAACTTCGACCCCGACACGTCCGGGCGCAGATGCGGTATATCATCGTCGTTGCCGACCTTGGTAACCGAAACACTGGCCGCCCTTTCGCGGTGGGTGACGTAAAGCGTGTGCTTGTGCATGCAGCCCGACAGACGTTCAGCCATGGCCATCTTTTGGATCCGGTCGAACCCTTTGGGAAGACGGAAACCCGGCGGCAGATAGCGTTCCAGCTCGTAGAGAGCCGGTTCGGTGAAACTGGCGATGCCCAGGCCCGCGCGGTCCAAGGTCTCGGCCAAGTCGGCCACGCCGTAGGCCCGATCCTGGGTGTGGAGGAGCAAATCGTAAAAGCCCGCGTCCGAGCGTTTGTGATCGTTCAGGTTTGGGTTGAGTTGAAATGGATGGGCGGGCGGCGTTTTGGCAAAGATCTCTCGCCCAGCCTTCAGTCGCTTTTCCGGCTTCAGATCGCGCAGAAGCGCGCCAAGGGCTTCCTGAAGCGGATAAACACCGGAACGGCCATAGGGCGCGTAGACCATCATGCCCATGCCACCTTGGGGCGCCATGGCGGCGGCGAGCGCGTCAAAGCCTTCCTGCGGTTCCGGCAGATGGTGCAGCACCCCGCAACAATCGATGTAGTCGAACTGGCCAAGATCCGGCGCCGTAAGCAGGCTGCCGTTCAGAAAGGTAATGCCGGTCAGACCGCGGGCCCTGGCGCGGGCCTCAGCAATCTCGCGCGAAGCCACGGAAAGATCAATGTAGGTGATATCTGCGTCGCGCCCTGCGCCATTCATTAGCTGGGCGATCTGGATCAGCCCGTCGCCGGTGCCGCCACCGGCCACCAGCACCCGAAAGCTGGTCGACCAGTCGCGCCTTCCGCCAAACAGGAAATGGTCGATCTCGAACGGCATCGACGGCGATCCCATGACCAACCGCTTGGCTTCATCGGCCGGATCGCGTGCCGGATAGGGGTAGGCTTCGTACTGATCCTTGATCTGGCTCATGCGTGGTTCCTTGCCTGATTCCGTCCTTTTGCCCCCGTTATCCAGTCGGAAACGGACCTGCAGAGCGATATTTGGCGACCATAGACTGGGTATTGCAGGAAGGGGAGATCCGATGAACAGGCATTTTCGCGACCAACGCAAGATCGACCCGAGCCGGGGTGCGTTGCTTGGCGACGGAACACCCAACATTGCCGATCGTATCGAAATCGGCCCTACCCGGCTTGCACTGGAGGAATGGGCCGATGCGGGGCTTGAATTGCCCAACCTGCCGGCCATGCGCGAATTCCGCTGGCGGCGTCTGGTCGATGGCATCAACCGGCGGGACTATGGCGGGCTTTTGGTCTTCGACCCGCTAAACATCCGCTATGCCACCGACAGCACAAACATGCAGCTTTGGAACACCCACAATCCGTTCCGGGCGCTCTTGGTCTGCGCCGACGGGTACATGGTGATCTGGGACTATAAGAACGCACCCTTCCTGAGCAGCTTCAACCCGCTGGTGCGCGAAGCGCGCTCGGGCGCCGACCTGTTCTACTTTGACCGTGGTGATCAGATCGGTCGTGCTGCCGACACATTCGCCAATGAAGTCCGGATTCTGATCGAAGAGCATGGCGGCGGCAACAGGCGCCTTGGCGTCGACAAGGTGATGCTGCACGGACTGCGGTCGCTTGAGGCCCAGGGTTTCAGCGTGATGCCCGGAGAAGAGCTGACCGAAAAGGCCCGGGCAATCAAGGGACCGGATGAGATCAAGGCCATGCGCTGCGCCTCAAACGCCTGCGAAGCAGCCGTGGCGGCCATGGAGCATGCGGCACGGACCGAGATACCCCGGCGCGAGATGAGCGAAAACGATATCTGGGCGGTACTGCATGCCGAGAACATCCGGCGCGGCGGCGAATGGATCGAGACGCGCCTTTTGGCGACGGGCCAGCGCACCAACCCATGGTTCCAGGAATGCGGACCGCGCATCGCCCAAATGAACGAGATCCTGGCATTCGACACCGACCTCGTGGGAAGCTATGGCATCTGCGTCGATATAAGCCGGACGTGGTGGATCGGCGACCGGAAGCCGCGCCCGGACATGGTCTATGCCATGCAGCATTCCCACGAGCACATCATGACCAATATGGAGATGATCGCCCCCGGCGTTCACATGCGCGATCTGACCTTCAACAGCCACCGTCTGGACGACAAGTTTCAGGACCAGAAGTACGGGTGCCTGATGCACGGTGTCGGCCTGTGCGATGAATGGCCGCTGATCGCCTATCCGAACAAATTTGTGGAAGGCGCCTTTGACTATGAACTTGAGCCGGGCATGGTGCTTTGCGTCGAAGTTCTGGCCGGCGAAGTGGGCGGCGACTTTTCAATCAAGCTGGAAGATCAGGTGCTTGTTACGGAAACGGGCTATGAGAACCTGACACGCTATCCTTTCGATCCGATACTCATGGGCGGCTAGCGCCCGTTTCGTCCAGCGTCACCTTAGCGTGATAAGCCTTGTTTGGCGGATGCAATGTGACAATCGTAGAACGGGCGCACGGCCAATTGGGCCCCGCCGAGCAGGAGACCGAAATGGGCATCGAGCGGATCACATTTGACGGCCATGCGGGCAGCCTGGCGGCGCGATTGGACATGCCCGACGGCCCCCATCTGGCGACCGCGCTTTTCGCGCATTGCTTTACCTGCTCAAAGGACATTCCGGCCGCCCGGCGTATCGCCGCGCGTCTGGCGTCGTCGGGGATTGCCGTGCTTCGGTTCGATTTTACAGGGCTCGGGCATTCCGGCGGCGAATTTGAAAATACGAGCTTCACCTCCAACGTACAGGATCTTGTCGAAGCGTCGGAATACCTGGCCGGCCGCGGCATGGCGCCGGAGCTTCTGATCGGCCATTCGCTTGGCGGTGCGGCGGTGCTGAAGGCCGCCGGGCAGATTGCGTCTGTCAAGGCTGTTGTCACGCTCGGGGCGCCAGCCGATCCCGGCCATGTGACCCATAATTTTGCCGATGCGGTCGACAGGATCATGCGCGACGGCAGCGCCGAGGTCAGCCTGGGCGGGCGGCCGTTTCGCATCGGGCGCGACTTTGTCGAAGATGTGCGCTCAGAGGTTCTGACACCTGAGATCGCCCGCATGAACAAGGCGCTTCTGGTCATGCACGCGCCCCGGGATGCGACCGTGGGGATCGAGAACGCGTCCGAGATCTTCATGGCGGCAAAACACCCCAAGAGCTTTGTCACGCTGGACAAGGCGGACCATCTGATCAGCAGACCCGAAGATGCCGAATATGCCGCCGAGGTGATCGGCGCCTGGGTGGCGCGCTATGTCGATGTGACACCGCCGCCACCGCCGCCGGGTGCGCCCGAGGGCGTCGTTCGGGTGTCGGAATCCGACGCCAAAGGGTTCCTTCAGGACATCACCACCGGCGCGGGCCATCACCTGTTGGCGGATGAACCCGTGGCTTACGGCGGCACCAACCAGGGGATGAGCCCCTATGGCTTTATGGCGGCGGGTCTTGGCGCCTGCACCTCGATGACGATCCGCATGTATGCCCGGCGCAAGGGCATGGGGCTAGAGCACGTCTATGTGGATGTGACCCACAACAAGGTCCACGCCCAGGATGCGGATGCCGCGGTTGGCGAAAAGATCGACAGCTTCCGCCGGGAAATTCACCTGCAAGGCACGCTGAGTGAAGCGGAACGGAACCGCCTGCTCGAGATTGCCGACAAATGCCCCGTACACCGCACGCTAGAGCGGACCAGCCACATTGAGACGGTACTGGCGGACGCCTGATCCTGCGTTGTCCGCCTAGCGGGCACGCGCCGGTAGAGGTGTCGGCCGGTTGACAGGCGGGCGGTGAATGGGCGGTGTCGGGCGCGGCGGCTTAGCCGTGGGCGGGCGCGGTGGACGCGGCGGCGTGACGGCCACCGGCGGCCGGTTGTAGCGCCAGTAATAGTCATTCCAGTACATCGACGATCCATAGTAAAAGCTTGAGTTGCCCGAGGACACGCCGACGCCAAGCTGGCATCCGCAAAGCCAGAGAACCGTCAAGCAGAGTGCGGTGATCGGCAAGAATTTGGGCACCATCATGCTAACGCCCCAACCGGAAGGTGCCGAAGATATCGCTGACGGCTTGTCCGAAATCTGGATCCACACCGTTTTCGAAAACAGCCAGACCGATTGCGACCCGGCTGCCCGGCAACTCGATCAGCGCCACCGTAAAGCTCAGACCCGCGCCATCGCGCCGTCCGGTGCCCGAGAAGCTTTCGGCGCGGCGGCCGGCGATCCGGCCCGTCCGGCTTTGGGTGACGACGGGCTCTTCCACGACAAAGCGGCCTAGATCAGCAACGTAATCCTGGGCTTCTTGCAGGGTAGAGACACCATCCGGTGACATGAAGCCCAGAAAAACGCCGGGCTCAGCGGTGGGCTGCAGACCGAGGACGCGCGGCACAGTACCTTCGCCGCCGAGACGTTCGTCGGAAAGGCTGCGCACACCGCCGGTACGCACTGTCCAGAAATCCGGTGCCTCGACGGTAAACAGGGCGCGGCCCTCGGCAAGATAGGTGACAGGGACCTGCGCATAAGCAGGCGCCAAGATAGGCCCCGCCAAAAGTGACCAGACGATCAGTGAGAATTTCGTCACATGCGCTCCGCCAGCTTTACGTGGCCACTTTGACCTCGCGACCAGCCGTTTGTCCAGCGCGGGGTTCGATCCCTAGAGCTTGCCAATTCGTCGGGTCATGCGCGCAGCCTTGCGGGCCCGTTTTGCGGCTGACTTCGCGGCGCGTTCGGCTGGGTCCGCAGGGCGCTGTGCCCGCTGGCGACCCGATGCGCCGCGCCCGGGTCCCCGCATGGCCATGGTCATGCCCCGGCGCAGAAACATCCGCAAAATCATGCTTACGACTCTGTCCATTCGCATATTGCTACTCCTCGAACATCTCGCCCTGGTCGTCGTGCGCCCCCACCTCGTCGTCTTCTTCCTGATCCGGTTCGGTGCCCAACGGTGCGGCGGGTCCGGCCCGGTTGTCGAGCAGACCCGCGGCCCGTAGCTCTTTCAGACCCGGAAGGTCGCGGGCCGATTCAAGCCCGAAATGGTCAAGAAAGCCTTGCGTGACCACAAATGTAACCGGGCGGCCCGGGCTCATCCGGCGGCGGCCGAACCGGATCCATTCAAGTTCAATCAGTTGATCGATCGTACCACGGCTGACCGACACGCCCCTGATCTCTTCGATCTCTGGCCTGGTTACCGGCTGGTGATAGGCCACAATGGCCAGTGTTTCGACGGCGGCACGGCTGAGCTTGCGGGTCTCGGTCGTCTCGTGGCGCATCAGAAAGCCGAGATCGGGCGCGGTCCGGATTGCCCAGGCATCGCCTACGCGCACCACGTTGACGCCGCGCCCTTCGTATCTTTTGCGCAGATGCACCATTGCCTCGGCCACGTCAGATCCATGCGGCATGCGCGCTTCGATGTCGCGAACGGTGATCGGTTCGGCCGTGGCAAAAAGGATCGCCTCGACCATGCGCATCTGTTCGGCCATGGGGGGCGCCTCGAACAGGCTGGCCTCTTCCGTGGCAGGATCCTCGGCCGGCTCGGTCATGGGCCGGGCTCCTTGCGGCGCAATTGGATCGGCGCGAAACTGGCGTGTTGGCGTATCTCAATCTGCCCTGCCTTCGCCAGTTCGAGCGACGCCGCAAAATTCGCCGCAGTGGCCGAGCGGCGGCGCGCGGGATCGTGCTGCCATTCCTCGGGCAGATAAGTCGACAAATCCGTCCAGACCCCGGCAAAGCCGATCAGGGTGCGCATCCGCTCAAGCGCCTCTTCAAGCGTCATCACCGCGTCGCGGTCCATACTGTAGGGGCGGAAATCATCGCGTGTCTTGATCCGCGCATAGGCCTGCATCAGATCAAGCAGCGATGCCGTATAGCGCACGCGTCGGACGCGCCTGACATCTTCGGGCAGGCCCCGTGCAAAGAAATCACGGCCCAGCCGGTCTCGACCCATAAGCTGCGCCGCCGCATCGCGCATTGCCGAAAGCCGTTCGAGTTGAAAGGCCAGATGCGCCGCCAGTTCTTCGCCCGACGGGCCTTCGTCGGCCGGATCGGGCGGCAGAAGCAGCCGGGATTTCAGAAAGGCCAGCCAGGCCGCCATGACCAGATAGTCGGCCGCCAGTTCGATCCGCAGCGTTCTGGCCTGGCTGATGAAGTCCATGTACTGCTCGGCCAGCGCCAGGACCGAAATCTTACGCAGGTCGACCTTCTGGGTCCGGCTGAGCGTCAGCAAAAGATCCAGCGGCCCCTCGAATCCGTCCACATCCACGATCAGCGCCTCGGTGGCCACCCGCGCGGCAACGGCGTCGCTGGTGGGCAAGGGGGTCACGTTTGGGTCGGACTCAGTCATCGGCGCGTCCTGCGAACAGCGCCTCAAATTCGGACGCGGCCGCGTCAATGTCAATTGCCGCAGGTGACGTACGCGCCGCGTCCGCACGGTCAGAGCGTTCTACGCCTTCGGGCGACAGCTGTGGGCAGACCTGCATCAGAAGGTCCATATCGGCCCGATCCCCATTGCAGTGCAGCACCGCATCGCAGCCGGCCGCCAGCGCCGCCGTACCGCGTGCAGCCACATCGCCGTCGAGCGCTTCCATTGATATGTCATCGGTCATCAGGAAACCGGAAAAGCCGATGTCCCTGCGGATCAGGTCGATTACTTTCTGGCTCACGGTCGCGGCCCGGCCGGGATCAACGGCGTCCAGGACGATATGCGCGGTCATGCCAAGGGGCATGTCCGCCAGTGCGCGGAAAGGCGCGAAATCCCAACCGGTCAGTTTGGATAGCTCTGCATCAACCACAGGCAGGGCCAGATGGCTGTCGACGTGGGCCCGGCCATATCCGGGAAGATGCTTCAGAACGGACAGAACGCCCGCAGCCGCCTGCCCTTCTGCTAGCGCCCGCGCATTGGCGGTCACCTGATCCGGCGTTTCGCCGTAAAGGCGGTTTCGCAGGATCGGATGCGTCGCCGGTTCCGCGATATCGGCCAGGGGCGTGCAGTTCACGTCGATGCCAACCGCGGCGAGTTCACTGCCGATCAGGAACCCGCGCAGAAAGAAGCTGCGCGCCTGATCGGCGGGCCGGACCGAAGCGGCCTGATCCAACGCCGGCGGATAACGTCTCCAATGCGGCGCCGTCATCCGAGCCACGCGCCCGCCTTCCTGATCGATCAAAACAGGTGCGTCGCGCCCAACGCTGTCACGCAAATCTCCGGTCAGGCAGCGAAGCTGATCCGGCGCTTTGATGTTGCGCGCGAAGACGATAAATCCCCAAGGGTCGGCGTCGCGGAAAAACGCCGCTTCTTCTGGGTCGAGTTCGGGGCCTGCGCAGCCAAAGATACAGGCCGCCGGCACGCCGCTACCGGGTCACGACGGGGATGCAACTGGCATCTTCCGCCATCAGCGTGGCGCAAAAACGCCGCGCGTCTGCCAGATCGTCGAAGCCTGCGGCGCGCAGACGATAGAACGACCGGCCAGCCGTGGTTGCGGGCTGAATGACCGGCGTCTTGCCGGCGACGAAATCGGCGAATGTGTTCTGAAGTCTTGACCACTCTTCCTCGGCCTCGTCACGGGTGGGATAGGCACCAAGCTGAACCAGCCGGGTGCCCGGTGCCAGAGCCGCCGGGTCAAGCGGCTGTGCGACTGAGGCCGATGCCAGCGTCGCAGTCGGTCTTGCCCGCGGCCGGATAGAGCGCACCGATGCCGATGGTGCGGGCGTCTCAAGGCTTGCCTGTTCCACCAAGGGCATTGCACCTTCTTCGGTCAGTGCGGCGGCCAGTGCGGCCGCTACGGCCCTATCGGTGGCAGTGCGAATTTCAGCCGCTTCGACATCGAGCGCCGCCAGCAACACCACGGCCTCTGGATTTTCCTCGACCGGGGCTTCTTCGGGTGTCGCCTCGGCCATCTCGACCGCCGGAATATCCTCGGCGTCGAGCGCCATCGGGGCCGGGGCCAGTACCAGTTGGTCCGGCATATCTTCCGCCGCACCTTCCGCCTTCACGTGATTTACCGCCAAACCCTGATGGTCTGTCGACTGTCCGCCGGGATTGTCCGGCTGGATGCGCATGGGCCCCTCAAGGGCGCGCACTACCGGCACCCCCGAGACATCGCGTACCGCGAGATTATAGCCCCAATAGCCAAGCCCCGCGATCAGTGACACCGAAATCACCGCCGCCAGGCTTTTGAAAATGCTGGAAAACTCATCAGCCGCGCTGGTGTGCGCGCCGTCAGAGTCATATTGCTCTGAATAGCCCATATCGATCACTGCTCTCATTCGCGATCCGGATCAACGCCCGGACCGTCTGTTCCGCCTCACCCCGGCAGGTCGGCTTTTTTAGCGCATTTCCTGGATCGGGGTGACGCCGAGAATACCCAAACCTGCCGAAATCACAACGGAAACGGCCCGGGCCAGCGCAATTTTTGTCTGTGACATCGACGGATCGTCCTGCACAAAGCGCAATTGCGACACCTCATTGCCCCGGTTCCAGAGGGCGTGGAAGTCGCCGGCGAGCTCGTAAAGATAGAACGCGATCCTATGGGGCTCATGCGTCCGGGCCGCCGTTTCGACCAGCCGCGGCCAGGCGGCGATCTTTTTCGCAACCTCGAGCTCGGCGTCGTGATCAAGGGCGCCAAGATCGGCCGCGGCAAGGGCCGCATCAGACGCATCAATTCCGGCTTCGGTGGCGCGGCGCAGCACCGACATCACACGCGCATGGGCGTATTGGACATAGAAGACCGGGTTGTCGCGGGACTGCTCTAGCACCTTGTCAAAGTCGAAGTCGAGCGGCGCGTCATTCTTGCGCGTCAGCATGACAAAGCGGGTGGCATCCGCGCCGACCTCATCGATCAGATCGCGCAGCGTCACGAAAGTGCCTGCCCGTTTCGACATGGTGAATTCCTGCCCGTTCCTATAGAGCTTCACCAGTTGGGTAAGCTTAATGTCCAAAGGCACCTGACCATCGGATAGGGCACTCACGGCCGCCTTCATCCGTTTGACATAGCCGCCGTGGTCAGCCCCGAAGACATCGATCAGGGCATCAAAGCCGCGTGTCACCTTGTCGTAGTGATAGGCGATATCGGGTGCGAAGTAGGCCCAGGACCCGTCCGATTTCTTCACGGGACGATCCACATCATCGCCGTGTTCGGTCGAGCGAAAAAGCGTCTGCTGTCGCGGTTCCCAGTCTTCGGGTGTCTTGCCCTTGGGTGGCTCCATAACACCTTCATAAATCAGGTTTTTAGCTTCGAGCGCGGTCAGTGCCGCTTCGATCCGGCCGGTGCCGTAGAGCGATTTTTCACTAAAGAAGACGTCCATCTCGACGCCCAAGGCGCGCAGGTCGTCCGCGATCATGGCCATCATGGCATCGGTCGCAAAGCCACGCACCTCGGACAGCCATACCGCTTCCCCCTTGCCGACGAAGGCATCGCCCACCTTGGCCTTCAGTGCCTTGCCTACCGAGATCAGATAGTCACCGGGATAGGTGTCACCGTCAAAGGCGACGTCGTGCCCGTGCGCCTCCAGATAGCGCAGGTAAACCGACCGGGCGAGCGTATCGACCTGTCCGCCGCCGTCGTTGATGTAGTATTCGCGGGTCACGTCATATCCTGCAAAATCAAGCAGACTGGCCAGCGCATCGCCGAAGACGGCGCCGCGCGTGTGGCCCACGTGCAGGGGCCCGGTCGGGTTTGCCGAGACGTATTCGACGTTGATGCGTTTGCCGTCACCCAGCTCTGAGCGCCCAAAGGCGTCGGCCGCGCCCAGGGCTGCCGGGATCACTGACCGCCAGAGATCGGGCGCAAGCCGCAGGTTCAGAAACCCGGGTCCGGCCACCTGCGCGTCGGCTATGCGCGCATCATCCCGCATGCGGGCCGCCAGGACCTCGGCGATATCGCGCGCGCGCTGACCGGCCGGTTTGGCAAGAACCATCGCCGCGTTGGTCGCCATGTCACCATGGGCCGCGTCCCGGGGTGGCTCGACCGTCACGTTTGACAGATCAAGCCCGTCGGGCAAGGCTCCATCGGCGGCCATGGACGACAGGACGTCGCACACGAGGGCGTGGATATCGGCAAAAAGGTTCATCAAAGGCCATCCATTCGGGTCGCGCGCGGTTTAACACGGGTCCGCGCCGCGTCAACGGGGCTGTTCTGTCTGGCGGCCTGCGCGGCACCGCCACCAGACGCGCCGGCCCATGTCAAAGAAATCTCGCCTTTGGGCGTCTGGGCCGGGGGCACCGTGCGCCTTGTCGCACAAACGGGCGTGGCCGGATCGCCGCCCGTGCCCGGCCTGGATTGGGTCAATGGTCAGGGCGACATCGTGGGTTTCGCCCCGTTCACCGACTGCCACGGTAGTGTGGTACGCAAAGCGACGGTTGTTTCTGCAGCCCAGCACAGTGCCGACAAAGTCGAGGTGCAGATCGCAACCGAGGACGGGCAACTGACCTATCTGGTCGGGGGCCCTTCAGCGCCAGCTTTGACGGCCGGATGTCAGACCTCGGTGCCGCCGCTCAACAGCCTTTGATGTTCCTGCAATGCGAAGCGGTCGGTCATGCCGGCAATGTAATCGGCCACCATGCGCGCCACGGCGTCCTTGCCGGTCGCCGCCCCAATATCAGCCTGCCAGCGGTCAGGCATCAGGCTGGGCTCTGACAGAAACAACGGGAAGAGCTCGTTGACAACTGTCGTGACCTGATCGCGGACGCGCATGACGCTCGGGGCCCGGTACATGTGGGAGAAAAGAAAGCTGCGGATTTCCTGCAGATCGGCCCAAAGCATGGGCGAAAACCGGATGACCGGAAACCCAGCCGCGCGCACGTCTGCCGCCGAGCCGGGCTTTAAGCCGCCAATCAACTGCCGGGATGTGGCGATCACATCCTCGACCATGACGCCAAAGACCCGGCGCAAGGCTTCGTGGCGGCGCCGTTTGGCTTCAAGACCCGGCCAGCGACGATCGATATGGGCGTAGGCCTGCCGCACAAGCGGCAACGCTTCGACAGCCTCTTCTTCGAATAGCCCGGCACGCAACCCGTCGTGAAGATCGTGGTTGTTGTACGCAATGTCATCCGCGAGGGCCGCCACCTGCGCTTCCGCGCTGGCGTGCGTGGCGAGCTCAAGGTCATGAACGGCGTTATAGTCAGCCAGCGCATAGGGCGGATCGCCGGCCACGGGGCCGTTGTGTTTAGCGATGCCCTCCAACGTCTCCCACGTCAGGTTGAGGCCGTCGAAAGACGCATAGTGGCGTTCCAGCCGGGTCACGATCCTGAGCGTTTGGGCATTGTGATCGAACCCACCGTAGGGCTGCATGAGCGCGTTCAGCGCCTCTTCTCCGGTGTGGCCGAAGGGCGTATGGCCCAGATCATGGGCAAGCGCCACGGCCTCGGTCAGTTCGCTGTTCAGGCCCAGAACACCGGAAACCGTGCGTGCCACCTGGGCCACTTCGAGCGAATGCGTGAGACGCGTGCGGTAATAGTCGCCCTCGTGTTCGACAAAGACCTGCGTTTTGTGTTTCAAGCGCCGAAAAGCGCTGGCGTGGATGATCCGGTCCCGGTCGCGCTGAAAGCAGGTTCGGAACGCGCTTTCATCTTCGGCAAAGCGCCGCCCGCGGCTGAGTTGCGGAAGACATGCATAGTCTGCCAGCATCTGTGTCTTTGCCTAGTTGTGAGACCGTCCCCTGCCCCTTATATTGGCAATCAGCCGAAACGAAAGCCCGCTTGATCCGATGGAACTGAACCTGCCCCCCAAAGTCACCGCCCGCGCGTTTGAGCGGCTGGCCGAGATCAACGGATCGGCCGAAGTGCCGCAGGCTTTGCGCGTTGCTGTCGAAGGCGGCGGATGCTCGGGCTTTCAGTATGACATCCGCCTGGACAACCCGTCCGACGATGATCTGGTGCTTGAGGGTGCCGGGCAGAAGGTGGTCGTGGACAGCGTATCGCTGCCATTTCTTGCCAATGCGGTCATAGATTTCTCGGAAGAGTTGATTGGCGCCCGGTTCACGATCGAGAACCCCAATGCAACCGCATCCTGCGGATGCGGCACATCCTTTTCGATATAAAGCGGCCTGAGCGTCCAGAGCAGCGCATTTTTCTGCCAGGCACTTACCGAATTTTGCAACACCGTGATCCAAGCGGTGCGGAATTCCGCATATCTTGGGATTTTCCCTTCTCAGCACCCCATGTTTTGTGGTTTTATGTCGCCAGGCAAGGACCGTGCAAAGCGGCCTAGAGCAAGGCGGGCAGAGGCAGATGAGACGCATCCTTTTGATTGGGGCCAGCGCCGTTGCGCTGACAGGCTGCGAAGGCGGGGATTTCTTTGGCCTGGGTACACCGACAAGCCCTGCCTTTGCCGTGACCAGCACGACCGAACTGATTGCGCTTGGGGCGATACGACTTGAGGACGACGCGCTAGCGCAAGAGCTGTCGGGCGCGACCCTTGTGGAGCCCGAGCAGGGCTGGACATGGCAGATCCGTGAAGACGGGACACAGTCCGCCAGCGCCGACGACGGAAGCTGGGAAGACAGCCCGGGCACCTGGGAGATATCGAACGGCCAATTCTGTCGTGAGAACGAAGACATCACACGCCGCTGTTCCGAGGTCTACAGGCTGGGCGACTACTATCGCTTCACGCTGCCCGACGGGGCCCTGGCGAACTGGACCGTCGCGCGGGCCGGCTAACGCTTCTCAAACGCCGTTGCCATCTGTGTAATGATTGCCGAGCGCCTTCGGGCGCTAGCCGCGCCAAGGCGGTTGAAACGCGTTTCATGTTGAGGCACACCCCGGCTAAGGGGCAGTCATGAAGATAGCGACTTTCAACATCAACGGGATCAAGGCACGCGCGGATGCACTGGCCGCATGGCTGGACGAAGCAAAGCCCGATGTGGCGCTGTTGCAGGAAATTAAATCTGTGGATGAGGCCTTCCCGCGCGAACTTTTCGAAGACCGCGGCTACAATGTCGAAACCCATGGGCAGAAGTCTTTCAATGGCGTCGCGATCCTTTCCAAACTGCCTTTGGAAGACGTGCGCCGCGGCTTGCCCGGCGACGACGGCGATGATCAGTCCCGATGGATCGAGGCGACCGTCGTAGGAACACGGGCGGTGCGGGTTTGCGGCCTTTACCTTCCCAATGGTAACCCGTCACCGGGTCCGAAGTACGACTATAAGCTGGGCTGGATGGACCGGCTTCGGGAACGGGCGGCAGCGCTGTTAGAAGGCGAAGAGCCTGCTGTCATGGCCGGCGATTATAACATCATTCCGCAGGCCGAAGACGCAGCCAGGCCAGAGGCTTGGGAAACCGATGCGCTTTACCGACTGGAAAGCCGGACCAAGTTCCGCGGTCTTTTGAACCTGGGCTACACGGATGCGTTTCGGGCCCGCCACCCGGGCGGCGGGCACTATAGTTTCTGGGACTATCAGGCCGGTGCCTATGACAGAAACGACGGGATCAGGATCGATCATTTGCTGCTTAGTCCGCAATGCGCCGACCTGATGGTCGACTGCGGTATCGACGCGGCCGTGCGTGGCCGCCAGAAGCCAAGCGACCACGTGCCCGTGTGGATAGATCTCGACGCCTGAGCGCCCTATATGCCAAAGGCCTCGAAAGCGGCGTTCACGACCAGGCTTTTCAGCCCAGTTCGGAACCTTTCGAGCCGCGCCTGTGTGACGCCGACAGCCTTAAGAGCGTGCATTTTCGCAAGATCGCCTTGGCTGGCCACCAGGAATTCAAACTCGTCCCGAGACAGCTGGCCGTCTTTCAGAGCATGGAGCCAGCGGCGCAACTTCTCTTCGCTTTCGGCCATGAATGCCTTGCTGTCGGATTCCGCCTGATCAAGGGCTTCGCCGATCGCGGAACTTGCCAGGGTTCGGACACCGCTGATCACGGTTTCTACAAATTGGTCAAAAGATTGTTCGAATGACATTGCTAAAATCCCTACCTATTCGCAGCGCGTTGCCCGGCCCTTGTTGGCCTCGACGCAGATGATCTGGTCAAATCCTTCAGCAATCTGGCCGGACAACTCTTCTCGGAAGAATGAGCTTAGCGTGCCGGATTCGCGCCACTGCGTGATAAAACCACCAAGTAGATTACCGTCGGGGTCGCGCAGAATGTTCCATTGATTGGTCACGACCCGGTTGTCCGGTAACCCGGCGGCGTATTCGTAGGCCGCGTTCACGTCGAGGGCCAGATCAGCCACCTCATCGCTATAGCGCGAATAGGGCTCACCCGAGCGGGCCACCAGATCAAGGCTGCGTGCCTTAAGTTCGGTTGCGTTTCGATAGGCTTGTTCGTTGTACGGGCTGATAAACGGATCGCAGGCGGCCACGAAAAGAAATGCCGCGATCAGAGCCCAGGGTCTGATTGCCAATAGGTGCATAAAATCTCTCCTTCCAATAGAGCACAGTCTACCCTGTCGACCGGGGATTGAAAAGAAAACGAATGGTCCCGGCCCTGCGCCCCAGCATCAAATGTTGCGCGTCACATCTTCGCCGTAGAGCCAATCGAACTGTGCCAGCATCTGGCGCGGGGCGATCTGGCTCGTGACCCGCAAAAGCGCATGCGCGGTTTGCCGGACCAGCGGATTGCGCAGGTGGTAGTTTCGGGCGTTTGCGTCGGCCGCAGCCAGTGCGCGCCGGACGCGGGCCGCCCGCAGCGCCTCAAACGCTTTGGCGGCGGCAGATATGGTAGGGCTGCGGGCGATGCAGCCCGCCAGAACCCAGGCATCTTCGAGCGCCAGGTTGGCCCCTTGCGCCAGAAACGGCAGTGTCGGGTGCGCGGCATCACCCAGCAGAACCAAAGGCCCTCGGCCCCAGGGCCGCGCCACGGGATGCTTGAAAAGGCCCCAAAGGCCCACGGTTTCCACCCGGCCCAAGAGGTCCTGAACAGGGCCGTTGAAACCGGCAAAGGCCGCCCGAAGCGCATCGGGATCACCCCTATGATCCCAGCCTTCTGCGGCCCATTCGCCGCGTTCTTCCACCGCGACGACGTTGATCAGCGCCCCTTGGCGCAGCGGATAATGGACAATGTGCTTTCCCGGCCCCATATGCACGCGCGCCTCGGGCGGGGTTGCACCGTCGCCGGGCACAAGCGCGCGCCAGGCCACCTGACCGCTGAAACGTGCCGGGGCATCGCCCAGCACGGCCGGGCGGACGACCGACCGAATGCCATCGGCACCGACCATTGCAGCAGTTTCGACCTCTCCTTCGGGGGTCTCGAACACCGCCTTGTCGCCATCGACCCGCAGCCCGCCCACCGGCTGGCCAAGACATAGGTCCGCGCCAGAGGCGCGACACGCCTCGGCAAGCATGTCGATCAGGTCGGCACGGTGAAGCAAAAAGTAGCCGCGGCCCCCCGATCCCTGCGACACGTCGAGTGTCGCGACCGGTGCGCCCCGCGCATGGTCCAGCAAGCGGACGGCCGCAGCGCGCGTGCCCGCCCGCTCCAGGGTTTCGCCCAGACCCAAGGCGCTTAGCACCGCCACGCCGTTGGGGGTGATTTGCACCCCCGCACCAGCTTCGCTGATCCGGTCTGAACGTTCAAAAACGCGGACGCTGTAGCCCCGCGCGCCCAGTGCGGCCGCAAGCGCAAGACCACCGATACCGGCCCCGACGATATCGACCGGCTTGATCTTATCCATGCCCACGAACGACAAACACCGGCGCAAGGGGCGCCGGTGCCGATATCGCAAGTTCAAATTGCGGTGTCAGATCAGTCGTCCCGATGCACCTTTTCGCGGCGTTCATGGCGTTCCTGCGCCTCGAGACTAAGCGTCGTCGTCGGACGGGCATCGAGGCGCTTCAGCGAAATCGGTTCGCCGGTGTCCTGGCAGTAGCCGTATTCACCTTCGTCGATACGGCGCAGGGCCGAGTCAATCTTGGAAATCAGCTTGCGTTGCCGGTCACGGATTCGCAACTCAAGCGCCCGGTCGGTCTCTTCGCTCGCGCGGTCTGCAATGTCCGGAATATTGCGGTTACTGTCCTGGAGGCCTTCCAGTGTGCCGCGATTGTCATCAAGAACTTCTGTCTTCAGTGCCAACAACTTGCGCCGGAAATACTCAAGCTGGCGGTCATTCATGAAGGGCTCGTCTTCCGCCGGCCGGTAGTCGTCCGGAAGGAAAGTTTCTGCTTTCATAACCTGCTCCCTAGTACGCGGGCCGGGTCCGGCTCTTTCCTGTACAGCAGGGCCTATTGTTGCGGACATCCGGCACTCCCGCGCGTGCTCTACCGCATGGACCGGACATTGTCACGCCAATTTCCCGGCGAATTTGCACTGCCAGATGAGACTGATAGCCTGCGCTTAAGTTGGGAAACGGAATCGCGCCGAGGAAAATCACACCTATGAAATTCGCCGGGACCTCGCGCTATGTCGCGACCGACGATCTGACTGTTGCCGTTAATGCATCAGTCACCCTGGAAAGACCCTTATTGGTGAAAGGAGAGCCGGGCACTGGCAAGACCGAACTGGCCCGCCAGGTGGCCGAGGCGCTGGATCTGCCGATTATCGAATGGCACATCAAATCGACCACGCGCGCGGCCCAGGGTCTTTATGAATACGATGCTGTCAGCCGGTTGCGCGACAGCCAGCTTGGCGACGCCCGGGTCGAGGATGTGGCCAACTACATCCGCAAGGGCAAGCTTTGGCAGTCCTTTGAAAGCGATCAGAAGTGCGTTCTTCTGATCGACGAAATCGACAAGGCGGACATCGAGTTTCCGAACGATCTGCTGCAAGAGCTCGACCGCATGGAGTTCCATGTCTACGAGACGGGCGAAACGGTAAAGGCCCGGACGCGGCCCATCGTCATCATCACGTCGAACAACGAAAAAGAGCTGCCGGATGCATTCCTGCGCAGGTGCTTTTTTCACTATATCCGCTTCCCTGACAGCGACGTCATGAAGCAGATCGTGGCGGTGCACTTTCCCGACATCAAAGATCAGCTTCTGACAACGGCGCTGACGCAGTTTTATGAGATCCGGGACACGCCGGGGCTGAAGAAACGCCCCTCGACCTCGGAAGTGCTCGACTGGCTCAAGCTGATTCTGGCGGAAGATCTGGCGCCCGAAGACCTCCGGCGCGATGGCAGCGATGCCCTGCCCCGTCTTTACGGCGCCCTGCTGAAGAACGAACAGGATGTGCATTTATTCGAGCGTCTGGCCTTTATGGCGCGTGGCAGGCAGTGACAACACGTCCACCAAAAATCGACCCCGGGCATTTGACTCAGGCCGATGGCGTGTGCCACCACGTCCTTTGGGATGTTACACAGGTGCAGTTGATGGCCAAGCCGTCGGAGATCTCCATCCGCCCTTTGGCGTGGGACGACCGGGAAGAATGGTCAAACCTTTGGTCAGACTATCTGGCTTTTTACGAAACATCGGTGTCAGACGAGATCAAAGCGACCTATTTTGGCCGGCTTTTGGGCAATGACCCGCAGGACTTTAACGCGCTTGTTGCCGTAGACGGTGCCCGCCTGGTGGGTCTGGTACATTATCTGTTTCACCGCCACGGATGGATTGTGGCCAACACATGCTACCTGCAGGACCTGTACGCGCGGCCCGATGTGCGGGGGCGGGGCATTGGACGCGCGCTGATAGAAGCAGTCTATGCCGCCGCTGATGCCGCAGGCGCAGCCAAGGTTTATTGGCAAACCCAGCACACCAATCGGACCGCGCGGCAACTTTACGACCGCGTTGGACAGCTAACACCGTTTATCGTTTACCAGCGAGGCGCCACGGCATGAGATCTGCGTTTTTTCTGTTAGTCGCCGCAGCCCTGGCCGGATGTGCCAGCCCTGAGTACGCAGAAATTCCGCAGCGCCGCACGTCCCTGCCCGAAACCTTGCCGCCGATGAAGACCTTCGCGCCCGTGGCCGTGGATGTGCCGTCGCGCCCGAACAACGTGCTTGCGCGCGACTTCATGGAGCTGAGCTTTCAGATGGAAAGCGGGCGGCCATTGCCGACCTTTACCCGGTTCGAAGGACCGATCACGATACGGGTCAGCGGAACGACCCAACCCAGTCTGGTGCCCGATCTTGACCATTTGATCGGCCGCCTACGCAACGAGGCGCGTATCGATATCCGCCGGGTCGCCACCGATCAGGCGGCCAACATCACCGTGCAGACGATCCCGCGCAAAACACTGCAGCGGGTTGTGCCGCATGCGGCGTGTTTTGTCGTTCCGAATGCGCTCAGCTGGTCCGATTTCCGCCTAAAGCGGCGGAGCAGGCAACTGGACTGGGCAGCGCTTCAGACGCGCGAGCGTGTGGCAATCTTCATGCCGTCGGACGTCAGCCCGCAAGAGACGCGTGATTGCCTGCACGAAGAAATTGCCCAGGCGCTTGGGCCACTGAACGATCTCTACCGCCTGCCAGGCACGGTCTTTAACGACGACAACTTTCACACCGTCCTAACCGAGTTCGACATGCTGATGCTGCGCGCCACGTATGCGCCGGAATTGCGCAGCGGCATGTCGGCCTACCAGGTGGCACAGCGCATTCCTGCCGTCATGGCGCGGATCAATCCGCGTGGCGGCCCCGCCGGTATGGCACCGCCCGACCCGACGCCGCGTGGCTGGATCGAGGCAATCGAGGGCGCGCTTGGCCCGGGATACTCGCTCGCACGCCGCCGCGTTTCTGCCGAAGCGGCTCTACGCATCGCACAGCGCGAAGGGTGGACCGACAACCGCATGGCCTTCAGCCGCTTTGTCTATGCACGCCTGTCGCTCGGCGAAGACACGGACGACGCGCTGTCCAATTTTTTCCAGGCGGCAGAGCTTTATGCACTGAACCCGGAAACGCAGCTTCAGTCGGCCCATGTGGGCATGCAGATCGCGGCCTATGCCCTTTCGTCGGGCGATGCCCAGACCGCAGAACGTATTGTAAATGCCCATCTGCCGGTCGTTAACAAAAGCCAGAACGCCGCGCTGCTGGCCACCATGCTAATGATCAAGGCCGAAGCGCTTGAATATCAGGGCCGCGTGCAGGAAGCGAAGATCGTGCGCCACGACTGCATCGGTTGGGCGCGCTATGGCTTTGGCAGCGAAGAGATCGTGCGCGCGCGTCTGAATGAGATCGCTGCGCTTGCGCCGGCTCAGGATCGGAGCAGGCTTTGATTCCCATCCTCGGCTTCTTTGCCGGAGCCGCCTATGGCGCCCATAGGGCCTGGCGCAACAAGGGCAAGCGGCTCGACATCGCGCAGTACGCCGGGGTTTACGGAATCCTCTTCGCGATACTGGCCTTGTTTGCCAATATCTTCCTGATCCGATCGGTCTTCTAGCAAGCCGGGAAACGCCAATGTTTCTGCCCTTCTTCGACAGCTTGCGCGCCCACGGCGTGCCGGTCTCGGTGCGCGAATACCTGGCGTTCCTCGAAGGCATGCAGGCTGGAATGGTCACCTATGATGTCGATGGCTTCTACTATCTGGCGCGCACGGCCATGGTTAAGGACGAGCGTCACCTGGACCGCTTCGACCGGGCCTTTGCAACCGCATTCGAGGGCTTGGCCGCAATTGATCTTGATGCGGTCATTGAGGCCATCGAGGTGCCGGCGGACTGGTTGCGCAAGCTTGCCGAAAAACATCTGACCGAAGAAGAGAAGGCCGAGATCGCGGCGGCCGGCGGCTTTGACAAGCTGATGGAGACCCTGCGTGCGCGCCTGAAGGAACAGGAAGGGCGTCATCAGGGCGGCTCTAAATGGATCGGAACGGCCGGAACTTCGCCCTTTGGCGCCTATGGCTACAACCCCGAAGGTGTGCGCATTGGACAGGCCGAAAGCCGCCATCAGCGCGCGGTAAAGGTCTGGGACAGGCGCGATTTTCGCAACCTTGACGATCAGGTCGAGATCGGGACGCGCAACATAAAGGTCGCGCTGCGACGGCTGCGGCGCTGGGCGCGCGAAGGCGCGGCGGACGAACTGGACCTGGACGGCACTATTCGGTCCACGGCCGAACATGGTTATCTTGATGTGAAGACCCGTCCCGAACGCCGAAATGCTGTAAAGGTCCTTCTGTTTCTGGACGTGGGCGGATCGATGGATCCATATGTGAAAGTGGTCGAAGAGCTGTTCTCGGCAGCCCGCGCTGAGTTCAAGCATCTGGAGTACTTCTACTTTCACAACTGCCTTTACGAGGGCCTTTGGCGGGACAATCGGCGACGCTGGAACGCGCAGATCTCTACCGCCGAGGTCCTGCGCACCTACGGCCATGACTACAAATGCATCTTCGTGGGCGATGCCAGCATGTCACCTTATGAGATCGCGGTTCCCGGCGGCGCTAACGAACACTGGAACGAAGAAGCAGGGGAAGTCTGGTTGAAACGGGCGTTCCTGCAATGGCCAAGCCACATCTGGCTAAACCCCCTGCCAGACAAGCATTGGCGCTATACCCAGTCGATCGGCATGATCCAGTCGTTGCTCGATGGACCGATGGTGTCTTTGACCCTGGGCGGGATCGAGCAGGGAATGAAGTCGCTAGGCCGATAGACCAAAGAAACTGTGAAAGTTGCCTGACGAGCCGGTTCACCCCATATCTGAGCCATGATCAAGTTCACGCCCATCCTTCTGGCACTTCTTTACGGCATCGCCATGTACCGCTTCTCTGCCTGGCGGACGGCGCGCCAGCTCGATTCGCAGTCATCGGAACTGGCTGATCCTTTGCTGAAGGTCCTGACCGACCGGATGGCGGGCGCCTTGGACGTCGACCGCATTCCGGTTCACATCTACGAGATTGAGCCGGTGAATGGTCTAGCGGCACCTGATGGGCGGATTTTCATCACGCGCGGCTTTTATAAGAAATATCGCTCGGGAGAGGTAACGGCCGATGAACTGGCCAGCGTGATTGCCCATGAACTGGGACATGTGGCGCTGGGACATTCGCGCCGAAGGATGATCGACTTTTCCGGGCAGAACGCGTTGCGCACGGCCCTGGCAATGGTTCTGTCGCGCATCATTCCCGGTTTCGGCGTCTGGATCGCCAACGGGCTGATGTCGCTTCTCATGGCGCGTCTTTCGCGCAGTGATGAATATGAGGCCGATGCTTATGCCGCCGCGCTCCTGACCAAGGCAGGTATCGGGACGGCGCCCCAGAAGACCCTGTTCGGAAAGCTTGAGGCGCTGACCCAGGCGCGGGCCGGTACTGTGCCCGCATGGTTGTTGAGCCATCCGAAAACGCAAGAACGGATCAAGGCGATCGAGCAGCTTGAGGCCGATTGGGCCGAAGCGCCGGGCGCCTGATATCTAGCCAGACAGCGCCTTGGCCAAACGCGGCAACCGCGCCCGTTTAAGGACCGAGCGAAGCGGCATAGCCTTGCCGCTGACCTTTGTGGCTTGGGCCGATGCCGTTTCGGCAATGCTTTCGATCTTCGAAGGCGCCTCACTCCAAAGCGCGCGCAAAAACGCATCGGGGTCCTGGCGCGACAGCCCTTCGGCGTTCAGCGTATGGCGCGGAAAATCGCGCGCATTGAGCGTGACCAAGAGATCGGCCGAACCGGCAATAGCCGAGGCCAGTACGTGCACATCGTTCGGGTCAGGCAGCACCAGTCGGTCCAAATCCCTTTGGTGCGGAAGGCAGGAGCTTGCGGGCCATTTCACATCCAAAAGCGCGGCCTCGGCCCTTACGGCAGAACCGGCAGCCGGATCATCACGGCCCACGGCGCGTGCCCATTCCTCAAGGATCCTGGGGGACCAGAGCGGCTGGTACAGCCCCGCCTCGGCCGCCCCGATCAACAAAGTGCGCATCACTGTGGGGAATAGCACGCAGGCGTCCAGAAGAACCTTCATTCAACCAGCCGGAAGAACAGCACCTTCAGATATCCGGATTCAGCCAGCGCAGGATGCAGCGGATGGTCGGGCCCGGCAAACCCGGTGTGAACAATTTGTGCCCTTCGTCCCGCCCGGCCGATACCGCGCAGACAGGCGGCGCGAAACCGGTCCAGATCGGCCGCATGCGAACAGGAACAAAGCACCAGATACCCGTGCTGGGCGACCAGCGGCGCGGCAAGCCGTGCCACCCGTTCGTAGGCCCGCAAACCGGCATCGAGCGCCGCCTTATGGGGCGCGAACGCAGGCGGGTCGCAGACTACGGCTTCGAATGTCTCGCCAGCTTCAGAAAGTTCGCCCAGTACGTCAAAAGCGTCACCACGGCGGGTCTCAAGTCGCTCACCGAAGCCACTTTCATTTGCACCGGCCTCGGCCAATTCGAGCGCCCGCGCCGACGCGTCTACCGCCAGCGCCCGCGCCGCGCCGCCCGCAAGCGCCGCCAGCGAAAATCCCCCGACATGGGAAAAAACGTCTAGAACGGCCGATCCGGCCGCCAAGCTTGCAAAGAACGCGTGATTGGGCCGCTGGTCGAAGAAAAGACCGGTTTTCTGGCCGTCCCGGGTGTCGGCCAGGTAGCTGGCGCCATTCATCGGGACACGGATCAGACCCGCGCTTTCACCGCCACCGATCAGCCAATCGGATCGGTCGTCGAGACCTTCGAGTGTTCGTGTACGGCCGGAAGCGTTCTTGAAGACGTGGACGATGCCACCAACCGAAACGGCAGCATCCGCCAGCGGTCCGCACAGTCGGTCGGCCCAAGCCGCGTTGGGTTGAAGCACAATTGTGTCACCGAAACGATCGATCACCACGCCCGGAAGACCATCCGCCTCGGCGTGAACCCAGCGATAGAAGGGCGTATCGTAAAGACGCGCGCGATGGGACAGCGCCGCTTCAAGACGCGCCGCCAGCCATGCATGGTCGATTTCGGCATCGGGCCGGGAGTCAAGCATGCGGGCGAATATCTTGGACTGAGGGTTTACTGCGACCGTCCCAAGCGGGCGCCGGTCGGCGTCTTCAAGCTGCGCAATCGTGCCGGGCGCAAGGGCCCTGGTCCGTCGGTCGGCGGCGATTTCGCTGGCGTAAGCCCATGGAAATCCACGCCGGATTGCCTGGGCCGCCGCCTTCGGTTTCAGGCGCACAGTGCGCCGGTTGCTGGTCGTCTCAGACGTATCCATGGGCCGACGGTCTATGTCGACCCAGCGGCCGGTTCAATCGCTGATCAGCGTGCGCGGCGCAGTTTGCGCATGGCGCGCCCGATAGCATTCGCCAGTGCTTCGCCGCGGATCTCTTCCGCGCGGCGATAGACATCACGCAACACAATGTGGCTTCCGAATTCGTACATTGCCTTCGTCTCCTGTTCTTCAGACGCTATATCTGGGCGCGTGGAGACCTTAACCAGATCCAAACGCTGCATGGCCGCTATGCACCTGCAGAAACCCGGTTGTGCACAGGAGAACTTTTTGCTATGTTAGCGCTAACGAAACTCCCATAGTTCCACCCTCAACGCGTCCGGCCACCCCAGCCAAATAGGTAGCTCATGCCGCTCAACGCCACCGTCTCCGCCGTCACCGAAAAGATACGAAAACGCTCGTCAGAGACGAGGCGCGCATATATGGACCGCATGTCGCGGGCCGCGGACGACGGCCCCCGCCGGGCCCATCTGAGCTGTGGCAACCTAGCCCACGCCTACGCCGCCATGGGCAGCGACAAGGACCGGTTGGTTGAGGCCCGTGCACCTAATCTGGGCATTGTGACCGCCTATAACGACATGCTGTCGGCCCACCAGCCGTTTGAGCGCTTCCCCGATCTGATCCGCGCCGCTGCCCGCGACTGCGGTGCGACGGCCCAGGTGGCCGGTGGCGTGCCGGCCATGTGTGACGGGGTGACCCAGGGCCAGCCCGGGATGGAGTTGAGCCTGTTTTCGCGCGACGTCATCGCGCTGGCGGCCGGGGTGGCACTGTCGCACAACACCTTCGATGCGGCGGTCTACTTGGGCGTTTGTGACAAGATCGTCCCCGGCCTGATTATCGCCGCCGCGACCTTTGGCCATATCCCCGGTGTCTTTCTGCCTGCAGGTCCCATGACCAGCGGATTGCCGAACGACGAGAAAGCCAAGGTGCGCCAGAAGTTCGCAGCCGGTGAGATTGGTCGGGACGAACTGATGGCCGCCGAAATGGCGAGCTATCACGGCCCAGGAACCTGCACGTTTTATGGCACGGCCAACACCAACCAGATGCTCATGGAGTTCATGGGCCTTCACTTACCGGGCGCAAGCTTTGTCAATCCGGGCACGCCGCTGCGCGAGGCGCTAACCGTGGCGGGGACCGAGCGGGCGCTTCAGATCACCGCGCTTGGCAACGCCTACACGCCGGTCGCCCAGGTGCTGGACGAGCGGGCGTTTGTGAACGGGATTGTCGGATTGATGGCGACCGGCGGGTCCACCAACCTCGTCCTCCATCTGCCGGCCATGGCCCGGGCCGCCGGCGTTCTTTTGGAACTGGATGATTTCGCCAAGCTAAGCGCCGCCACACCGCTGATGGCCAAGGTTTATCCGAACGGTCTTGCCGACGTGAACCATTTCCACGCCGCGGGCGGGCTTGGCTACATGATTGGTGAGTTGCTCGACAGCGGCCTGCTGCATGCCGATGCTCGCACCGTCATGGGCGACGGTCTTGCCCGCTACGCGCAAGAGCCAAAGCTTCGCGACGGCGAACTCACTTGGGAAGACGGCCCGCGCGAGACTTTGAATGACAAGGTGCTGCGCCCTGTATCGCAGGCGTTTCAGCCAACCGGCGGACTGGCTCAGCTGTCTGGCAACCTTGGCCATGGCGTCATGAAGGTGTCCGCCGTAGCGCCAGAGCGCCACATCATCGAAGCCCCCGCGCGGGTGTTCCATGATCAGAGCGAGGTCAAGGCGGCCTTTCGAAACGGCACGTTGAACGGCGATGCGGTGGTCGTCGTCCGGTTCCAAGGCCCCAGATCGAACGGCATGCCCGAATTGCACAGTCTCACGCCTGTACTGGCAGTGCTTCAAGATCGCGGCCACAAGGTGGCCTTGGTCACCGATGGCCGGATGTCGGGCGCGTCGGGCAAGGTGCCCTCGGCCATTCACGTCTGTCCCGAGGCGGCCGACGGCGGCCCGATTGCAAAGGTGCGCGACGGCGATATTGTGCGCGTCGACGCCGTGGCCGGAACCCTGACGGTTCTGGCCGATGACTTTGATGATCGGACGGCGGTGACGGCTGATCTTTCGGCCAATGAATTTGGCATCGGGCGCGAGCTGTTTTCGGTTTTTCGCGCCAATGCGGGGTTGGCCAGCGAAGGGGCTTGTTCAGTCGCATGACGGAAGACTTCAGCACCATCAACACAGTCGAGGAACTTGAGGCATACTATGGGTCACCGAGGCCGGCGGCCCTTGTAAAGGTGGCGCGGCGCATGACAGCGGAATACGCCCGCTGGATCGAGGCGTCGCGTTTCTGTGCTCTTGGAACCGTGGGGCCAGACGGACTTGATGTATCCCCCAGGGGGGACCGCGATCCGGTGGTTGCGATCCTTGATGAGACCACGCTCGCCCTGCCCGACCGGCGCGGCAACGACCGGCTCGATTCCTTGCGCAATGTCGTGCAGGATCCGCGCGTGTCTCTGATGTTCATGGTGCCCGGCGAAAACAATGTCGTTCGGGTTATCGGCACCGGTGCCGTGTCGACGAACCCGGAACTGCTGAACCGCTTCGGCGTCGACGGTGCGCTGCCGCGGTCGGTCATCCTGGTGCGGATCGGCGAGATCTACTTTCAATGCGCGCGTGCGCTGATCCGTTCAGAGCTTTGGACATCCGAAAAAACGGCGAACCTGCCGACGGTCGGCGAAATCCTGGCAGCAATGTCCGGAGGTGCCGAAGGCGGCAAGGGCTATGATCGGGATTGGAATGCGCGTGCCCAGAAGACCATGTGGTA
Organism: Pseudomonadota bacterium; assembly: GCA_039026235.1. GTDB lineage: Bacteria > Pseudomonadota > Alphaproteobacteria > Rhodobacterales > Rhodobacteraceae > JBCCMQ01. The sequence continues at coordinate 32,387 of JBCCMQ010000011.1, forward strand.
GCGATCGATGATTACCCCAGAATACGCGAGCCAGCGGGCCGCAGAAATCTGCAATCTCGCGCCGGTCATCCCAGTACTTGTGGTCGACGATGCGACCAGTGCTGCCGATCTGGCCCGGGCGCTGGTTACCGGTGGCCTGCCTGTCCTAGAGGTGACGCTGCGCACCCCCGCAGCGCTTGAGGCAATCAGCGAAATGGCGGGGGTTTCTGGCGGCGTGGTGGGGGCCGGCACTTTGCTGACGCCCGCCGATGTCGCCGCCGCCAAGGACGCGGGCGCCCTTTTTGGGGTGTCGCCTGGCGCGACCGACCGCTTGCTTGACGCCTGCGAAGAGGCTGATCTTCCGCTTTTGCCCGGCGCCGCGACGGCCTCAGAGGCCATGGCGTTGCTTGAGCGCGGATATACAGTGCAAAAGTTCTTTCCGGCCGAGGCGTCGGGCGGAGCTCCTGCCCTAAAAGCGATGGCGTCTCCCCTGCCCCAGATCCGGTTCTGCCCGACAGGCGGCGTTTCACCGTCAAACGCGCCGGATTATCTGGGCCTGCCCAATACGCTTTGCGTTGGCGGGTCCTGGGTGGCCCCGAAAGATGCGGTTTTGGCCGGTGATTGGGGTCGGATCACCGATCTGGCACAGGCGGCGCTATCCCTCGGCGCCTGAATCCGATCGCAGTCGCGCAGCGCGACCACCGCGCCTTCCGCACGCCGGCGCCGTTTTCAGACCGTCAGACAAAACGGCCGTCATCGGATGGTCGGGTGCCTTGGGCCCATGCCGGTCCAGAAGCGCCCGGACCAAAGGCGCCGGGTCGGGACCGGTGTTCGTGCTAAGCGCCCAGTCCATAAAGATCGACCGACACTCCTGAATGGTGATCCCTTCGATCCGATAGGCCTCAAAAATCAGGCCCTTGGGGTCTTCCGGTGTCCGATTTCCTGCCATGGTCCGCTAAATGTTCCCTGCCATACGCTCCAGCGCGGTTTCGATGTGGCGCGCCGCTTGATGCTTCGCGTCCATGAGGCGTTCCTCAAGTTGATCAAGGGACCGAGTGCCGGTCTGGGTCAACAAAAAACGCTGTCCGCCGAGGCCCAGCGCATTAATCCCGACAAGAGCGTTGGTCAAAAGGCGCGATGCGGCTTGAACGGTGCCGAGCAATTCGTAAGCCGCAACCAGTTCGTCGACAGCAGTGGCACCGAGATACCCCTGCCGGGCGATTGCGGCCAAACCGGCCCGGGTGCTGCGGTCGGTCAAACCTGCCGTCAGCGCACCCGCCTGGGCCAGCAGTTCGATATCACGCAGCGCGCCTGCCCCATCCTTCACTTCCCAAACGCTATCGGGCTTTTTCGCCTCAGCCAGCCGGGTGCGCATCTCGACCGTGTCGCTGGCGATCTTGGCCGCCGGTCTTGTCTGGCCCTGGACCAACTCTTGGCGAAAATTCTCAAAAGCCTCTGTCAGATCCGGCGGACTTGTCACGGCGCGCGCACGCGTCAGCGCCAGATGTTCCCACGTCCAGGCTTCCGTCCGTTGATAGCGTTGGTAGGACGACCAAGCGGTGGCAACCGGACCTTGCCGGCCCGATGGCCGCAATCGCATATCAACCTCATAAAGGCGCCCCTCGGACATGGGCGCCGAAAGGGCCGTGACCAACGCCTGGGTCAGCCGCGCATAATAGCTGCGCGTCGGGAGCGGGCGTGGTCCGGTTGAAATTTCCGCGTCCTGCCCGTCATAAATGACGATCAGATCCAAATCCGAAGCGGTGCTGAGGCGGCGCACGCCCATCGACCCCATGCCCACCACCATGGCGCCAAGGCCGGGCGGCGGCCCATGTTTGGCCGCGAAGCTGTTGGTCACGACGGGCATGAGCGCGGTCAGAACCGCGTCGGCCAGATCCGCGTATTCCCTACCGGCTGTTTCGGCCGAGATCAGACCGCGCAGGAAATGCACCCCCACGCGGAAATGCCATTCCTTGGCCCAGCGCCGCGCGGCATCCAGGCACTGCTCATAGTCCTGGGCCTTTTCAAGAACTTCCCCAAGGGCGCGCGTCAGCGCCGCCTGTCCCGGCCATGGCGCAAAGAAATCGCCATCGATGACCGCGTCAAGCACCTGTGCATTCCGGCCCAGGTACTGGGCAAGCCCGGGCGCCGTGGCGGCGATGTCAACAATCAACTCTACCAGCTGGGGGTTGGCCTCGAACAGCGCGAAAAGCTGAACACCCGCCGGCAGGCCAGCCAGAAAGCTTTCAAAGCTGGCGAATGCCTCATCGGGTCTTGCCGCCTGCTCTAACCGTTCGAAGAGCACCGGGCGAAGCCGACGAAAACGCGCCCGCGCCCGGTCGCTTCGCAGGGCTGGCAGCCGCAACCAGCGGGCAACCACATCATCGCGAGCCGCGGGCTTCTGGTCCCTGGGCGCCGTGATGGTATCGTAGAAAGGCTCGGTCGCCTCTTGTACACGGCGCAGACGTTCGGCAATTTCGCGCTCCAGCGCCACGGCATCCGTCTGACCGGACAGGCAGGCCAATCGGCGAAATTCGTCGGCATTAACCGGCAGGGCATGGGTTTGGGCATCCCGGATCATCTGCAGGCGGTGCTCTAGCGTTCTGTGTTCCCAGTAATCCCGTGCTAGATCGGTCGCCCTCTCGGCCGCAATCCATCCGGCATCGGCAAGAGCGGCCAGCGCCTGGGTCGTTCCGCGCACGCGCAGTGACGGATCACGCCCGCCGGCGATCAGTTGCTGGGTCTGGGCGAAAAACTCGATATCGCGGATGCCACCGCGGCCAAGCTTGATATCAAACCCCTGGAGCGGAGCGTCATCAAACAACCTTTTATGCGTCCGGATACGGCGGCGCATCCCATGGGCATCCTCGATCGCCACGAAATCCAAATGTCGCCGCCAGACAAAGGGCGCGAGCCTGTCCAGAAATGCGGCGCCTGCGGCAGTGTCGCCCGCCGCCGCGCGCGCTTTGATATAGGCGGCGCGTTCCCAGGTGCGCCCGGCACTTTCATAGTACCGTTCGGCGGCTTCCATGGACATGGCGACCGGGGTGACCGATGCATCCGGGCGCAGCCGCAGATCGGTCCGAAAAACATATCCCGCTGCCGTTCTATCGGAGAGCATCGCAGCCACACCGCGTGTCACCCGCACAAAGGCCATGCGTGCCTCGGCGAAATCGGTCGGATCCCAACGGGCTTCGTCGAAGAGAAAGATCAGATCGATATCGGACGAATAATTCAGCTCTTTCGCACCCATCTTGCCCATCGCCAGAACCGCAAGACCGGCAGTGTCCGATCCAATTTCGGAAGCCGCCATGCCCGGCAATAATCCCCGGTCAGCGACACGACGCATTTGGTGGACCAACGCGGCCTGAAGCGCGTTACCGGCAAAGTCCGTCAGGGCGATGGTGACGTCTTCGGTGCTAAGCACCCCCGCCAGATCGGCCAGCGCCAGATAGAGCGCCAACCGTCCCTTGGCAGCCCGCAGCCTCTGCCCCAGATCGCCCGCTTCTTCGCCGTCAAACGTGCTGAGTTGCGCCACGAGGTCGGCGGGTACCATGTCGATGATGCTTCGCAACCAATCGGCATGCTGTCGGATCAGACCGTTCAGATAGGGGCTGGATCCCGCCGCACCGCCCATGTGCCGGGCCACCTCAGGTGCGAGCCCGTCGAACAGCGCCTCTACCTCCCTGCCCTGGTCCGGGTCGAACGCAATCGCGGTGCGCGACATGAAAGCTGCAAAGCCCATGGTGCCGGGATGGCCGGAGGCGCGGACCCTGTCAAGCGACCGGCTTGACCATGAAACCCGCTTGCATCTTCCGTTGCGCTGCGAAAACGTCGGCACGCGATTGAGCGGGAGACACTTCATGAGCGACAGCGTTGCGCGGGTAGAGAAGGCGCTTAAGGCGGCTGGACTGAAAGTGGATACGCGCGAGATGCCAGCGTCGACCCGCACCGCCGCCGAAGCGGCCGCAGCGATTGGCTGCGAGGTCGATCAAATCGCCAAGTCGATCATCTTCGCCTGCGCGCAGTCGGGAGATTTTGTTCTGTTCATCACCGCTGGCGGCAACCAGGTGGATCCCGCCAAGGGCGCCACGATGGTCGGTGAAGAGCTGGAGCGCGCCGACGCAGACGAAGTTCGCGAGGTCACCGGCTTTGCCATTGGCGGCGTCGCACCTGTGGGTCACGTTGACCCGATACGCGCCTGGTTTGACCCGCATCTGCTGCTTTATCCCACGGTCTGGGCCGCGGCCGGGACACCGCGGCATGTCTTTCCCATCGAGCCCATGGCCCTTTGCCAGATTGCCAATGCTCAGGTGTTTGATTTCACAAAATAAAACCCATTAATGTAAAAAAGTTCACATCGCCTCTTGAAGCTGGCGGTTTGTAATCCGATCTAATTCAATGTGAAAGACATTCACATACCTGAGAAACAGTTAGAACCCTGTCACGGAGAATGAAAGAAATGAGCAACGTCGCAACCTGGCCCTCGCAAGCAGAAAACTGGCTGGATGAGCGCGGCAAGGCTGCGTGGATTGCCGCCATGGTGCTGGGCTTCATTGTCTTCTGGCCGGTCGGTCTGGCCATCCTTGCCTATATGATTTGGAGCAAACGCATGATGACATCCTGTGGATCGAGAAAAAACCGCATGCGCCATGGGCGCCATGCCTTCAAGTCATCGGGCAACACAGCATTCGACGCCTATAAGGCTGAAACGCTGCGGCGCCTGGAAGACGAACAAGAGAGCTTTCAGCAATTCCTGGGCCGCCTGCGCGACGCCAAGGACAAGGCCGAGTTCGACCAGTTCATGGATGAACGGGCGCGGAAATCCAACGATGACGCGGAAGACGCAAGCTGACCGCTTACGAAACGGAACGGTGGCCCCGACGGGGCCGCCACTGCATTTTGGACCGAAGACATGTACGACACGCAGGATGACTGGAATTTACCAGACCCTGACACGCAGCCCGAATTCTATCAGGACGTGCCAACGAAACGGCTTCTAGCCTGGTTGATCGATAGTGCGGCAATCGGGGTTCTGACGTTGATCCTCATTCCTTTTACGGCGTTTGCGGCCCTGTTCTTTCTTCCGCTGTTTTGGCTCGCAATCGGGCTGATCTATCGGATTGTGACACTGGCCGGTGGTTCGGCGACGCCCGGAATGCGCATCATGTTGCTTTCGATCCGATCCCAGGACGGGCAGCCGCTGAACGGATTTACGGCGGCGGCACACACGATCATCTATTCAGTGTGCATGGCATTCGTACTTCTTCAGGTCGTTTCAATCGTGCTGATGCTGACCACTGAACGACGCCAGGGCCTGCCCGATCTGGTGCTGGGAACGGCCGCTTTGAACCGCGCAGGACGTCACTAACCTTGGCATCCTTTCAAGGCTTGGCGCATGGCAGCTGTCTTGTTAGTGTTCCCGCTAGTAACTCAGAGGTTGAATGCGCCATTCACTCCCCATTGCGCCGCAGTTCTATGTGACGGCACCGCAGCCCTGCCCGTATCTTGCGGACCGGATGGAGCGGAAGCTGTTTACCGCTTTGCAGGGTGAATATGCCGAAACCCTGAACGATTGCCTTTCGAAACAGGGCTTTCGCCGGTCACAAAATGTGCTTTACCGCCCAAGCTGCGCGGAGTGCACGGCCTGCCTTTCGGCACGGATCAGGGTGGCTGACTTTGAGTTCTCAAAAAGCCAGAAACGGGTGATGCGGCGGAACGCCGATCTGCGGCGCGATGCCACGTCGCCCTGGGCCACCGAGGCACAGTTCAGTCTGTTCCGGTCGTATCTGGACAGCCGCCACGCCGGCGGCGGCATGGTCGACATGGATATCTTCGAGTTCGCCGCCATGATCGAAGAAACGCCGATCCGCAGCCGGGTGATCGAGTATTCATCTGACAGGCTTGATGAAGAGGGCAAGCGACCGTTGACGGCGGTCTGCCTGACGGACGTTCTCGATGACGGGCTCAGCATGGTCTACAGCTTCTACGATCCTGACCGGGCAAAGGACAGCCTGGGCACGTATGTGATCCTCGATCATGTGCGCATCGCGCAAGAGGCGGGTCTACCCTATGTCTATCTGGGCTACTGGGTCCCCGGCAGTCCAAAGATGGGCTATAAGGCCCGATTTAACTCGGTCGAAATCTATAAGGGCGGTGACTGGATAGATCTTGGCGATCCGGACAGTCATTCGGCGGACACCCACCCGCTGTCCGTCGATCCGATCGCGGAACAAGTCGCGCGGATCAGTCTGCCGGATAGGGTTCCGACGAAAGCCTAAGCTTCGTGGTCGCAACAGGCGCCTAGGAAACCGACCGATTATTCAGACCGACGGTACGGCCGCGATCATCGCCCCAGCAGATCCGGGATGATCGTGACCACACCCGGGAACGCGGCCAGCAGCAAAAGTCCGGCCACCTGGATCAGAACGAACGGAATGATCCCACGATAGATGTGCCCGGTCGTCACCTCTTTCGGTGCGACACCGCGCAGATAGAACAGGGCAAAACCGAAGGGCGGTGTCAGAAAGCTGGTCTGCAGATTGACCGCGATCATGATGGTAACCCACTTCGGATCCAACGTGCCCCCATAGATCACCGGCCCAACAATCGGGATCACGATGTAAATGATCTCAAGGAAGTCGAGCACAAAGCCCAGAACGAACAGGACCAGCATGACCAAAAGGAAAACGGTCCATTCGTTGTCGAAGCTGCGCAAGAACTGCTGGATGTAATGCTCGCCACCAAAGGAGATGACCACAAGGTTCAGGATCTGCGAGCCGATCAGGATCGTGAACACCATAGATGTCACCTTGGCCGTCTCACGCACAACCGGATTCAGGATCCTTGATCGTAAGAGCACCCAACAGGCGTAGAACAAGCCAAACAGCGCCACCAGATAGGCCACTTGCGCGATCACAAAACCGACCCAGGTTTCAAACCCGGCACCGTCGGCGGTGATGCGAATGTCAAAGTTGACGCCGATCAGGATCATGATCACCAGGGCGAAGGACGCCATTATGATGATCCGCCCCGATGTCTCTTCATCCGAAAGGCGGCGATAAGCCGCAAGCATGATGGCGCCCCCAGCACCCAGCGCGGCTGCGGGTGTCGGATTGGTAATCCCGCCGAGGATCGAACCAAGCACCGCAACGATCAGGACAAGAGGCGGGAACACAACCCGAAGAAGTTCGTTCTTGGCCAGACGCGGCAGCGCATGCCAGCAGCCGTAAAGACAGATCGCAAGCGGGATCAGCAGGATGACCAGGCGCGTCAGCGGAGAAGTCACCGGCGAAAACACAAGGACATCGATGAGCAAAGCCAAAATCACGCCACCCGCGCCAATCATCAAGGGCGTCGGATCTTGGGTGGGTGCCACACCCCGTGCGGTGGTCAGAAGCAGACCGAGGAACACAAATCCGATGGCCAGACCGGTGCCGATGGGCGCAGCGTTCGCGATTGCTTCGGCCGTCAGTTCGGCAATTTCTTCTTCTGAACGCTGTTGCCCGGCCTCGACACCGCCTTCGGCATTGATCGCTGCCTGTTGAGCGACCGCCGCATCCCAGGCTTCTTGCCCGTGGATTTCTATCATCGATGCCTGGCACTGCTCTGAGACATTGGTCCTGAGCGTGGCGGCTTCTCCCCCTTCCGAGAAACTGCCGACGCTGACGTTCTGGCTGCCCACCAGGCCGATCTGGCCAGCGATCAGAAGCGCGCCGATCAGGCCAATCGGTGCATAGAGGAACCAAGTCAGCGCCTCCTGCCGGGTCACAACCTCGCCGCTGGCGCTGTCCATCTCGACCGGCGGCGCCTTCGACGGATTAAAGATCGCATAAGTCAGCGCATAGGACGCGTAGAGCCCGGCCAAAAGGATGCCAGGCAACAGTGCCGCCTGAAAGAGCGTTCCCACCGACAGAACGGCGGGCTCTCCCAGCAGGGTCAAGGCGTCGGTGCAGCCCAGCTCTTGCGCGCGTTTGTTCTGTGCGCCGCTATAAAGATCGCCGGCCAGCGTGCCCAAGAGCACGATAACGATGGACGGCGGAATGATCTGACCCAGCGTGCCGGACGCAGCGATAACGCCGGTCGACAGCTCGGGCGAATACCGATTGCGCAGCATTGTCGGCAGGGCCAAGAGGCCCATGGTGACGACCGTTGCGCCGACGATCCCTGTCGAAGCCGCAAGGAATGCGCCAACGACGACGATCGACACAGCAAGACCGCCCGGCAACGGCCCGAAAACCCGCGCCATTGTGGTCAGAAGATCCTCGGCGATTTTTGAGCGTTCGAGCGTGATCCCCATCAAGACGAACATCAAAACGGCAAGAAGCGTCTCGATGGACTGGCCCGCGAGGACCCTTTCATTGATCCGGTTGACGATGAAGCTGACGTTGCGCTCAAGCGCCTGCACCCAGCCACCGTCGAAAACCGGCTCTTCAATCCGTGGCAATTCCGGGTATCGGAAGATCGAAATCGCTTCCCGCGCAACACCTTCGGCGAGAAGCGCGGCGTACTCGGCCGAGCCGGTGTCGATGGCTTCGTGGATAAGATGTCCGTTGGTGTCCAGCACGGCAATGACACCGAAAGAAATAACGGCCGATCCGGCAATTGCGAAAGCCACCGGGAAACCGGACAGGATGCCTGCGAAAAGCAACAGAAAGACGATGAGAAGGCCAACCTCCACGCCGTCCATGCCAAGAAAGCTGCTGAGGATGAAGCCCTCGTCTCCAGTCATGAACCAGGCCCCTTAGTGATGCGCTTCGATCTCGTGGACAAGCTCGGCGGTTTCATCGCCCAGCCTGTCGACTTCGAGATATTTGCCCTCGCTTTCCTCGCCTTCAACGAGTTCGAGGTAGCTGCGGTAGAAGAAGGCAATAGCCTGGATAAAGACCATGGCGGTGAACACGACCAGCAGGATTTTGAAAAGGAAGTAGCCGTTAAATCCATTGGGCGAAAAGCCGATGGTCTCGACGTTCCATTTGAAGGCCCGGTATTTTCCTTCGACGAGGCGCTGGTAGCTGTCCGATGCCGCGACCGAAGGCGTGATCAGGTGCCGCCAAAGGAAGAACCAGGCATAGTGCCACGTCAAAAGCGCCATCGGCATCATAAAGAAAATCGACCCAAACATGTCGATGATCTTTTTGGCGCGGTAGCTGACAGCGGCGTAGACCAGATCAACCCGCACATGGCCACCCTGGATGAACGTATAGGCGCAGCAAAGCGTGATGATCAAGGCGTTGTAAAGCTTCAGTTCTTCGGCCCACCACGAAATGTCAAATGACAACGGAACACCGAAGCCGATTGAAATTTCCGAACGCGCGAAAATACGCTGGATGAAGACGATGATGATCTGCTGCAGCACCATGAGCAGCCCGGCCCAGGCCGCGATACGACCAACGGTGTTGCCGAAGGTCTCAAATACGCGGACGACCCCCCACATGAACTGATTCCGCCAGATGCCAACGATTGTCATCAACAGAAAGCCGGTAAGCACGACGTAGAAAAACTCGACAGAGGCGCCGTAGTAGATAAAGCGCATGACCGCCTGCGGGTCGCTCCAGTTCAACCAAAGACCGGGGTGGGTGACCGCGTAGGCGAAATTGTAAAAGGACAGTCCAATGTTCGTAAAAAACGCGGAAAGCGCTTCAATAACCGTCATGTCAGACCTGTCCCTCACCCTGGTGACCCGTCGCGCAAGTATGCGCGACGGGTGCTGTTCAGTCTAGGCGGTTTGCCTTAGCCGCCGAGCACGCGGTTACGCTGCTGCACGTAGAATGCGTCGGACTTCTGCAGCCAGTCGGACGATGCTTTAAGCGACGCCTCGAAGCTCGCGCGGATCTGCGCGAAGAGCTCGTCGTTCATGTTCTCGTCCATGACTTCGCTTGAGGCAGCGCCGAAGGCGTCCCAGACGTCGTCCGGGAACTGCAGCGTCTGCACGCCCTGGGCCTGTAGACGGGCCAAGGCGGCACCATTTTCAGCCAATGTCTGCGACAGCTGGAAGTGGGTCGTGGCTTTCGACGCGTTGTCGATAATGGCCTGCTGCTTGGGTGTCAGGCTTTCCCAGACATCCAGGTTGACGTTACAGGACAGTGCCGAGCCGGGCTCGTGGAAGCCGGCGGTGTAGTAGATCTTGGCCACTTCCTGGAAGCCGGCGCTTTCGTCGGCCTTGGGGCCGACCCACTCAAGACCGTCGAGCGCGCCCGACGACAAGGCCTGGTAGAGTTCACCACCGGGGATGTTCTGGACCGATGCGCCCAGCTTGCCCAGCACCTGACCACCAAGGCCCGGCATACGGAACCGCAGACCCTGGAAGTCATTGGCCGAAGTCATTTCCTTGCGGAACCACCCACCGGATTGGCTGCCAGAGTTACCGGCAAGGAAGCCCTTGAAGCCAAAGATTTGACCGATCTCGTCGTGGAGGTCCTGACCACCACCGTGGTAGTACCAGTTGGTCACTTCCTGAGCGGTACCGCCGAAAGGCACGGCGGTGTAATAGGCCATACCCGGGTGCTGGCTGATGAAGTAGTAATCCGCCGAGTGGTAGAGGTCAGCCTGGCCTGACGTGACGGCGTCGAAAACCTCGAAGGCGCCCACCAGTTCGCCCGGGGCTTTCTTTTCGATCACCAATTCGCCGTCAGCCATCGCGTTGACGGCTTCATTGAAGTAGGTCGCGGCTTCGTCCAGAACGGCAAAACCACGGGGCCACGAAGTGACCATGGTGAGCGTCCGGGTGCCCTGAGCAAGGGCGGGTGCAGCCAGCGTTGTCGCGGCAGCACCAACCGCCGAAGTCCTCAAAAAAGAACGACGATCCATACAAATACCTCCCGTGAGTTTGCCCGCCTTCGCGGGCGGATCGTTGCAAGTGGCGGGAACCTATCCGCCTTGGCACGATAATTGAACCGCCAAAACGCGATTTCACGAAGGTTTTGTATCAGATAGCAGATCTAAGAGGTGCGGCCTTCAGGGCAAGGCGACCCAAGCGTGACCGCCCCGACGGCCGGTTCGGTCAGACGACGTGGACCGGCGCCACCGTCAAGAGGACATCTTTTCGCAGATGAACAGCCCCGCCAGCCCGTCGTGACCCTTGGCCTCGGCAATACCGAAAACACCCGCCCAAACCACCAAAAGGCCCGCCAAAAGCGCCACACGCATGTCCGTTGCACGCGGTGAACGCCGTTGCAGTAGTGTGCGCATGATCTTGCTCCTTCTGGATTCAATCAGCCTGGGAAGTGTTGCATGATCCATAGCCGCACTCAAGAAAATAAACTGATCAGTTCAGTTTTGACCGTGCCTCCCGCTCGCCCTAGGCAGACGCGCGCATTGCCAAATAATTGTTCTACTACCGAAGACATTCAGAAACTTTCGCAAAGAAATCTATCTTCATGAGTAACAAACAAAAAAGTGCGCGTGCCATTGACGCCCTTGGCCGAGGACCCTAAGGTCCCCGCGACATTTAGGAGAGTCTAAGAAATGGACGTTGTGGTCGTACTAATTGGCGAAAGGCGCATGGGCGGGTAACCGTAGTACCAAATCCACTCCATGCGCCCCCGAAAACCTCGGGGGCTTTTTTTTGACTATGCCAGGAGGCGAAACAAGGCGGATGAGACGGAGCGCGCAATGAGCAAGCAGATGACCGGAGCAAAAATGGTTGTTCAAGCCCTGAAGGATCAGGGTGTGGACGTCGTATTCGGATATCCGGGCGGCGCCGTGCTTCCGATTTACGACGAAGTGTTCCTTCAGAACGATATCCGGCACATTCTGGTGCGCCACGAACAGGGCGCGGTGCATGCTGCCGAAGGCTATGCGCGCTCGACCGGGAAGCCCGGCGTTGTCCTAGTGACCTCGGGACCCGGCGCGACCAATGCCGTCACGGGGCTGACCGATGCGCTGATGGATTCGATTCCTTTGGTTGTGCTGACCGGTCAGGTACCGACCTTCATGATTGGCAACGATGCTTTTCAAGAGGCCGATACGGTCGGAATTACCCGGCCCTGCACCAAACACAACTGGCTTGTTCGCGAAACCGACTTGTTGCCGGACGTCCTGCATCAGGCGTTCCATGTGGCCACGTCCGGACGGCCCGGCCCGGTTCTGGTCGACATACCAAAGGACGTCCAGTTCGCAACCGGCACCTACACGGCGATGGAGAAAGCCAACACGCGCCACTATCAGCCGCGCGTATCCGGCGACAGCGACATGATCGAACGGCTGGTCGAAGCCATCGAGACAGCCGAGCGTCCGATCCTTTACACCGGCGGCGGCGTGATCAATTCAGGGCCCGAAGCCAGCCAGTTGCTGCGCGAACTGGCAGCAGGCACGGGCTTTCCAGTTACCTCAACCCTGATGGGACTTGGTGCCTATCCGGCCAGCGGCAAAAGCTGGATCGGCATGCTGGGCATGCACGGCACCTACGAGGCCAATCTGGCCATGCACGGTTGCGATCTGATGATCAACATTGGCGCGCGTTTCGACGACCGGATCACCGGCCGCGTGTCGGATTTCAGTCCAAATTCGCGCAAGGGCCACATTGATATCGACCCGAGCTCGATCAACAAGGTGATCCATGTCGATTTTCCCATCATCGGCGACGTCGCAAATGTTCTGCGGGCGCTGCTGGAGACCTGGAAGGCCCGCGGAAGCAAGACAAACGCCGAGGGCGTGCGGGAATGGTGGCGCCAGATCGATGCGTGGAAGGCCGTGCGTTGCCTGGATTTCACGCCATCCAAAAAGTCGATCAAACCCCAGGATGCGCTGGTGCGGCTTGAACGCCTGACCAAGGATCGAGACCGTTATATCTGCACCGAAGTCGGGCAGCACCAGATGTGGGCGGCCCAGTACCTGGGCTTTGAAGATCCCAACCGCTGGATGACATCGGGCGGTCTGGGCACCATGGGCTATGGGTTTCCGGCCTCAATCGGCGTTCAGATCGCGCATCCAGATGCTCTGGTGATCAACGTGGCGGGCGAAGCGTCCTGGCTGATGAACATGCAAGAAATGGGCACGGCAGTGCAGTACCGCCTTCCGGTCAAACAGTTCATTCTCAACAACGAACGTCTGGGCATGGTCCGCCAGTGGCAAGAGCTTTTGCACGGAGAACGCTATAGCCATTCCTGGTCCGAGGCTTTGCCGGATTTCGTCAAGCTGGCCGAGGCGTTCGGTGCCAGGGGCTTTATGGTATCGGACCCCGCTGATCTGGACGATGCGATCATGGAGATGATCGATCATGATGGGCCAGTGATCTTCGACTGCCTGGTAGAAAAGCATGAGAATTGCTTCCCAATGATCCCGTCGGGTGAACCGCATAACAAGATGCTTCTCGGTGAGAACGCCACGACCGCGGGCGCAATCGGATCAAAAGGCGCCGTTCTGGTCTAAGCGCCGGGTCACGGAGCCAGCGTACGTACGCCGCTGCGTCACCACGATTGTCGCGCAGCGCCTGGTATCGTAACTCTTGATTATGAAGGTGGTGATTGTCGAAGACGACGACGAAACTGGGCAGTTCGTCGAACGCGGCCTGCGCGAGGCCGGCGCCATGGTCACCCGGTTTTCCGACGCGCGGTCAGCATTGCCGCATCTGGCCAGTACCGATTGCGACGTCATCGTCTTCGACCGGATGCTTCCCGGAATGGACGGGGTCCAAGCCGTGCGGCTGCTGCGGGGCAGCGGCGTCCAGACGCCTATTCTGATGCTGACAGCCATGTCCGGTATAGACGACCGGGTCGACGGGCTAGAGGCGGGCGCTGACGACTATCTTGTCAAACCCTTTGCATTCTCGGAGCTGCACGCCCGGCTAAAATCCCTGTTACGGCGCCCACCCATGGCGACCGACGCGTCCGAGCTGCGCCTGGCTGACCTGCACCTTGACCGGCTGCGCCACCGGGCCCAACGCGGCGACACGGTATTGGATCTTTCGCCCCTGGAATTCAGACTGCTCGAATTCCTGATGCTCAACCCTGATCAGGTGGTGACACGAACCATGCTTCTGGAAAAGGTCTGGGGCTATTCATTTGATCCCAAGACAAGCATTGTGCAAACCCACATGAGCCGACTTCGGGCCAAGGTTGACAAGCCCTTCGGTCAGGATCTGATCACGACAGTACGAGGCGCCGGATATGTCATCGCCGAGCCTTAGCGCCGTCTTTCGCGCGACTGTCTTTCAATTGACGCTGCTGTCCTGCGCGGCCTTCGTGGTCATCTCTCTGATTATTCTATGGGGTGTGACGGGCTATTACATCACATCCCTGCGCGATCAGGTAGAAGACCGCATCACCGAAGAGTCCGCTTTCATCAAAGAGACCTACGAAAGAGACGGTGTATTGGCGGCCGAACAGGTTTTCGAGATCAACGGTCGGCTGATCTGGCGTGAAGGCGACATTTACGAGCGCCTGGAAGAGCGGGAAATCGTCGCGGTTCTGCGTGCCGACGACGACGTTGTGCTCGCAGGATATCCCGGTCTCTGGGCGAATGTTGGGTGGGGCGACGCCGAACTAGATCATGATGAGATCGACGATCCGATTACGACTTTGCAGATTGAGCTGGACACCGATCTTTTCCTGACGGTCGGGCTTTTTTACCCGCCCGAGATCTGGGAGTTAGAGAACTTTCGCCGCGCCGCCGCCGTGGCGCTTTTCGTGATTGTGTTGCCGCTTTCGCTGATCACCGGCTACTTCTTGAGCCGGAGCGTCTACCGTCGGCTGGATACGCTGTCCCTGACGGCCGAGACCGTGGCGTCTGGCAGCCTGCATACCCGCGCGCCCATTCGTGGGAACGGCGATGAATTCGACCGCCTTTCAGAGGGCATCAACCGGATGCTTGACCGCCTTGAAGCGGCGAACCGCAACATCGAAGCGGTGTCGGTCGGGGTCGCACATGACCTTAAGACACCGCTGGCCAACATCGGCGGGCGCCTGGAGCTGATCGGCCGGGACCTGGGGGACAATGCGGCCATCGAGGCCCATGTTGCCGCCGCCGACGCGCATCTGAAAACGCTTCTTGGCACGTTCGATGCGCTGCTCAGGCTTGGCGAGGTCGAGGCGGGCCAACGCAAGGCGGCTTTTCGTGAAGTCGATCTTTCAGAGGTCGCAACCGATCTGGGTGCGAGCTTTGAGCCGGTTTTCGAAGAAGCGACCAAATCGCTCGATCAAGCAATCCACAGCGGCATCATGGTCTTGGGCGACCGGGATCTTCTGGCTCAACTGATGTCCAATCTGCTTGAGAATGCGCTGGAACATGCCCGGGATGGCGCGCGGGTCTGGATACGCTTAGGCATGGCAGGCGGACGGGCCACACTTGAGATCGGCGACGACGGTCCGGGCATACCCGCCCATCTGAAGGCGCGCGTCTTTGAACGCTTCTACCGGGCCGAAAGCAGCCGTACGACACCTGGAAGCGGGCTGGGCCTTAGCCTGGTCAAGGCGATTGCTGATCTGCACGAGGCAAGTCTGTCACTGGATCAGGATGCGCCGGGATCGGTCTTTCGGCTTATTTTTCCGGCCCAGGACTAACCTTACAAAACCGTATGAAAACCGAGCTGGCATTGTAAAACCAGCAACCTGCTTTCCCTGCTAGGCACGGGTTGTCGGCCCTGACCGACGTGCCCAGAAATTCGCAATCGGGAAAGCAGACATGACACATGCACTCCGCAAGATCCGGCGCCTGGCATTGGCGATAGCCGCGGTTGCCGGCGCCGCCGCACCCGCTGCCGCCGGCCCGGAGGCCATGGATGTTGACGAGGCGCGGCATCTTTTGTCCCGCACAGGTTTCGGCGCCGCGCCGCACGAAATCTCGTCCACGGTCGGGTTGTCCTATGCCGAAGGCGTCGACCGTATTCTTGCCGGCCTGGACGGTACCCCGTCAAAGCCCATGCCCGCCTGGACCGAAGCCTGGGGCTATCCCGCTGAAGAGATCTGGTCCCTGGGTCCGACCGTGGCCGAGTTTTTTGAGGTCAACCGCGCCGCCGATATGGAAGGTCTGCGCGCCTGGTGGCTGTCCGAGATGATTACGACGCCCAATCCCATGACTGAGCGTCTGACGCTCTTCTGGCACGATCACTTCGCGACCTCGTTCTTCTCGTCGAGCAATGCGCAATGGATGGCCAACCAGCATCGCACGTTCCGGTCCCACAGCGCGGGCAACTTCAACGCGCTGACCAAGGCGGTCATGCACGACCCGGCGATGCTCGATTATCTGACGAACCTCGAAAACACCAAGGCAGCGCCCAATGAAAACCTCGCACGCGAATTCTTCGAGCTGTTCACGCTGGGCCAGGGGCGCGGATACAAAGAGGCCGACATCAAGGAAGCGGCGCGCGCCCTGACGGGCCATACAGTCAGTGAACGCGGTGAGCCAGGCTTCCATTTCAACATGGAAACCCACGACTTCGGTCGCAAGACCATCTTTGGCACCCGCGGGCGTTTCGATGCCGAAGCCCTTGTCGATCTGACGCTGTCGCAGGAAGAGTTTGGCCCCTACATCGTCGAGAAGTTCTGGCTTGAATTTGTGTCAGACACGCCGGATCCGTCCGAAATTGCCCGACTGAGCGCTCTTTGGAAGGACGCCAATCTTGATCTAAAACCGCTTCTGCGGGCGCTTTTGACGACCGATGCCTTTTGGGACCCCGATGCGCGGGGGCGGCTGGTCAAAAGTCCGACCGAACTCGTTGTGGGGACCATCAGGTCACTGGGCTTGACCGTAGAGGACTACGGGGATCTCGGCTGGGCGCTGGAAGAGATGGGTCAGGCCCTTTTCGCGCCGCCCAATGTGGCGGGCTGGTCCGGCGGGACGGCCTGGATCAACGATGCGACCGCCAGCGCGCGGGCCATGGTTCTGAGCGAGCTTTTGCAATGGCGTGATGCGCCCGAGCTAAGCGCCGATGCGGCGGCAACAGCGCCAATGATGATGCTGTCGGGCAGCCGGCCAAGATCCGTCCCTGCCCCGGACGTAGGGCCCCATGATTTGCGCGTGGGTCAGGTTTTTGCCGTCGTCGCCGAAGCCGAGCGGGAAGAAGACGAAGAGGTCATCGCTCACCTGATGACGCTTTTCGATGTGTCCTTCGCCGGACACACATGGCGGTCGCTTTCGATCTGGGTCGAACTGTTCGGTGACGACGAAGCCCCATATTTCGCGATCTTCACGGGCGACTGCCAACCGGACTGCTTTGCGACATGGCCCGGCGAGAATGATGCCGAGGATCAATGGATCGGCTTCACACCGCACCCGGAGCTCCGGGGCGACGTGGAATGGGTCGCAACCAAGGATCGGGAACTCATCGCCGCGCTGGCGACACATCTTCCGATGCTGCTGGAACAGACACGCGATCAGTACGTCTGGCTGCCTCAGCAGGAAGAAGATGGCGAGACCTACCAGCCGGCAGAATTTCGCGATGTCATGCGCATGGTCAAAACGGCACGGCGTGCCACGGTCGATCTTGTCGGTTCGGCAAAGGGTAAACTTGTGCTGGCTGCGTCAGCCCCTGGGCGTCTGGGCCTGAACGGCATGACCGATTACGCCACAATCGAAAGCAATTTCGAGGATCTGGCAGTCGAAATCGAGGAAGCGGCCCGCACCTTTGCCGCCGAACCGGCGGTTTACTTTCGGACAAGTGCCGCTTGGTTCGCCGATCTGCCCGGAACGGGTCCCGTTTCGCGCCGCGCCGAAGGCGTCCTTTTGGCGGTGCCACTGCCCGCTGCAGGCGCGCGCACCGAACGCATCGTGGGTGACCCGGACGCCCTTTTGCGGCGCATCGTTCTGTCTCCTCAATATCAGGTCAACTAGGCCAGCAAAGCTTTGAAAAGGGTCAAGCCATGACACTGCTTCTTTCTCCTACCCGACGGCGTTTCCTTGCAGCCCTTGGTGTCGCCAGCGCCGCTGCCCTTCCCGGGCTGTCCCTGCCGCGCTTTGCCCAGGCGGCGCAAAATGCACACGCGGCCGGCAAACTCTTGGTTCTTGTCGAACTGGCAGGTGGCAACGACGGTTTGAACACCGTTGTCCCGACCCGCGACGACAAGTATCGCGCCCTGCGGCCCAATATCGGGATTGGCCGCGATGCAACGCTGACGCTGGATCAGGATACCGGTCTACATCGGTCCATGCGCGAGATGGCCGATCTTTGGGAAGACGGAGAGTTACGCATCGTCGAAGGCGTGGGCTATCCAGACCCCAATCGGTCGCATTTTCGGTCCATCGAAATCTGGAACTCGGGCGGGGGCGCCAATGGTCTGAACCCCGATGGCTGGATCTCGCAGGCCGCGGCGAAGGGTGCCTTCGCCGAATTCGCCGGTGTTGACGCCCACGGGCTGGTGCTGGGCGGCGAAATGGGCCCGCTTAAAGGACCTGGCCGTTTTTCCGCCATGCGGGACGTCGACGTCTATATGGAGGCACTCTCAAACCTGGACGGCAGCCGCCACGCGGTCCGGCCCACGTCGACAGTCGAACCGCTGGAACATGTCCTTTCCACCTATGAAAGCGCCAAGGTGACCGGCGACAGGATCATCGCCAAGCTAGAGCGGATCCGTCGTGACAACTGGAGCTTTCCGGACAGCGGACTTGGCATTCAGCTGCAGATTGCCGCACGGCTGATCGAAGCGGGAATCCGGGTGCCAGTGATAAAGGTCGTGCAAGACGGCTACGACACGCACGAAGAACAGCCCGATGCGCATGCTTATCTGCTGCGTGACCTCTCCGAAGCGCTGGGGGCATTTTCCGGCGCGCTGAAAGACATCGGCGTTTGGCAGGACACCACGATCGTCACTTTTTCCGAATTTGGGCGCCGCGCGTATGAGAACGGGTCATTCGGAACCGACCACGGTACGGCGGCGCCGGTCTTTGTGGCGGGCGGCGGTGTGGCGGGCGGATTTGCCGGTGCGCGGCCATCGCTTGACCGGCTGTTCGACCGAGACCTGGTTTTCACGACGGATTACAGGGCGCTTTACGACGCCATCCTGTCCGACCTCTGGGGCATCGATGACAACGCTTTCCGGCGGGCCGGCATGACCGGTCTGCAGATACTGCGCAGCGCCTAGCGCGTTTGCAGCGGTTGCGGATCGGTGCGTACCGGTTTCCGCGCAAGCAGAGGCATCTGGGTTCCCCGCCCGCAAAGATGCCCGCAACCGCCCAGAACGGCGCGCATGTGTGCGCGCGCCGTTCATAGCTGACGGGATCGGGTGCCCCTCCCGACCCGTCAGCCGTACGGGTCCGCGGCCGAAGGGGATAAGCATTGATCTTACAAAACGCCGGCCGAGCCCCCGGTAGCGGTTTAAGGCTTCACAGCAGCCTTTAGATCCAGAAAACAGGCCTGACACATCCGTCCAGCACGCCCGATTGGGTTTGGACGCTGAGCGGGCAGCCTGCCTGCAGGAAGTCCTTCTCGATCATGGCGATGGCCACAGTGCACTGGAAATCCGGAGACCAGGCTGCCGATGTCACCTCGCCCGCCCATTCGTAGCCCGAATAAAGTGACCATGCGCGATCACAGGCCGGTGCCGGTCCCTGGATTTCCAGGGCGCGGATCTGTCGGTCAGGCCCTGCCTCGGCCGCGCGCATCAGCGCCGTTGCACCGATACAGCTTGAATCCGCGCGGGGTGCCGCGAATTTTCCAAGCCCGCATTCAAACGGCGTGTTGTCGCGGGTCATATCGTTTCCGTAGCTCAGAAGACCGCCTTCGATACGTTCTATGCCGTTAGGGCACCCGGCCCGCACCTCAAGATCACGTCCGGCTTCGAACAGCGCATCCCACAGCTCCATGCCGATCGCCGATGGCCCGACATAGACCTCGAAACCGCCCTGCTTTGAAAACCCCGACCGGGCGATGTGCAGCTTGTGGCCGCGGAACTCAAAAGCTCCAAAGCAGAAGAAGCGCAACGCGCGCACCTCGTCGCCAAAGACCCGCGCCGCCAGTTCGTCCGCCTTTGGGCCCTGAATTGCCAAAGGGCTGATGTCAGGTTCTTCCACGTTGACATCAAAGCCATAGCCCTGGGCGACACCTTTGATCCAAAGCAAAAGATCGGAATCGGCGATTGAGATCGAAAATTCGTTCTCGCCCAGCTTCAGACCCACGGGATCATTCAGCATGAAGCCACCCTGGTTCACGAACGGCATATAAAGGCACTGACCCACCTGAAACCGGCTGAGATCGCGCGGTGTGAGCACCTTCAGAAGATGTTCGGCATCCGGACCGGACAGCTTGACCTGCCGTTCAACCGAAACATCCCAGACCTGAACATGGTTTTTCAGGTGGTGGTAGTCCTCTTCCACACCCATGAAGGCCGTTGGCAAAAGCATGTGGTTGTAGACGGTATACGAACTTACACCGGCAGCTTCGACACCATCGGAGAATGGGGTCCGGCGCAGTCGTCGGGAGGGCGTAAGCAGCGGCATCGGCGCGTTCCTTAGGCTCTGGCAGTCGCGGGGTACTGGGTTGATGTTTCTCGGGGTTACTTCGGACCGTGCCAATTGATCGCGCAGATCTCGGCAGATCGACCTTCAAAATCCCAAACGCGCCCATAGGCGCGCAGGCGTCCTTTTTCGGCAGTGGCGACGGTAATGTCGGCACCCATCCAATACTGGGAATTGGTAATGACCAGATCCTGATCCGGATCCTTGCCAGGCACGGGCACCACGGCGCCCTGGATCTTGCGCCCGACGGTCAGATGGCGCGTCTTCCCTTCGGTCTCATAGCTGACGGGCTGGCGTTCGTGTCCAAGTATTTCACCCACAAGCACGCCGAAAAGCCCCGTCGTCCCCCGGGCCGCGCCGCTGAAGATCGTCACGATGGCGTCGTATGCGTCGTCGCTGGCGCGTTCATCAATGAACAGGGCGACCTTCCAGTTGCCGCGCGACATCATGCCGGGAATCTCGATCATCAGTCCGACGTTCAGGCCGGAAATGTCCACACCACCGTAATCACCCTGGTCGATGCGGACACCGCCCCATGTCTGACAATGGCCTTCGGTTGGCGGGTGCTTGCCCAGGGAAACAACGCAAGGACAGAAGACGGTGCAATTGCAATTAAGGATCAGTTCGCCGCTAAGCGCCCACGGGACCGTCCCAACTTCGCCATCTAGCGCCATGTCTCTTACCTGGTCAGAATGCCAAAACCATTGACCAAGTTGCCGAAAAAATAAGCGCAATACCGACCGGAAACGTCAATAAACGTCCAAATTCCGGCAGTTTTTCGAAGGTCATCAAAACCATGGCGAGGCCCATAAAGGCCAAAGACATCGTGCCTCCGACGAAGGCCAGCAGCATAAGGGCCCAGCAGCATCCCAAACAGACCACTCCGAGATGGACACCGTTGCGGAAAGCACCGTCATCCCAGCGCTCCATAAAGAAGCTCAAAGGGGTACGGCATTGACGCAGGCAAGCCGCCTTGAGCGATGAAAACTGATAGACGCCCGCAAAGGCCAGAAGCCCAGCGGTAAACAGGGCCGAACGGCTTTGGCCGAGAACGTCGATCAGCCCACCGTCGAGAAGAGCCAACTGAAGAAGCGCGGCAACAACCGAAAAGCCCAACCAGACGGACATATACCCAGCCAGCAGGCCCGCGATGCCAGGACGCCCAGCGGCACGGGTTAGATCATCGTAGGTGGCGATCGCCGGAAGCGCGCTTGGCACCATCATCGCCGCCGACATCAGCGCCCACATCGCCGTTGACCTAAAGAAGCCGGCCACGTCGGGGGTAACCAGGCAAAGTGATGCCAGGAACTCTGCACCGTAGATGTCAGTGAATTCGCGGTAGGCGAGCGGCACGGACGTGACGTAGATCAACACCCAGCTGGCCATAACGGCCGCGAACAGAGCCAGCCAATGCGGCGCCGTCATTGCCCTGATCCGCGATGCCAACATCACCATCCTCCCGAGTGGGAGGGATGCCGCTCAACTGCTGACTTGCAAAGAGTTACGTAGCGTCAAGCCCGACCGGCAAGATCAGTTTGTGATGGCCAGTCCCTCGGCGTCGAAGAAGTGCAGGTTTTCCTGTGGAAAGGTTAGCCCCACAGCTTCACCCGATTGAAGCGCCGACGTTCCATCGGCACGAATGGTGATCTGACCGTTCTCTCCGGCATCGGCGATGACATAGGTGTCTGCCCCCAGGTATTCGAGGACATCGACCGTGGCGTCGCACTGCCCGCTTCCGGATGGCCCAATCTCGATGTGTTCGGGCCGGATGCCAAGGCTGACCGCCGGACGCGGGCCGCCAAACGCACCGCCGCGCCCGCCCGCCAGGGTAAAGCCGTCGCCGGACGTCTGGCACGGCATGACGTTCATCTTGGGACTGCCGATAAATTGCGCGACGAATAGGTTGCCGGGATGTTCGTAAAGTTCCCTCGGCGATCCGACCTGGGCAATCTGACCGCCTTCCAGAACCACGATCCTGTCGGCAAGCGTCATCGCTTCGACCTGGTCATGGGTCACATAGATCATTGTCGCGCCCAGGTTCTGGTGAAGCTTGGCAATCTCGTAACGCATCTCGACCCGCAAGGCGGCATCGAGATTGGACAGCGGTTCGTCAAACAAAAAGGCCGTGGGGTCCCGGACGATTGACCGCCCGATGGCCACGCGCTGGCGCTGTCCACCGGACAGGGCCTTGGGGCGCCTGTCGAGGAATGGCTCAAGCTTCAGAATCCGCGCCGCGTCATTGACCTTATCCTCTATCTCGGATTTCGGCGCGCCGGCGGTCTTGAGCGAAAAGCCCATGTTGTCGCGCACGCTCATGTGCGGGTAAAGCGCATAGGACTGAAACACCATGGTCAGGCCGCGTTTCGACGGCGGATCGCTTGTCACGTCGCGTTCGTTGATTGTCAGCTGACCGCGCGAGATCTCCTCCAGTCCGCCGATCATCCGTAAGAGGGTGGATTTTCCGCAGCCGGACGGGCCGACGAAAACCACAAACTCACCGTTTGTGATTTCCAGATCGATCCCTTTGATCACCTGCAGATCGCCAAACCACTTTTCAACGCTTCCAAGATTGATCGCGCCCATTATGCCCTCCTCGCGTTAGGGGACGCCCAGGCCAGCCAAATCGCCGCTGTCCAAGAAAATTGCCCGCCGCCGGCGGCCGAGCCGTCGGTGGGATCGAAGTATTCCGCGAACCCGTGGGCCGCGATCAGTTCGCATGTCGCCGCACGAAGCGCCTCGGCCTCGCCGCCATGGCCCATTTCTTCAAGACCAAGGCCGATTGCGGTGTTCATGATCCCCCAGGTTGGGCCGCGCCAATAGCGCTTGGCCTCAAAGCGCGGACTGTCCAACGGATGGCTCGGGATCGGGTAACGGCAATTGCCACGAAGTTTCCGGAAGTGATCCAACATCTGCGGCTGATCAATGCCCGCGTACCAGCAGAGGTACGATGCGTTCGATAGGCACCCGGAAAAACCGCCGTTGACCAGATCCCTCGAATCGAAACTGGCGATGTCCGGGTTCCAAAGCCCGGCGGCACCAGCCTCTAAATCGGCGATCCAACCCTCGATCTCATCGCAGGGGGCCCCAGATGCCCGGGCCATAACAAGAAGATCCCGGTTGGCGCGCAAAAGCGTGAAGGTCATTGTCGGGTCGGCCACGCGGAAGACGGGATTGCGCGCCATCTCTGCGTCGTCCCAACCAAGTCGCCTGCCCCGCTGGACCAGCCATACATAGCGGTCATAGTCGGCCTTGGTCGGACGCATCGCCGGATCGACATGGCCGGTGTCGCGCCGCACGTAGTCCCCGACCCCGACGGGTTCGATCGCGGCCATGGCGCTGTCCCAATCGGGCGCGTTGTCGCGACCGGCCTCCCATGGGTGGGTCAGGAATGCCATGCCGTCAAGGACACGCCAGCGGAAAAACCAGCGGTGCCAATCGGTCAAACCGCGCACGACATCTGCAAGACGGGGCGCGGCCATATCGGGGTCTTTTTCCCAAAGCTTCCGCGCAAAAGTTGCTGCGACCGGCGGCTGGCTGATGCCCGACGATGGGATCGGGCCATCGCATCCCCAGACATCGGGACCCGGAAAATAGCCGGGGTCATCCTGGTGAAACAGGATATGCGGCACCATGCCATTCGACCATTGGCCGCTGAGCAGCATCTCGATCTCGCGCCAGGCCCGTTCCAGATCAAAGGTCGAAAATCCCCAGGCGCAGAAGGCGCTGTCCCAGTTCCACTGGTAGGGGTAAAGCCCGGCCGTCGGGATGGTGTAGCCGCCCCTGTCGTTGGCGACCAGAATGTCACGCGCCTGTTGATCCAGCACTTGGGTGTCAATGGTCGTCATCATCCCTTCACCGATCCCGCTGTCAGGCCTTTGGTCATGAACCGTTCCAGGCCGAGGAAAAGAAGCATGATGGGAACCGTCGCGACCACGGCGCCAGCCATCAGGTGCTGGCGCGGCACTTCCGACGAATTCAGGCTGGCGATGCCGCGCGTCAGCGTGAATTTCTGTGGATCGTCCAGCAACATGAACGCCAGCAGGAATTCATTCCAGGCAATCATGAAAACGTACAGGCTGACCGACGCCAAAGCAGGCAGGCTGAGCGGCAAGGTGATTTTCCAGATTACGGCCAGGCGTGACAGACCGTCCATGAGACCCGCCTCTTCCACCTCGGCCGGAAGCCCCCGGAAGTACCCTTGCAACATGTAAAGCGCGACCGGGATCGTGGTGACCGGGTAGATCATCACAATGCCGAAAATCGTATTGCGCAGTCCGGTGACGGAAAAAGCGATGTAGATCGGCAGGGCAAGCACGATCATCGGCACCATGTAGATCAGCAGGATCGACCTTGAAAACGCCGCCCGCCCCCGGAACCGAAGCCGCGCGACCGCATAGGCGCCCGGAACGCTGAACAGAAGCGTGATGAACACCGTCAGGACCGACACGTACAGCGATGTCATCAGGTACCCGCCAAATCCAAACTCTGCAAAAAGCTCTACGTAAGACCGGAAGAGCCCTGCGCCCTGGCTGAGATCGATGGTGAAATCCAAGGGGTTCTGGATCAGCTGCTGCTGGTTCTTAAGACTGGTCATGACCATCACGTAAAACGGGATGATCACGATTGCGGTGAAGAACAGATACCCGAACCCGGTCAGAAAACGGATCACGGCCTCTTCAAACGGGTGGCGTCCGGTGGCGCCAAAGGGCAACTCATCAAGCATCCGCTGTAGCGGCCAGCAGGCCACCACCGCCAAGAGAGCCCAGGCCACGACGGCGGTTGCCACGGTGGTTTCGCCCGTTCCGGCCATCGCCGGGCCGAACACGAAAAAGCCGAGTGCCGGGATGATAATTAAGGCCGCGCCGCTGACGATCCGGCTTTGGCGTGTCCGCCCACCGTCCGGCAGCCAGATAAAGCCAAGCCAGGCGCCAAGGATCAACGCCGAGAGTGAATTCGGCGCCAAAGCCTGACCTGTGGCAAATGAGACCAGCACGCAGACCGAGACCACCATGGACAGGGTCCAGAGCGCGCCAATCAGGGGCCCAGTGATATAGCCGAAACGGAGCGCGCTCATAGCCCTTCCTCCTGACTCATGTAGCGGAAGAAAAAGAAGCTGAACAAAAGCAGGCAGCAGAAGATCACGACCGCCACGGCCGCGCCCGCCCCGATGTTCGAGACGGCAAAGGCCTGTTCATAGACGTTGACGGTCAGCGTCCGCGTTCCGGCATTACCACCGGTCAGCAGGAAGATGTCGTCGAACTTGTTGAAGGTCCAGATAAAGCGCAGCAGGAACAGCACGGACAATATGCCCAGCAATTGCGGCAGGCTCAGGTACCAGAACTTCTGAAAAGGCGACGCACCGTCCATATCGGCCGCTTCGTACATGTCGGTGTCGATCGACTGCATTCGAGCGAGAATGAATAGGAAGGACAGCGGAAAGTACCGCCAGATCTCAAAGACCGTCACCATGATCAGCGCCAACGGCCGCTGCCCGAAGAAGTTGATGGCTTCGTCGGTCACGCCCATCTGGATCAAGAGCGCATTGATCGAACCCGAGAACGGATCGAACAGGATGATCCAGGTAAACGCCACGGCGATAACCGGCGCCACATACGGGAACAGGTAGAGACCGCGTAAGATCCCCTGCCCTTTGAAGGATTTGTTCAGAAGCATTGCGGCGAAAAGGCCGGTCAACAGCGCCCCAACCGTGCCGACGACGGTGTAGAACATGGTGACCCAAAGCACTTCGACAAACTCATCGCTGTCAAAGACGCGGCGGAAGTTTTCGAAAGTGAATTCGGCATTGGTCAGAATACTGTCGGCTTCTGCGGTAGCGCTCGCCCGGTTGGTGTCGATTTCCAGGCCGCTGTCAAAGAAGGCCTGTTCGACAAGGACCGGAATGCGCAGGCGTTCGCGTTGGCCGCCCTCGAAATTCCCGAAGACGCAGGACAGAAGCCTGCCGTCCAGATTGCAGCGCCCATCGAGATCGCCGCCGAGCACCAGACCTTCGGGCCATTCATGCTCAAGCCTGACGTCACCAAGGACGACATCCTGGCTGGAATTGCGGATCCTGTATTCGACTTCAGCGGCATCTCCTGCCGCCTCTGGGCGGCCGCGCAGGGCTTCGCGCACGACCGGCGCGGGCGGGCGAAGATCGGCCAGTCCGATCGGTTTGAAGCTGATCCAGAAGATCGACAGCAGGGGCAGAACGACAACCAGAGAGACGCTGATAATCGTCGGCATCAGCATGCCCCAGGCAAGACGAGCCTCTCGGCGCGCCAGTGGCCCCGTGCCCTTGGGTGGCGTAGCAACGGTCATTTTTTTGGTCCTTCGATCAGCGGGCGGCGCTTGCCGCCCGCGCCCGGTCAGAACTTACTCGATGGTGGCGAGTTCTTCGTTCATCGCCGACACAGCTGCCGATGCATCGATTTCTCCGTCGATGTATTCGCGCACGATCCGGTTGATCGCTTGGCTGTTGATGATCTTAGACGCCAGCGAAAGCTGCCCTTCGGAAACGCCCCAGCGCTGCGCCACATCGAGGCCACCGACGATCTCTTCGATCATGGAGGCCTCATAAAGATCACCCAATGGCGCCTTGCGGTCGACACCGACCGGCAGTTCCGCCCATGCCTCGATAAAAGCGGTCGGATTGCCAGCGTTTCCACGGCGCACCGGGAACTTGCCTTCCGGCGCGATGGACAGGGTCTGGGTATAGCCTTCGTCCATGGCGAACTTGATGAAGTCCTGGGCCGCTTCGATGTCGGCATCGGCTGTGATCCCGAAGTAGCGAACGTCACCCCAGGCGGCACCTTCGGGGTTCGACGGGCCGGAAAATGTGGTGACGATACCGGTCTTGGACGCAAGCTCGGTCGAAGTCGGATCATCGTTGATGGTCGGCGGAGCGCTGTCGCGCAGACCGGCAAGTTCATCCAGGATAAAGGGCGACCAAATGATCATCGCGGCCTGGCCGGCGAAATACAGGGTCCGCGACTGATCCCAATAGAGTTCGCCCGGAGGCGAGGCCTCGGCGATCACCTTGTAGAAATCCAGAACTTCGGTGGTGCGCGCTTCGTCGAACCCTTTGAAGCCGTTTTCATCCACCGGCGTGGCGCCATTGGCCAAGAAGACATGTTCGAGAACCTGGCTCATGAAATTCTCGTCCACCTTGGTGGCGGCCACGAAGCCAAACATTTCGGGCGGATTGTGGAGCGCATCGAGCGCCGCTTCGACCGCCGCGAAGCTGGTGGGCGGCTCAAGCCCGTTCGCCTCGAACAGGTCCTTCCGGTAGACGATCATCTGGGTCCAGCCATCGACCGGAACAGATGCATATCCGCCATCTACAGCGACCATGGCGAGAGCGCCGGATGCATATGTGTCGGTGCCCAGATCATCAATCACTTCGGACGCCGCTTCGGAATCGAGAAGCCCATCGTCAACCCAGGGCAGCGCATACTGAAGGGTGTGATAAATCACATCGGGCAGGTCGCCGGCGGCAAAGGCGGCCGTCGCGCGGGTGCCTAGGTCGCTTTCGCTGACCGGGATAACTTCGACGGCAATACCGGTCTGGGCCTCGAACTCGGCAGCCATTTCTTGCTGTTTGGCAAGCCGTGGCGGCTGTTCTTCGGTGGTCCAAAACCGGATATCTGCCGCAGCCATTCCGGCGCCAAGCGACAGCGCAAGCGCAGTGCTAAAAAGCATCCGTCCTGCTTTCCCTGGATAGTTCTTCATTTTTGTCTTCCTCCCATTAATTTCTTTTGGCCGTTCGTCTCAGGCGCGGGACCGACCGATCCACGCGGAATGAATGTGGCCTCGGCCAGTTCGCGAAGGCTTTCGGGTGCTTCGCCGCGAATTCTTCGGATGAGCAAAGCCGCCAGACGCTCGCCCGCCTGCCTTGAATCGACCGAAAATGTCGACAGCGGCGGGTTCGCATGGGCCCCGACGGGCGATCCATCGTAGCCGATAATCGAAACGTCCCGTCCCACGATAAGCCCGGCCTCGGAAGCGGCATCATAAGCCCCAAGCGCGGCCAGATCGACGGCGGCCACGATGGCCGTGGGTGGAGCATCAAGCGCAAAGAGACGCCGCGCCGCGTCGTATCCCCGCGCATGGGTCGCCGCATCGCTGTAGATTAGATCGGCGGCGTGTTCGAGCCCCGCCTGTCGCATTCCGCGGACAAAGCCCTCAGCACGAAGGACACTGTAGTAATAATCGGCCTGACCACCGATATGGGCGATACGGCGGT
This sequence comes from Pseudomonadota bacterium, assembly GCA_039026235.1. Classification (GTDB taxonomy): domain Bacteria; phylum Pseudomonadota; class Alphaproteobacteria; order Rhodobacterales; family Rhodobacteraceae; genus JBCCMQ01. The sequence goes on from JBCCMQ010000011.1 coordinate 60,996, forward strand.
GCCCCAGATGGGCAAGGCGCATCACCGCATCGGCCATGGCATCTTCGCCCAAAATATCAAACCAAGGGCAGTTTGCGTCGTCTTCGGTCCTTCCGAACAGGATGAACGGCATCTCAAGGTCACGCAGCAACGCGACCCGCTTGTCCCGGGTCTTGGTCCTCGGCAGGACGAACCCGTCCACTTTGCGTTCGCTGATCAACCTCTGAAAGCGCTCAAGAACCGCATCCTCGGTGTCGGCATGGGCGATGCTGAGCGTCCAGTCCTCTTCACCGGCGGCCTGGGTCATTCCGGCTAAAAATTCGGACAAAAAGGGGCGGTAGCCGTCGTGGAGATCGGTCTGCAGGACCAGCCCGATCGACCGGGACCGACCGGTCCGGATCGCCTGAGCGTGGCTCAGCGGGCGATACCCCATCGCCTCGGCCTGCTTACGGACACGAACCCGGGTTCCGGGCGCAATGTCGGAATAGCCATTCAACGCACGGGACACGGTGCTCTTCGTCAACCCAAGCTTCTCAGCCAGATCGTTGATGGTCACCCGCGGGCGATTGACCCGTGCAGATTGCGCCACTTCTTTAAGCAAATTTCCTCTCCCGAATCGCAGAATGGCTTCCGAAACCGGTTTCGGCAAGCTAGAAGACATTCGGTTGGCAGCCGAAGCAAAACGTCCTTATCGCTGGGAAAGCGAAAACCGTTCACACGTGGGAGAAGACTTACCCCATCAGCGCGCGCAATTCGCAGGCGCGTCGCCTACTCTGCGGCCAGTGAAAGCGCCGGTTCTACGCGCACGGCGGAATACTTGAATTCCGGTATCTTTCCATAGGGATCGAGCGCCGAATTGGTCAAAATGTTCGCAGCCGCTTCGACGTAGGCAAAGGGCAGAAACACGTTGTCTTCGGCCACGGCCCGGTCCGCACGCGCCATGACCGAAACGGTGCCGCGCCGGGTGGTCAGGCGTATCATTTCGCCCGGCGCAACCCCAAGCCTGCGCAACGTCCGGGGATGCAGCGAACAGTTCGCTTCAGGCTCAACCGCGTCCAGAACCGCCGACCGCCGCGTCATTGATCCGGTGTGCCAATGTTCAAGCTGGCGACCGGTGATAAGCACGAACGGATACTCGGTGTCCGGTGTCTCATCGGGCGAGATAACCTTTGCCGGTGCAAACCGCGCCCGCCCGCCCGCCCGCGGGAACCCGTCGCCAAAGACAATCGGCTGGCCCGGGTCATCGGGGCTGAGCGAAGGATAGGTCACCGCCTTTTGCGCTTCGAGCCGCTCCCAGGTGATATTGTCGAGCGATCCCATGTTAAGCTTCATTTCGGCGAAGACCTGGGACGGATGTGTGTAGGACCAACCGAGCCCCAAACGCTTGGCAAGCTCGACCTCGATCCACCAGTCCTCTTTCGCATCCCCCGGCGGCGATACCACCGGTCGGCCCATCTGAACCTGGCGGTTGGTGTTGGTCACGGTCCCGGTCTTTTCCGACCATGCGCTGGAGGGCAGGATCACGTCGGCATAGTTCGCCGTCTCGGTCAGGAATATGTCCTGAACCACCAGGTGTTCCAGCTGGGCCAACGCATCGCGCGCGTGGTCGACATCCGGATCCGACATGGCCGGATTTTCGCCCAGGATATACATGCCCTTGATCAAACCATCGTGGATCGCATGCATGATCTCGACGACGGTCAAACCCTTTTGGTTGCTGAAATCGTCCGATCCCCAGACCTCGGTGAACGCAGACCGGACGCCATCGTCGGTTACGCTTTTATAATCCGGCAGGAACATGGGGATCATGCCGGCGTCCGATGCGCCCTGGACGTTGTTTTGGCCCCGCAGCGGATGCAGACCCGTGCCCGGACGGCCCACATGGCCGCACATAAGGGCCAGAGCGATCAGGCAGCGTGCATTGTCGGTGCCATGGATATGCTGGCTGACACCCATGCCCCAGAAGATCATGCCAGACCTGGCCGAAGCGAAGGTGCGGGCCACATCCCGCAGCGTTTCAGCGCTGATGCCACAGATCTCGGCCATCCGCTCGGGCGGGTGGTCCGCCAGATGCGCTTTCATGGCCGACCAGTTTTCGGTGTAAGCCTCGATATATTGCCGGTCGAAAAGCCCTTCTTCGACGATGGTGCTCATGATGCCGTTCAGCATCGAAACATCACCGCCCGGTTTGAACTGCAGCATATGGCTGGCATAGCGCTTTAGCGCTGTGCCTCGCGGATCCATGACAATCAGTTTGCCGCCCCGCTTGGTGAACTGCTTGAAATAGGTGGCGGCGACGGGATGGTTTTCGATCGGGTTCGCCCCGATGACGATCGCCACATCGGCGTTCTCGATCTGATTGAACGTCGCCGTGACGGCGCCAGAGCCAACGTTTTCCATCAGGGCCGCAACTGACGAGGCATGGCAAAGCCGCGTGCAGTGATCGACGTTGTTGTGGCCAAAGCCCTGCCTGATCAGTTTCTGAAACAGATAGGCCTCTTCGTTGGAACACTTCGCCGAGCCGAACCCGGCCACGCGCTGACCGTCCTCAGCGCGCAGGCGCAAAAGGCCGCGCGCCGCTGCGTCCAGTGCTTCGTCCCAGCTCGCTTCGCGGAAATGGGTGTGGATATTGCCCGGGTCCACGTTCAGACCCTTGGCCGGCGCATCGTCGCGCCGGATGAGCGGCTTGGTAAGCCGGTGCGGGTGGTCGATATAATCAAAACCGAACCGGCCCTTGACGCACAGGCGGTTCTGATTTGCGGGGCCATCAACGCCCTCGACGTATTTGATCTTGTTGTCCTTCACCTTGAAAGACAGCTGGCAGCCGACCCCGCAGTACGGGCAGACGCTTTGAACCTCGCGGTCATAGTCTTTGCTGTCGCCCGCCTGGCTTTCGTCTAGCACCGTCGCGGGCATCAGCGCCCCGGTCGGGCAGGCCTGTACGCATTCGCCACAGGCCACACAGGTGCTGTCGCCCATAGGGTCAGCCTGATCGAACACGATCTCGGCGTCATGCCCACGACCGGCCATGCCGATGACATCGTTGACCTGCACCTCACGGCAGGCCCGCACGCAAAGGTTACAGTGAATGCAGGAATCGAGATTGACCCGCATCGCCACATGGCTCGCGTCCAGGATCGGTACGCGCGTTTCTTCAATCTTCGGGAACCGGCTTTCCGTGACGCCGTTCAGCTTGGCCATGTCCCAGAAATGGGACGAGGCATCATGGGCCGTCTTCGGCTGATCCGCGACCAACAGTTCGGCCACGAGCTTGCGGGACTTCTCGGCGCGCTCCGAGGCGGTGTTCACAACCATGCCTTCTGAAACGGGCCGGATGCATGACGCAACCAGCGTTCTTTCGCCTTCGACCTCGACCATGCAGGCCCGGCAGTTTCCATCGGGGCGGTAACCCGGTGCGGGCTTGTGGCAAAGGTGCGGAATGACAAGCCCCCGGCCGTGGGCCGCTTCCCAGATCGTGGTGCCTTCGGGCACGGTTACGTCATCGCCGTCCAGCGAGATCGTTACCATCGCAATTTGCGCGCCATCGGGCATCTCAGATTTCCTCGGCGAAATGCTTCATGGTCAGCCGGATCGGATTGGGCGCGGCCTGACCCAGGCCGCAAATCGAGGCGTCCGACATGACGGTGCACAGGTCTTCCAGCAGGTCCTGATCCCAGCTTTCCGACTGCATGAGTTTCACGGCTTTTTCACATCCGACCCGGCAGGGCGTGCATTGGCCGCAACTTTCGTCTTCAAAAAACCGCAGCATGTTCAGCGCGGCGTCGCGTGCCCTGTCCTGATGGGACAGAACCACGACAGCGGCAGAGCCGATAAACGTGCCGTGGGGCTGCAACGTATCGAAGTCGAGCGGAATGTCGTTCATGCTGGCCGGCAAAATTCCCGAAGACGGCCCGCCCGGCTGATAGGCCTTGAACAGATGTCCGGGCGCCATACCGCCCGCCGCCTCGATGATGTCCATGATCGTGGAACCGGCGGGCAGCAGATAGACACCGGGTGCGGCGACGCGGCCCGAGACTGAATAGCTGCGCAGTCCTTTGCGACCGTTCTTCTCCGTGCCAGACAGGCATTCAGGTCCCTCGCGGCAGATCCGCGCCACCCAAAGCAGTGTCTCGATATTGTGAACCAGCGTCGGCCGGTCGAATACGCCGACCTGGGCGACAAAGGGCGGGCGATGACGGGGTAGACCGCGCTTACCTTCAAGCGATTCAATCATCGCGCTTTCTTCGCCGCAGATATATGCGCCGGCACCGCGACGCAGGTCGATGTAACCGGGGCTGACAAAGCCCGCCCGCTCTAACGCTGCGATCTCTTTCTGAAGAATCTCCCGCGCCGCCGGATATTCATCACGCAGATAGATAAAGCAGGTCTGCGCCTCGACCGCCCAGGCGGCAATAAGCATCCCTTCAAGGAAAAGATGCGGTGTGCGCTCAAGGTAGTAACGATCCTTGAAGGTACCGGGTTCTCCTTCGTCGCCGTTGACCGCGAGATAGCGCGGCCCGGGGTTGGCGCGCACGAAACCCCATTTTCGGCCCGATGGAAAACCGGCGCCACCTAAACCGCGCAACCCAGCCGAAAGCACCGTTTCCTGCACCGCTTCCCAGTCTCCGTTCGCACGGAGGTTTTTCAGGGTCGCGTACCCGCCTTCGGCACAATACGCCTCAAATCCCTGATAGTCGGGCAGATGCACATGGGTGTCATCCGTTGCCATGGCGACAACGACCTTCTCGGGCGTGGCGTGGTCAATGTGATTGTGCCCGATCTCAAGCACCGGCGCGGTATCGCAGCGCCCCATACACGGGGCGCGCAGGACGCGCACCTGGGTGGGATCGAGCCCGTCCTCTAGGGCCGATTTCAGCTGTTCAGCACCGGCCAGTTCGCAAGAGAGTGAATCGCACACACGGATCGTCAGCGCCGGCGGCGGTGCCTCGCCCTCTTTCACCGGATCGAAATGGGCGTAAAACGTCGCAACTTCATATATCTCGGCCTGGGCAAGGCGCATCTCTTCGGCCAGCGCGCGGATATGTGCCACCGACAGGTGTCCGAAGCGGTCCTGAATGAGGTGAAGAAATTCAATCAACAGATCGCGTCGCCGCGGGCGGTCGCCCAGCAGCGCCAGGATGTCTTCATGGGCCCGATCATCAAGCTGACGCCCTTTGGGCGTTTTTCTGCTTTTGCCGGTACCCTTCTGTTTCCAGATGCCTTTTCGGTCGTCCAGCGGAGCCATAAGACCCTCCAATTTGGCCCTTGATGACATCACTGCAAACTATCGTCAAATCGCGTTTATTGAAGATACGATAACTATTGCTTATGTCGCGTTTCTTCCGCTGCCTGCCGCAAGGCGACCAATGCCGGGCTGTCAGGCGCCCTTGCCGAGGTCACAAGGCTGATTTCCTTAGCCAACACAGGTTCCGCCAGGCGCAGAATTGCTATTTGGTCAGGCAAGGTGAACGAATCAGCGAGAACCCGCGGCAGAATGCAGGCGACGGGGGCCTGCAGCGCCATGACGATGCCCGCGTGAAGCCCGTTCGCCTCACACACGATTTGGGGCTCCAGCCCCAGGTCGCCGAACTGACGGTCGAGAATACGCCGGTTCTGCATGCCCGGCTCCAAAAGGCAAAGCGGCAGCTGGGCGGCTTCTTCCCATGTGGCAGCACCCGACACTCTGGGCGCGATCTGCTGGGGTGCCAGCAGCACGTAGGTTTCATCATAGATCGGCTCGATCTGAAGCATGTCCTCGGACGCACCGTCGCTATAAGTGAGACCCGCATCGAAACGGCCGTCTTCGACACCCTGCTGAACGGCAAGCGATGTGGCCGTCAGGATGCGCAAGGTTATGCCAGGATAGTTTTCGTTCAGCGTCAGCGCCAGTTGCGCGGCATAGGCCACGACAGTCGGGATCACGCCGAGCGATACAGGTCCCGTCACCGTGCCGCCCGAGGCCAGCACCTCCTGCTGAAGCACGCGCACATCGTCGAGGATCTTTTGCGCGTGTCCTACAATCAGCTCACCTTCGGTCGTGAAGCCCTCAAAGCGATTTCCGCGTTTGACGATCTGCGCGCCCAAGCGGTCTTCAAGCTTGCGGATCCGCATCGAAAAAGCCGGCTGCGAGACCCCGCATTCCTCGGCTGCGCGCGCGAAATGGCGCTGTCGCGCAAGTGCAGCAAGAAACTGAAGATCGCGAAGCTCAAACACCCGTGTCGCACCTCCCCTCGGTCGGGCCTACCTGAACGGTTAGCATCTGACCAGCGCGTGAACGGGGTGCGCCTTGCCCCTCCCCAAGCGACCTGATACGCTTTGGTCATCCGTTGGGGTGCCCAAAGCGGGCTGAGAGGCGACATCGTCAACCCATCGAACCTGATCCGGGCAATGCCGGCGTAGGAAACGGAAAGCCAATGGTGCGGATGCGCCTGCTGCCCCCCAACGCCCATCGTCCGACAGCGTGAAGAGAGGCAAATTGGCACAAGCGCCGACACTTCTGATTATCGCGGGCTCCGACAGCGGCGGTGGTGCGGGCATTCAGGCCGATCTGAAAACGGCATCCGCGCTTGGCGTGTTCGCAACCACCGCAGTCACGGCAATAACTGCGCAGAATACAGTGGGCGTTCAGGCGGTTTCCGCCGTCGCGCCGGATATGGTCGCCGCCCAGATCAACTCTGTGCTGACAGACATCGGCGCGGATGCGATCAAAATCGGCATGCTGGCCGATGCGACTGTGATCGAGGCTGTGGCCCGGGCGCTGGCAGCTTACGCCGGCCCGGTCGTGCTCGACCCCGTTATGGTCGCGAAATCGGGCGATCCGCTTCTGGAAGACAGCGCCGTCGCGGCGCTCAGGTCGCGTCTTGTCCCAAGGGCCACTGTGCTGACGCCGAACCTGCCGGAAGCAGCCCGGTTGCTGGATGCTGCCGCAGCTTCAGAGCCGGACGATATTGAAAAACAGGGCCATGCATTGATGGCGCTCGGTCCTCGGGCTGTGCTGATGAAGGGTGGGCATGCCAGCGGCGAAATCTGCACCGATCTTCTGGTGCAGGCCGCCGGCACGCGGCGGTTTTCCGCGCCCCGCGTCGCCACCCGGAATACCCATGGTACAGGATGCTCGATGTCATCGGCCGTGGCCTCGGAACTCGCCAAAGGTGCGCCGATAGAAAGTGCCGTTGAACGCGCGCATTCCTGGCTCCATGCCGCCATCGTCGCCTCTGACAAGTTGAACATTGGCGCTGGTCACGGCCCCGTCCACCATTTCCACGAGATCTGGTCATGACCGGCGATATCGCCATCGTCGGTGCCGGGGTGGCAGGTTTGTGTCTGGCGGCAGAGTGCGCCGATCGCGGCATCTCGGTCAGCCTTTTCGATCGCGAGCCGGCGGTTGGGCCACATGCCTGTTCTTGGTGGGCAGGCGGCATGCTTGCACCCTTCTGCGAAGGCGAAAGCGCCGAAGAGCCGGTTGTCCGTCTTGGACAGGAAGCGGCCGACTGGTGGGCCCGGATGGGCGTACCTGTGACCCGGCGCGGCTCCCTGGTGGTTACGCTTGGGCGGGACCGTTCAGAACTTGACCGCTTCGCCCGCCTGACAAGGGGTCATCGGCAGATCGACGGGCCAGAGATCGCGGCGCTTGAGCCGGAACTCGAAGGCCGTTTCAGCCGCGCGCTTTTCTTTGAGGACGAGGCGCATCTCGATCCGCGCGGCGCCCTTGCCGGTCTCTCGGACCGTCTGGTCCACTCAGGCGTTCGGCGGCAAAGCGGCGAACCCAGCGCGGATTTGATGGTCGACTGCCGGGGCCTGTCGGCGCGCGACAGGCTAAGCGATCTGCGCGGGGTGCGTGGCGAAATGGCGATCCTGAGGGCGCCGGACGTTGAGATCAACCGGCCCATACGCCTTCTGCACCCGCGCCACCCACTTTACATCGTGCCACGCGGCCCAGGCACCTACGTCCTTGGAGCCACTCAAATAGAAGGCGGTGCACGACCCCACGCGACCGTTCGCTCGGTGATGGAGTTGCTCAGCTCGGCCTTCGCGCTGCACCCTGCGTTCGGCGAGGCGGAGATCCTAGAGCTGGGCACCGACGCCCGCCCGGCGTTCCCCGACAATTTGCCACGCATTCGGCGGCGCGGCGGCAGGATCTTTGTCAACGGCCTTTTCCGGCACGGCTTTCTGCTGGCGCCGGCCCTGGCCCGGATGACCGCCGATCTGATTGAAACCGGTCAAAAACCGGAGGTGATGGATGAAGATATCGGTGAACGGTGAGTATCAGCACGTGGAAGCCGGGTCTTTGCACGAGGTTCTCACCCGGCTTGGCTATGGCGATCAGGCGGTTGCAACCGCACTGAACGAAAGTTTCGTACCCGCAGCGCGGCGGGCCGATACGCCTGTCTCGGAAGGCGACCGAATCGAAATTGTCGCGCCAAGGCAGGGCGGCTGACATGCCGGTATTCTACGGAACCGAAGTCTCTTCGCGGCTAATGCTGGGGACCGCCCAGTATCCCTCACCACAGATCCTGGCGGACGCCTTCCGGCGCTCGGGTGCTGGGATTGCCACCGTATCGCTGCGCCGCGAAGGTGCAGGCGGTGGGGATGGTCAGGCGTTCTGGGACTTCATTCAGCAACTGGAGATCCCGGTCCTGCCCAACACCGCCGGCTGTCATACGGTCAAAGAGGCCGTCACAACCGCCCACATGGCGAAGGAACTTTTCGGCACCGCGTGGATCAAGCTCGAAGTCATTGGCCATGCCGACACCCTTCAGCCCGATCCCTTTGCACTAGTCGAGGCGGCCCGGGTACTTTCGTCAGAAGGATTTAAGGTGTTTCCCTACACCACCGAAGACGGGATTCTTGCCGGACGCCTTCTGGATGCGGGCTGCGAAGTTCTGATGCCCTGGGGCGCCCCGATCGGCACCGGGCTGGGACTGACGAATATCTATGGGCTGCGTACACTTCGTGCACAGTTTCCGGACGTGCCGCTTGTAATCGATGCGGGCATCGGCCGGCCGAGCCACGCGGCGCTGGCGATGGAACTGGGCTATGATGCCGTTCTTCTGAACACGGCGGTGGCCAAGGCGGGCGATCCTGCTGCCATGGCCGAAGCCTTCGCCAGCGCGCTCACCGCAGGACGACTGGCCTATGACGCCGATCCGATGGAGCCGCGCAATATGGCCGAACCGTCGACGCCCGTCATCGGGCAGGCGTTTCTCGAATGACGCTGGCCCGCTTTTACCCGATCTTCGACGATCCCGACTGGCTGCGGCGCATGCTGCCCATGGGCGTCGGTATGGTCCAGCTCAGGATAAAGGATCGCGACGACACTGATTTGCGCCGGGCTCTGGTCGAGGGGCGCGATTGCTGCCGCGCGCGCGGGGCCACGCTGATCGTGAACGATTATTGGGACCTTGCAATCGATCTGGGATGCGACTGGGTGCATCTTGGTCAGGAAGACCTTGACCAGGCTGACATTGGCGCAATCCGCCGGGCTGGGCTACGCCTTGGCGTATCGACCCATGATCATGATGAGTTGGAACGGGCACTGGCGCTAGACCCCGACTACGTCGCGCTTGGCCCGGTGTGGCCCACCATCCTGAAGAAAATGCGCTGGCACCAGCAGGGTGTGGAACGATTGACCGAATGGAAAGCGCGGATCGGCGACATACCACTGGTCGCCATCGGCGGTCTTAGCGTCGCGCGTGCTCCTGCGGCGTTCGCGGCTGGCGCCGATTGTGTCTCGGTCGTCACCGACATCACGCTGAACGACGATCCGGAAGCACGGGTCGCCGAATGGCTTGAGGTCACCAAATGAGCCGCTATGCCCGCCAGATCGCCGTGCCGGAATTCGGACCGGCGTCGCAAGAGCGCCTCGCCAATGCCTCGGTTCTGGTGGTGGGGGCCGGCGGTTTGGCGGCACCGCTGCTGCCCTATCTAGCTGCTGCGGGCGTTGGAGAGATCAGGATCGTCGACCCTGACCGGGTCGAAGAGAGCAATCTGCACCGCCAAACCCTGTTTCGGGTGCCGGACATCGGCAACGCCAAAGCCATGGTCGCAGCTGACAGTCTGCATGCCCTTAACCCGGACTGCCATGTCACGCCTAAGGTGGCGGCCTTGGGCCCGGCCAATGCCAGCCGCCTTTGCGCTGGCGTCGATCTGGTCCTGGACTGCGCTGACAGTTTCGCGGCCAGCTACATCCTGTCGGACACATGCCAGCAGACGGGCACCCCATTGATCAGCGCCTCGGTGATCGGTCTTGCCGGGTACGTCGGCGCATTCTGCGGTGGCGGGCCGTCGCTGAGGGCAATCTTTCCGGAACTGCCCGGAACGCTGGGAAGCTGCGCCGAGGACGGTGTTCTGGGCCCGGTCGTGGGTGTTATAGGCAGCCTTCAGGCGCAGTTTGCACTGTCCCATCTAGCAGGGATCGCGCCGGGGGTAGGCGGCCGCTTCATCCGCTTTGACGCCGCCACATGGCGCTTTGCTGCATTTGAGTTCACTGGCGCACCCGAGCCGGAATTCCGGCCGCGGTTTATCGAACCGGACGCGATCGATGCCGGCGACTTCGTCGTTGATCTGCGCGCCCCCGAAGAAGGCCCCATTTTGCATCCTGCCGCGCGCCGCCACACCGCGTCCGATTTCGGCCAAGGCGGGCCCGTCGCGGAACCAGGCCAGCGCGTGGTTCTTGGTTGCCGTTCCGGGTTGCGCGCCTGGACGGCCGCGCAGCGGCTGCATTCCGAACGGCCAGGCCCAATCGCACTGATTGCTCTTTCCACCACCAACGGAGATGTCACATGAGATCCATTGCCGCCTTTGTTTTGATCGCTCTTGCCGGACCGGTGTCGGCCCAGGACCGTTTCTCTCTGATCCTTGACTGGTTCGTTAACCCGGACCATGGGCCGATCATCGTCGCCCAGGAACTTGGATATTTCGAAGATGTGGGACTGGATGTCGAGATCGTGGCACCGGCGGATCCCGCGGATCCGCCGAAACTGGCCGCCGCCGGCAAAGCCGATCTAGCCATATCCTATCAGCCTCAGCTTCATCTGCAGGTGGCCGAAGGCTTGCCGCTGACGCGCGTTGGAACGCTGGTGGCCACGCCGCTGAACTGCCTGCTCGTTCTCGATGACGGGCCGATCAAGGAACTGGCCGATCTGAAAGACCGCAAGGTCGGCTTTTCGGTCGCCGGGGTGGAAGAAGCGCTCTTAACGGCGATCCTTGCGCCCGTGGGCCTTGGCGCTGACGACATAGAACTGGTCAACGTAAACTGGTCCCTGTCACCGTCGCTGATGTCGGGCCAGGTCGATGCGGTGATCGGTGCGTTCCGTAACTTTGAGCTCAACCAGATGGAAATCGAAGGGGTCGATGGGCGCTGTTTTTACATCGAAGAACACGGCCTGCCCGCCTATGACGAACTGATCTACGTGGCCAATCCCGAGATGATGGACGCCGACCGGATCGAGCGCTTTCTGGCAGCGACAGAACTGGCAACCCAGTACATCGTCAACCACCCGGAAGAGAGCTGGGAAATTTTCAAGTCGACCGCACGGGAACTGGACGATGAATTGAACGCCCGGGCCTGGGTCGATACGCTGCCGCGCTTTGCGCTGCGCCCCTCGGCCTTGGACACGGGACGCTATGAGCGCTTTGAGGCGTTTCTGGCCGATATCGGTCTTGTCGACGGTGTCCGCCCGGTGGCGGATCTGGCAATCGATCTGGGCGCGACCGAATGAGCTATGGCGCGGTCTTCCCGTTGTGGCGCGAAGCGGCCGGGGCAGCCTGGCCCGCCTATACAAAGCATGCCTTTGTACGCGGACTCGGTGACGGCACCCTGCCCCAAGCGGCCTTCCTGAACTATCTGAAACAGGACTATGTCTTCCTGATCCACTTCGCACGGGCCTGGGCGCTGGCCGTGACCAAGGCCCAGACCATCGACGAAATGCGTGCCTGTGCGGCGACTGTGCATGCGCTGATCGACGAAGAGATGAAGTTGCATGTGGGTATTTGCGCCGAGGCCGGTATCAGCGAGACCGAACTGGCCGAGACGGAAGAGGCTTCGCAAAACCTCGCCTACACGCGCTTCGTGCTGGATGCAGGCCATTCCGGCGATTTTGTGGACCTGATGGCGGCGCTTGCGCCCTGCGTGTTGGGATACGGCGAGATCGGAAAGCAACTGGCTGCGCAGAACACCGCGACACCCTATGGCGACTGGATCGAAACTTATGGCGGGGCGGACTATCAGGGCACCTGCGAAGACGTGGGCGCGCTGATTGACAGTGCCGTGGCGGCGCGTCTGGGGCCCGAACCCCAAAAAAGCCCGCGTTGGGCAGCGCTCTGCCGCACTTTCAACACCGCAACCCGCCTTGAAGCGGGCTTTTGGGACATGGGATTGGCGGTGTGACACCGGCGCCGGGCCTGTTTCTGCGCGGCAGAGCCGAAAGTGCCGGAAAGCTGATATTCGGCCCGATCGAGCTGACCGCGCCAGCTGGCAAGTGGACCTGTCTTTTGGGGCCCTCGGGCGTCGGCAAGTCGACGGTCCTGCGCCTGATCGCCGGTCTGGAAGACGACATCAGATTGCAAGGGTCCTGCGGCACCGATGGGGGCGGAACACTTCAGGGACAGCTGGCGCTGATGGCCCAGTCTGATCTTCTGATGCCCTGGCTTGATGTGACCGAAAACATGATCCTCGGCGCAAGACTGCGCGGCGGCAAGCCCGACATGGTGCGGGCGCGCGACATCCTCGAACAGATGGGACTGAGCGCGCATGCGTCAAAAAAGCCCCACGCGTTGTCAGGCGGTCAGCGGCAGCGAGTGGCACTGGCGCGGACCTTGATGGAGGACAAACCGGTTGTTTTGCTGGACGAGCCGTTTTCGGCCCTCGATCTAGCCACAAGGGCACGCATGCAGGACCTCGCGCATAAACACCTTGCCGCGCGGACCGTGCTTCACGTGACCCATGACGCGGGCGAAGCGGCCCGCATGGGCGACCGCATCCTGTTGATGACAGCCGACGGGCTGACCGAGGTGGCGCCACCCGAAGGCCCAGCTCCCCGCCCGGCGGACAGTGCGGAGACGCTCGCGAGCATGGCCGAGTTGACACGGCTTCTGCTGGACATGGCACCGGTATGAAGCTCGCCCGCTTTCTCGGACCCGTGGCCCTGATCCTGGTGATCTGGCAAACCGTAGTCACGGCGCTGGATATGCCATCATTTATCCTGCCATCCCCTTTTGAAGTGGCGGTGTCGCTGTGGGAAAATCGCGCCCTTATTGCCGAAAATACGGGTGTGACCGTGGCCGAGGTGCTTATCGGCTTGTTCCTGGGCGCTGTCCTGGGCTGGTTGTCGGCGGTGGGGCTGGCAGCATCGGCTTGGGCGCGCGTCTACCTGCGCCCGCTCTTGGTTTTCAGTCAGGCGGTGCCAGTCTTCGCGCTCGCCCCGATCCTGACGCTTTGGTTTGGATACGGGCTGGGCTCAAAGGTCGCCATGGCTCTCTTGATTATCTATTTCCCGGTCACTTCGGCCTTTCTTGACGCGCTTCTGCGCACCCCGCCCGCCTGGATGGATCTGGCGGGCGTGATGGATGGCAACAAGCGCCGCGTTCTCTGGCACATTCAGGTACCCGCCGCCCTACCCGGATATGTCTCGGGCCTGAAACTCGCCGCCGTCTACGCGCCCATCGGTGCAATTATCGGCGAATGGGTCGGCGCCTCAAAAGGTTTGGGCTACCTCATGCTGCTGGCAAACGGGCGAGCCAAGATTGATCTTATGTTTGCCGCCCTTATCGTTCTGGCCGCATTCACGCTGGCACTTCACGCGGTGGTGCACCGGACGTCGGATTGGGTGCTGGCGCGCCGTGAAGGCAGAGCCTAGCCAGAGGGCAGGATCAGCATGGCACGGAAGTCGTTGACGTTGGTCAGCGTGGGCCCCGTGACGATCTGGGTGCCCGCACGCTCAAAGAACCCGTGACTGTCATGGGCGTCCAACGCACCTTCGGGCAACGCGCCCGCCGCACGGGCCTGCGCCAGCGTTTCGGGGCCCGCATAGGCGCCCGCAACTTCGTCGGCACCATCGACACCGTCGGTATCGCAGGCAAGGACATGAACATCTTGGGCGCCTTCCAAGCGAAGCGCCGCCGCCAGCACGTATTCGGCGTTCGGCCCGCCTACCCCGTTGCCACGGCCGGACACCGTGCACTCTCCGCCCGAAAGAAGCAGCACCGGCGCCGCGCCCGCCGCAAGCTTGCCCCGGATGTCCAGTGCCATGTCGGCATGCTCTGCCCCAAGATCCCGCGCTTCGCCCTCAAGCGCATCACCAAGGATGCGGACATCTAACCCCGCCTTGCGCGCCTCACCGGCAGCGGCCTCAAGCGACATGGACGGTGCGGCAACGATGCGGTTTTCGGTGTTCTCCAGAAGCGGTGATCCGGTCGGTATGGCGCCGGATCCCTTGGACAGTTGGCCCCAGACCGCCGCCGGTACCACAATTGCATATCGCTCAAGTATCGCCTGCGCGTCCTGCGGCGTGCTGTCTTCGGCCACCGTCGGGCCCGATGCGATCGCCGCGGGATCGTCGCCGGGAACATCCGAGATCATAATCGTTGTGACACGCGCCGGATGCGCAGTGGCCGCAAGCTGACCGGCCTTCACCCGGCTCAGGTGCTTGCGCACCACGTTCATCTGGTCGATCGGCGCCCCGGACCGCAAAAGCGCGTCGTTGACGGCCATCTTCTCTTGCAAAGTTATCGCACCGGCCGGAGCCGTCAAAAGCGCCGACCCCCCGCCAGAGATCAGCGCCAGTACAAGATCTTCGGGGCCAAGACCGGCCAGCAAGTCGAGCATGCGTTCCGTGGCCCGTGCACCGGCTTCGTCCGGCACAGGATGGGCCGCCTCGAAAATCTCAATGCCCTTTGTCGGGCGCCCATAGCCATAGCGCGTAATGACCAGGCCGTCGCACGGGCCCCATACAGTTTCGACCGCTTCAGCCATGCGTGCTGAGGCCTTGCCTGCCCCAACGACAACCAAGCGGCCCGCCGGGCGTTCGGGCAAAGCGGATGGGACCACCCGCATCGGGTCGGCAACAGCGACTGCGCGATCAAAGAGCGCACGCAAAATCGATTGCGGGTCATCAACGGTCATCTGCACACCCAATGTCTGGCGCTAAAGTCTTTTTATGCGGTGCCAAGCCGGTACCACCTCTTCCAATTCATGCGCATTCCGACCAAGGCCCGGCAACGTGCTAAAGACACGCTTCAAGCAGGGCACGCGTGTTTGCAGCAGTCAGCGCGACCGGATTTCCCCCCGTGGACGGATCGGCAAGGGCGCCGGCGACAAGACGATCCATATCCGGGGCAACAACGCCCAAATCGGTCAGATTGGCGGGAATGGAAAGTGCGGTGTTCAGCGCCTCGACATGGGACAGAAAGCCGTCGAAGCCGCCTTCAATTCCCAGATAGGCGGAAGCCTTTTCCATCCGCTCTTCGATAGCCGGTCGGTTGAAGCGCAGCACGGCCGGCATAACGACGGCATTGGTCGTGCCGTGGTGGGTGTGATGGATTGCGCCAATCGGATGGGACAGGGCGTGGATCGCGCCCAGACCTTTCTGAAAGGCGATGGCGCCCATGGCTGCAGCAGACATCATATGTGCCCGCGCCTCAAGATCATGGCCATTCTGATACGCGCGAAGCAGGTTTTCGTTGGTCAGCCGCATGCCTTCCAGGGCGATACCCTGACTGAACGGGTGGTAGTGCGGGCTGCAATAGGCTTCGAGGCAATGGGCGAATGCGTCCATGCCGGTTCCGGCTGTGATCGCCTTCGGCATCGACACGGTCAGCTCTGGGTCGCAGATCACCACGGCGGGCAGGATCTGCGGGTGAAAAATGATCTTCTTCTCGGCGGTCGCGGTGTTGGTGATGACGCTAGCGCGCCCGACCTCTGAACCCGTACCGGCCGTGGTTGGCACCGCAACGATGGGATCTATCCCCGAGGTGTCCGCCCGCGTCCACCAATCGCCGATATCCTCGAAATCCCAGATGGGCCGCTTCTGACCGGACATGAAAGCAAGAACCTTGCCCAGATCGAGCCCTGACCCGCCACCAAAGGCAATGACGCCGTCGTGTCCACCCACGCGATAGGCTTCGAGACCGTTCCGCACGTTGTTCTCGTTAGGGTTGGGATCGACCTCGCTGAAGACGGCGCGTCCGAGGCCCGCGGCCTCAATGATGGAAAGGGCCCGTTCGGTGACGGGAAGCCCCGCAAGGCCGCGGTCTGTCACCAGCAAAGGGCGCGTTATGCCGGCGGCGGCGCAGGCGTCAGCCAGCTCAGCAATCCGGCCAGCGCCGAACCGGACGGCGGTGGGATAGGACCAGTTTCCGTTCAAGTGCAAGTCAGGCCACCTTCTTCAGATGAAATGATTTGGGCCGGGTCAGAGCATGGAAACCCAGGACGGACAGGCCACTGCCCCGCCCGGTATCCTTGCAGCCGGTCCAGCAAAGCCCCGGATCAAGGTAATCGCATCGATTCATAAAGACCGTGCCGGTCTGCAACCGCGCACCGATCGCATTTGCGGCCTCGACATCCCGGGTCCAGATTGACGCCGTCAGGCCAAAGCGGCTGTCGTTCATCAGCCGAACCGCTTCGTCATCGCCGGACACCGGCATGATGCCGACAACGGGCCCGAAGCTTTCATCACGCATCACGCGCATGTCGTGGGTAACGCCGGTCAGAACCTGCGGGGTGAGATACGCCCCGCCATCATCGGCTGGCATCGGGCCGATATGGGCGGTTGCGCCCGCGGCAACCGCTTCTTCAATCTGGGCCCTGACCTCTTGCGCAAAGCGCACGTGCGCCATGGGTCCCATGGTTGTTTCCGGATCCATTGGATTGCCCAGACGCTGTGCCCTGGCCCAATCGATGGATTTTGTAAGGAAGGTGTCGAAAAGACCGGCGTCGACGTAAATGCGTTCGATCCCACAACAGCATTGCCCGGAATTGAACATTGCCCCGTCCATCAGCGTGTCAACGGCCGCGTCAAGATCGGCGTCGGCGCGCACATATCCGGGATCCTTGCCACCAAGCTCGGTCGCGACCGGGATGAAAGTGCCCGCAGCGGCCCGTTCGATCGCCTGGCCGCCGCCGACCGATCCGGTGAAATTGACAAAATCCACCAGCCGCCCGTCAATCAGATCCGCCGTGGTCGCGTGATCGAGAACGAGGTTCTGAAAGAGATCACCGGGCACGCCGGCTGCATGGAACGCCTCGGCCAGTCTTTCACCCACAAGCAGTGTCTGGGCCGCATGTTTCAGGATGACAGCGTTTCCGGCGATCAACGCGGGCGCAATCGTATTGATGGCGGTCATATAGGGGTAGTTCCAGGGAGCGATGACCAGAACAGTGCCCCAGGGTTCGCGCCGGATTTGCCGGTTGAAGCTGTCACTGTCTTCAACAGTGATTGGCGACAAAGCCTCGCGCGCGATATCGGCCATATGGCTCAGCCGCTCAGAAAAGCCGCCAAACTCTCCGCCGTAGCGCACCGGGCGCCCCATCTGATGGGCAAGCTCAACCGCCATCTGGTCTGTTGACTGGCCAATGATGTCGTTCGCCCGACGAACGGTCGCGATCCGTTCATCCAAGGACCGGGCCGCCCAGGCAGGCTGCGCGGCCCGCGCGGCACGCGCCGCTTCCTTGGCCGCCGCATTGCCCAGCACCGCACGCGTCAAATAGACCGAGCCGTCTATCGGCGAGACAAGATCGACAGTGCGCGCCCCGCTCATGCTCTTTCAAACCCGCGACGCACTTCGTAATCCGTCACAACCCGTTCGTAGTCTTCCTGTTCGACCTCGGCGCAGCGCGTGTAATGATCAATCACCCAGTCGCCCATCGCCGCCCTGAGCATTTGCGAGTTGCGCATGGTTTCGGTTGCCCTACGCAAGGTGGATGGAACCTCGGCGATCCCGTCAAGGCCGTAAAGATCGCCACTGACCGGGTCCGGCAGATCAAGCTTTTCCTCGATTCCCGCCAGCCCTGCGGCAAGTTGTGCGGCGCAGGCCAGATAGGGGTTCATATCCGCGCCGGGAATGCGGCATTCGATCCGCACGCCAGCAGTGCCTTCGCCCACCAAACGGTATCCCGCCGTTCTGTTGTCGACCGACCAGGCCGTCTTGGTCGGCGCGAAAGTCCCCGGGGCGAACCTTTTGTAGCTGTTCACATAGGGCGCCATGAAGAAGGTGATGTCCGGCGCATATTTTATCAGCCCGGCCACGTAGTTCTCCATCAACTCGGACATGCCGTGGCTTCCGTCGGATGCATGGAACGCGTTCGAGCCGTCGCGGAACAGTGACTGATGGATGTGCGCCGCACTGCCGACCCGGTCATGGTGCCACTTTGCCATGAAGCTGGCGGCATGCCCGTGGGCGTCAGCAATCTCTTTTACCGCCTGTTTGGCAAGCGTGTGGTGGTCGGCGGCCAATAGAGCGTCACCGTAGCGGATGTTCAGCTCTTCCTGGCCAGTCTCTGCTTCGCCCTTGGAGTTTTCGACCGGTACGCCAGATGCCACCAAGAGATTGCGCACCGGGCGCATGACGTGTTCTTCACGGGTGGTTTGAAGAATGTGGTAGTCTTCGTTGTACCCGCTGATCGGATCGAGCGTGCGAAACCCGCCACGCCGGATCTCGTCAAAGCTCTTCTCAAACAGAAAGAACTCAAGTTCGGTCGCCATCGTCGGCGTCAGACCCAGCGCCTCTGCGCGGGCAACCTGGGCCTTGAGGATTTCGCGCGGGGCATGGGGTACGGGCGCGTGGGTATGGTGATCGATCAGATCACAAAGGACGAGTGCCGTTCCTTCAAGCCAAGCAACCTTTCGAAGCGTATCGAGGTCCGGCTTCATGATGTAGTCGCCGTACCCCGCCTCCCAGCTGGTCGACGCATATCCATCGGGCGTCCCCATTTCGATGTCCGTCGCCAATAGATAGTTGCAGCAGTGGGTTTCCTTCCAACCGCTTTCCACGAAGTTCTCGGCATGGAAGCGTTTGCCCATCAGCCGGCCCTGCATGTCAATCAGACACACCAGGACCGTGTCAATCTGGCCGCTGGCCACCTGTTCCTTGAGCGCTTCAAACGGCAACCTGCCCGACATACCACCCTCCAGTTGGACCATTTGGCCAGCCACCCAAGCATAGGGCGACCGGCCGCTTTGGTGCACTAGAAAGGTTTTCCAGCGCGGCGGCCAGTCCAGATTTTAACCCTGGTGAAAAGAGCGCAGTCAGCGCGGTGGCACACCGGACGGCTTCAGCCTTCGCGCACCAAAGTCAGATCGAAATCGGCCACCAGAAATGGCTCATTGACCTTGCCGGTCAACACATAGCCTTCAGGAAAGTCCGTTGAAGGATGTTCGACGTATTCCATGACCAGATCCTCGCGCACGCCGAAGACAGTGTCTTCGTCAAGATAGGGATCGTCTTCGGGAAAAATCTCGGTAACCAGCGGCCGAAAACCCTTGGCCTTTACGATGTAGTGCAGATGCGACGGGCGCCAGGGGTGGCGGCCGCTGGCGCGCAGGATCTCTCCCACCGGGCCATCGGTCGGCACCGTATAGCTTACGGGCCGCACGGTCGTGAAACCGTAGGTGCCATCGGCGCGCGTTGTCTGAATGCCGTGGAACGAATAGGTGTCCTGATCCGGGTCTTGGCTGGAGTAAAGCCCGTTGGGCGCAGTCTGCCAGATGTCCAGTTCGGCGCCCGCAATGGGCTGACCTTCCGGATTCAAAACACGCCCGCGCGCCAGCAGAACTTGGCCGTCAAAATGTTGTTTCAGATCGTCGCCAAAGGAAATCGGCGGCGCGCCCGAAATGTGAAATGGCCCAAGAACGCTGGACGACGTTCCAGCGGATACCGAATTGATCATATCGACCAGCGAAGACAAGCCCAGCACGTCCGACAAGAGCACGAATTCGTGGCGTTCCTTGTCGGAAATCTCTCCCGCCTCTTCCAAAAAGGCGATGCCCTTGCGCCATTCTTCATGGGTCAGACCCACGTCTTTGGCGAAGGCATGCAGGTGCGCCACAAGACTGCCGAGAACCTCCCTCAGTCTCGGGTTTGTCTGATCGCCAAAATATCCCATGAAGACATCGGTGATGTTTTCCTTGGTCACAGTGCGCATGGCGGAACTCCTAGTTCAGTATGGCTATGCTAAGCGACGGAAAGCGGATCAATAGGATCAGGACAATCAACATAACGACCGCAAATGGAAATGCCCCCAAAAAGACATCCTTGAGCGAAATGCGGTCGTCGTCCAACGTGGCCTTGATCACGAAACAGGATATCCCCAGGGGCGGCGTCAGAAGTCCGATTTCGGCACCCACCACGCTGATGATGCCGAACCAGACAAGGCTAAGGCCCATGGGCTCGATCAGCGGCAGAAACAACGGAACGACGATAAGGATGATCGAGGCGGTATCGAGAAGCGTCCCCAGAAAGATCATCAGGCAGACGTAGACGAACATGATCCAGAAAAAGCCCAGCTCGGTATCGGACAGCATCGTACCCAACTCGTTCGGCAATCCGGCAAGGCCAAGCATGCGGCTGTAGATTGAGGCGGCCGTGATCAGAAACAGAATTGCTGCCGTGATGTGACCTGTCTCAAGCAGCGCTTCCCAGAACACTTTCACGTTCATCCGGCCCCGGGCCACGGCGATCAGGACACCCAAGGCCGCACCGGTCGCGCCGGCCTCCACCGGGGTCAGCCAGCCTGTGTAGATGCCGCCGAGAACCGTGACGATCAAAGTAAGCGTCGGCAGTGTTTTCGACGCGATTTCCCGGGGCGTCATCCATTCGAGATCCGCGCTGGAACGGCCTCCTACAAAGCCCGGTGTCAGGCGACCCATCATCCAAATGGCGCCCACATAGGCGATGGCCAGCATGATGCCGGGCACGACGCCCGCCAGAAACATCTCGCCCACCGATTGTTCAGCGACAAAGGAATAGATGATCAACATAGCCGATGGCGGGATGATCATGCCAAGGACAGACGAACCCGCGACCACGCCCACGGCAAAGCGCGGGTTGTAGTCGTAAGACAGCATCTGCGGCACAGAAACCTTTGAGAAGACCGAGGCAGAAGCAATCGAAGATCCGGTCACGGCCGCGAAGACGGCGTTCGCGCCGACCGTCGCCATGCCGATTCCGCCCTTCACCTTGCGAAAGCCCGTGTTCATGACCTCGTATATGTCGGCCCCAAGCCCCGCCTTTGAGACCACAAGACCCATGAAGGTAAACAGCGGCACCGTCGCGAAGGTATACTCCATGACGCTGTCGCCAACGGCGATTTTCACCAGGTTCATGGCAAGCGTGAAGTTGTCCCGCATCAGCCAGATCGAGACGAAGCTGACCACGCCCAGCGCAATCGGAATGTAGACGCCGAGGTAGACCAGAAGAACGATTGCGACGACCGAAGCGGTCCCGATTTCGATGGGTGTCACGGGGCGGCCCCCGGTGCGGCGCCGGGTCCGCGCGCTTTATCTTTCCCGCCGAACAAACCGCCAAATCCGGCATCGTTTCGGTCGCCCGCCCTGCTGAGCACCTTCAGCACGAAGATTATCGCACAGAGCGCGGCCGAGACACAGATCACAAGCTTGATGGGCCACCAGGGCGCTGTGAAAACCCCCGGTACGCCAAAGAAATCGCGGGTCTCCAGCATTTTGACAAACTCTGGCCAGACCGCGATGGCGATGAGGGTCATGAAAACCGCCGAGACGCTGTCGATGACCTTTCGGATCGTTGCCGCCAGAACCGGGTACCGGCCCCCTATCACGATCAGAAACCCGTCCGAGCGAGTCAGACGCCCAACGCGGCAGACATCGGGCAGCTGCAGGAAGACGATCAGAACCATGGAAAATTGTACGACCTCAACCGCGCCCAGAAACGGTGAATTGAAGAAGCCCCGCGCCACGACATCATAGTTGACGATAACCACGAGGCCGAGCACCACCAGAGTGCCAACGGCATTGGCGATGATCGCAATGCCGTTGGTGGAAGCGGACAGCAATTTTACGATTGACGACACTTCCGCCCGCCAGTTTCTGGACTAGTTGGTCGCTTCGCCGGCCCAGTTGCGGACGGGTGTGTAGCCCGCTTCCGCCAGCTTGCCGAGGTAAGCATCCAACATGTCCGATCCGGGTTCCCCCTTGGCGTCAAGCGACGCGGCCCATTCGCTGGCAATGTTCGGCATGGCCGCAGCCCAGGCTGCCCGCTCTTCCGGGTTCATCTCGACAATCGTACCGCCCGCGGCGACATAGGCCTCGCGGCTTTCTTCTGCGCGGTCCATGGCAATACCTGCGACGTGATCCCTGTAGAGCACGGCAACCTCTTCCAGCACACCCTGGACCTCTTCAGGCAGGCCATCCCAGTAGTCTTTGTTCACGGTGATGGTCTTCGAATTCACCGCACCAAGATCAGCGCGCAGCATATAGGGCGCCACCTCCGCGATCTTGAAGGTCTTCGCGGCTTCGGGCCACAGCATCGCGTGGTCGACCAAACCGGTCTGGAGCATGTTGTAGAAATCGGTCAGACCACCACGCACACCGGCCGCCCCTTCGATCCCCTCCAGATACCGCAGGTTCATGCCCGCGCCCGCAACCTTGCCGCCTTCGACATCCGCAAGCGAGTTGATCGGATTCTTCGAGAACAGCTGGTAGGTGTCAAGCACCACGCCGGTCGCCAGGTAAACCTGGTTCTGCGCGGCGAATTCGTTCTGCATGGTTGGGAATTCCTTGGCGATCTCATCTACCGCTTTCGCAACCGCGCGGGCATCCGGGGCGACAAAGGGTGTCACGGCCGAAATCGCCTGGGTCGGCAATTTGGAGTTGTGGAAGATCGTGGTGACGATCCCGATGTCACCGAGGCCGAGTTCGATGCCCTCCAGAACGCCCTTCGGCTTGACGATGCTGCCACCGTAGCTTTCCTGCCATTCCATCTTATAGTTGCCGGACTCGGCCAGACGCTTGTCGACTTCTGGGATGAAGAAGTTGGTAAACTCCTTCACCCAGAGCGCACGGGCGGGGTAACCGTCGATAACCACCGCCTTGATCGTCTCGGTCGCGAGGGCGGGAACGGCCGTCAGCCCGGCCAGCGCCACACCAAGCGCCGCACGCCGTGTGAATTGTCCAATCATTGTCTTCCTCCCAATTTTGGCCCCGGCGCCTAAGCCTTGGACCACGTTGTCGATAACTCGGTACCTGCCTTTTCAAAAAGCTTTGAAAGCGGGCAGAACCTGGCAACTTCACTGGCTACGCGGGCCAGCTCTTCCGTATTCGCCCGACCGTGCGCCACCACGGTCTGGACGATCTTTACAAAAGGTACATCGATTTCTTCGACCAGGGTTACGCCCCGGCGGTCGAATTCACAGGCGATGTCGATCGACAGCTTTCCGATATCAACGCCCAGGGCATCTGCGCATTTGTTGCCGATGACGTTTGTGCACCCGGCCAGTGCGGCTAGGGCCGCATCGGTGGGTGTTGGTCCGCTGTTGGTACCGCCGCGCGCGACCGGTTCATCAATTGCGAATTCCAGATCGCGGATGCGCACATTGCTGCGGGAATGCGACACGCCTTCAGCGTTGGCGCCCAGTTTGACCGATGTTTTCATTGTCACATTGGCCATTTGCTTCACACGTAGCTGCAGGCTTGATCGAAGGAAAAGCGCGGCAGTTTCTGGAACAGCGCGCCTTCATCGGCGTAGCCAAGATTGCAGAGAAAGTTCGACCGAAGCGTCGTGCCGGCAAAGAACTCTTCATCGACAATCTGGTTCGAAAAACCGGACATGGCTCCAACGTCCAGTCCAAGCGCCCGCGCTGCGATCATGAAATAGGCGCCTTGCAGAGTGCCATTCCGAAATGCGGTTTCCTCGCAATGGGCCACTTTGCCCTCAAAAAACGGCCGCCGGTCTTCATGTGGAAAAAGAAACGGCAACTCGCGCCAGAACTCGACGTCATGGGCGATGATTGCCGTGACAGGCGCCCCCATCATTTTCTCGACGTTCTTCGGCTTCAGTGACTTTGCCAGGCGTTCCTTGCCTTCGGCCGAGGTCACAAAAAAGAAGCGCGCCGGACAGCAGTTCATGCTGGTTGGGCCTGAGGCCGTGATATCATAGACCGTCTCAAGCAAGGCCTTCGGAACGGGCCGATCCGTCCAAGCATAATGCGATCTTGCCCCGCTCAGGATGACGTCGATTGCATTTTGGTCCAACGAAGGCAGCCGCTCTTTCAACGCGCGAAAGCCCTGTTGCGCAGCGGCGCGGGCATCTTCAAGTTCCTTGCCGACGGGCGCGTTCATTCCGCTGCCTTCGACGTTGTCATGTCGGCCTCGTCCACGATGGGATTAGCGCAGATGCCGATTCCTTCGATTTCGATTTCGACCACTTCACCTGGACGCAGCCAGCGTGGCGGACGTTTGGCATGGCCGACACCGGGCGGTGTGCCCATGGCCATCATGTCGCCGGGATCCAGGGTCGCGTATTCCGAGATGGTCGCAATCGTGCGCGCAACGCTCCACAGCATGTCCGAGGTTGTGGCGCTTTGCAGGATTTCGTCACCGACGCGCGACTCGATTTTAAGCCCGGCTGCGCCTTCGGGCAGTTCGTCCGGCGTGACAACCACGGGGCCAATCGGGCCAGTGGCGTCGAAATTCTTGCCGGGGGTCCATTGGTGCGTCTTGCGCTGATAATCACGCACCGATCCATCGTTGAAAATCGTGTAGCCAAAGACGTGATCAAACGCGTCGGCTTCGGCGATATGCTTGCCGCCACGGCCAATGATCACCATCAGCTCGGCTTCATAATCCAGCTTTTCCGAACAGGACGGCCGCACCATCGGAGCGCCTGCAGGGATAAGTGAATTCAGCCCGCGCATGAAAAGCGCCGGATATTCCGGCACCTCATAGCCGCCTTCCTTGATGTGATCGACATAGTTCAGCCCAAGGCAGATCACCTTGCCCGGACGCGCAACAGGCAGGAGCGGCGTAATGTGTTCGACCGGCTCCTGCGGGGCACCGCCGGCGTTCGTGAGCAGTGGCTCCAGCGCGACCCGAGATTCGAGAATACCCATCAGGTCAGTTCCAACCGCCGGGTCGATTGCCGTCAGATTGGTGCCGCTGTCGCCTTCAACAAGATAAACGCCCGGCCCCGCAGCACCTGTCCCAACCATGAAACGCATGTCTGGCTCTCCCTATATTGTTCCTTTTTTGGCGATTATCTTTTTCATTGTCAAATAATATCGATTTTTTTATTGTGAGGCCAAGGAGTCAGGCATGCCAAGTTTTTCCGAGTACAAAGCGATGGCCAAGGACCGGGGGTCGCTTGCCTATGAGGTCTTCATGGTCATCAGCCGTCCGGTTTCGCCGCCGGATGAGTTTTCGAAACACCTGCCGGACCATCTGGCCTATCTCGGTGCAGCAGAAGCCGCAGGCCAGCTGATGTTCGCGGGGCCGTTGTCGGACGAAGCCGGACAAGGGATGTCTGGGATCGGGCTGCAGATTTGGCGCGCCGCGAACTGGGAAGAGGCGCAGGCCCTTGCCGAAAACGATCCAATGCATACGTCTGGCGTCAAGCGGTTTGAAATGCGCCGATGGCTAATCAACGAAGGCAGCCTTTCGGTGCAGATCGGATTGTCCAAGGGTGGGATCAGTCTCGACTAGCACAAAGGTGCAGGTATGGCCCGGAACGGATATTTCGCAAACCTCTTATCCACGGTTTTCGACCAACGGCGGATCGGGCGTGTGCACGACGACACGCGTTCAATCATCGAACAGTCCCGGGACCTGATCGCGGCGACTGGTGAGACCGCAATCTTGCGCACTGCGGCATCGGTTCTTTCCACTTACGGCAAGCTGACCACTGAGGAAAAGAATCGTTTCTTCCGGTTCCTGGTCGATGAGTTGGACATCGACGCGGCGCAGGTGGCCGAGGCGGCACTGCGATACGGGTCAGAGCCCACCTCAGAGCGGCTGAGTGCATTGTTTAAAGCAACTGAACCATCAAGGCAGACGCTGTTCAGAAATCTCAATCATGCCGATGGCGCCACGGCACAATTGGTCGCCCTGCGCCAGGACCTTTTGGCAGAAGGCCGCAATAACGCCGACTACGCCAAAATCGATCTGGACCTGGTTCACCTCTTCACCTCTTGGTTCAATCGCGGCTTTCTGGTTCTGCGGCCGATCGACTGGTACACGCCGGCAGAGATACTGGAAAAGATCATTGCCTACGAAGCCGTACACCAGATCAACGACTGGGATGATCTCAGGCGGCGCCTCAAACCGGACGACCGTCGCTGCTACGCCTACTTTCATCCGCGCATGCCGGATGACCCGCTGATTTTTGTCGAGATCGCCTTGTCCCGGGGCATCCCGGAATCGATCCAGTCCGTTCTCTCGGAAGATCGCGAACCGATTGCCGCCGAGGCGATGGATACGGCGGTGTTCTATTCGATCTCAAACTGCCAGCCGGGCCTGTATGGCATCTCGTTCGGCGAGTTTCTGATCAAGCACGTTGTCGCTGATTTGTCAGACGAACTTCCACAGCTGAAAGAATTCGTGACGCTTTCACCCATACCCGGGCTGCGTCAGTGGGTTGAGACGGCCGACGGCATCGATCCCGAATTGATCGCAGCGCTCAGCGACACGGGAATAGAGGAAAATGGCGAAGTTCTAAGGTCATTAGCGGCGCACTATTTGGCCGATGTTAAGCGCGGCGATGGTCTTCCACGCGACCCGGTCGCGCGTTTTCATCTGTCCAATGGTGCCGAAATTCACAACCTTCTCGCGTCCGCCGATCTGTCAGACAATGGCGTGCGGCAATCCTTCGGCGCCATGGTCAACTATCGCTACGATGTTCAAAAGCTTGAAGAAAACAGCGAAGCATTCGCTACCGAGAACGCGATTTCCGTGTCCCGTCCGGTACAAGCCTTGCGGCGCGGGGCAACTTCGCATCTGGGATGGGAAGGGGCGGCCGCCTAAACGAACCAGGGTCTTCAGTCGTGGCTCAGGCGGTGCTCGCCGACAGCTGGTGTTCCTCCAGCCGCTCAACCAGAAACTGCCCCGTCCGGCGGTAGTGCTGTATCAGACAGACTGAGGCAAGCTCTGCGTCGCGGTCCATCGCGGCACCCAGAATATCGGCATGTTCCTTGCTGACATCGCGCGCCTGATAGGCCTCGGACCTTCCAGCAAGATGACGGTAGCGGATGTTCAGATCGTACAGGCGGTCGCAGAATTTCTGCAGAATCGGTGAATGGCAAGCTGACAGCAGCGCCATGTGAAAGGCTTTGTGCTGACGCTCGAACTCAGACACTTGGCTTCGGGCAGTGCGTGTCATCCTGTGATGCGCAAGCACAAGGGTTTCTTCCCAGTCCTTGTTCGCATTCTGGATACTTTCGCGCAGGGCCATGTCTTCAAGTGCACAGCGCAGTTTCAGTATCTCACGAAACTGGGTTGCACTGATCTCGGCGACGCGAAAACCGCGCTGATCGATCCGCTCGACCAATTGGTCCGATGTCAGCAGGCTCAGCGCCTCGCGGATGGGCGACGCGCCGGTGTCCAGCATCTCTTTGAGGGTATCGACCTTAAGTTTGGCCCCGGGCAGCATTTTGCCTGTCAGTATGAGATCGCGAAGATCCTCGTACACACGTCGTGTTGTGGAAACGCTCTGACCGGAAGCGGTCGGGGGCGAAAATTGCATCGAGGCCGCCATAGTCTTTATTTATCGATGTTTTGTGAAAAGTCCAACAATAATCGCCGGAAAGAGCTTGCTTAGCGGTAGTGAACCCGATTTTTCCATGCTCAGACTGTTTTTTACGACATGAAGCAAAAAAATCGACAAATTGTCTTACACGCACTACAACATCCTTAATGAACAAGGCTTGCGCAAAGCCTTGGCGACCAGGGAGGAAAACAAATGAAGCTATGGCACGCACTTTGGGTAGCGGCGCTGGGACTTGTCATGACGGTCTCATCGGCATCCGCCCAGACCCGTATGTTGGTCAATTGTTTTTGGCCGCCGCAGCACTTCATGTGCCAAGAAATTCTTCCGACTTGGATCGGCTGGGTGGAAGAAGCCACCGAAGGCAGGGTGCAGGCGATCATTCCGCCCAAATCGCTGGCCGCACCGCCCGAACAGTGGGACAGTTTGGAAAAGGGCATCATGGATGTCTCGGCTCAGTTTAACGGCTTTATCCAGAACCGGGTCCAGGGTCCGCTGGTCGCCATGAATCTGTTCACTGGTATTCAGGATGCGCCCGCGATGAGCCAGGCGCTGTGGGAAACGCACGAGCAGTTCTTCCCGGATGAATATGAAGGCATCAAGGTTCTGTCCATGTGGGTCATTACGCCGGGCGAGGTCTGGAGCCAGACCGATGATCCAATCCTGTCGGTCGACGATCTGGCCAACCGCAAGATCTGGGCACTGCCCGGACCTCCAGCCAACCTGCTTAAGGGTCTGGGGTCGGGCGTGGTTGCCGGACCTGCAGTGCAGGCCAACGAGGTGATTTCGCGCGGGGTTGTCGACGGCTACATCGCGCTCAGCGTCAACAGCGCCGATACATTCCAGCTTTTGCCGTACTCAAAGTCGCGCACGCGCTTCCAGCGCGGTCTTTACACCACGTCCTTCTCGCTTCTGATGGCCGAAGACAAATGGGGCGAGTTGTCAGAGGCAGACCAAGAGGCAATCATGTCGGTGTCCGGGCCCGCCTTCGGCCGTATGGCGTCACAGTTCTGGGTGGATCGGGACATCGCAAGCGAAAGCAAGTTGGCGGAGTTCGACGTCGAGACCTTCGATGCGCCAGAGGAATTCGAACAGGCCCTGGTGGACGCATCGGAAGGCATTACCAAGGCATGGATCGAAAAGGCTTCGGCCAAAGGTATTGATGCTGCCGCTGCGCTTGAGTTCTACCAGAACCGCACGGCGGAAATCGCCGCAGGCAACTGAGAGAAAACACGTCGATGAAGGCATTTGCGGCCGCTGCGCTGCCTCGCATTCTTAGCGTGCTCGAGTGGGTATCGGCGATCTTGCTCTTCACAATGATGATGCTGACCTTCATCGACGTGGTCGGCCGCTATGTGTTCACCGCCCCGGTTTTCGGGGCGGCCGAAATGATCCAGTTTCTGCTAGCAATCACCATCTTTGCCGGTCTGAGCCTTGTGAACGCCCACGACGACCACATCGTGGTCGAGCTGTTTGAGCCCCAGATCAAGCGTGCAATGGGCCCGGCGCACCGGTACATCGTGCAGGGGTTTTCGGTCTTCGCGATGGCCTTCATCACCTGGGAGCTGACCGAGTTCGCGATCGAGGCGCATCAACTGGGCAAGATAACCATCGTGCTTGAATGGCCGCTGGTAATCGTTGCGGGCTCGGTGGCTGTCCTGTCGGCTGTCAGCCTGATTGCCCAGATCTTGGGGCTTTTCCTGCGAGAGCCCGACCACGAAGCCACTGACCACGCGAGCCCGCTGTGACCACTGCACTCATCGGCTTTGCAGTTCTCATCGCCCTTTGCTTCTTTGGCCTGCGCGTCGGCTTTGCAACGCTTATCGTCGGCGTCGTTGGCTTCGCGCTGCAGCGTGGACCGGAAGCGGCCTTTGCCATGGCTGGCCAGCAGATCATGGAAGACGCGATGAACTATAATCTCAGCGTCATACCTCTGTTCATACTGATGGGAGTTTTCATTTATCGCGCAGACGTCAGCCGCGATCTCTACGACGCCGCCTATTCGGGTCTGGGCCGTTTCCGTGGCGGTCTGGCCCTGTCGACGGTGGTGGCGTGCGCCGGGTTCTCGGCCGTGTGCGGCTCGTCTCTGGCCACGGCGGCCACCATGTCGAAAGTCGCGATGCCGCCCATGAAGCGCTACGCCTATTCCGACAGTCTGGCGACGGGCACGATCGCGTCCGGCGGAACGCTGGGCATCATGATCCCCCCGTCCGTGCCGCTGGTGATTTACGGCATCGTGGCAGAAGTCGATATAGGACTGCTTTTCATGGCAGGCATCCTGCCGGGTCTCATGCTGGTCGGTCTGTTCATGGGCGCGGTTGCCGTCACGGTGCGCATCGACCCCGATGCAGGTCCCGCGGGCGACCCCCTGCCCGACGAAGACCGCCGCCGCGCGCTGAGGGTTGTCTGGCCGGTAATCGGACTTTTCGTGGTCGTCCTGGGCGGAATCTACGGCTCGATTTTCACGCCGACGGAAGCATCGGGTATCGGCGCATTCGGCGCGGCTGTGATCGCGTATTGGCGCGGACATCTGCGGCGTCTGAGCGAATGGAAAGATGCGCTGGTCGAGGCCTGCAAGACCACCGCAAGCCTGTTCATCGTGATATTCGGCGCACTGGTATTCGCCCAGTTCATCAATTTGTCCGGCATGCCCTACGACATTGTTTTCATGGTCTCGGACATGAATTTGACACCCTATCAGTTGGTAATAGCAATCGCGTTCATCGCGGTGTTGATGGGCATGATCTTTGAATCGATCGGCATTCTGCTGCTGCTGGTTCCGGTGTTTTTGCCGACGCTTTATCAGTCAGGCGTCGACATGATCTGGTTCGGCATCGTCGTCGTAGTGGTCACCGAACTGGGGTTGATAACGCCGCCCATCGGTATGAACGTGTTCGTGGTGAAATCGGTGATCCCTCAGGTCTTGCTTGGAAAGATCTTTCGCGGGGTGATCCCGTTCATTTTTGCAATTCTGGTGGCACTTTTGATGGTGTTCCTGGTGCCGGGTCTGGCGACCTGGCTGCCGTCCATTCTGAGATAGAAAGCAAGGTTTGCCATGCTCGCACTTTACCACGGCGCCAACTCGGTCTGTTCGATCAAGGTCCGCATCGTTCTGGAAGAAAAGGGACTGGACTGGGAAAGCCGCCATATCGACCTTCCGAAAGGCGAGCAGTTCAGCGAGGCATACAAACAGGTCAATCCGCGCTCTATCGTGCCCGTCCTTGATCACGACGGGCGGCTTGTCCACGAATCGAGCGTCATCAGCGAATACGTCGATGGCCTGGGCGATGGACCACCGTTACAGCCGTCAGATCCTTTCCTTCAGGCCAAGTCGCGGACTTGGGGCATCTACACGCTGGAGTATCATGACAGCGTGAACACGCTGACATTCGCCAGCTACCAACGCCAGATGCTTCTCAAAAAGCCCGCCGAGGAACTGGCCGCACGCTGGGCCAGCATGCCCAACCGTATCCGAGCCCGTAAAATGAAAGATCTGGTCGAACGCGGCGCCGTCAGTGACTATGTTCCGGTCGCGCTTGAAAGCCTCCAAAGAATGTGTGCCGCCGTCGAAGCGGATCTTTCCGAGACACCCTGGCTTTTGGGCCAAGACTTTAGCTTGGCCGATGCGCTGCTGGCGGCTTACTTCTACCGCGTCGAATGCATAGGCCTTTCCGCATTGTGGGAGACGCGGTTTCCCCGAACGACCCAATGGTGGGGACACCTGCGCGAACGCCCTGCGTTCAGGCAGGCGACCGATCCCTGGCTTGACGCTGCGGCGCGCGCGAAAATCGCCGATGCCGGACAACAGGCGTTTTTGTCCACTGACCGGTTTGCAGCGTATCTGAGCTAGGGACAGCCGGACGAACGGGGGCGGCGATGAACGTGCTTTGGATCATGGTGGACCAGATGCGCTGGGATTACCTCAGCTGCTATGGCGCCAAACACATCGAGACACCGAACCTGGACGCCCTTGCCGCCCGGGGCATGCGTTTTAATCGGGCCTACGTGCAATCTCCGATCTGCGGGCCCAGTCGCATGAGCTTTTACACCGGGCGCTACGTGCGCAGCCACGGCGCCACCTGGAACGGATTTCCGCTGAGCGTCGGCCAGCCGACCCTGGGCGATCATCTTCGCGGCGCCGGCGCGGACTGTGTGCTGGTGGGCAAGACCCATATGATCCCGGATCAGGCCGGAATGGCCCGCCTTGGGATCGATCCGCAAAGCCCTGCGGGCCAACGCCACAGCGAATGCGGCTTTGACGTCTTCGTGCGCGACGACGGCACGCATCATACGGATTACCCTGGCCGGAACGCGAAACCCCTGGACTACGATGGCTATCTCAGATCGCACGGTTTTGACGGCGAAAACCCGTGGGAGGAATGGGCAAACTCGGCCGAAGGCCCGGATGGGACCTTGCTGACCGGGTGGCTTTTGAAGAATGCCCATCTTCCAGCGCGTGTGCCGGAAGAGCACTCTGAGACGGCCTATCTGACCACGCGCGCGATCGAATTCATGGAGGGTGCCGGCGATAAGCCATGGCTTTGCCATCTGAGTTATATCAAGCCGCACTGGCCCTATATCGCGCCCGCCCCTTACAACGATATGTACTCTGCGGCTGATCTTCCGCCGGTCGTGCGTTCCAACGCTGAACGGGACAGTGATCATCCGCTGATGCGTGCGTGGCGGGATACACGCATTTGTCAGAGCTTTTCCCGGGACGGCGTGCGGGACCGTGTCGGACCAGTTTACATGGGGCTGATCAAACAGCTGGACGACCAGATGGGTCGGCTGTTTTCCTACCTCGAACACGCGGGGCGGATGCAGGACACGATGGTCGTTTTCTGCTCGGACCATGGCGACAACATGGGCGACCATTGGCTTGGCGAGAAGGACCTTTTCTATGATTGCTCCGCCCGCATTCCACTGATCATCTACGACCCGCGCCCCGAGGCGGATGTGACCCGTGGCACAGCCACAGAGGCGCTTGTGGAAGGCATCGACCTGCCGGCCACTTTCATGGACTTCATGGGCGCGGCAGAGCAGCCTCATATCGTCGAAGGGCGCAGTTTGACCCCGCTGCTAAGTGGCAAATCAACGCCGTGGCGGCGTTACGCTTTCTCGGAATACGACTATGCAACACGCGATGCGCGCCGCGTCGTGGGTGTGCCTCAGGAAGACGCACGCCTGACCATGGTTTTTGACGGCCGCTGGAAATACATCCACGTCGAAGGCTTTGCGCCGCTTCTTTTCGATCTGGAGACAGATCCTGACGAATTGGTTGACCGTGCATCAGACCACGAGTGCGCGGGCGAGATCAGCCGGCTTGCCGACGCCCATTTCGCGTGGACCCGTGCCCACCACAGCCGCATCACGCGCGCGCCCGAAGAGATCGAGCGGATGACGGACGCAAAAGAACCGCCGGGCATACTGATTGCCTATTGGGACGCCGCAGAGCTTGAGGCCGATGGTCTTATCCTGCCAACGACTGCGGCGGGCTGAACGGGAACGGTCCTAACTCAGGTGCTCGCCAAAGAAGGCCAGCGTCCGGTCCCAGGCGAGCATCGCCGCCTCTTCATCGTAGCGCGGTGTCGTATCATTGTGAAAACCGTGGTTCACGTCCGGGTAGAAATGCACGCTGAATTCCTTTTGGTTTGCGCGCAGAGCGTCGGAATAGGCCTGCCAACCCGCATTTATCCGGTCATCCAACCCGGCGTAATGGATCATCAAAGGTGCCGCGATCGATGGGACGTCTTCCGCTGCCGGTTGGCGACCGTAGAAGGGTACCGATGCCGCCAGTTCCGGATATGTGACGGCCAATGCGTTGCAGACACCGCCGCCATAGCAGAAGCCGACCGCACCGACCTTACCGGTGGAACCTGAATGATCGCGCAGAAATTCAAAGGCCGCAAAGAAGTCTTCCATTAGCTTGACGCGGTCGAGCTCGCGCTGCATTTCGCGCCCTTCTTCGTCGGTTCCAGGATAGCCACCCAGGGGCGTCAGACCATCCGGTCCAAACGCCAGATACCCGGCCTTGGCGGCGCGGCGCACCACATCTTCGATGTAGGGGTTCAGGCCACGGTTCTCGTGGACCACCAAGACCGCCGGCAATGTACCGGACGCGCCGGCGGGTTTTGCCATCAGTCCACGTATCGTTCCGTGGCCTTCGGCGCTTTCGTACTCTGCGACGGATGTCTCGATCGCCGGATCGTCCGGGTCCACCTGCTGCGCCCAAGCGTAGTTAGGCTGCAACTGTTCCAGGATCATCGCGCCGGTCACGCCGGCGGCCGCATAGCGCCCTGCCTGGCTGATAAATTCACGCTTTGAGATCTTACCGTGCACGTAGCCATCAAAGATCTCAAGGATACGTTGATCAAAATCGCTGGCTTTCTTGCGCGTGGGAATTTGGGGGGACTTGTTCATGGCAATTGCCTTCCTTGTGCTGGAGCCGGTCCGCAACGGAAGCATGCCAGATTTCAGCCGATTCGGGGCAATCAAGCGTGGCGCAAGCGCGCGCGCACACGTCGCTGCCTGATCGGCGCTATGATCTCAAGACGCCTGCCTTGTGCCATAGCAGCGATGGAATACCCGCTTCAGGCAGGCAGCAGCTTTTCCAGGGCGTCGGTGACGGACTTGGCTAGATTGTCGTCCAGTGCATCCTGATGGGGAGGTCCGAAACCGCCGGCGTCGTTGTCGTAGTAAAGCCCGCTTGCATCGGAAAAATCGGCATCCAAGGCGGCGCGGCGCAGGATCTCTGCGCCAATTGATATGTCATTGCCGGCAATTCCAAAGCCTTCCTTTACCATCTTTGTCGCCAGAAGCGATCCGGGATTGACCGAAACAACAAGGGGTCCGCGGCCCAGTTGACCCGCCAGCACCCGCGACCACATGGTTATGGCCAGCTTGCTTTGCGCATAGGCTTCCATGTCCGCCATCGGTGCCCCGGCAGCCATCGCGGCAAGCTGGACGGGCGCCTGCGCCGCCGACGATAGATTTATGATCCGGCCGTCTTCGGGGATGATCGGCAAGAGCCGCCGCGCCAACAGAAAGGGTGCGAGCGTATTGACCACAAAACGGATATCGAGACCGCTTTGCGTCTTGGTCTCGGATGCCTTTAGCACGCCGGCGTTGTTTATCAGGACGTCCAGGCGGTTGTGCCGGCTTGTGATGTCGTCGGCCATGGCGGCGACAGCGTTGAGGTCCGCCAAATCGGCCGAAACCACCTCATTGTCTCCGCCTATGGCTTCGGCGGCGGATGCCAGTTTGGCCGCATTTCGACCATGCAGAAGAACCTTGTGGCCCTCTGCTGCCAAGAGCTTGGCGGCCTCTAGCCCAATGCCATCCGTGGCTCCGGTAAGCAGGATAGTCTTCTTCACGATCAGGTTCCTTAGGAATGGAAAACGGGCAGGACGTCGGCCGCGAGTCGGCGCATGACATCCTTGGGCGGCAGGCTGCTGAAACGCAAATTGAGCGCGACGTGGTTCACCCCAATTGTCTGCAAAGCGGTAAGATAGCGGTGGAGATAGCGCACACCTGACTGAAATCCCAGATGAATTGGACGGGGATCCGCATCGGGATCTGCCAGAAGATCGATGTAGAGGGACTGCACCACCGGCTTGTCGGGCCCGCCTTCGGCGGCAATCCTGTTCCTGTAGGCGGCAATGAGCGCTCCCTGCGTTTCAGCATTGCGTGGATACGTGATCCAACCGTCGCCATGGCGCGCAACCCAGTCCGGGCTCTGCTGGCTGCCACCGGTTATCAGAAGCGGAAGCCGCGCGCCGCTGGGCTTCGGCAGCATGTCCATGTGATGCGGTCTGCCAAATGCGTTGTCAAAGGCCGCAAAGGGTTCGGCCGCGCGCCTGATATAGTCGAAACTGTCACGAAAGCGGCGACCTCGATCCTCGAAGGGCACGTTCATGGCAGGGTATTCGTCAGGCCGGTCCCCGGACGCGACACCCAAAAGAAGCCGCCCGCCGGATAGAACATCCACGCTGGCGGCTGCCTTGGCAACATGGGCAGGATGTCGAAGCGGCAAGATCACACTGGCGACCCCAAGCGCGATGCGTTCGGTCCGCGCCGCCAAAAACCCAAGATAGACGAACGGGTCATAGACATGACCCGCATCCCCGAACGACGGCACGTTGAAAGGAACGTCCCGCAACCAGAGGGCCGAAAACCCGAGGTCCTCGGCCAGCACGGCCATTTCGGCATGGTCGGCCATGGACGGAACCGGACTGTCAGAGTAGGCCTCGATCGGCACAGTCAGTCCCAGGCTCAGCCGCCCTGGCTGAAGGACATCGCCGTAAGCGCGGTTTATGTCGGCAAAACGTGCAACGGCGGTGATCTCAGACATGGGTCGGCTCTCACATGCAGCGGTCGATGGTGTCAGGCCAGATCGTCCTTGGCTTCTACGATGAAATGAAAGCTCTCGGATCCGGCGGTCCGGGCCTCAAGGTGCGGCAGGTAGTCGGGATCAGACATGAAACTGAGCGCCGCGTCGCGGGACGGCCATTCAAGTAGGATCCGCAAGGCGGCTGGCTGATCGGATCCCTCAACCTGTTCGTGGCTTGCCGTGCGCGCCAGATACTTGCCGCCGTGCTTGGCGACCAACGCGTTGGCAGCGGGCAGATACCCGGCAATCCAGTCTTCGGATTTTGGCGTCACGGCGAGAATGGAATAATGGGTCATGGAGGCCTCTTAAGTGTACGATGGGCCTTCTGGCCCCGTTTCACAGACCTAAATATTAGATTGTAATTTCAATATAAATGCCGGATTTTGGACTTCATAATTCTGTTTTCGAGCATAATAGATGGATACAGACAATCTACGCCTTTTCGTACTTGCGGCCGATAAACTGAATATAAGCGCGGCGGGAAAGACCCTCGGTCTGGCGCCGGCCGTGGCCAGCGCAAGATTGGCAAAGCTAGAGCGCGAAATGGGCGCGGATCTTTTGCACAGGACCACACGCAAGGTGTCGCTTTCCATCGAAGGCGCAGAGTTTCTGCCCTTCGCCCGCGAAATTCTGGAACAGGAAAACGCCGCGCGCGCCGCCCTTGGGATCGGCACCGCGACCCCAAGCGGTGTATTGCGCTTTGCCGCGCCCAGCAGTTTCGCACAGCTTTACATCGCACCAATCGTGCCGGAGTTTCTGCGCGCCTATCCCACAATTAACCTTGATCTGCGACTGTCCGATGCCCCGTTCGACCCAATCGAGGGCAGCTTTGACCTGTCTCTCCGGAATGCGGCGATTGAAGATACCAGTCTGAAGGGCCGCAAGCTTGCTGATGATACGCGCATCCTTTGCGCGGCGCCGTCATATCTGGCCGACCATGGAACACCTCAGACTGTCGAGGATCTGGACCGGCACAGTCTGGTGGCGTTTCGCGAAAAGACGGCAAAAAGACTGATTGGGCGGCAGGGTGAGACCGGAAGCTTTGATGCAAGAAATGCCTTGGGTCGCCTGACCGTAGACGATGGATTGAGCCAAAGACTGGCCACGCGCGCCGGTGCCGGAATTTCGGTCAATTCGCTCTGGAGCGTGCATGAAGATCTGTGCAGCGGCGCTCTGGTCCGGGTTCTGCCGGACTACCAAGTCGAAGACCGGGCGGCGCTTTGGCTGGTCTACCCGAAAAGCAATGTGCTGTCGCCGAAGGTCCGGGTCTTCATCGACTTTCTCTTAGAGAAAATCGGCCGCGCGCCGCCATGGCTTGGAACCTGAGGTGAGCCCGTGATCGACAAATGCCTTTGAGCATACATCGACCCACTCAGCCGGGCCCGGCTCTCAGGTTATCCGGCAACCACGTGGCCAGTTCCGGGAACGCTATAAGCACGAAAACCATCAGGACCATGATCAGAAACATGGGGATCGCTGCCCGGGCGATGAAGCCCATCTCGTGCCCGGTCATGCCCTGAAGAACGAAAAGGTTGAAACCAATGGGCGGCGTTATCTGGGCCATCTCGACCACGACCACGATAAAAATTCCAAACCAGATCAGATCAATCCCGGCCTGCCGGATCATCGGCTCGACCACGGCCATGGTAAGCACCACCGATGATATCCCGTCCAGAAAACAGCCGAGGATGATGTAGAAGACCAGAAGGACCATCAGCAGTTCAAAGCGTGACAGTTCCCATTGTGCGATCAGATCGGCCAGCGCCCGGGGCAGCCCGGTAAAGCCCATGCTGAGCGACAAGAAAGCGGCGCCCGCGAGAATAAGTGCAATCATCGCACTGGTGCGCGTGGCCCCCATCAGGCTTTCGCTGAACGTGTTCCAGTTCAGTGATCCCTGTCCGGCGGCAAGGAGCAATCCGCCGATCACTCCAAAGGCTGCGGCCTCGGTCGCGGTTGCGTATCCAAGATACATGGACCCGATGACAACCGTGATAAGCAGGATCACCGGGATCAGAAACCGTGAGTTATTAAGCTTTTCGCCAAAGCTCATTGCAGGTTCAGGATTGGGCTGCCATGTCGATGACACGCGAGAATAGATGGCAACATAGGCCATGAACATACTCGCCAGGACGAGGCCCGGCAGAATACCCGCAAAGAAGAGTTTTGTGATGCTCTCATTGATCGTCACACCGTAGACGATCAGCGTCAAAGAAGGCGGGATCATCAGACCAAGGGTGGCCGCACCTGCAAGCGTCCCGATTACCATGGGTTCGGGATAAGAGCGTTTGCGCAACTCGGGGATAGACATCTTGCCGACGGTTGTCAGGGTGGCCGCCGAAGATCCGGAAACAGCCGCGAAAACCGTGCAGCCCACGATGTTGGTATGCACGAGACCCCCGGGAAGACCAGCCATCCAAGGGCTCAGTCCGCGGAACATGTCCTCGGACAATCGGGTCCTGTAAAGGATCTCTCCCATCCAAATAAACAGCGGCAACGCCGTCAGGGTCCAACTGGACGAAGACGACCAGATCGTCGTCAGCATTGTGTCGCCTACGGGGCGCGTGGTGAAAAGCTCCATCCCCACCCAGGCAACACCCAAGAGCGCGAGACCCACCCAGACACCCGTGCCGAGCAGAAGGAAAAGGACGAAGAGGAACAGGATAATGGCGTAAAGTTCTTCC
Organism: Pseudomonadota bacterium; assembly: GCA_039026235.1. GTDB lineage: Bacteria > Pseudomonadota > Alphaproteobacteria > Rhodobacterales > Rhodobacteraceae > JBCCMQ01. The sequence goes on from JBCCMQ010000011.1 coordinate 99,765, forward strand.
ATGGATCTATTCCCCCAGACCGACTGAATCGGTCTTGATGCGGTGATCGCCCGTGGACAGAACATGTATCAATTGGTCCGTCAGCGCGATTGCCAGAATGGTGGCTCCGATCAGCATGCCCGACTGCGGGATCCACAACAGCATCTTGTCCTGGCCCTGGCTGATATCGCCAAAATCGTAGCTGAATTTCACAAACCGCCATGCGTAGTACACGAAGTACCAGCCAAGCGCGGTTGCCACGGCAAAACACCAAGTCTCGATAACACGCTTCACACCCGGGCGGACGGCATTCAGCAGGATCGAGACGCGAATATGCGCGCCACGGTTAAGCGCGTGGGCGAACGCAAGAAATGAGGCAGAGGCCATGAAGTAGCCGGCGTATTCTGGTGCGCCGGGAAAAACCTCTCCGGTCCAGCGCGCCAGCATTTGCACGATAATTAGTCCCAGAATGGCAATGAGGCACATGGCTGCCAGAACGCCGGCCCCGAAGTAAAGCCCGTCAAGAACGGACCGGAGGCCCTTTAGGATCGTCATGTGTGTTCTCCGCCCGGCAATGGCGCGCCGCGTCTGCGCGCCTGCCACTTGTCAAGGAAAAGCGGGTGCCAATGGCACCCGCAAGCTTTCACTGAGCAGCTTTGAAGGCGTCGACAATTGCCTGACCTTCGGCACCGGCCGCCTCAAGCCACTCGGCTGTCATGGTGGCACCGATGTCCTGCAGCTCGGACTTCATTTCGTCGCTTGCAGGCGCAACGGTCATGCCGCCATCACGCAATCCCTGAAGGGTAAAGCCTGTGTATTCCTTGGCCCGCCATGCACCGGCGTATTCGGCCAGATTGGCGCAGGCCTGAACGACATTCTTGTTGGCATCGGACACGCCCGCCCAGACATCGGAATTCACCATGATGTAGTTGCGCGGAAGCCAGGCATCGACCTCATAGAAATACCCCAGGCTTTCCCAGACCTTGCGGTCATAACCGGTCGCTCCGGACGATACCATGGAATCCGCGACGCCAGTGGCGAAGGCCTGCGAGATCTCGGCCGCCTCGATCGTTACCGGCAGCATGCCGGTCAGCTCAGCCAAACGCGACGTCGCATTGTTGTAGCTGCGGAACTTGATGCCCTTCATGTCCGCGACCGAATTGACCTCATCCCGGAAGTAAAGGCCCTGGGGCGGCCACGGCACCGAATAAAGAAGCGTCAAGTTCTGGTCTGCCAGGATTTTTTCAAGCGCCGGCTTTGCCGCTTCCCAAAGCTTGTCGGCGTCGTCAAAAGAGGTCGCCAGGAACGGAATGGAATCGACGCCGAAGATCGGGTTTTCGTTCTGGTGGCCCGACAGCAGACGCTCTCCAATCTGGACCTGACCGGTCTGAATGGCGCGTTTAATCTGGGCACCAGGGAACAGGCTGCCGCTGGGGTGGGTGACAATCTCAATATCGCCGCCCGTACCCGTGGTGACGCAACTGGCAAACTGCGCCCCGGTGACCGAATGAAAATTCGATCCGGAATAGGCCATGGGCATGTCCCATTTCTCGGCGCTTGCCATCGTTGCAATGGCCGCAACGGCAGAAGCCGCCAGTGTGACTGTGAGTGATTTCATCAATTTTCTCCCTGCTTTGATGTTTCTGTCTGTTGGTTGATCAATGCCGTGCAAACCGTGCTGGGTCATAGGGTGCCATGTCAATATTCGGTTGTTTTCCGGCGATTAATTGGCTCAGCAAGCGCCCAGTTTTTGGTCCACCTGTCAGGCCGACATGGTCATGGCCGAAGCCAAAGTAGGCACCGGGGATATTTGGGACAGGTCCGATCAGAGGCGTAGAATCAGCCATCGCCGGCCGGTGACCCATCCATTCGGTCTGTTCTTTCCATTCAAGACCCGGAATTGCCTTGCGCACATTCCTTTCCAGAAGGTCGAATGCCGCCCGCGACGGAGGCGCCGACAAACCGCCGAATTCCACCACGCCGGCAAGCCGAACGCGGCCCTCCATCGGGGTGATGACAAATTTGCCACTGGCGACCATGACCGGCGCGCGGGGAACAACCGACGGCTCCCAAAGATCGATATGATAGCCTCGCTCGGTTTCAAGCGGCACGTTCAGGCCAAGTTTCGCGGCCAAGGGCCCTGACCAAGCGCCGGTGGCCACGACCACCGCATCGCAGGCGATGGTCTCACCCGCAGCGCGGACGCCGGTGGTTCGCCCGTTTTCACGGACGATATCGTCGACGTCGGCCTTTATGATCCTTGCGCCTTGGGCCTCGGCGTAGCCAGCCAAGGCGACAACATAGGCCCCGGGATCCGAGATACGGCCGTGATCGCGCAAACGAGCGGCGAACCCGATTGAGGCCCCAAAACAGGGATCATAGTCGCGCATGTCCTGGCTTTCGAGCTCGTCCCAAGCAAAGCCGAGGTCGCGTCGCGTATCCCAGCCAAAGGCGTCACTTTCGTAATGTGTCCGATCTTCGTAGAGAAAGAGGTAGTCCGAGGGCTTGATCCACGCTTCGGCGCCCGTGCCGTCGGCCAACGCCAGATGATCGGCCAGGCTTTCGCCAATAATTGGCACCATGGCTTCGGCGCGCTTCCGGGCGTCCGTTGCGTTTGCGTGGCGCAAGTACCGGGTCAGATAGGGCAAGAGGCGCGGAAGATACCGCCACTTCAGAAACAGCGGCTGATTGGGGTCCATCAGCATGCGTGGCGCTTTCCCCAGAAGACCCGGCGTCGACACGGGCACCACCGAACATGAGGCGAGGACACCGCCGTTGCCGAAAGAGGTTCCGGCCGCCGGGCCTTCCCGGTCGATAAGGATCACCTTCAATCCCTCGCGCAGGGCCCATATGGCGGTCGAGACACCAACGATGCCGGCACCGATTATCGCAACCGTCCGGGTCATGCCCGCGCCACTGCAAGACTGTCGAGACGTCCGGCGTCTGGTGCAATGCCGAGGCCGGGACCGTCCGGTACAACAACCGCACCGCTGTCGACCGGAAAAGGCTCGGACAGAATGTCGGCTTCGACGTAATAGGTGGCGTGGTAAAACTCGCAGCCCAGTGTGATTTCGGGCGTTGCAGCCAAAAGATGGGTGCCGGCAAGATGGGCAAGGCCGGTCTCGTGCATATCGCCGCCATAACAGTTCATCCCACCGGCGTGGGCCATCCGGGCCACGGCCTGGGCTCGGGTCGGACCACCGGCCTTCATGACCTTCACGGAAACACCGTCGGCAATACCTTCGCGCAAGGCGCGCTGCGCGTCCTCGGGTCCAAACACGCTTTCGTCAGCGAACAGCGGGACCGGAGTTGCGCGACGCAACTCGGCCATCAGATCGAAGTGATGCGCACGCACGGGCTGTTCGATGAAATCCGGCGCGAAGGCCGCCAGATCGAGCGTGCGGGCCATCGCCTCGCCGGGTTGCAGGCCTTGATTGTAGTCGATCCGCAAGCCGAACTCGGGAAAATGCGCCCGGATGTGGTCGCACCGCATGACATCAAAGTCATGATCACGAAAGCCGGTCTTCAACTTCACCAGTCGCACGCCATCGTCCCGGATGCGCTCCATCAGGGCGACATCAGCGTCGAAATCGGGGTTGGCGATTGATACAGACAGGGGAATTCTGTCCTGTTTCTTTCCGCCCAGAAGCGCCCAAACGGCCACGCCTGTGATGCGCCCTTCCAGGTCCAGCAGTGCTGATTCAAGGGCCGCCTTGGCCTGGGCCGCATGGGCAACGGCATAAAGCGCCTGATCCATGATCTCACGTCGCTCGGCCACCGAACGCCTTAGGACCAATGGCCTTAGATACCGGTTCAGCGCCGCGAAACTCGCCTCTGGCGTCCCGGTGAACACCGACCAGCAGGCGGCTTCACCCCAGCCTTCTGTCCCGTCCTCGGATGTCAGGCGCAGCACCAGCACTTCAAAACCGCCCTCGATGGCGCCGATGCCATGATCACGCCGCGACACGACCGGTACGCTGAGGTGCCAAAGGTCAAAACCGACGATTATCTGATCCAGATCTGACATTGGTGCCACGTCCACGGTGTTCCGGCACAGGATCAAGACAAAATGTACGACATTAGGCAACCCATTCGCTGACGGGCGCGGCCGCTTCATGCAGCGGTTGCGCGATCACATCAACCAGCGTCGGGCCGTCATGGGCCAATGCTTCGCCCAAGGTCTGTTGCAGATCATTTGGATCCTCAACCGTCCAGCTTTTGATCCCAAAAGCCCTGGCGACCGCCGCGTGATCCGTCCGCCCAAAATCGACGTTGTAGTAGCGTTCGCCAAAGCCCGCCTTTTGGCCAGCTTTGATCCAGCCGTAGGTGGCGTTTGAGAAAACGATCGACTTTACCGGAAGGTTATAGCGCCGGATCGTTTCGAATTCGCCGCAGGCAAAGCCAAACGACCCGTCGCCCATGACACTTAAGACGGTTGCGTCCGGTCTGCCCACCTGGGCACCAGCCGCCGCGGCCAGCGAAAAACCCAAGGCGCCATGGGCGCGGTTGGTGATGAAGTGACGCCCCGCGACGGGCCACCGGTAGTGGGCCGAAAAGTATGGGCAAGGTGTCCCCGGATCAGCGCAGACAACCGCGTTCTCGGGCAGCAGATCCATCAGTTTCGCAATCACAGCTTCGGGCCGGATGGGACGTTCCGCCGAGGACGCCAGAGGGACAAAAGCCGCCAACTTTGCCTCCCAAGCTCTCGCCGCCCTTGCCGCGCCCTTCTGCGACTTCGTGGGACGCGCTTCAACGGCGTCGGCGAGCGCCTCAAGCGCAAGCCGCGCGTCCCCGACAAGGGCCACCTCGGTCGGGTAGTTGGCGCCGATGACGGCCGGGTCGCTGTCGATGTGGATGATCCGGGTGCCGGGTGCCGGGGCGCGCCAGCGTTCGGTCGTGACCGAGCCCGCCCGGCAGCCGATAAAGAGGATCACATCGGCGTTTTCCACCGCTTCGCGCGTGGCGGGCACGCCACCGTTCGATCCCACAACTCCCACCGCCAAAGGATCTGTTTCCGCAATCGCGCCCTGTCCAGAGACGGTCGTGGCAATCGGTAAGTCTATCGTGCGCGCAAGGCGCGCCAAGGCGCTTTCGGCACCCGAAAGAACGGGTCCACCGCCGCAGATCGCAAGCGCACCTCCGGCCTCGGCCAAAAGAGCAGCGGCATCGGCGACGGCCGCAGGATCCGGCGCGCATCTTTCGGCGGGAAAGCTTGCATAGGATGGCTCGGCCCAGATTTCTGCGTCGTCAACCGGCGCGCGCTGGGTGTCGAATGGCAACGCCAGATGGGCTGCGCCAGGTCGGCCCGTAGTCATCGCCCGAAACGCCGCACGCACGACCGACGGAAGCCGGCCCGCCTGATCCAGCGAGGCGTTGAATTTTGTCAGCGGTTTGAAAAGCGCCACCTGATCCAGTTCCGTCAACGGATACCGACCACGGCTGGTTGTGGCGACATCGGTCGTAATCGCGAGGATCGGGACGGAGCTTTCATGCGCCTCGACGACGCCGGGAAGGATATATGTGGCGCCGCCGCCTGACGGTCCTTCGCAGACGCCGGGTCGCCCGGTGACCCGCGCGTATCCATCGGCCATATAGGCGGCATGGCGTTCGTCCCGGGTCAGGAAATGCGTCATCCCATGGTCGAGCCGGGCCAGTGCATCGTAAAATGGCAGCGTGGTATCACCGCACAGTCCAAAGATGTGCCGAACGCCATGGGACTTGAGCATGTGGACCATGGCTTCGGCCCCACTCAACGTGTTCTGATGGCTCATCTCGTATTCCCCAAGGTGCTGGAAGTAGCTGCACACCAGACTGTATACAGAGGTGCATATTGATTCCAATACCGAAATGTGCGAGCCCGCTAGAAATTGGAATGGACCATGACTGATAGACGGGTCGACAATACCTATGAGGCGCTAAAAGCCATGGCCGTGGGCTTTGAGATCAAACCGGGCGACCGGTTGAACGAGGTCGCTTTGTCGCGCGAATTGGGTGTCAGCCGCACGCCCCTACGCGAGGCTTTGAACCGGCTGGTGTCAGAGAAGCTCTTCGACTTTAAACCCGGCTCGGGCTTTTATTGCCGCGCCCTGGATCCACAGACAGTCTTTGAGCTGTTCGAAATGCGCGTGATACTTGAAACGGCATCGGTACGGCTTGCCGCAGAACGGGCACCCCAAACGACACTTATCGCCTTGCAGGAAGAGCTGTTTGAATGTGGGCTCTCAGTGGCCGGCCTGACCGTTGCCGAGGCCTGCAGGCGGGACGAAAATTTTCACATGGGCATCGCCCGGGCCAGTGGAAACAGCGAACTTACGGACGCCCTTGCGCGGGTGAACGAACGCATCCGGTACATCCGCTGGGTCCGAATGGCCGGAACGCGCATCGCCTCATCCAAAGAGCAGCACAAGGCCATCGCGGCCGCACTGGTTGCGCGGGACGCCACGGCCGCGGCCTCGGTCATGTCGCAACACATTGAAAGCCGAAAGGATCAGATTACCGCGGCGGTCCGCGAAGGTATTTCGAATATCTATCTCGAACCGGGCGGTGCACTGGCCGGGCGAATGCTGGAAAGCGAAGCCCAATGATCGCGACCGGAGGCAAAAGCCTTTACGGCGCCAGCGTCGGAATTCTGATGCTTGATGCGCAGTTTCCCCGCATTCCGGGCGACATGGGAAATGCCGCCACCTGGCCTTTTCCCGTGCATTACCGGATCGTCCGCGGCGCCACGCCCGATCACGTAGTGCGGCACAGGGCCGAGGGGATGCTGGGCGCCTTTATTGATGCAGGCCGATCGTTGGCCGAAGACGGCGCCGACGGCATTTCCACCAATTGCGGGTTTCTTTCGCTGTTCCAGGATGAACTCGACGCAGCATTGGACGTGCCCGTGATGACATCATCACTGATGCAAGTCGCGATGGTCAACGCCGTCCTGCCCCAGGGCCGCCGCGCGGGCGTACTGACGATTTCGGGCTCTACCCTGACCAAGGAACACCTAACGAAGGCTGGCGCTCCGCCGGACACTCCAATTGGCTCGACCGAAGACGGCAGCGAATTTACGCGGGTCATCCTGGGCGACGAACTTCACCTGGACGTCAAGGCGGCGCGTTCAGACAATATTGCCGCCGCCCGTGCGCTTCAGGCCGCCAATCCCGACCTTGGTGCGATTGTCCTTGAGTGCACGAACATGTGCCCCTACGCGGCCGACATTCGCGACGCGGTGGGTCTACCGATCTTTTCCATTTACGATCTTCTGGTGTGGTTCCAGGGCGGCCTGCGCCCAAGACGCCACGGCTGAAGCCGGGGTAAACTGCTGCGACCGCCTTCAGGACAGAAGACGGCGCGTGGCATTTTCTATGATGGACGCCACATCGAGATCAGTTTTTGTGGCGTCCATCTTTCCGTCGATGCGCAGAAACGCGAGGCCGTGCACGAACGTCCATAGCGGGAAAGTTGCCCTTTCAACCTCGATGTCGATTTCAGTGCGGCCCATCCTTTGTGCGACCTGGCCCAGCACGATACCATAGCAGTTCAGTCCCTGGTCTCGGATCTCTTCCCCCTCGCCTTCGTCTGCAGCAAACATCATGCGGAAGACCTGCGGCTCGCGTTCCGCGAAAGAAATGTAGTTCAGGCCGATCGCTGTCAGAGCTTCAATTGTGCCCGGCTGGAAATTTTTCAGCGTTTCAAGAAATTGCTCCGCCATGCGGTTCATGCCCTGCAGACAGACTTCGCGCATCATCGCGTTGCGATCAGCGAAGTGTCTGTAAGGCGCCGCCGTGGAAACGCCCGCGCGACGGCAGGCTTCGGAGACGGAGAATCCATGCGGGCCGTTTTCCTCGATCAGCGACCGCGTGGCATCGACCAGCGCCTGACGCAGGTCGCCGTGGTGATACCCGTCCTTCTTCTGAATGGTCATAGTCATGCTCAGTTTCCTGGCCTCGAAATATTTTTATTGACGTTTTCGACTTGAAGTTAGTACCTCTTACATTATGTAAGCAACTCTAACATTCAAGTCCACTGCGCAATTCTAATGATTCATGCGAGGCAAAGATGTCGGAAACCAAAAAGACACCTCTATGGCGCCGCACCGTCCGGCATATCTTTGTGATGACCGGAACGCTGGTTGTTGGCGCGATTGCAGTGGGCCTTGTGATCGCCGGATCGGGTGCCATCGCAGCCCGTAATGCGGAACCGGCCGCGCTGCCTGAGGCGCAACCGCTTCCGGTCGCTGTCACCGAGGTGCTGCCGCAAGAAAGCTATGAAATGCAGGTGGATTACTTTGGCTTAGTCGAGCCGCGCCGCCGCATTGACCTGGGTTTCGAAGCCGGTGGTACGCTTGAAATGCTTGAAATCGACGAAGGCGCGAAGGTAACAAAAGGTCAGGTGCTGGCCACACTGGACACTCGGGCACTTACGGCCAGCCGCGCGGCCGAGGTCGCCGCGCGCGATGCGTTGGTGGCTGACCGTGATCTGGCCGCGCTGACAGCCGATCGGCAACAGAAGCTCGCCAGCGAAAATTTCTCTTCCCAGCAGCGCGCCGACGAAGCACGCTTTGCGCTCGCCTCGCTCGAAGCCCGGATCGCGCAGTCAGACGCCCGAATCGCCGCGATTGATATCGATCTGGACAAAGCGGTTCTGCGCGCGCCCTTCGCCGCGTTGGTCGGCGCCCGTGCTGTCGACCCCGGTCAGCGCCTGTCGCCGGGTCAGCCGGTGCTGGACCTTCTCGAAGATACGCAGCCGCAATTTCGGGTGGGTCTGCCCGCTGACGTCGCCGCCGAAATCGTTGCCCTTGACGAGGTTCAGATTGAATTCTCCGGCATGTCCATTGCTGCCACACCCGAGACGCCGCGCACGGACATCAATCCGCTGACCCGTACAGTATCTATGCTTTTTTCACTTGATGTGCCGGACGGGCAGCCAGTGCCGTTCGGTCTGGTCGGCCGGATAAGCCACGCCCGTGAGCTGACCGCCAGCGGCGCCTGGGTCCCACTTAGCGCACTCAGTGAAGGCGAACGCGGACTTTGGACGCTCTACGTGATCTCGGATGATGGCCCGATGACGGCCGAACGCGAGGTGGTTGAACTGGTTTATGCCAATGACAACGCAGCCTTTGTTCGTGGAGCATTTGCCGGCGATACGCTGGTTGTCTCAGACGGCGCCCACCGGCTTGCGAACGGTCAGAGCGTGGCCTTGATCGAGGAATAAACCATGGAAACCCGGACGTTTGAAAATCCGCGTATTGTCGCGCTCGCGATCCTGGTCATCGTGGCCGCTGGCCTGTCGGCGCTTTTGGCGTTGGGCCGCCAAGAAGACCCGACGATAACCAACATCAACGCCACGGTGACAACGCTCTTTCCCGGGGCGGAACCCGACAGGGTCGAGGCGCTGGTGTCTTCTAAGCTCGAAGATGAGCTGAAATCGATACCGGAAATCTCTGTCATTGAATCGACATCGACGACCGGTGTTTCCGTCATTTCCGTTGAACTGGATGAAACCGTTGACCCCGCCATAATCGAGCAGGTCTGGACGGACGCGCGCAATGCCGTGGATGACGCGGCGCGCGCGTTCCCGGACGGCGTTTTCCCACCGGATTTTAACGCCGACGGATTGGGCGCCTTTGCTGCAATCGTGTCAATCGCCCCCACCTCCGATGTCGCCCCGTTCAGCATCACGGGCCGTTTCGCCGAAGCGCTTGCTGACGAAATGCGCAACGTTTCAGGGACCGATTTTGTTGAAATCTACGGGGCACCGGAAGAAGAAATCCTGGTCCGATTGGACCCTGCCCGCGCGGCCGCGCTGGGGCTCAGCGCGACCGAGGTGTCACGACTGATCGCATCCGCCGATGCAAAGGTGCAGGCGGGCCGTCTGCAGGGCGATGATGCCGATATCCTTCTCAGCGTCGCGGGCGAAATTGAAACACTTTCCCGTATTGCAAGGATACCGTTGCGCGATGATGGACTGGGTGTCGTCACCCGTCTCGGTGATGTGGCCGAAATTACCCGTGGTCCAAGAACGCCTGCGGCCGAACATGCGCTGGCTGGTGGGCGCCCGGCGATCCTTGTTGCAGCGCAGCTTGCCGATGGCCTGCAGGTCGATGCCTGGATGGCACGGCTACAAGGCGCCTTGGCCGAGTTTGAAGCGACCTTGCCGCCTTCGCAGGCTGTAACGCTTGTTTTCGATCAATCGCTTTATACCGCCGACCGCCTGGCAGAGGTGGGGACAAACATGGCCATCGGCATTAGCCTCGTCGTGGGCGTGCTGTTGATCACTCTGGGCATCTGGGCTGCCCTGATCGTGGCCGCGGTATTGCCGCTGGTCAGTCTGGCGACACTGGCCAGCATGAACATCATAGGTCTTCCCCTGCATCAGATGTCTGTGACCGGTCTGATCGTCGCACTGGGACTACTGGTTGATGCGGCAATCGTGATGACGGACGAGATCCGGCAGCGCCTTGCCCGGGGCATGGCGCGTCTAGACGCGGTAGGGCAAGCGGTCCGGCGTCTTGCGGCACCGCTTCTGGCATCGACGATTACGACCGCGCTTAGCTTCACACCCATGATCCTTTTGCCCGGACCGGCCGGTGATTTCGTGGGCGCGATTGCCATCGCCGTGGTGCTGATGCTGACATGGTCGCTGATCATCGCATTGGCCGTCACACCCGCCATCGCCGGTTGGACGCTGCCGCGCGGCGACGGACGCGGATGGCTCGCGACCGGCATCTCACCGGGTCGTCTGGGCCGCATGTTCCGCGCGTCTATTTCCTGGGGCATTCACAATCCGATCCGGTCGGTGATGCTGGCTCTGGTCCTTCCGGTGATCGGCTTTGCAAGCTTCCCGACGCTTACAGCGCAGTTCTTTCCCGGAGTCGACCGCGACCAGTTCCATATCGAGGTCGAATATGCGCCTGGCACATCAATCGACAAAACGAGGGCCGGCGCGCTTGCGATGGATGCTTATCTGCGCATGCAGCCGGGCATTGAACAGGTCACCTGGGCCATAGGGAAAAGCGCACCATCGTTTTATTACAACGTCGTGGGCAACCGCGATAATGCGCCGGAATTTGCCCAGGCCCTGATCACCACTTCATCGCCCGATGCCACCGCCGCCTTGCTGCAGCCCTTGCAGGAAGACATGAACCGTACCTTCCCCGAAGCCCGCATCCTCGTGCGAGGCCTTGTGCAGGGTCCGCCGGTCGATGCACCGGTCGAATTTCGTCTTGTAGGACCCGACCTTGGCACGCTTCGCGCGTTGGGTGACAATGTGCGTGCCCTGCTTCTTGCGCAGGAAGAGGTGACGGTCGTGCGCGCTGGCCTCGAAGGCGGTGCACCCAAGATCAATGTCGATATTGATGAAGATCAGGCGGCGTTGGTGGGCCTTACCCTGGGCGATGTTGCAGGACAGCTGCGCGCGGCGCTGGATGGCGCCACGGGCGGAAGCCTTCTTGAAGGCACCGAGGACCTGCCGGTGCGCGTGCGTTTGGGCGACGGCCTGCGCGGTGATCTTGCCCGCATCGCCACCTTGCCAATCGTGCCCTCGACCACCAGCAGCAGCCTTGCGGCAGGCCAGTTTCCCGCCATACCGCTGTCGGCCATCGCAGAGGTGTCGCTTGAACCGGCGGCCACCAGCATCCGCCGCCGCAACGGTGAACGCGTGAACACGATACAGGCGTTCCTGCAGCCCGGTGTCCTGCCGGAAGAGGCTTTGTCCGCCGCACGCACCGAACTGGCCGAAAGCGGTTTTGCCCTTCCCCAGGGTTACAAGCTTGAGTTCGGCGGGGATTCCGATGCCCGCGATGAGACGGTTACAAATCTTCTGGCATCGCTCGGCCTGATTGTGACCCTTTCGATTGCCACAGTCGTTCTGACTTTCAACTCATTCCGGCTCGCGGCCGTGACGTTCGTGGTGGCGGGTCTCTCGGCCGGTCTGTCGATCCTTGCTCTGGCGATCATGGGCTATCCCTTTGGCATCACAGCAATCATCGGCGTTATCGGCTCGATCGGAGTTTCGATCAATGCGGCGATCATCATTCTGACCGGCCTCCAGGGCAATACGGCCGCGGCTTACGGTGACCGCAACGCTATGGTGGATGTCGTCATGGGATCTTCGAGGCACATCATCTCGACCACCATCACCACATTCGGCGGCTTTTTACCGTTGATCCTGGCGGGAGGCGGGTTCTGGCCACCCTTCGCGATGTCGATCGCGGGCGGCGTGCTGCTCTCGACCGTGGTCAGTTTCTACTTCACGCCGCAGATGTTCGCCTTGGTGCGGCCACGCCTGAAAGCGCAGAAACCCAAAGACCAGGATTTCGAGGACACGCCCGAGTTGCCCGGCCTTCGATTGGCGGCCGAATAAGCGGCACATCTGTGACAGCCACTGGCGCAGTGCCACTTGTAAGGCCTTGCGCCTTGGCACTGGGTCTGACGCCGCCTATACGGGCAGCGCGATCCAGTCAGAAGGTGCAGCATGCGCAGCGCGAAAATCAGTCGCAAGACTGCGGAAACGGATGTGCTGGTTGAGATAAATCTCGACGGAACAGGCACATACAGCAACGAAACCGGTATCGGGTTTTTCGACCATATGTTGGACCAGCTGTCCCGGCACGCGCTGATCGACATGAATGTGCGGTGTGACGGGGATCTTCATATTGATGATCACCACACCGTCGAAGATGTCGGCATCGCCCTCGGCCAGGCCCTGGCCCAGGCCGTCGGTGACAAGAAGGGCATCCGGCGGTACGGCGCCTGCCTTTTGCCGATGGATGACGCGCTGGTGCGCGCCGCACTGGATCTTTCGGGGCGGTCTTACCTGGTCTGGAACCTGGAGTTGCCGACAGCCAAGATCGGCACGTTTGACACCGAGCTGGTTCGTGAATTTTTCCAGGCGCTGTCAAGCAATGGCGGGATCACATTGCATGTCGATGCGCTTAGCGGCGTCAACAGCCACCACATGGCCGAGGCTGCCTTTAAGGCTGTCGCGCGGGCCATGCGTGAGGCGTTAGAAACCGATCCGCGAAAATCCGAAGACGTTCCTTCGACAAAGGGCACGCTTTAGCGCGGACCGAAAGGCGAGATTGGGTGTGCTGACGGTACTGATCGACTACGACTCGGGCAATCTGCACTCGGCGGCGAAGGCTTTTGAACGCACGGCGGCTGAAACCGGCGGCGGCGACATCCTTGTCACCCGAGACCCCGAACAGCTTCTCCGTGCCGACCGGGTCGTGCTTCCGGGCGACGGAGCGTTCCCCCACTGCCGTGCGCAACTTTTTCAAAAGACCGGCCTGTTCGAGGCCTTGGAAGAAGTGGTGATCAGGCAAGCCCGGCCGTTCCTGGGTATATGCGTCGGCATGCAGCTGATGGCGAGTTGGGGACGCGAATACGAGGACACGCCCGGGTTTGACTGGATAAGCGGCGAAGTGGTTCCGATCAAACCGAAAGACCCCGCGTTGAAGGTGCCCCATATGGGCTGGAACGATTTGGTACTGGACATGCCCGATCATCCGGTGCTTGCGGGACTTGAAAGCGGCGATCATGCGTATTTCGTGCATTCGTATCATTTCGAGGTGGCCGCGCCCGAACTGCGCCTTGCCCATTGCGACTATGGTGGCGCGATCACGGCTGTCATCGGGCGCGATCACATGGTGGGCACACAGTTCCACCCCGAGAAAAGCCAGGCCAGCGGGTTGCGCCTGATTGCGAACTTCCTAGGCTGGAAGCCGTAACGCCGGGCGCGTTCTTGCGTCCGCAAACGTGGACTGGCCTAAGTGTCGAAGACATACAATTGTGATTTTCTGGTGGTGGGCGGCGGAACCGCAGGGTTCGGCGCTGCCATAGCGGCAGGTCGGTTGGGCCTTGACGTCTGCCTGATCGAGGCTGGCTCTAAAATCGGTGGTGTGATGGCGTTTTGTCCGGGCATGCCCTGGGGCGCCGCCTTCCCCTGCGGTCACAGCATCGGCGGCATCATGGCCGAGCTGACCGACCGGCTGGCCGGTATGGATCCCCCTGCGGCCGAGCGGCGGCCCTGCGCGCTTGCCAATTTCGGTGACGAAATCCAGTACGATCACGATCTTGCAACCCTGACGATGTTCGAGATGCTGGAAGAGGCGGGCGTCCGTGTGCGCGTGAACGCAACGTCCATCGGACCACTGATGGACGGCAATCGCATCGATGCGGTTGAGGTCTTTGACCGAAGGGGGCTCCAGAAGATCCGTGCACGCATGGTGATCGATTGTTCCGGCGACGGGGATCTGTCGGCCAAGGCTGGCGTGCCCTACGAGTTGGGTGACGGAGCCGGCAATATGATGGGGGTAACCCTGTCTTTTCTGGTGGTCGGCGCAGACTGGTCTCGGGTCTTCGGCGGCAAAGATCCCTATTTTCGCGAGGCGGCGACGCGTGGCATCGCCGATGGTCGCCTGCACCCTGACCTGCACCAGCTTTACCTGATGAAGGGGTTTCACAGGGATACGGTTTTCTGCAATTCCGTGGTGATCCGCGGCGTCGACGGCACCGACCCCGCCTCTGTCGCCGAGGCAACGCAGGAGGGGCGTCGTCGGTGTTGGCAGCTGATGCAGTTTCTCAAAGAAGACATCGACGGCTTTCAAACAGCCCGTATGACCTTTCTTGGTCCGACGGTCGGCGTGCGCGAGACCCGCAAGCTTGAAGGTGTCTACCGCGTGACCGGAGCGGATCTGGCCCGAGCCGAAAAGTTCTTCGACGGGATTGTCGCCTGCGACAATCCGATCGACGATGTGATGCGCGGGCGGGATATGACCCATGATGCCATTGTCGGTGCAGGGGCTTACTATACGATCCCTTTCAGGTCGCTGGTGCCCAGAAAGATCACCAACCTTCTGTTCGCAGGGCGCATTCTGTCGGCCGATGCAACCGCATTCGCATCCGTGCGCGGTATGCCCCAATGCATGACAATGGGACAAGCGGCAGGCACTGCAACGGCACTCGCACTGTATGACGATATTGCCGTACAGGCACTCGATCCCGCCCGCGTTGTGGCGGCTTTGCAGGCGCAGTCAGTCCGTGGAATAGGTGGTCAGGTCCTGCAGACCGTCTGATGGTCGGACGCTACTGGATCCTGACCCAGACCTGACCATCGCAAACCATCGCTTTGCAGGCGGTTACGCGCAAACGGTTTTGGTCAAGCAAAGTCATCTTTGCCCGCGCTTCGACGTTCATGAGCGGGATGAAGACGCGCCCGTTGTCATAGCTGCCATTGCCCGCCGGTTCGATCCCCCAGAAAAGCTGACGCCCGACATTGGCGGTGCGCACCATCTGCCCGGCGGAGTTGAAGGCCTGCATGACCTTGCCGCAGATCTTCCCATCGCAAGGACCGATCAGAATATGCGAGGTCAGATCCTTCCGGTCGGGTTCAGTCTGCCACATGCCAAAGACCGGATCTTGGGCAAGAGCCGGCGACGACAGCATCAGTAAAACGCTCAGCGGCGCAAAGAGACGTCTCAGACCAGCGCAAATGTTTACGGACATGATGGAATCGCCTGAATCGAGTAACGGACCGGCCAACGCTAACAGACGCACATGTGTTATGCGATAACCGTTACCGAACCCGCTGCCATGTGCCGCCGTTTCGGCACACGCCCAGTACACATCCGGAAACAGCAAGCCCATCGCCCGACAATTGTAATTTTGATCCGTATGTTCGGTCGCGATCCGGGGCATAGATCTTTCCCCTGCCATAGCGTCCGTCACCAAGCGCCTGCATGTCCCAGATGATCTGCCGCCCCACGTTCGGGCTTTCGACCTGCTGGCCGGAGGAGTTGTAGGCACGCACAAGCGTTCCGCAGAACGCCTCGCCACAGGCCGAAACCTCTATGTGACCGAAATTGCCGTTGTCGTCGGGCGAAGACTGCCAAACACCTTCAAGCGGGTCGGCGGCGAACGCCGGCGCGGCTGCCACGGCAAAAACAAGTGCTAGACTTTTCAACATCGGATCCTCCCGTTTTTGCACTTTTGCCATGCCAGGGTGAGGGTAGATCAAGCCTGACGTGGGGTCGCTTTGCATTCGGTGCGGTTCCGTGCCAATCCACTGCCAGCTAGGCAACGAGCGAGTGTGCAATGATCCTCTATCCCGCCATCGACCTGAAAGACGGCGCTTGCGTCAGGCTGCTCAGGGGCGAGATGGCGGCGGCGACGGTTTTCAACGATGACCCGGCAGCGCAGGCAAAGGCGTTTGAGGACGCGGGATGCGAGTGGATTCATCTGGTTGATCTGAATGGCGCGTTCAGGGGCAAGCCCGTCAACGGTGCGGCCGTCGAGGCCATCTTGGGGTCGGTCAGCGTGCCGGCCCAGTTGGGTGGCGGTATCCGCGACATGGACACCATAGCAATGTGGATTGACCGTGGCATCGCGCGGGTCATCCTGGGGACCGTTGCCGTCGAAAACCCCGATCTGGTGCGGCAGGCCGCCAAAGCCTATCCGGGCAAGATTGCCATTGGACTCGACGCCCGCAACGGACGTGTTGCCACACGGGGCTGGGCCGAAGATACAAGCGTTCTGGTCTCGGACCTCGCGGCGGAATACGAAGACGCTGGCGTCGCGGCCCTGATATATACTGATATCGACCGGGATGGGGCCATGGGCGGGCCCAACATCGGCGCGACGGCCGCCCTGGCCAAGGCGGTGTCAATCCCCGTGATCGCCTCGGGCGGCGTATCGACATTGGATGATCTGATCGCATTGCGCGAAACCGGTGTGATTGCCGGAGCGATCTCTGGCCGCGCGCTTTACGACGGAGCCATTAATTTGGCGCAGGCGCTGTCGACCCTTCATGGTTCTCGTACTGGAACTTAGGCACTATTGCCCTTAGAAGACAGCGATCCCACCAGGATGCCGAACAGATGTTAAAGACCCGCATCATTCCCTGCCTCGACGTGGCCGATGGCCGTGTGGTCAAGGGCGTGAACTTTGTGGATCTGCGCGACGCGGGCGACCCGGTTGATGCAGCGCAGGCCTATGACGCCGCTGGCGCGGACGAGCTTTGTTTTCTCGACATCCACGCGACCCATGAAAACCGGGGGACCATGTACGACCTGGCGCGCAAGACGGCCGAAAAGTGCTTTATGCCCCTGACCATCGGCGGCGGCGTGCGAAGCCATGAAGATGTGCGCGCGCTTCTGCTCGCCGGTGCAGACAAGGTCAGTTTCAATTCCGCTGCCGTGGCCAACCCAGATGTGGTCAGCGAAGCAGCAAATCGGTTTGGCGGCCAGTGCATTGTCGTGGCGATAGATGCCAAGACCGTGGCACCAGGCAAGTGGGAAATCTTCACCCACGGCGGGCGGCGTGCCACAGGTATCGACGCGGTCGAGTTCGCCCGCATGATCGAGAAGAAAGGTGCCGGAGAGATTTTGCTGACTTCAATGGACCGCGACGGCACCAAGGCCGGCTTCAACCTGCCCCTGACGCGGGCGATTTCCGATGCAGTGCGTGTACCGGTGATCGCTTCGGGCGGCGTTGGCACCTTGGACCACCTAGTCGAGGGCGTCACCGAAGGCCACGCAAGCGCTGTTCTTGCCGCATCCATCTTCCACTTTGGAACGTTCACCGTGGGTCAGGCCAAATCCCATATGGCCGCCTCGGGCTTGCCGGTGCGCCTGATATGAGCGTACTTGCTGATCTTGCCCGCACCATCGCGTCACGCCGCACGGCGGACCCGGATAAAAGCTGGACCGCTCGTTTACTTGCCCAGGGTCCCGAGAAATGCGCCGAAAAATTTGGGGAAGAGGCGATTGAGGCGGTCATCGAGGCGGTCAAGGAAGACCGCCAACATCTGGCGTCGGAAGCAGCTGATGTCATTTTTCATCTGATGGTGATGTTGGAATCGCGGGATGTCGCATGGGAAGACGTGGAAGCGGAACTTGCCCGCCGCGCGGGCACGTCCGGCATCAGCGAGAAAGCAACGCGCGGCAACTGAGCTGAAGGCGCAAGATTTCCCGGCGCAACTTACCCCGCAAAAGCGCATTGGGCCCAGGCAATCGCGCGTTACGTGACTTAATTCCGGTACGGCACATGCGGTCCGGAACACGCCTCACGAAATGGCCGGAAAGGTTACAGCCTGGAAGAAATGACACCGGTGTTGAAGCCCGCTTTGCGAAGTTCGCCGAAAAGCCGCTGGTATTCGATCTTCGGGCAACGATCCTGGATCACGGTCAGCCCGGCGGCTTGGGCCTTTGCTGCCGCCTCGGCATGGATGACACCAATTTGCATCCAGACCGTCCTAAGTTTCGGAAGCACGGCAAGAGCTTCGTCCACGATGGGCGGAACGGCCGACGGGCGCCGAAAGATGTCGATCATATCAACCCGTTCCGGGTCAGGGATGTCAGACAGGCTTGGGTAAATTTTGGCGCCGAAGACTTTATCTCCGGCATAGGCCGGATTGACCGGGATCACCTCGAACCCTTTGAGCGCCAGATAACGCGCAACAAAGTAGGACGCCCGCACCGGATTTGTTGAAACGCCCACGGCTGCGACCACTTTTGTGCTCTTCAGCACTCCACGCAGAAACGTTTGCGAGTATTGTTCCATAGCGTCGGCCCCTAGCACAGCCACCAGTTACAAAAAAGCGCCCTGTGCTTTGCAGCACCAGGGCGCAAGTCACGGAACGAGGGACAGTAGTTTGCCTGCAGGTGTTCCGAACCTGCGGCATACCGAAAACGTAGGTGCATTCGGGTTGGTTAAAAGGCGTGTAATAAAGACGTGATGGAAGCGTGTCAGTCGAGTATGTCCTCAAGCACATCGAAAGCCTCTTCCAAGAACCTGCGGTAGATTGGTTTTTTTCTTTTTCTGCGCTTCTTTCGATAGTCGTCAGACGAGGTGTACTTGTGGTTCGGTCGACCGGACCAGTCACGCACATTGCTACGTTCTGTCGCGGCGTTCTTCCGCAGCGACTTCATCTCGTGCAGGGGCGCACCGCATGCGGCGCAGCTTAACTCATGGCGTGTCTTGCCCCTCAGCACCAGCGCGGCGCGCGTGCCGCAGTAGCAGCAGGTGGCAACTTTTGTATGCTGGCCCATCAGAGCTCCCTATTGTGTACGCACCGCATATAGGGAAACTGCCGCAGCATTCGAGACATTGAGCGATCCAAATTCGCCTGCAGCCGGTATTCGGGCAAGACTGTCACAGGTTTGGCGGGTCTTTTCGCGCAGGCCCGGCCCTTCGGCGCCCAGAACCAGTCCGACCGGTGCATCGCCCGGCGGCAGCGCCGAGGCGAGATCCCCCGACGCATCGCCATCAAGCCCGATCAGCGTGTAACCCATGGCCTTCAGCTCTTCCATGGCAGCAGAAAGGTTGCGCACCCGCACATAGGGTTGGCGTTCCAGCGCGCCCGATGCGGTCTTCGCAAGGGCACCTGTTTCCGGCGCCGAGAACCGCTCGGGCGCCCCAACGGCAAGCGCGCCAAAAACCTCTGCCGAACGCAGGATTGCACCGACGTTATGGGGATCGCTGACACGGTCGAGAAGGACGATCAATGGTCTCTCATTCGGCCGCCCTACCGCCAGCTCGCTGAGCGGCCCCCAGTTCAGGGGCCGCACTTCTAAGACCGCGCCCTGGTGAACGGACGCTGGGTCAATCAAATCGGGAAACTTGCGCGCATCGACAATCTCGGGCGTCAGATCGCTGGCGGCGATCGCATCGGCGATCCGGTCTGCCGCGTTGCGCGTGATGACTAGACGCAGCTTGTCACGCGCCGGGTTTTTCAGCGCGTCGGCAACCGCGTGAAGCCCAAAGAGCCAGACAGTCTGAGACTTGGACAGGCGCCGTGCGCGTTCTTTTTCAACGACCCATTGCGGCTTTTTCATAGGCGCAGCTCCTTCGCCGCCAAACTGCGCTGGCGGCGTCTGCTTCGCAAGCAGAAGAGCGCTGGCGGGCCCGGTATTTCACCTTGACGGATAAGACCCCCTTAAGTATCCAGCGCCTCGCGTGCGTGCATGTGACGGGCGTTCGGGCGACGCGCTGCAAGGTGCGGCAGCGGACTGTAACTCCGCCGGGGAGACCCATGCCTGGTTCGATTCCAGGGTCGCCCACCATCCCGCACTTCGGGTCCGTCTATCGCGAAGGGTCGCGCATTGGCGTCGCGAAGTAATTCAGAATTCGAGCATAAAGCGTTTTGACAGCGGCAGGCTCGCCGCGCCGATCGAACGGGCATTGGCGCCGACGGATCCCGGAAGAATCTCGGGCTTACCGAGACCCGAGAGGTTAAGTTCGGACAGCCGCCTGTCTACCCGGGCGACCAGTTCCGAACGGAGGTCAACAGGCATCGAGCCGTCGATGAGGATCGCCGTGAAATCGATCACCGAGATTGAGCTGAGGATGGCGTGCGCAATGGCAGGGACGGCTTCGTCGAGCCAGCTTTCTACGATCCTTTGCGGGATGTCCCATGCGTCCGGGCTGGCCCAGATCTGGCTTACCTTGCCGCCCTCGGCCAAAAGCCGCTTTTCCAGCCCGGCGAGCGATGCCACGTCCACCAGCTGCCGCGACCGGGTCACGCTGCCGTCCGTCGGCAAGGGCCCGATGGCGCCGGCGTTTCCCGATGGGCCGGTAAAGAGATTACCGTTTAGAACGATGCCGCCACCAATGAAGTAACCGATGTAGAGGTAAAGGAAATCGCTTGGCGCAGCGCCTTTCCCAAAGACCAGTTCCGCACCGCAGGCGCAGGTGGCATCATTTTCAAGGATGACCGGAAAATCGACGAGTTCCTGAATTTCGGCGGCAAGATCGAAGTCCTTCCATGCGGCCATTTCGCTTTCGTCAACGCCAATCGCCGCAGCCCATTCCCAAAGAAAAAACGGGGTAGCAATGCCAAGACCCGATATTCGGGACCGCATATCCAACCCCAGATCGGCCGTTATCTTTGAGATGGCACTTCGCAGAAAATCAAGCGTTCGCTTGGGGCTTGGGTAGCGATAGGTCTGTTGGGCGCGCGCCTGAATTTCCCCGAGAAAGTTCACCAGGATCAACTCGGCACTGCGTCGGCCAACCTTAAAACCGAAAAACAGCGCACCGTTCGGTGCAAGACGCATAGGAATTGATGGCTGGCCCACCTTGCCGCGCAGCTTGGCTCCGCGTTCCAGAAGACCATCCTTTTCCAAGGATCGCATGATGACCGACACCGTCTGGGCAGACAGGCTTGTCATACGCGCAAGCTCGGCCTTGGGCAGGGCGCCGTGCTTGCGCACCAGCGAAAGGACCAGTCTTTCGTTGCGCGCGCGCATGCCGCTTTGGTTCGACCCCAAACGTTCGAAGCCGCGATCTGCTTCAATTGATGCCGGTTCGCTTCCTGGCATGCGCACCCCTTGCTTCTGTCAGAATGCGTTCAGCGATGGCTATCTGTCAATAATAAATCAGAGTGATTTATTTATTTATTGACCCGATCTTCGAATCGAAGTTACATCGTCTTCAGGCACGCCAGTGAGCGTGCGGGCTGGCCGCACAACAGGCCAGGCAAATGTCTTGGGAGGACACAATGAAAAGATTCGTCACAGCTTCGGCTGTTGCCCTTTTGGCGACGGCAGGTGCTTCGTTCGCGGGCAGCCACAGTGTGGGCGCTTGCCTGATTACGAAAACCGATACCAACCCGTTTTTTGTGAAGATGAAGGAAGGCGCGCTTGCCAAAGCGGAAGAACTTGGCGTCGAGCTGTCCACGTTCGCGGGCAAGGTCGACGGCGACCACGAAACCCAAGTGGCGGCGATCGAAACCTGTATTGCGAACGGTGCCAAGGGCATTCTGCTGACCGCATCGGACACGTCGTCAATCGTGCCAGCCGTTCGCCAGGCACGGGACGCAGGTCTTGTTGTCATCGCGCTGGATACCCCGCTTGAGCCGATTGACGCGGCGGACATGACTTTCGCCACCGACAATTTTCTGGCAGGTGAGTTGATCGGCAAATGGGCCGCAGCATCCCTCGGTGACGCCGCTGCCGATGCAAAGATCGCAATGCTGGATCTTGCCGTCAGCCAGCCTTCGGTTGGCGTGCTGCGCGACCAGGGCTTCCTGCAAGGCTTCGGTATAGACCTCGGTGATCCGAACAAGTGGGGCGATGAAACCGATGCCCGCATCGTCGGCAACGACGTCACCGCCGGCAACGAGGAAGGTGGCCGCCGGGCCATGGAGAACCTGTTGGCCAAGGACCCCTTCATTAACGTTGTCTACACCATCAACGAACCGGCCGCGGCGGGCGCCTATGAGGCGCTAAAGGCTATTGGTCGTGAAAACGACGTGTTGATCGTGTCCGTTGACGGCGGCTGCCCCGGCGTCGCCAATGTCAAGGATGGCATCATCGGCGCCACCTCTCAACAGTATCCGTTGCTGATGGCATCGCTCGGCATCGAAGCGATCGTTGCCTGGGCCAAGGACGGCACAAAGCCCGCCAACACGCCCGGCAAGGATTTCTTTGATACGGGCGTTGCACTGGTCACCGATCAGCCTGCGGACGGCGTCGAGTCGATTGACACGGCCGAAGGTACTGACCTTTGCTGGGGTTAAGTTAGGACGGCGTAACCGCCACCTGACAAGAGGCGGGCTGTCGGCCCGCCTCGCCAACTGGGCGAATATGGCGCCGCATTGGGCGACGGGGAGGATCGATGTCTCAACCTCAGGAATTTGAGAATGTCCTGGGCGATGCCGCCAATGAGGTGGCTGAGTTCCACGACCAAGACAATGGTCTGATCGGGCGCTTTCACCACGCGCTGCATATGACCCCGGCGTTGGTGCCTCTGATCGTGCTCGTCGCAGCGATCATAATCTTCGGCGTTTTGCTTGGGTCGCGGTTCTTCTCGCCCTTTGCACTCACGCTGATCCTGCAACAGGTGCAGATCGTTGGCATCGTGGCAGCGGCGCAGAGCCTCGTGATCCTGACGGCGGGCATTGATCTTTCGGTAGGCGCCATCGCGGTTATCACATCCGTGTTCATGGGCCAGTTCACTTTTCGCTACGGCCTTCCGGTCGAGCTCGCCGTGGCGCTTGGCCTTATCGCCGGCACGGCGATTGGATCGATCAACGGTTGGCTGGTCGCGGTGATGAAACTGCCGCCCTTCATCGTCACGCTTGGCATGTGGCAGATCGTGCTTGCAGCCAACTTCCTGTATTCGGCGAACGAAACCATTCGCAGCCAGGATATCGCCGAACAGGCGCCACTCCTGCAATTCATGGGAACCAAGATCAACATAGGTGGAGCGGTGTTCACCTACGGCGTGATATTTATGGTCTTTTTGGTCTTGTTTTTGGCTTACATTCTTCGGTCCACAGCCTGGGGGCGGCATGTCTATGCCGTGGGTGACGATCCGGATGCGGCCGAGCTATCGGGCGTCAACGTCAAAAAGACGCTCATTTCGGTCTACGCCATCGCCGGATTGATCTGCGGTTTCGCGGGCTGGGCCCTGATCGGCAGGATCGGATCTGTCTCACCCACCAGCGGACAGCTTTTGAACATAGAGAGCATTACCGCTGTCGTGATCGGCGGGATCTCTCTCTTCGGTGGGCGCGGTTCCATCCTGGGCGCCTTTTTCGGGGCGCTTATTGTTGGTGTATTCACCCTTGGACTGCGGCTCGCCGGGGCGGACGCGCAATGGACGTTTCTGTTGATTGGCCTTCTTATCATCGCCGCCGTCGCGGTTGACCAGTGGATCAGAAAGGTAGCTGCCTGATGGAACCAATCCTGAAAGCCCGCGGACTGGTGAAGCGATTTGGCCGCGTTGTCGCCCTTGATCATTGCGATTTCGACCTCATGCCCGGTGAGATACTGGGCGTGATCGGCGACAATGGCGCCGGCAAGTCAACGCTGATCAAATCGATCTCGGGTGCGCTGGTCGCCGATGAGGGCGAGATTTGGCTGGAAACCCAAAAGGTCACCTTTCAATCCCCGATCGAAGCACGCGAAGCTGGGATTGAAACCGTCTACCAAACCCTTGCGATGTCTCCGGCGCTGAGCATTGCGGACAATATGTTCATGGGGCGCGAGTTACGGAAACCCGGTTGGCAAGGCAGCCTTTTGCGACGGCTCGACAGACAGGCCATGGAGACCTTTGCCCGCGAAAAGCTGACCGAGCTTGGCTTGATGACCATTCAGAACATCAATCAGGCGGTTGAGACCTTGTCGGGCGGCCAGCGACAGGGCGTAGCAGTGGCCCGCGCGGCGGCCTTCGGATCCAAAGTGATCATTCTCGACGAACCGACTGCCGCCCTTGGTGTCAAGGAAAGCCGGCGTGTTCTTGAGCTTATCCAGGACGTGAAAGCGCGTGGCATTCCGATCATTCTAATCAGCCACAACATGCCCCATGTCTTTGAGGTGTGCGACCGGGTACATATCCACCGCCTTGGCCGGCGCCTAACGGTCATCGACCCCAAAGACTATGAGATGTCCGATGCAGTGGCCTTTATGACCGGGGCGAAAACGCCGGAGCCCGTCGCCGCCTGACTATGGCAACAGCGAAGCAGAACGCCGAAACGATCATCGCGCAGGTTTTGGCGCTTCCCCAGGCACCGGGCAGGCGACTTGTCGCATTGGCTGGACCTCCCGCGGCTGGCAAGTCAACGGTCGCCGAAATGGTGCAACGCGGCCTGACTGACCGCGGGCTCCCGACCGGTCTTTTGCCCATGGACGGCTTCCACATGGACAATTCAGCGCTTGACGACCTGGGGCTGCGTTCGCGCAAAGGGGCACCTGAAACGTTTGACCTACAGGGGTTGCAAAAGACCCTGCAACAGCTCTCGGTTCAGCCGGAAGTTCCGGTACCGACCTTTGACCGCATACAGGACCGAACCGTTCCGAATGCGCAGATAATCGGCGACGAACAGGCCCATGTGGTCGTCGAAGGAAATTACCTTTTGCTCGACGAAGAAGGCTGGCGCGACCTGTCTAAGTTCTGGGATTTTTCTGTCCTTTTTCAGGTTCCGCTTAAAAAGCTTGAGGCACGCCTTGTGGCGCGGTGGACGGAGTTGGGCCACCCTGAAGCCGAAGCTTTGGTACGCGCCCGAACCAACGACATCCCGAATGCGCGTCGTGTGATGCACGCCAGAATGCCCAGTTCCCTGGTTTTGGGTGCCGCCTGACGGTGTGTCCTTCTACACGCCTGCTTCTGCGGCGGCCCGCATCGCTTCCGGTGCGTTTGATCGGACGTCATCCGTCCGGTAGTCTCACACCCGACGCGGGCCGAAGATCCGCAGGACAGAGGTAAGTTTCGGATGCACCAACCCATTTTGTTCCTGCCGATTGGCGGCAAGTCAAAACGGCCCCCCCTGCCCCGATGAAGTACTTTTGCATCGGTTTGACGAAAACCGGGACGACCTCTTTCAACCGCCTCATGGCATCGCTGGATTGCCGCACGCACGGATTTTCGCGCGCGTTGCTATTTGAGTACCTCAACGAGGGGCAGACCGGCCCGAAGATCACCGCCGCAATAGAGGGAAATGATGCCTTTGATGACTGGCCGTGGCCGTTCCTTTACAAGGAGCTCAACCAAAAGCTGGGCGACGAAGCTTACTTCGTGCTGACCAAACGCGCTTCACCAGAGCAGTGGCTTGCATCGATCAAGCGGTATGCGCTGAACTCCCGGACGCAGCGTATCCGTCAGTTGACCTATGGAACCGAGTTTCCGCACGGGTTCGAGACGCACTACCTTGCCCGCTACAAAAGCCACCTTGAGGAAGTGCGAAGCTACTTTGCACACGCCAATGCAACGCACCGCCTCTTTGAGGTTGAGATCGGGGACCCATCACTGCCAGAGCGACTTTCCGCCCTGACCGGTCGCACTCCGACGGCCGGATTTGAAGCGCACAGCAACAAAAGCCCGGTGCGGCCCCGCGTGGCCCGGGAAAACCTTGTCACTATAAACAAGTCGCTGCGCGGGCTCGGCAAACCTGCCATCACGCTCGAAGAAGCGGGATTTAAGAACCCATCGATACAGGTTTAAAGGCAGAAGGATACGGTCACCGATTAACTGGTGCGTTTGCTGGATGAAGCTAAGCCTTTCTGTCAAACGAAACCAAACGAAAGTAAAACGAATATTTTGAGCTTCCATTCGGCCCAATAGCTGTTTAGAAGCTGCGCCAAGGAGCGCACAATGGACATCGATACACGCCAAGAGACGATCCTCGCGCTATTGCGCAGCCAAGGGGCCGTGGCTGTCGATGAACTTGCACAACACTTCAAACTGACAGCGCAAACGATACGGCAGGACTTGCGCGATCTCGGTCAGCGCGGGCTCTTGCTCCGCACACATGGCGGGGCCCGGAGGGTTGAGACAGTCACCAACCGAGACTACTCGGAACGGCGGCGCCATCTTGCCCCCGAAAAAGAAGCCATCGGTCGGGCGGCCGCATCTCTAATTCCCGACAACTGCTCGGTGATCCTGAACATCGGCACGACCACCGAACAGGTCGCGCGCGCCCTAGGCGGACACCATGGTTTGAGTATAATTTCAAATAATATCAACATTATAAATCAACTCTCAGGCAGTAAGGCGAAGGACTTGATCATGGTCGGTGGGGCTGTGCGACCCTCGGACGGGGCGGTCGTCGGCGAAGACGCTGTCGAGTTCATTTCCCGCTACAAGGCGGACTACGCCGTCATTGGTGCATCGGCACTGGATCCTGACGGAACCGTCCTTGATTTCGATTCGCGCGAGGTGTCTGTGGCGCGGGCCATCCTGCGCAACGCGCGGAACCGAATACTCGTCTGTGATTCCTCGAAATTCGACAAAAGCGCCCCAATTCGGATCTGCGATCTCGCAGACGTGGACTATTTCGTCACTGACCACCCACCACCGGCTGAGTTCACTTCAGTGGCAAATGAAAGCAAAACCAAGACCTTTACCGTAATGGATCCCTCGTAATGACCGAAACAGAAAACCGGGAGCCCGAATTCGATTTGTTCATAATCGGCGGTGGGATCAATGGCTGCGGTATTGCACGAGACGCGGCCGGACGGGGTCTTAATGTCGGTCTGGCCGAGATGAACGATCTGGCCTCGGCGACTTCGAGCGCGTCGACCAAGCTTTTTCACGGCGGGTTGCGCTATCTGGAGTATTTTGAGTTTCGCCTCGTGCGCGAGGCCTTGATCGAACGCGAGACGCTTTTGCGGGCAATGCCGCACATCTCTTGGCCGATGCGGTTTGTGCTGCCCTACCATAAAGACATGCGCTTTGAGGGTGGCACGCCCACATCCAAACTGCTGTCGGCTTTCATGCCCTGGATGAAAGGGCGGCGCCCCGCATGGCTCATCCGGTTGGGCCTTTTTCTCTACGATACCCTCGGAGGGCGCAAAATCCTTCCGGGAACGGCAACGCTGGATCTGACAAGGGATGCTGCGGGCCGTCCGCTCAACGATCTTTTCGCGAAGGCATATGAATACTCCGACTGCTGGATCGAAGATTCGCGACTGGTGGTCCTGAACGCCCGCGATGCCGCACAGCGCGGCGCAAAGATCATGACCCGCACGCGGGTTACGGCGGCTGAAAGACTAGGCGATACTTGGAAGGTATCGCTTGAGGCCAAGGGAGAGCGACGCACCGTCAGCGCCCGAATGTTGGTGAACGCGGGCGGACCCTGGGTCGGTGACATCATCCGCAATACGGTCCGGTCGAACAGCCAGGAAGGCGTCCGCCTTGTGCGCGGCAGCCACATCGTGACGCGCCGCCTGTTCGATCACGACCTCTGCTACTTCTTTCAGGGAACGGACGGTCGGATCATTTTCGCGATCCCCTATGAGGGTGAATTCACGCTCATAGGCACGACCGATCAGGAACATCCGGATCCGCACCTGCGCCCGGAATGCACCGATGAAGAGCGGGACTATCTGCTCAAGTTCGCCTCGTCGTACTTTAAAGAGCCGGTCACTGTGGATGATATCGTCTGGACCTATTCGGGTGTCAGACCGCTCTACGACGATGGTGCAAAATCGGCCACCGCCGCAACGCGGGACTATGTGCTCAAGATCGATGAGACCGGCGGCGCGCCCCTTCTGAATGTCTTTGGCGGAAAGATCACCACCTACCGCCGCCTGGCCGAAGCAGCGCTGGAGAAGATAACGTCCGCCCTTGGAAGCGAAGTGGACAAGTGGACTGCAGGCGTGGCCCTGCCCGGGGGCGATTTCCCAGTCGATGGCGCTGAGGATCTGGCTGCCGCACTGCAATCGGAATATCCGTTTCTGACCGCTGAATGGACGCGGCGGCTGGTGAAAGCCTACGGGACCGACGCGCGCCAAATTCTGGGTGACGCCAAGAACGCTGAGGACTTGGGGCAGGATTTTGGGGCAACGATCACCGTGGCAGAATTGCGCTGGGCCATCAGCCGCGAATGGGTGGAAACAGCGGATGATTTTCTGTGGCGCCGGACAAAACTCGGATTGCGCGCCAGTGCGGAAGAGGCCAAGGCCATCGATGCCTTCATCCTGTCCGAAATCTCCGGCGCGGCACCGTCGGCGGGTATGGCAACTGCGCTCTAGCGTGGGACTCGACACTTCGCGCGACAGGGCCAAGTCTTGACCAAACAGGACGCAAGCTCATGCCAGTAAATCTCAGTCCGGTTCCGACCGGTCGCGCACTTACGATACTTCGTGAAGGCTGGGCCGCGCAGGCGCGCGGCGATTTTACTACAGCCTATATGCTGCATGGAAAGCCCGGGGTTGGCAAAACCCAGATCGTTGAAACACTGGCGGCTGAAACCGGTGCCGAACTGATCGACCTTCGGCTGACGACGATTGAACCGCAAGACCTTCGTGGCCTTCCCTACTACGACCACGCGGCCGCCAAAACTGTTTGGTACAGGCCCGAGGATCTGCCCGACGATCCGGATCAGCCAACCATCCTGTTCCTAGACGAGCTCACATCGGCGGCGCCATTGATCCAGCCGACGGTATACGGATTGCTGCAGGAACGACGGGTGGGCCGGCACAGGCTGCCGCCAACGACTTTCCTGGTCGCCGCCGGCAATACGACGGCAGACGGTGCTGTTGCCTATGAAATGGGAACGGGCCTGTCTGATCGGCTGGTGCATCTTCTGGTCGCCGCGGAGGCACAGGACTGGCTTGAGAATTTCGCGCTGCCGAACGGCATGCACCCGGCCGTCACGGCGTTCGTTCAGACGCGGCCCGATCTTTTGGATACCACCGACGAGGCCCTGTCGCGTGGAGACATGATCGCCGCAACACCCAGATCCTGGGAACGGGTCAGCCACATTCTGTCGTCGGTCGAGGACCAGACCATTCGGCGGCGTCTGGTTGCCGGCACGGTGGGTGAGGCCGTGGCGGCCGAATTCTCGGTGATTGCCGAAGACATCGCAGCAACGGTCAGGGCAACCGAAATGATCGGAATGTCGCGGGCGGCGCGTCTGGAATACTATCCTGAAACACTTCACGGGCTCTATGCTCTGGTTCACGGGCTGAACGGGCTTTTGACCGCGGATACCACCAAACCAGTGATCGAAACACTGGCCGACCTGCGCAAGTTGGACACACTGCGGCCCCAGGCGGGATTTGGCCGTCTGCCGCTGGGTGAATTGACCACGCAGGGCTTTGAAATGCTGATTTCCAAGGGCCTTGCGCTTGAGCTCGGACCCGCGTTTCTCGACCACCCGGACTATAAGGCCTATGCGGCCGAGCGACAGGCCTTGGGGCTTGCCTGACCAGGCTCAGACACACAGCCGCCGGGCCACGGCGGCATTGCGGAAACTGGCCGAGGATGACCCGGCGCTGGGCGCTCTCTCGCTTTGGTGCCGCCACACCGATGGGCCGCTTTCGGATGGTATCGCGCGGACCGACGGGACCGCGATCACCTATGGCCCGGCCTTTGACGGCCTGCCCCTGCCTGTGCAGGTCGGCGTTGTTGCCCATCACGTCATGCATGTGGCGTTTCGCCATTCAAGTCGCGGCGCCAGCATGGCGCGGCGGTTTGGTGGTCCTGGAGACCTGCGGCTGTTCAACGTGGCGTCCGATGCGCTGATAAATCAGACGCTGCACGAAGCGGGGTTCGCGATCCCCCGGCCGTCGCTCCTTCTTCGTGATCTGGCGGGTGTTCTGGACGACGACACGCGCACCGCGCTTGCAACGCTGGATGCGGAAACGCTGTTCATTCGCCTCAGGCCGGATAATCGACCGGGAAACGGACCTGCGCGGCAAGGCGGCGGCGATGTTTTGGAACAACTTGTAGAGACGTCAGGTTACGCCGACGATCTGGGCGCCGGACGGCCCGACGAGGCAACGTCCGAAGATATGTCAGAATGGTCAGGCAGGATCGCCCGTGCCCTTGCGGCCGGGCGCCGGGCCGGGCGTGGCATCGGGGCGCTCGGGTTCGATCTGGGCGATGTACCCAAGACCTCGACACCCTGGGAAACTGTCTTGCGCGCGCTTCTTGATCACGCTGTCCGGGACGCCCCGCGGCCAAGCCACGCGCGCCCGGCGCGGCGCTGGCTCGCGACCGAAGCGCAAGCCCGCAAAACGGGCGGCCCTGTCCCCGTGTTCGAGCCCAGTCAGAAACGGATAGACATGCGACCGAGAATCGCGGTCTGTCTTGACAGCTCCAGTTCCATAGACGCGGCACGTCTGCGGAAATTTGCCGGCGAAATCGCCGGTATCGGACTGCGCACGGGCGCTGAAATGCATGCCATCGTCTTTGACGAAACTGTCTTGAGCAACGCACAGCTTGAAGGCCGGGATTGGATGGCAGAGATCGCTGCGCTGGATCTGGCGCGCGATGGTGGAACCGATTTCCGACCCGCGTTGGCAGCGGCGCGGTTGCTGCAGCCATCGGCGATCGTTGTACTGACTGATCTGGACGGCCCCTGGGGCAAGGCACCCGGCAGCATACCTGTGATCTGGGCGGTCACGGCACCCCCACCGGCACAACCCGATTTCGGGCGCGTGGTGTCTCTTGCGGCCTAAACCGCCATGGCCGCCAGCCGGGCGTGGGCCGAAATGGTCGACATATCCAGCGGAAAATCCCGAGTTGGTTTTTGGGAAGACAGCGTGACCCGGTGAAGCAGCGCTTCCGGAAGTTCCTCTGAGAAAAGCGTCTCTTCGATCAACGCAATCTCGGTGTCGGTCAAGTCCATCATGCGGTTCGGCTTGCCAGCGCATTGCACGGAAACGACTGTCAGCGGCGGAACGCGGGCCAGTTCGGACTGTTCCACGACCAGATGTATCTGCCCCGCCGCCATCTGCCGGCCGGCCGCAAGGACGGTCAGTATTTTTCGCGCATTCTGCTGCAACATGTCCAGGGCCGCATCTGCTTCTGCCTCTGGGATCAGGGCGCGACGCTTTTCCTTGTTGGGAATGGCAAGCACATGGGTCTCAAACCAGTAAACCACACCGATCATCAAAAGCGGTGCCTGGCTGACGCCCAAAGACCAATCGGGCCGGACCAAAAGGATCAGAAGAAATGGCGACAGCGCTAACATGATCCTAAGAAACTCAATCTCAAGCACCTTGCGCCAGAATATCCTGCTTCGCGGCCATCCCTTCGGCACAGGACCGAAACCGCGCCCGATCATTCGTTTTGGAATACGCACAACCTCAAGTGCCGCGCTGTTTGAAACGGTTGCCTGCGTGACAACAAAAATCACGGATCGCTGCCCGCCGTGTCCAAAAGCTTGGCCACATGCGGCCCCAGATCTTCCACGATGAGGCGCACGCCCTCGGCGTTCGGATGGACCCCATCGGCCTGCATCAGCGCTCGCGCCTTGCTTAGATCGCCATCGGCCCCGAGACCGGTGAAAAAGCTCTCGGCGTAAAGCGTCCCGTATTCGGCAGCCAATTCGGGATAGATCGCGTCAAACGCAACCTTATAGTCGGGGCCGTAGTTGTTGGGCGCCGTCATGCCGACCAACAGAACCGGCACCGAAGCCTCGGTGGCTGCCGCCAGGACGCCGCTAAGGTTGTTGCGGCTTGCGGCCGGATCAATACCGCGCAGGACATCGTTGCCGCCAAGCGCCACGATCAGCGCATCGACATCCGGTGTCAGGGTCCAGCCAATCCGGCTAAGCCCGCCGGCCGTCGTGTCCCCCGAGACACCGGCGTTGATCAGACTGATGTCATAGCCCTGATCCCTCAGCCATGTTTCGAGTTGCGGCACGAAACCGTCTGCCTCTGGCAGGCCGAAGCCCTGGGTGAGGCTGTCGCCTAGCGCCGCAACAACACGCTCTTCTGCCTGCGCTGCGGCGGCAACGAAGATGAGTGTGGCGGTGCCAACAAGCTTGCGGATCAATCTTCTCGCCCCATATGCCCTCTGACCAATACCAGACAAAGGCGCCTTTATGTCAGACCCTGTGCTGTCGCTGGCCGACGCCCGCCTTACACTGAACGCAAACGCCGGTCCCGTCGAGATCTTGCGGGGCATAACGCTTGATGTGTCGCAGGGCGACACGCTTGGGCTGATTGGGCCATCGGGGTCCGGCAAATCGACGCTCCTTATGCTAATGGGCGGCCTTGAGCGCGCCACAACTGGCCGCGTGATCGCCCTTGGCCAAGACCTGACGGCCCTGGATGAAGACGCGCTGGCGCGCTTTCGAAGAGACCATATGGGTGTCGTGTTTCAGTCATTCCACCTGATTCCCACGATGACCGCGCTTGAAAATGTGGCCACACCGCTTGAACTGGCCGGAAAAAAGGACGCGTTCGAACGGGCCGAGGCGGAACTGGTGTCGGTGGGTCTTGGCGCCCGGGTTGGTCACTATCCCGGACAACTATCGGGTGGAGAGCAACAGCGCGTTGCCCTTGCCCGGGCAGCGGCCCCTCGCCCGCAAATCCTTTTGGCGGATGAACCGACCGGCAACCTCGACGGGGCAAATGGATCGGCAATCATGGATTTGCTGTTCAACCTCAGGGACCAGCATGGCTCTACCTTGGTTTTGGTGACCCACGCACCGGAATTGGCCCAGCGCTGTGACAGAGTTGTGCGCATGCGGGACGGCCTGATCGAGCCGCAAAACACCCTTGAGGCGGCGCAGTGAGCCTGCGGGTCGCCGCGACAATCGCCCGACGGGAACTGCGCGGCGGACTGGGTGCGTTCCGGGTGTTCATTCTCTGCCTGGCCCTGGGCGTCACGGCCATTGCCGCCGTTGGAAGCGTGCGCGCGGCGATTGAAGCGGGCCTCGCGCGCGAAGGCGCGGCACTCTTGGGCGGCGATGCCGAGATGCGTTTTACTTATCGTTACGCCAGTGACACCGAAAAGGCCTGGATGGCAGAGAACGCGCGGCGTGTTTCCGAAATCGTTGACTTTCGGTCCATGGCGGTGGTCGAGCGCGATGGCACGACAGAGCGTGGCCTGACACAGGTCAAGGGGATCGACAGTGTCTATCCGCTCAAGGGTACGGTCGTGCTGAACCCCGATATACCCCTGGATATGGCGCTGGCGGGCGATGGCGGCGTTTCCGGTGCCGTTATGCAAAGGGTTCTGATCGACCGGTTGGGTCTTCAGCTGGGCGACAGCTTCAAATTTGGCACGCAGTCTTTTGTGCTGACCGCAGAGCTAGAGGTTGAGCCGGACAACGGCTCGTCCGGTTTCAGCCTGGGGCCGCGCACCATCGTCCTTCTGGAAGATCTGGCCGATTCAGGATTGCTCGCGGCGGGCACCCTGTTTGAATCGAACTATCGGCTGGAACTGGCGCCGGACACCGATCTTGAGGCGCTAGAGGCCGAGGCGGTCGAACTATTCAGGAACGATGGCCTGAGATGGCGGGATTCGCGGAACGGCGCGCCCGGCGTGCAGAACTTTGTCGAACGGATTGGCGCCTTTCTGGTGCTGGTCGGTTTGGCGGGGCTGGCCGTCGGCGGTGTCGGCGTGTCCGCCGCCGTCCGCGCGTATCTCTCCGGAAAAATCGCTGTCATCGCGACGCTTAAGACCGTCGGGGCCGACCGGATGACGATTTTTCTGGTTTACCTGATACAGATCGGCGTTCTTGCCCTCTTTTCCGTTGCGGTAGGGGTCGCACTGGGTGGGGCACTGCCGCTGGCATTCGCGCCGCTGATCGAGGCCCGGCTTCCGGTGCCAGCGGTGATCGCCCTGCACCCCGGACCCTTGGCCGAGGCGGCTTTCTACGGGCTTTTGACCGCATTCATTTTCGCGCTTTGGCCCGTGGCGAAAACGGAAGACGTGCGTGCCGCGGCACTTTTTCGCGATGCCTTCGGCACTGTGCGCGCGTTGCCGCGCCCGCGCTATCTGATCGCGCTGGCCGTTTTGCTTGCGGTTTTGGTGGGCACGGCGGCGATCTTGTCCGGCATCCCAAACCTTGCCCTTTGGAGTTCGGCCGGGATCTTGGCGGCACTGATCGTGCTTGCGCTGGCGGCCCAGGCGGCCATGCGCTTGGCGCGGCGGGCATCTGGGTCCCGGATCTTGCGCGGCAGGACACCGCTTCGGCTGGCCATTGGTGCGATCGGCGGGCCGCGCGAAGAGGCGACCAGTGTCGTTCTATCGCTCGGGCTTGGC
Source organism: Pseudomonadota bacterium (assembly GCA_039026235.1). Lineage (GTDB taxonomy): Bacteria > Pseudomonadota > Alphaproteobacteria > Rhodobacterales > Rhodobacteraceae > JBCCMQ01. The sequence goes on from JBCCMQ010000011.1 coordinate 134,180, forward strand.
CTGACGGTGCTGGCGGCTGTGGGCCAGATCGACACGAACCTGCGCGGCGCCATTGCGGGTGAGCTTCCAGAGGTGGCTCCGTCTTACTTCTTTGTCGACATACAACCGGACCAGATGGATGGTTTCATGGACCGTCTCGACCGGGACAAGGCCGTCAGCAGGGTAGACAGCGCACCGATGCTGCGGGGTATCATCACCAAGATCAATGACCGGCCGGCCAAAGAAGTCGTCGGCGATCACTGGGTGATCCAGGGCGACCGTGGGGTCACGTACTCCAGCGATCTTCCCGCCCGAACAACGCTGACCGAGGGCGCATGGTGGCCCGATGGCTATTCGGGGCCGCCGCTGGTCAGCTTCGCGGCGGAAGAGGCCGCTGAGATGGGGCTGCAAATCGGCGATACGATCACCATCAACATTCTCGGACGGGAGATCAGCGCCGAGATTGCCAGTTTCCGCGTGGTGGATTTTTCAACCGCAGGCATCGGCTTTATTCTGTCCATGAACCCCGGCGCCCTGGAAGCAGCACCCCACACCCACATCGCGACCGTCTATGCCGAGGCAGACGCCGAGGCAGCGATCCTGCGCGACCTTGCCACCGCCTATCCGAACATAACGGCAATCCGCGTGCGTGATGCCATCGACAATGTTGCAGGCATACTGGCGGGTATTGCCGCCGCGACGTCCTATGCGGCCAGTGCAACACTTCTGACCGGGTTCGTCGTTCTGATCGGTGCCGCGGCTGCGGGCGAACGCGCGCGCATATACGAAGCGGCGGTGCTGAAAACACTTGGTGCCAGCCGGCGACAAGTATTGGTCAGCTTCGCTTTGCGTTCGGGTCTTTTGGGGGCCGCGGCCGGGGCCGTTGCCATCCTTGCAGGCGCAGCCGCCGGCTGGGGCGTGATGACCTACGTGATGGAAACGGACTACGCGATTGCCTGGGGACCGGCCTTGGCGGTTGTGCTGGGCGGCGTGCTGGCAACGCTTCTGGCCGGGCTTGGGTTTGCCTGGCGTCCGCTGATGACCCGACCGGCGGCCACGCTTCGGGCACGCGAATAGACGGTCTTGAGCCGGTAGGACGCGCGCCTGTAAGGTGCCCGAAAACCGGCGGGCAGAATGGGCAAGGCGCAAGAGTTCAATATCCTGATCGTGGGACAGGCCGGACGGCTTTCTTATGAGGCCATCCTCTTCGCGGCGAGCCTCCGCCACTATGACCCGGAATTCGCCGGTCGTCTGATCGTGGCAGAGCCGCAGCCCGGCCCGCTCTGGCCCGATCAGGATCCGCGTATCAAAGATCCGGAAGTTCGCAGCCTATTGGAAGACAGGCTAGGCGCCGAGATTCTACCTTTTGACTCGCTGCATTTTGGGGCCGGGTATCCTTATGGAAACAAGATCGAAGCCCTGAAAATCCTGCCCGGGGACCGGCCCTTTGTCTTTTTTGATACAGACACGCTGATTACCGGCGCGCTAAGCCAGGTGGCTTTCGACTTTGACCGACCTACAGCATCGCTGAAACGTGAAGGCACCTGGCCGGTGCCCGAGCTCTACGGCCCGGGATACACCGACATCTGGAAATCTCTTTATGATCGTTTCGCGCTGGATTTTGCGTCTTCGGTCGATCCACTGCATCCGCCCGAATACTGGCAACATTACCTCTATTTCAGCGCCTCCTTCTTCTTTCACCGCGACCCTGCGGCATTCCACGCGCTTTTTTCCCGTTTCGCGACGGAAATAAGGAATGATCCCCCGCCGGAACTGGTCTGCCAGACCCTGACCCCCTGGCTCGATCAGGTGGCGCTGCCTCTTGTCATCCACACCTTGGGTGGCGGCAGAGACACGCTTCCGGCTAACACTCTGGACGGGGCAGTCAGCTATCATTGGCGGGCCCTGCCCCTGTTTTTCGCCTGCGCCGATGATGCCCGCATTGAAGCCCTGCTAAGTGTTACCGCGCCCAACTGGATCAAGAAAACCCTTAAGGAATACGACCCGTTCAGGCGGCTGATCTATCAGCAGAAGGGCGCCCATGTCCGCGCCATGTTTGACCAGAACGCGCTGCCCCTGAAGGAGCAGGCGATCCGAAATCGGATCAAGCGCGAAGGTCTTTGGATGCGCTGACGCGTCAAGTGATGGACGCCACCTGCCGGTTGGACTAGGGTCGCGCCGAAAAAAAACGCAGCGGAGGAAATCCCATGTCAGACGGCTCGACCTTTGGATTCGACACTCTACAAATTCATGCTGGCGCCCGCCCCGATCCGGCGACCGGAGCCCGGCAGACGCCGATTTATCAGTCGACTGCCTTTGTGTTCCGCGATGCCGAACACGCAGCGGCCCTTTTCAACCTTCAAGAGGTGGGATTTATCTATTCGCGCCTGACAAATCCAACCGTGGCGGTTTTGCAGGAACGCGTGGCGACGCTTGAGGGCGGTGCTGGCGCGGTGGCCTGTTCTTCGGGGCATGCGGCCCAGATCATGGCCCTGTTTCCGCTCATGGGCCCGGGCCGCAACGTTGTCGTGTCGACCCGGCTGTACGGCGGTTCCGTCACCCAGTTCAGCCAGACCATTAAGCGGTTCGGTTGGTCGGCGACCTTTGTGGATTTCGACGACCTTGCGGCAGTAGAAGCAGCCATCGACGACGATACCCGCGCCATTTTCTGCGAATCGATTGCCAACCCGGGTGGCTACATCACCGATCTCGACGCCGTGGCGGCAGTGGCCGACAAGATGGGCCTGCCTTTGATCGTCGATAACACATCCGCATCCCCATATTTGTGCCGACCCATTGAGCACGGCGCGACGCTGGTCGTGCATTCGACCACCAAATACCTGACAGGAAACGGGACGGTGACGGGCGGCATTGTCGTCGATTCAGGCAAGTTCGATTGGTCCGCCAGCGACAAATTCCCGTCCTTGTCGCAGCCCGAGCCTGCGTATCACGGCCTAAAGTTTCATGAGACCTTCGGTCCGCTGGCCTTCACCTTCCACGGCATTGCGGTGGGGTTACGGGATCTGGGCATGACCATGAACCCGCAGGGCGCGCACTATACCCTCATGGGGATCGAAACACTTTCCCTGAGAATGGATCGCCATGTGGAGAACGCCGTAAAGGTCGCCAAATGGCTCGAGGCGGACGGCCGGATCGACTATGTCACCTACGCCGGACTTGAAAGTTCTCCCTACTTCGATCGTGTGGACAAGATCTGCCCCAAGGGCGCCGGCGCTTTGTTCACCTTCGCGGTCAAAGGCGGTTACGACGCCTGCATCCGGCTGGTCGATAGTCTTGAAATTTTCAGCCACGTGGCCAACCTAGGCGATGCGCGATCCCTGATTATCCATTCAGCCTCGACCACCCACCGCCAGCTGTCACCTGAGCAACAGGAAGCGGCCGGAGCATCACCCAACGTCGTGCGGGTTTCGATTGGGATCGAGGACGTAGCCGATCTGATCGCCGATCTTGACCAGGCGCTGTCAAAGGCCGCACCGGCGCGCGCAGCCTGATTTCGCAATAGAAAGCAAAAGGGGGCCGTTCGCGCCCCCCTTTTCGCTCTATTGGGTCAGCATGAAAGTCATTGCAACCTCGGACAGGACCACCAGACCACCAGGGGCGACCGGCACGGCCTCCATCGCAAGGCTCGATGCACGCACACCGCCGCCGACGGGCACAGTGCCGCCCACAAGTTCGGCGATCTCCATCACCGGTCCCAACCCGACCTCCGCCGCATCAGCGTAGGTCGCCGCCTTGGTTCTGGCGTCCTGGATTGCCGCCCGGCGGGCGATTTCTTCGGCCCTTGTCCGGTCGGACAAATCGAAGCTTAGCCCGCGAAATTCCGTGGCACCGCTTTCAAGTGTCTCAGACAAGACCATGCCCAGGTCGTTCAATTCGCGCACGGTGACGTGAACGGCATAGGATGCGCGGTATCCGATCACGCGCGGCGGCCCGCCGTCCTGGGCGCGGCGATCAAAGACCGGGGTCAGTTGAAAATCGCGCGTCTGCACGTCTGAAGCCGCAATCCCAACCGCACCAAGTGTGTCGAAAATCGCCGCCGCCGCGCGCGAAACGGCCGATGCCGCCAGATCCGCCTGAGACGATTCCTCGGTCACGCCAAGGGTGATGTCGGCCATATCGGGCACCGCTTCAACGCTACCGCGCCCAACAACATAAAGGGTCCGCGGTTCCGGATCGGACTGGGCGGCCAACGGCCCGCCCGCCAAGCAGAAACCCAAAACCAGCAGCAGACCTGTCTTCATCATGATGGATCGCCCTTCCTTGCAACGTAGACGTGCGCAGGATGCCGCGTTTTCCGGGGATTTGAAGTGGAAACCTGTTCCACTGTTCGTTTTCCCGGGGTACTGTTTCGCGAAACGAGCACAGTCCATGGCCATAGAGCCTATAGAAGCAACATTCCCTTTTGGATGAGACCATCATTCGCCCTTGATCTGTCCCACGACGGTATCGGTCTTTACCGGCGCCAATCGGGTGGTCGAGGCTGGCTGAAGGTGGGCATGGCCGCCCTGGACGATCCGAACCTGCGCGAAACGCTGGACTTTCTGCGCAAGACTGCGGCGACGCTTGAAAAAGCCGGCGTGACCACCAAGCTCGTCATTCCGAATTCGCAGATCCTTTATCGCACTTTGACGGTCCCGACCTCATCCGAGGCGCGCGAAAGGTCCATTCTTCTGGCGGAGCTTGAGGGGCTGACACCTTACAACGTGGCTGACCTGTCGTTCGATTGGCGGCGGCTGAACAATGTCGAGATCGTGGTGGCCGTGGTCGCACGCGAAACCCTCAGTGAGGCCGAGGCTTTCGCCAACGAATACCGGTTCAATCCGGTGGCGTTCGTCGCCACGCCGCCCGAAAATACTGAATTCGACGGCGAAGTGTTTTTTGGAGCGACGGCTTCGGCCGCGCGCATTCTGCCCGCCGGCGCGGCTGTGGAGGAAGGGGACGTGCCGCTGGATACTGCGGCTCTGGCGTCACTCGAATTTCCTGTGGAAGAAACTCCGCAAACGGAACCAGGATTGCCAGCCGATGGCGACATGGAGCCAAACCCCGACGATACGTCATCCGACGACGGTGCCGGGACCGGTGATCATAAGGAAGGTGCGAGAGGCGAAAAAGACGGCGATGATGATGCCGCCGAAGCAGCGTCCAAGGCGGAGAGTTTGGCCTTGGACGAGACAGAAAACCTGTTTGCTGACGACGATTTATCCAGCACGTCCCGGGATACGCAGCCAGAGCCTGAAGAAGCGGATCAGGCGGTCGACAGCCCGGACACCGCGGCAGAACCGGACCAAACGTCGGATGAAACTATCGCCGATGCCCCGGCTGACGGGGTCGATGCAGACGTTTTTGCGGACGGATCTTTCAGCGACGACGGTGCGGCCTCTGAAGCTGAAGTCGGGGACGCGGAAATTGAACCCGAAGCTAAAGACGAACCAGTCGCGCCGGTTGAAGAATCGGCCTTGGATGGCACGGCTTCGCAAGTGGATGACGCCCACGAGCCCCTTTCTGCCAAAACCGACGAGGATGCCGAAGAAGCGCCAGACGCAGACGCAGACGCAGACGCAGACGCAGACGCAGACGCAGACGCAGACGCAGACGCAGACGCAAGGGAAGGCGATGAATTGGCTTTAAAGGCAAGCCTTGACGCGCCAGAGCCAGAGCCAGAGCCAGAGCCAGAGCCAGAGCCAGAGCCAGAGCCAGAGCCAGAGCCAGAGCCAGAGCCAGAGCCAGAGCCAGAGCCAGAGCCAGAGCCAGAGCCAGAGCCAGAGCCAGAGCCAGAGCCA
>JBCCMQ010000012.1:0-96558 GCA_039026235.1 Pseudomonadota bacterium
TGCGCCCGAGAGAAATCCGGGTCCAGTGCCAGCGCCGCGTCGAAATGATGCGCGGCCAGATGATTGTTCTGTTCATCAAAGCGGTAGATGTGCGCCAGACCGATGTGAAAGTGTGACCATGCGTCGAATTCCGTGTCTGACAAGAGCCGCGTGGCGTCTGCCTCGTACTTCGGAATTTCAAGATCGAGCGCCGAGACGATCGAAGACACGATCTCATTGCGCGCCACTTCGATCTCGGCGTGACCCACGGAGTAGAAATCGGACCAGATCAAGGATCCATCGGACGTCGACAGCAGTTCCAAATGAACCTTGAGCGAGTTTTTCAGATGTTCCACGAACCCGGTCACCAGGTAACGCACGCCAAGCTGGGCTCCGACGGCGTCGGGGAATGCCGAGGTCGGATCAATCTGGAAAGACGACCCGCGCGAGATGATATGCAGCCAATTCAGGCGCGACAGACTGGAAATGATCTCAGCCGGAAGCGCGGTGGCCATGCTGGCGATATTCGCTGCCTCTCCCGTTTCCGTGAACCGCAGGACGGCAATGGTCGGTCGACCGCTTCCGGCGGAAGGCGGGCGCGCGACCGGCGTCTGCGCCCGTGCTTCTGCGGTCACCGGCGGCGGAATTGGCACAGCGTCGGCCACAAAGCGGAAGCCGCGACCATGCACCGTCCGAATGGAATTTTGCTGCGTTCCGTTGTCGCCCAACGCCTTGCGGACCTGTTTGATGACAGTCGCAACAGCGGAATCGCTGATGAACCGACCGTTCCAAACGGCTTGTATCAGTTCTTCACGCGATACGACCCGTTCCGCGTTTTCAATCAGATACAGCAGGGCGTTATAGGGCTGACGCTCAAGATGAACGGGCCCGTCGGAAGACAGAAGCTCGGCCGTATCGGTATCGAGCGTATATTCGGCGATCTTCCATCTCATCGCGAAATCTTAGACCCTCATCATGCAAAAACAAATGGGCGCCTGCGCGCCTTTGCGTGTCATAGTTGCCCGGGGCAGCCCGACGGACAGATTTACACAGCGCGCGATTGCTCGACCGGACCAACGGGTGCGATGTGCATCTCGGCCCGGAACTCGAAGCCCAGACTTTGGTAAAGCGAAATCGCGCCCTTATTATGTGCGTAGGTATGCAAGAACGGCGTGTCGCCCTCGCGGCATATCAGGTCGACCATCGCGCGGATTACCCGGGCACCCAGCCCGCGACGTTGGTAATCGGGATGGACGCTTACGGCGCTGATCTCGATCCAACCCGGCAGTCTCATGCGCTGCCCCGCCATGGCGATCAGTCTGCCTCCTTCACGGAGCCCGATGAACTTACCCAAAAGATGGGTGCCTATCTCGAACGGCCCGGGCTTGCAGACGCGTGCCAAGCGCAGCATGGCTTCGGCATCGCGCGGACCCAGCTGGCAGATCCCTGCAAATTTGACCGGGGACTGGGGCGCGTGCAGGACCATCTGCACACCGCTTGACCTTTGCAAACAGCACACCTCTGGAGGGACATGAATGTCGTCCTGTTGCAAGAACAGGACCGGCGCCTTTCGTACCGCAATGACTTCTGCAAGGTCTTTGCCCGCATCAGGAGCGTGATCACTTAGGGACGCGAAGTGCCCCATGAACTCGGGCAGCGATTGCACCGCACCATGGGTCTGGGCCCACTGGCGCCAGCCGCTTTGGAAGGCTGCCCCAACGGGGTCGCGAAGAAGCTCCACCGATTGGAACGATGTAACGAAATCTTTCATTTTGACGGATCCATTTCCGTGGCGAAGTGCGGCCGGAGGGCCCAGGCCGTTAAGCCGCCTTTGCCGGGCACAATTCGGGTCAGAGCGGGTCAGGGAGGATGACCCGCTCCGAACCAAAGGGTTTCACCTTTAGGCCGCCTGGCCCTGCAATGCTTTGACATCCGCAGCACCCAGAGCCTGCCCGCCGATGCCCCACTGACCGCCGGGCACGTCAATAACGCGAACCCAGGTGACGCCGCGCAGGGCTTCCCCTTCGATGCCGACCATCGTGTCGGTCACTTTTTCGATCATTTCCTTCTTTTCGTCTTCGCTGAAGACGCCATCGATTACCTGAATATCCACAAGTGGCATTTGTCTTTCCCTTTCTTGGTTGGACGACTGAAACACCGCGTTTCAGCCGGTAGGGACAGCTCTAGGGGCAATGGGCCCAGCATGCTTGCGGATCGCGTGAGAAGATCGTGTGAAAAGTATGAGTTGTTTATTGGTCAGTCCGCGGGTCAGGCCTTGATGGCCGCCGCGATCGCTGTGTCCAATTTGCCAACCAGTTCATCAATCTGGCTGTCGTCGATGATGAACGGCGGTGCCAAAAGCACGTGGTCTCCGTGTTTGCCGTCTACTGTACCACCAGCAGGATAGCAGATCAGGCCATTCTCCATGGCCGCTTTCTTGATTTTACCGTTGATGCCGCGACCCGGGTCAAAGGGAGACTTCCGGCCACGATCCTCGACGATCTCGAGCCCGCGGAACAGTCCGCGACCCCGGATGTCACCGACGTGAGGATGGTCGCCAAACCTCTCCGACAGACAATCCATAAGACCTTCGCCTGCCGAACGCACCCGGGCAAGCAACTGGCGGTCCAGGATCTCGGACAAGACGGCGTTGCCGGCTGCTGCCGCCAACGGATGGCCGTGGTAGGTGTGGCCGTGCATGAAGCTGCCCGACCCCGCCGCGATGGCACCGTAGATCTCGGCAGAGCACAGCATCGCCCCGATCGAGGCATAGCCAGCCCCCAACCCCTTGGCGATGGCCACGATGTCCGGGCGGACCCCGTCGTGTTCACTGGCGAAAAGCGTGCCTGTCCGGCCCATGCCGCACATGACCTCGTCCAGGATCAACAGAACCCCGTATTCGTCACAGATCTCACGGATGCGACCGAAGTATCCCGCGACCGCCGGAACGGCCCCGGCCGTTGCGCCGACGACGGGTTCCGCCAGAAAGGCCATGACCGTTTCGGGCCCAAGCCTTTCGATTTCTTCCTCCAGTTCATTGGCAACGCGCTGGCCGTAGTCAAAGTCGGTCTCTCCCTCGGCGCGGCCCCGGTAAGCATAGCAGGGCGAGATATGGGTCGTCTCGACCAACAGCGGCGCATATTTTTCCCGCCGCCATGCGTTGCCGCCAGCCGCGAGCGCGCCCAGCGTGTTACCATGATAGCTTTGACGCCGTGCAATGACCCGGTGCCGCTCGGGCGCGCCCGTCTCAACAAAGTACTGGCGGGCGAGCTTCAATGCCGATTCCATAGCTTCGGACCCGCCAGAAACCAGATAGACGCGGTCGATGCCTTCGGGCGCATTTTCGATCAGTCGATCGGCCAGCGCTTCGGCGGCTTCAGTCGTGAAGAACCCCGTGTGGGCAAATTCAAGTTGGTCGAGTTGTGCGTGGATTGCCTGGCGGACGGCCTCGTTCGAATGCCCAAGACAGGACACCGCGGCGCCGCCCGATCCGTCGAGATACCGCTTGCCGTCGGCATCAACGATATAGCAGCCATCGCCCGAAACGGCGGTCGGCATGGTGCCACGAGCACTGCGACCGAAGACATGGCCCGCCATAGGGTGCTCCTGCTAATCTCTGATCACGAAAACCGACTGCCGCGCATGCCGCACCACGCGCGCCGCATTCGGGCCGATAAGATAGTCCGACACCTCCGGCTGGTGAGAGGCCATGACAATCGCGTCGACGCTGAGTTTGTCGGCCGCTCGGATGATCTCATCATAAACGCGGCCATGCAGCACATGGAGCGTAACCTTGGTTGCGCCAACGGACTGCCCCTTGACCCAAGCGTTGAGCTTTTCCCCGGCTTCGTGCAGTGCGTTCTTTTCAAAATCTTCGTCAAAATACCCGCTGACATACGGATAGCCGAAGCTGGGTACGACCGTGACGACATGAAGATCGCCACCATCGTTGGCGATCCGAAGGGCGGCAGGAAGTGCCTTTTGCCAACTGGCCTCGGACGAGAGATCGATGGGCAGTAGGATGGAACTGAAAATGGCCTTTCTCCTTAGAACGCTGGCTTGGTCTGACGCCGCCGCTGCAGCATGATCACAACGCCGAGCAACAAGAGGGCCGGAATATAGAAGATCTGTTCCGGCATGCGGTCGACCGGCGCCTGAACCGATGCAACCAGAACCGGATCATCCGCGTAAAAGTCGAAGTCCGACAGCGTCTCGGCCACTTCAGTACCGAACATGGGTTCGTCCATCCGAAGGGTATCGCCTTCGGGGATAAGCAACAAGCCCGATGCATCAATCCGTTCCTGCACGGACCCTTCAGCGATATTGAGCGGCAAAGTGACCTGGGCGGTCTCGCCGGTGGCAAAGTCCGGCCCTTCGACAACGATCCGCAACTGGTCGCCCGCCGATGCATCGGCCACGGCTTGTCCAAATTCGATCGGCGGAACCTCTCGGAACGGCGGCTGCAGCGTGTTCAGCCAGAAATTCGGAACAAACAGGGTGAACGCCACCAGAAGCAGAGCCAGGCTTTCGTGGATGCGCGAGCGGGCAAGGAAGTAACCCTGTGTCGCCGCCGCAAAAAGCAGCATTGCGAAGGTGGCAACAACAAAGACGGAAATCGCCTGAAGGACACCGCCAAAGGTGCCAAGATCGACACCGAAAAGGATAAGCGTCGGATTGTAGATAAAGAGGAACGGCAAAGCGACGGTTCGCAGGCTGTAGAAGAACGCCGTAAAGCCCGTCTTGATCGGGTCCCCGCCCGAAACCGCGGCTGCGGCAAAGCTGGCAAGCCCCACCGGCGGCGTCACATCGGCCATTATCCCGAAATAAAAGACAAAAAGATGCGCGGCGATCAGCGGCACAATCAACCCCTCTTGCGCGCCAAGGCTGACGACCACGCCCGCCATCAGGGACGACACGACGATGTAGTTTGCCGTCGTCGGCAGACCCATGCCCAGGATCAGTGAGAAGACACCGATCAACAGAAGCATGATGATCAGGCTGCCGCCCGACAGGAACTCAACCAGGCCCGCGAGCTCGGTCCCGATGGGTGTCTTGGTCACCGTGACCACGATAATTCCGGCGGCGGCAGTGGCGACGCCGATGCCGATCATATTGCGCGCGCCGGCGATCAGGCCTTCGATCAGGTCGTTCCAGCCTTCCGTGATGGCGGCCGAGAATGACTCCGAACGGAACAGCGCCTTCAGTGGTTTCTGCGTCAGGATGATGAAAAGCATCAGCGCCGTGGCGTAGAAGGCGGATTTGGCCGGGCTTTGCTGTTCGACCATCAGGAACCAGACCAGAACGAAAATCGGCAGCACATAGTGGAGCCCGGTAGGGTAGACGTCCTTGGCCTGCGGCAGCGTGATGTTGGGGTCGTTGGGATCGTCCAGCGCAAGGTCCGGATGCCTGGCCGAGACCCGCACAAGATAGATGTAGACCAGCCCAAGAAGCGTGATCATCACCGGCGACATCAGCGTCGGGATCAGCGCCTCTAGGCCGTTCACGCCATAAATCAGCGCCGTGAAGGCAACACCCGCGACGGCGAAACCGATGAATGCCTTCACGATCATTCCCAGGAGGGGCTTGGCCTCGCCCAGCGCGGGCATATCCTTTTTCAGCGCTTCCAGGTGCACGATGTATACCAGCGCAATGTACGAGATCACCGCCGGAATGAAGGCGTGCTTGATGACTTCGACGTAAGAGATGCCGATGAACTCGACCATAAGGAAGGCGGCCGCGCCCATGACGGGCGGCATGATCTGTCCGTTGACCGAAGACGCCACTTCGACGGACCCGGCCTGTTCATTGCTAAAGCCCACGCGTTTCATTAGCGGGATCGTGAACGTTCCGGTGGTCACCACGTTCGCGATGGAAGAGCCGGAAATCAGGCCCGTCATCGCTGAACCAAGGACGGCAGCTTTGGCCGGCCCGCCCCGCAGGTGTCCGAGGCCCGCAAAGGCAAGCTGGATGAAGTAGTTCCCTGCCCCGGCCTTATCGAGAAGCGAGCCGAACAGAACGAACAGGAAAACGAAGGCCGTGGAAACCCCCAGCGGAATGCCGAAAACGCCCGCCGTATCCAACCATTGCGCGTTGATGAGCGCGTTAAATGACAGCCCCTCGTGTTCAATCAGTTCCGGGATGAGCCAGCCCTGGCCCATGTAGGCATAGAGCAGGAAGATCGATCCGACGATTGTCAGAGCTGGTCCGAGCGCCCGGCGTGAGGCTTCCAACAGCACAAGGATGCCGACCGCCCCGAGGATGATCTGGAACTGCGTTGGCAAGCCCGAGCGGGCGGTGTTCGCCAGAACATCCGAAAACCAGAAGACATAGAAAGTACAGAAAAGTCCGACGCCCGCCAAAGCCCAGTCAACAATCGGGACCTTGTTCCGGACCGATGACTTGAAAGCGGGATAGGCCAGAAAAGCCAATACGATCGCAAACATGAGGTGGACGGGCCGGGTCTGCGAAGAATTCATGACCGGAAGATACTGACCGAACCACAGCATTGGCTGCGCAATCCAGAGCTGGAAAAGCGACCAGGCCATTGCCAATCCGGATATGAGAAGTGCGACCCAACGGGCGTCAGGTACGCGTCCTCCGGTATCCGTGCTGGCAACGAGATCCTGAAGATCGTCATCGCTCAGTTGCGCCTCGTCCTTCGATGGCTCCGCCATGCCCCGTCCCTCATCGCTGGCGTGGTGCCGGGGCGAGTGAACCGCCCCGGCTGCATCTTGTCAGATCACGTGCCGCCTATTGAAGCAGGCCGGCTTCGCGGTAATAGCGCTCGGCACCTGGATGCAAAGGCGCAGACAGGCCGTCGTTGGCCATCTGCGCGGGGTCGAGATTGGCAAACGCCGGGTGCAGCCCGCGGAACTGATCGATGTTTTCGAATACCGCCTTGACCACCTCATAGACGACATCGTCGGAAACCGCGGTGGAAGATACAAAGGTCGCGCCGACGCCGAAGGTCATGGTGTCCCCGTCAGATCCACGATACATTCCGCCCGGGATCGTGGCGACACGGTAGAACGGGTTGTCGGCAACCAGCGTCTCGGTCGCGTCGTTCTGAACCGTAACGAGCACTGATTCACAGGCGGTCGTCGCCTCTTGGATCGAACCCGACGGGTGACCCACGGTATAGACCATCGCATCAATGTTGTTGTCGCAAAGCGCCTGGCTTTGTTCAGCGGCCTGAAGCTCGGACGCAAGCGCGAAGTCGTCCATGGTCCAGCCCATGGCGGCCATTAGCACTTCCATCGTGCCGCGCTGGCCTGAGCCGGGGTTGCCGACGTTCACACGCTTGCCCTTGAGATCCTCGAAGGTCGAGATGCCGGCATCTGCGCGCGCAACGACAGTAAAGGGTTCTGGATGCACCGAAAAGACAGCCCGCAGTTCCTCAAACGGGCCCTGCTCTTCGAAACGCGAGGATCCGTTGAAGGCATGATACTGCCAGTCGGACTGGGCAACTCCGAACTCCAGCTCGCCCGAGCGTATCGCGTTGATATTGAAAACCGAACCACCGGTCGATTCGACCCCGCAGCGGATGCCGTGTTCTTTTCTGGTGGGCCCCAGCATACGGCAGATCGCGCCACCGGTCGGATAGTAGACGCCGGTGACACCACCGGTTCCGATGGAGATAAAGGTCTGATCCTGTGCAGCAGCCATACCGCCGACAGCGAAAGCGGCTGCGAAAGCCGCGCCAATGACTGTATGTTTCATATTCACTCCCTGATATCTTTTTGGATTGATCAACCGTTTCGGTCATCAATTTGCCGAGGATGCAGCGGGTCCTGACAAATGGTCAAGGCATGATCCGCACGCGGCAAACCGATCGCGTTTTGAACGCTGATTTTCCCAACAAATCGGGCGACGAAGCCCAATATAGAACACGTTGCATTTCACGTGTGCCGGGCTTGCAATCTTTTCTCCAAGGGTTGTGCCTTTGGCGCGCGCGGACGCTCTTGCCCAAGCCCGGCGCGCGTGGATCTGGCTTCAACACGGCGCGTAGACGTCGTTGGATTGGCGCAAACTTCAAGACCCTGGGGGGCGTCGCGCCAAGTCCCGACAGTCTTGCCCGCCCTTGCGCAAGCGCAAACCGACTTCGCGACACCCCACGTGGAAGCGCGCAAAATGAACATAAAATGCGAGCAGATCCGGGCCGCCGACACGGTCATTGGCAGTACTTTTTTAGCGATTTCTTGCTTCTCTGCGGCTCCGCGTAAGGAGGAAGACTATGCGCTTTAGACGATTGATTATGCACAGCTTGAAACGCGGAATGCTCATTTTGGTGTCCGTTCCCTTGCTTGTTGCCGTCGTCGTCTCAACCTTTCTTTTGGCATCCGAGTTGCGGCGGTACACCGACGCGCACCGGACCGCCGGGATGAAGGACTTAATATCCAGCATGAGCGCCCTGATCCACGAGCAACAGAAAGAACGAGGGGCCACCAGTGTCTTTCTCAGCAGTGGTGGACAGCAGTTCGGCCCTGAACTGTCGGCACAGAGGAACCTAACCGATCAGGCCGCATCTGTCGTCCTTTCAGGTATTGACCTGCACGGTCAGGTTGGCGGACCCGAAATCTCTGCGTACCTAGCCGATGTTGCCAGCGTGCTTTCCAAGCGCGACGGCGTAAGGCAGTTGGTCGATCAGCTTGATATCGCAACGCCCGATGCGCTCGGACATTACACGGCGCACAACGCAACAATGCTAACGACAATTGTCAGCATCGGGTACCTCTCGGACAGCACGCGCGTAGCTCAGAAGGTTGCGAGCCTCGAAGCGCTGCTCGCCGCAAAGGAATTCTCTGGCATCGAACGCGCTATCGGTTCCGGCGGCTTTGCAGCCGGAGCTTTCGACTTCCAGAGACTGCGTCTGATGGAGCGGCTGATCACCCGTCAGAATGATAATCTTGCGCGCTTCGAAACAATTGCCGAAGGTGGTTTCAAAGCGGCCGTCGCAGCGATCGGTAAACTCGACGAAACGCAGGAAATAGTGCGCCTGCGCGGCGTCGCCTTTTCCTCTTTCGAAACAGGTGACTTGCAGAATGTGACGGCTGCGGATTATTTCGGCCTAACCACGGTTCGGATCGACGCCTTCAAGGATGTTGAAGACCGGCTTGTTGCAGACATAAGCGCGTCTGCCAAAGAAATCGCGCGATCATCGCTGATTGTCGTCCTGCTTTTGGCGGGCGGCGTGCTGTTTGCTGCGGCCACCGCGGCCTGGACCACGACCTATGTCGTCCGCAATATGACGAAAGAGGTGCGGCGCATATCCGACGCGGGAGATCGGCTTTCCCAGGGCGATGAAACGGCAGAACTGCCGCAAGATTGCCCAAAGGAACTCGGGCGCATCGTCTGGTCGATCAACTCTTTCAAAGAAAGCGTAGCCGCCGCGAAGGAACGCGAGCGCGAGGAGCTGGAAAGGAAAAAAAAGGCGAAGAGAGAGGCCCGCGAAGAAGACCAAAAGCTACAGGAACAGGAAAGACAGCGCACGGAACGCGAGGCCTTCGAAGCGAAAGAACAGCAGGAACGCATGCAGGCATACGCCGCCGAGGTTTCGGCGATCGTCGCTGCCTGTGCTCAGGGCGATTTCACCAAGAAAATCGACATCGCCGGAAAAGACGGTGTATTCGGCGAAATCTGTCGGGATCTAAACACGCTCGTTCAGGCCGTGGACGACGGGTTGTCAGCAGCGGGCGGAGCCCTGGAACGGGTTGCAAACGGCGACTTGACCCGGCCGATGCAAGGCCATTTCAACGGTGCATTCGCAGATCTACAGCGCAATACGAATGCGATGATTGGGTCCTTGAGCGCGCTGATCGGCGCCATCGACGGCAGCACAGAAAACCTTTCCACATCCTCGATGGAGTTGCGCGACACCTCGCAAGGTCTGTCTAAGCAAGCAGAGCAAAACGCTGCTTCTCTCGAGCAGACTTCGGCGGCCTTGGAACAGCTCGCGGCGAACATTTCCCAGGTCAACGAGAACGTTGTAGAGGCCAACAACAACGCCACGGTTGCCAAGGATACCGCCCAAGAGAGCGGGACCATAGCAAGCGATGCGGCACAGGCGATGACCAAAATCGCCGAAGCATCGAAGGAAATTGCGGGTGTCGTCACCGCAATCAATGACATTTCCTTTCAAATCAACCTTCTTGCGCTCAATGCCGGTGTCGAGGCTGCCCGGGCGGGTGATGCAGGCCGTGGATTCTCCGTCGTCGCGTCAGAGGTTCGTCAGCTTGCACAGAAGGCTGGCGAAGCGGCCACGGAAATCGAAGAGGTTATCAGCCGAAGCGATGTCGCCGTTTCGGAGGGTGTGACAAAAGTTCAAAACACCCAAAGATCCTTTGAGAAGATATCGGAAAGCGTGATTGGCATATCGGACCGAATTGAGCATGTCGCCCATGCAATCTCGGAACAGGTGACCGGGATCGGAGAGATCACCAGTGCTGTGTCCCAGATAGACGGCAACACCCAAAAGCAGGCAGCCTCTTTCGAAGAGGTCACAGCGGCTAGTGCCCTTCTTTCCAATGAAGCTGAGGGGCTTACCCGATCGATTTCACAGTTCAACACCGGCGCCGCGCCGCAGGCGGTCGAGGCGGCACCCCACGCGCAAGCGGCGCGTGCCAGCCACGGTGGGACACACATGGCCGGCGCCGGGAACCTCGCCTTGGCTGCGGATCAGGAGGCATGGAAAGAGCTATAGGTCGCGGAGCGCTCTCAGACGAGCAAGAGCCGCCGCCCTAGCGCCGCGCGAACCAAGCTTTTTTCGGGCTGAACCAATGCCGTTCCGCACGGGTGGCTGCCCGATCCGTGTGAAGAGCCATTTGGGAAGAGAGGCGACGGTGCAGATCTCACCTGCTGTTCATGACCCGTAGGCTCTCATCAGGCCGTCTGCACTTCCAGGTCCGTGGGACATTTGGGCTCTGTATATTCCTTACCAAAGAACCGACCGACGGCGTTGTCTCGGACGGGTGGCGGGCGACATCCACGACCTGTTCGGTTTTGAGGGGTCCAAAGGGTTCTCGCCGGCCGAAAAATCGACGCTTCGTTTTACCAGTGACGCTGGGCAGCCGCCCGCCCGGAAAACCAAGGCGCACATTTCAGATCCGCGCCGATACCATGCGGACCGGCGGCCACACGAGCTTATCATCGTCATGGTCGCGCGCGCGCCTGTCGACAGGTCGAAAGGCCAAGGTGCCGGTCACCAACAGAACCCGCCCGGCCTGCGCCTTGCGCGCCCTGTCCAAAACCGGCCGGCGCCTTAGAGGACATCTGTGCTAGCCCCGGGAACAGCGCCGGCCATTCACGTCCGAATTCGGGCTTTGGGGCCGAGGTTAAGAACAGACTGCCAATCGTGACCTCAATCGGCACCGACGAGTGAGGTGATCCCGCGCCCGAACCGCACAGATTATCAAAAGCAGTTCGACAAGGTTAAGCCCAAAGCCAGTACCCCAAATGTCTTAGGCCAGAAACAATCCGATTTGGTCTGCCACTTTGAACCGGCGACATAGACCTGTTGTCGGATTGGAAACGAGACAACCAACGTTCATGTTGAGCCGCTTTGCCCAGCGCGTTCAAATCTCGGTCGGCGTGAATTTGGTTGGAAAGGACAGAAGACCATTTAACCGGTGGCTTGGTTGCCCAGGAAACCTGCGGCTGTCGAAATTATTCGTGAGACCTTTGTAAAACCAAGAGTGGCGGCGGCTGCCGCGATAGCCCAGGCTATCAGGACAAAAGCTGCCCAGACCGATACGAAACATTTCTCATTGTTGTATTCCTAGACGTTGAACACTTGACTTACGGCTTGCGCAGCGCCCCTCGTCCCGCAGTTAACGAGCGTGTCCGATACGGAAAGGAGTGCAGCTTAGATCGTTCAGATCTGACCGATCCTGCCGTAAGTCTGATAGATCACGAGAGAGCTGTGCGAACTGATGCCAAAGTCAGCGGAACTCTGATGAGTTCACGGATCTCTTGATCACCAACGCCGGTGACGAAGTGCACTGACCCGTGGCGGGGCAACTCGGTCTGCCAACATGGGCAGGCGCCCAGACTAAGAGCTCTGCCGCCTACCTTTTCTGAAGCTTCAGAATATCCGCGACCTGCAAAGGGATCCAATCGTGCGGGATAAAGTGGCCGCCCGGGTGGACATCAAGCACCACGCGGCCATCGCGGCAATCCCAGGAGGTCCGCTCGAACGTCAGGAAGGGACGCGCATTCCAAGGTCCATCCACGCGGCCTTCACCGCAGCCCAACTGATCGCGCCAGAGGGCGACGGGATATGTCGTGTCTCCGCCCTGGCCCATCGGAAAGGTCAGCACACTGTCGGCAAGGCCGAAGACCTGGCGCACCTCATCGGGTTTGCCATCGCAATCGACCGTCTGCGGTAGTGTTCCAGAGACAGCCAGCAACCCCGCGACCCCGTCACCCGCGTCGCAGGCAAAGCGCCAAGCCATGTTGGCACCCCAGGAATACCCTGAGATGAAGATGCGACTGCGATCGATGGGAAACCGCTCGGCCGCGTCTTCAATTACCGCGAGCGCGAAGGCCGTATCGGGCGAGCCCTCTCGCCGGAACGACCATGTTGCGTTAAGACCATTAGGCGCAAGCACCAGCACATCCTCGGCCACATCACCGGTGATGATGCGCCCATGCCGCACGATAAGCCCCCCCTGTCGTCCCCAACCGTGGAAGTGAAGAAGGACGGGCATGGGGGTCTTTCCGTCCCATTTGTCCGGGACCCTCAGGTGGTAGGACCGATCCCCGATCTGGCATGGGTCCTGCCCGCTGCACGCAGTGGCAGGCGAGGTATGGGTGAGAAAAGTCAGAGTAGCGACAAACACGATCCACATGGCTATCGATCTAGGGCGAACTGATTGCACAGGGCAACGCATTATCGCGTGATCTGCCGATAGTCCCAGTCATTGGCCCGAAAGCGGCGACCAACAAATCACGACCTGGCAGTCATGTTTGAGGAACGTGCCCGGTCGGACGTGTGTCATAGGATGAGATTGCGCCAATACCCTCCGCTGGGACTTTGGTCTCTAAGTCGATCATCGAATAAAAGCAGCATGGCAACCTATTTATTGGCGAATTCCGGCCAGCTTTCGATTTATGCACCCAATCGATCCAACGTCAGAAGCAGCGAGGTTCTGACCTGCGCGCCATGGCGAATTGTCGCATTTGGTCTGTCTCGCCAATCTGATCGCCGCGCCGACACGTACCCCTATCGCAAGCAAAAGCGCGAGCTGGCTGACGCATAAATCTCAGATTGAAAGGACACGTGCCATGACCTTGGTCGAAACCGTTGCGGCCCAAAGCCTTAGACTGCCGACTGTCCGCAGCGCCGATTGGTTTTTACGCATTCCTCTGGCTGCCATCATCATAGAACAGGGAACGTTTAAGCTCCCGGATATTGCGGCTCAGGCCGAAAGCTACGGGTTGCCTTTGGTGTTGTTCGCACTCGCGGCCTTTGCCGAGATTGCAGGTGGACTTGCAATGCTCTTGGGTGGGCTGGTGCGCAACAATTGGATAACCGACATGGTAACGCGCCTTGGCGGGTTCGCGGTTTCCAGCGTCGTCGCCGGCGTGATTGTGATGATTTACTTCGGACCCTTCAGTGGTTGGCAGCTTCAGGGGATGCTGCTCGCAGCCGGGCTGTTCTTTTTGTTTCGCGGCAACGGCGATGTCGAACGCCGCAGGCTCATTTAACCGCTGTCCCAGAGAGCCCGCATCGCACAAAGCGGGCTTTTTGATAACGCAAGCCAGATGCTGGCAACGAAGGGGCCTGAGATTGGCAAAAGCCCAAAGGGAGCGGCCGAGGGCCGGCCGTTGGCGCTGTAAGGCCCGTTCCATTTCTAACCGGTAGATCAACCGGCGGCCGAGCCGATGGGCCGGGCATTCTTTAGGCGAACCCATGGTTTCCGTCGCTGCCGCCCAAAGAGTGACGCACATTTATTTACGAACCGATTGCCGAGGTCTGCCACGCCTCTTGGCACCGGACCCATCAAGCGACCATGGCCCCGACAGAATCAGGGCCATGGCCTCATTACAGTCTTTCAGGTCGTAACCTCGGTCACGATGCCCGCGCCGACGGTTTTTCCGCCTTCGCGGAGCGCAAAGCGCACGCCTTTTTCAATGCCGACGGGCTTGTGAAGAGCGAACCCTATGTCAGCCTGCGATCCTGGCATGACCGGCAGATCATCGGTGACATCGATCACCCCAGTGATATCGGTGACCCCAAAGAAGAACTGCGGGCTGTAACCGCTTGAGAACGCCGTATGCCGTCCGCCTTCCTCGGCCGTCAGAACGAAGATCTCAGCCCGACCCTTCTGAAAGGGTTGGATGACACCCGGTGCGCTCAGGATCTGGCCGCGCTGGACCTCATCGCGCTTCAGGCCACGCAGAAGAAGACCGACATTCATCCCGGCCCGGGCTTTTGGCACGTCCCTGCGGAACGCCTGCGTGCCCGTCACGACAAGCTCGACACCGTCGTTCGACAACCCAATCACTTCGACAGGCTGACCGACGGATATCACGCCCCGCTCCACACGGCCGGACACCACGGTGCCGCGTCCGGGAATGGTATGCACGCCTTCGATTGGCATCATGAATGGGCTGTCGTAGTCCCGAACGGGGTCGGGAAAATGACGGTCCATCGCGTCCACCAGTTCCTTGACACACGCCACATCCGGCGCATCCAGATCACCGCGCAGAGCCGCTTCAAGCGCCCTTAGTGCCGAGCCAAAAATAAAGGGCGTTCCTTCATAGCCTTGCGCCTCAAGCAACGCGCCGGTTTCCAGCTTGATCAACTCGGCCATCTCATCGCGTTCCGCGTCCGTCAGGTTGTCCATCTTGTTAACGAAAACAACCATATTGGCCACGTTCACCTGGCGCGCGAGCAGAATGTGCTCGATCGTCTGTTTGGCCGCGCCTTCGGTGCCATCGATCAGCAGGATTGCCCCGTCCATCTGCGACGCGCCGGTGATCATGTTCTTCACATAATCGGCGTGCCCTGGGCAGTCGATGTGGGCATAGGTCCGGTTTTGAGACTCGTATTCCACGTGGCTCGTGTTGATGGTGATGCCCCGTGCCTTTTCCTCGGGCGCTTTGTCAATCTGATCGAAAGACAAAGCCTGCCCACCCAGACGCGCGGCCTGGACCTGCGTCAGTGCAGACGTCAGGGTCGTTTTGCCGTGGTCGACGTGACCGATGGTGCCGACATTCACGTTCAGTTTCATCGCCATGTTTCTTCTCCTTTGGCGTATGGTCGCCGTCCCACACACGCTGGCCAAGCGCCTATGAGACGGCCATTGGCATTGGCGCGCCAATCTCGTGTCAGACCAAACGGGGAAAGCATCTGGTCCGAAAGCAAAACCCCAGAGGCTGTGGCCATCCGGGGTTGCACTTCGGAACCAAGCGGAGGCCTGAGCCTCCGGATTTCTGTCAGAGGCGGTCTAGATTTCCCATGAATCAACAGCAGACGCGTCAGCTGCTGCTGATGCGGTGCGCAGGTTCTGGATTTCAACAACCGATGTCATTGCGGTTTCCCTTTGACTAGACCAGCGTATCTAGGCGCAAGTAACGCGCATTGCAAGTGAAGGAGGCGGGCTTCCGAAGAAGCCGGCCGTCAGGCGACGCTGCCACCTAAAGCCCGACGCGGAAATTACGCGCAAGATTTGGGCTGCTCAAGCAAACAGTGTTTTAGGAAGCCTCCCACACCCGTGGATGCCTGCCGCTACCATACAAAGGTCTGCAACCGGCTGCTTGCACTCAGAGACAACCTGTTGGGTGGGCAAATTCCCATAAGTTTACGTGTCGAATTTTCGGCTGTCTTTCAGTGGGCGAGGAACACGGGCACTTTTGACTGAGCCATCACGTCCGTGGTCACGCCGCCAAAAAGATCATGGGCGAACTTCGAATGCTCAAACGCGCCCATCACGATCAGCTTGACGTCGTTGGCTTCCGCTTCTGCCAGGATGGCCTTGGCTATGCTGCCTTTTCGACCCACGGTCCGCGCGGCGACTTTGATCCCGTGCAAACGCATATTGTCGACCATGCGGGCGGTGCCAGGAGGTTCGCCGCCGACGCTGAATAGCGTCACATTCGATTTCTCGGCCAGAATTTCCATGGCGTCGCCCAAAGCCCGGGCCGCCGAGCGCTTACCGTCCCAGGCTACAAGAGCCCGGTCCGCAAGGCCGCCAGCATCGTAACTATCGGGGACCACCAGAACCGGACGCCCGCTTTTCAGCGCAAGGGCATCGGGGTTGGCGGCGAGATGGGCTTCTCGCTCATTTGCCGTCGGCATACCAGTTACAACAAGGTCATAGGCGTACGCAAACGCCGACAAGGGCCCGTCCGCGGCGGGATCCACTTCGACAAAATCCGCTTTGTCGGCGAGCCCCGCCGATTTGACTACAGCGTTAAAGCGCTCTGCGACATCGGCGATCAGGGCGGCGTCCGCTGCCTTAAGCTCATCCTTCAAACGACTGGGAAGCCTGGCGTAATAGCGTTCTTCCATCCGCGAAATGCCGTGGCGCAGAACACCGGTAAGATGCGCCTTGTGATGCTGCGCGAGCTGGACGGCATGGCGCAAGCCACTGCCGCGGGCCGCGTCTCCGCTGTAGGCGCACAGGATGGATTTGATCGGCATGGCGGCGCTCCTCTCAAACGGCGTGGGGTAGCCCCAGAGTGTTTCTTGCTTGCGGGGGCGCGGCGACCGGGAACCCTTGGGGTGCGCAATTCTTGGCCATGCGTCGCGCAAGGGTCGCGTTCGATAGAGCCGGTGTGTGTCGATCCAGACGCACGTTCCCAAAGCCCTGTGCGCGCGTTGCCAACGACGCAATGTCCCAATCGTTCAGAACAATCCGGTTGGGACCAATGACGGCTGCACACCAGGCCACGTTCAGGCCACACCGACGGCGGACAGATTGAACTTAGTATCGAAGACCAAGATCCCACTGACAAAACTCTCCTTTGGGCATCAAGCCTTTGAACGCACCATCGCAGCGCGCTTGATCCGGGCGGCCATTTCAGGCGCGCCCCGTCGGCATCGGGGATTGATCCACATGGGCCATTTCCGACTGCGCCAGTTGTTCAAGAAGTTGCAGCTTTACCGGTGCCATCTGCGGATCGCTCCAAAGGTTGTCGAACTCGCCCGGATCAGCCTCTAGATCGTAGAGTTCGCCCCAATTCAAACCCTGAAACACGCTCATGCGATAGCGGGCGTTGCGCACCGAATGTATGTTCGGGCGCACCCCCAG
This sequence comes from Pseudomonadota bacterium, assembly GCA_039026235.1. Taxonomy (GTDB): domain Bacteria; phylum Pseudomonadota; class Alphaproteobacteria; order Rhodobacterales; family Rhodobacteraceae; genus JBCCMQ01. The sequence goes on from JBCCMQ010000012.1 coordinate 17,235, forward strand.
GCCGTCCATGGATTTCTGGTGGGCGTATTGGATGAAGGCAGCTTTCCGATCCGTTTCGGCCATAAGATCGACCCCTTGCATGCCCCACGGAGCTTCGATGGCCGCGCGTTCAAGGATAGTCGTGCCGATGTCATGGGTCTGGCCAATCGCATCGGTTCGCGTGCCTTGACTGCCTTCCGGGTCCGCCCAGATAAAGGGCACCCGGGTGATCTGTTCGTATTGCTCGGCCCCTTTGAACAAGAGCCGGTGATCGCCCAGATGATCGCCGTGGTCCGTGGTAAAGATCTCGACCGTACCTTCTGAGTGTCCGGAAGTGCGCAACGCATCCTGCACGCGGCCGACGCAATCGTCGATCATTGTGATCATGCCGCATGTCAGCGCTTGGGCCTCTTGGGCCTCGCGGGCGTTGCAGCCAATGGCATTCATGCCGTTGAGGTTTGCACCGCCAGCACTGCGCGTCTTGATTACGCCGGCCACATGGGGGGGCGGCGTCCAATCGAGGCGCGAAAATGCGTGTGGCACGGGCATGTCATCGGGATCGTACATGTCCCAGTATTTTCCCGGCGGGTTGAATGGATGGTGGGGGTCGGGCCAGCTAACCATAAGGAAAAACGGCTGATCGCTGTCTCTTTGCGCGTCCAACCACGCGGCAGACCGCTCAGCAATATATGTCGATGAATAGAGTTCGGCAGGAACGGCGGTGCGCACCGCCTGCGGGCAGGTGTAGTCATGCGGCAGTTGGTTTTCTGGCCCCGTAAGTTCGGCTGCATTGGGCGCACGCTCATAAAGCCATTCCGGGTAGTCGCCACCCAAGTAATCGCCGTGGCCAGTCACCAATTCCACATGATCGAACCCGTAGAACGGTGTGGGCACATTGGGGTGCGGCCCAGACCAGAATTCCGGCTCTTCCACCTTGTAGTCGCTGTTCCCAAGATCGTGCCGAACTGCTTCGCTCAGGGGGCCATTGGCGCGAAAATATCCGTCCCGCTGGCGAGGTATCTTTTGTGTGGGACCCGCGCCCGTGAAGGTTTGCAAGTGGCTTTTGCCGATAAGCGCAGTCTTGTAGCCGGCGGCCTTGAGCACTTCGACAAAGGTCACGTTCTTCTTTGACAGGGGCACCCCGTTCATGCGCACGCCGTGGTTGGCGGGCATGCGGCAGGTCATCAGGCTTGCGCGGTTGGGCATACAGACGGGGCTGGAGACGTAGAACTTGTCAAATGTCTGCCCCCGTCTGGCCATGGCATCGATGTTCGGGGTCTGCACCACCGGATGGCCGTAGCAGCCCAGAAAGTCGGCGCGATGCTGGTCGGTAATGAAGAGAATGAAGTTCGGTCGCTTGCTCATGCCAACCTCCCCGTGGGCTTGGACACAAAGAAAAAGCGGAATGCAACGAGCGCGACGCCCGCCGCCAGTGCCGCAATCTCGGCCCAGAGAACGGGCGACAGCAATACCACCGTTACGCCGAGCCTCAGCAAACGTTCGATCACGCTCAACTTGCCACGGTCATTGCCGATCAGGGCGCTGGAACAGAAATAAAGTGACGCCAGGAGGAACAGAATTGCGGGCAGAACCGCAGCCCAGTCTGTCTGGCCTATGCCCAACAAAAGTGCGTCGTCGAAAGCCCAGGCGAATGGGATAAGAAACATCATGGCCCCAATGCGGGTAGAGGCGATCGCCGTGGCGATCGGCCTGCCGCCTGAGACACTGGCCGCCGCAAAGGCCGTCAGCGCCACGGGTGGGGTAATTCCCGCCGCAACCCCAAAGAAAAAGACGAACATATGCGCCGCCAAGAGGTCCATTCCGAAGCCCTGCAGCGTTGGACCCATCACGGCGATGATCGCGATATATGCCGGCAGGGTCGGCATGCCCATGCCAAGAATGATGCAACCCAGTGCCGCGATCATCAGAGCGACCAAAAGCGAGTTGCTTGTTGCCGTGGACAAGAGCACCGCGAATTTCGTGGGCACGCCTGTGGCCGAAAGGGTCGAGACAACGATGCCAACGATGGCGATGGCCACAGCAAGCTGGCCCACGACCTTGCCCCCATCGGCCAAGGCCACGACCAGCTTTTGCGGGGCGCGACGGACTTCTGGATTCAGAAAGCTCAAGGGGATCAAAATCAGGATCGCCGCGATGGACGCACCCGCCGCCGAAAGGCCGCTGACAAGCAGATAAACGATGATCGCGATGGGTCCGAAGACCAGGATCATGTTGATCCAATCCTGCGTGACCGGGGCAGCCAAGCCCACATCCCCGTCGGACACCTGGATGTCGAGTTTCTGAACTTCGAAATAGACGGCGAGGAAGAGCGAGCAATAATAGGCCAACGCCGGGATTATGACGGCGAGGATCACGGTCAGATAACTTACGCCGACGATATCGGCCATCACCAGCGCCGCGGCACCCATGATCGGCGGCAGTATCTGGCCGCCCGTCGAGGCTGTAGCCTCAACTGCTCCGCCGAAGTTGGAGTTGAACCCACGCTTGCGGATCATCGGGATGGTCACTACGCCGGTGCCCACCACGTTGGCGACCGCAGAGCCCGACACTGTGCCAAAAAGAGCAGAGGCGAGGATGGCAGCGTAGGCCGGACCACCCTTGAACTGTTTCATGAGGTGAAAGGAGATGCGGATCATCGAGCCGCCCGCGCCGCAACCCTCCAGTATCGCGCCAAGGATAATGAAGGGTAGTACTGTGGTCAGGACCACGCCCATGATCGAGCCGAGAATGCCCTGGGCGCTGTCGTACTAGATATTGGCCGGAACCGTGTCAAAGACATCCGAAGGGGCGGTCGCCAGGGCACCCGGCCAATGCTGACCAGTTCCGAGATAGAGCAGCGCGAGGGCGCCGATGATAGCGATGGGCGCCCCCCAGAGAACCCAACATGCCCAGATCGAAATTGCAGCGGCGACAAGTGAAATGTAAAGTTCGCGCGGGCCGAAAAACATGACAGAATTCGCGATGATTTGGCCAATACTGTAATAGTCCCAGCACGCGTAGCTGATTGCCGCGAAGCCCACGGCATAGGCCATCAGATGAATTACCTTGAGTTTTCCGGCCACGGCACGTTTTTCTGCGTCACCGGCGAAGAAAACGAGGATGCTGAGCCAAAAGAACAGAGGGCGGAACCACTCGACCGGAAATGGCCCGATCCGCGGAAGCACGTTATAGGTGGGCAAGACGTTTGCCAGGCCCATAAGGGCGATCACCAGACCAATCGTAAAGGCCGAAAACCCGGCGATGCGTGGCGCACCGATACCATCGCCTGACATTATCCAGCCCTCCCTAGTTTTCTTTTTTGGCAGTGCCGATGGAACGGCGGCGCGCCACAAAACGCACCGCCAGCCATTGCTGATCAGCCGGGCAGAAGCTCTTTCGGAATCTCGGTCCCGACCTCTTCATAGTATCGTACGGCACCGGGGTGCAAAGGCGCGTTCATGCCGGCAAATGGCAGGTCCGGGTTAATCGACCGCATAAGCGCATTGGCGTTCATCATTGCGTCGAGATTGGTCCAGTAGGCCTTGGTCAAGGCATAGGCCTGATCATCGCTCATGTCCTTGTGCACCGACATCATCATCGCCGAGGCCGAAGAGACCTGATCGGCGTCTCCGTTGACCTGACCAGAGTATGTGCCGGCGGGCACCGTGGACTGGAATTGGGCAGCTTCCAGGAGGAACGTATCCCAAGCGCCTGAGCCCAAAACTTCTTCCGGGATGCCAAGGATCCGGATCTCGCGCTGCAAGCTCAACTCATTCAGTGCCTGGCTGCCCACCGCGGCCGACGCAACGTAAACGTCAAACTGGCCGTCCTGGAAGGATTGCGCAGCGGCCCCCCAAGGGGCGCGAATGCCTTCGTAGTCGGCGTCACTTAGACCACCTGACCCCAGAGAGATAAGCTTTTTGATTTGACCGCTGGCGGCGCCTGCGGGCGGGCCGATGTAGACACGCTTGCCTGCAACGTCGCCCCAGTCCTCAATGCCGCTGTCCGCCCAGGTGATGGCGTGGAATGTGCCTGCCGGGAAACCGAAGAGCGCACGGATGTTTGGGGCCAATTGCTTTGCCTGTTCGCCCTGTTGCTCATAGGGTCCAACGCCGCGTGACATGGTGCGGTATGCCCCAGGCGGAACGACGGCCATGTCGATGCGTCCCGCAGCGAGTTTCAACGCTGCGCGCGTCAGTGTCTGACCCAGCACAACCTGCAGGCTCAGACCCTCATCGGCGGCAAACTGTGCGAATGTCTGTGGCACGATGCCGGTCAGCGAGGCAGAGCCGCCGCCTTCAAGGCTGAGCGATTGGGCATTCGCCGAGCCGCCTGCAAGTCCGATCGCCAACGCGGCAATGGTGTTTGTGAGTTGACCCATCTTGCGATTCCTCCCTTGGATTGGCCTTACCCAAGGTTACATCACAAATTAGAGATTTTAGATGCATATTAAGACTTTTTATATACCTTTATTGATATCTAAAACTGCGTATGCGTTGCATGAATTCTCGCACCGCCCCACTGTGGGCACTCAGCGGATTGACCGTCAGGCCCACTGGGCCCTTCAAATCCCCTTCGGCTAGGGGCAGCTCCTTCAGGACGCCTCGTTCGATGTCTGCGCGGACCACGCCGCGCGGAATGGCCGCCAGACATTCGCTGCTGGTCAGATAGGCCCTTTGAAAGTCAGAAGACGTGGTTTCGACTAGGTTCTGGGGACGGGTAATGCCATGACCCGCAAGAAAGCGATCAATTTCTTGCCTGATGACGGTGCCTTCGGTCGGCAGCAACAGAGGATAGCGCTGCAAGTCCTCCAGTGACGCCGTTTCCGGTTCAATCTCGTGCTCGGCGCGCACGACGAAAATGATAGGCTCATCAAAGAGAGCTTCGAAGACCAACCCGCGCATATCCTCGCTGGACGACAGGCGACCGATGACGAGATCCGTCTCACCGCGCCGCAATCCTTCGAGCAACCGGGCGTTGGTGCCAGGGAAGACAGCGACTTTTGAAAGCGGAAAGTCAGCCTTGTAGCTGGCAATCACACTTGGCAGCACCTGAGAGCAGACGTTCGGCAGCGCACCAATGCGGACTTGGTTCGTTTGATCAGCATCGGTAAAGAACGTCTGCAAGCCTTGATTGATCTGCAAAAGCGCGGCTTCGGCGGTATCAAGAAATGCTGTGCCGCGTTCGGTCAACTGCGCACCTCTCGCACTTCGGTCGAACAGAGTGTCGCCCAGGATAAGTTCGAGCTCTTTGATGCTGCGACTGACGGCTGGCTGCGTGAGACCAAGCTCTTCCGATGCCAGCACAAAGCTCTTCTTCCGCGCCACCTTTACGAAACATCGCAATTGGCGAAGACGTATTTTGGTCGTCAGGTCGAGATGTTCCGTCATGCTTGGCTGGTCTAGCACCGATCCCGGCCAATGAATATTGGCGAGTGGGCGGCTTAGCGCGTTATTTATCGGCACTGACCCGGATCTTTATCTCGTTGCTGAATTGGTGCCGACAGTCCGGTTTCGATCTTGCTCTGGTGCGACGGCGCCGGCCTCTTTCGAAACGCTCATGACATAGCCCTCTTGACATTCATACCGCGACAACTGATATTTCTGTCATGACAGAAACTTCGGATGTATCGAGATCTGACGCGGCGCACCGCTTTATTTTGTACTGGGGAGACATGGGCAACCAGTGGGGCGTCAATCGATCCGTTGCGCAGATTCACGCTCTGCTGTTTCTCAGCGCCGCCCCAATGAATGCAGAGCAAATCTCTGAAGCACTGGGTATCGCGCGGTCAAACGTGTCCAATTCACTGAAGGAGCTGGTGAGCTGGCGGCTCATTCGGCGGGTGCCCGTTTCCGGCGATCGCCGTGAGCACTATGAAGCGGAAGCGGATGTTTGGGAGATGGGAATTCGCATCGCCCAGGGGCGCAAAGAACGCGAGATTGATCCCGCAATCTCTGCCCTGCAGGCCTGCGTTGAGCAAGCAGAAACCGAAGGTGGCATCGACCCTACGGTACTGAAACGCATGAAGGACATGAACGAATTTCTGGGAACGGCCGACAGGTGGTTTCACGATATGATGACCGTGCCCCGGCCCAAGCTGGTCATGCTCATGAAGATGGGAACCAAGGTCATCTCAGTGCTGGGGCTCACCAGCGGGAAAAAGAGCAGCTAGAAAAAAAAATTGATGAGCTATTTCTCTTTTGACGGAAACAACAGAATGTACGTTGCAAATGAAAACCTGATCAAAGTGCCGGCTGGCTTTGAACGCGCGCGCACAAATGCAGCCATCAGCCAGCGAGATGATCGGTTCAAGGCACTCCTTGGGGACGCGGCGTGGGACCGGTTGCCGCGAGCAATACGGCGACGCTTCAGCAAACGGCTGGCAAGCCATGCGAGCCTTGCCTACCAGGGGTCCGTCACCGGTATGCACATGAACATGACCGGTCGGCTCTTAGCATTTGCCATGCGCGCGCTGGGGGCGCCCCTGCCCTTTGACCATACTTCCGTGGGCCGATCGGCAGTGGTGATTGTCACCGAGGACGCAGCCACCGGAGGACAGTTCTGGATCCGGCAATACGGCAGGTCGTCCGGGTTTCCACAGATGGTCAGCAGCTCAAAACGCTTCGATGGTCCGACCGGTCTGGAAGAATACATCGGTTATGGAATTGGGATTTCGCTCAGGCTGGAAAGTTCTGACAAGGCGCTCTTTTTCATCAGCGACCGCTACTTCCTAAAGCTGAGCCACTGGCGCCTGCGTCTGCCCCAGTGGATGAGCCCGGGCGAACTCGTCATCGAACACGAAGAGTTGGGCGAAGGTCAATTTCGGTTTTCACTGAACTTGTCACATTGGCTTTTGGGCACGGTGATCCGCCAGGACGCCGTCTTCAACGATGCCGAAATTGTGGGTGGTGTGGTTTCATGAGGGTCGTGATCGTCGGCGGATACGGTGTCTTCGGGTCGCTGACCGCGCGTTTGCTGGCGCGCGATGGCCACAAGCTATGGCTGGCGGGGCGGCGCCCCGACAAAGGTCGCGCTCTGGGCGAAGAGCTTGGGGCTGCGACCCTGAGGGTGGACATCAGCAAATCAGCCATGCCGGTTTTTGATGTCGGGCCGGACGTTGTTATCGACGCTGCAGGACCGTTTCAGAACTACGGCGAAGATCCCCATAGGCTCGCAAGCCTGTGCATTGCCCATGGCTGTCATTACCTCGATCTGTCAGACAGTTCTGATTTCACCAAGGGAATCGCGGCCTTAAATGCGCGTGCTGAAGCGGCACAAGTCTTTGCGCTTTCCGGCGCATCGAGCGTGCCCGGACTGTCGTCCATCATTGTCGACGACTTGATGAAAGGATTGGATGAGGTTGATCATATCGGCATCGCAATTCTGCCGGGCAACCGTGCACCACGCGGACCGTCGGTGATCAAGAGCATTGTAGGCGGCGTCGGTCGGCCAGCTCAGGTGTTGCGCAATGGCCGTTGGCAAAGCGTGGCGGGCTGGACCGACCGAAAAGAATATGAACTAGAACCCGGCCTTCGTCGCGCCGGGTACTTTGTGAACGTACCTGACATTGCACTCCTTCCCGAAAAGACCGGCGCCAAGAGCGTTATGTTTCGTGCGGGATTTGAGCTGCCCGTGATGAACCAGGCCCTGCACCTGTTGGCCAAGTTGAGGCAACGGTGGCAACTTGAGATACCGGACGCGGGCTATGCGGCGCTGCATTTGCTGTCGAAGGCGCTGTACCCTTTCGGCAGTGACCGTGGCGGGATGCAGGTGACCGTTGCAGGGCGTTCAGGAAACACCCATGTCGCCCGGAAGTGGACGCTTATCGCCGAAAACGGGCACGGACCGTTCGTACCCGGAGTTGTCTGCCGCGCGATCCTTCGCGGGCACCCGGGAACGCTTCCGGGCGCTCGACCCTGCCTCGCAGAGCTGACAAAGTCCTCGGTAGAGAATGCCATGGCTGATCTCGCAATCCGGATCGGGTGTGTCGAGATGCCGACGGAGGAAGGCCCTGCAAGCAGGGGCGATCATCAGGGTCCCAACCGACCTCTATCGAGGCAAGATCGCTCTCTATTGCCAGGCGCCTAAGCCGCAACCCTCTTAGAGAACGGCGTTAAGAAGCGAACGAAGACTGAAAGGCCGGAGTGTGGTCCCGGGACCGGTTTCAACCGAGTGATTGGCACTCGGCCAAATAGGTAGCCGCGACCCCACTGGCACGTCGCACCAATTTACGTCACCAAGCCGGAAAACGGTCCGGAAACTTGCTGTAATCCTGTTGCAGCTCGGCGTCCGTGATCAGGCAGTCATCCAGCCGGCCGACGATACCTGCTTGATCGATTTCATCGTCACTTCCGATGAAGACGATTTCCTGGCGACGGTCGCCAAAGGGTTCGACCCATTCGTGTTCGATGAACTCCCTCATATCGGTGGTCCAGTCCTCTTCGGGAATAGTCGAATACCACCGACCAGCAACGCCGTAGTCCACCAGCTTTCCAGCCAGCTGGAAATTCCCGGCCTGATCCATGCGCGTGCAGAGCCAGAAGTAACCCTTGGACCGAATGAGGCCCGGCATCGGGGTCGACATGAAATCTATAAGTCTTTCAGGCACAAAGGGTTTCCTTGCACGGTAGACAAATGCGGTCAGTCCAAATTCGTGGCTGTGGCTGTGCACGAGGCCGTTTCCGTGGCTATGGGCTGCGCCATTGCCTTGGCCCTGTTCTTCGTCCCGTTCGACCTCTTTCACCCAGGTCGGGTATTCCTGCGCCTTGTCAAAATCGAAGGAATTCGTGTTCATGATTTCGGCCAGATCGACCCGGCCGTGGTTGGTATCGATGATCCTGGCTTCGGCATTGATCGCCCGGACCATCTGGTGGATTTTGTCCAGCGTGTCGGGGCTGACGAGGTTTGCCTTGTTGACCAGGATGACGTTGGCAAATTCCAATTGATCGATCATCAGCTCAACGACGGATGTCTGGTCATGGGTCTGCAGTCGCGTCTTCCTCTCTTGGATCTCCATCTCATCGGACTGGTACTGATCGATAAAGTTGAAGGCATCGACCACAGTCACCATGGTGTCCAGATGGGCAACATCCTTCAGTGACTTTCCGTCATCCATGGGGAATGTGAAGGTGGCTGCGATCGGAAGTGGCTCTGACACGCCGCTCGCTTCGATAATCAGGTAGTCGTATTTTCCCTCAAGCGCGAGCGCCAGGGTTTCGTCAAAGAGATCTCCGCGCAAGGTGCAGCACAGGCAGCCGTTTTCGAGTTCGACTAGCTTCTCTTCCGTCTCAAGGATCTTGTCACCGATCTGCTTTCCGTCGATGTTCACTTCCGCGATATCATTCACGATGATCGCGACGCGCTGTGCCCGTTTCGTCTCGATAATGTGGTTGATGGTCGTTGTCTTGCCGGATCCAAGAAAACCGCTGAGCACAGTGACGGGAATTCTCTTCATGTTGGCCATCCGCATGTCAGGAATATGGATTGAAATGCCCGGTCAAGGCACGGTCTTGCCGCGCGGGCAGTGCACTTAAGTGGGCGAGGCCCATCGAAGTAAGGTGCAAAAATGGATGCCCTGTGGGCCTGAATTCTGCAAAGGGCGCAGCCTTGAACATCTGGTATCGGCTCTCGCATTCTCTCTGGGGTTGGGCTGGATGGCCGCGCAAACCCGCGGAACCATTTCTGGCTAAAGTGTTATACTGTAACATGGCGTCCGGCCACAATAGGCTCTTTCGGTCAGAACCCGGTCTTTGGCGCAATCTTCACCAGGGTCCGGTATTGCGAATTTTGCAGCATCGGTCAGTCTGCGCCGACGGCGGTCAAACACACCTCCAAAGCATGAACAACAGACAAAGATACGCGGGTGAAATCATTTCCTCCTGAACGCATTGTTTGCCTGACCGAGGAAACGGTCGAGACCCTTTACCTGCTGGGCGAAGAAGATCGCATCGTCGGTGTGTCCGGCTATGCGGTCAGACCAAAAAGGGTGCGAAAGGAGAAGCCGCGTGTCTCGGCCTTCATTTCCGCGGATGTCCCCAAGATCCTAGCGCTTTCCCCGGACCTCGTGTTGACGTTTTCGGATCTTCAGGCTGACATCGCCACAGAGCTGATCCGGGCGGGCGTTACCGTCATCTCTTATAACCAAAGGGATATCGCGGGCATTCTGGCCATGATCCGACACTTGGGGGCGACGGTTGGCCAAGACGCAAAGGCGAACAGCTTAGCCGACAGCTATAGGGCGCGGATCGACAGGGTTGCTTCACAAACCTCGGGCCGGCACCGCCCGCTCGTCTATTTTGAGGAATGGGACGAGCCGATGATATCCGGCATCAAATGGGTTTCGGAACTCGTTGAGATCGCCGGCGGACGGGACGCATTCCCAGAAAGAGCCGGCAAACCAGGGGCCCAACAACGCATCGTTACGTCGGACGAGGTCATTGAGGCGGCCCCGGATGTGATCCTTGCGTCGTGGTGCGGCAAGAAAGTCAGAACCGAAAAAATCGCCGCGCGTACCGGATGGGATGCCGTCCCCGCCGTAAAGAGCGGCCGCATCCACGAAATCAAGTCTCCACTTATCCTGCAACCCGGCCCCGCCGCGTTGAGTGATGGGCTGGATGCAATCCTTGCCGCACTTGCCACTGGGGGAGCAGAGGTTCCGTGAATGATGCGACTGCGCCCTGGTTGATGAAGTGGATCGACGCCCATGGGTAAGGCCGCCGCCGCCGTTGGACACAGCCATAGACCGTTCCGGGCGCCGCCTCGGTTGACCGGTCGTAGCTTCGCACAGTTTTGCGCGGGCCGCCTGCGGTCCAAGGCTGAGGGATGAAGAAAACCGTATCCGGGCAGCACCGCAACGCGAGGTCGATCCAGTTTGCAAAGTCGCCGTAAGCGGTTCGGTCGGCTCCGAGGCACGCCAAAGAGGTCTTAAGTGCATCCGGCCAGCATGCGTTCCACATGGGCACGTTTCGAGCTGTCCTTTCAAATGCCGCCAGGCGTCCCCTTTCTCGGCACAAAGACCATCTGCGCGTCAGGGCGCGTGTATCCGTTGGTGGCAGCAAGCCCCTGAAATTGCTTGACTACGGATGCACAGAAACTGCGCCCGCTGAAGACCGCTTTGGTACTGTCCGAGAATGTTTGCTGGGTCTTTGCGGCAAGCGCGGCGGCACCGCATGGCGTTTTAGCCCGACCGTAGGGCCCAAAGAAGTTGGTGGCGAGTTGGACAACGAATGAGCGCGATCCAGAGCTTTTAGAAGGCGCAACCCGGCAAACGGACAGGATTGAGAAAATGCTGGCCCAGTTTCTAGACTGTGCCCACGGGTTTGCCGAAGAAACCTAAGGTCGATTTGCGCTGCACGTCCAGCATCGCCGAGATTGCGCCGCCGGGAATGACTGCCCAAACCCAAATCCATCCTATCAAGCGACATCGGGATCTCGCTAAGCCCCGGCGCGATCCATTAGGCAGTTGCGCTGAAGCGGCCAGCACGGTGACCGTTGGGCCGCTTGTCGGCACTGCAGCCACCGAAGGGGACGTGTGGCAAGAAGGTATCGCGAATAGACAGAGACCCACGAAGCCGCACTTGGGCTTCAGGCATCCGTTCGCATATGCAGCACGTGTTGGAACCCCGCTAGGCCATGCCGACCTGAGTGCCGATCGGGACCGCGTCGTCAGGGCGCGACAAGATGTGGTCCATGAGTTGGGCGCGCACGGAGGCATGTTCCGGCACATCGAACAGGTTCTGTGTTTCGTGCGGATCGTGAACCCTATCGTAAAGCTCGCCCGCCTTGGACTGCAGGTCGACCGTCATTGTGTGCGTCTTCGTTCGGACCGTTCTTAGGCTCAAGCCCACGCCAGCGCGCGTCGGCATCAGTTCCCACTCGTTTAGGGCAAATGCGCGCTCGGCGTCGTCGGTCTCGATCAATGGGCGGAGTGACGCCCCGTGTTGCGTTTGCAGGGCCTCCGCAGCGCCGTAGTCAAAGAATGTTGGCCCCAGATCAAGGGTCGACACGGGTTCGTCCACTTTCTTGCCGTGCGGAACACCCGGCCCCCGAACGATCATCGGAACGCGCAGAAGGCCGTCATAGTGCATCGGCCCTTTAAGGAGCAGTCCGTGATCCCCAAGCCAATCGCCATGGTCGCTGATGTAGATGACGATCGTGTTGTCCGATAGCCCAGCTTCTTCGAGGGCAATCAGGATACGGCCAACGTTGTGGTCGATAAGGGCGATCTGACTATAGGTATTAGCGATAATCTCGCGAAGCTGATCGTCCGTCTGCTCGGCGATGCGACTGTAGGATTTTCGGATTTCCGCCCCTTTCCTGTCGCCGGTCGGCTCCCGGGTCAGCACCGCCTCATGCCACCACGGACGCCCCTCGAACGTGCGTCTGCGGTGCTTGGGTAAATCGACTTCGGCCGGATCGTGAAGCCGCGACCACGGCTCTGGAGCATCGAAGGGATGGTGCGGGTCAGGAAAGCTGACCCATGTGCAGAACGGTTCGTCCCCGCGCCCGTGTTTCAGCCATTCAATCGCGCGGTCGGCCGTCCAGGTCGTGTTGTGCCATGCAACGGGTAGTTTTGAGTGCATGGTTTGGGCGGCACCGCGGGTATCACCCGCATTCTCTTGGTAAAGCGCGTTTTTTGCGTCGCCCTGGCCGTCGGCATAAAACCAGCGCTCATAGTGCTGACCATGGGGTGGCTTTTCGGGCAGGAACCAGTTGTGCCCGACCAGCATTAATTCGACATGGTCGAAACCCATATAAGGCCCGTACCATGTGTCGGAATAACCCGCCGAAGACCTCAGGCATTCCGGTGTGCCTGTCGGCTTGAACGTGTGGAACGTCGAGAAATGCGCCTTGCCGAAAAAGGCCGTCTGATACCCGGCCGCCGACATGGCGCCGGCAAAGCCTTTCTCACCCACCGCCGGATCAAGGTCGATCCCGTTGTCATGAACACCGTGGGTCCGGCATAGCTGGCCGGTCAGGATTGAGGCACGCGCGGGCTGGCAGACCACCGTCGGCGTGATGCAGTTCGAGAAATGCGTGCCCTCGGCAGCCAACTGATCCAGATGCGGGGTTTTGATATTGCGGCCCTCAAAGCCAAGGCAGTCGGCGCGATGCTGATCGGCTGAGATCAAAAGGATGTTCGGTCGCGTCATGATGCGGGCTTTCTCAGGCCAAAGGCGACGACGGCGATGGACGTCACCACAAAGACGATGGCGATCGGGCTGCTAAACAGAAAGAACGGGTCGGCCCCCGTGGCGGCAAAAGCCTGGCGCGCCGTGGCTTCGAGATTGCCGCCCAAGATGAAGGCGATCACAAAGGGCAGCGGTGACATGCCCACGCGACGCATGACGTAGCCCAAGAGACCGAAGAACAGCGTGATCCATACGGCGACCATCGATGTCTCCTGCACATAGATTGCTGTTAACGTCAGAAGCAGCACGATTGGCAGCAGCCGCGCCTTGGGAACACGTGCCATGACACCGACCCACCGCATGAAGACGCCTCCAACGGTCCAGTTCAGGGCGTTGGCGACGAACATGGTCGTAAAGATACCGAAGGCCATCACCATCTCGGGGTTCAACACACCTTCGCTGATCCCGCCACCCAGTTGGAAAACCGACGGACCCGGATTGAAACCGCCAATCGAATCCATCGCAAGGATCAGAAAGACCGCAGCGGCGTTGCCCGGAATACCAAGGGACAGGACGGGGATTAGATTGGCGCCAGAGACCGAACTGTTGGCTGCTTCGGTCGCGGCGATGCCTTCGGGCGCGCCTTCGCCAAAGCTGGGTTCGTCGGCAGACTTACGGGCCTCATAACGCCGCTTTGCGGACGTGTATCCCAGTGTTGCGGCGAGGGTAGAGCCAACTCCGGGCAAAGCCCCAATACATGTGCCGATAACAGCAGAGCGGCCGATATAGGGCAGGAGCTTGCGCAAATCAGAAGCCCGAAGCTTGCTGGCATGCGCGCCCGACTGGAATTGACCCTTTGCCGCCGTGCCGCCCATGTAAATCTCTTCCAGCGCCTTGAAGACCTCTCCCAGGATGAGAACGCCGAGGATCGCTGCAGCGACCGGAATGCCTTCGGCCAGGGCCTGCTGCCCCATGGTCAGGCGTGGATAGAAGTCCTCGCCCGTAGCCACCATCGCGGCCAACAGACCCAGACCCATTGAGATGATGCCCTTACCAACCGAGTTCCCGATCACAGATGCGATAAAGGCAAGCGACAGGATCAGAAGGGCGGTCTTTTCCGGCAGGTCCAGATAGCTCTCGACCAGAATGGCAAGAAACGGGGCGCAAAGGACAAGCACGATGTCCGAGAATGTGTCGCCGGACGCCGACGAAAAATGCGCGACCCGAAGCGCGCGGCGCGCCTCTCCCTTCTGTGCCATCGGGTGGCCGTCCAGGGTGGTCATGAAGGCGTCGGGCGTACCCGGCGTGTTGAATAAGATGGCCGGAACGGCCCCCCCTATCGTCGCCCCCTTCATGATCCCGATCAGAAATCCGACAACCGGCAACAACGCGTCGCTGGAATATCCAAAGATCGAAATGAGGATGGGCAGAGAAATGGCCATGGCCATGGGACCGGCCAGACCCGGCGTCGCCCCGACCGCGATCCCCAAGAGAAAGCCGCCCAGGACCATCAGCACGATGATGGGAACGCCCAGCACCGGGTCCGACTGAAACACGGCAAGGATGCCCGCCAGCACGTGATCCCATACCCCCATCAGACGTCACCGTTGGGGGGAAGAACCAGATCATCGAACGGCACATCATAAAGCAGCGCGATCAACAGCGCCGCGGCAAAGCCAATGGCGAAGTCACGAAACGCGAGACGTTTCGTTGCGATTCCGGTCAGCCCGCCGACCAGAAAGGTTCCGCCCAAAAGGAAGCCAATGTAGTTCCAAGGCGCAGTCGCTCGGAGAGGGCGATAGCCCCCTTCCATGCCGATCGCGGCCAGGGGTCCAGCGTACCGCATCAAGGCCATGGAAAGCGCGAAAAGCGCCAGGAGGCTGGCCATCCAGATAACATTAGGGCGGGTCAGACCGGTCATTGCCTGGGGGCGCAGGAGCAAAAGCAGGGCGCCGAGCGCGATGACCGCACCAGCAACCGTGGGTCCAAGGGCGTCGCCGATGACAAGGCTCCGGCGGACACGCTCGACCAGCCCGGTCCCGCTATCCAAAGGGATCCAAACAAGGATCAGAAGAAGCGCTGCAGCCAGAAAGAAAAGGGCCAGCCAGGTGTCCGCAGAAGCTCTGGGTTTCATCGGCTGGCCCCTTTTTCTTATATTTGGGCTTACTGAGCGGCTTCTATCAGGGCTCCGGCGGCCTCAAAATCGGCCTTCAAAAGGGCATCCAGTTCTGCACCCTGGATATTCACCGCGCCGCCGAAGGCATTGCTTATCATACCCGCGGCTTTGCCCGAGGTGGACGCGGCGACAATCGCTGCTGTAATGGCTTCGCGGGCGGCCGGGTCCATGCCCGCCGGTCCCACAAAGGCAAAGTACCCGTCTGCGTTAAACGCTACACCAAGGTCGTCAAATGTCGGCGCCTCCGGCGTTTGCTGCAGCGGCCCTGACAATGCCGAGGCAAGGTTCACGAGATCGCCCGAAGCGACACCTTTGCCCTGAATACCTGCCATGAACCCAAGATCCATGTCACCGGCCTGTACCCCGTCCATGACGGCACGGCCACCGCGGACCTGCACGATGTTGAACTCGACACCCTGCGCATCACCCAGAAGGAAAGCCAGATCGGAAAGCTTCGGCGACATGGTCCCAAACCGCAATCCACCATCCTTCGCCTCGGCGATCATGTCTTCAAAGGACGTCCAGCCCTTGTTGGCCTTGGATACAACCGCCATCTGGAAGCCGGCCGTTGTTGTCAGTCCGGTAAATCCTTCGGGTGCTACGCCCGCGCCCTTGGCGGCTGCCGCGTTGTAGCCAAGCGACTCGGTGACCACGAGGGCAATCGCGGTGCCGTCGGAGGGCATGTCCTGCAAAGCCAAAAGCGCGTTGACGCCGCCCTTTCCTGTGATCTGTTCCGGGATGACCTCCCAGCCGGTCGCAGCCTGGATATCCTCGGCGATCAAGCGCGCCTGGGTGTCGGCACCGCCCCCCGCGGCAAAGGCAATGATCATTTTTATCGGGCCCGATGGCGCCCAATCTGCTGCTTGCGCAAATGTGCCCGAAACAGCGAATACAGCAGCAGCAAAGGCTGCTTTCAATCTGAGTTTCATGACTTCCTCCCTTATTTCCGGCAAGTCAGCCATAATTTAGTTGACCAGTCAAATAAAAAGTTGACCAAACAACTATTTTTGCCGAAACTTCCAAAAAGGAAGGACCATCGTGTCAGTACAACCAGAAAAAACCGTAAGCATCGGTGACCAGCCGCTACAGCAGTTTCTGACCTATCGGCTGTCACGGGTTCAAAGCAAACTGAACGCGCAAGCCAGCGCAATCCTGCAGAAACAAGCGGGCCTGACACTCTCGCGATGGCGCATTTTATCGCTTGTCGGTTCGTTGGGGGAAACGCGCCTATCGGAACTGGCGCGCGCGACAGAGATCGATAAGGGCCTATTGAGCAGAAACCTGAAGGGGCTGATTGCCGACGGCCTGATTACTGCGGAAAGCGATGACTATGATCATCGAGTTCAACACCTGAGACTTTCCCCGGCGGGTCAGAAGCTTTTTGATGAAACGCTTCCGAAAATGCGTCGCCGGCAGGCAATTCTGCGAGAGCCGCTTCTTCCTAAAGAGTTGGAGGCCTTTCGTTCGGCGCTCGAAAAGCTTGAAACTGCAGCCGAATGGCGGGGAGAGGACCTTTGACGTCAAATCTGCTGATCCTGATGTCGGACGAACACCAGGCCCGGGCCATGGGGTGCGCTGGGCACCCCTTTGTGCAAACGCCGCACCTTGATGCGCTCGCGGCGCGTGGCACGCGGTTTGCCAACGCCTATACCCCCAGCCCCATCTGCGTACCGGCCCGGGCGAGTTTTGCGACTGGGCTTTATCCGCACCAGACCCGACTTTGGGACAATGCCATGCCCTATACCGGCGCGATCCGCGGATGGGGCCACGCCCTGCAAGACAAAGGCGTGCCGGTCGAAAGCATCGGCAAGCTGCATTACCGGGCAGAGGAAGACCCGGCGGGTTTCGATGTCGAGCACATGCCGATGATGGTGGCCGGCGGCGTCGGCATGGTCTGGGCCAGCATACGCAAGGAAGACGAACGCATTCTTGGGCCAAAACGGATGCTCGGTGACTACATCGGACCCGGACGAAGCAAATACACAGATTACGACGCAGCCGTGGTTGCGCGAACGGAAGACTGGATTGCCGAACATGCCGAGGACACCCGGCCGTGGTGTCTTTACGTGGGCCTTGTCGCCCCACACTTCCCGCTGGTCGTGCCCGAGGAATTCTTTGACCTCTACCCGCCCGAGACGCTGCCACCGGCCAAGCTCCACCCCGACGAAGGCCACCCGCGCCATCCATGGGTCGAAAAACAAAACGCATTCATGGACAGCGAAGGCATGTTCACCAACCCGTCGGAACGATTGGCCGCGATGTCGGCCTACTACGGGCTGTGCACCTGGCTCGACCACAATGTAGGTGAGATCCTTGGTGCGCTAGAAGCGGCGGGACTGACCGACAGTACGACGGTTGTCTACACCTCGGACCACGGCGACAACATTGGCGCGCGCGGTCTGTGGGGCAAATCGAACATGTACGAAGAAAGTGCTGCGGTCCCAATGATCATGGCCGGGCCAGACGTGCCCCGAGGCGTTTGTGAGACACCGGTTGGTCTTTTGGATCTCTCGGCCACGATTGCCACGCATTTCAACGCCGAGATCGACACGGCCGATGGCGTAGAGGATCTTTATGGCATCATCGATCGCCTTGCAGACCCCGAACGCATCGTATTTTCGGAATACCATGCCGCAGGCGCCGTATCAGGCGCATTCATGCTGCGCAAAGGCCATTGGAAACTTATCCATTACGTGGGCTTCCCGGATGAGCTTTTCGACCTCGAATCCGACCCTGAAGAAGCCGTGAACCGGGTAACCGACCCAAGCTGTGCCGAGGTTCTTCGCGATCTGCATGCAGAGCTTCGCCTTGTCTGTGACCCGGAAAGAACAAATGCACAGGCCTTTGCGGATCAGGCCGCACTGATCGAGAGGCACGGCGGGCGCGAAGCTGCCCTCAAGCTCGGCGCGTCCGGTGCCACGCCGCCGCCGGCGGTGGTGGTGTGAAGCTCACGGTACTCGGGTCAGGCTCGCCCGAGGCCTACGCGCGACGTGCTTCTAGCGGATACCTGATCGAGGTGGGCGGGGACCGCATCCTTTTCGATTGCGGCGGCGGTGTGTTCGACAACATGCTGCGTTCCGCGCGGCTACCTTCCGAGATCACGCACATCGTGTTTTCGCACCTGCATTCAGATCACATGATGGATTACGCGCGGCTCGTCCATGCTGCATGGGATGAAGGCGGGCCACAAATTCAGGTCTTTGGGCCGGCGCCGATCAAGTCCATTACCGATGGCTACTTCGGTCAGGACGGCGTTCTGTCGTACGACCTGAGGGCGCGGACCGAGTTACCACAAAGTCAGGAGGTTTGGCTGGCACGCGGGGGAACCCTGCCCCGCCCATGGCCGGCGCCAAAAATCCAGGAGGTCGCACCGGGCCACAGCATCTCACAGAATGAATGGCGCATTGACTTTTGCATGGCTCCACATGCGCAGCCGTTCCTCGAATGCATGGCGCTGTCACTGACTTATGGGGACAGGAAATTCGTCTACTCGGGCGATGCGGGCCTGTGCCCTGATGTCGAAGCGCTAGCTGCCGGTGCCGACCTGTTGCTTCATTGGTGCTACCGCCTGGAAGGAGAGGTCGTCACAGCCAGCCTTGCCGCCTCGGCCCCTACCCCGGCAGAGATCGGCAGCATGGCCAGGCGCGCCGGGGCAAAGGCGCTGATGTTGACCCATTTTCGAAGACACATGGATGAGCCATCCCGTTTCAAACGCGCTGTCGAAGACGCCTCTTCGGCATTCGGGAAGCCCGTCGTCATCGCCGAAGACCTGCAGGAACTGGATATCTAGGCCCGGAATAACGCCAGAAGATCGCGCCTTTTGCGATCCAGCCAAAACCCCGCACCCGCGCACCTGCTGCCCATCACGTCGCCGGCGTGATCTGGCAAAAAAGGTGCGAAAGCCTGCCTGCTGATGATCGAAGAACAAGCGCTGGCTGGAAGCAACGAACCCGGAGTGGCCGGAAGAAGATCTCCGCTAATCCGTAGGCTTTGCAAGGACGCGCCAAGGCTGTCATTGCGCCCTTCGGCAACCAAGGTGGTGATCACGTCCGCGCTGCGGTCATGACGCAGAGGGCGTCCGTTGGCGCGGCGCAACATTCACCGAGAACGCTCTTTCGGGAAGCACGCGTTCTTGCGGCACTGTTGCAGCGCGGAGACCGGCACTTTACACAAATTGCATGCGCGTTTGGCCTCTTTTCGTCGCCAGTCTGATCCTTTCGCC
Source organism: Pseudomonadota bacterium (assembly GCA_039026235.1). Taxonomy (GTDB): domain Bacteria; phylum Pseudomonadota; class Alphaproteobacteria; order Rhodobacterales; family Rhodobacteraceae; genus JBCCMQ01. Next base: position 36,742 of record JBCCMQ010000012.1, read on the forward strand.
GCTGGCTACCGTCGCCGGGGCACAAGAGGCGCCGCTCGACGGCGTTGAAATCCGCGCCTCGGGCGAAGCCTACGCCAATTCCATTCGCTTCCGCGGCGTGAACGCGAATGTGGGCTACTTTGATCCCACGCGCCCTGCCCCTCCGTTGGACACACGCGAAACGCCGCGACAACCGCGCGAGGTTGACGAGGAAACGGTCCCGTTGGTTGGGGACGCCGGGCAGGTCACTGTCATCCTGATTTGTGCCGCGATCCTCCTTTTTGTCGCTTACATGCTGGTTGTCCATGGCGGGCGCATGCCTGTTTCCTTTTCCCGAAGCCCGGAAGACGGAGCGCAGGAAGGGGCTGCGCGGACCGGCCCCAACCCAGAGGCGGACAGCGCTCCGCTGGCGCTTAAGGTGATCCTCGCGATGCCGGACAAGCGCGCGGCGCTCGTTGCCCTTTGCAAAAGTCTGCTTGCCCAGACTGTTGCGGCGCAAGGTGTTTTGTTTCAACGGTCCTGGACCGATAGAGAGGCGCTGCGCCGTGTGCCATTTGACTTTGAACATCGTGACGCGCTGCACGCTCTTGTACTTGAGTCGGAGAGGGTTCAATTCGGCGGTCGCGACGTAACCGCGCCTGAGTTCGACGCCCATGTGGACCGCGTCCGACCCATCTGGGTCAAAGGCGCCCCATGAGCGTGACGGAAGACCAGCAACGGACCCGGACCAGCCCCGAAAGAGTGTTCGTTGTCGTCATCGCCGCCCTCGTTCTTTTTGGGATGATTTTTGCGGTGTCGCAACGTCAGCAAGAGTTGCGCCGGTCGCCTCTCGGCCTGGACGGTCTTCGTGCGTGGCTGGTCTCTGAAGGATACGGTGCCCAGAATTTCACCGGGGGCTGGCCCTTGGACCGCACGGAGGTCGGGCTGAACATCCTGCCGATTTACGACACCGACCTTGGCACGCGCCGGGTGCCGCCCCGTACGAAAGAGGACCTCATCGCGCAGCAGGATGAGTTCGACGTCACCCTGGAGGCCGTGGGCGACAAGGTCAGCGAGGTCCGCGTTCTTGCGGTCCTGCCGAAATGGCGCAGTGGCATGCGTCTGACCGGTGTTGCCCATCCGGTTCTGATCTCGGACCCAGCCGCCATCGAAGGCGTTCTGACCAGCCTGATCGACGACAGCGCGGCGGAGGTGCGCCATAGCCAACAGCCATTTGCCGAGTTCGACTATGTCTCCCAGAACGGAAGGCGCCTTTCGGCCGTGACCTATGCGAGCCAGATGTTCGCATCCGAGGCCTGCGCGCCGATCGTTGGGAATTCTGAGGCGATGCTGCTTGGTGACTGCGAAAGCCGTTGGGGTGAACGTCTTTTGATCCTCTCCGATCCAGACCTGCTCAACAACCACGGGCTCCTTCTGGGGGATAACGCATTCATCATTAGCGACATCGTACAAAACTGGGGTAAAAACGGGCGCGTTATCATCGATTACAGCCGCATCTCGTGGTTCATCGCACCCGAAGAGCGGGTTGTGCGTGAGCGCGAATGGAGCGATCTTCTGCGCTTTTTTCAGCCGCCATTCACGCTGATGTGGCTCGGCGTGGTTTTGACGCTGGGCCTGGTCCTTTGGCGTTCTTCAATGCGGTTCGGACCGTTGCGCGATAGCGTCAGCGACATGAGCGCAAGCAAAGCAACCGCCATCGAAGCGCGCGCGAACCTGATGCGCCTGACAGGTCAGGATGGCGCGCTGGTAGACGAATACGGGCGGGCACGGCTCGCGGCCACCGCCGCGGCGCTTTTCGGGCCTGCCCATGCGCGACAGTTTTCAAGCCCGGATGCCTTCCTTGGATATACCCAACGCCGCCATCCAGAGCACGCGGGCCCGCTGGCCGCCGCGCTGAGCAACATCGCGGCCATGCCCCATGCTGCCACCGCCGGGCAGGCGATGGCCGGGGCCGCCGAATTGGAACGAGTACTGGAGCAAATAAGGAATGACACTAGAGGTTCTGGCAGACCGCGCCAACGCGCTTCGGTCTGAGATCGGCAAGGCCGTCCTCGGCCAAGAGGACATTGTGGACATGCTGATCGTGGCTCTTTTCGCGCGTGGTCACATTCTGATCGAAGGGCCTCCGGGCACTGCCAAAACGCTGTTGGCGCGCAGCTTTGCCGCGACGCTGTCGCTTGATTTCGGGCGCATCCAGTTCACGCCCGATCTGATGCCTGGCGACATCTTGGGGACGTCGATTTTCAACTTTCAGACCAACGATTTCATCCTGACGAAAGGGCCGGTCTTTAGCGAGGTTCTGCTCGCCGATGAGATCAACCGCGCGCCGCCCAAGACCCAGGCCGCGCTTCTGCAGGCTATGAACGAACAGGTGGTTTCCATCGATGGGACCGATCATGCGTTGGGTGAGAATTTCATCGTCGTTGCAACACAGAACCCAATTGAGCAGCAGGGCACCTATCCGCTGCCCGAAGCACAGCTGGACCGTTTCCTATTCAAGGTGCTTGTCGACTTTCCGCCTGAAAACGTCGAGATGGCGATCCTTCAGAAGCACGCCAAAGAACCCATTGAGGCAGGCCGCGAAACGGGCGGGCTGCGCCCGGTACTGAGCGCCCAGGACATTGCCGATAGCCGCAAGATCATCGACGACATTATCCTTGATGACGGTATTCTCAGCTACATTCTGCGCCTCGTTCGGGCTACCCGCGCGACGAATGAGATCGCCTTTGGAGGCTCTACGCGGGCAGCCGACGCCCTGGCCGTTGCCACACGGGCAACCGCAGCACTGGCGGGGCGTGATTTCGCTATTCCGGATGACGTGAAGCGTCTTTACATCCCGGCGATGCGGCACCGTGTGGTCCTGGGACCCTCGGCTGAGATCGAGGGCCGGTCATCCGATCACGTGCTTGAGAACATCCTTAACCAGGTCGAGGCCCCGCGCTGATACGTCCGTCCCGCAGAATGCTGGCCGCCGCCGTGGGCGCGTTGGTTCTGACCGTGCTCGGCGCGATCCTCGGCGGCGGTTTGAATGACATCGCGCTGGCACCCTGGGCCGCTCTTTTGGTTCTGGCGGCCTCTGACCTGCTGTTATCGCGTCGGCGCCGGTCAGATCTTGCCTTCGAGGCGCCGAAAGAGGTGTTCGTGGGTGAAGACTTCGACCTGATACTGCGCGATCCACAGGCAATCCCCGGCCAAGAGGCCCGCTTCGACTGGCCCAAGGGACTGCGCGGGCCGGGCCAGGTCGCATTTGCTCGGCCGGGGGACAGCGCCACCGGCGTGTCAACCAAGGTGCCGGTCCGCGCGCTTCGGCGCGGGATCTGGACCATGCCCCATCTCTGGCTTCGCTGGCCATCGCGGCTCAGCCTGTTTGAGTTCGTGCCGAAGTTGGTGCTTGGCGCCGAGGTGCGGGTCGTGCCCAACATTCGACTGGTGCAGTCAGGCGCTCTGACCACGAGGGTCATATCCCAACTGTTCGGGCAAAAGGAAAACCGTGCCATCGGCGACGGGTCGGAATTTCACCAGCTTCGCGACTTCGTGGCCGGCATGGACGTGAAATCTATCGATTGGAAACGCTCTGCCCGTAAACGCGCGCTTCTGGCCAAGGAATTGCGTGCGGAACGGAACCACCATGTGATCCTTGCCATCGACAATGGCTTTCTAATGCGCGAGGAAATCGAAGGCGTTCCCAAGATCGACCACGCCGTGACAGCCGCCCTTGCCGTGGCCTGGGCCGCCAATGTGGGGGGGGATTTGGTGGGGCATTATGCCTATGACGTCCGGCCGCGGTCATTCGGAAGGCCAGAGGCAGGGCGCGCGGCTTTCGTCCGTCTGAGAAGTTGGGCGGCCGAGCTAGAATACGTCAGCCGTGAAACCAACCACACCCTGGCCCTGACCGAGCTTAACGCGCGAACGCCAAAACGGTCGCTGATCATAGTCTTCACCGACTTCGTGGACACGACGAGCGCGGAACTGATGCTAGAAAATATCTCGATCCTCTCCAAAAGGCACTTGATCCTGTTCGTTGCTATCCGCGACCCGGAGCTTGAGGAAAAGGTCGAGACGGCGCCCCCGGACATGAACGGGATCGCAACGCTCGTTGCGGCGAACCAATCGATCTCTGAACGGCGGCTGGTGCTGGAACGGCTCACGCGGATGGGTGTTACGGTCATCGATGCAAAGCCCGACCAGGTAACCGGCCGCCTTGTGTCGGCCTATCTCGACGTTAAAGAGAGAGAGCTGATCTGATGGCCGACGAAAGCAGCCTAATTCGGTCAGCGCGCTTCCGGCAAGAACGCGAACATGACTGGAGGCGTCTGGAACACCTGGTTGCCAAGGCCGAGGGCCGCGGCGTTCAATCGCTTCGCTTTTCCGAAAGCCGGGACTTGGCATCGCTCTACCGCCAGGCCACCACATCGCTTGCTATCGCGCGAGAGATCTCACTCGATAAGGCGCTCCTCGCTTACCTGGAAGCCCTTGCTGCGCGCGCTTACCTCTGCGTCTACGCTCCGCAAGAGCGGCTTGGTGGGCTCGTACTGCGTTTTTTCACTTCATCTGCGCCCCAGGCGATGCGGCGCTGCGCGGCCTTCATCCTTGCGGGCTTTGCCTGCATGGGGCTCGGGGTGCTGGTGGGGTATCTTCTCTATCTCGAAAACAGCGAGTGGTTTTACGTCTTTATGCCGCCGGGCCTTGCCGGCGACCGGGGGCCGGACGCCTCGACCGAATACCTGCGCAGCGTGATCTACGACAGTGATCCGGATCATTCAGGTCTTGGCGCGTTCGCCAGTCTTCTCTTCTCGCATAATACGAGAATTGCGATCTTTGTCTTTGGCCTGGGCGTTTTTGCCTGTGCTCCGGCGATCCTGCTGACCTTCTACAACGGCCTCGCGATCGGCGCATTCTACGCGGTTCATGTCGAACGCGGCCTCGGTTGGGACCTGGGCGGCTGGCTTTCGATCCATGGGGTTACTGAGCTTTCAGCCATCTGCATCGCCTGTGGTGGCGGCATTAGGTTGGGCTTTGCGGTGCTTTTCCCCGGTCAGAGCACGCGCCGAGAGGCGCTGCGGCTTGCGGGCCGAGACGCTGTGAAAGTCGCCCTTGTGGCCGCCCTAATGCTACTGGCGGCCGCGCTGCTCGAAGGCTTCGCCCGTCAACTTGTGCAGGACATGACAACGCGGTACATCGTCGGCTGGGGGATCGGCGCGCTCTGGCTCTCATGGTTTCTTTTTGGCGGGCGGCGGCGGCGATGAGCACTGCGGCCCTGTCCCGGAAAGAGAGGCGCGCGGCGAAGCGGGCTGCACGTCATGCTGCCGCAAAACAGGTTCTGCCGCCCGAAGGCGTGCCGCTTGAGCTTCCCATTGCCTCGCTTGGGGTGCGCTTGGGGGCTCAGATCGCCGACATTCTGATCACCACGGCCGCGGCGCTGGCGCTTTTGCTGCTGATGGGAATTCTGGGCCTCTTGGGGGTCTATTCCTTCATGGGCCTTGGCATGCTTCTCTTTTTTCTCATTCGCGTGCCCTACTACGTTATCGCAGAGCTGATCTGGAACGGGCAAACGCTCGGCAAAAAGCTGATGAAGATCAAAGTGGTCAGTCACAGTGGCGGACCGCTGACCGCGCATTCTCTGGTCTTGCGAAACCTCATGAAAGAGGCCGAGATTTTCCTGCCGGGTCAGCTTTTGGTTTCACTGCAGTCGGTCGATCCTTTGACCGGCTGGATCAGCGTGGCCTGGGTTACCATGGCTTTGGCGATTCCGCTCTCGAATCCCTACCGTCAGCGGTTGGGCGATATGCTGGCAGGCACTCATGTAGTGCACCTTCCAGTCCCGATCTTGCTAAAGGATCTGGCCCGCGAAAACCCGCGCCCGTCAGCCGCGGAGACGCCCGCCTTCAGCTTTCTTCCGCACCAACTCGACCACTACGGCGCGTTCGAGCTGCAAACGCTTGAGGCACTACTGCGCGCCCAGGACAGGATTGCCGACACGAGCGCTCACAGGCGCAACCAGGCGACGGTCGTCTCTATCGTGGAGAAGATCCGGCGCAAGATCGGCTATGCCGACGTGGTGAAACCGGAGGAAGCCGTGGCCTTCCTCGGCGCCTTTTACAACGCGCAGCGCGCATATCTTGAACAGCGTCAGATCTTCGGGGAACGGCGTGAGGACAAGCACTATGGCGTTGGCCCCAACGACACGTAATTTACCGCAGAAGCGCCTTTCAAGGGCGCCAGAAAAGCCTTGAATCTTAAAGAACCATCACTGCTAATGCTGATGCGCATGATAGCCAAGCGCCATTCAAGACGCGAATTCAGTTTAGACTCACAATGGATTTAAGAGCGGGAACATGACCGACACTTCATCTGCAACGCCGAAACCACCTTTGGGCATCGGCGCCATCATTTCAGAGAGTTTTTCGATCCTCTTTGGGAATTTTCTCAATGTACTGATCCTTGGTTTCCTGGGAACCTTCGCGGGTTTTTTGGTAAACGGCCTGTTGGTTGGTTTCGACGCCGCAGCGGGTCAGATTGACCCAACGCAACTGGAAGACCCCAGCGGTTTTGTTGTGGGTTCTGTCATTTCGGGGATTGTCACAATCGCCGCCTACAGTCTGATCATCGCGATGTTGGTCCAACTGGCTTATGATGCCAAACTGGGCCGTAAGGGGTCGCTTGGGGCCTACTTTAGTTCGGCCATACCAGCACTTTTTGCCATTGTGGTTTTGTCAGTCGTATTGACGATCCTCGCGATGATCGGGGCTATTGCAATAATCATTGGGGCCCTGTGGGTTTACGCGGTCTTCTACGTGTTCGTGCCTGCTGCCGTCATCGAAAGAACAGGGTTCGGGTCCCTTGGGCGTAGTGCGACGCTGACAAAGGAATACCGTTGGCCAATTGTCGGACTGTTCGTCCTGATGGCGATTATCGTTCTCTTGGTGTCCTTCATACCCGGCTTCATCGGCGCTTTGATCTTTGGCTCGGTAGGAAGCGGCGGGGTCGGTGCCTTTATCGCAAGCGGTGTTGTCTTATCGCTTATTAACGGGCTGGCCTACGGGCTTTCCGGTATCGCGACCGCCCTGACCTACGCCCGCCTGCGCGAGATCAAAGAGGGCGTTGCCGTCGATCAGATCGCCGCGGTCTTCGACTAGCCCGCGCTGGATTTACGGGCCAGTCGGCGTACCCAAACCAGTCTCTGGCCTGAAAAAGGCTTCGTGATCTTAGTCGTTCCAATGGGCGGACCGGATGTCTTGGCCAAAACACCCCGTCTGCCAGAAGGGGCCACGACGGACGCTACTGTTGTGCATGTCTAGTTAGTCATAGCGGGCCCAGCGCAGAGCGGCGCGCATCGACAAACGTTAACCGCGCACTTTGAAGACAACATCACGTTGAGCGTTCAACAACACCAGTGGCCAGTCGTTGCGCCCTTTTTCAAGATGCATTGTTGCAGTCAGTCGTTACATCCGAACGTGCGAGACGTTTGAAATATGTGCGAGATCGTTCCAGCCACGACCGATGGAGCAAAGCAGGTCGCGCAGTAGAATGTGACGGTCAGCCCAGACGCCGATGGCGACCGCATTCCCCAATTCTGCTACCTTAGCCGCCACGATCGAAAACGGCTCAGGGAAGCCTTCGTCTTTGGGGCTCTGCGGTTCGTGAAAAGATCACTGTCTGCCACCCAAATCACATCCACGCCGACAAGACCCCGGCCAACCCTGTGGCGTATTCGCTAATCGGCGGTATCTTCGCTGAATTGCTGGGTGTCGGAAGGAGCGTCAGCACCGTCCTGACCACTTTTGGGATCTTCCGGAAATTAAGATCGACGACGAGGTTTCTGTGCGCAACGCAGAAGCCATTTACTTGGCCTGCAAAGTAAGAGCCCTGATTTCCAAGCATGAAGCAAGCTATGCGAAACTGACCGGGTGCTAAGGTACCCTCAGAAAGTATCGGCCTGGACGGCAGCGTGATCCCTCTGATCGCAAAGAAAGACTATTTTCCGGACATAAACGGAGCGTCTCCGGCTTCGATGACGTCAAGCAGCGATCCCAATTGGGTGACTTGGTTCGGAGAAAGATCCATCAGGTGCGGGGCCGCAGCCGCCTGAACGATGTCGGGTACCTTCTGGCAAAGGTCCTCTCCCTTTTCGGTAACACCGAGCGCGGTCGCACGTCCGTCCGACAGGCTTTTGGTGCGCGCCAGCACGCCATCTCGCTCTAGCTGCGAAACAATTCGCGAGACTGCCGTACGCTCCATCTCGATGTGGCGCGCGACCTGGGTCACCGTGGACTTCCCGTCAAATCGAACAGACGCCAGAACAATCCATGACATACGGGTCAGGCCCTGGGGTTCAAGCGCTTGGTCCACGGCGAACTGCAAGATCGTGGCGGCGCGCGTCAGCTTGTACCCCAGGCCCGACTTAAAGTCGTATTTCGACAGGACTTGGTCCATTTCACCTCGACGATTTACGTGCAAAAAGCACTTATATGATCTCAGAAAGTCGCCGACACACAACAGAAAAAGCTGAATTCATCGTCTTTGGGCAGAGTTTTTCAAAAATAGTGCGTGCATTTTGCACGCAAAAGTGTTGGTCTTTGACTGCCACAAACGTTCGAGGGAGGAACGCATGAAGCGAACGAGGATCCTGGCCGCTATTCTGGCCGCATTCACGGCAACATCCGCGTGGGCCGAAGAACTGAAGCTTGCAAGCTTCGTACCGCCCGGACATCCCATGGATCAGACGGTCATGACGCCCATGGCCGAGGCTTTCAATGCCGCGACGGGCGGCTCAACCACGATTAAGGTCTTTCCGGCAGGCGAACTCGGAAAGGGCCCACAACAACAATACAAGCGCATTGCCACCGGCGTCGCGGAAATCGCCTTTATCCTGCCCGGCTTTACCGAACAGCTGTTTCCGGTGCTTACCGGCTATGAAACCCCGGGCCTCTATCCGGACGGCGAAAGCGCCACCAAGGCCATGTGGGAGAACATGGATGAGATCAATTCCGAGGTGAAAGAAGGTGTTCCGCTGGCGGTCTGGTCAAACAATCCAACTATCCTGATCACCAAGGACAAGGCCGTGCGCGCACCTGCGGATCTGGAGGGCATGAAGATCCGCGTGGCCAATTCGAAGACGGCCAAAGTCATCGAAGCCTGGGGCGGGGTTCCGGTGAACATGCCGCCCACCGAGGCGTATCAAGCCCTGAGTACCGGCACGGTTGACGGGATCTATATCGACCCGGCGGCATTCCGTGCCTACAAGCTGCACGAAGTGACGGACTATGCCACGGTCAATGTTCCGGGCTCGGTTTCCAGCTTTCTGATCGCGATCAACAACGCAAGCTATGACGGGCTAACCGATGCGGAAAAGCAGGCTCTGGCTGACGCATCGGGCGAAGCGCTGAGCCTCAAAGCGTCGAACGCGTTCAAGAAAGCCGGGCAAACCGGCCTTGATCTGGCGGCTGAAGGCGGTGTTGAACTCGTGACGCTGACCGATGATGAGGTCAACGCCTTTCACGCGTTGTCTCCGTTCGGGGCGACAAACTAAGCCTCGGACTTGGGGAGGATGCGGTCGCTTCTCACGCTCGCGGCAATCGGCTTCGGCGGCACATCGGTCGTACTGCTGATGGTTGTGTCGGTAGTCGATTCCGCGAGCCGTGCGATTGGCAGTCCGATACTGGGCGCTAAGGAGGTGAGCGAGGCTTTGTTGGTGCTTTGCGTAGGCGCCGCTGTACCGATGTCGATCCTCGGGGGGCGGTCGGTCACCATTGATGGGCTGGTGGCGCAATTCCCGACGCGCGTCGGTGTCGCGGTGACCTGGGCGGGTGTCGCATTGTCTGTGTTGGCCATAGCGGTACTGGCTTGGCGTTTGGTTGGGGCAAGTGGTGATGCGCGTGATTTCCAAGAGGCCTCACCGCTTCTTCAAATCCCTTATGCGCCACTTTACCTCTATCTTTCTTGCGCCCACGCCATGGCGGCTGTGGCCTTTCTAATCCATGCGTTCTTTCCGGTAGCCAAAGTCGAAGAACACTGATGGAACACGCTTTCGGCCTTTTGGGCTTTGCCGTCCTGCTCACACTGATTTTCCTGCGGGTCCCGGTTGGGATCTCGATGCTTGTTGTGGGCGTCGTGGGCACGGCCCAGTTGACGTCGCTGAATGGTGCGCTGAATTCGATGACCGGCCAGGTCTTTGCGATCACCACGACCTATAGCCTATCGGTGCTGCCCCTTTTCATTTTCATGGGAAATCTTGCGACCAAGGCCCGGCTGAGCCGCGATCTTTATGACGCGGCCTTCGTTCTGATCGGTCACGTGCGGGGCGGTCTGGCAAGTGCCACGGTTGTCGGCTGCGCGGGCTTCGCCGCACTCTCAGGCTCTTCCATCGCGTCGGCGTCAACCATGGGGCGCGTGTCTTATCCCGAGATGAAGCGCCGTGACTATGACGCGGGGCTTGCGACAGGAACCATTGCGGCAGGTGGGACACTCGGCATCCTTCTGCCGCCGTCGACCGGCTTTGTCCTTTACGCCATCCTGACCGAAGAAAGCATCGGGCGGCTGTTCATGGCCGGTATTATGCCGGGGCTGCTGCTGACCGGGCTCTTTCTGCTGACTATTTCCATCCTGGTCTGGCTTGCGCCCGAGAAGGGCGGCGGCGCGGCAGTGGCGGAACCGGATACATCCAAGCGTGCTGTTCTGATGGGTGCATTCCCGATTGCGGGCATCATCCTTTGTACGATTGGCGGCATATACATAGGTTTTTTTACCCCGGTCGAAGCGGCCGGCGCCGGTGCGGCCCTGACGCTGTTGGTGGCACTGTTGCGGCGCCAGCTGGACTGGCGCGGCCTTGTTGAGGTTCTGTCAGACACGCTTGAGACCACGGGCCTTTGCTTTCTCATCCTTATCGGCGCGATGGTTTTTGCCCCCTTTGTCGCGCTATCCGGCCTGCCTGCGACCGTGGCCGAAACAGTCACGGGGCTCAGCTCGAACCCCTACCTCGTCATGATCGCCATCCTGCTGACCTATGCGGTGCTGGGCATGGTGATCGAAGGGCTTTCGCTCATGGTCATCACGCTGCCGATCATTTTCCCGGTTGTGATCGGCCTGGGCTTTGACCCGATCTGGTTCGGTGTGATCATGGTCCTCGTCTTGGAAATGGGGCTGATAAGCCCGCCGGTCGGCGTGAACTGCTTTGTGGTGAAATCCGTGGCGCCCGATGTTCCGCTCGGTCAGATTTTTCGGGGTGTTCTCCCATTCTGGGCGGCCATGGGCTGCTGCATTGCGCTTCTTCTGGTTTTCCCGCAGATCGCGCTGATCATTCCCAATGCCATGTTCGGTTAGGTGCCCCGATGACCTCTCGCTTTTTTTCTTCCAAGGACCGCGCCTTTCATCGGGGGCCCTATCCGACCGAACTTTTGGCAAGGGGCACGATGCCGGATCTGGCGCAGATTCCCGCTGCCGCACAGTTGACATATCAGCGCGACAGCGACCCGCGGTCGGTCATCAACGCGATGCGCGAACATCAGGCCATGCTGGATGCGATCAGGGACGGTCTGATCAATAAAGCCGTGGCCGAGGCGCCGACAGATCCGGTTGAGCGGGCCAATCATCTGAAAGCTTTTGGATATTTCGCCGATGCAGCGCTCGTCGGGGCCTGCGAACTGCCGACTAAGGCGTTGCTGCCGCAGCCGTATGCAAATCCGGATGTCGACCGGTTGGCCCATGATCTCAAGACGCGCCAGACCAAGACACTAGCTGCCGGGATCGACCTCATCATGGCGGGATTGAAGGAAGCGATGGAAGCGCCACCCACCGGCATTGACGATCATACCCACTGCCTTGTCTTGCTTTATGAGAACCCGCGCACGCCCGAACCCGATGAGGCCGGATGCGCCTGGATACAGGACGCCGAGGCACACCGTGCCGGGCTTTTGGCGGCCGAGACCGCTGTGGTTCTGTCAAATTACCTGCGCACACTGGGCTATGATGCGCGCGGACATACCGTATCTAGCAGCGATGTAGATCTGAACATGCTGGCGGTGGCGGCGGGCCTTGCGACCGTTGAAGATGGCGCGCTGCACCACCCGTACATTGGCACGCGCTTTGGGCTGGCGGCCGTCACGACCACATTTGAGATCGCACCGGATAAGCCCCTCAAACCCATGGCCAATCAGCCGAATTCTGCCTTTGGTACATCGTGGCGGCTTGGAACGGCGGCGGTCAAGAACGCCATGAACGCAGTGCCCTACGCCAAGCGGCGCTTTGTCGACGGCGCCCATCCGTTCGAGCGCCTGAAGCGCGTTGATGTGCCTACAACCTATATGGACGAACCGAACATCCCGCGCGTGCCGAAGCGCACCGACATGTTTGCACGGGCCCAATTTGGTGACATGGGCAAGAAGGTGCAGGATGCGTCAAAAGGCGGGCGGCACGTCACCAAAGCCGCGCCTTCGATGGCCCAGCGCCGGGCGCTTGGCGCGTTCGTTCTTTTGCAGGATGGCGAGCCAGAACCGGGACAGGCCGCGATGTCCCCGTCAGAAACGGCAGAATTGATCAAAGCGACCTGCTATTGGCTTGGCGTCGACGCCGTCGGAATATCGCGGTGCCCCCCGTGGTCCTGGTATAGCCACGACGCGCGTGGCGACGTGATCGACCCGCCCCACGATCAGGCCATCAGCATGGTCATAGATCAGGGCTACGAGACGATGGAGGGTTCGTCCGGCGACGATTGGATCGCGGTGGCCCAATCCATGCGCGCCTACCTTAGATTTTCGCTTCTTGGCGGCGTGATTGCCAAGCAAATCCGCAACCTGGGCTATAGCGCAAAGGCGCATACCGTCATCGACGGTGATGTCTTGCAGCCGCCGCTCTTGCTGCTGTCTGGCCTCGGCGAGGTCAGCAGGATCGGAGAGGTCATCCTGAACCCGTATCTGGGTCCGCGCCTGAAGTCCGGCGTTGTCACGACGGACCTTCCGCTTGCGCATGACAAGCCGATTGACTTCGGGCTGCAGACCTTCTGCGAAAGCTGCAACAAATGCGCGCGCGAATGCCCATCTGGCGCGATCACCGCCGGGCCCAAGAAGATGTTCAACGGCTATGAGATCTGGAAGTCCGACAGCCAGAAGTGCACGACCTACCGGCTGACCAACATGGGCGGCGCCATGTGCGGTCGCTGCATGAAAACCTGTCCCTGGAACCTGGAAGGCATCTTCAAGGAAAAGCCGTTCCGCTGGGCCGCGATGAATGTACCGAAGCTCGCACCGGCGTTGGCCAAGCTCGACGACGTTGTTGGCAACGGGTCTTTGAACCCGGTGAAGAAGTGGTGGTGGGATCTGGAACTTGAAGAAGACGGCGGCTACCGCCCCACGAAATCCCCGGTGAACCTGCGCTCTCTCCAACCTGAACTTGACCTCAAGCCCGAAGATCAGACAATGGCGGCTTACCCGGCGCCGCTGGCACCGCATCCCCATCCTTATCCATACCCGATGGACCGGGAAAAAGGCATCGAGGCCTACGAGGCGATGGTGTCGGTCGAAGACTACAAAGCGCGCCTTGCACGCGGCGATGCGACCGTGCTGCACCGCGCGCGCAATGACGAAGACAGTCCCGTTATCCCGGCCATCGTTACGCTGGCCGAGGAAACGGCAAGGGGTGTGATGAAGTATGAGCTCAAGGCCGCATCGGGCGAAGATCTTCCCGCCTGGGAAGCCGGTGCGCATCTCGACATCGTCGTCGCGCCAGAGTTTCTTCGCCAATACTCGATGTGCGGTGACCCGGCGAACCGCTCAACATACCAGATCGCTGTTCTGCGCGAAGACGAAGGCCGGGGTGGGTCAAAGCTGATGCACCGGATTTTTTCCGAAGAACGCCGGGTGTTCATATCTCCACCGATAAACCACTTTCCGCTGGATCATTCAGCGACAAGGACGTTCTTGATGGGGGGCGGCATTGGCATTACGCCGATGATTGCCATGGCGCACGAGTTGCACGCAAAGGGTGCGGCCTTTGAATTTCACTACTCGGGCCGGTCCCGAGACCGTATGGGACTTCTCGACGACATCGCGGCTTTCGACTGGGCAGAGCGTGTCAAGCTGCATGTGTCCGATGAGGGTTCACGGGCCGATCTTGATGCCATCTTTACGGGCTATAAGCCCGGTTGGCACGCCTACACCTGTGGTGCGGATCGATACATGTCGAGCGTTATGGACGCTGCCGAGCGCGCCGGCTTTCCCGATGATGCGCGCCACCTCGAGTATTTTTCGGTGCCGGAAGAGCCCGAGTACGAAAACCACCCGTTCACTCTCCGTCTTACACGCACCGGAACCGAAATTGTCGTCCCATCGGACAAGACAGCCGCCGACGTGTTGATCGCCGAGGGCGTCGACGTTGACGTCAAATGCAGCGACGGCTTGTGCGGAGTATGTAAGTGCGGCGTGATCTCCGGCGAAGTCGAACACCGCGACTTCGTCCTTTCCAAATCCCAGCAGGCCTCGAACATGATCCTCTGCCGTTCTCGCGCCAAAGTGTCGGAAGGCGTGGTTGAAGTCGATCTGTAGCTGCAGGTCGCGTGGCACCTAAACCGCGGTCTAATTTTAAGGGCAGACCATACTCGTTTGAAGTCAATTAGGCGTGGGTAGTCGTCTGGGTCGGCTAGATCCAGCCCGGCAACTTTGCCTAAATTTGTTTAATTTGTTGAGGGTTCTGCTTGCCTGCGCGCGTTCGGGCATTCCCTAAGTTCTATGCATCAGATCAGGTAACGGCGCATTTGCGACGTGATCGCACTCGATGTTCCCGATGTCAGATGCGGCGGCCTGATTGACCGGATTTGCTGGGTCACTGGCCCTGCCACAAGCACGTCGGTTAATCGCGCAAACGCCCTGGCCAAGGCGGGCCACTTTCAGCCTAAGGCTCTGCAAACCCTCATTGTCGGCGACATCGGATCCATCGTCCATTGCTGTACGCAAAGGTGATGCGAACACGCCTACATATGTCGCCAAGTGCCGGCACGATGTGGGGCTTCACAGTCAATCCCGAGGCGGACGTCCATCAGTTTCGCTGTTCATTGTAGAGCGAAAGATCGGCGCCATGATCGACCTCACCCCAATCTCCTTCGTAGGCGATGGCTTCGATGGAAATTCTTCCACGCTGGATCAGTCGTTGCAATGCGCCTGTCATATGCATCTTGTCCCGGGTTTCTTCAGGAAGGCTGTTGCGCATCGCCGTCATCTCTGCCCAAGCTTCTGGTGTAAAACGCAGCAGACCCATGTACTGCCCTTGAACTTCAGCTGTCGTCTTTGGCTTTTGTCCGATTTCCGTAAGCTGACCCGACGTTGACAACCGAAACGTCTCTGCGTCCAGCAATGGATCACCAAAACGATCTTGCCAAAGCCTTAGCCAGTTGGGATCGAAGGTCACCGCGAGTGAAGCCTCGGTGTTCATCAGTGCCTTTACCGCACTTGTGTCAAAGAAGATGTCCGAATAGCTGACGATACAGGGCCCACGTTCAAGCCAGTCCGAGGCCATCTCCAAGGACGAGACCATATTTGTGTCTGCCCATCGGGCATTATGAAATGTCCGTTCTGCGCGCCCTTCCAGCATCTCGCTCCGGTATCCGGTGACGATCGCTACCTCTTCAATACCCGCAGCGCGAAGCGCCTCCGATTGCCGCGACAAGAGGCTTTTGCCTCGAAGTTCCAGAAGACACTTGGGCCGATCGTCGGTCAGTGCTTCCATCCGACTGCCACGCCCCGCTGCAAGAATGATCGCTCTCATGTCAGCCCGAACACCTTTCTCATGCGCATCACGTCAGAACTGTCCGCCAATGCCTCGCGTTCCGGGTGCCACATCCAGCATTCCCAGGGAAGGACTTGATGACCCAGTGCTTCGATAGAGCCATCATCGGCCCGCGCAAGCACTTCATAACCATTTGGGCAGGCTTCTAGCCCTATGGCATGATAGCTGTTGACCTCACGGGTGATTTCACCGGCAATCCTGTGGCGGGTCGCCACGTGACCGGACACCGGGACCAGCGACGCACCAGCACGTTGCGCCATAAGCTGCATGCCGCGGCAGACGCCCAGCACCGGTCTGGTGCCCGTTTGGGCCCAGTCGAGAAGCCCCCTTTCGGTTTCGTCGCGGTGAAGATGAACGCCCGGATCTTCGCCCCCGGAAAGGATGAGGCCGGTGACACCCAAGGCCTCACAATAGGAAGCGGCGCCGGCAGCACCGATGTTCGGCAAGTAAAGCCAGGTCGCATCCGGGATCGTCGCATGCAGATAGACGGGCCAGTCAGAAGCGAGGGCGTCACGGGTCTCTTTGTAACCGGTCGCCTCGGCAACGCGCATTGTCACGCCGATGCGTGGCGCAGTTTCAGCCATGAACCGGCCTCAGGATCTGCTGCTTGCAATCCAACTCAATAACCTGAGAGCGGCTTATCCGGTCGAAGATCTGGTCACCGCACCCAATTGCCGCCGGCAGACCAAGCTCGGCACATCTTACCGCCATGTGGGAATTGGCCCCACCAAAGCGGGTCAGAAGCGCGAGAGGCGACTTTGTGAAGACCCAATCAAATCCCGGATCCGCGTTCTCGATGCATACAACGCAGCCTTCAAGAGACGTGGTTGATTTCGTGCTTTCATCAAGCGTCACGACCGGGCCTGTCACAGCACCCAAACCGATGAAATTCGGTACGCTGCGGTTCATTGTGGCAACGTAGATATCGCGTGGGTGCATGATGATGTGGGCAAACTTCAGCGTTTCGTTTGCCTTCAGGTCGCGAATGTTGCGGTGCGCCAGATCAAGGAAGTGCCGATCAAGATCGTCAAGGACAGGGTTCAAGAGGACCTGCGCGATAGACGGCCATTCAAGATAAGACAGGTCCTCTCTTGAAAGGCCGACCGCAAACCCCCAACGCTGAACATGCAGAAGGGCGTCGGAAAGGGCCTTGGTGAATTCAAACTTGACGTTCTCGCGTGCGGCAATTGCGTCGGAGCAGTATACAAGAAATGCCTGCGTGCTCGTTGCGCCAAGATTGGCTTCGCCGAGCAGCATCGACAACGCCCGGTCTTCTGCAGCGGTCAATCGGAACGGCTCGGGTGTCTGTGCCGGAGCTGTATCCAACTTATCCTGAAAGAGCTCGTCCCGTTCATCATAGCGCAGCGACGTAATTTCATAAGTTCCCGGGCGAAGATGTCCGTAGCGTGAAAAGAACTCTTCACGGGTCATTCGCAATTCACCGACATCCGCAAAGTCGCGCAACATCCTGCCGCTGATTGTCTCGATTGAACGCTTGAGTTCTGCCAGCCGTTCGGCATCGAGCGCACCGCGGTCGACGGCTGAACGAAGCAAAGCCTCTGCAATAAACCCGTGACGTGCCGATATGGCGAACGGCAGAGTTCCGTTTTCACGACAAAGCTTAATCAGGCTGCCAGCGCGCGCCAGATTGGCGTAGCCGTCTTCGACGGGCACTTCGGGAAGCCTCGTGCGGGCCAGTTGCGCGGACCGGGCAATCGAGGTGCGAAGCGTGTTCGCCACACCGTCTTCCAGCGCCCTTCGCGTCAGGTGAGACAGAGCTGACGCGTAGTCAGCCATCTCAGTTTCTGACAACAGGTCCGGATACCGCTTTTGAAAATTGTCTTGGAAGGTGAAATCCATAATGGTCGGAACGATGTCGAATTCGACCTTGTCGTGCAGTTCGGGAAACTCTTCGAGCCGGTCGAGCCAGGAATTCACAAGCCTCTCACCAACCGCATCAGGGATTTCTGCCGGCAAGAAAGAATTGAAGCTGTTGCGCACGTCGATGTAGGGGTGATGGCCAATCGTGACCATAAGTTCCGTGCCGCTGAGGTCACGGTATCCCATTGCCGCCCGAGCCGTTGCCCAAACGCCGTCCGTGATCAAAGTGCTGTAAAGCGATCGTGCTAGCGGTCTTGGTGTCGTTCCAATGATTTCCGCCGGGTTCCAGTCTGGCATGATCGCCAGGATGCTTCGCCGCCCGAGGATACCATCCCGCGGCTTCATCCGGCCTTCCAGGAACGCTTCAACATGGGTGAGATGGCGCTGAACCCGGCGGTCTGTCACCGGATGCCAAGTACGCGCCAGGACGATCCTGCGGACCTGAAACAGATGCATCTCGCCCGAAAGGTCCAAGCCAAATTCGATGTCGATGGCCGCGCAGCCTGTGACCTGCTCAAGCTCGCGCGCAAGCCCAAGCATGCGCCTGATCCTTTCGGACTGTACGAAGCCGTCGTCGGCAGAACGATGCACATAAAGGCTTTTGTGCTGCCCTTTGCCGCTGGTCACTACGTCGGTGCGGCCCGATTCATCATCGTAGTCAATGCAGTAATAGGGCGCGCCACGGGCCACGTCGTAGGTCATGATGACGCCGCTGACGGACACATCTTCGACCATTTTCTGAACGAGAACCTGGTCGCGCGGATTGCCCGACATCGATGACGCCACATGGTCTATCGCCTCGGATATCGCCAGACGGTCGTCTCCCGCAACCGAAAGGACACTGTCGAACTGACCGGCCATTGAGCTATCCTCGGCGTCTTCAGCCAACGCACTGGATCGCACCACCAGCTTAAAAGCGCCGAATTCAGCACATATCATATCCACGATCTCGTCGCGACCTGCTTCCCAGTCGGCGACCGGGAAAAAACTGATGTTTGGAACGATGGCTTTCTGAACCAACGGTCGCAAGACGGCCAGCGTTTCCGCCTTGGTCCCAAAGGTGAAATCGGTGTTAGGGGGCAAATCCATGGGGTCCAAGCGACAGCAACGCGATGTGTTTAAGAACCGGGTGAATGACGTAGTATGTGCATCCGTCCTCGGCGCCTTGCGGCATTGGGTTTACGGTTTCATACGACAGAAGAACCCGACACAAAAGGTCCGCCCGTATGGCCGTATCATAGACGTGGTCAAGGTCCGTGCCGGCTGGTGGCGCAGGGTAGTTTTGGCGTGCCACTATTGCGCCAGTATCGATACCCGGATCCAGAAACATCGCTGAAACGCCAGGCAAGTCCCCATTCAACAGAGCATAGTACAGTGTGGTGCTGCCACGGTACGTCGGCACCCATCCCGAATGCATATGCAGAAACCGAGGTCCGGCGGACAGTGTCTCGGCAGACACGATTTCACCACCAAAACCCGAATAAACAAGGACATCTGCCTGGCTCCGGCCGAGCGTTTCCCTTACGTCAGGGGCGTTCGCTGTTTTGGCACCCGTTCGTGTCAAGGGAATGCCGTGCTGCCGGCATGCGTCAGCTATGGATACGTTAAGCGGTGGCAGCCAGACATTCTTCCAATCGGCGGGCGCATGCGACGCCGCTGGCTCAGCCGGGCGATCTTCACCCAGCAGGACGATCTCTGACGGCACCAAACCTGCCTTTAGTAGGGCCTGTAAGTACGCGCGTGACCTTGCAGAGTCACACGCCAGCAAGGCAAAATCCGGAACCCGACCGTACCTTTCGGGCAAGGGCGGCGGACCAATCTCAGAGGCATTACCGCCAACTCGGGAACGCAAACACTCTACGAGCTCTGCTTCATCACTCAGGAGTTTTTCCAGTCGGGCTCGCTGATCGGTCGTAAGTCGTGACACAAGACTTGTGAGCGTATCGCAAATTTTCAGAAGCCCATTCAGATACGTTAGACGGCCAGACCGTTCATAGGCAGCCGAGAATAGCTCTGCGAGCGACAAGTAAAGGTTGAGCGAGCCGTAAGCATCGCGATCTTGTGCGCGCCAGTCGCTGCCATATGCGTCATGAACCCGTTTGGTGACTTCGAAGCGCTGGAGCAACCGATCAAGGCGGAAGAAGTCGCATTGCTTGCTGTTACTTGTATCAAACGAGGCCCTTATTTCTTTGATAAGCTGCCCCGTGGGGCTGTCGCCTTCCACATACTGAGAACGTGTGTCACCGCCTGAGCCAGCAAGTCGCGCACGCCGCCGCTGCGCTTGCCATGCATCGATAAATGGTGCGCCGTAATACTTCGAGTAGAAGTATGTGTTTCGCTCAACGAGCAGGTCTCCGTCCGCGTAGGGATATTCCACTTGATCTGTCACCTTGGCATCGCAGTTTCCAGCACCATTTCTGCCAAAGCGGCGATATCCGGTTCATCGCCGGAACTGTCAACGACAAGGTCCGATCCTTCCGGACGCTTGAAAGCGATATCAATACCCACAACGTTGCGCTCTTCTCCGCGTTCAGCGGCCGCGTAAAGGCCCTTCACGTCGCGCCTTTTCAAGGAATCCATTGGAGCATCCATAAACACCTCGAAGTACTCAGAGAAACGTGTTCTGTTTTCTGCTCTCATCTCTGGAAAAATCGACAGAATACAACAAACGACGTTGATGCCCTGCCGATCCAGAAGCTCACACAAGGCCGTCATACGTTCCGCATTCTGGCGTCGGCCGGACTTGGAAAAGGCCTGTTCACCCCGGTCGTGCTTGAAGACGTCGCGCACCTCGTCACCGTCCAGAAAGACCGTGTTCTGTGCAAACGCTCTCCATCGCTGCGCGACCTCCCGCCCCAGCGTCGTCTTGCCGGAACCTGAAAGACCGATGAACCAGATGACCATTTGCTCTCCCTTTTGCGCCGGATCGACACCGGATCAGGCGTCAAAGACGCTTTTCACTTCTTTTCGTGCAAGCATATCCTCGTATTCACGCATGTCGGTCGCAATCCCGTCTCGATAGATTTTCCGGGCCGCATCGGGCACGGTCCGCAAATTGATCTCTTCCTTGTATCGCCTGCGGAAAAAAACGTAATTCGCCCGAAAGATCGGTGCAAAAACCTCGGCAAAGCGCTCCAGAAAGACCGGGTCCATGACATATTTTCGGGCCCCGTCTGAAAGCAAATCCAGTTGGTCGCGCCACAGGCCGAAACTGATTGGTTGTCCCAAGTCCGCGGACACTTCGGGCAGTTGGTGTGTGCAGTCGACCCCGCTTGGTATAAACGTTCCCCAGTCCTTGCAGTGCTCGATAACATCAGTGATTTCGAAGCGAAAACGGACCGACGCTTCGCCTTGGGATTTGTATCTTTTTCGGGCAGCGCGCTGCGGTAACAGAATGTCCTTCCAACCCCGTTTGTAAGACCCGCTTCCGCCGTCGGCGGGCACATTCAGGGTGATCGGATTATAGATCATCAGCCGATTGCTGAGGCTGTTAAGCTTGACTGACGAAAGCGGATGATCGTGCAGTGGCGTGCCCGCCTTGTCACCTATGGCCCGAATTGTCGCGTCGGGTTCCTTCACGAAAAGTTCGTACGGAACGATGTAAAGCCTGTCGAACACCTGCGAGAAAAGCCGCCAAATACTGGCGAAGCGACCAGTTCTTTCCCATACGCCTTCTGTGAGGCCCTCTATGTCAGGTTTGATTTCATAATCCGGCGGCGGACCGCCAATTGTGTCAGACTGGAGCGCATCAAGATCGCCCGAAGAATAGGCGTCGCGCCAGGAAATATGCCCGGCCTTGAAAGCCCAATTTCCCGCAAGATGGGCGAGACGTCGGTTCAGTTGCGACAACAACAGCCCGTCGTAATCCCGTACGACCAAAAACGCGCTTTCGACCCCTAGCCGGGTACGCACATCCTTCAAGAAAGCAACGTTTTGAGGATGGTCGAAGGGAGCGAGCATCAGCGGGCGAAACCCGTGGAAAACGATACCGACGGCGGCGCCGGCCGCCGCATCACGCTCAGCCGCAAGTCTTGTGGCAAGGCGCTTCATTGGTTCGTCCGACTGCTCTTGCAGGTAAGCTTTTGCCACCCGGTCAAAGTCGTGCCGTGGGAGCGAAAGCACGTTTCTTTGTGCAGAAAAATTTATCGCAAACGCTCGGCTGGCAGCCCGACCCGTATTGACGACAATGAAGGACACCTGTCTGCGCCTCAGCTTGTTTTATTTTGGTTTGCGTCCGTTCTAGACTGTCTCCGGGTCAGGGGCCAGTCAGATCTGGTTGCGGCCGCTGTGCCCCGACCATCATTTTCGCTCGCCCGCGCCCAGCATCACTTTCCCGGGATACTTCCGTCGTGTTGAAAAAGCGTGCGAACCGGTTTTGCAGGGGCCGATTTCTGAAAGATGCGGCCAATGATCCCTCCACGGTGGGAATTTCACCGACCAAGTCGCACGCTGCTCAACGCTGGCCGATATGACGTCAGTCAAAGATACGTCACGATGGCGACTTGGAAGGATTGGATTTCAACCGGCGCAGGCCGGCGAGTGCACCTCCGGCTGAGAGGAAAAGGGCCATTGCGGGCGGCAACGGCACAGGCGCGGGATTGGGCACATCCGTTCCGCGAGCGGTCGAGAACAATGCATTGTCCATGGCGAATAGATCTAAATTATCAGCCTCAACGTCATCGATTATGATTGAGAAGATCAAATGGGTGGCTTCGGCCCCCATTAAGTCGAGACCGATGAAGGATATCTCTGAATCGCCGAGACCCTCTGCAACGTAGTCTGCGATTAGGTCGTCGTTGCCATCAAAAAAACTGAGCTTGGTCCGCCTGTCGGTATCGGCAATGTCTCTAAAATCGGCGCCCCAAGACGTAACTGGCGCATTGAAGTCCACGCGCAAATCGAACTCTGGATTAACGAACGAACAAGCGAAATTTGTTCCGTCGATTTGCGTCAGGTCGAAGTTCAAACCGGTGCAAGCACCACCGGGAGCAATAAGGTTCCAGCCCCCAGGCGATATTGGAAAGACGCCGCCGCGCAACGTCATGTTGCCGACTGTCAGATCCTGATCTTCAAAAGAGCTGCCAGCCGGAACATCGTTGAAGTCCACCGATCCTTGCGGCGATGTTTGCGCGATAAATGCGCTGCGATCGACAAAGCTGGTGGCGGCCTGGGCGGCGCTTGATAGGAAAAGCGCAACTGCGATGGCGCTCGAAAAAGATTGGTACTGCATTTTTGAATACCCCTTGTTGATACATGTCCGAAGAGGACCGAAGCGCTTTCAAAGCGATTTCGGGCTAAGTTTCACAAATGTCTGCATGCTGAATATCCAGACGTTGGCTTGCGTCTGCGCAGGCCAGCAAAGGCTAAACCAGCCGTTGCAAGCAGGAACATTCCCGGCGGAACCGGCACTGGGCTCGGCGTGTCGCCGTCTCTGGCGGTAGAGAACAGGACATTGTCCATGCCAAAAATGTCGTGCTCTTGGTTCAACCCGCTGACGATATAGGAAAGGGTCAGTTTGGTCGCTTCTTGACCCGCAAAGTCCAAACCTATGAATGTGACCCCTAGTGGCGCATTGTTTTCAGCGATATAGCTGCCAATCACATTCGCATCGTCATCCGAGAAGGTGAGTTCGGTGCGTCGGCCGTTAGCGCCGATATTGCCAAAATTTGCACCCCAGGACGTGACCGGCGCATTGAAGTCGATATGCAGGTCGAGTTGCGGGGCGATAAATGAGCAAGCGTATTGCGAGCCATCCACATCGAACGCATCGAAACTCTGGGCGTCGCACTGCCCGCCGGGTGCAATGAGATTGAAGCCGAACACCCCGCCACCGATGTTGAATGTCATATTTCCGACTGTAAGGTCTTGCTGGCGATAGGAACTGCCAGCCGGAACGCCTTCGAAATTGATCGATGTTTGTGGCGAGGTTTGCGCGATAAAGTCGCTCCGATCGGTAAATACTGTCACGGCTTGTGCTGCATTTGACATTGTCAGCACGGTAAAAAACGCAACGTGGTAAGCTACTCGTTTCATCACTAAGGGCCTTATGTGATTGCGCTTATGGAAAGACACGACGGCTGTATTCGCCTGATGTCACGCTGCGTTTCATTTGTATCAACGCAAGATACTTCAGGTCTTTGCTTTGAACTTGCATAGACCAGCAAAAACGGCGCCAGCCGAGGCAATAAACACCATCGCCGGCGACACCGAATGGACCCCTGCCCGACAAGCATTGGAGGCGGGTAAATTGAGCATGTAGAGGTCTGACCGGATTTGACGGGTGGCGAATAGAGAAGGCCAAAATCCGAACAGCAGAAGGAAAGACCCCCGCGACGACTACATCACGAGGGCCAACTTACTTACACAAGCGCAAAAAAGCGCTGCACTGATCAATGAAAAACTCAGAGCCTGCGCCGCCGGACGCGCAACACTCCAAACACGGCACACATCGACGCCATCAACGTCATCCCGGCAGGTAATGGTACAGGAGAGACTGGCGCATCGCGCGCAACCTCAAACGACAGATTGTCGAGGAGCAATGACCCCTCGCGGTTGCCAGCTGCGACAACCCGGAATTCGTCCATTTCAGGCGTTGCCCAAGGACCGACGGTCAACCAGGCGTTTTCGATTCCAAAGGCAAAGGTGTTCGTGGACCAAACTTCGTCGCCATCCAGAAAGCCCTTCAGCCGGAACATATCGTGAAGGACGAACCCGCGATGAATGTCGAAAGAGTTGAAGGCGAAGAGGGCGCCGCCTGCCCGAGTTACAGAGAAGTAATCTCCCGGCAGAAAATCGGAGTCTACCAGATAGGATTCTGCGACTGCCGCGAAAGAATCTCCGTTTTCGCCTGTAACCGTGAAGCCGTTTTCAACCCAGGGCAGGTCCGCCCAGGTGCCGTTCCCTTCCCCGAATTCCAAGACGATTGTCTCGGCGGATACTGCTGGCGCGGACAATCCGAGTATGCTGCAGATTGCACCAGCCAATCGAAGTGCTTTCATCGCTAGGGTTCCTTTCAGAGCAAACGGGTGTTGGCCCGTTGATTGGCAACAAAGTCCGGCAGAAAAGGATCAGTTTGATGCCGCGCTTTGCATCAATGGTCACAAGTTGCAGGCGCTCTGACACAATTGATACATTTGGCGACACGGATACGAAAAGCTGCAATGCTTTCATCGCACGCGCGTTCCAAACTGCAACGCTTGGACCAAGAAAGGTGACCCACATTGGATCAGATCAGCCTGCAATCCAAGGCGGAAACAGACACTGCTGTTGCGATCCTGAAGGATGCGTTTTCCGGGATCGACTTTGGTATGGCTCTGTTGGATGAGGATCTGAATTTCATTCTCTTCAACGAAAAGTACTCTGAATTGGCCTTTGCCGGGTTAGCGTCCCCCAAGATTGGTCAGAACGCGATCAACTTCTCGATCGAACAGATGGAACGCGGCCTGTATGTCCTGCCGCCCGCCATCTCGCCCGCTCAGATGACCCAGTCGCTTGTTGAGGCAGTGAGGACCTGTCAGAAACATATAGAGTTGGAGCGTACGGACGGTGTGTTCCTCGTGGCATCGTCAAAGAAGACAGCGCTTGGCGGATATCTGATTTCGGTAAGCGACGTGACCGATCGCAAACGTGCCGAAGCGGCCGAGGAAGATCGTTGGCGTGCTGTCACGGATGCGGTTGGGGCGCTTAAGGAAGGCTTCGCGCTCTGGGACGCCGATTTCCGATTCATGATGTGCAACAAACGCTATGAAGAGCTGATCCTCTCGCACCGCGCGGAACCTCTTTCCCCCGGAACTCCGGGGGAAAATGCCATCCGCGAAGCGTTCCGTAGTGGAACGGTCGACCTTCCAGAAGATCTGACCGAAGAAGACTATGTCGAAGGCGTCATGACCTGGGTGCGCAGCTACGGGGATCAAATCGAGGCGAAATATAAGGATGGAAGAACCATCATTGCGTCCGCCAATCGGACCGAGCTGGGCGGCGTGCTTTTGACAGCCCTCGACGTCACGGAAGAACGCAATGCACAAGCCAAGGCCCGCGCGCTTCTCTTTGATGCCATGGAATCCCTGGAAGAAGGTTTTGCGCTTTGGGACAGCGAAATGCGCTTTCTCATGTGCAACAAAAAGCATCTGGAAATCGTGGCACCCTATCGAAAAACACCTTGGCCGGCCGGCACACCCGCCGATGAGACGATTGTGGAAGCCTTTCATTCCGGCGTTCACGCTTTGGCCAACGATCTGACAGAGCACGAGTACCTTTCAGATATCAGCGCTTGGGCCCAGAATTTCGAGGTTCCGCGTGAATTTCACTACAGGGACGGACGAACCGTCATCATTACGCCTCATCGCACTGAGCTTGGTGGTTATCTGCTGACATCTCTGGACGTCACCGAAGCCCGCAACACCGAAATCAAGGCGCGTGAGATGCTGCTGGACGCCTTCCAGGCCCTCGATGAGGGACTCGTACTTTGTGATGAAAAAATGAACTACATCTTCAGCAACGATGCCTGGAAAAAGATGCTGTTCCAGGGGCGAGAAGACGGCATACCAAAACCCGGTGAAAGCGTCATCGAAAACCTCATCGCGCACGTCCGAAGCGGGTATTATGCGATCCCAGAGAACATGTCGGAAGACGACTACGTCGCCTGGATGATGGGAGAGATGTCTCAACATGGCAAACAGGTGCACTATGGCTCTGCCGACGGTCGGCATTTTATTGGATCGTCACACCTGACCGCCTTCGGTGGCTCACTGCTTTTTGTGCGTGATGTCACAAAGCAGTTCGATGCCGAGGAAAACCGGTTGGCGGCTGTCAATGATGCATTGGACGCAATCGATGATCCTTTGGCGCTTTTTAGCGCGGGGCATCGGTTTCTTCTGGCGAATAAAGCGTGGCTTGAAATGGTCAAGGGCCGCGGCGAGCCAGAACACGGCGACACTGCCGACAGCCTGTTTTCGCGGCTGTTGGAGAACGGGTTCTACAAGCTGCCGGAGGGTGTCACGCGAGAGGAGTTCTACACCCGCGGTCTGAGCGCTATGCAAGACTTTGCCACGAACTACCCGCTGTCACTCGACGACGGCACCGAACAACTGGCAAATTCCCGCAAGACTGGACTGGGTGGCTTCCTTTTATCCTACCGCGATGTCACCGAGCAAATGGCAGTGGAGGCAGAGTTGAAGCAACAGCGTGAAATCACCCACCAGAACGAAAAGCTTTCTGCCTTGGGTGAACTGCTCGCGGGCGTTGCGCATGAATTGAACAACCCCCTATCGGTCGTATTCGGCTATTCCCAAATGCTTCAGGGAAAAGTCGAAGATCCCGTTTTGTCCGAACGGGTTGATCTGATCTGCCAAGCCTCCGAACGGGCCGCCAAGATCGTCCGGACGTTTTTGGCCATGGCGCGACAACGTCCGATGGAGTCAAACCCCTGCTCGGTCAACGATGTTGTGGTGACGGCGCTTGAGGTGTCCAGCTATTCTTTGAAAAGCAATGGCACCCAGGTGCGCGTGGAACTCGACGACGAAAACCCCGAGGTCATCGGTGATTTTGACCAGCTTGCGCAGGTGCTGAGCAACCTTGTCGTCAACGCCGGACATGCCGTCCAAGACAAAGGGGAAGCGGGCAAGATCGTGATCAAGAGCTATGCGAGCCATGACGGCACCCAGGTCACGATTGAAATCGCCGACAATGGATACGGCATCCCCGAAGATATCCAGCCGCGCATTTTCGAACCGTTCTTCACGACAAAGGACGTGGGCCAGGGCACGGGCATCGGTCTCGCCTTCAGCCACAGGATCGTGGAAAGCCACAACGGCGCACTCACGCTTACCTCGACGCCCGGCGATGGCACATGCTTCTACGTGCGTTTGCCGGTTGCCCCGAATGCTGAGCCGGTCGAAAACGCGCCGGCCCACAGCCTGACGCAAGTGAAACGTGTTCTGGTGGTGGACGATGAAGAAGGTGTCGCGCGACTGATCTCTGATATGCTGGCGGAAGAGGGGTTGCACGTTACAAAATCCACCAATCCCCGGTCGGCGTTGAAGCTCGCCGAGGCAGAGCAATTCGACATCGTACTGAGTGATTTTAAGATGCCCGATATGAACGGCGAGACATTCTTCCGCGCGATGGAAGCCATCGCACCCAAAAACGCCGCACGCACGGCTTTTGTCACAGGCGATTCCATGGGAACCGAGGTGCGCCGTTTCCTCAGCTCGAGCAAACGCCCCTGGATTGAGAAACCGATCATGCGCGGCGAGTTACTGGAGCTCATCGCACGCACAAGCAACGGAGACTTTTGATGGACGGCTCTCGTATACTTGTCTGCGACGATGACATCGCCATCCGCCGCATGTTGCGCGACCACCTTTGCGAATGCGGTTATGTCGTTGAAGAGGCCTCAAACGCGTCTGATATGGCCAGTGTCGTGGCCTCTGACGAACCGAACCTGATCCTTCTCGACGTGCGTATGCCAGGCAAGGACGGATTGACGGCCCTGCGCGAGCTGCGTGAAACGTCCCGGGTACCCGTTGTCATGCTGACGGCCGCTGGAGAGGTTGTCGATAAAGTACTTGGGCTGGAGTTTGGGGCGGACGACTATCTCGTAAAACCCGTCGACCTGCGCGAGTTGCAAGCGCGGATCAAAGCGGCGCTCCGAAGAAATGAAATTCAGGTCGCTGAAGAAGAGACACAGGCCCGGGCCGGTGGCACAGTGCCCTTTGGGGCCTGCAGTCTTGATCTGGAAGGTGCGCGTCTTTTCGATGCAGAAGGTTCTGAGATTGCGATCACGGCGATGGAATTCAGCTTGCTTCGCGTCTTCGCAGAAAACCGGGGGAGAGTTCTGAACCGTGATCAATTGCTTGAACAGGCCCATGATCGGGGCTGGGAACCCTTTGATCGATCCATTGACCTCCGCATTTCTCGTATCAGGCGCAAGGTGGAGTTGAACCCTACAAAACCTGCCGTTATCCGTACCGTTCGGGGGATCGGCTATGTGTTTAGCTGATGGCAATCCGGGATTGGGACGAGATGGGGTCCTGTCTGACGAATTCGAAAGCGTTTTAGCCAGCAAAGCAAGACTGTTTCTTGGGGCGTGCAGAGTTCGACGCTAAACAAACCTTCGGAAAGGGTTTGTATTCTGCAGTTGCAGGCCGCACTCCAGATTCCAGGTATTTGCCGAACCTGCTCGAACCCGGTTGTGGACGACGTTCGAAGCGCGGGCGAAGCGGACCCAGTCTTCGCCTCTAACTCGGATTTAGCGTCGGTCTTTGGTCATTGGATCAAGCGTGTCGCGCAACCAGTCGCCGACGATGCTCATCGCGAGCGTCGTAAAGAAAATGGCAAAGCCGGGGACGGCTGCGATCCACCACGCGTTCAGCAAATAGTCGCGGCCGTAGCTTAGCAGGTTTCCAAGCGATGTGTTTGGCGGCTGAATTCCGACGCCCAAGAAGCTCATGGCGGTTTCCAGAAGAACCGTCTCGGGAAAGTTAATCGTGATCTGAACGATGATGGCGGCGACAATATTGGGCAGGATGTGCCGAAAGTACACGCGAAACGTCCCTGCCCCAAGCATCCGAAGCGCCGCGGCATAGCCGTGATTGACGGCAGACATCGTCAGGCCGCGTGTGATGCGGGCGTATCGCTCCCAGCCTTGGAAGCCGACAAGCAAAATGAAAAGCAAGAGGTTTCCGGTTCCGGTGACGGCAATGACCGAGAGCGCGATAATCACGAACGGCATCGACGCCTGAAAGTCGACCAGTACCATGATCACATCATCAATCCAGCCACGATAACGCGCCGCGACGAAACCGATGGTGCTGCCGACAATGGCGCCGAAGAGTGTCCCGAACACAGCCACCGACATCGTCAGTTGAATAGCGGACAGGAGCCGGCTGAAAAGGTCGCGGCCGATATGGTCGGTTCCAAACAGATGAAACCCTCCATTCCGGTCTGTCGATCCCGGCGGCCTGAGCCTAGATAAGAGGTTTGTGCTTTCGGGATCATAAGGCATGATCCACTGCGCCGTGAGAGCAACGAAGAAGATCATGGCGAGCCAGCCGAAGGCAATTCTGACAAGAAGCGGAGAGCGCGCCATTTTGCGGATGACGCCAATCTTCTCTTCCAGTTCCGGCGTCTCGGAAGGCATATCGGTCGTCTGATCCGCCATCGCTACTCTCCCGTTCCCGTGGCGTATCGCTGTCGCGGGTCGATGACGAGGTAAAGGAGGTCAACCGTAAGATTGGCAACAACCATCGAGAGGGCGGTCAGCATCACGATCGTCTGCACGATCGCCAGTTCCCGCTGCGCGACGGAATCGATCAGAAGTCGCCCGATCCCAGGCCAGGCAAAGACCGTTTCTGTCACGATGGATCCACTGATCAGGGCCCCCACCATGAAGCCAAGGACTGTGATGCTGGGAATGGCGGCGTTCGGCAGCGCGACCCGCCATACGATGGCGCGCTCTGGCATGCCCCGCGCGCGCGCCGCGCGGATATAGGGCGCATTCAGTACTTCGAGCATCGACGAGCGCACAAAACGGGCGATGACCGCCGCACCCGCCGTGCCAAGGGTGAAGACCGGCATTAGCAAGTGATACCATCGCTCGCTCCCAAAGGCGGGCAGCCATCGAAGTTGAACCGAGAAAATCAGAATAAGCAGAATGCCAAGGAAGAAATTCGGAAGGCTGAAGCCGGTGACCGAGATGGTCATGATCGCCCGATCCATGGGCGAGCCGCGGTTGACCGCCGCCAGAATGCCAAGCGGGAAACCGACGAGGACAATGAACGCGAAACCGGACAATGTCAGTTTCAGTGTTGCCGGTATGCGCTCTCCAACAATCTCGAGCGCGGGCCGTCCATCCCGGAAGGCGTTGCCAAAATCGCCCTGAACCAGACGCCACCAATAGTCGACGTATTGCTCGGCCAATGGTCGGTTCAGGCCCCAATCCTCGCGCATCTGCTCCATGATCGCGGGATCGGTGTCGTCGGGCATCATCGCGGATACAGGGTCGCCCGTCAGGCGAAGAACAAAAAAGGCGAAGGTAACGACCAGAAACATCGTCAGCATGGCACGAAGAACCCGGCGAATGACGATGCCGCCGATCATGCGACCGCCCTTTCCCGTTCGGGAACGGCGTCGATCAGATCGCGTGTATAGATGTGGCGGGGATAGGTGAGGACCTGTTCTGTTGGGCCATGCTCGACCAACTGCCCCCCGCGCATGACCGCCACCGATTGGCAGAGTTCGCCAACCAGTCGCAAATCATGCGTGATGAAGACTAGGGAGAGTGAGAATTTGGTCTGAAGGTCGCGGAGGAGCGCAATGATCCGAGCCTGGACAGATACGTCGAGCGATGCTGTTGCTTCATCGCAAACCAAAAGTTTCGGTTCGAGACAGAGCGCGCGGGCAATCACTGCCCTCTGACACTGCCCACCGCTCAGCTCATGGGGGTACCGCGACCTAAGGTCGGGGTGGAGACCGACATCAGTGAGCAATCCGTCGCGCGTCTGGCGTCGCTCGGTGTCGGATCCGATCCCATGAATGATCAAAGGCTCTTCGATCTGATCCCCGATCGTCGCCCTCGGATCGAGCGACAGGTAGGGGTTCTGGGGGACGAGCTGCGCGGAGCGCGCGAACGTTCGGTGCTCTGCTGATCCGAGGCAGGGCACCGGTTGGCCTTGAAAAAGAACCTCGCCGCCAGCGGGCGGCTCGATCCCAAGGATCAGCTTGCCAAGGGTCGATTTTCCGCTGCCACTTTCACCGATTACGGCAAGGCTTTCGGTGTCGTCCACAGCCAGCGAAACCTCGGACACGGCACGGAACGTGCCTTCGCGAACACGGTAGTCACAGCTTGCCGCTTTGATTTCCAGAAGCTGTTGAGTTTCGACTGACGCATCACGCACTTCCTTTGAAGTCCGTTTTGCAACCGCAAGCCTTGGCATCGCGGCGATGAGATTTTGGGTATAGGCATGCTTTGGTTGCCGCATGACCTCTTCGACGCTGCCGCTTTCGACGATTTGGCCTTTGCACATGACCGAGACGGTGTCGCAGATTTCTTCGATCACGCCGAGGTCGTGCGAAACGAAGACGATGCCCATGCCGGTGTCATCGCGGATCGATTTTAGCAACTCGAGAATCTGCGATTGGATCGTCACATCCAGCGCCGTGGTGGGTTCATCTGCGAAAAGGATCTTGGGGTTCCCGGCAAGCGCCAGCGCAATCATAACCCGCTGGTTCTGGCCGCCAGACAGTTGAAATGGGTATGCGTTGTAGCGCGTTTCTGGGTCAGGTATGTCGACGCGGCGCAGAAGATCGAGAGCAATACCGCGCGCTTCGTGAGGCGAAACGCGACGAAGGCGCCGCACGGTTTCCGACACTTGATGCCCGACGCACCGGATGGGGTTAAGCGAGGCCGTCGCGTCCTGGAAGATCATGGCCGCGTCGGACCCGCGCCGCCGGGCGATGTCGCGCGGTGTTTGAGCACCTGCCAGTCGGATCGACCCGG
This sequence comes from Pseudomonadota bacterium, assembly GCA_039026235.1. Taxonomy (GTDB): domain Bacteria; phylum Pseudomonadota; class Alphaproteobacteria; order Rhodobacterales; family Rhodobacteraceae; genus JBCCMQ01. Next base: position 68,870 of record JBCCMQ010000012.1, read on the forward strand.
AAAGCGTCCATCCGTCGCCCAAAAGTCCAAGCGCTGCGAGGCAACTGAGCGACTTACCGCTCCCACTTTCGCCGACAAGCCCGCGGATCTCACCCGGTCGAACCGTTAAGGAAATGTCGTCGACAATGCGCGTGCCGCTCCGATCCAGATCGATGCAAAGGTTCTCGATTATCAGGGGATTAATGGCCTTGTCCGAAGGCGTCATAGCAAGCTCTTGTTGCCATCAACTGCGATCGTAGATTGCCCAAGCTTTAGAACCGGATCGTCTAGCACCAGACCGCTTGGATCGTTCGGATTGGCCAGCCGCCAGGTGATCAACTCATTGATCCCGCGCGCCACATGCGCCGCGTCGCGCCCGACCGTGGTGAGGAATTCATCACCAGCTTCAGCGGCACGAAGGTGCACGACGCCGATATCATTCGGGATACCGAGACCCGCGGATTGGAACCCCGCGACAATGTCTTTGGCGTGAAAACTTCCCGAGACGATCATCGCCGTGGGCAGCGTGACGCCCTCTTTCAACGCTTCCTTCAATGCATGCCCAATTGCATCGGAACCGTGTCCAGCCCCTTCACTGATGCGTAGGATCGGACCACTGCCCTGATCGGGCGCCGCGCCGAGCATTTGGCTAAAGAGGTTGTCGATCTCGCCATAACCCGCCGCGCCGTCAAGCCTTTCGGTAAGCAGACCAATGTGGACATGACCCAGTTCGCGCAGATGGCTCAGCGCCGTTGCGATACTCTTTGCTCGATTGCGAACGAAGACATCGACATTCATAAGCTCAAGCTGGCGCCCCTCAACGATCATGTGGCGCGCTTTGGATTTCAGAAGCGCCAGCGCTTCAACCGGCAAGACGGAGCGTCGCGGTTGCAGGACGCAGACATCAAATCCGCCCCGCCCAAGCAGATCGTGCAGATCGCTGACATCGCTATATTCGACTTGGATGCTCTTGTAGTTGGCCTTGCTAAGGGCCTCTAAAAGCTCGCGCGCGATCTCGGCGCCCCGCGTGCTTGGCGTCGTATGGGACACAACAAGGATCCGCGCCGTATCCCGGGCTTGCGCAGCGGGTGCCGACCCCGCGACGAAGGAACCGCGCCCGACGAAGCTCTGGATCAGACCCTTTTCTTTAAGCGATTCAAAAGCGCGTTGTGCCGCGAATTGGCTGACGCCATAGCGGCCAGCGACACTTCGAATTGTCGGAAGCCGTGTTCCTGCCCCAAGCTCCGAAAACTCTGTGCGCAGCGCGTCGAGCAGTCTGTCGCCATCCGGTCCGTCTGCCATTAATCACCCCCGGTTGTTGCCAAATGACGCTATTCATGCTTACTTGTCAAACAAAATGTATGATATTGGTGATTTGTATGATCGACTACCACCTTGACGCATTATCGCGCCAATATACGAAGGTCGACTATGTCCCTCCTGACATATCGGATTACGCCTCTGGCAACCGCGGCGTGCCCTACGTCTGGTCATATGGGTCGCCTGTCACCGGCCCCCAGGTTGTCATCCTCGGCTCCATGCATGGCAATGAAATCGCCGGTGCCTGCATCCTCGAGAACTTCGTAAGATCTGGAATAAACATAGATAGTGGCGGCGTTTCTTTCGCCTTCGGCAACCCAGACGCCTACCAAAAATTCGATCCCCAGCACCCTTACCTTGGGCGGTTCTTGGATGTAGATATCAATCGCGTGTGGGGCCCTGAACTGGAAGACGCAACCGACACGCGCGCCGAAGTGCTTCGTGCGCGGGAACTGCGCCCAGTGATTGAGTCGGCCGATTTCGTACTCGACCTTCATACAATGCAAGGAGAAGGAAGCCCAATCGCGATTGTCACGAACAAATCCGCGACCATGGATCTGGTCGCCGCCATGCCAAGTCTCGAATTCGTTCTCAGCGGCAAAATGCACCAAGCAGAACGCATTCGGCTGCGTGATTTTGGGCGCTTCGGTGACCTGCAAAGCGATGCCGTCGCTATTCAGGTCCAGGTCGGCCAACATTGGCGGGCTTCGGCACTTGATAATGGCCAACAGGTGGTTTGGGACTTTCTGAACGCAACGGGGATCACGCCGTCCGAGCGGCGGTCAAGGGGCCCCGGTCCGCGGCGCTTGAAGATCATCGAGACCGTGGCCGCTGCTTCTGAGTTTGAGTTTGCAGATGACTATGAAAACGGCGCGTTCTTTCCAACGCGCGGGACGATCGTAGGTTATGTCGGCGTCGAGCGAGAGCCGGTTAAGACGCCGGTTGATCGGTGCCACCTCATCATGCCGGTTCATTTCCGGCAGCCCGGCGGAAACTGTTTTCGTTTTGCGGTCGAGGAGTAAAGAAGCGGTTGGCGCGCGCCCCGCAAAAGGGCGCGCACCCTTGTTCAGGCATTTGTCGGACCGAAGTCGAGATACGGCAGTTCATAGGGCTGCCAGGTCAGGTCCTTCTTCTTGCCGTAAAGCCAGACCTCCTGAAACAGGATCGCACCCATCGGGTCGTTGGTTCCCCATTCATCCATCATGACGCGGAACGCTTGCTGACGTGCTGCAGGATCGGGATTGCCTTCCAAAACGCCACCGGCTTCGTTGAACTTGTCGTTGACCCATGCCCAGCCGCGACCCTCCATCACTGGCGGGCGAAACAGCCGCCAAAGGATCGTCGCGGGATCCTGCCAAACGATGGTCGCTGACATGTTCCGGATCGAGTGATGACCCTTTGTGATCTGCCGCCAATTCTCGCGGATCTGCAGCTCGACATTGATACCGATGCCCTTCCACATTTCCCGGAGCACTTCGGCGACGGCGACTTCTGTATCGATGACATTGGGCAAGAGCGGATAGTCGATGACCTCGCCGTTGTACCCGGACAGAGCGAGTTCCTCTCTTGCCAGATCAAGGTCGTATACGGGCTGCGGATAGGCCGCGTCGTAAATCGGTCCGAAACTGGGCATCTGAAGCCCGTTCGGGACACCAGCCTTACCGCCAAACAAAGCCTCGACGATGATTTCTCGGTCGATACTGAAGGTGAGCGCGCGCCGGAAATGCCTGTTCTTCATCATGGGATGTGCAAATTCACCCTGATTGAAGATGATGATCCGCATCTTGGCGCCGGGTCCACCCACGACCTCGATATCATCATAACGGCTGATGGTATCTATTTGGTCGGGCGGCACGACGGTGATCAGATCGAAATCACCGGATGCCAGACCGGCAATCCGACCCGCGACTTCGGGCACTTCGACAAACCGGATCGTTGAGATGTTTGGCGCGCCACGCCAATGGTCGTCAAACGCGGTCAATTCGAAGGCGTCGGTGTTGATACCAGCCACTTGAAACGGCCCGGTCCCGATGGGATTGAGCGCCCAATCAAGATAGCTCTCAGCGGCTTGATAGGCGCGTTTGTTGACAACCTCGCCGCTCCACATCGCAAAACGCTGTTCGATAAGCGGATCGACGCCTTTCATGGTGACCTTCAGTGTCAGGTCATCAATGATCTCAACATCTTCGATGTTTGAGAAGAACTGCGCGAGGCGCACAGGCCCCTCGCTTTCGCGCCGCTCGGCAGAAAAGGTAAAGGCCACATCTTCGGCTGTCATCGTATCGCCATTATGGAATTTGACGCCCTCTCGCAAAGAGAATGTAATCGACTTGTGGCCGTCGATTTCCCATGACGTTGCAAGCCCGGGGCCCGGCCGCATGTTGTTCTGGAAATCCAGCTCAATGAGCTTGTCGAACACATTGTACGTGATCGGAACCGTATAGTCCGCGGTATCGCGACCGGGGCTGATGTTTTCTGGCAGTCGTTGAACACCCACGGTGACTGCGCGCCTTGCTTGGGCCCAAGCAGAGCCCGGAAGCACGCTAGCGCCCGCAAAACCAGCTACCGCGCCAAGAAAGCCCCGCCTTGCGAGTGTGAACATACTCTCCTCCCCATTTGTTGCGCCGACACGCCGGACGCTCTGAGCACACTATGCCGATCCAGTTCATTCAATTCAAGAAAAATAAATTGTATTGTTTGTATGATAGGTAGCCATTAGCTATGTGTCAGCTTGACGTTGGTTGGTTCAACAAGATCGTACCGCTCGATCACGAATGCACATGTACGGCTGCGCTAGAAAACAACGACCTGCGCTATTGGACAGCTGTGCCCCAGACTGGTCGGCCAGCGATGTAATGGGGTGATCGTAGGACTGAAACAAAGGCCGGGCTTCGAGCGTACCTCAAAAGACATCCTGCGTCTCTGCCCTGCATTCCAAATTAGAAATGCGTTCACGGCCAAAGCTGCCCTTCACCGAAAGGCCAGAATGCTGCGGCGCGGCCCGCCAAGGCTGTCGTTGGCCAACGAAGCTGGATACCGCCTTCGCACCCTTTATCAGCGACATTCGCTGCGCGCGCTCAATGCCGTTGGTGATTAAGGTTAGTATTGTATGATCATTTTACTTCGCAAAAAACCGAAGTCGAAACCAAACCCTTAGTCCTTCACGGTCTCAGAGCGTCGACAACGATTTTTTTATGACCGTCCTTCAGGCGGCAAGTTGGAAACATGGTCTCCAGGTCACCCATTTCCGCAAACATCTCTCTGGATAGTGAAAGCGTGACGATGGGTCCGAACACGATATGATAAAGAACGTCGTAGTCAGGGCGCTTAAATGCTCCTGCTGCAATGCCTGCTTCAACAATTGCTTTCAGGGTTTGCCTCTGAACGGCAATGTATTCGGCGTAGAACCTTTGTGAAAGCTCCGGCATTTTTCGGGATACCTCAGCGATCAGCGGCGAAAGGCGTCCGACGTCGGAGTTTACTGTGATGTCGTAAAGCACATCGATGGCATGGTGCAGGCGGTCTTCGTGCGTGAGGTCTTCGGCGCGGCTAAGTACGCGTAGCTCATCAAGAGCAGGCGCGTAGCCAGTGATCACACAACTGATAAAGAGCTCATCCTTGCTGCGGAAATAGTGGTAAAAGCTGGCTTTTTTGATGCCGCAGGCTTCCGCTAAATCGGCCATGGACGTGCCGGAAAAGCCCTTGTCCAAGAAGAGCTTGGTCGCGATATGGATAATCTCTGATCGGCGAGCATCAGCAATAACTTCAGTATTTTTTTCATTGGTCGCCATTGACGTTTCTCTTCGTTGCCACAGCTACCGAACGGTCGGTAGTTTATCTAACGATCGTTCGGTTGCCGGGGGGGGGGTAACGATCTAAGTGAATTTTGCAAGTGCCTTAGCGGGCACTTCGACGGTTAGAGGGATGGCAAGCATGGCACCACAGTCGATGGAGAGGTTCGGCCGAAGCATCGCAATGGCTTCGATCAGGTTCAGGTGGCTTGTCATTTTGGTAAGCATACTCGCATGTCTCGGAGTTTCCTACGGCGCATCGAACCTGAGATTTGCGTCAGACTACCGGGTCTTTTTCGGGGCAGACAATCCCGACTTCATCGCCAATGAAGCCGCTCAGGCAAGCTTTGGCAAGGCGGACAACGTCGCTTTCCTGCTCATTTCGAAAGATGGGGAAGTCTTCGACGAGGACACTTTGGCCGCTACGCTCGATCTGTCGAACGCGGCGTGGACGCTGCCCTACGTCAGCCGCGTGGACAGTTTGGCGAATTTCCAATCGTCGCGCGGGGAAGGCGACGACTTGATCGTCGAGGAGCTGCTCTTTGAGCATTCGGAGCTGACGCCGGCGCGGATCGACTTCATCCGTGAACTTGCCCAAACCGAACCACTGCTGAACCGGTTCCTTGTCTCCGAGGGCGGGCAGGCCACGTTGGTCAATGCCGTTCTGCAGCTCCCCTCAGACATCCCGGCGGTCTCGGTTCAGGCAACCGATAAAGCCGCAGAAATCAAAACCGCAATCCTCGCGCAACATCCTGATCATGAGGTTCATCTGTTGGGCGTGGTGGTCCTGTCTTCGGCCTTCGAGACTGCGGGGCAAGCGGACAGCCAGACGCTTATTCCTCTCGTCTATCTGCTGATCCTCGTGGTCATCTACGCCGTATTCCGGTCTTTCACCGTGATGGGCGTGAGCTTCGTGCTCATCTTGCTATCCACGCTCTTTGCCATGGGCATCGGCGGGTTCACGGGCGTGGAATTGACGCCGATCAGCCTCTCCGCTCCGACGATTATTCTCACGATTGCCGTGGCCGACGCGATCCACGTCTTTGCAGGCGTTCGCAGCGCCATGCGCAGGGGGCTCGACCGCCGCGCGGCACTGATCGAAAGCATTGGGCTGAACTTCACTCCGATTGCAATCACTTCGATCACCACGATCGTCGGCTTCCTGACACTGAATTTCTCGGACTCGCCACCCTTCCACCACCTGGGCAACATCACTGCAGCGGGCATTTTCGCAGCCTGGATACTTTCGGTGTCCTTCCTGCCGGCGCTCGCGTCGGTCCTTCCGCTCAAGTTCAAGCAACCGACCGCGGACAAGCCCGCCCTTATGGACCGTCTGGCGGACCTGGTGGTCGCGCGCAGCCGAGCGATCCTCTTCGGCGGGCTGGCATTCGCCGTGGCGACGATCGCCTTCATCCCGACAATTTCCCTGAACGATCAGTGGTCGCAGTACTTCGCACCTCGCCTCGAATATCGCCAGTCGGTCGACGCCGTGGAACCTTTCTTCGGCACCGAACCCATGCAGTTCATCGTGAACAGCGGCGCGCCGGGGAACGTGACCAATCCTGAGTTTCTTGAAGTCGTGGACGCCTTCACCCTTTGGCTTCGCGACCAACCCGCGGTGACCCACGCCTTCTCTGTGTCGGACATCATGAAGCGGCTGAACCGAAACCTGAACAACGAGGACCCGACCTTCCATGCGATCCCGGACCGCAAGGAATTGGCAGCGCAGTATCTGCTCGTCCACGAGCTGAGCCTGCCCTATGGCCTCGATCTGAATGACCGGATCGACATCGACCGGCAAAATACCCGCATCACGGCCACGATGCGCGACATCTCAACTGGCGACACAAAGGCTTTCATCGACGCCGCCGAGGCTTGGTTCGAAACAAACGGCAACGGCATCGCCACTGTCGAGATCACGGGCGCCAAGACCCTCTTCGCCTTCGTCTCGCAACGCAACATAGAGGCAATGTTCGAAGGCGCGCTCTACCTCGTGCTGGCCATCTTCGCCATTCTCTCGCTGACGTTCCGCTCGGTCAATATCGGGTTTCTGAGCCTTATTCCGAACTCTCTGCCGATCCTTGTGACCTTCGGGCTCTGGGCGCTGATCGTCGGCCAGGTTGGCTTCTCGATTGCTGCGACCGGTGCGGTTGCCGTGGGGCTGGTGGTCGATTTTACTGTCCACTTCCTTGCCAAGTACCTCCGCGCTCACCGGGAGGAGGGCAAGGACGCCGAGGACTCGGTGCGCTACGCCCTCGATACCGCAGGTACGGCCATTCTAGCCACCACCGTGATCCTTGCCGCAGGTTTTGCGATCCTGATCACCTCGAGCTTCAAGTTCAACGCTGACCTCGGCCTGCTCACCGCGATTGCGATTGTCCTCGCGATGCTCGTCAATCTTCTGTTGCTGCCAAGCCTTTTGGCTTGGCGCGGCAAACACCCCCGCAAAACCAAACCACAACCCCTTCAGGAGGCGACATAAACATGCGAAAGCTCAGGACACTCACAATGATCTCGGCACTGGTCCTCATGCCTATTGCCAGCACAGCAACGGCGGATACCCAGCGTGGCTTTGAGATCGCACAACGCAGTGATCTTTCAGATCGCGGTTTCGGACAGTCCTCGGTCGATGTGACCATGACGCTGACGAACAGAAGTGGCGCCAGCACGAAACGGGCCTTGCGAATTGACACGCTCGAGAAGCAGGGCCGCGGTAACGGGGATCGTTCGCTCATTCAGTTCTTCTCACCGGGCGATGTGGATGGCACTGCGCTCTTGTCCCATGCCAAGATCACCGCGGCCGATAATCAGTGGCTTTTCTTGCCGGGCCTCAGCCGGGTCAAGCGCATCTCGTCCGCAAACAAATCCGGGCCCTTCGTCGGATCAGAGTTTTCCTTCGAGGATCTGACGATCTCGGAGTTGGGCAAGTTTGAGTACAACTACCTCGAGACGCGCAACGTCGATGGTATGGAGATGGACATCCTTGAATGCGCGCCGGCCTATAATCGGTCGGGTTACAGCCGTGTGCTCTGCCACTTTGACACTCGACACCATCAGGCGCGGAAATTCATCTTTTTCGACCGTGGGGGGCAGCATTTGAAAACGCTGACGCTGGCCAACTACCGCCAATACGGCGACGTGTGGCGGGCGCAGCGCCAGACCATGGTGAACCATCTAACCGGCAAAACGACGACGCTCGAGTTTGATCGATACGACTTTAACCCTGGCTTGAGCGCACGTGATTTCGAACCTTCTGCTTTAGAGAGGCTCTGAGACTGTGGCATCGCCCATTTACAAGAGACATGGTCTCATCGCGTTGCTGGGGGCGGGCACACTTTTGGGCCCCCTCATTACAGGAGGGCAGGCAGGCGCCCAAGAATTCCGCTTTGCCCCCCAGCTGACCATTGAAGCGACAGGATATGCCAATGACCCGCAGTTCCCGGGCCAAGTTTCCGATGCGACCGGCGCGCTCATCTTCACCGGAGACCTCACTTGGCGCAGCGATGATCGCAGTTTGCAATTCGTTCTTGAGCCGTATTTGCGACTCGATGAGCAGGACAATGAACGCACTTACGGTGATCTGCGTCGTGGTTTTGTGCGCTACTTCGGAGATGTATGGGACGTCACTATCGGCGCTGACAGGGTCTTTTGGGGCGTCGTTGAATCCGTCAACGTGGTGGACGTGATCAACCAGAGAGACGCTTTGGAGAACCCGGATCTGGACGAGAAACTCGGCCAACCGATGATCCGATTTGCCGCTCTCACTGGGATTGGCACATTTGAGGTTTACTACATGCCGACCTTCCGTGAACGCGAGTTTGTCGGGTTGGAAAGCCGCAACCGATTGCCCGCGCCAGTCAATTCATCGGCGGCACTTTTTGACCGGGAGGATGGCAGCAACGCCGACGACTTTGCCTTAAGGTATTCAAACACCTTTGGGTCGGTCGATTTGGGTGTGTCCTATTTTTACGGTACATCCCGCGCGCCCCTTCTGAGCTTTGACGGGGCCAGCGGGACGTTTATCCCGCGCTACCAGAGACTTCGGCAAATCGGCGCTGATCTGCAATACACCGCAGGTGCTTGGCTTTGGAAGCTGGAGGCCACTGAGACCGAAATTGCTGCTGACAGCTTCAATTCTGCAGTTGGTGGGCTGGAATACACGTTTTTCGACGTTGCCGGCTCTGGACGAGATGTCGGGCTGATCGCTGAGTATCTCTACGACGGTCGTACCACAGGCCTTAGCCCCGCCACGCCATTTGACGACGACGTGTTTCTGGGCACACGGATCACGTGGAACGACGTGCAGGACACCGAGTTTCTGGCAGGTGTCATCATCGACCGAGACACAAACGCGGCCCAGTTCAGCATCGAGTTTGAGCGGCGCATCGGGGAAAACAATCTCCTCGAGTTGGAATTCCGCGGCGTGGATGCGCAAGGCGATCCGCTCCTCACGGCATTTGAGGACGACACCGCCCTAACCCTTCGCTGGAGCCGCTTTTTTTGAGTGTTGGACCACCTCTCTCAGACATGCTGAAAGGAAAAAAACATGATCAAGGCCGTGCTTTGGGGTCGTTTAACTCAATTACAGGTTTCTCAAATTTCGAGTTGCAGGCGTTCAACGAGGCATTCTCAGAACATCAGATCGATATTGCCTGGTTGCCGCAGGACTTGCTGCGCGGTTTCGTGCCCGGGCCTCGATGGTCTTCGAGTTTGTAACAGCACCGACACCGACGACGGCCCATAAACCGGCGTCAGAGCGCTAACTCACTGCTCTTAATGAAATGCGGGCAGACCCCATGCGCACGCTTGCTTTTGAGGTCACACCCCGGGGCTTGCGGCGGCAAGGCTTCGAGTGCTCTCGGTACCTACGCGCTATGCTGAGCCATCTCGTCTAAGCTTATCGGATGAAACCGCCCATGCGTCGCTCGGGATACACCTGTGCACTTTGGCTTCGGAAGATCGCAAGCGCACCCAACCGCGCATTGCTCAGCGCTTTTGACCTACGGGCCAATTGTCCCCGAACCAATCGCGCATGTGACCGCGCCCAGATAATCACTATCATAAGCAAGAAATGAAAGATCATCGTATGTCTTCTGCACCTGTCTTTTCGTCCAGTGCATTTGAGTTTCTCGCGGAGCTCCAAGCCAACAATAACCGTGAATGGTTCAACGCAAACAAGCCGCGCTTTCAAGAAGCGGTCGAGCGGCCATTTATCGCGCTGCTAGAGGCGCTTTCAAATCGCCTTGTCGATGCCAAACGTCCAATCTATGGCGGCAAACAGACGATGTTCCGCATGAATCGAGACACGCGGTTTTCCCAAGATAAATCGCCCTATAAGACCAACATCTCAGGGGTATTGACCCCAACAGGGGCAAAGTCTGTGCTTACGGGTTTACTTTACATCCAGCTTGGCGCGGAGGGCGGCTTCTCAGTGTCCGGTTATTATAACCTGTCTCCAAAACAACTGGGCCCGATGCGCGACGCGATGGTCGAGCAACCGGACCGTTTTGAAAATGTCCTAAAATCGCTTTCGGACAGCGGCCGCGCCTTTGATACATCCATGAGTCTGACTTCGATGCCGAAGGGCTTTACCGAGCATGCCGATCATCCGTTTGCGGATTACATAAAACTTAAGTCTCTGATGGTGCGTGAAGAACTTCCCAGGGCGGCTTGGTTGGATGGAAGCTGCGTTGATATCGTTGAGGCGCACGCCCGGGATACAATGGAGCTTCTGAGCTTCACGCAACCGGCGCGTTAAAGCCATGGCCTCACCGAATGACATAGACCGGGTGCAAATCGCGTCCGAGGGAGAACTCTGGGCTTGGCTAGAGAGCCACCATGACCGGCCGGGAAGCGTTTGGCTTGTGACTTTCAAGGCAGCCCACCGGGAAAGATACGTCTCCCGCGAGCAGGTGCTTGACGCTTTGATCGCCTACGGCTGGATTGATGGGCGGCGGATGAAGCTCGACGAAGATCGCACCATGCAATTAATCGCACCTCGACAGCAGCAAATCTGGGCGGAAACCTACAAGAACCGCGCTAAAAATCTCATTGCCAAGGGCCGTATGAAAGCACCTGGGCTGAATGCGATTGCGCGCAGCAAGGCGGCTGGTCAGTGGGATGAATTAGCCCATGTTGACGCCCTGGAGGAGCCCCAGGCACTGATAACGGCGCTTCGCGCAGGAAATGCCAAAGATTGGTGGGACGGTGCTGCCCCGTCCTATCGGCGCAATGTGCTTCGGTGGCTCGCGACTGCCAAGAAGGACGAGACCAGGGCTAAACGGATTTCCGTGATCGCGGGCCATGCTGCGCGCGGACAGAAAGTTCCAAACTATTGACGGCCCAAAGCCACCATTGAGCGAGCAGCGGTGATGCTGCGCCGCGGCCGGTCAGAGGCGACATTCGCTGCCGTTGCAGAGCGGGGGGACGATCGAAGTCAAAATCTGCCGGAAAGTGCATTTTAGCCTGGGTCAATAAAGCGCACAGGCCAAGAAGGCTTTACGACTTTCGCTTTTGCAGATCACGCAGTGTGATCCCATCTGAGATCGCTGTGATCGCTTCGTTCACACGACGTTGTTCCGTAGGCGCGGTCTTTGCTGACAAAACATGATTGGTGAACATGCGCTTTTTTCCGGGCGTTAGCTTGTCCCACTGGGCCCTGGCCGTATCATGCGATCTCAGCGACGCTTCGAGGCTTGGCGGCACCTCCACGTAGTCCTGATCGTCCACCCGAAACCGCATTTCGACCTCGTCGCCCACGTCGAGACCGGTGTTGGCCTTTATGTCAGGCGAGACGATGAAGTACCGCCGCCCGTCCCCAACTGGCATCCAGGCGCCGCGCACCGGGACCTCGGCAATCTCTCCTTCGATGCGCAAGCGGGGATAGGTCTTGAAGGGGAGTTCAGCTTCGAAATGCGGCGGCATGAACAGGACTTTGTAGGTGATCACCCGCGACTTCCCGACGCCGTGGAGCGCTATTGGGCCGGTAAATTTATGGGTGAAATAGCTCATACCGGTTTCAAGCCGCTTTCTTGTGGTGCTCATAGGGGTTCACGTCGCGCGTAGGACGTCCAACAGGTTCCGCGTTAATATCCAGATGAGGCAGTTCCGAAAAGGCCTTGAGGCCCATCAAGTCCTTTCGGTGTCTCTCCCGGGTTCAGTTGGAGAGGCCTGCAAATTTCCAAATAACATTGAAGGATCGTGACAGCTCGTTAACGAAACGCGCAAATACGTGGGTTTGTCTGTCACATTCAGGCCGCAGTGGAAGGGGTAAGGTAGCTTCATGACCTGAGACCAAAAGGCCCCTGCTCAGTTCTAGGACATTTCTCCCGATTGCGCCTTCTGGCCTGTTCGTTTGACCAGGGTCGCACCAATTGCATGAAAACCAGCTTACTTGCTAAAGACGTGTCCGCAGTGTCAACCCCGCCATCGCCGTCAGCATCAGGAAAAAGCCTGCGGGTAGTGGAACAGGCGGCGGCATGTCTCCGCCCCGATCTATTGAGTAGACGATGTCATCCATCGCAAAGATATCGATGGCTAAATCACTGGTCTCGATGCCCAGGAAATCAAAACGAGCATAAGCCGCCGCTTGACCCAGAAGATCGACCCCAAAGAAAGTGAGTTCATATAGGTCGTAGCCTTGCAGAACCGTACGATTTAGCAGGGTGTCATCTTCTGCAAAGAAGCTCAGCGCGGTTTGCCGACCTGCATTCGCTATGTCCCGAAAATCTGCACCCCAAGCGGTAATTGGGGAAAGAAATTCAATTGTTAGCGGATTACCCCGCTCCACTAAACTGCATGCGTCTTGCGAGCCGTTGACACTGTACAATGCGATACAGTCGCCGCCCGGTGCAATGACGTTAAACTGTAGCGGATTGTTTGTCGGAATGCCGCCCTGGAACCGGAATTGGCCAACAGTCAGAGGCTGCGTGTCATATGTCGCGCCTGGAGTCGCGGATTCAAAATCTTCGCTGGCATTAGGTTCGACGTTCTGAATGAACTGGTCTCGGTTATCGAAAACGATTGGAGCCGCGGTTGAAGCGACTGGCACAACAGCCGTGGACAACAGACCGGTTACGAGTGCGATACTTTTCATGATTGACTTCCTTAGATGTTCCACTCGCATGCTTTAATCGTAGGAAGTCGTCTGTTTCTGTTCGCCAAGTGTGTCAATTGTATCCTTTCGCACTTGAAAATGTGAAAACTACGGGTCGATGATGCGAACGGCCTACGCGAGTTGGTTATCTCAATCGCAGAGTTGAATGCGGGCACATTCAGTTCTGTCTGACAGGATCTGAATTACCACTGACCGCAGAGCATGTTTGTCCAATTTTCCGATGGTTGAATTGCTCAATTTTTCAGCAAATGTTTGCAGCACAGAGTTAAGATGGCTGGTTTCGCGGCTGATCTTGAAAGTTTCAGCCAAAGAAACCAGCGATATGATATCCAGAAGTGCCGTTCATGCGGTCAAATTTTTAAGCAATGGGTGAATTCTGATGACAATAAATTTTGGTAAAAGGGCTGAACGCGAGTTCGAGTTTACATCTCTACTTGGCAGTCAGATCCTTGGCCCTGGCGCGACCAGCCTCAGTGTAGGCGATACCTTTTCTATGCCCGTGAACGCATCTGCGTCAGTCATAGTCAAAGACAACGATCGACATTTATCGGGCGATTTTTTCCGAAACGAACGGGGCGATGATCGCTCGGGCCAGATTGCGGAAATTCGCGTTGGCGATAGCGTCATCGATGATGCGAAGATCTACGCCGAGCAATACCATGTGCTCAGAGACCAGAGCGGGCAGAAGTACTTTCTTGTGGAAATCGAGTTCGTGGGCAGTCCGTCCGGTGATCGCGACGATCTCTTCACATTTCTGGGCAATGTTCCGCCACCGGAAGCTGTTCTTACTGTTGCTGCGACGAGGAACGTCTTTTTTGGGGTGCGTTACGACGCGCTGGGCGCTGGGATGCTGGATACCCCCAACACCCTTTCCGACGCCGATGAGGCCTCCAGTTTAGAGGAATCGCTTGGCACCGTTGCACTTAGCAACGTGTTGGCCAACGTCACAGACCCGGAACCGGGCGAGCCAAGTGTCTCTGCTGTGAATTCAATTCCCGGGAACGTCGGCCTCTCTGTGGACGGTACGAACGGCGGTCGGTTCGTCATCAATGCCGATGGCAGTGCCACATTTGATGATGACGGAGACTTTGAAGCGCTTGGGCAGGGTGAGACTGAGGTCACTTCCGTGACATACACTGTCACCGACAGTGGAGGCTTGAGTGTAACCTCGTCCTACACGGTCACCGTGACCGGTCGAAACGATGCTCCCACAGGTCAGCCCACTGGCGTCTTGGCCCAAGGGGTTGAAGACACCCCGCAGGTAATCCAAGCTGCCACGCTGCTGCAAGGATTTTCAGATGTTGAGGGCGACACGCTTCAGGTCACCGACCTTGCGGCGGGCCAGGGGGCGAGCCTTGTCGACAACCTGGATGGCACGTTCACATTTACCCCAGGCGCCAACGTCTTCGGAGATGTGGATCTCACCTACACTGTCTCGGATGGGCAAGGCGGCACTCTTGAAGGTCAGATGCTGACCCTGAACCTAAGCCCGGTTGAGGATGCCCCGATCGCCAACAATAGCGCAGTGTCGACCGATGAGGACACACCAATTACCACGGCCTTTGATGCGGTGGACCCGGACGGCGACGCACTCACCTACGTGATCGACAGGCAACCCCTGAACGGGACAGTGGCCGTCGGAGACGATGGGATGTTCACCTATACACCTCGTGCGGATTTTTCCGGTCGCGACCTGTTCACCTACACTGTGGATGATGGAAATGGAGGGGTGGATTCGGCCGAAGTGTCTTTGACGGTCACCCCGGTCAACGACGCTCCAACTGCGATTGATCAAATGGTGGCCGATGGCGATGTTGATCTCGCCCTGTTTGGCGCAATCCAAGGACGGCTAAATGTATTTGATCAGGAGTTCGACGCGCTCGAATTCACGATCGAAAGCGGCCCAACAAATGGCTCTGTTTCAATCGATGAAGACGGCTTCTTCGCCTACACTCCTGGTACTTCATTTTCTCAGTTAGACAGCTTCGTCTACAGGGTTACTGACGAGAACGGTGGGACGAACACGGCGACTGTTTCGGTTGGCGTTAAAGACGCAAATCCTCTCACATTGCTTCCCGATGCTGACGGGCACATCGCTGTGACCGACGCCTTAGGACCTGATCGTACGATTATCCTGGACTACAGCGGACTGAGTTCAGGCATCCGTGCCAGCCTTGAAGTCGGCGGGAATTTTGCTGGCGCCTCTGCCGTGGTGCTGAAAATGAATGATGATCTCTTCGCGGTCTCGGCCGACTTTGGTGCCAATCTGTTTATATTTGATCCGGCCGAATTCGTCGGCACAGATACGGGATTTTCTAACCTTGATGTGGGCATTAAATCTGAGGGTTTCTTCTATTTCGCAGATGTTGATGGAGGACCAGTCAACTTGGACGTTAGTGTGAATGCGGCTACTTCCGTGTCATTCGACGGTGACGCGACGTTTGGTGATCTTGATATAGTCACCGGCCTTACAATCAGCCAAACATCGGCATTTCAAGTGTTTGGGACATTTGAGGCCCGCGCAGGCACAACGATCACACTTCAAGACAGCAGCAATGACTTCGGTGTCGACGCTTTCGTCCAAGGTGGTTCCGTTGTTTCTCTCAGGGATATAGGTTCAATTAACCTGAGCGCTTCCGGCACAGAGTTACTTTTGGTTGAAACTTTGAATAACGGCAACATTTTCATGCGAAATTCAGAAGTGGGCGAACTTTTTCTGAACGCCAACGGTGCGGGGCGAGTTGACCTGGACAATGTGAGCGGCACAACACTGCAAGCGAGTGGAAACGCGATTGATGGCAAAATCATTGATTTCGATGCCATCGAGATCAGCGGTTCCGGATCCTTTACTTCGAACCCAACCGTATTTCTTGATGGGGAAGGTACGGACCCAGTTTCGATAGAAATTGACAGCGGCGTTGCAATGGCAAAACTCACAGCTCAAAACCTGTCTCTGGCACTCTCCAATACAGGCGATTTAACAGTGCTGGCCGATACGCTCTCTGTGGAAGACGCAAACGTTTCTGGTGAAGTCTTCGCCCGATCTGACCGCTTCGAGCTTCCGGTAAGTGAACTTCCCCTTGTCACCCCAATCGTGGCGGCGCAAACGATTGACCTTGGCGTCGACGAATTCGTTTTGGACTTCGACACAGCACTCGCCCCCGGAGCACAAGAGGCGCTAAACGCCACAGCGATCGGCGTTTCTGCCGGGCTTGTTACAGTTGACGTCGGCGGCACACAAACCCCCGTCACCGATGGTACAGCTGATGTCACGGATGGGACCCAGGACGCCACAGTATCGACGACCGACTTGTTCCAGGGCGGCTCATTCGAAATTGAATTCGTGTAGCAGCGTTACTTCTGACAAAGCTAGTGAAGTGGTTCCAGGACTTCGGACAGCTCGGCTACGGATCTACGGTCTATCCAGGCTAGGTTACATGCTATCAACTGCTGATCTCGATCGCGCCAGTATGCTTCCTTCGGCGTCCTACGCTTAAGGGAAGAATGAGGTCACTCGATGTTTTAGCACCTAATCCAGGTGCAGATTACACGCTGGGCCTGGAAGCCGTCCTAGATGTCTTCGAGGTAAGCGGCCTCCTTTTTGAGGGATCGCAACAGCCGCTCAATGACGATGTTGTCCATACATCGGCCCCGACTGTTCATGGAGATACGCAGTCCGGCTTGTCGTATCGTGGTGATCCAGGACGATCCGGTGAACTGGCCGCCCTGGTCGGTGTTCATGATATCGGGCGCGCTGGACCTGGCAACGGCCTCGTTCAAAGCCTCGACGCAGAAGCATGTGCTTGTTGCTATCCGGGCGGTAGTAGACATGGCCAGGCGTCACGCGCGTGCCGTCGAAATTCGGCAGGATTTTAGCGTTGTATTGGAACGTCCGGCTTGCCGGGCCTGGAACCAGGTCGCCGCCGTCGTCAAATGAAACCACGACTCCGCCGACGCGGATCTTTTCAATCGGCTTCTTCTAGATTGTTGCCCGCATGGCTTCTTGGTCGAAGATGATTAGGACTGCTCGGATCAAGCGTTAACTCAGGATCAAGCGGCCACATGTCGATGGGGACCACAGGGCCGAAGCATTCGGGGCGCACTTCTGAAACATTTGTATGATACCCGAATCTTTCAGTCTATACCAACCCAGGTTCGGGCAATCCAAAACCATCATCAATTAGTGAAGTCGCTTACCCATAATCGTAGGCATTTGCGCGGACAACGATTTCGTTATGCATAAGTCTAGCGAACACGTTACTTTTATGGATGTAGGGATCATTGAGACCTAAAACGTTATCAAAGCACTCCTAATATGATTTAGATGGAATAAATGCTCCTAAACCTTGGACAATCCCAGACGAAATAGTAAAGGGACTAACTACTACAACTGGCGGCATTTCGTATCCTCCCTCTCTAGTCCAAGCATTGGAAAAGGCGAAGAATACTTCTTCTAATAGTTGCCGGGATTGCGCCTCACTCAGGCCTATAGCAAACTATAGGGGAATTTCGTTGATCACGAGATCGGCCACTGATTGAAGAGTAACACTGAAAAGCCTCCAAGAGATACTCCGTCGCTGACGCCTTCGACAGAAGTAGCTCGTTCCCCGCTTGGGTCATATATTACTATGGAAATGTGCGTGAAACCCGAATGACCGGTCGTAGATTCGACTGCTTCTTCTGCTCGAATTGTAAATCTATTCATTTAGAAATCCTGATCATTACAATATGAATCCCCAGTATCCGTTATTTTGAGAAGTACCAACAAGCTCGTCATCATAGAATATCCAGAGATAACGGTAAGTGTGATGAAACCTTAAAAACCCAAGGCTGAAAAAATCTACTAACTTACTTGATCTAAGGACGGAGCATTCAGAGTCGTCGCAGTTATCCAGCAATTCAAGCGGTACATCGGAAAAAGTCAGAAGAGGAGAAATAGAAGGGGTTCCTGATATCACTCGAAATCTGTCAAAGCTATATTCATATAGTGTATATTCGAAATCTAGTTCATCTAGCATTTGAAGGATGACATAGGAACTTTCTCCAATAGGAAATTAGGCATCTAAAGAAGATAGATATCTGTCAGGTCTACCTTTACTCCACGATGCAAAAAGACAAATTAATATCGCAAAGGATAGCAAGAGTATTAATAAGCGCTTGAACATAATAAGATTTTTTTAATTTATCGATAAATCTCTTTTCAATTGACCAATTCTCTATCCAGAAATATACATTGACATCTATCTAAAATGGCGTCTTTGTCACGCTAAATCTCCGTACGAGTGATCAAGTTGTTAGCCGTTCCAAAACTCATAGTAAAATACTTGGGGATTTGGAAGGTTTTCGTCATCATTCAGCATGTTCATCGGATAAGCTCGCGTTTCAAACACGGACCAGAACCTTGACGCTCAGGCCGACGTGCTAGGGCCGGCGGGCAGAGAGGGCTTACTCCCTGAGATAGTGCGCGGAGCCAAAGCTCAACGTCCGGAGCTGCGTCATCTAGCGACGCCAGCCAGCAACCCGCCCCGTCGTAAGCTAGGTTTCTCTGACAAGTCCTCTTTTGGACATGACAGCCGCCAAAGCTGCGACAAACAGCTTCATTCTAAGCACGGCCGTTGCTCAGTCGCGCACACTTACACTAATTGGTTGCAAAGTATCTGAATTATCCCATCATGCGCGTCGACATGACATTCTGTAGCGAACGCGAGAGCTGCGCGCGGGCTGACGAGATGCTAATTTAAGGACTGTACAAGGTGCAAGTATCGTCTGCGGAGGTGGTCGCTAAGTTGCGTGCGAGCGTCGCGCACCACCGGCTTTTGGCTTATCTGGCAACGGCCGGAGCGCTGCTGTTTTTCGCAATCGGGTCAGGTATTATCCACGACTACATCGCCTATCTTCGACAATGGCAAAGCATCCTTGGCGGGGCCAATCCATGGGCCCCCGCAAAGGACTCGCTCGGAATGATCCCCAGAAATGCCTACGGGCCCATTCACGCGCTTTTTGCCCCGCTGGTGCCAATCCATCCGTTGATGCCCAAGGTCGTCGTGGCGGTCATGACCCTAGGTATCTGTTTGCTTGCTTTTGCGCTGAAAACGACGCGAAACGCCCAATGCGAGGCGGCGGCGCAGCTTTTCTGGCTCTATACGCTCTCGCCCCTCGTCATCATCACGGTCTTTGCCTTTAGCAACAACGATGGCATGGTCGGCGTACTTCTTTTGGCAGCATGTGTTTTCCGGCTGCGTGGCGCGTATGGCTGGACCGGCCTTTTTCTGGGCATTGCGGCCTTGTTGAAGTTCTATCCGTTGCTTTTTGCACCATTTCTCGCATGTGCACGGGATGGGACCCTGCGACTTCGCATACTTCTTACCGCGGGAGGCATTTTTGCCCTGGGTATGATCCTCGCCTGGATGCGTTGGGGAGAAACCATCTTCATCCCGTTTCAATTCGGGGGCGACCGCGGGGCAAAACACCTGTCAATCCTGCGGTTTCTCAGCGCCGTCAGAGAAGACCTGTCGATTGAGCCCTTTGTCTTCTACCTGCTCAACATAAACGCGCTCATGGTTGTGGCTGTCACGGTTCTCATTGCGCTCTGGGGCTGGCTCACCCGGCAGGGATGGGAGATAACCAGCCTTCTCGGCATTTTAGCGGTCTTCATGACATATAAGGTCGGGCACCAGCAATTCTACGTCTCCTGGATTGCCCTCTATGCCTTTACAATCGCCGCCTCGGAGGACGCTAAGGCCGTTGCGGTTGCGCGCGCATTCACACCATTTGCAGCCTTTGTCGGGGCCTATCAGGTGCTGTATTTCGGGACATACCTGCTCACCGGCGCCTATTTCCGAGGCCCCTTTGTCTATTTCCGGATCTTCGGCTCGCTTGTACTGCTGGGCATCGTAGTCTGGTGCCTATACCGCGCACACCCGTCACTTAGGCGACAGCCAGGCGCGCCGATCTCATTGCGCCTTTAGGAAGACCACCCTCGCCTCCCTTTTTTCGAGCGTGCCATTTCATTACAGAAGGAGCAGGAGCCAATGCTCAGAACACCGCCCGCAATCAGTTAAAGGTCTCTTGTAATCATGCTGCTGAACGATCCCGTCCCGCTGGCCCGCGTTGCCGTTACGGTTCCGCTAAGCGTGATCGTTCCCACCTACCGTGAGCGCGAGAATATCCCGCATCTCATCGAGCGCATACGGAATTTACGAGACGATGAGAATATCGAGATAGAGCTTCTCTTTATGGATGACAAAAGCGGCGATGGCAGCGTCGAAGCCGTCGCCGAGGCAAGCGAGGACTGGGTCCGTATCGTGGAACGTGATGGCAAGCGCGGCCTCAGTCCCGCCGTGATCGACGGGTTCCATCAGGCGCGCAATTCGGTGTTGATCTGTATGGATTGTGACCTCAGCCACCCGCCCGAAGTCATCCCCCAGATGGTTCTGGCGCTGGCCAGTGGGCAGGAGTTTGTCCTTGGGTCTCGCTATGTTAAAGGTGGCTCCACCGATGACGATTGGGGGTTTTTTCGCTGGCTCAACAGCCGCATCGCTACGCTTCTGGCTGCGCCGCTGACCTCGGCACGGGACCCGATGTCGGGCTTTTTTGCGCTGCGCAAATCATCCTTCGAGCAGGCGCGGGGTCTCAACCCGGTAGGCTATAAGATCGGACTCGAGCTCATCGTGAAATGTGATTTCGACAACGTGGCCGAGGTGCCAATCCACTTTCGCGACCGAGAGTTTGGTGAGAGCAAGCTGACACTGAAAGAGCAGTTGAACTTTCTTAAACACGTGCGGCGACTTTACATCTATCGCTTTGGTAACGCTATGTATTTGCTTCAGTTTATGGTCGTCGGCTCGTCCGGGGTGGTAGTCAATCTCGCTACCCTGACCCTGCTTTTGTGGTTGGGCGTGTCGGAGCCCGTAGGCCTCGCGGGGGGGATCGCGGTCAGCGTGTTGAGCAACTTTGCACTCAACCGGCGCTTTACCTTTAGCTACGCACGGGATGGCAACCCCCTGACACAGTTTGCTGGGTTTGTCACCGCGTCCGCGCTCGGCATGGTGGTGAATTATAGCGTGGCGCTCTATGTGTCGTCATCCGTCCTGCCGGACGGCCCCGGCGCGATCTACTTTGCGGCAGTCGCCGGGATCGGCTGCGGCATGATCTTCAATTTCCTTGGCAATCGCTTTGTCGTCTTCCGTAAGCGTTACATCCGCGAAAAGGGGTAGACGAACTTCGAGCGGCAGCGGCTTTCTGATCGTCACGAGTTTTCAAATATGCGCCAATGCCGTGCTGGACATGGTGGGCATAGGCTTCGAGCCGGCTTTTGCAGGTCTGCCAGAACGCCCAATTGTTCACCTGCTTCCAAGGGAACCGCTTGGAGTTCATACTTTGGATCCTGCGCTTTTGGATCTCAGCGGCCAACATCGGAACGAACCGCGGCCACCAGTGCCTGACAGTCTTGTGGCCAACATCGACGCCGCGTTAATGCAACAGATATTCCAGGTTCCGGAGCGAGAGCGGGGACCGGATGTATAATATGACCGCCAGGCGGACGATCTCAGAGTTCGTTTGAATTAGCGGATGGGGGAAGTGATCGTCATGCGGTAACGCTATCGACCGCCCTCACCCCTCTCAAGCTAGGTTTCTCTGAAAATCCAATTTGTGAAGAACACGCGTGACAAGACCCTCGCCTTGAATTTCCCAAAGAAAGCCGCGCAAAAACGCGGAAAGCTCGAGACCATAGTGACCGACAGGCTCAGGGCCAACTGCGCAGCGTTGAAAGAAATCGGTGCGACCGCGTAACAGAAAAGCGGCCGTTGGACGAACAACATGGCTGGGAACTCGCGCCTACGTTTCACACGACGAAAGCGGGCCATGATGCGCTTTCGAAGCTTGCAAAAATTCGCTTCATCCACGCCCCTGTTTCAAACCACTTCAACCAGGAACGCAGCGTCTTTCCCGCTACCTCTGCAAGCTGACGTGCACTGCTGCTCTTACCGAATGGCGCAGTCTTTGCGCTTAGTGAGGGATTGACATACTGTCCTAGTGGAGACTGGTTCGAATTGGTCTGAAAGTTCCCTCGGCGAGGTTCAGAGCAGATCAGTCGAACAAAAACGATCCCAGCGGTTTTGCCCGAATGCGGGTTGGGGGCACAAGGCTGGAGCACTGATTTACTATTTGACAATAAGACCATCATGTGGCGCTACACGCGGAAACTCATGAAAGATTTGGGCTATGACATCACCCCATTCCGATGATCACGTGCGCCCTCTAGTCTCTGTACTTATGGCTGTCTATAACGGGGAAAAATACCTTTCAGCGGCAATCGAGAGCATTCTGCAGCAGACTTTCTCGGATTTCGAGTTTTTGATCCATGATGACGGGAGCCGCGACACCTCGCTGCAGATCGCTCAACGTTATGCATGCCAAGATGTTCGGATCCGCGTCACATACGGAGAAAATCAGGGGCTCGCGGCGAGCCTGAATATGCTTATTGAGATGTCCCAAGGGATCTATCTGGCCCGTATTGATGCCGATGACATAGCCTTTTCGGATCGGTTTGCAAAACAGGTGGCCTATCTTGAAGCACATCCGGATTGCGCTGTGCTTGGGTCGGCAATGCGCATGTGTGATGATCGATTGCGACCGATACTTTCACTGGTTGTCGCAGAAGACCACTCTGAGATAGACGCCAACAACTTACGTGGCGTTACCTCCATCATGCATCCAACCGTAATGATGCGCAAAGAGAAATGTGTGCAAGCTGGTGCCTATGATCCTAGCTTTATGGCGTCGCAAGATCTCGATCTGTGGCTTCGCATGGCTGAGGTCGGACGTTTGCACAATCTGCAAGACATCTTGTTGAAATACCGGCTACATGACGAAAGTGTCAGCGGCTCCAAGGCTGATCTGCAGCGCGACATGTGCCGCCGCGCTTGTGAGGCCGCATGGGAACGCCGCGGTGTGACCAGCGCATTTGATTATAGCGATTGGCGCCCGGGCGAAACCCGAGCCTCTCGGCTGGAATTTTATTTGCGCTACGGCTGGCAAGCCTGGAACGAAGGCTTTCGCGAAACCTGGCGTCACTACGCGCTCAAATCCATCCGGACGGCACCTTTTTCGCGGGCGGCCTGGACCTTGCTGGTCGCGGGTGGCCTTAAGCGGGGTGGCAATCGCGCCGGCCAAACGCCTTGAGCCAGATCTCTGCGAATATCCCGGCGACCTTTGCTTCCGAAAGCATCCCGTAGGCGGTCATCTCCGTGCGGGACAGCCCTGCCATTGGGGAAGTGATTATTGTCGATGATGGCTCACCGGATTGCATAGCTACATGTATCTGCTCACTTGAGGACGGAAAGATCCGGGTTACTCCATGACCGCAAACAGGGATTTCCGATGCGCTAAATGCGATTGTGAATGCTGTACGATATCCCTGTCCAGCTCTTTGTTTGGGCCAAGTTCTTGAGGCTTCTGTAGACTGTCTCAGGGACGGACGGGCGCATTTCTAGGGCCTCGTGGGGACAGAACGGTTTGTATTGGCGTGGCTATGGGTTGATAACCGTCTGTGCGTGTCGGGGTGTCGCGAACCACTTAGCGTTTGGCCCCTCCTAGCCGAGTGTCCGGTTGACGCGTTCGTTGAAGCCGTTTTCCCAGGGGCATCCCGGCGGGATGCTGATCGGTTCGATGCCGACGCGCCTCTGCTAGCTCTCGAGGGTCTCGGCGACGAAATCAGGGCCATTGCCAGAGCGTAGTTGTCCCGGCGCTCTTCTCTACACAATGAGCGGCGTCAGCGCTTCAATCACCTAATGTAATCCCATCTTCGCGGCGGCATGGACGCAGAAGGTTTCACAGGTGAACTCATCGAGAACCGTGAGCATTTTGTAGGGTCGGCCGTTGCTCAGGCGATCGTGCACGAGATCGAGGGACCAGATGTGTTTGGGATATCTTGGTCTGAGTCGGATGACAGAGGCACCGCAGTGATGATGCCGCCTGCGCTTTTTGTGGCGGTCCGGGAGCGGCAACTCCTCTTCGCGCCAAGGCCGCTCGGCATTCTTGTGGTTCACACGCCACCTTTCGGCCGGACGAAGTTCCCCCGCCTTACGATGGCCGTAGTCCGCATACTGTTTGGCAGAACGGATTATCGCCCGCCGCAGGGTGTCGTCGTCTTTGGGATCCGGTCAATATTGCATGGAGGATCGCACCTCGATCATTACACCTCAAGTGCATCGCTCTGAGTTTCTGAGCCGCTTGCAGGTGTGAACGACGGCCCGGCGCCGTTGGTCCTTACTCAGGCTTTCGGTTCCAAAAAATTCAGACTGTCCTTCAGGATCGGCTTGTCCTGCTCAAGCTCTGCCACGACCCGCTTAAGCCTCTGGCTTTGCTACTGTAGTGAGGGTCAACAGGTGGTTTACAGAATTGAACCAATCAAGCAACGCGCAATCAGGGTCGAGCCCGTCAAAGAAAGCAGCCCGGAACGGACATTTGTGTCAAGTGCAACACGCGATTCGGAACGTTGACTTTCTTTTCGACCTTCCTGACCTGTTCACGGATAGTCAGTGTACGTTGCGGCGCAGAAGCAGATCACAAAACATCAATGGCTTGCGATCTATTGCCTTCAGTTGCGTGCGGCGGCCGGGCTCTATGTAATCTTGGCGGTCGTAGGGGCCCTGGAGAATATGGGCCGTGAAGCCATTTTCCAAGAACACGCTGATACTTGGCCAGGTATCGGAATGGTCAGGATCGAACTCTACGAATATCTCAACACCCTCATATAGACTATCTTGCAATCTAAAGATGCTATCCAATACCGGTGCCTCGCTGCCCTCCACATCGACTTTGATCAGGCGAACCCGTTTCCAGTCGACAGCTTTTAAGATCGTTTCAAGCCGAGCAACTGGTACCCGCGCTTCAAAAACACTATGCCCACTTTTGATTGTGGATGCGGCACCGCTCTGCCTGCTATCTTGGTAGAAGTCGATATGCCCCTCGTCGTCACCAACGGCAACTTCGTAAACAAATATACTCTCGATCCCGTTCGCTAGAACATTTTTCTGTAACCTTTTGCCAGTAGAAGGGGACGCCTCGATCGAATGAACTTCTCCGAAAATTGAGCTCGCCAGCAAAGAAAAATAACCAATGTTAGCTCCTATATCGAGGAAGATGAGGTCCTTGGCGTCAAGGTCTCGTATGTAGCGAGTGAAGAGCGGTTCCCACTCACCAAAAAGGAAGATCTCTTGCTCCACGCGCGGTTGACTGGAGACAGCAACTTTCATTCCATTGACGAGCAAAGCTTCGGTTGTAATATCAAAATACGCTGAATATTTCTGTGCGAAGGTCCAAAGCGCATCCTTGACGACCGGGCCTAGCAAGTTTCCGCGCAGCAGCATCGAAGTTGCCCAAAGAAAAGATGGAGCGATAGCCTTTTTTAAGCGTTCGAACAATTGAAATTACTCACGTTTTCCTTCCTTTGTAGTGATATCCCAAATCCGCGGAGAATCAATGGTGCCGTCAGACGAATGCGAACGCGTCTCATCTCGGACATTGACACTGTCCCTTAAGTCGTGTCGAGGTTGGGCCACTCGGCGCGAGCGGCAGCGATGATCTCTTAGAAATGGTCTCTGCTAGGGAGCGATCGTTCCTGATTGAAATGGTTTTGACTGAAGAGTCCACGTCGTCGAACTTGGGCAGCTTGAAGGGTCCTGTCGGACTAATACGAGCTAGTCTCCGCTAGGGCAGCAACTCTGCCCCTTGTTCCGCCCCGAGACCGCACCACTCTTCGAAAGCGTCGGTACGGGTCTCTTTGCGTTTGACACGATCGGCGAGGCTGATTTCCTGGTTGAAGTGTTTGTAGACTTGGGAATGAACGGCGGCAAACTTCTGCAGACTTCGCATGCGTCGAAAGCGTAGCATGCCTCGTTCTCATTGTAGGAATTGTAGGTGTGAGTATTCAATCCGATTGTTGACCAAGCGGACAGCGCCCTGCCGAGAGCTTAAACCGATCTGATTTTAGGCCTTCAGTAGATTCGCTGTCTAGATAGTAGAATTTGCTTCCAAAGTATTTTCTTATCAGAAAATTTTCTATATCTACCGCAGACCCTAATGTATCTTATACTTGAATCTCTGAAATCAAGATCCATTCGAGTAATTCCCTGATTCTTCTTTGAACATAGCCACTAATCTATGAGAGCGTTTCGAGGAAACTTAAGGAATAGGAAATGCCTTGTGGAATTATCAAATATCATGGATGCTTTTGGATCAAGGAAAATTAGTATATTTGTTTGTAGTATAGATTAAACTAAATATTTTTTTTAATAATATTTTATAGAGTAAATCAATTAATCTACCTTGACCCCGCGCGACAAAATCTCTATAATGCAATATTCTTGAGTCGATAAAATAGTTCTTTATCTAAATAAATTTTTGCGTTCTATCTAACTTAAAATTATTCTATCGTACACCCAAAAAAATATTCGAAATTTATATTATTGAGTACATTAGTTTGAATACTTTAACTTAGGAAAATGCATAATAGGTAGTAACGCCTAGATCTAGCCTCGCTAATGACATATCCTGAGATCCAAAAATATCTAAATTTATTGATCCAAGTTCCCTTTCAAGGCATTGTAGGAATTATAGCGGTCGTTCCATTTGTATTTCCCGTTTAAAAAAATAATATTGTAAGGTATCTAAAGAACTTTACAAAAGTATCTTGCACAGTGAAACCTACATGGATCTTGGGACACTTTTGCAGTGAATCATATTTTTAAGCACAAGTATTCTGCGTGTCCGTGGATGTCTTGCCTACTCCCATCTCAGTTAAAGTGAAGAAAAGCATCATGAAAGAAACATAAATTGGGTATTAAGGCTCTACTCTTTGGAGTAAGAACGTTGCATCTACGGCCTAATTGTTTATTAAGAATCACGAACGGTTTATTTAGGTGAAAAACGCGACCTACTACATCTTTTGTCTGGCCGAGCCGCAGCCTTCCGAGCCGCTGTGGTCGCGGTCGAAGGTAGTGCTTTTGGCGGGTAACCTTAGAGCTTGTTTCAACCTTCAGCACGGAAGTACTTTGGCAAGACGTTTTAGGTTTTGGGCAGTGGCTGCGAGGAGGAATTCTTCGTTGACCCCCTTTAGGCCCCAGAGCCGGAGGCGTTTGAAGCCGAGATGTCGTTTCAGATGCGGGTCTCTTTGAAGCGATCTCGACCGGTGAGCGATCGCTCAGAATTGAAGTGGTTGTAGAAAGAGGAACGGACGGCGGCGCACTTCTGCAAACTTTGCGTTTGCCAGAACCGCTGCATCGCGCGTTCTCTTCGTCGGACTGGTAAGCGTGCGTTCTCAACGCGGTTGTTGAGGTGTTTGCGGACCGTCAACCGTTCTTGCCGGCAGAGGCGGAACAGCCTCTTGTGGTTCACCTCGACGCCTTCCCGCTGCGGCAGGATTGCAAACGACGATACCCAAACCGACGCCGCTCATTGCCAACTCGCGCAGCCGCTAA
>JBCCMQ010000013.1:0-89474 GCA_039026235.1 Pseudomonadota bacterium
ACCTCCTGCGCTTCGGCACAGGCCTCGTACTGCTTGATCATCCCGATAATCTGTTCGTCTGAAAACCGGCGTTTCATGGTCCGTCCTATGCCTGGACAGATCACTAAACCCCCCATGGCCTGATCTAAGGGGGCAATGTCACTTCGTATCGAGCAGCGATGCGAGACTTCGGCAAAAAATTACAAACAGAAGATCGGCCGTTGGCTCAACAACCGTGTGCAAAACTCCCACCTCTCCTTCCGACGACCAGAACGTGCGACAGTCTGAACATTCTCCTGGGGCTTTTACCGCTTATTTTTGCCATACTCGCCCGCCCGTTTACCAAACATAGCGTCGGACCAATTCAGAAGCGGCACTCTAACGTGTGAGCGCGGAGATGGTGTGGTCAACCACCACGTCATCCATCCCCGCGCCTCTTTGAAGAACGCCTATCTTTCCAGTGCACCCACGCCAGAGAAGCGGAATGCCTCTTGCTCAAGCGCGTCGATCTCGGCGGCACTCATCTGATCGTGGGCCACCGTGATCCGACCAAGGAACACAAACGGCAGGTCGTCGCCACGCCCCTCCATGTGAGCCTTGATCGCTTCGGCGGTCGCAGCACCCACGTCATCGCCCATGCGCATTGGGGTCGCATCCAGTTCGCCGTTCCGGATGGCCTCAAGCTCAAGACCTGTGCCACCCCAGCCTGTTGAGAAAATTTCCTTCTCTTTACCCATGGCCACCTGCGCTTCGACAGAACCCATCGCCATGGCCGTGTTGGCATTATGGATAACCTTGGAGTCAGGATAGGCCTGCATGATAAGTGACGTACCTTCGAAACCGCCTTCACGCTGGTACTCACCATAGTGTTCGTACTCGGTCACCCAAGAAGCTTTCTCTTCGACGCAAGCCTTGAAATCGCCCGAGCGCTGGTTGTCGGTGATGCCTGGGATGCCCCGGTTCATTGACATCGTGACCCCTTCGCCGAGCCGTTCGATCATGTAGTCGCACATGGTCAGCGCGCCTGCCGCGGAAGAGAAATCAAACCATGCATCGGGTTGGTTTTCGAGGTATTTGAGCGGCGTGTGGAACGCCCAGACATAGGTGCTGAAGCCGTCGTTGCCCGAAAGCTTGTCGATGTTATCCGCTTGGGTCGCTAGTTCGGACGGGCCGAAGATCACATAGTCATAGAGATCGGAGTCTTGTTCGACCTGCGCGGCATAGGTTGATTGCAGCGAGTGCTCGATCTGACGCGAGGCAAACTCCGTCGTCTCGTAGGCGATGCCCAACTCATCCAGGCGCTTCGTCATCGCCAAATAGTTGCGTGCCCAGAAGTCCGATACATCTGCGGATGGGTATATCAGCGCGATCTGGACCGGCGCGTCCTGTGTCCCGCTGAAAGGAACAGCGGCAGAGCCAACCACATCCTGCATCGTCGAAAGCTTGCCGTCGGCGTTCACCTCTCCCGGCACCCAATAGTCGCGGTCCGCGATCCCCGGCAGCTCTTTCAGCGGTAGATGCCCGCCAGCAAAAGCTGCGCTGGCCAGCGTTACCACCAGGGCACTTGTCGTTAGTAGTCTCATGTTGGTTCCTCCCTTTTGCATGAGTTTAGAGCCGGTGGTTGGCGCAAGGGCTGCACGCCGGCTAAACTGCCGGTTTCCCACTATCCGCTGGGATTGGGGTCTCCGGCCAACAGCGCGCCGATCGCGATCAACGCGATCAACCCACCGATTATGAGCGCTGAAAAGCGCATCATCTTCTGACCTTCCGGCGTGGCAAGCCCGGCAAGCCAGCCCGCCGCGCCGTCACGGTCTTTTTTCTGCATCCAAGCATAAAGCGCGACTGATGAGACGATCACGACGCCAGAGGCCACGGACTGCCAGAAGAATTCAATTCTCAGCGTGACGAGCGCATTGATCATCATGGAGAGAAGCAGAACGCCGGCAAAGGACCCCAGCATCGAAGCACGCCCGCCAAAAAGCGACGTTCCACCAACAACAACGGCCGCGATAACATGCAAGTTGAAGTATGGCGCGCTCGTTGCCTGTATGGCGTTCAGCTTGCCCGTCAACATGACCCCGGCGAGAGCCGCACATGCGCCGCAAAGAACGTACGCGTAGACCTTGTGCCGGTTGACGGCGATGCCGGTCAGCTCTGCCGCTTCGGGGTTAGAGCCGATGGCAATTGTGTATCGGCCGAAATAGCTTCTTTTCAGCAGGATATAGCCTGCGATCATGGTGGCGATGCCGATGAGCACGGGGATCGGCACAAAGCCCGGGATCTGGCCGCGCCCGATATCCGTCAGCAGATCGGGGAACCGCGCCAACACGAGGCCCTTTGCCAGAACCAGCGCAAAGCCCCGATAGACAAGGTCCATGGCTAGCGTTCCGATCAGGTCAGGCACGTTGAACCGGGTGATGATAAGCCCATTGATCAGGCCCATGGCCGCACCCAGCATGATTGCGATTGGGATCGCGATATAGACCGAGAAGCCATACTGCTTGATCAGAAATGCCATAATGATCGACGACAGGGCCGCGATCGAACCGATCGACAAATCGATCCCCCGCTGTGTGATGACAAATGTCATCGCCATCGCCATCGGCATATAAAGCGCAGCATCAAGAAGGATGAGATTAAGGTTTGAAGATCGAAAGTAGCGGGTTGGATCCGCGACCCCCATGAACAGCAGGATCGCGAGGATCATGACCATTGGACCGACAATAGCGATGTAGGGTTCGAGTCGCTCGGTCAGGGGCTTCTGTGTTTCAACCATTGCCATTACGCGGCCTCCTCGGCGCCGACGATCATGCCGAGCACTTCTTGCGTGTTGCTCTCCGCAGTCTTTACGACACCGACGCATTGTCCGCGGCGCTGCACGTGAATTCGGTCTGAAACCTCGAAGACGTCATCCAGCGAATGACTGATCAGAATAACCGCAAGCCCTTGCGTCTTAAGCGTCTTGATCAGTTTCAGCGTACGCGCCGTTTCCTGTGGGCCCAAAGCTGCCGTTGGTTCGTCCATCACCAAGACCCGGAGCCCTTCGTGGTATACGGCGCGCGCGATTGCCACGGCCTGACGTTGCCCACCGGAAAGGCTCTCGGTCGGTGCGTCGAGCGACTTGAGTTGAACGCCCAGGCGCTCCATTAAGACGCGTTCGGTCTCGGCCCGCATACGCCTAATGTTGAGCATTGGCATTCCAAGGACCTTGGTGGTGAGCTCATTGCCCAGAAACATGTTCGCCGCGGGGTCGAGGTGATCGGCCAGCGCGAGCGTCTGATATACCGCGTCGATCCCGAGCTGTGTGGCTTCCGCGTGGTTCGATACCGCGAAAGGCTGCCCGTCCAGGGTCATGGTCCCATCGGTCGGTTGGTAGACACCGGTTAGGACCTTAATAAGGGTGGATTTGCCCGCGCCATTGTCGCCCACAATGGCAAGAACCTCGCCCGCATAGGCATCAAGATCCACGTTTGAAAGCGCCGTCACCCCGCCGAAGCGTTTGGTGATCCCACGCATTTGGACCAATGGCGTATCAGACATAGACGTCTCCGATAAGTTGTTCTTGAAGACGGCGGCCCTGAAGACAGGGCCACCATCCCGGGAGGAACCCTTATTTTCCCCAGATGGCCGAATAGGCCGCGCGGTAAGGCGTGTCGGGGTCGAACTGGTTGCCCTCGATCTTCATCAACCCTTCTTGGGTGACCAATGCAGGTGAAGTGATATAGCCGGAACAGGCCTCGCCCTGGATCGCCCGATTGAGTTCGTCGACCAGCTGCCAGCCCTGAAGGTTCAGTGGCTCGGCGACCGTAATCGTCTGGTAGTTCTCTGTCCGGATGCGCTGGAAAGCGGCCTCTGATCCGTCGCCAGCAGACCCCGCCTTTGGCCCTGCGTCAGCGCCTATTCCGGATGAAGCCAGCGCCGGGCCCATGAAGTCAAAGTAAAGATCGTTGATGGCCAGCGCATGGGTCCAGCTGTCTCCGTACTTCTGGAGCAAACTGATCGTGAGCGGACCCATCCGTGTCGAGGTGTCGGCAATCGGAGTGTCGACGTATTCCAGCACGGTGCCGCCCATCGCTTCGATGGTGTCCTTGATGCGGTCGGCCTTGTCGATCGCAATCTGATAGGTCGAGTCGGTGAAAATGATTGCACCCATACCGTCACCGCCGTCTTCGACGGCCCATTCGGCGGCCACCTCGGACACGGTCATCGCATCGGTTGAGACGTTGGCGAAGATCCCGCCCGGCGCGTCGCACCCGATCTTTGGGCCAGAGTGCCACGCCACCATCGGGATGGCAGCCGCGACAACGCCTTCCAGCGCGGCCTGCTGCTCCACTGCGTCGAAACCGTTTATGATTATTCCGTCAGGTTGAAGCGCAAGTGCTTGGCCGATAGCGGCCGTCCGGCCCTGGATCGAGCCCGCGCCGTCCAGCACGCGCACCTCCCAACCGATGGCGCCGGCGGCCTCTTCCACGCCGGCGGTCACGCCCAGGATGCCGCCGTTCTTAAGATCGGCAGCCAACACAACAATCGACTTGGCGTCCGCGCCCGCCGGCCCGCTGGTCGGTCCATCCCAGGGCACCTCTGCCATTACAGCGCCACCCAGAAAGGTGCTGGCCATAAAGGCCGCAAGGAATGTTCGCTTTTGCATTCGGTTCTCCTCCCTATGCATTTCGTGGTTTTGTACGTCCGCTCAGCGCTTGGCCGCACCCTTTCTGCGCTGGGCGTAGCCTGCGATGCCAATGGCGATCAGCAGGGTGACCCCGTTGAAAAGCGGCTCGACCCAAAAGGAACCGCCGAATTGCTGAATGCCCGATATACCTACGGCAAGGATCGCCACACCGACGACAGTGCCCCAGACATTGACCCGCCCCGGCTTGATTGTGGTGGATCCCAGGAATGCGCCGACCAGCGCAGGCAACAGAAACTCCAGACCGACGCTGGCCTGGCCAATCCGAAGCTTTGAGGCAAGGATGATACCGGCCAGCGCGGTCATCGTGCCTGAGGCTACAAAGGCGCCGATCACATATTTCCGTGTTGGGATGCCGTTCAGCTGCGCCGCACGCTGGTTCGCCCCGATGGCGTACAGGTAGCGCCCGACAGGGGTGTATTCGAGTACGATCCACATCACGATTGTAATCGCCAGAAGGTAGTAGCCCGTGATCGGCAAACCCCAGACAAATGTCGTGGAAATATCGTAAAAGCCCTCGGGCAAAACCCCCACCATCTGCCGCCCGCCCGTGTGCCAAAGCGCAAGAGCATAAAGGACGGTGCCCGTGCCAAGTGTGGCAATGAAACTGTCGATCTTGGCGACTTCAACGAGCAGACCGTTTAGGAAACCCGTGAAAGCCCCAAGCAGCAGCACGGCAAGCACAGCCACCGGCCAGGGCAGGCCCAGCATTGTCTGCGAAGAAATCGCGAGGATGTGCCACAGCACGATGCCATAGCCCACCGTAAGGTCGATACGGCCCGCGGCCATGGGGATCATCGCACCAAGGCTCAAGAGCGCGATTATCGCCTTATCCGAGATGATCGCCCTTAGGTTCAGCATTGTCGGAAAGGTGTTGGGCAGTAGGACCGAGAACAGGCCGATCAGCAGGACCATGAGAATGACGAGACCGTAGACCGGAAGGAACCTCATCAACCGGGCGGAAAAGCTCAGGGACTTGAGCTCGGCCTTTGTTGGTTCGAGCGCGGTGCTCTCAAGCGACTGCATGGGGGTCGTCCTTCGTATGCATGACGTTCGAGGCGCTTGCCGCTTGGAGCAAGTTCTCGGTCGAAAGGCGGGTGCCGGCAACTTCGTCCACGATCCGGCCTTGACTGAATACGATGGCGCGGTGGCAGATCGTAGAGATTTCCTCAAAATCGGTCGATATGACGAGGATGCCAACGCCATCTTCCAGAGCACGGTTCAACAGAGCGTAAATCTCGGCCTTCGCTCCGACGTCGACACCGGCTGTCGGATCCTCGCAAAGCAGCAAGGCGCGGTTTGTCGCGAGCCAACGGCCCAGCACGACCTTCTGTTGGTTCCCACCAGACAGGGCCTCGATGGGAAGGCTCGGATCATTGGGTGTAAGACCCAGATCATCGCCTATCCTTGCGGCCTGATCGGATTCCTTGGAAAGAGACAAAAGATCGAACAACCGTCTTCCAACGCTTTCGGGGTTGAGGAACGTGTTCTCGCGTATCGACAGGCTCATCGCCACGGATTCCTCGGTCCGATCCTTTGCCACCAATCCAATGCCAGAACGCATGGCCGTCTGAGGAGAACGCAGATCCGGGACCTGGCCATTCAGTTCGACCTGCCCTTCATGTGGTACCGCACCGAAAAGAGCCCGCGAGATCGCCTCATGTCCGGCACCGCGGAGCCCGACAAGACCAACAATCTCTCTCTGGTGCAGTGTAATATCAATGGGGCTTACACCGCCGGCACTGAAGCGCTTGAGCGCAAGTATCGGTGTTCCCGGCGCGTTGGACGACTTTACCGTCTCGCGCGTTTTGCGGCCGACGATTTTTTGGACCAACTCTTCCGGCGTCGTGTGTTCGATGCTGCGAACGCCAACCAGAACTCCATCGCGCAAGACTGCCACGCGGTCTGCAATCTGGAAAATCTCGTCGAGCCGGTGGCTCACATAGATCATGCCCACGCCGCTGTCTCGCAACGGCCGAAGTGACGCGAAAAGCCGCTCTACCTCGTCTGCGGGAAGCGACGCGGTGGGTTCGTCCAGCACCAGGAATTCGCTGTCTACAGCCAATGCCCGGGCAATGGCCACGAGCGATTTTTCCGTGCGTGTCAGCTCTTCGATCCGTGTCGAAGGGTCAAATTCACAGTCAACGCGGGCCAGAGCCTCGGCAGCGAAATCGTCTACGGCGCCCCACTGAATGAGCCCGCCTTGCCTTTTGTATCCGAGAGCCAAAGCGATGTTCTCTGCGACTGTCATCCATTCGATAAGACCGAGGTCTTGGTGAATAAAGGCCACCTTTTGGCGCTCGCCAAAGCCCGCTGGCTTGTGTTGGTAGGGCGCACCGTCGATCAGCACCTGACCCGCATCAGGCAGATGAATTCCACCCAGTATCTTTATCAGTGTCGACTTGCCGGCGCCGTTTTCGCCTAAGAGCGCAACGACCTCTCCGCGCCCCACGGCGAGTGACACGTCCCGAACAGCATAGGTGCCACCGAAGTGCTTATCGATGCCATCAAAGAACAGCCCGCTGTGTTGGCGCCGTGTCATGCGTCCTCCCTTGCTACGCGTGCGCTCTCTGAGTAACGTTACCCGTAACGTACGCCATGATGAGAGAAACCGGCATTCTGTCAAGGCAAAACCGTTACCGGTAACGTAGCTTACGCAAGTGAACGAAAAGTCGATCAAAAACAGTAAGATAAGCCTGGCTGAGGTGGCACGGGCCGCTGGCGTGTCCAAGATGACGGCCAGCCGGGTGCTGCGCGATGAGGGGGGCTATTCCGACAAGACGCGCCAGTTGGTCATGGCGAAAGTCGATGAGCTTGGCTACGTGCCGAATCGGCTTGCCACAGTCTTTGCCGGCGATCAGACATCGACCTTTGTGGGGGTCTCGATTCCCGATCTGGGGAACGAGGTATTTGCCCAGGTGCTCGAAGGAATTGACCGCAAGCTGGGCTCTTTCGGGTATCAGACTGTGCTGGGCCTCACGCAGCACACAACCGACGAAGAGGAGGCCTGGATTAGAACGGTGTTGTCATGGCAACCCGCCGGTCTGATCCTAACGGGGCGATCGCATTCACCCAGGTCGCTTGAGATGCTGCGCAACGCTGGTATTCCAGTGGTGGAAATCTGGGATCTGAATTCGAGCCCGCTGGACGTAAGCGTTGGCATCAACCACTACGACTGCGGGTTTGAGATGGGGCGTTACCTCGTGGGTCTTGGCTATCGCGCGCTCGGCTACGTGGGGACAAGCCACGACACCGCCAATGCAGCCACTGGCCGGCTTGAGGGCTTTGCAAAGGCGGTTACCGACGGCGGTGGCAGCGTCACGCGGCAATTCTGCCTGCACGACACCGCCAGCTACTATCCCGGTTTCTACGGAACCGAGCAGCTTTTGGCTTCCGGCGCGCGGGTGGACTGCATTTATTATCAGAATGACGCGATGGCCTTTGGAGGTCTACAATACTGCTCAAAACTTGGGCTCACAGTTCCGGATAACATTGGCATCGCGGGTTGGGGCGATATGCCTATTGCCTCTGTTTTGCAGACACGGTTGACGTCGATGCATGTCTCGCACCTGAAGCTTGGACAGGCTGCCGCAGAGGCAATGGCGGCGAGGATAGCGGGAGAGCCGCAAAACACCGCAAAAGACATCGGTTTCCACTTGGTGCCGGGAAAGACCACTACCGCCCAGTCTTGTTGATTCCGTGCGGTTCAGTTTCAGACGTAACCGCATCTGGCTGCAAAAGGGACTGTTGCGTTAATCAAAGCAGGATGATGGGCGACCGGTATTTGAATATTTGGTTAGGCTCTGGGCGCGAATAGATCGGCGATGAACGCGATCTCACCTTGGACGCCTAGCTGTTTGTGATGGATGTGGCCGTGTTTGATGTCTCGGAACGTTTCAAAGCCACTTAGGGTCGCCCTGGCGGTTCGCAGGGATCCAAAGCTCTGACGATATCCTAGCAGACGCTTCATTGCGGCGTGGTCGCTTTCGATCGGATTGTCCTGCCATTTTCGATCAATGTGCCCGATGCTGTCGAAGTGCGGGTCATAGCGATAATCGATGTTTCGGATGACGCGCCGATAGGTGCGTGCCTTGTCGGTGCAGATCGTAACCGGCCTATGGAGCCTGACGCGCTCAATGGCCTTGGTGAGAAACGCCTTGGCCGCCTTTGCATGGCGCCGCGCAGTGAGGCAGAGATCAACCATTTGACCGTTCGCGTCGATCGCGCGCCAGAGATAGCGCCACTTTCCCCAGACGCGGATGTAAGTTCCGTCGACGTGCCAGTTGACGCCGGCCAGGCGAAGGTGCCCGTCGTTGCACTTCGTGAGTTCTGGGATGAACTTCTGGAACCAGCGATACGGCATCGAACCATCGACCGTGACGCCGCGCCCCACCAGAAGATCGGCGACATCCTGGTAGGACAACCGATACCGCAGGTACCACCGCACCGCACAAAGGATGACCTCACGCGGAAATCGATGGTGCTTGAAAGGCGACTTGCGTGGCATGGCAAAACTCAGAAATGCAAACCACACAGACACAGTCGATTAATGTAACGGTCCCACCGAAAGGGTAACGGGCGATTTTTATGCTTCGAACTCTGGGGCCGAAATGACACCTTTCATAGCGCTCGGCCCAACAGAGTTAGAGTAGCAATACTACAGTGAACTTCTTGGTGCTTTCGCTGGGGCTCTTGAACTCTTTATCTGAGAAAGGCGGCTAGGCGGCGCTGCTGTTCTTGAACTTTTGATGTTCATCTTCCACCAGCCCGATTTTCCAATAGCCAGAGATGTAGGTGTCGGCACGTGGCAGTTTCTTTTCATTGTGAAGGAAATCGCGCAGCGCCCGGATCACGCCGGACTCGCCCGCAATGCATGTGCGTACACGTCCCTCTGGCCATTCAAGTGAACGTACGAAATCCTCTTGCGCCGAGGAAGGCGTCTGGGGGTCAGGGTGGACCAGCCAGTGCACCTCCATTCCGGAGGGCGCGTCTATCTCCTGACGGTCTTCGTCGACCGTGATCTCGAAAAGCGCAAGGCCCTGCGAATCTCGCGGCATGGCCTCCAGCGTTGCCGCCGCCATCGGAAGGGCCGAAGGATCTGCCGCCACAAGGTACCAGTCCGCGTCAAAGTCGGTAAGTTTCGGGAACGCCGGCCCCGCGAAGCCAAGGAAACTGCCAGCCTCGGCACGGTGCGCCCAGGCAGAGGCCGGACCGTTATCGCCATGGGCCACAAAGTCGATGGCAAGTTCGCGCGCCGCAGTGTCAAAACTGCGCACCGTATAGGTCCGCCGTTTTGGCGGAGGACCGTCCGTGAGGCGTTGGGCGAACCCTTCTTTGGTCTCGCCGGGCTCTGGGATCATCAGCTTGCAGTGCCCGCCGTCACGTCCTTCGGGGAATTCCTCAAGACCGGAACCGGCAAAAACGACGCGAATCATATTCGGCGTAAGGTGGAACGCCTTCTTTACGGTCAGAAGGCGCGGGGCGGGCCGCCCTGTCGCTTTGCGAACCGCTTTCTTTATTCCTGCTATCATAGCCATCAATCATGCTCCTTTGGACCCGCTAAAACTTGCCAGAGTTCCCCCAGGCTTCGCGCGGGCCGATCACTTCCTCGTTGGCCCAATGTTCGACGATTAGGCCACCCGCCACGCGGTAAAGATCAAAGACGGCGATGTCTTTGCCACGGGCGCGGCGTTTTCCATAAGTCACTACGAGGTCGCCCTGGCCGATGAGCTGGAACATCATCTCGTACGAACCAACATCGTCAGAGGAAAGCCAGTCTTCAAGACCCTCAAGACCCGCCCCGATCATAGGCGCCCGCTGGATCAGACCCTTGGCCACGAAATCGCCCGCCTTCGCGTGGTTGCGCTCTTGCAAAACCTGCTTGGTGTATTCGAGGACAAGCGCCTTGTTGGCATCCGTATCCGCGGCTTTGTCCACCTCTGTCGCCCCTTGCACCATGTCCTCACCGGACGCGGTCTCAGCTTGAAAAGGTGCGATCGTGTCCCAGTGTTCCAGGATCAGACCGTTGGCGTCGGTGTAGAACATGTCCATGGTCACCCACTGCGCCTCACCGTCGTTCAGCGACTGATAGGCACTGCAGAATACCCAGCGACTGTCCTCCAGAATGCGCACAATCTCGATATGCCGCTTCGGGTTGCGTTCCAGGAAGGGTTCGAAAAACGCGAGAAATCCCTCTGCCCCATCGCTCACCCCCGTAGAGTGCTGGGTGTACCGGTGTCCCGTGTACTTATAGACGGCTTCCCGCGCGTTGCCGCCCGCGATGCCCTCAAGATAAATCCTGCGAACGTTATCCAGTCCCTGTCCCATCGGAATCTCCTTTGAGTTTCACGTTTCTCTGCCCGGGCCGTGCGGTCAGACCCCGCCTGGGACCCGACCCGTATACCAGTCTTTGCCTAGCGACCGTGATATGCCTGGCTCACAGCAAAGCTGTCCTCGAACCAGTGCCAGAGAACAACCTGGCCATCGCGGACCTTGGCGCGGAGCGCGAAGGTGAAATCACCGATTTCCTGGCCCGAGTTCGTGGTGACACCATTCATTTCACCGAAGACGGCGACGGTATCACCCGAAGCGAAAGCATCGGTGTTTTCCCACTTCGTTGTCTCAAGGTTCGCCGAAAACACCCCTAGGAATTCAAAAATCGCCTCTTTTCCCCGGGTTTCACCGATCCAAGGCAACGTTCCGTCACCCTCGTTGTGCCAGACCATGTCATCGGCCATCAGCTCGCTCATCTTGGCCATGTCACCGCCGCCCATGGCGCCCATGAAGGCCATGACGGTATCAAAAGATGCTTGGGAAACCTCGTCCATTGTCTGTGCTCCTGAGTGTTGTGCGAGAATGATGGCGAGCGCGCTCGCCAAACTGGTGGTAATCAAAGTCCTGCGGTTCAATTTTGAGCCTCCATTAGGGGGCACGCCCAGGTTCTGGCGCGCATGTTGATCTCTTTTCTCGGTCATCCTTTGATCCATCCTCGGCGCTCGGCTCCGCGATGGTCTGCCAAATCAGTCGAGGATTTTCGCGGAAAGCGAACCGATCGAGATGGCTTGTCATCACCTCTTTCAGCAGATTGAGTTCGGCGTCGCCGGGGGCCTGCGCCCAAAGCTCTAGATGCTCGTCCGTGTGGAGAAGACGACACTGGCCAAAAACAAATGCGATGCAGGCATCGTAGGGTGGCCCTGCAGGCATAGCCTTGGATCCGAAGTGTCCGCACAAAGCTTCAGCGTATCGGCGGGCATGTTTGGTTTTGAACGTGGTGCAAGCCTGCATTGGCGCCATCCATCTAAATCGGTAACGCAGCCTAGCGCTTGCGCTTTGATCTGATTATCCATTGAGTCTAGACTTTATAATTCGCTTCAGCCGAACAATTGGGCGCTTTGCGCTAGCAGAAAGAAAAGACAACCTTGATAGATCGCCTCAGGCAAATGGCTGTATTCGCAAAGGTGGTCGAACAGGATTCGTTTCGCGGCGCAGCAAAATCGCTGGGGCTATCACCATCGCGCATCAGTGAAACTGTCTCGGAACTCGAAGACTATCTTGGCGTCACGCTTCTCTACCGGACGACGCGGAAAATAGCGCTGACCAATGAAGGCCGCATTTTCCACGGGCGGGTCACCGAAATGCTTCGCAGCGCGGAAGCGGGGCTAAATGAGGTTACTGCATTGTCCGTGGAACCCGTTGGTGCGCTAAGAATCTCTTTCCCGGCGTTTCTTTCGTCAGGACCCCTGTCAACGGCTGTGGCCGACTTTGCAAAGCGACACCCGAACGTCGCCTTTTCGGTCACCTATACAGACAATGTCGTCGGGCTAATCGAGGACGGTTTTGACCTTAACATCCGTGTGGGGTGGCTGGACGACAGCTCCATGATGTCCCGAAAGCTCGCCGTCGGGCAGCGTGTTTTGGTCGCCGGCCGGCGGTATGCAAGCCTCAGGAAAGTCCCCCAAAGTCCCACCGACCTCGAAGATTGGGATTGGATCCGTTACCGCAACCGGGCAGACACCACGAAGCTTGTAGGACCTGACGGGTCTGAAGAGAAAGTTACCGGTAAGGCCCAGATCGAAGTCGACAGTATTGATGCGCTTTACCACCTGGTTTGCCAGAACCTCGGCGTGACCATTCTTCCGGCAAACATGGCCGAACGGGGCGTGGAAAAGGGTGATCTCGTTCGACTGTTGCCGGACTGGACGCTACGAGAACTTGGAATTTTCGCGGTTTGGCCCGATCGCTCTCGCCGCGAAAGCCTCACCCTGCTTTTCGTGCGTTTCCTCGCGGAACAGGGGCTCTGCGAGCCATTCGATGAACACCGGAGCAGCCAAAAACAGGTAGTTTGAACTAAGCGCAGCAGGTCGGCAGGAACCCTATGTGTGGGGGAGTTATCGCCGTTACTCGACACAAACTGCTGCAAACGAGCAGAACCGGCCGTCTCCTTACCTGGCGTCCGCGACATCACAGGGCGCGCTTACACCATCGGCGAGGCGGTGCCGATGGCCATGTTGCGCGCCAATTTTGACACTTCGCGGGTGACAATGGCAGGAATTGCCGCTAAAGCGATGCACACATGACAAGGGAGAGCCGTTCGATGCAAGACAGGATTCCACACCAGCGGTAGCCGCCGGTCCTGTTTGGGCGGGCATCTGTCCCGCCGAGTATCACGCCTCTTCAATCCCACCGACATTTTGTCCCAGACCTATGGTCCGTCATGTTTCGCACGTTCGAAAACCTCATTGATCCGTTTCAGGCGTTTTCAACTGAAACCCCGCCTAAACGGCTGTTGCCCTACATCTGGTCCCAGCTAAGCGCGCTCGGTTATTGGCTGCCGATTATGGCCGGCACCAGCCTGCTGGTTGCCGTCTTTGAAAGCCTTCTGATCTTTTACGCCGGCCGCGTGATCGATCTGATGAATGGTGCCGGCGCGGCAGAGTTCTGGTCGCAAAACTGGCACGAGATGCTTGCCGCAGCAGTCGCGCTTCTTTTGCTGCGGCCGTGCCTGATCACGTTCAACCACCTGCTTTTGGAACAAACGCTTGTGGGCACTTTGCACGTTCAGTCCCAATGGCGCGCGCACCGCCACATCCTTGGACAGTCGATCGCTTTCTTTCAGAATGACTTTGCCGGCCGATTGTCGAACCGGGTCATGCAGATCGGGCCGGCGACCGAGGACTCGGCATACATCTTTCTCGAAGCCCTGTGGTTTTCGATGGTCTACATCATCGGGGCCATCTTGGTGATCGCCTATGTCGATGTCCGTCTTGCGGGGATATTGGCGGTCTGGCTGGCGCTTTACGTGCTCTATACGCGTCACCTGGTCATCCGCATAACCCATGCGTCCGAAAAATGGTCCGATGGGCGATCGGCCGCAACCGGGCGGGTCGTTGATGCCTATGCCAACATCGAATCTGTGAAGCTTTTCGCCGGGACCCGGGCCGAAGAACACTACGCGCTAAGTGCGTTCCGGCGCCTTCGGCTGCGGCTGCTGCGCTTTCTGCGCTTGGCAACCGAGATGCACTTTGTGCTGAACACGCTTAATGGATCGCTCATGGTCGCCATGGGCGGCCTTTCGATGGTTCTTTGGAGCCGGGGGCAGGTCAGTATCGGCGAAGTGACAGCCGCATTCGCGCTGATCTTGCGGTTGAACGGCATGAGCGGTTGGATCATGTGGGTTACTATCCGCCTGTTCGAACACTTCGGGGTGATCCGGGAAGGCTTGCGTTCGATCGCCGTCGACCATGCCGTGACCGACGTGCCGGGCGCGCCGGACCTTGCGGTGGCCCATGGCGAACTACGCTTCGAAGGGATCAGCCATCACTACGGCAAGGACACGGGCGGGTTGGATGACGTATCGCTCACCGTGGCATCGGGCGAGAAGGTCGGGCTTGTCGGCCCATCGGGTGCGGGCAAGTCCTCGTTGATCAATCTACTGCTTCGGTTTCGCGACATCGAGGCCGGACGCATCCTGATCGACGGTCAGGACATCGCGCATGTCGCACAGGAAAGCCTTCGGCAATCGATCGGCGTTGTGACGCAGGACAGCTCGCTCATGCATCGTTCAATCCGCGCGAACATTCTTTACGGTCGGCCCAAAGCTGGCGAAGACGCCATGGTTGCGGCAGCCAAGAAAGCCGCCGCGCATGAATTCATTCAAGAGCTTCGCGATAGAGAGGGCCGTGAGGGCTATGACGCCCATGTGGGCGAGCGTGGCGTGCGTCTGTCCGGCGGTCAGCGCCAACGCATCGCGATCGCAAGGATGATCCTAAAGGATGCGCCCATCGTCGTTCTGGACGAGGCGACCTCGGCTCTCGATTCACAGGTCGAGGCGGATATCCAGTCGTCACTTCGGCTGGCCATGGAAGGAAAGACCGTCATTGCAATTGCCCACAGGCTTTCCACCATTGCCCAGATGGACCGTATCGTGGTGCTGGATCATGGCAGGATCGTCGAAGAGGGCCACCACGAGACATTGCTGGCAAAGGGTGGCCTTTATGCCGATCTTTGGAGCCGACAGTCCGGTGGCTTCCTGATGGGAACGGCCGCGCGGTGAACTCGTGGCCGGACCCAGCGAAAAGATCTGACTGGTGGGAAACATTGGAGATCTGCCGATGGAGCCCGCCGAAGGTGGCGTCTTTGGCTCTGGCGCAACTTGATCCGCGGCGTCTTTCGACACGCCGTGGTGCAGGCTCAACCGGCGATCGCGAACACATTCGTTTGCAGTGATCACTATTTGCTGATCCAGATTGATTAGCGACTGACATTCTTAAGGGCGACAAGGGCACCGCGACCCAACCAAGGTGGGAAGCGTCTTGGTCACGAGGCCAACGGCTACCGACAGAACACGAAACCCGAAAGGATGTTCCATGGCATCGTCAAAAAGACCGGCGTCGAGCGTAGTTTTTGGCGCGGTCTTCGCCGCGTTCGCGCTTCTGGCGGCACAGACCCTGACGGTGCAGGAAGCGGCGGCGCAGACTGACTATGCCGTCGATCAGTTCGGCAACCCTCCGAACATACCCGATGGACCCCTCTCGGCAGATCTTCAGCGCGCGGTGCAGACGGCATTTGTTGACAGCGTAACGCAATCGACTTGGGGCCGGGATCAGCAACTGGCGCTGCAAGAGATCGCCATGTCAGGCGACCCGCGACTAGTCTGGGTCATCAGCGATCTGATGCGGTTCATTTCAAACCCCTCGCTCAGCCTGGAGCTTGCCGGTGCCGCCTCGCAGGTGCTCGGCAGAGATCTTCAAACGCCGAATGCATGGGGTGCGGTCACCGATCATCTGATCGCCTGGGATGTGCCCGCGCCGCCCGATTACCTGCCAGTTAAACGCGCGATCTTCACGAACATCGTACCAGGATGGGACCGCATTTTCGTCGAAGGCGACATCGACTGGCGGCTGGTGTCCTGGGGCGGGGTCCTGATTGACAATCGGGCCTTTGATACAACGG
The DNA here is from genome assembly GCA_039026235.1 of Pseudomonadota bacterium. Classification (GTDB taxonomy): domain Bacteria; phylum Pseudomonadota; class Alphaproteobacteria; order Rhodobacterales; family Rhodobacteraceae; genus JBCCMQ01. The sequence goes on from JBCCMQ010000013.1 coordinate 16,118, forward strand.
ATACGCCCTGCAACTGCATTCCTGCTGCCGACAATCCGAAGGTCACCAGTGCCGAAGACGCCGTATGGCTTAAGGATGATGACATCGTCTTTGGTATCGAGGTGAACGGAGAATACCGCGCCTATCCGCGCCAGATCATGGAAGTGCGCGAGATGGTCAACGACACACTCGGCGGACGCGATCTCGGCATCCCCTACTGCACGCTTTGTGGGGCGGCGCAGGCCTACTTCACCGATGGTCTGCCAGGGGACATCGAACGCCCGATCCTTCGAACCTCAGGTCTTCTCATCCGCTCGAACAAGGTGATGTACGACCTGAACACGTACTCGGTTTTTGACACCTTCCTCGGCCACGCCGTTACGGGACCGCTGGCGGAAAAGAACCTGCAACTGGAACAGGCGACCGTGATCACCACGGATTGGGGCACATGGAAGGAAGAACACCCCGAAACGACCGTTCTGATTGAGGCGCTGGCACTCGGGCGGGATCCCGACTTCCGCAACGGCAGGGATGCCAACGGCCCGATCTTTCCGGTGGGCGACGTCGATCCGCGCCTGCCTGTCCATGAAGACATCATCGGCGTTGTAACCGCATCCGGGAACCCGGTGGCGTTTCAGCGAAGTAAGGCGTTTGTCGCACTGCAGCGGGGCGATGAGATCGCCGTTGAAAACGTACGTCTTGAACTTGACGCGGGTGGGATCAGGGCTGTGGATGCGGACGGCAGCGATCTGGGCAGTCACCAGGCGTTCTGGTTCGCCTGGTCACAGTTTCATCCCGATACGGCCTTGTGGCCCGGATAAGATCCCGTCGGCGATCGGCTAAGTCGACCTCTCGGCTGGGTTCGCGCGATCAAAGATCTATGCGGTAACGCGCAAATCCGTCGTCCCCGTCGCCAGCGGGCTCAATCGTGACACCCTTAACGTCCGATACGACGCCGACGCCCTTGGGCCCGGTATCGAAAAGCACGGACGTGCCGGGAAGGTCCTTGAAGGACCAGTTGGCGTCAGCCGTTGGATTGATCGTGCCCTGCTCGACGATGTAGCGCACGATCACATCCCGATTGGTGTCCGGCGCTTCAAAGATGGTCGTCGATCCATCCGCCCCCGGGAAGCTGCCGCCACCGCCGGCGCGATAGTTGTTTGTGGCAATCACAAACTCGGCCTCAAGATCCAGCGGCGCGCCCTGATATGTCAGATCGACAATCCGGTTCGCATCGGCGTTGATCAATTCGCCGCTGGGATCGTACTTTGACGGCTGGCTCAGATCGATCTTGTACTGAACGCCATCCATGATGTCGAAATTGTAGGACGGGAAGCTTGGGTTCAGAAGAACCTGATCCGTGGCACCCGGTGTTACCTGGTTGAAGATGCCGGCCGAGCGTTCCAGCCAGTCCTTCACCTGCTGGCCGGTGACTTTTACAGCCCGCACCGTGTTCGGGTAGAGGTAGAGGTCGGCGACATTTTTGATTGCAACGTCACCAATTGGGACGTCGGTATAGTACTCCGGGCCGCCCCGGCCGCCCGCCTTGAATGGCGCCGCTGCCGACAAGAGGGGCAGGCCCTCGTATTCGGTACCCTTCAGCATCTCGGCCACATACCAGCTTTGGGCAATCGACACGATCTGCACAGAAGGATCATCAGCCACAAGCGCAAAATATGAATGCAGCGGGGCCGACGTCTTGCCGACAGCGCGGCGCACGTAGGCCAACGTCGCCTCGTGAACATCGGCTACGCTGTCGAGAACGGCCTGATCGCTTTCCACCAGCGGCGTGATCGAGCGGTCCTCGTTGCGCTTTGAGATCGGGCGCGCCTCAGCGCTGTGGCTGACCACGCGCCATTCTCCGCCCGATGTCTCGAGCATAAGGTCAATGACCCCAAGATGAGAGCCCCAGAAGCCCCCCATGACGGCCGGCTTGCCGTGGATTGTACCGGACGCCGTGTCTACGCCAGCCATTCCGTCGTAGGTCGACGATGGAAAGACATTATGGTGGTGGCCCGACAGAACCGCGTCGATACCATCGATGGCGGCAAGGGGCACCGCCGCATTGCCCATGAATTCAGTGTGGTCGGCTTCCGCGATGCCCGAGTGGGAAAGCGCGATGATGATATCCGCGCCCTGTTCCTTCATCACGGGCACATAGGCCTTGGCGCTTTCGACAATGTCGCGTGCGTGAACATTGCCTTCCAGGTGGCGCCGGTCCCAATTCATGATCTGCGGCGGCACAAAGCCAATCAAGCCGATTTTGATCTGATGGGTCTGACCGGCGCCGTCCGTGATCTCTTGGTCCATGACGACGAAAGGTGGCACCAGCGTCACGTCCTTGGTCGGATCCGCACCTTTCTCCTTGGCCACATTGGCCGAGACTACCGGGAAGTCCGCCCCGGCCAGGGACTTCATGAGAAAGTCGAGACCATAGTTGAATTCGTGGTTGCCCAGGGTCGCAGCGTCAAAGCCAAGGGTGTTCAGCGCGGTGATGATCGGGTGCATGTCACCCTCCTTCATCCCGCGTTCGTAGGCCATGTAGTCGCCCATGGGATTGCCCTGCAGAAAATCACCGTTGTCGTAGAGCACCGAATTCGTCGCCTCGGCCCGTATGTCGCCGATGATCGCGGCCGTGCGGGCCAGTCCCATCGTGTCGCGTTCGCGGTCCGCATAATAGTCATAGGGCCAGATATGCACATGAAGGTCGGTCGTCTCCATAATGCGCAGATGGGCCTGATTGGCTGCGGCGCTGACAGAGAACGGATGCAACGCAACAAAGCTGGCAGACGTTGCAAGAAATCCGCGGCGGTTAAGGACAAGGGACATGGTGGCGCTCCGTCTTAAATTGGCAGGTGAAATCGCACAGGGATCGATCGACGTCGGAATCACAAAGCCGTCCGACGTGCGTACGAGTTTTTCATACCACAGGCTGACGGCTAAGGCAGCAGCCGCAAGGCAGCATTAAGACCGCCTTTCGGCGTTGGTGGCCATCTGAGTAGAATTCAGTCGGCTTTCGTCGGAGTGCCTAAAGAATTGACGCGCGCGTTTTAGTTCTGGCTGGCCTGATGTTCAGAGCAGCAGCAGATCCGCTTCCGGGTCCTCCTGAGCGGCCTCTCTGGCCATCTGGGCGGCGGCAAGATCTTCAAGGAGCAATGAGTTTCCGCCGCCAAAGTCAATCAGAAGGTCGTCTCCCTGCTGGATGGCCGAGGCCAAAAGATCTTCGGTGGATGGACCGTTCAGCATCGCAAGCCGGTCGCCGGTTTCGAAACCGGAAATCGTGGCATCACCCAGGCTGCCGGCATCAAAGGCGAACACGTCCTCGACGTTTTCCACGCCGGACATCGATGCGCCGCCGACCGTCAGGAGGGTGCTGTCCGTCCCGACAGCAGCGCCCTTGCCGCCATCCTTGGCAAAGTACTCGACGCCGACCTCGTGCTCCGCACCGTCGCCCAAATCGAGACTGCCAAAATAATCGCGTTCGATGTCCCCGAAAAGCGCATAGGGTTCAACGTTTTCTGTCCGTACGTAAGAGCCGTCCAAGCTCATCTTGGCGCTCTCGGCTGGAAAAAGGGTTTCGTCGACATCGGCGGCGACTGAGACGCTCCGCCCATCCAACAGACCTTCATGCAGGACATTGCGTTCACCGAGCACCGCCAGCGTTTCGTCCGTGACGGTGTCGACCAACGACAGAACAGAGCCGTCGGGTTCTTCCGCCGGGGGCTCAGGATCGGGCGTGTCAGGCACCTCTGGCAGCTCGGGCTCTTCCGGCGCGTCGGGAATATCCGGCTCTTCAGGCGTCTCTGGGGTTTCCGGCACCTCTGGCACTTCCGGGGCATCCGGTACCTCTGGCGGCTCTGGCTCCGAGGACGCCGCGTCCGCACCCCAGATCTCGATCGCGCTCAGCTTCGGGTTCTGCACACCCTTGTTCAAATCGATGTCGAGCACACCATCGGACACCTCAACCTCAGTGGTGATGACATAAGCCGCACGCGCACCGGCCGTGTCAAAGATGTCCAGGTCGTCGGCAATCGTCTGACCCTCGATCTCGACGTCAAAAACGCGCACACCGTCGCTGAAAGCCGGCGACCAGATCTCGGCGAAATGCAGATCGACAGAGTAGGTGCCGTTCTCAATGGCGAAGTCATAGGCTAGGCCGTTGGGTCCCCAGGCTTCGGTAACGTAGAGCGTACCATCCTCGGTGCCCGCAACGGCGCCATCGGCGCTGTAGGTGCGTCCGACCCCGGTGGTATCAGCTTCGAAAACCGTACCGTCGGTGGCGGTATAAGCGGTTTTGGACCCGATATTGATCGCCTGAACGAGTGTATCCAGGCTGCCCGGCGTGCCCGGATCCTCTGGTTCTTCAGGGCTGTCCGGCGGCTCTGGCGTCTCGGGCTCTTCCGGCACTTCGGCCGCAACGGCGTCAATGGTGACACGCGCCGTATCGGTGCCGCCCTTACCGTCGGACACGGTGTACTCAATAATTCCAGATCCCGTGGCACCCGCCGCAAGCGTCCCGACAATGCGGCCGTTGTCATCAACCTGAAGACTATCAAAGAAGCCATCGGTCTTGGCTTCAACGCCAGCGATGGACAGGGCGTCACCGTCCGCATCAACGTCATTCGACAATACATCGGCAATGACGAAAGCCTCGCCGGCGGTTACGCTGCCGCCGCTGTCGTCCTGCGCCTGAGGCGCATCGTTGACCGGATCAACATCGAAATCGAGCGCGACAAGGGTTTTGCCGCCTTCGGTGTCTGATATTTCCACTTGCGCCATATCCGCGCCCGCAAAGTCGGCCTCGGGCGTGTAGATCAAAAGACCGTTCGACAGTACCAGCGTTCCGTGCCCGGGCTGGGACACGATACTGACCGACAAGGCGTCGCCGTCGGCATCCGCCGCAATATCGGATGCCGCAATCGAAATCTGTCCGTCTTCCGGAAGTGAAAAATCGGTCGTCACCGCTGCAAGAGGCGTATTCGGATCCTCAGGCACGGGATCTTGCGGCGGTGTGTCCGTTGCCAAAGTTTCTTCCAGCGACCGGTTGGTGTTCAGGCCGCCCAGGCTGAGGTGAATGCGATCGATAAAGGCATCTTCCGAACGTCCAGAAATTTCCAGCGTGTGTTTTCCGGGTTCCAAATCATATTGGGCAGGTGATTTCTGATGGTTGACGTCGAACGTCCGTCCCCAGTTCCAAGATTCACGTGCGCCCGAAAAGAAGACCTTTTTCCATTCGCCCCCGTCCATACGCACGAAGAAATCGTTGTTTAGATCACTCGCTTCGCCGTTCTTTGGCCGCGATCCGGACAACCCGAAGCTGTAGGTCCCGCCTTCGCTGACGTCGAATTCGTAGCTCAGCGCGCCTTCCCCAGGCTTGGAGTAGAAATTCGGGCCCTCCCATTGAAGGTAGCCTTCGCCCGTATGGCCGTTCAGGCTGTCTTTCAGGGCCCAGTAGCTGTTGCTTGCATCGCTGGGGTCGGAAATGACGCCGTTTTCAGCCTCAATGACCACGATGCCATCCTGGGCGATCCAAGTTGCGTCCGAAGGTGACGACGGCGGATCGGCCGGAGGGCTTGTATCGACGGGCGGATCGGCCGGAGGCGGTGTCCCGCCACCTGTATCGCCCGGTCCTGATGCCACGCTGAACGGTGTTGTTACCTCTCCGATCTTGCCTTGCGCATTGGCATTCGCGAAAAGTTCCACTTTCAGCGAATAGTCACCGGCATCGGCAAACGGTGCATCAGACGGCGCCCGAAAATCGCCACCGATATCGCCGAAAAGGGCGTAGGGTACGACGTTTTCTACGGCACTGAGACCGCCCAGTGTTAGGCGTACGGAACCCACTTCCTCGCTTACATCCGCAACGATCGACACGTTTTCGGCACCGATCAGTGATGGATCAAGGACGTCATTTTCACCGAATGTCGCGATCGTCGTGTCCGAGGACGTGTCGACAACCCGCAAAGTAACCTCCGGCCCGGCATCGGACGGTGGCGGCGTATCGGGTGGCGGGGGCACGTCATCAACCGGTGCGTCCGGTTCATCCGTCGCGCTTTCCCCGACAGGGAAATCGTAAAGCGCGGTGTTCCAGACCATAAGCGCCCATTCGCCGCCCTGATCGGTGGGCGCAGACCCAAGGGCGCGCATGCCACCGCCTGCGACGCTCTCCACGCTGCCTTCAATGAGATCGCCTCCCTTGATGACATCGTACCAGCCGATCTTGTAGGTGCCCGTCAGACCAGAAAGGTTCAGCGTCGCCGTGCCCCCGTCCGGCAGGTAGTAGGCGTAGATTTCACCCGGCACGGCCATTCCATGCGTCTCGGTCCCCGACGTCAGGTTGTCGGCTTCCGCCATATCCTCCAATGGTAGCTGTTCGAAGAACTCACGCGCTGAAGCGGCCCATTCATAGGCGCTTTCCCGCAGGCTGAAATCTTCCATGGCCAGATCGCCACCCTGGCCGTTGGCCGTCTGATAACCATAGTACCACTCGGCGCCAGATCCGCCTTCGGCGTAGAACTTCCAAAGGGTCTCGCGCATATTGGCATGGTTGGTCTGCCAGCCGTTGTCGCCCTCTGCTGCCAGCCCTGTGCCCGCATTGCCCGGCTCATCCAGAAAGGCCACGACGGGGCGCCCAGCGTCTTCAGCCCCGCCGAGATAACGGTCGAGATCCGGTACCTGGGTGTCGCCGCTGGTCTGGAACGAAAGCGCATCAAGGGTCTCGGTTCCCTCATAGGCTTCATACTTGTTGTGCTGGTTGGGATATGTGTGCAGCGCGACGGCATGATCGTAGGGGTCGACCGATTTCAGATAGTTGGAATGATCGGTGATCTGCTGCGTGGCGTTGGTGTTTTCTTCACCCAGGTTCCACGTCAGCCCGTTGTGGTGGCCGAAGCGCGCCACCATCTCGCGCATGAAGATCATCCGCTCAGGACCGAGATCACCGTTGTTCAGCAGTTGGTCATTTTCGGTCTCTTGCAAAAACAGATGCAGGTTGACGCCCTTTTCTTGCATATGCTCGAAAACGATTTCCCACTGGCCGAGCTTAGAGACGTCAAAGACCTGCGCCCGCGTGTCGAGATCGACAAATCTGGGGTTTTTCTTGATGTCATAGAGACTTTGATCAACCCAAGGCGACACATCGCGTCCGTCGCCGCCAACGTTCATCAGCATCATGTACGCCGAATTGACACCGTTGTCGGCAAGATAGTTAACCGCGCCAATGATACCGGCGCCCTGCCCGCCGCCCCAGGTGGGGTCGCCGGAGTTGAAATCTTCGACGTGGGGCGCGTAGTCATGCGAATTTGGCGTGGCGTCGAATTCGGAGTAGGCGAGAAAATTCTCGGGACTGCCGACACCCGACTTCAGAAATACCTCACCGGTCCCTGCAAAGTTCAGGTATTGATCGCCGTTGTATTCGAGCATGCCCTTACCGCGCAGATCCAAGCCCGACTTGTCGGTCGCGCCCACGCTGAACCCGCCAGTATCACCATCGAAGAAACCGGCCGAAGAACCGGCGCCAGTCGAGATGGCGATGTCGTCGCCGGTCCGGAATGCAGCCTGCCACGTCCAGTCGCCGGTCTGCGGCGGGTTGAAATGCGCTCGCCAAACCGTTCCCCCGGTTGCCCCGGTATTGGCGGCGTCACCGTCTGCCGCAAAATACCCTGGAACCGTAATCTGCGTGCCGTCCGAATGGGTAAATGTGACATCCAGACGGTGGTCCATGAATGTCTCGGGCGTCTCGCTTAGACTTGGACCCTCGAAATCGAGCGTCAGTTTATGCCATTGCTTAGTTTCGCCGGAAAGCTGCATTGTCTGTCCCAATCGCAATCGTGATGCCCTGTTCTTGGGCTTCTCGGCCCCCTTTTTAGAGGCAACTCACGTCAGGCAAAAAAAGGCCCGCACTCACTGCTGAAAAGACGCAAAGAGCGCCGCACAGTTGCCACGCTTAGGTCGGATTGTGACGGAAACGCGGCGAGATGAAGTCGGTTGTGTGTTTCTGTCCGGCATCGGAGAACTTCCGCCGAATTGGTGAAAATGCGTAATCAAAGTGTTGCCGAATTAGGGATTGTTACGGCGCCGATTGGCCGATCCGTATGAGTCGCCAACGCTTCGGTGCGACCTGGCATGCCTTACATTCCCTTGGGCGACCCGGAACCCGGCCACTCTGGGCAGGATTGCAAGGGGCGAAGGGCAATCACGTAGTTAAACAAATCCCCGCTCGGTGCTTTTCGACCGCCGCCGAGTGCCGCCACTCGGTTTTCGCCAAGGAACTGGGTTCCACCCCGTCGACGTCTATTTGAAACCCTTGCCCAGGGGACGCCAGGACAAGGTCGCGACCATACAGATTCCAATCGACGCAACGATGAACGGAACCGTCAGGGCAAATCCGCGTTCGGCCCCCGCCTCGGCCCACCTGACCAAAACACCAGATGCGATCAGGCCAAGCGGCATGGTTCCCCAGGCAAAGAGCCGATAGACACTGTTAACACGTCCCATGATCTGGTCGGGTATGATCCTTTGGCGATAGGATACTGAAAGCGCATTCCAGACCACGCCGGACAGATAAAAGAAGAACATAGCGGTGCCGACCGTGACCGGGCCCGTTGCGAATGCGATAGCCAGAAAAAGTGGCACAGCAGCAAAGCCTAGAAGCTGGGCCAATCTGGCAGGGCTGGCCATCCGCAAAAGAGGTGTAACCAGGAAACCGCCCACGACACCTCCAGTGGCGCCTACCGCAAGGATCAAACCATATGTGGTTGCACCCGCGCCAAGGTTCTCTTGCAAATGCAAGACCAATGCGATGATGGCCATCTCGGCAAAGAAGTTCCAGAATCCGGTGACAAGCACCAACACTCTTAGGGTCGGATGCCTGAAAACAAACTGAAAGCCCTCTTTCAGTTCCTCGTGAAAGGATTGGCTTTTCAATGGTCGTGGTGCAGAGCTTCGTTTTATTGACGCCGTAAAGAGCCCGGCGAGAAGCAATGCAATCGCAATCGCTAGAAACGGCAGTGGAAGAAACAGCGCAATAAGAAATGACCCCAGGGCCGGGCCCGCCATGTTGTTGCCCACGGTCTCAAGACTGCCCAGCAACCCATTGGCGCGCTCCAGTTCTTCTTGGGAAACGACACTGGGCAGCATGGACTGGGCGGCGTTGTCGCGGGCAACCTCGGCACAACCGATCACAAAGCCTGCGCAGATCAGCATACGGTAAAGTGCGATACTATCCACGCCATCGGCGGATGGCTGAGGAAGCGGCAAACTGGCGGCAATGGCAAGCGCGACCGCCAGATATGCGACCGTTCGCACAAGGTCGCAGAATACGATAAGGCGCTTTCGGTCCATGCGGTCCGCCAAAATGCCCGAAGGAAGCGCGAACAGAACCCAAGGCACGCGCAGCGCGGCCGGAAGCATTGCGATCCAAAGCGGATCGCGCGTCAGAAGTGATGCAGTCCAGGCCCAGGCAACAACCGCTATCCCGTCTCCTAAATTCGCCAACCCAACAGAGGCGCCAAAACGCAAGAAGACGTTGCCTTGGTTGCGTTCCTTCGCGTCGGCGACCGTTCCGTCTGCCATGTAATCGTTCCTACGGAAACCTTGACTCCGTCCGTTGGTACTGCCTCAACTTAAGTTGAGGTCAACACCAAAAGAACGTGGGATATGGCGCGTGCACTAAGTATCGGAGAGGTCGCATCGCGGACCGGCGTAAATGTCTCGGCGCTCCATTTCTATGAGCGTAAAGGCCTTATCCAGTCCGAACGGACGGCGGCAAATCATCGTGTTTATCCGCGCAACATCATCCGCCGCGTGACAATTATTCAGATCGCCCAAAAAGCAGGGCTGTCACTGGCGCAAATCGCCGGTGCGTTGGACCATCTTCCCAAAGACCGAACGATTTCGGCCAAGGACTGGATGCGGGTGTCGACCGCGTGGCGCGACAACCTGACCGAACGGATTAACCTTCTTACAAGCCTTCGGGATGAACTGACAGGTTGCATCGGGTGCGGGTGTCTCAGCGTGGACGAATGCCCGCTCGCCAACGCCGACGACAGGCTTTCGGAACTTGGGGCAGGTGCGCATCTTTTAGGGAAGTCCGACCGCAGCGATCGAATGTAAGTTGTCTATGACCAGAGCTGCCCGGCCTTTTCGCCGCTTTGCGAAACCCCGGCCAGCCGCAAGAGATGCCAGGCAAGAACCTGGTTGCTGGACAAAACGGGTTGGCCGATTGCCGCCTCTATCTCATCAAGAACGCCCAGCGTTCGCAGGTTGGTACAGGAAATGAACAGCGCATCGAAGCGCGCGTTTTCCGCAAGTGCCACCGCCGATTTGTAAATCGACCGGGGCGAGATATGGGCCACCGCGTCTTCTTCGGTCTCATTGAAACTGGCGAATGCCGAAACATCGATCTGATCGGCCGCCAGAACATGCCGCAACTGATCTGATACGCTTTCCACGTATGGGCTCAAAAGTCCGATGCGCCGTGCACCCAGGTGATGGCAAGCCGCGCTGAGGGCCGAGACCGGTTCGGTTACCGCAGAGGTCTCGGCCGCACCGGTCACAAGTTCTGCAATGCGGTCGACGCCGATTTCAGCTGTGCCCGAAGTGCAGCCGTATCCGATTGCCGCGAATTTGGCGCCTGTCGGGAAAAGCGCAACCGCAACGGCCAGTTCGGCCTCCATCTTTGCCAGGCTTTCCGATGTCACATGGGTGCCAGACGCCACACGAGACACCAAAAGCTCGACCCCGTCGGGCAAGAGGCGCCGCATGTCGCGTTCAATCGTTTGATCGGCCTGCAAGACGACAAGTCCGATCACCGGAACGCTGCGCACCTCTGTCTCATAGGAAAAGCTTAGCACAGTACGCGAAGCTCCTTTCCTTCGGGCGGCGTAAGGTATTCTGCCGCCTTGTCACCGATCACAATGTTTTCCTCGTGTACCATGATCTTTCCGGGTCCGGTTTTGACATAAGGCTCAAGCGTCATGACCATTCCCGGCTCTAAAACGGTTGCGTCCTCGGGCAGGATCGAAGGCGCCTCGGTCAGCTGCATCCCCAGCCCGTGACCGAGACGACCAGTTTCTTCCCCAAGCCCTAGCACTGCGTTCATTGCGTGGAAAAGCCTAGCGACGGTCTGACCCGGACGCGCAATTTCAAACGCTGCCTCGGTCGCTTCGATGAGGCGGGTGTGCGCCTCGCTCACTGCCTTTGTCGGCGGGGAGAGGCTGTAGTTACGATTGAAGTCGCAAAAGTAACCGTCCCAGACCAACCCCGTATCGAGCATCAGCAGATCACGGTCCGCAAGCGGCGTATCGTCGGCTGGCGAGATAACGCCGCCGTACCCTCCCTCTTCCGCAGCGCCGGCCAGATAGGGTACCCAATCGGCGCCTTCCTCCAGGCACAGACGCTGAAAGTTCCGGAACACTGCCGACAGCGGAACGCCGGGCGCGGCAATATCAGAAACGCGGGCAAAGGCCCGGTCGGCGATCCCGACGGCGCGTTTGATCTTTGCAAGCTCGCGTTCTGATTTTATCAAACGCACACTTCGCGTGATCTTTCGGTCACTCACGACCAGCCTGTCGTTCAAACTGCCCTGCAATGCGTTAAAATCGCTGAGCGGCATGCGCACGTGGCTTTCAAGATGTGCAGGAACACCAATCTTGCCGCCAACTGGGACGACCTCTCGCAGGGTATCGGCCAAGAGCCCTACGCCGTCATCGCTATAGTCTGGGGCGTTCCAGGTTCGGATATCCCGAACCCATGTGCGCGCCATAAGATCTCTGCCAATCTGGGGTATTACCGCGATCGGATCGCCCGCAACGGGCACAACCACAAACCACGGCCGCGTGGGGCTTTCCCAAAAGCGCGTCAGGAAACCGGTGTAGTAGCGGACGTCCGCTTCCGTTGTGAGGAGAATAGCCGTGAGATCAGAATTGCTCATCAGCGCCTGGGCTCGTGCTGTCCGGCTGCGAAATTCATCCTTGGGAAATCCGCGCTCGGCGTCCATCACTGCCCGGGCTCCCTTACCGATGCGACCGGAACGTGGGCTTTCACGGCTGCCATCAGTTTTCCTTGCCTAACGTGTGGTCAGCTACCAAGGCTCCAGAAGCTGCTGTAGGACGAGTTTTGTCGCGATTTGAGATCGTACACATAGATGTAACGAAGAACTCATTTTTTGGCACTGAGACACGCGGCAACGGACCTAGGGCTGGACCCATTCGAATGAAAGCACAATGTCGTGCCAGAAACTTTCAGCCGCAGCGCTCGGGCAGATCAACAGAAAGCCATCGTCAGCGTGTCGGACTATGATCACGCTGAGATGCATCATAAGCGTACGGGCGTAGCTGCCCAAAGAAAACACAGCCGGGTCCAGATCGACTGCGCACATCCGCTCCAGCGCTGCCAACACGTCTGGCCCCATGACTTCGCAGACCACCCAGACGTCCGACTGATTGGTCGGATAGCCAACCGCCTCGAATTTGGGAAGACTGTGCCGTTGGTCCAAGTCGACCCCTTCACGAACCAGAAGCAACTGGTCAGGGGAAAGAAAAAGGGCGCGTGCCTCGCCGGCACATGTGGCCACCTTCGAAGTAGGCCAAGCTATCCCAAAGACCTCCACTAGGGCGCCTTCGATGGCCGGTTTCTCTTCGGTGGCGAAGCCAATCGCGTGAAGCGCGATATCCGAACGCTCGACAATACGGTTGTCCCCAACTCGGTGGTTTCTTCCGCCCAGGCGCGGTGTCGCTTTCAAGGTCAAATTAGCCACGCTGCCGCGATCCCTCGGGGTCAATATGATGCGGCGATACGATACGCACGGGCGTGTCGGCCCCCCGAACCGGGTCGTAGGCGCGGATCACATCGCCCATACGTTCGGGCCCGTTTTCGACAAAACCCAATCCAATGGAATGCCCAAGCGTCGGCGAATATGCGACCGAGGTCATCCAGCCAAGGTCATGGGCCATGTCGGCCGGCGCGCCCTGGTCCAAGAAATGCGCCCCGGCCGCAAGTGTGGCGGTCCGGTCGACCGGATGAAGCCCGACAAGCCGCGGGCCGTCTTCGGCTGACATCGCTGGTCTTTGCGACAGAGCAGTGCCGATGGCATCCTTTTTCAACGATACCATGCCGCCAAGGCCCAGCATCCTTGCGGTGGTTTGGCCATTGAGTTCGGCACCTGCCGCATGACCTTTTTCAACGCGCATGACGCCCAACGCCTCGGTGCCATAGGGGACCGCGTCAAACGCCTCGCCCACCGAAAACAGCGCGCGGATCATGCTGTCGCCGTAACAGGCAGGAACAGCGATCTCATAGGCGAGTTCGCCCGAGAAGGAGATCCGGAACAGCCGTGCCGGCGTGCCGCCAAAGACGGTACAGGGGGCGCAGGCCATGAATGGAAAGGCTTCATTGGAAAGGTCCAGGTGATCGACCACCTTCTCAAGAAGCGCGCGGCTTTGCGGACCTGCAACAGCGTATTGCGCCCATCCATCCGTGATCGAAATAAGATGGACATCCAGGTCAAGCCAAAGGCACTGACGGGCAAATTCGAGGTTCTGCAACACCAGGGCGGCATTTGCAGTAGTGGTGGTCATCACAAAATGCGTCTCTGTCAGCCGGGCCGTTGTACCATCATCATAGACGAAGCCATCCTCGCGCAGCATGAGGCCATAGCGGACTTTCCCGACCGGAAGCTTCAGAAATGGGTTGGCGTAAACGCGGTTTAGAAATTCGGCGGCGTCATTGCCCTGAATATCGATCTTGCCCAGCGTGGTGACATCGCAAATACCGACGCCGCGACGGGTCATCTCGACTTCGCGGTCGACACTGTCCCGCCAGCCTTTTTCCCCTGGACGGGCGTACCACTGCGCGCGCAGCCAGAGGCCCGCCTCGACAAAAACCGCTCCGTTTTCCTCGGCCCACGCGTGGCTAGGCGTTTTTCGGACGGGGCGAAAATCCGCACCGCGCGAGCGCCCTGCAAAGGCACCAATGGCAACCGGCGAATAGGGCGGCCTAAAGACGGTCGTACCCGCCTCGGACATGGGCTTGCCGGTGATATCGGCCATGACGCCAAGTCCAAGTACATTCGCGGTCTTGCCTTGGTCCGTCGCCATGCCAAGCGTTGTGTAGCGCTTTACATGCTCGACCGAACGAAAGCCCTCTTGCTGAGCCTGTTTGATATCCTTGGTCGTCACGTCGTTTTGCAGATCAACCCAGGCCCGTGACCGGCCGGCATCCATCTGCCAGAAGGACGACATGGCCGCGTCTTCATTCGGGGCAGTCGGGGAAGAGCCAGCGGCCTTGTCAAAGCCCAGATCAGCAGCGGTTTCCCGGCCCGCCGCGTGGCCGTCCGCCAGGACCGCGCCCAGCGAAAAGGTCCCCGCCGCCGAACCGGCGACCCGCAACCCGGGCGGCAGGTCATGTCCAGGCAGGAACGCCGCTGCCTCGTTGTTCCAGACCGGTTTGCCCCGGTGATGGCAGGTCAGCTGCAGGTTAGGAGACCAGCCTCCGGACACGGCCAGACAGTCAGCGTCAATCTTCGTCGCGCCGTTCAATTGAACAGAGCGCAAGCCATGGCGACCGCCCGTACCGGTCACGCGGGCACCGGTAATGGCACGGACACCCTCAAAGCTTTGATCAACCTGATCCCGGGTGTCCATGATCGCCGATACTTCGATGCCCAGCGCGGTCAAGTCTTGGGCGGTACGCCAACCGCTGTCGTTGTTGGTCAGAATGGCCACCCGCTTCCCGGCGGCGACGCCAAACCGGTTCGCGTAGGCGCGCACCGCACCCGCCTGTAAGATACCGGGGCGGTCATTGTCGGCGAAAGCTATCGAGCGCTCTGTGGCGCCCGAGGCCAGAATGGCCCGTTTCGCGTAGATGCGCCAAAGGACCTGTCGTGGTCGATCGCTGCGCGGCGCCAAGTGGTCCGTTTTGCGTTCTAGCGCACCGTAAACGCCGTGGTCGAATGCGCCGTAGACCGTTGTCCGCGAAAAGACGCGCACGTTGTCCATCGCCGCCAGTTCGCTGACGGCTGCTTCAGCCCAGACGCTGCCTGGTTTGCCGTCCACCTCATAGGTTTCGGCATTCAGGCGACCGCCGGGCAGGAAATCTTCGTCGGCGATAAGCACACGCGCACCAGATCGACCAGCCGCTAAAGCAGCCGCAAGACCCGCCGGGCCGGCGCCAATGACCAGCACGTCGCAGTGCAGATATCCGCGATCATATGTGTCGGGATCTTCGCGTTCGGACAAAGCCCCAAGTCCCGCCGAGGCCCGAATTATGGGTTCATAAATGCGTTCCCAGAACTTTGCCGGCCACATGAACGTCTTGTAGTAGAACCCGGCACCGAGAAACGGCCAGAGCAGGTCGTTGAACGACATCAGATCCCAGTGCAGCGAACCACGGTGGTTCTGACTGGTCGCGTAGAGGTCCGGGTAGAGCTCGACGGTTGTCGCCCGCGTGTTCGGCTCTTGCCGGGCGCCCTTGCCCAGATGCACCAATGCATTCGGCTCTTCGGAACCGGCCGAGAAGACGCCACGCGGCCGATGGTATTTGAACGAACGTCCGACCACTTTTTGACCGTTGGCCAACAGGGCCGAGGCCAGCGTGTCGCCCGCAAAGCCCTGCATCCACCGGTCATTCCACTGGAACCGTATCGGCGCCCCGCGGTCAACAAGGCCACCCTTTATGCGGAAATCGCCACTCACCGTGACCGCCCCAACGAACGCGCCACGTCCCGCGCCATTTCCACCTTGGTTATTTCGTGGGTCAGCGTATCACGCGTCACAACGAGCCAGGACCGATCGCCCTGAGCATGAAACCAAAGCTCACGGTGCGGGCCGGCCGGGTTGTCGCGTAGATGCAGGTAGTCGCGCATCTCGTCTTCGGACGCGGACAGACCATCGGGGCGCTCGATCAGTGCGGCATCGCCCAGATAGACAAATTCCGCCGCATCTCTTTGGCCAAGCAAAGGATGATTGATAATCAACGGCGCATCCCTCTAGTGAAGGTTCGGCTGGGCACCGGCGCCCTTTTCATCAATGGGTGCCCCACGGCGAAACCGGTCAAGCCGGAAGTGGCGCGCAACCTTGTGGGGACTGTCGGTGGCCAGGAGGTGCGCATAGCAGTATCCCGAAGCCGGCGTCGCCTTGAAGCCGCCGTAGCACCAGCCGCCGTTAAAGTAGAGGCCCTCAATATGCGTCTTGTCGATAAAGGGTGACCCGTCCATCGACATATCCATGACCCCGCCCCACATGCGCAGAAGCCTTGCACGCCCGATCATCGGCATGATGGCCATGCCGCCTTCGCAGACATCTTCCACGACCGGCAGATTCCCGCGCTGGGCATATGTGTTGTATCTGTCGATGTCGCCTCCAAAGACCAAACCGCCCTTATCCGATTGGCTGACGTAAAAATGGCCGGCGCCAAAGGTAATGACGCCAGGGATGACCGGCTTCAGACCCTCTGACACGAATGCCTGCAGCACATGGCTTTCGATTGGCAGGCGCATGCCCGCCATGGACATGACCCGGCCGGACGCGCCTGCAACGCAGACCGCGACCTTGCCAGCGCGAATGGCACCTTTCGTGGTCTGCACGCCGGTGCACCTGCCGCCCGTGACGTCGATGCCTGTCACTTCACAGTTCTGGATGATGTCGACACCTTTGCGGTCAGCGCCGCGCGCATACCCCCAGGCAACCGCATCATGGCGAACCGTGCCGCCGCGCGGCTGCCAAAGCCCGCCCATGATCGGGAACCTGCCGTTTTTGAAATCAAGGAATGGGCAAAGTTCTTTCAGCCCGTCACGATCAAGCAGAACCGAGTCGGCGCCCGTCATACGCATGGCATTTCCGCGCCGGGCATAGGCATCACGTTGCCCATCGCTGTGGTACAGGTTGATCACCCCACGCTGGCTGACCATGGCGTTATAGTTGAAGTCCCGCTCAAGCCCCTCCCAGAGTTGCAGCGACAACTCGTAGAACGGCTGATTTCCCTCTAACAGGTAATTGGAGCGGATGATCGTGGTGTTCCGCCCGATGTTCCCGGAACCGAGCCAGCCCTTCTCAAGCACCGCCACATTCGCTTGGCCGAACTTATTTGAGAGGTAATAGGCCGTCGACAGCCCATGCCCACCACCGCCGATGATGACGATGTCGTATTCCGGTTTTGGGTCCGGTTCGCGCCAGGCAGGTGTCCACCCGGTATTGCCCCGAAGTCCCTCGGTCAGAATTTTCAATGCAGAATAGCGCATGTCCGGCCCATGCAAATGATGGTGGCATTCTCACATTGCTTGCCTAGGGATGACATTCCATAAATGGACATATAGTTATCCTTTATGGACATAAGCCAAGTTGGAACACGCCCCTTCAAGGTGGGCATTCTGCCCATAGATGGGTTCGCGTTGATGTCTTACGGTTGCTGCGTTGAGCCTTTGCGCGCGGCGAACCTTCTGGCGCGGCGAACACTTTTCGACATTGTCCATCTTGGCTTTGATCCGGTTGTGCAGAGTTCAGGCGCAGCGACGGTCGAGCCCTGCATTCATCCCAGTCAAAAGCCCAACCTGGACATGCTTCTGGTGATTGCTGGCGGGGATCCGCTGCGGTTTGAAAACGCTGCATTCTTCCACTGGCTCAGGCAAGCCGCCCGATCATCGCTCACCCTTGGTGGTGTCTCGGGCGGCCCCGTGATCCTTGCCAAAGCCGGCGTCATGGATGGCTACCGGATGACAGTGCACTGGGAACATGCGGCAGAGCTTGCGGAAATGCACCCCGAGCTAACGGTCGAAAAGCGCCTGTACGTTTTTGACCGTGACCGTGTCACGTGCGGCGGCGGCACGGCGCCGCTTGATCTGATGCATGATCTGATCGCTCAACAACATGGCGGCGCGTTTGCGCGCACGGTCAGTGACTGGTTCCTTCACACAGAAGTCAGGGCGGCCGCTGCCCCCCAAAGGTCGGGCCTGATCGAACGGCTGGGCAATCACCCTGGACATGTGCTGGACGCCATTGCCACCATGGAAAACCATGTGGGCGACCGGCTTAGCTTGGCCCAGCTTGCGCTGACTTCTGGCGTTACGCGACGGCATCTGAACCGCCTCTTTCGGTCTTCGTTCGGCGTCAGCACCATGGCGTACTATCGTGGTTTGCGG
This sequence comes from Pseudomonadota bacterium, assembly GCA_039026235.1. GTDB lineage: Bacteria > Pseudomonadota > Alphaproteobacteria > Rhodobacterales > Rhodobacteraceae > JBCCMQ01. Next base: position 34,230 of record JBCCMQ010000013.1, read on the forward strand.
CTCGATTTGGCCGACAAGCTTTTGAGCACCAGCACCATGTCGATTGCAAACATCGCGGCCGCCACGGGATTTGCGACCGCCGGTCATTTCTCGTCCGCCTACCGGAGCGCGCGGGGACGGGCCCCCCGGGACGTCCGGGCAGGCGGTACAGAACGTTCGCAAGCGTCTTGAGCCGGATTTGTTCCTTAGCCGTCGATCTGTGCCAAGACCGCTGAGGTCACCGCATCGGTGCCCATGTCACCACCGAACTCCATCGGTCGGATCAGGCCCTTTTCAAATCCGCTTTCGACCGCTGCATCCACCAGCTGGGCGGCGTGGTCCAACTCAGATAGTCCAGTTTTGTCGGCCAGATAGTCGAGCATAAGCGCACCGCTCAGGATGGCGGCAAGCGGGTTCGCCTTGTCCATCCCCATGATGTCAGGCGCCGTGCCATGCGCCGGCTGAAAAAGACCGTGTTGGTCGCCAATCTCGGCGCAGGCGGCCATGCCCATGCCGCCCACCAGGCCGCCGGCAAGATCCGAAAGGATATCACCGAACATGTTTTCCATAACGAGAACGTCGTATTCCCAGGGCTTGCGAATAAGGTTCAGAGCCTGGGCATCGACATAGGCATGGTCTGCAAAGATTTCAGGATAGTCCGGGGCAATCCGATCAAAGATGCTTCGGAAGAATGCCATCGACGCAAAGACATTTGCCTTGTCGACGCATGTCATGCGCCCGCCCTTACCGCGGGTCTTTCGTTTCAGGGCTAGGCGAAACCCGAACCGGTGCAGTTTTTCGGTGGTCGCACGCGTGATGACCAGGGTATCGCGCACTTCGTCCGCACTGGCCGTGCTCCCACGGCCGTGGACTGCTGCCGAATAGAAAAGCCCCTCGGTCGATTCGCGCAGGATGACCAGATCGATTCCCGACGCCGCTGGATCGGCTAGCATCTGCGGTGCGTTTGGATAGGCTTTTACCGGTCGGATGCCCGCATAAAGCCCAAAGCGTTCTCGCAAGCGCAGATGCGGGGCAATCTCGGTTCCATCGGGACGCCGAATTGACGGCATTCCAATCGCACCCAGGAAGATCGCGTCTGCCTGTCCTGCGCGCTCTTCTCCGCCGGGTTCGATGTCCTCGCCGGTGTCCGCGTAGTAATTGGCGCCAGCCAGGATTTCTTCGTAAACGAAAGGCTCAGCGCCGGCTTTGTCCAGTGCCGCGTCGACGACTTTGACGGCGGCTTCGGCAACGTCCACGCCGATGCCGTCGCCCTTGATCAAGGCAATTTTCAAACTCGCCATATCTCCTCCGGAAGTTCGTTGCGCCCTAAAGGCGGGGCAAATTGTAGGTTTCGAGTATTTCAAGCAGCTCAGCCGTGGCTCGTTCGCGGTGCATGCGAAATGCTCGCCGCGCCCCGTCGCTGTCTCCTTTTTGCAGGCAGACGACCACCTGCCTGTGCTCTTCGGTAGAGCGGTGAGGCTTTGCGCGCATCCGCAAGGTGATCGTGCGCGCCCGGTGGACCTGATCATTGAGCGTCTCGACGAATTCAATGAGGCGCCGGTTGCCATGGAGTTCCAGAAGGCTTCCGTGGAAAGAAGCATCCGCCTCGGCCCAGGCGTCAAGATCGTCGGCGGCGAGGGCCTTTTCCATCTTGGCCGTTGCACGTTCCAGCAACGCGAGCTCGGCGTTGTCCAGTCCACGCGCCGCCAGATTTGCAGCAACCTCTGGTTCTAGCGCCAACAGTATTTCATAGATTTCGGCCATGTCCTGCCTCGTTAGCGGCAAGACGCGCGCGCCGCGGCGCGGCTTGATTTCGACAATACCTTCGGCGGCCAGCCTGACTAACGCTTCGCGAACGGGCGTTCTGCTCATTCCAAGGTACTCGGCAATTTCGGGTTCGGTTGCCTGGTACCCTGCGGGCATCAGGTTGGAGCGGATTTCATCCTTAAGTCGCGCATAAGCGTCGTCTGCACGTTTTGTTTTTGCGTCGAATGGCACTTTGCGAGGCTCGAAATAATGCGTGCAACAATGTATGCATTATTTCCTCAAATAAGTAAAGGATCGCCCTGAGGCGACCCTTGTTCAGTCAATCAGGATTTAGAACTGGTAGCCAAAGTTGACCGAAAGACGGCTGAAGTCGTTGTTGCCAATCGTGTAAGTAAGACCCAGCCGGGCGGCATCCCACGTGAAACCGTTTCGCGAAGCCTGGGTGCCGAAGGATATGGCGAAGTCCGTGTAGTTATCAATGAAGACCTCGTCGCCGGTGATCATCGTGTTCACCACCCAGCCCTCCCAGGTGACGTTCTCGCCAAATAGCTCGAAGCCGGTTTCTCCCTCGATCGCCAAGCCGTTGCGAAAAATTGTGTTCGCCAGATCATATTCGATCTCGAAGTCGTCCACTTCAAAGGATCCACCCGAAGTCGCAACGTAATTGACCATATTCGCCAGGTTGAACCCGACCGAGCCAACGTCAAAGCGGTAAGAAGAAGTGACGCCGAGGGAATAGAGGGTCGCCGCCGAGCCAACATCTTCCGAACCGGTGGTTCCCAGCCGCGCTGTGGGTGTGACTGCCCAGTTATTCAGTATCGGAATACGAAACCCACCACCGAAGGAAATGCTGTAGGAATCCGTTCCGTTTGCCTCGACATAGGTGATCGGTGCTTCAAGTACGATCGCGTAGCGTGGGTCTGCCAGCGGAATCGTATAGCCTAGGGGCAAGGAAATGACGGTACCGTCCACATCGCCGACCGAATAATTCCCAAAGCGCGCAGCAGCGCCGGGAATCTGCGTTCCCGGCCCGGCGGTAAAGCCACGCTGACTGTTGTCAAAGCTGTAGGTGCCAAAGCCACCGAAACCGGCGCCCACGCCAAAGTCACTTTGGACCATGGTGGCCTGAAGTGAGTTGGGGTTACCGGCAACTGGGTCGGTCGCAGTGCTTTCGACCAAAAGGCCAAGGATCCGCGTTACGATCTCGTCCGTGTTGTTCGTAAGATAGTCGTCAAGCTCATCCTCGCTCGCGACCCGCGACCCACCATCAAAGACTTCCGTGACACCAAGTTCGGGCACAGAAAACGTCAGTGCCGTCCCTCCAAAGTCGTAGTTCAGATTAATGAGAACGCCGCGAAAATTGGCGGCTACAGCGACGCCCGAAGAAAGTGTATATTCCGGGTTGATAGAGGCAAATCCCTCAGAAGTCAGAACAGCGTCGACGAAATCTTCGACGTTGTTATAGGATTGTGCCGCGCTGCTTGAACTCACGTCAGGCGGCGTCTCCGGTTCAAATATGATAGTGAAGGCATCTACGGTCGCGGAATAAAGATCCTGCGCCTGCCCGGCACCAGCGAAAAAACCGGCTGCCGCAAGGCCGAAGCCAATCCGTCTAAGCGCACCGACAATGCCACACCTGCAAATTTTTAAAGGCATAAATACTCCTCCCACCGCGAAAATTCCGCTAATTTCCCACAAGCACGATGCAACACGTTTTTGAGAGTGTAAAAGAAATTAACGATTTCAGCAGACCAGAGGCCGACAAAATGTACACCCGACGCAAAATTGTAGCGCTTTCATTGGCCGCAACTGCCGTGGCCCTTGGGGGATGTGGACGGGAAGATTTTCTGACCTTCGTGCCGGAAACACCGGCCGAAGCCGCCTTGCGCGAAAGCCGAGAGGCGCTTCAAAGCACCGTTCAGGAAGGCTCGGCGCTGGGCGCTGCGGCCGGCGCGGCGGTTGGCGGTTTGCTAGGAGGTGTCGGCGGCGCCTTCCGCGGCGCCCAGGTCGGTCAGCTCAGCGGTGCAACAGCCGGTCTTTACGTAAAACAGCTTCAGGCACAGTTTGCGCAGGAGCAGCAACTGCTTCAGGCGGTGTCTGAAGATATCGGTCGCACCAATGCGGCGCTGGAAGACACCATTGCAGCGATGCAACAGGTCCTCGCCGAGGTGCAGGCGCGAGGTACCACCGAAGAAGCGCGCGTCGAGCGGATCAACGAAGAGGTCGAGGCGTCGGTTACTCTGGCCAACGGCTACGAGAACCTGTTCGGCGAGACCCGGCAGATTCTGATTTCCGAAGCGGTACCTACGGGCCAGATTGACGGTGATCTCGCGCGCCTGCAGAACACGGTCGCATCCATGCGATCAGTCGCTCAGGACCTATCCAATTCGCTATAGGCGACCTAGGTTGCGAGATTCGCAAGCTCTTCCGACAATGAACGCGCGTTCGAGATCGCCGACTGAAGCGATGCGAGCAACTCTTCGTCCGTGGATCCCGAAGGCGTAAGCGCTAGGGTCGCGTCCACCCGCGCCGCCGTGGCCGCATCCAGGTTCGACGTTGACGCGCGTTGCGACGCAAGCGCGCCCTTTGCCGTACTCCAATCCGACTGGGCCTGGGCGATCTGCGCGGCCAGGGCGGCTTTCTGCGCTTCGAGCTCTTGGTTGCGGGCCGTTGCAACTGCAACATCCTGCTCAAGCGCATCGGTCTGTGCCTGGTAGCCGCCCGACGAAATGCCCTGAACGCCGGCAAGAAAGCCGCCAGACGCCGGATCGGAATCGTAGCTGCACCCCGTGACCGCTGATCCGGCAACAAAGAGCGCTACAAAGGTTTTCACATGCATTCTGAGTTCACCTTTCGCCAAATTTTGGCCTTTGCTGTCCTGATCAGCCCTGTTGGGGCAACAGATCGCTCATCCAAACCAGGCTTCCCGCGCGATCTCCACGCGCATTGGACACGTGGCGCAGAAACTGCGACGCATCGCGGACAGCCCGCTGGTCGAGACCCGAGATGGAACGCGATGCCTGACCGCCGCCCAAAAGGTCGACAGTGGCTGCATCGGGCACAAATTTCGTCGCCCGATCAAGCAGCGAGTCGTAGTATTCCCGGCTTTGGTCGAGGCGGGCGAGAATGATGTCGCGCGAATCATCGATTGCATTCACATCCTGTTGCGCCTGGGTAAGAACTGGCTCGGCATCAGAGTTGGTTTCCGCGATCCTTTCGATCTGACGCAAGGCATCGACCGCAATCTGTTTTGTCTTCTCGACACTGCGCAAGGCGACAAGATCCGTACGGATCCGCTGCGCCGTAGCGCTGGCCAGCACCATCGAAATCCGAGATGCGTCTTCGTAAAGCTCTGTTGCGGTTACACTTTGCGGTTCGGGCTTGCGGCGCCGATACGCATCGAATGCCTCGATAACGCGGCTTTGGTCAATGATCAGGATGCCCCGCGTATCCGACAACAGGCCAATCGCCTCTAGGGCGGCCTCGGCGGGCTCGAAGTCGGCGGCGGCAAGCTGATAGCTTTCCCCGCTGAAAGTGCCGCTTGCGTCTTCACGAGAATTCACTGCGATGACCTGGCGCGCAGCCTCGGCGAAAAGACCATCCGGAAACTCCCGCAGGAACTCTGCGTAGTCGGCGGCATCGCCGGCTTCATTTGCCTCGCGCCAGCGCAGCATTTCCCGGGCAACCGGATCGCTCAGACTGGCGGTTGCGCCGGGCACTTCGTCACCGGGCAAAAGCGCCGTATCGCTGATCAGGGCCTCTTCAACCCATGGCACCTGACGGCCGAAAGTCTCCATCACCACCTGCTGGCGCACACGGCCCAGCATTAGCCGAACATCCAACCCGGGCGTGCCGATGTGTTCCAGCAGTGCATTGGTAAAAACGGAATTGTCGCCTTTGCCATCAAAGGCCACATTGCCAGGATCTGTAGCGTACGCGATCAAAAGTCCGGCACCGCCGCTGATGCGTGACAAACCGGGCTGAGCCATGCCTGCCGTTGAGAAGGGATTGTCGCGGCACGCATCCAGGATGATGATGCCAGATTTGGGTCGGGCTTGTTCGATGACGCTTCGAACCTCGGACATCTTCAGCGACGTGGTCTCGAGATCCGCGGCAGAGGTGCCGACAAAGTCCGTTCCGATCAGGTAGTTTTCACCGTTCACCTGCACGCCGTGACCGGCATAGAAAAACATGGCAACGTCAGCGCCTTGGGCGCTTTCACCGAATTCCGCCAGCGCTTGTCTCATATCGGAATAGGGTTTGTTGACGGCTTCGACGACCTCAAAACCCTGTGAGCGCAGTGCATCTGCAAGGTCGACGGCGTCGTTCTCGGGGTTGGTCAGATTAAGTCCCGGACGGGAATAGCGTGAATTGCCGACCAGCAATGCGACACGTTTTTCCGCTCCGATGATCGTTGTGGCGCTATGGACTGGCGCCGCCAACCAAAGGACGGAAAGCAGGCTGACAAGGGCAAATAGTGCGGGGATTCGGCGGTCTTGGAACACAAACACCTCCAAAGGTTACGGGGTTTCGACCATTACTAATACTAGGCACTGCGAGGACCAATATGGCGACGAAGCACTGCTTTGTCACCTGCTGAGGCTGCGCTTTCCGGCACTGGAGTGGCAAATTGGGGCAATCGTGTGGTCCGCTTGCTATAGTTTCGACGCGTGGACCCTGCGCGCAACGTGCCAACGGTGCTCTGTTCACTTGCTTCTCGGCAAGTTACCCGCTTAGTCTCCGCGCGTTTCAGGCGGCGGCGCGGTTTATTCTATGCCATCCATGGCCAAATCGTTTTTGACGCTTCTTGCGCACCATGGCCGGCTTTGCTTGGTCGGCGGACTTTTGGCGGGGCTCTTTGCACCCGGTCTTGCCGCAGCGCTGAAGCCTTGGCTTCCCCATATGGTTGCCGGTCTGGTAACGGTGTCCGCCCTGAGAATCGGACACAATGCGGCGCTGGGCGGTATCCGGATGGGCGGCGATATCGCGGGTCGGGTCCTTGCGCTTCAGGTCGCAGCGCCAATTCTTGTGATCACAGCGCTCAATCTCTTTGGCCTGAATGCGACGACCGTGGGCCTGTCGTTGGCTTTGGCCTTGGCGGGACCGTCGATTTCGGGCGGACCGGCCATCACGGCCATGATGGGTTTCGATCCGACCCGCACGATGCAGCTGTTGCTTGTCGGAACGCTTCTGCTGCCGGTCACGATCCTGCCTGTCCTTTGGCTTCAGCCTGCCATAGGGGGATTTGACGAGGTGCTGCTCGCTGCGCTCCGCCTTTGCGGCGTAATCGTTTTGGCTGCGGGAACGGGCTTTGCGCTTCGCGCGTATCTTCTGCCCGATCCTGACAGGTCGGATATCGAGGCGTTGGACGGCCTGAGCGCTCTGGCGCTGGCAATCATAGTGGTCGGCCTGATGAGCGCGGTCGGCCCAGCGCTGCGGGACAGCCCGCACGCATTGGTCGGCTGGCTTGCACTGGCCTTCGCTGTCAATTTTGGCATGCAAGCGATGGGGCTCGCTGTTTTTCGGAGCATTCCAGAGGCAATCGTCGCAGGCAACCGCAACATTGCCCTGTTTCTTGTTGCCCTGCCCGCCACAGTCATCGACCCTGTATTGGTGTTCATCGGTTGCTACCAAATTCCCATGTACCTGACCCCGGTGATTCTGGGCCGTTTCTATCGAGGCTACCTGCGCCGTGACGCCTGAAGCCCCACGCCAGTTTCCCAAGATCCGGACGCTCGGCGTGTGCGGCATCCTGGTGACATTTGCGGACAAGCTCAGCGAACCCGCGAACCGAGCCGCGCTTTCATTTCGCGCGACCGTGGATGTCGCCGACATCTCGGGCATTCAAGAGACATCCATGTCGCTGACATCGGTTTTCGTGGAATTTGATCCACTTGCGATTGCGCATGACGAGATCATGGCCCGCCTGGCGGTCCTTTTGGACGAACGGGACTGGTACGCTGCGCCCTTGCCGGCAGGGCGCCAGCACTTTGCGATACCCGCTGTCTTTAGTGGCACGCTTGCTCCGCAACTGGATGAAGCGGCAAAGGCTGCTGGCATTGCACGTGAGACGGCCATTGAGGATCTGACGCACACCAGGCTGCGCGTCATGACCATCGGCTTCGCCCCAGGCCAACCATATCTTGGCGAATTGCCCCCTGCGTGGAACATCCCGCGCCAGCAGGCTTTGACGCCCCAGGTGCCGCAGGGCGCAATTGTCGCGGCGATCCGTCAACTCGTGCTTTTCTCAGCCCCGAATTCCACGGGATGGCGCCATATCGGGCAGACAGCGTTCCAGAATTTCAGGCCAGAGGCGGAGCGACCCTTTGCACTGTCACCCGGGGACGAAGTGAGTTTCTATCCAATAGAAGAAGGCATGTTGCAGGATATTCTGTCCGAGAATACGGACGGTCTTGGGGGCGCTGTGGTCGAGGCTCTTCCGTGACCGGCTTGAAAATCCATCGGGCAGGGCCGGGTGTGACGGTTCAAGACCTTGGACGACCCGGCCACCTTGCGCGCGGTCTTTCCCGAAGCGGTGCGGCAGATACAATGGCGCTTTACGAAGCCGCCGCCCTGCTGCGGCAATCCCCCGGCAATGCGGTCGTTGAGATGGCCGGCACTGGGGGGCAGTTTGAGGTTTTGGGCACACCGGTGACGATTGCGCTGACCGGGGCCGAGATGCGCTGTTCGGTTAATGGACGCGCACTCGCGTGGCACGGAACCCACCGTCTAGAGCCTGGTGAAATCCTAGAGATCGGTGGCGCAGTGGCGGGTCACTATGGCTATCTGGCCTTCGATGGCGGAATTCAGGTGGACATGGTCCTTGGGGCGCGGGCGGCGCACACGGTTGCGGGCATTGGTCAGGCGCTGACCACGCTTGCGGAATTGCCGCTTTCGCCCACCGGCCGTGCCGAAGACGGCCTTATGCTCGACGTACACGACCGGTTTTCGGGCGGGACCCTGCGGGTAGTGCGCAGCATGCAGACCAGCGCTTTCGCTGCAAAGGACGTGCAGCGTTTCGCCGAGACACGTTTTGTCCGGGACGCGCGCGGGAACCGGATGGGCGTGAGGCTGACCTCGGACGGGCCGGGCTTTGCGGCCGAGGGCGGCCTGAACGTGTTGTCAGAGGTTATCGTGACCGGCGACATCCAGGTGACAGGCGATGGCACGCCCTTTGTTCTGCTACCCGAAAGCCAAACGACGGGCGGCTACCCGCGGATCGCGACGGTTATACCTGCCGACCTGCCGAAAATCGCTCAAGCGCCCGCAGGCGCCGAGATACGCTTTGAGTTTGTCGACATGGACGTTGCGGTCAGCGCCCAGCGCGGCTTTGTCGCGGGACTTGAAGGAATGGCTGGTGCAGTGCGCCCCCGCGTCCGGGACCCGCACACGATCCCGGATCTGTTGTCCTACCAACTAATCAGCGGCGCCGTGGCCGGAAGCGAAGGAGACCCAGAATGAACCGAACGGTCGATCTGAATGCAGACATGGGTGAGAGTTTCGGGCCCTGGGTCATGGGCCGCGATGGTGAGTTGATGGATACCATCACCTCGGCCAACATTGCCTGCGGGTTTCACGCAGGCGACGCTGACGTGATGGCCGAAACCATGGCAATGGCGGTTGCCAAGAACGTCGGGATCGGGTGCCATCCGGGTTTTCCGGACCTACAGGGGTTCGGGCGCCGGAGAATGCAGGTTCCACACAAAACGCTCGGAAATTTTGTGCGGTATCAGCTCGGCGCATCGCTGGCCATGGCGGCTGCCGCAGGAAGCCACATTCGCCACCTGAAGCTGCACGGTGCCCTGGGTAACATGACTTCCGAAGACGAAGAGCTTGCCAAGCAGGCCTATGCGGCGGCGCTGGAAGTAAAGGGCGATCTGGTGATCATGGCCATGGCGGGTACCGCCCAGGAACATGCCGTTCAGGCACTTGGATGCCGCTATGCGGCCGAAATCTTCGCAGATAGGGCCTATAACGAAGATCTGACGCTGGTGGACCGCCGTCTCCCCGGCGCTGTCATCCACGACGCCGATGCCGCGGCGGCGTCCATGGTCGCCATGGTGACGGAAGGCGCCGTCATTACCGGATCAGGCAAAAGGGTGCCCAATCGCATCGATACGATCTGCTGTCATGGGGACACACCGGAAGCGGTCGAAATGGCCCGCGCAGTAAGATCATCTCTGGAAGCGGCTGGGGTTACCGTGGCAGCTTTTGCTTAAAGCTGCGGCGCAATAGCCGAAACACCAGTGGCGCGGCAAAGATCACCAAAACAATGCGTGCCACATGGTTTGTGGCGACATAGGCGATGTCCTGATCCAAGGCCACGGCAAGCAGGCTCATCTCAGTCAAGCCTCCGGGTGAAAACGCCAAGAACACCTGGCTGATTGGTGCACCGGTCACAAGAACCACGCATTCGGCTATGCCGAGTGCCACGAAGATTGCCAAAAGGGCTGCCCCACAGCCCAACACAAGATCGCGACGCACATCGGAAAACCGGGTACCCACAAAACGCGTGCCGATGATTGTGCCGACGCTAATCTGGGCCAGGACCACAATTAGGGTTGGGGGCGGGGTCGTGACGACCTCTGTCATATAGGCCACGCTCGAAAGCACCATGGGCCCCAACAGGTTCGGCGCCGGAAATCGCAGCGCCCGGCCGAGAAGAACCCCCGCCAGCGCGCACACAAGAAGTGCTGCCGCTTGCAACAGGGACACATCCACAAAGCCGATCCAGGTGGCCGTACCACCCCCGGACCTGACACCCAGAAACAGCCCGAAGAAAAGCGCGACAAAGCTGACGACGAACAGAATCCGGATGGCGTGGGCCATGGCGATCTTGCGGTCATCGCCGCCAGCTTCTTCACCTAGCATGATCATTTCGTTGAAGCCGCCTGGCATTGCGGAAAAATAGGCGGTCACGCGATCGTAGCCGCCTATGCGCCTGTAGAAGACGAATGACGTTGCTCCAGCTATGAGAATAAACAATGGCAGCGTCAAAAGGGTCACAACCCATTCGCCGAGACGGCTGAAGACCTCGGGCTGGAACCCGGATCCGAGCATAAGGCCGATCACGGGGATAACCAACGGGCGGAGTACAACCGGACAGGCCACCGGCGCACCAGCCAGCGAAAGCGCTGTATTGGCAATCATCGGGCCCAGCATCCAAGGTAGCGGCAAGCCGATCATCGTGGCCACCCAGCCGGCGACAACGCCTGCCGCGAGCGCCAGCGCGTAGCGCGACCAGGCGACGCCGGTCCCTGGGCTGTCGCGGTTTTCCATGCGGGCGTTCTGACACGCCAGCGGAAGATTGGAAACCGATGCCACCGAGGTCGCTTTCCTCTGCTTAGAACGCACTAGGTGTGCCAAATGAGCAATCCGGTGCAACGAAACGACCTGTCGATCTACGACGCCGAAGCGGACGGGTGGTGGGACGCCGACACCCGCTGGGTCCGCACGCTGCACAACATGGTGCCCGCAAGGTTGCGGTACTTCGATACACTGGTGGATTGGGAAGATCGCGACGTTCTTGATCTTGGCTGCGCCGGGGGATTTATGGCCGAAGCCCTTGCACGCCGCAATGCGCGGGTGACGGGCATCGATCCGGCGACCAAGGCGATTGATGCGGCTCGGCGCCACGCGGACCACGAAGGGCTTTCAATCCGCTATGACGTCGGCACGGGAGAAATGCTGCCCTATGGCAGCGAAAGCTTCGACCGCGTCGTCTGCGTGGATGTGTTGGAACACGTCGACGATCTTGGGAAGGTTCTTGCCCAGGTGGCGCGCGTTCTGCGCCCCGGCGGCTATTTCCTATTCGACACCATCAACCGGAACCTTCTGTCCCGCCTTGCTGTGGTGACCATGGCCGAGGACATATTGCGCTTGCTGCCCCGCGGAACCCACGACCCTGCCAAATTTATCCGCCCGGGTGAACTCAAAAGCGCTTTGACCAAGGCCGGCCTGACCTGCGGAGCCATGGCAGGCCTTGGGCCTAGCGGGATAAATTCCAAGGGTGATCTGACCTTCGGGCGGCATCCGGGAACGCTGATCGTCTACATGGGCACCGCAGAGAAGGCCGCCGCAACATAGGAATTGCCCAAGATTTGAGCAGCTTACCGGCGTGGGCGGGGCCAAAAAACCAGATCATTTGCCAGCTATTGGATTTTCGCTAGTGTCGGAGCAATGGGCGAACCGCCGAAATTCTTTGATGAAATGCGCGGACAAGGCGACACACCGCGTGCGCCCTACGGGTCGTTTTACGATTGGTTCGGTGGCGAAGACCTCAAGCGCCTCAAGCAGAAATCTGCCGAAGCCGAGCAATTCTTCCGTCGGACGGGCATAACGTTCAACGTCTACGGTGAGGCCGAGGCGGATGAGCGCTTGATCCCCTTCGATATCGTGCCGCGCATCTTGTCAGCAGCCGAATGGACCAAGCTGTCAAAGGGCATCGAACAGCGGGTTCGTGCCATCAACGCGTTTCTTTACGATATCTACCACCGGCAAGAGATTCTGCGGGCAGGCCGCATCCCGGTCGAGCTGGTGGCAAACAACGATGCCTTCCTGCCGGAAATGATTGGCGTTACGCCGCCCGGGGGCGTTTACACGCATATCGTCGGCACCGATCTGGTGCGAACAGGCGAAAACCAGTTCTACGTCCTGGAAGACAACGCGCGTACGCCGTCGGGTGTCAGCTATATGCTCGAAAACCGGGAAACCATGCTTCAGATGTTTCCCGAACTCTTCAGCCGCATCAAGGTTCAGCAGGTATCCAATTATCCGATGCGGTTGCGTCGGTCCTTGGCAGCCACCGCGCCCCGCGCAGCATCGAAAAAGCCGGTGCTGGCCGTGCTTACGCCCGGCATACACAACTCTGCCTATTTCGAGCACGCATTCCTTGCCGACCAGATGGGGGCAGAACTGATCGAAGGCCATGATCTTCGGGTTGTGGATGGTCGGATCGCGATGCGGACCACGCGCGGCTACAAAGCGATTGATGTCATCTACCGACGGGTCGATGACGAGTTTTTGGACCCGCTGACTTTCCGGCCCGAAAGCCTGCTTGGTGCCCCTGGGGTGATGGATGTCTACCGCGCCGGCGGCATCACCATCGCGAATGCGCCGGGCACTGGCATCGCCGATGACAAGGCGATCTACAGCTACATGCCCGATATCGTCGAGTTTTATACCGGCGAGAAGGCGATCTTGGAGAACGTGCCGACCTGGCGATGTTCCGAACCGGAAAGTCTGGCTTATGTTCTCGATCATCTGGACGAGTTGGTGGTGAAAGAGGTCCATGGATCGGGCGGCTACGGTATGCTTGTCGGACCGGCGGCCTCAAAGAAAGAGATTGCGACTTTCCGAGCCAAGCTGAGTGCCCGGCCTGGCAACTACATCGCCCAACCGACGCTTGCTCTTTCGACGGTTCCCATTCTGACATCCAAGGGACTGGCGCCGCGCCACGTGGATCTGCGGCCGTTTGTTTTGGTGTCGCCCGACCGCATTGACATAACGCCGGGCGGACTGACCCGCGTTGCGCTGAAGCAGGGTTCCCTGGTTGTGAATTCCAGCCAAGGCGGCGGCACCAAAGACACTTGGGTCCTGGAGGAGTAAGCGTGCTCGGGAAGACAGCGGGCGGCCTTTACTGGATGTTCCGGTTTCTTGAGCGGTCAGAGAATACCGCACGCCTGATCGAGGCAGGATTTCGGATCGCCCTGACGCGACCGCTCAGCGCCGAGGATGAATGGGCGTCCATTCTTGATACGATCGGCGTCAGGTCCGCCTATCTTGATCGCCGCGAGACTATTGATGCCGCGGGTGTTGTTGATTTCCTGCTACGCGACAAGAACAATCCGACCAGCATTATGTCGGCTATACAGAATGCCCGCGATAATGCCCGCCTTGTCCGGATCGCCTTGACCCGCGAGGTCTGGGAAGCAACGAATGAGTGCTGGATCACACTCAGCGACGCCCTGAAGCGTCCCGTTCGCGACCGCGATCTTCCCAGTGTTCTGTCGCTTATTCGCCATCAGTCAGCCCAGGTGCGCGGCGCGCTGCATGGGACGATGCTGCGGAACGATCTTTACAATTTTTGCCGGCTGGGCACGTTTATCGAACGGGGCGATAACACGGCCAGGATTCTTGACGTCAAATACTACGTCCTTTTGCCGTCGCTGGCGCAGATCGGATCGTCGCTTGACAACGTGCAGTGGGAGACGATCCTGCGCTCTGTCGGCGGGCAGCGTGCTTACCGGTTCCTGCACGGTGGCGATGTCAGCCCGCCAGGCATTGCAGAGTTCATGATCCTTGACGGTCGCATGCCCAGGTCCCTGTCGTTTTGCACAGCCAAGATCGCCGACAACCTGGGATATCTAGAGATGGACTATGGGCAGAGAGTTCAAAGCCATGACCAGGTTGGCCGCATGAAGGGCGCGCTGGTCGGTACGACCATCGAGCAGGTCTTTGAATATGGCCTGCACGAATTCCTGCTCGACTTTCTTGCCGATATGGCACGCCTTGGCGCAAGCATCGAAGAAGACTATCGGTTCATCAGTTAGACGCATGCAACTTTCGATCAGGCATAGCACCAAATATACATTTGAAGGCGAAGGCGCCTATGGGCTTCAGGAACTGCGGCTCACACCGAAAAGCCGGCCGTCGCAGAACGTGCTGAACTGGCAGACCGAGGTCGAAGGCGGCAAGATCGAGTTACAATTCGAAGATCAGCATGCGAACACGGTACTTCTGGTCAGCTTCGACGGCAGCAGTGCCAGCCTGCAGATCACCTGTTCAGGCGAAGTCGTGACCAACGATATCGCGGGAATTCTGGGCCGGCACGGGGGGTTCGCACCGCTCTGGTACTTTCGCCGCAATACAAAGCGTACGGCACCCGGCCCATTGATCCGCAAGCTTGTGCGAGAGGTGCGGGAGGATGAGAGCGATCCCATTGCGCGTTTGCACCGCCTGTCCAGTCGTATCCGATCGCTTGTAAGCTATGAAACCGGAACCACGACCGTACACACGACCGCTGAGGAAGCGCTAGACCAGGCCAAGGGTGTTTGCCAGGATCATGCACAGATCTTCGTCTCGGCGTCCCGGCTGCTTGGACTGTCGTCTCGCTATGTCTCGGGATATCTTATGATGGATGACCGGGTGGATCAGGACGCAACCCACGCCTGGGCCGAGACCCATGTGGAAGGTATCGGCTGGGTGGCCTTTGATGTCTCAAACGGGATCTCGCCTGACGAACGCTATGTCAGGGTCGCCACGGGCTTGGATTACTCTGAAGCGGCGCCTGTCTCTGGCATGCGATGGGGCAACCAAAACAAAGAACGACTTGCCGTATCCCTTCAAGTTGCGCAGTGATACGGAACGCACGCTGGAAATATCAGGCACTCAATGACTTATTGCGTCGGTTTACGGCTCAACCGCGGCCTCGTTTTCATGTCGGACACCCGGACGAACGCCGGTGTGGACAACATTTCAACGTTTCGAAAGATGCACCTTTGGTCGATCCCAAAGGATCGTTGCATTTTTCTGATGACCGCCGGAAACCTGGCCACCACCCAGGCCGTAGTCAGCATCCTTGAAGAACGCGGCAAGGCGGCTGGCGATCGCAGCCCATCGGTCCTTGAACAAGCGTCCATGTTTCAGGTCGCGCGTTTGGTTGGGGCGACCTTGAGGGAGGTTATCGGAGAGGCCCGGCGCGAGGGACAAGAAGCGGATTCGTCGTTTAACGCCACAATGATTGTCGGCGGTCAGATCGGCAAAGGCAAGCAACGGCTTTTTCTGGTCTATCCCGAAGGCAACTTTATCGAAGCGTCGGCAGACACCCCCTTCTTTCAGATCGGCGAAACCAAATACGGAAAGCCCATTTTGGTGCGTGCCTATGATCCCGAGATGGAATTCGAAGATGCGATCAAACTGCTGCTTGTGTCCTTTGACAGCACCATCAAGGCGAACCTGTCCGTGGATCTGCCCATCGATTTCCAGGTCTATGAAGACGGCACACTAATCCCGGGCCCTTCGGGCCGCATTGAGCGGGAAGACAAATACTATCGTACGATTTCGGACGTCTGGGGCGACGCTCTGAGGGCCGCATTCGACAGCCTTCCCGATTTCGAAATGCCCGGTGAAGGCGACGCTTAATAGTCGTAGCCATATTGGGACGTGGCGTACCGACAACGGTTCAGCACGACGCCCAGAACATTGGTATGCGAGGCCAGATCCCTTTCGCACACGTCAAGATCGGCCGTTGTCGTGCGTTCGGCCATGGCCATCAACAGCGCACAATCGACATTTTTGGTAAAACCGAGTGCATCGTCGTTGGCCAAAAGGGGCGGCAGATCGAAGATCATCAGGTCGGGCTGGAATGCCGCTTCGATCTCGTTCAGCACTTCGGCCGTACGCTTACTTTGCAATAATTCGCTGGGCGATCGCGCGGGACCGAAATTGACGCCCATCAGAACACTGTTGCCGATCCGTTTGGCTTGTGAAGCAAAATCCGCACGGCCGTCCAGAACCTCGTAAAAGCTCTGACCGCTTGATACGCCAAGCATTTTAGCGATCGCCGGTCGACGCAAATCTGCTTCGATCACGATTGTCTTGAGATCATCCTGATGTGAGAGACTGTATGCCAGGTTGCAGCATGTTGTCGTTTTACCGCAAGAACTTGTGGGCGATGTCACCATAAGTCGCCGATAGCCTTCGCGGTTCATCTCCTTGACGATCCGGGTACGAAGCATGTCGTATGGCGCAGAGTCGGTGGTACGTTCAAAGGCGATAATACGGTGGCGCTGCAAAAGCTTGGGGCGCGCAAGCAGCGGTGCGACGCTACCCCATGTTCCGGCATCGGCCTCTTTTCTCACGGGCGCCGCGGACACCTCACTTGATTGTTCGGCGCGTTGCGGCACGTTCTGCGCAGTGTCTTCCGACGGCTTCGGAGCGGATCGCGCCTGGGTCTGAGTAAGACGGTCGCCCCGATCCTGGCGCGCCTTGTTTATGGCGGCTTGCAATCGTTCCACTGGTTACATTCCCACTAAGACAATGACGTTCGTTGGATTTGCTAGCATGTCACACACCAAGCCTTTGAACGACCTTTGAGGCAATCAGGTCGAGCGGCATGTAAAGCGTGTGAATTCCATAGAGCATAGCCGGGACGCCAACGACCGCGACGATGAGCGCCGTTGTGATAATGACGCGCCGCACAAACATATCTTGTTTTGTTCTGATCAGCGGCAATGTCGCCAGCGGCGCAATTCCAAGGCTGGCCGTCAAATCCGCCGGTCGCTTGATCGAACGGTTTAGAAGCTCAAGCAGCAGCACAAGTCCAAAGCCGAAAGCGATGCCTGCCGCCGTGCCGCCCGCAGCAATCAGCTTGCGATTGGGTTTTGAGGGAGATGCGGGCGCCACGGCCTGTTCCAGAACAGTAATCCGCTCGCCTTTGGCAAGCGCTTCGATGCGCTCGCCGGTCTTCGCTGCTGCCAGGTTTCCGTTCGCCCGCTCTAGGCCGCGCTCGATCCGTGCATAATCGCGCTCTAGGATATCAAGTGCGATCGCCCTCTCTGGCGTGGCCTCAATCGACTGCTGCAATTCGACTATTTGGCGATCCAGCTCATCTATGCGGAATTCAACTTTTGATATCTGGTCGTCGATTTCGTCAAGCTGAAGCTGGAAAAGCGATTTTCGCGATATTTCGCCGTCGACGCCCGCTGGCATCTGTTCGGCAACGACACGCTCTAAGCGATCGACCCGGTTGCGTAACATCTGAACGCGGGGGCTTTGCTCAGAGTAAACCAGCAGGGCTTCATCCAATGCACTACGCAATGACTGAAGCTCACGAGCCTCGGAACTCAGTTCAGCCTCCTGACCGGTCGAACCAGTCGCCTCGAAGAATCGGACCATCCGGCGCCGCTGATCCGCCAGGGACACCAGTTCGCTTTGAGATGCCGTCAGACGTTCCTGAATTTGCGACTGACGTGACATTCGGAAATTCAGTGTGTCTGGCAAGGCATCGGAATTTTTCTGCTTAAACTCCAAGACTTCTTGGGACTTATCCAAGAGCTCACGCGCAAGCTGATCGACCTCTTGTTCGAAGAAAACCAATGTGTCGCCAGCAAGCCTGTTTCGGTATTCGACGTTTTCCTCCAAAACGATACGCACGTACTCATTGGCGACATCTGCCGCGACGTTCGGATCGCCGGTCGTAAACGAAACGTTCAAAAAACGCGCACTGTTGCGACCGCCGGACTGGCGAATTGATGTCTGCTCTTTCATTGTGCGGACGATTTCGTCGGCCGACATGGTCTCATGATCGGAAACCGCATCAAATTTTCTGGCGATAGCCAGCAGATTCGCTCGGGTCAGAAGACGCTCTTGGATAATCTGAAGCTGGGTACCGGCGTCAATTTGAACGGTCGATTCAGCGAGGTCATCAGAGATCCGGGCGCTTTCAACGAGCAATTTCGCGCTGGAAACATATTCTGTCGGTAGAAGAAGCGCTGCCGATATCGACGCAGCCATGAAGGCAAAGACCACCAAGAGAAAATAGTGGAGACGACGCACAAACCGCGCGAAATAATAAGGAATATCGATGTTCATTCGCCGACCTCACGCATGTCGGTATACCCCGCAAAATACACACCATCTTCGATCACTTGGTCGACAACGCTGGCAATAACAAGCTTTTCGTTATCCGCTAGCGCGTACACCAGACAAAAGTCGCAGAGCTGGTTCACTAGACGTGGCACGCCGCCGGTTGCGCGAAAAACACGTTCGCAAGCCCGGTGCGTAAACTCGTCGCCGGTCCCGCCCGCCACTTTTAGTCGATGCCGAATATAGTGGGCGGTCGTGTCTTTATCCATAGTAGTAAGGTGATAATTCGCCGTCACCCTTTGCGCGAACTGACGCAGTTCTGGCCGCGCAATCCTGGCCCGCAACTCGGGCTGGCCCACAAGGATAAGCTGCAAGAGTTCATCTTTGTTTGAGTTTATGTTGGTGAACATTCGAAGCTGCTCAAGGCTTTCAACTGAAAGCGTTTGGGCCTCGTCAAACACCAGTACGACCCGACGACCGGCGGCGTACTCCGAAACAAGAAAATCCTGAAATTGCTGGAACAGTTCGACGTGACTGCGGGCGGGATCGATTTTCAGCGATAACGCATTCATCGACCAGTGCAGAATATCACCCCGCGTACTGTCTGCGTTCGACACAAGTCCAAGCGTGATGGTTCCATCCATCGATTTCAGAAGGCCCTGGACCAGCGTTGTCTTTCCGGCTCCGACCTCTCCGGTCACCACGGTGATGGGTGCCCGCGAAACAATACCGTATTCCAAAATCGAAAAAGCGCGAGAATGCTGGCGGGTCCAGTAGATGAAATCCGGATCCGGCAACAGCGTGAAAGGTCGCTCTCTTAGTCCAAAGAATTCGTTATAGAGCTCGGCCATTCGAGGTGTTTCCAACATACCGTTTGATCAGATCAGGTTCGGACCAAACGCAGATCGTACCGCTGACTGCAGTTGCGAATGCAGACCCGCGACGTATACCTGCAAATCGTCTCGATCAACAGTTCGCACCGCCGCGCAGTCCATCGACAGATTTGACTGCGGGGATTCGAACACATTGGTCTGGCCGCACACCCAACTGCTGTTCCAAAAGCTTAACTGTTACCCGTAGCGCAACGTTATCTCAACAAACTGTCAAAAATTGGGTGTAACAGCAGCCTTTGTTGCCCTTTCGGCGTGAGAATCCGGTCTTTGTCCGCCCAAGATATACGCAAATCGCATTCCCAACATACAAGATACCGCAAAAGTGCCGCACACATGCCACATTCTGGAAGCGCAAGCTGCGGGTGCTCGCCCCATACAAACACGTATATCCATCATAACATACTGAAAATAAATTAAAAAATTAATCTGTCATCTTTGTGGCGAATTTTAGGAGTTTGCTACCGGCGGATTCACTGCTATAGAAACGTTGGCTGCTGTGGGGATCACTCCCAAGGTCACGAGTGCCCGTGTTGGGCGTAGTAGTAAAAACGGTAAGGGCTTAGCCCTGGAGTGAGTATGACTGTACACTTTGATAACGTTCCGGCGCGCGCTGTTGCGGCTGCGCGCTTAGATTATTCTCAAGACAGCTCCGGTGGAATTTATCGCCGGCTTGGCAAGCGCCTCTTTGACTTGGCGTTCGTCGTGTTAACAAGCCCCGTAACCTTGCCTGTCATTGCACTGATGGCTCTTCTCGTTGCGTCGCGCGGTGGCAGCCCGTTTTATTCCCAGTTGCGCATCGGTCGTGATGGAAGCGTATTCCGTCTTTGGAAGCTGCGCACGATGGTTCCCAATGCCGACGAGATCCTTAACGACTTTCTCGCGCAGAACCCGGCGGCAAGGGAAGAATGGGAAGCAACGCAGAAACTGCGGCACGATCCGCGCGTTACACCGATTGGCAAGTTCCTGCGCCGCGCCTCAATTGATGAACTTCCGCAATTCTTCAATATTCTGATGGGCGATATGTCGGTTGTTGGGCCCCGGCCAATGATGCAGTCGCAGGAATGCATGTATTTCGGTCGCGCCTACTACCGTCTTCTGCCAGGTGTCACCGGACCTTGGCAGGTGTCGGACCGGAACGACTGTGCTTTCGTAGATCGCGTGATTTTCGATGAGGCCTATGATCGGGAACTGTCTCTGTCGCTTGATCTGCGGTTGGTCGGCAGGACCGTTCTGACCGTCATGCGGTGCACCGGCCACTAACCGCCCTTACACCGGCGTCGCTCTGAAACCTCTGTAAAGCCAACTTGTCTGGTATCGTGCCACAGAGCACGATACCCCTTTCTAGTAGGGATTCGACGGGAGGGAACAATGACAGGTTCCAAGACTTTAGCCCTTGCGCTTCTTTTTTCGGTAACCTTTTTGGCGGCGTGCGACAGTGCCGAGGAGCGTGCGGAAAAGCACTATCAAAGTGCCCTCGAACTCCTTGCGGACGGCAAAGAACAGCAAGCCGTGGTCGAGCTCAGAAATGCCCTGCAGAACAACGAGTTGCATCTTGGCGCTCGGCAGACATTCGCGGAAATCTTCCAAAGCAGAGGCGATACTCGCAACGCGTTTGCCAATTACCTTTTCATCGTCGAACAGGACCCGTCGAATTTTGAGGCCATGCGCAATGCCACAGCACTAGGCGTCGAACTTGCTGCGTGGGAGCGGGTTGAGGAAATCGTCACGGCCGCCACTGAGATCAACGCTGAGGATGTGGAAATTCGCATCGGCCAGCTTGTTCTGGATTACCGCGAGGCAGTGCGCCAAAACGACAGTGAGGCGCGCGCACGACTTGGCGAAGAAGCCCGAAAGCTGGTTTCCGAAAAGCCCGAAGACATGACGCTTCGAAAGCTTGTGATCGACTATTTGATTGCCTTGGAAGACGAGCGTGAAGCGTTGGCCGAGATAGAACGCGCTCTTGAAGTCGATCCAGACGACCTGAGCCTGTACCAGGCACAGGTGTCCGTTCTGGGCAGCCTTGGCGAAATTCAGCAGATTGAGCCAATCCTGATTGGTCTGACCGAGCGGTTTCCTGAAAACGATGATCTCAGAAGATCTCTGCTGCGGTATTACGCGTCGCAGGGCGACCTGGACGGCGCCGAGACGTTCTTGCGCGATCTGGTGGCCGACAATCCCGAAGACGATGAAGTTAAGGCGTCGCTGATTGCGTTCCTTCGGACCAACCGCAGTATTGACGCGGCCCGTGCTCAGGTCGACACCTTTATCGAACAGGGAGCAAATGTTGATCTTTATCGGGCACTGAGGGCGGGCATCGAATTCGACACCGGAGACCGGACAGCGGCGATCTCTGAGATGCAGGGGATTGTGGAAACCGGAGCGCCCGGCCCGCAGACAAGGCGCAACAAAGTGGCTTTGGCCCGAATGTTGCAGGCAACCGGAAACACAGTCGGCAGTCGCGCTTTGGCCGAAGAGGTAATTGCCGAAGATCCGAATGACGTAGGCGCCCTGCGTCTTCGTGCAGAGTTCTTGATAGAGGCTGATCAGGCCGATGATGCGATCGTCGATTTACGCACGGCGATGGCAATCGATCCCAACGACGCCGACCTGATGACGCTTATGGCCAGAGCCCACGAACGCAACGGCAGCCGCGAACTTATGGGTGAGATGCTAAGCCTTGCGGCTGAAACATCGAACTACGCGCCCGAGGAAACGCTGCGACTGGCGACTTTCATGGCCTCAAGCGGCCGGACCGAAGTGGCTGAACGCGCGCTGATCGACGCGCTTCGCGTTGCACCCGGCAATGCGCAACTTCTGATCGCGCTGGCCACCCTTTACGTCAATGACGAAAATTTCGAGCAAGCCGCCGACGTCGAAGACGCTCTGCGCGGCATCGGATCGCCCGAAGCGACGAGGCTGGCCGACCGCATTCGCCTCGCGTTGCTAAGCTCTCAGGAAAACACCGATGAGCTTCTTGCGGCCATCGACGCAATCGGTGCCGAAAGTGGCAACGCAGCTGGCGCGGCGGTTGCGCGCGTGCGCGTTTTGGTCAGCCAAGGCGACCTAGAGAGTGCGCAAGCTGAGCTGGAGGCCGCGCGCTCAGCGGACCCGGATAATCTGAACCTGAAGTTCTTTGAAGGCGGCTTTTTGGCGACGATCGGCCAGATCGACGAAGCAGAAGTGATCTTCCGCGAACTGATCGCAGCGGCGCCCAAAGCAGAACAGCCTTACGCAACGCTTATGCGTATCCTTGCGTCCCAAGGTCGAACGGACGATGCCGAAGCGGTTGTAGATGAAGGAATAGCGCAACTGCCGCAAAGCGGGAACCTGCGCTGGGCAAAGGCCGGGTTTCTAGAGCGCCGGGGCGATCTGGCGGGCGCCATTTCCGTCTACGAAGAAATGTACGCGGAAAACTCGAATGCGGTGGTAATCGCGAACAACCTGGCCAGTCTGATGGCAACTCAAAGCACCGAGCCGGAAAATATTGAGCGGGCCTATGCCATTGCCCGCCGGTTACGCGGGCTAGAGCAGCCGGCGTTTCAGGATACCTATGGGTGGATCAGTTTCCTGCGGGGTGACCTGAACGAAGCCCTTGAGCATTTGGAACCTGCGGCCGCCGGCCTGCCTGGGGACGGTCGCGTACAGTACCATCTGGGGCGCGTCTACGAAGCCGCAGAACGTCCGGATGACGCTCGCGCGCAGTACAACCGCGCCCTTGAGTTGTCTGAAAACGTGCCCGACGACGCCTTTAAGGCAGAGGTTCAGGCACGTTTGGACGGTCTGAATTGAGGTGCGTCAGCGCGACCAACCTGTCTTTTGATTGCGACGCCGGCGCAACAAACCGGCAAGCTGTTGGCATGCTGCGTTAGATAGTTGTTTCGACTCAGCCGGCTACAGCTTACAGTTCAACTGGGGGTCCGAAGGGTTAAATCCATGGTTAAACAGTTTTTTGGGATATTCCTACTTTGCCTGCTTGGCGTAGCGGCAAGTGCACAGTCGAACTATTCGATCAAACCTGGCGACGTCCTGAATGTCGAAGTGATCGAAGACGGCAGCTTGAACCGAAGCGTTCTGGTGCTGCCGGATGGAACGATATCATTTCCGCTTGCGGGGACAGTGGCCGTATCCGGAGGCTCTGTTGCAGCCGCCGCCAACGCGCTAACGGACGCGCTCGCACCGAACTTTGCAAGCCGGCCCAATGTGTTCGTCTCAATTAACTCGCTTGCACAGCGCCAAACCGCTGCAGCACCTCGGACCATTTCAGTCTACCTGATCGGTCAGGTGGCATCGCCCGGGCGCTATGAAGTGCAGTCCGGAACCACGATCCTGCAATTTCTTGCCGAAAGCGGCGGTTTCACCAACTTCGCAGCGAAGAAGCGGATCCAGATCCGACGTACGGATCCGTCGACCAGCCAAGAAAATGTATATGGCTTGAATTACCACGCCCTTGAGCGCGGAACGTCGGTTGAGGGTGCTGCTGCCCAATTGGTCGAAGGTGACGTTATTGTCGTTCCCGAGAGGCGACTTTTCGAATAAACTGTCGTTACAAAAACGAACAAGGGCAGTCGGGGGACAAGACAATACAGGCTAGAACGATTGTTGTGGTCACAGTGGTCGGAGCCTCGTTCGGCTTCGTCCAAAATGCTGGTGCACAGAATCTGCCGTCCAATCCACAACTGACCTTCGGACTGTCGTCCGGAGTGTATTGGTACGACAATTTCGATCTCGATGTTGACACGCTGGGGGATTCATTTCGGCAGCGCAACATTTTCTCGGTCAACTACCTGACAGAAACGCCAACCGATACGCTGGGTTTGTCGGCCAGCACAGACCTTCGGTATAGCGACCTTGCCGGTCGCGAAACCAGTTTCGAATTCGAGGACCCGAGTGCGGCCCTGTCCTATGATCGTGTAACCGCCAATGCTGACCTGGGTGTCAATTTGCGGTTTGACCGTATCGAGGTCAGTCAGTCCGAAGGCTTTGATCTGGATGATGCCGGTCTGCCGGGTCAGGATCTGGTGCGGGACCAAGGCAACCGCGATATTCTCAATCTGGTTGTTAACGGCGAATTTGGAAAACAGGATCCGTTCGGCGGTTTCTTCTCGGGGCGATACACCGACCGAAGTTTCTCCGACACAACGGATCCAGATCTCTTCGACAGTGAAACAAGGTTCCTTCAAGGCGGTCTGCGCTTTCGCGTCTCACCCGCTGTTGAAGTCAATGCCTTCGGGTCCGCCAGTCTTTTCGAAGCCGACGACAGCACAAGCTCGGAAACCGAACGCTATACGTTGGGTGTGGGCGCCGATTTGAGAGTGCGTTCTGACACCACTGTCAATCTGAGCCTGGCCAACGTCGATATTACGGAAACCGACACCATTGGCACAACCGAGATCGAGGAAGAAGAGAACGACTTTGAGGTTGCAGCAGGGTGGCAGCGGGATGTGACCAACGGCACTTTGTCGTTAAATTATACGAGATCCGTTGCCATTGAAGGGGCGCGGGATGCCCTAACATTTGGCCGGAACCTGACGCTGCCCAGCGGCAGCTTTGGGCTTACGCTTGGTGCGTCGAACACGGCAGGTGACGAGATCTTCGCGGTGGGGGCGGTCGATTACATCAGAACGCTGCAAGATTCCGAACTTCTCTTTCGCTTGAGTCAGGATGTCCGAACCACCGACGATTCAGACGAGGTTCTGACGACCAATCTGGATCTTGGCTATTCTCGCAATCTGAACCAGGTAAGCAGCTTCCGGGCGAATGTCCGGGTAAGCGAGGTTACAGACACCGGTGTAGATACGCAGGATGACCGGACATTTGCGTCGCTTGTTCTGCGGTACACACGGGAACTAACAGCCGATTGGGGCTTAACCCTTGGCTATGAAGCCCGATCCGACCGAGAGGACGACGAAGATCGCGCGACCTCGAACAGCGTCTTTCTGACGCTGGACAGGGTGTGGCGGGTTTCACCATAGTTAGTGGCGCCATGAGCCCCCGGTTGATTTTGCCTGCGGATCGCATCACTTCTCAGGCGTGAGACCGGAACCAGATCAGTTTTCGCCAGTGGAAACCAATGTGCCAAGCTATGGACGCAAACGGCCCCTGGTATCCATTTTAGTAATTGTCATCATTTGCTCAACGATTGAACTGGCGTTCATTTGTTCCGACTTTGGGCTCATCGGGCCGCCGGGACTGCGCAGTCTTGGATATCAGTATGGCGGCTTCTGGCCCGGGCTCCTGCGTGACTGGCAGCCCAACTATACCGCCCAGGCCCAGACGATGTTCTTCACGTATGCGTTCCTGCATGGTGGGATCGTGCATCTGATCGTCAACATGGTCACGCTCTTCTCGCTTGGTCGTGTCGTAATCGAGCGGGTCGGGCACTGGAGGTTTCTCGTCCTTTACCTGGCAACCGCAATTGGAGGTGCCGCAGGCTATGGCTTGATTGGAGACCATTTTAGACCAATGGTCGGGGCATCAGGTGCACTTTTTGGTCTTGCCGGCGCATTTGTGGCCTGGGAATACGTGGACCGCTTCACAGCGCGGATTGGGTTGTGGCCCGTGGCGCGTGGCGTCGCGTTCCTGATCCTGTTGAATGTGGTGCTTTGGTGGGCGATGGACGGGCAGCTCGCGTGGGAGACGCACCTGGGCGGATTTCTGTCGGGGTGGCTTGTGGCCACAATACTTGATCCACGCAGCAGACTGCGCGAAAGGCCGCCCCAATAGCAAAGCCCCCAGCAGCGACCCAAGCTTTCGGCTTGTGTGATACCAAACGGGGCTTCACAACAAACCAGCGGATACTCAACGGAGCGGAAACATGATCCATCCTGTCATTCTCTGCGGCGGATCGGGAACCCGGCTTTGGCCGAGTTCGCGGCGCGCGTATCCAAAACAGTTCATACCGTTTCTTGGTGAGGACACGCTGTTTCAGCGCACCCTTAAACGCTTCTCTGGATCCGATTTCGACGCGCCAATCGTGCTCACGAATGTGGACTTTCGC
The DNA here is from genome assembly GCA_039026235.1 of Pseudomonadota bacterium. GTDB lineage: Bacteria > Pseudomonadota > Alphaproteobacteria > Rhodobacterales > Rhodobacteraceae > JBCCMQ01. The sequence continues at coordinate 60,453 of JBCCMQ010000013.1, forward strand.
TTTATGGCGACAGAACAGGCTGCCAGCGCCGGCCTGCTCGATGCCCGTGTCGTGGTCGAGCCGGTTCTGCGTGACACGGCTCCGGCTGTTCTCACCGCAGCGCTAATGCTGAAGGATGATCCAGATGGTCTCATGCTGGTGGCACCCTCCGACCACATCATCGCGGACGAAAACCGCTTTCGCGAAGCGGTACACCAGGGCGTTGCATCGGCCGAAGACGGCGCATTGGTGACCTTTGGCGTTCAGCCTAACGCGCCAGAAACCGGCTATGGCTACCTGGAACTCTCAACAGATACGACGGCCGGACCAGTGCCCTTAAAGTCATTTCGCGAAAAGCCCGATCGTGCGACGGCGGAAGAGATGATCTCAAGTGGCGCATTCCTTTGGAATGCAGGCATCTTTCTTTTCCGGATCAAGGATATCATTGAAGCCTTTTCCGAACATGCACCGGACCTTATTGCGCCGTGCCAAAGCGCAATTGACGAAGGTGCCGACGATGTGGGCTTCTTCAGGCTGGGCGAAAAAGGTTACGCCGCCGCAAGGGCGATTTCCTTTGACTATGCCGTCATGGAAAAGGCGTCAAATGTCACCGCTGTGCCCATGGACGCAGACTGGTCGGACCTGGGCAGTTGGGACGCCCTGTGGGCGGCGCTGGACAAGGATGAGGCGGGCGTTGCAATCGATGGTCATGCCCTGGCTGTAGAGTGCGAAAACTCACTTCTCCGATCCGAAGAGGACACACTTCAGCTGGTCGGAGTTGGCCTGAAGAACATCGTTGCCGTGGCCATGCGTGATGCGGTTTTGGTCGCCGACATGGGCGCATCCCAGCAGATCAAATCCGCAGTCAAAATCCTGAAGGACCAGAAGGCCGCCCAGGCGGAAGACTATCCCCGGTTTCACCGACCATGGGGTTGGTATGAAACGCTCTGCCTTGGGCACCGCTTTCAGGTCAAGCGGATCATGGTCAAACCCGGGGGCGTCCTGTCGCTGCAGTCACATATGCACCGGTCAGAGCATTGGGTCGTAGTTGCGGGAACGGCCGAGGTGACGGTTGGCGAAGAGGTTAATCTTCTCAGCGAAAACCAGTCGGTTTATATCCCAGTCGGAACAGTTCACCGCATGGCCAACCCCGGTAAACTGCCAATGTACTTGATTGAGGTGCAGACCGGCGCCTATCTCGGCGAAGACGACATCATACGCTACGAAGATATCTATAATCGCGGATAGGGTCACCTGTACGGCGTCCCTTTGATCTGGACTGCTTTTCTCACTGGTGCCCTTGTTCTTGGGGCGTTAATCTTGCTCCGTTGGACAGATCCCCGGAGAGAGAGATGACGGCCAATCGCTATCCGCGCGACTTGATCGGCTATGGCGCCCGTCCTCCGGATCCGAAATGGCCCGGCGGCGCTAAAATTGCCGTCCAGTTCGTCCTCAACTACGAGGAAGGTGGAGAGAACTGCATTCTACACGGGGATGCGTCATCTGAGGCGTTCCTGTCCGAGATTGTCGGCGCCGAACCCTGGCCCGGGCAACGCCACTGGAACATGGAATCCATTTACGAGTATGGCGCACGGGCCGGATTTTGGCGCCTTCACCGTCTGTTCCTAGAAATGAAGATCCCGGTCACTGTCTACGGCGTGGCAACCGCGTTGGCGCGAGGCCCCGAACAGGTCGCTGCCATGCAAGACGCCGGCTGGGAAATCGCTAGCCATGGGTTGAAGTGGATTGAATACAGGGATTTCTCGGCAGACGAGGAACAGCTCCACATGGCCGAGGCAATTCGTCTGCATACACGTGTCACTGGTGAGCGCCCTTTGGGCTGGTACACCGGAAGATGCTCGGAAAACACCGTCGCCCTAGCTGCGCAAGAGGGCGGTTTCGCGTATGTCTCGGACAGCTATGCGGACGACCTGCCCTATTGGTTTTACGACGCTGGCCATCCACAGCTGATCATACCATACACCCTTGATGCCAACGATATGCGTTTTGCGTCTGCCCAAGGTTTCAACGCCGGAGACCAGTTCTTTACCTATCTTCGCGACAGTTTCGACGTGCTGTATGCCGAAGGTGTCGCGGGTGCGCCAAAGATGATGTCCGTGGGCCTTCACTGTCGTCTGGCAGGACGTCCGGGTCGTACGCAGGCGCTGCGGCGCTTCGTTGAATATGCGGCGGGACACGCCGACGTGTGGTTTGCCCGCCGCATCGACATCGCGAAACACTGGCAAAGCACCCATCCGCCAAGGCGCCCTGCCGATCGGCCAAGCGCCATGGACAAGGTTACCTTTCTTGAGACCTTTGGCGGCATATTCGAACATTCCGCCTGGGTTGCGGCCGAAGCCTATAACCTGGAACTCGGCCCGGCCCACGACACACCTGGGGGGTTGCACAACGCCTTTGTGCGTGCGTTCCGGGCGGCTTCTTTTGACAGGCGCCTTGCCGTGCTAAGGTCCCATCCGGACCTTGCCGTCAAGATAGATGCAGCCGCACCCCTGACCGAAGCATCCGAGGCCGAGCAAGCAAGCGCGGGTCTGGACATCCTGACCGATGAGGAACGCACAAGGTTCGGCGAACTGAACGCCGCATATACAGAAAAATTTGCGCATCCCTTCATTATCGCGGTCCGCGACCACACCAAGTCAGACGTCCTAGCGGCATTTGAAAGCCGTCTGCAGAACAGTGCCGAGACCGAATTCCAAACCGCCTGTCGCCAGGTAGAGCGCATCGCCGAACTGCGCCTGGCGGCGCACTTTACTGACACAGTTGATCCTATGGGGTTCGAGCAAGATGCCGACAATTGAAGCGCTGAACCCAGACAAACCTCTTTTTGCACGAACGGGCATCAATCTGGCCTCTGCGGGACTGGGCGCCCGGGCAGTCTGGGCCACAAATGAATTTTTCGCACCTCTGGAACGCATGCTGCGCGACGAAGAACCCACCTTCATCGAGGGTAAGTTTGACGATCACGGCAAATGGATGGATGGGTGGGAAACCCAAAGACGACGCGACGGCGGGCATGACATGGCGATCGTCCGTCTTGCAGGCGCCGGACGCATCCTGGGTTTCGACATCGACACACGCCACTTCACCGGCAACTATGCTCCGGCGGCGCGCATTGAAGCATGCGCGCTGGACAACGGCGCGGCCCCCGACGAAGAGACACGGTGGGTTACTGTCCTGCCGCACCGACCGCTTGGTCCGGACGGTCATCATTTCTTTGCTTGCGACAGCTTTGAAAAGTGGACGCATTTGCGCCTTCACATCTACCCAGATGGCGGTATCGCGCGGCTGCGTGTCTACGGCGTGCCCGAACTCGACGACACCGCCGAAGGTCAAGAAATCGATCTTGCGTCATCCCTGAATGGCGGGCGCATCCTTGCCTTTTCCGACGCGCACTATGGCGAGTATTCCCGGCTGCTGGCCCCGGGCCGTGGGATCAACATGGGTGATGGGTGGGAAACGCGCCGCCGACGCGAACCTGGATATGACTGGATGATCATTGCCCTTGGCGCGCGCGGCATGATCGAGCGCATCGTCATCGATACAGCCCACTTCAAGGGCAACTTTCCAGATCGCGCGTCTATTCAGGCCGCGGATCTGCAGAACTTTGGCGATGGCCTGACCGATGCTTTGGTCACCGACGCGATGTTCTGGCGCACGCTGCTGGAAGAAACACGGCTGACCGCAGATACTGAGCATTCGTTCACCGAAGATCTGTCGGACATTGGGCCCGTGACCCATGTGAGGCTGAACATTATCCCGGACGGCGGCGTATCGCGACTGCGCCTGTTTGGACGGCCTGCGTGATTGAAGTGACCGCGCATCCGATCTCGGCCGAGCTGTTCGCGCCTTTCGGAGATGTGCTCGATTGCAGCGGACCACCGGACCGGATCATCAATCAGGGCCTATGCGGGCGCTTTCATGATCGCGCGCGGCTTGATTTTGGTCAGGACGGGCGGGCTGGTCTGAGCCTTTTCAAGGCGGAGCCGCGCCGCTTGCCCTATAAATTGCAGATGATGGAGCGACATCCCGACGGATCGCAGGCATTCATTTCGATGTCTGCGGACGCCTTTCTTGTGACGGTCGCGCGGGACAACGCGGGCGTACCGGCGGAGCCGCTCGCCTTCATTACAGAACCCGGCCAGGCGATCAACTTTCATCGCGGCACATGGCACGGCGTTTTGACACCCCTGAGCGCACCTGGAGCCTTTGCGGTTGTGGACCGTATCGGTTCGACGCCCAATATTGAAGAGTTCTGGTTTCAGGAACCGGTTATGATCTTGGGCATCCCAGCGGCACGGCAGGAGGTCTAAGGCCATGGCAGGCGCTCTTGACGGGTTGAGGGTTCTTGATCTTTCCCGGGTGCTGGCCGGTCCAAGCTGCACACAGCTTTTGGGTGATCTAGGGGCGGAAATAATCAAGATCGAAAACCCGCGCACGGGCGGGGACGATACACGGTCCTGGGGGCCGCCTTATGTGGCGGACGGCGATGGACAACCATCGGATCTGAGCACCTACTTCATGTCCGCCAACCGGAACAAGCTGTCTGTCTCTGCGGATCTGAAATCCGTCGAAGGCCGCGATCTGATCCACGCCCTGGCCGCCACAAGCGACGTGCTGATCGAAAATTTCAAGCCCGGCGGCTTGACCAAATACGCACTCGACTACGATGCTGTCTCAAAGGAACACCCGCATCTCGTCTATGTGTCGATTTCCGGTTTTGGGCACACAGGCCCGAACAGCGGCTTGCCCGGATACGATATCATGGCGCAGGGATATGGCGGTTTGATGAGCCTGACGGGCGCACCGGACGGTGAGCCCACAAAGGCCGGCATGGCGATCGCGGACATCATGGCCGGAATGTATGCAGCCGTTGGGACCCTGGCGGCGCTGCGACACCGGGAGAAGACAGGTAAGGGTCAGCACGTGGATGTAAGCCTTGTCGATGCGCAAATGGCATGGCTTTATAACGAAGGCGTCAGTTACCTGAACACCGGCGAAGTACCGATCAGGCGCGGCAACGGTCATGCCAACATTGTTCCCTACCAAGTTTTTGAGACCTCGGATGGGCATGTGATAATAGCGATAGGGAACGACAGCCAGTTCGCGCATTTTGCCGAGTTTCTGGGCCGGTCAGAACTGGCAAGCGATCCGCGCTTTGACACCAACCCGAAGCGCCTTGAAAACCGGGATGCGCTTCTTGCGATCCTGCGCGGCCTGATTTCCGAACATACTGTCGCCGATGTTGTGGCGGGCTGCGGGGCAAGAAACGTTCCCGCCGGTCCGGTCAACACTCTGGATCAAGTCTACGCTTCCGATCAGGCAGAGGCGCGTAACATGGTTGTCGAGATGCCGTCGCCGGTTGCACCTGGGCAGACCGTGAAGCTGTTGGGCAATCCGCTTAAAATGTCAGCAACGCCGCCAACCTATCGTCGACCACCACCAAGTTTTGGCCAGGACACGGATACCGTCTTGCGAAGATTTCGTTCTGATCCGGATTAAGTGACGCCCGCGTTACAGGGTGGCGCGCAAACTTGGATTTTTATTGCCGCCCATGCGTGCAATCTGAAGTGGGAGGGAAGGCCATGCGAACATTCGGGGAAATCTACGACATTGCCGCCTAGCGAAAAGGCGGCACTGATGCGCTGGAGGCATTGATCGACCCGCCGAAACCAATCGAAGAGCTGGAAGGCATGGGCGACGATCGCTGGCTATCGATATTTGCTCAGGCGATTTTCTCAGCGGGCTTCAACTGGAAGGTCGTCCGAAACAAATGGCCGGGTTTTGAAGATGCCTTTGATGGGTTTGATGTTGGGCGGGTCGCGATGATGAACGACGAATGGTTCGATAGACTGCTTTCGGATACCCGCGTGATCCGAAACGGCGCAAAACTGCGGTCGGTGCAAGAAAATGCCGTTTTTTTTCAGGAACTCGCGGAGGCGCACGGTTCCGCGGCCAAGGCATTCGCCAATTGGCCTAACACCGAATACGCGTCGCTTCTTGAGACGATGAAGAAACGTGGCAGCCGTCTTGGGGGCACGACGGCGCAATACGCGCTTCGGTTTGCCGGGCGCGATGGATACATCCTGTCAAACGACGTAGTCGCACGTCTTGTCGCCGAAGCGGTGATCGACAAGGCGCCGACCTCAAGGAAGGCGCTCGGTCAAGTCCAGGATGCTTTCAATGCCTGGTCCGAACAATCGGGCCGGGGACTGACCGAGATCAGCCGGGTTTTGGCGATGAGCGCTGGCTAGCTGGTCGCCCCGCGCAAGACGTCAGCGGGGCCCGGTGCGTTCGACACCGGGACGCGCCAATGTGATTTCAGGATTTCCGACGCTTGCGCCCTATCACGCCAAGGCCCGCCAAACCGGCGCCCAAGAACACGAGGGAAGCAGGAAGAGGAACGGGGCTGATCCCGACGACGACGTCGTCGATCGACAGACCATCATTGCGTTTTGAGTTATCAAAGGTAACGGACGCCGAAGTGACGAAGGAATCGAACGTAACCTTGACGATCTGCTTATTGGCGTTTGACAGATTGGGACCCAGATCGAAGGTGGCTTCGTCAGCACCTGCAATGATGGTCAGCAGGGCGCCCACGTCGGTCGCGTCGCTCATCACCCAGAACAGCGTGTTGAACGCCAAATCGCCTGCTACAGAGACATCCCAGTCCATTTCATTGACATCGTTGCTGTCAAGAAACTGGTCCGCACGGGGCAGATCCAGCGGGAATATGTCGGCCGTGGAATCCGTGCGCCCATAGACATTCCCGTTACGCACCGCCAACTGCGATCCGTCCAGATTTGGGTTTGGATCTGTGACTGTTCCGCCGCTACCTGACTGACTGCCCGGTGACACTGAAAAATCACCAACAGCTGTCTCGATCACATCGGCCTGAAACGCATCCGGCGCGGAATCAGCCGGAGGCACGTCGACAAGTGTGAATCCTTCGAAGTTTTCGCTGGCCAGAACGTTCACATCGCCAAGCAAGTCGAGGTAGTTGGGAACCGAAAAGGTCTCGACGCTGATGACAGTTGCTGCAGAAACAGAAGAGGCCATCGTTGAAAATCCGACGGCCAGCAAGACAGATCTAAGTTGCATAAGACACCCCCTACAAAACAACTCGAAACCCACACATGCTAACCTCTGCAACGGTGGAAGAAAAGGGTCGCGAGGCTGTTCAGATCAAAATTCCTGAAAATTCGGGCGATAGAAGCAGAATTGTTGCCTTGATCTTGGACGCCAGAGCCCATCGAAACTTCATTGCCTCCGGTGCGCCGCACGCTGGCGCTTGATGCCGCAGCACGCTTGCACGGGCCGTGAAACCTGCCAGAATGCGCAGCAAGCAAAAAATGAGAGCAGCGATGGCAGACGATCTTCTTAGTCCGTCCAGTTCGAACAGTTATGACGCCTCTGCGATTGAAGTGCTGGAAGGCCTGGAGCCGGTCCGTAAACGTCCAGGCATGTACATTGGCGGAACAGATGAACGCGCCCTGCATCACCTGGCGGCTGAAGTGCTGGACAACGCCATGGACGAAGCGGTGGCCGGGCATGCGTCGCGCATTGAGGTCGAGCTGGGCGCATCTGGATCTGTCACAATTCGGGACAACGGGCGAGGCATACCAATCGACCCGCACCCGAAATTTCCGGATAAATCCGCGCTTGAAGTGATCCTTTGCACGCTCCACGCGGGTGGCAAGTTTTCCGGCGACGCCTATCAAACCTCCGGCGGTCTCCACGGTGTCGGCGTTTCTGTCGTGAACGCCCTCAGTGACCATTTGCGCGTCGAAGTCGCCCGAGGTGGCGAGTTGTTCGCGCAGGAGTTTTCCCGCGGCGTCCCAAGCGGACCGGTGCGATCGCTCGGCCCGGTCCGAAATCGGCGCGGCACGACAGTTATATTCCACGCCGACGAAGACATCTTTGGACGCAACCAGATGAAGCCCGCGCGGCTGTTCAAGATGGCCCGGTCGAAGGCTTATCTTTTCTCTGGCGTAGAGATCCGGTGGAAGTGCGAGATTGACGACGGCCAAACGCCCACCGAGGCGGCGTTTAGGTTCCCCGGTGGTCTGGCCGATTACCTGTCAGAAGTGCTTGGAAGCGCATCGACCTACGCCGAAGCGCCGTTTGCAGGTCGCGTTGAGTTTCAGGAGAAATTCGGCCAGCCCGGATCGGTGGAATGGGCCGTGAACTGGACGCCCGCGCGCGACGGTTTCATTCAGTCATACTGCAATACCGTTCCGACACCGGAAGGCGGAACCCACGAAGCGGGTTTCTGGGCAGCGATCCTGAAGGGTATCCGGGCCTATGGCGAACTGGCCAACAACCGTAAGTCGAGCCAGATCACACGGGAAGATCTGACAACGGGCGCGGGTGCGTTGGTCAGTTGCTTTGTCCGAGAGCCCGAGTTCGTGGGTCAAACAAAAGACCGTCTTGCAACGACTGAAGCGGCGCGCATGGTAGAAGGGGCCGTGCGCGACCATTTCGACAATTGGCTCGCCTCGAACACCAAGTCGGCCGGCGCGATACTCGATTTCCTTGTTCTGCGGTCGGAAGAGCGTCTGCGCCGCAAGTCGGAAAAGGAAACAGCCCGCAAATCGGCCACAAAGAAGCTGCGGCTTCCTGGAAAACTGGTTGATTGTACCCAACAGGCCCGGGACGGAACCGAGCTGTTTATTGTCGAAGGCGACAGTGCGGGGGGCAGCGCCAAAATGGCGCGCAACCGTTCCACTCAAGCCCTGCTGCCGTTGCGCGGAAAGATCCTGAACGTTCTTGGCGCGGCGTCCAACAAGCTGGGGCAAAACGCTGAAATCTCGGATCTTTGCCAGGCGCTTGGGGTTGGAATGGGCACGCGGTTCAACGTCGACGACCTGCGCTATGATAAGGTCATCATCATGACCGACGCCGATGTGGACGGAGCCCATATCGCATCTCTTTTGATGACGTTCTTCTTTACGCAGATGCGGCCAATGATTGATGCCGGTCACCTATATCTGGCTTGCCCGCCGCTGTTCCGCCTGACCCAGGGTGCCAACCGCGTGTACTGTTTGGATGAAGCCGAACGGGACCGATGGCTCGAAAAAGGTTTGGGTGGCAAAGGCAAGATCGATGTGAGCCGTTTCAAGGGTCTGGGCGAGATGGACGCGAAGGACCTGAAGGACACCACCATGGACCCCGCTTCGCGCAAGTTGATCCGGGTGACGATCGATGAAGAGGCCCCGGGAGAGACCGGCGATCTGGTCGAACGCCTTATGGGAAAGAAACCAGAACTGCGGTTTCAGTACATTCAGGAAAACGCCAAGTTTGTCGAAGAACTGGACGTCTAGGGCGCGCTAAAGCCGAAGGTTCGCCGCGAAGGCGTCTTCCAGTTCGCTGCGCGGCGTCACGCCGTTGATGGTCCGTAACAGAATTCCATTCCCGTCAAACAGAAGCAGCGTGACGTGGCCCACGCCGTGGCGCGCTGCAAAGCTTTGTCCGTCGGTCGTGCGAATGTTTGCAACGACATAATTCACGCTGCCGTCGTCGAAGCTGCGAAGCGCCGCGCGCGTTTCCTTTTGAAGCTCACGGCAAAGGCCACATTGGGGATCATGGATCTGGACCACGGTCGGCACACCGTTGCCAACGCGGCTTAGGTCGTGTTCGGTCATGGTCGCGCAATAGGCCCGTTGCCCCCAGTATCCCCCTGCGCCAAGGACCACCGCTGCGACGGCACCGTTTCTCATCATTCCAAGGGCAGCCCGGCGATCTTTCTTTTCCGGGCCCGTGTTCTGGGGTGCATTCTTGCGGTTCGTCTGAACGTTCTTGCGTCGCTGCTTTTTCATGTGCCCGGTCACCTTGTTGCCTGTCTTGGCTAGCCCAGGGCAACGATAACGCACCATACACGAAAGGGTGATTGATTCCGATTGCAGGCGATAGGTGCGCGCGCGGACAAGGCAGCACCAACTGTCTCGGTTCACCCGCAACCTTGCACCATGGGCGCAGTCGGATAGACAAGATGCCAAATCGACCAGCCGAAGATCGCGGGCGGGCACGCGCTGGAGGCTGGAAAAGGAGTGCGTCGATGCAGGTATCCCCGGAAACCCTCAGGTACGCGGCGATCATGTTGATGGCCGGCATCGGGATACCCGTACTCGCCGCGCTCAACGCGGCCCTTGGTGCGCGTATCGGAAGCCCCAGCGCCGCAGCAGTCTGCCTGTTCTTGGTGGCGCTCTTGGTGTCTGCGGTCGTTTTGACAATTACCGATTGGCCGGTTCGCGGGGCAATCTGGTCAGCGCCGCCTCATCTTTTTCTGGCGGGCGTTCTGGTGGCTTTTTATGTGTTGTCGATCACCTTTGTTGCGCCCCGGTTCGGCGTCGGCAATGCGATTTTCTTCGTTCTGCTTGGGCAGATGATCTCGGCAGCCCTGATCGACCATTTTGGTCTGTTTGGTGCGCAGCGTACGCCGCTGGACGCCTTGCGCCTTACCGGCATCCTGATGATGGCGGGCGGGTTGGCACTTATTCAGCGGGCCTGAGAGGTATCCTCGCGTTCGGCCAATTGCCTCTCAAGGTACGCAATGCGGTCGGTCAGTTTTTCCGTTGCCTTCTGGACATCGCCCAGGCTGAAACGTTCGGTGATGTGCTGGGGGCAATTCCAGTCGAAGGCGGCGACATCGACCAGAAAGCCGCGCTCTACCACCCCGCTGTATCCCGGCACCGCAAGATCCTGTGCAATCGGCCCTTCGACCAGCCGAGCATGGCCAAAAAGCTTCAGCCGGATCTTGTTGGCATAGTCCATGAAGAAGAACGACACGCGGTCGGTGTTGGTCAGGTTGCCAAGGCTCACATACTGCCGGTTGCCGCGAAAGTCGCCAAAGCCGATGCACCGCGGACCCAGTATTCTGACGAAACCCACGGGGCCGCCGCGATGCTGCACATAGGGCCAGCCTGACTCTGACAAGCTGGCCATGTAAAAGCTGTCGCGCGCTTCGATAAAGGCGGTTTCGCGCGGACCCAATTCAGCGTTGCGCATTTCTTCGGTTTGCTCAAAACGCTCAAAGCCTGCCCTGCTGCCGGCCTGTTCCTGCAGTTTCAGGATAGTCTCCGTGAAGGCGATGTCTGAATAGGCGTTGGGCATGAGCGTCACTCCGCGATCTCGCATGTAGATACGTGTTCCGAAGCCACCAACCAAATGCACTCACGCAAATGGGATCAGCCTTGTATAAGGCGCCCGTGATCAAGCCGTACAACCCGGTCCATACGCGCCGCCAGATCCAGGTTGTGGGTGGCAATCAATGCGCCAAGGCCAGTCTCGTGCACCAGCTCAAGAAGGTTGGCAAACACCCGATCCGATGTATCGGGATCAAGATTGCCAGTCGGTTCATCGGCCAGCAGGACCGCAGGTTCATTGGCAAGGGCACGGCAAAAGGCCACCCGCTGCTGTTCGCCCCCTGACAGCGCGGCCGGACGGTGCTGGGCGCGCTCGCCGACGCCAACCCTGCCCAAAAGCTCTAACGCCCGGGCCTCGGCCTTGGCCATGCCGCGCCCCGCCGCAAGCTGGGGCAGAACCACGTTCTCGAGTGCCGAGAACTCGGGCAAGAGGTGGTGAAACTGATACACAAAGCCAAGCCGATCCCGCCGCGCCGTCGTACGGCGCACATCGGAAAGGCCGGTCATATCCTCACCGGCGATGAAAACGGCACCGGAATCCGGCCGATCCAAAAGACCCGCGATGTGCAACAGGGTCGATTTTCCGGCACCAGAAGGCGCGACCAACGCCACCGTCTCGCCCTTTGCGACTTTCAGTTCGACACCATGCAAAACCTCAACCCGGCTGGCCATCTTGGAGTTGTAGGTTTTGGTGATTGCGCTCAGCCCAAGCGCGGCTTCACTCATAGCGCAGGGCCTCGACCGGGTTCATGCGTGCCGCCCGCCGGGCCGGAAAAATTGTGATTACAAAGGACAGCCCGATCGATAAGACCACCGCTGACATCACATCTTCAAAATTCAGCTCGGCCGGCAAAGCATAGATGCCACGAATGGACGGATCCCATACGCCGCCGCCTGACAGATAGTTCACGGTTGCAAAGATCGGGTCAATGTAGATCGCGAAAAGGCAGCCAAAGATGACGCCCAGGACCGTTCCGGCCACGCCGATCGATGCCCCGCAAATAAAGAAAATCCGCAGGACCGATCCTTCGCTAAGCCCGATGGTGCGCAGGATTCCGATGTCGCGACCCTTATTTTTCACAAGCATGATCAGGCCCGAGACAATGTTCATGGTCGCGATAAGCACCAGCACGGACAGGATCACGAACATCACGTTGTCTTCCACTTCCAGCGCACGCAGAAAACTTCCCGACGATTGCTTCCAGGTCCAAAGCAACGTTCGGTCGCCGCCTGCCTGCAACAACAGCGGACCAACGGTTTCAACGTTCTCGGGGTCTTCAACCATCACCTCAATTTCGTCGGCAACACCGTCGCGGTTGAAGAACTCCTGGGCTTCGGCAAAGGGCAGATAGGCCCGGGTGCGATCAATGTCGTATCGCCCTGCGCTGAAGATATAGACCACTTCATAGGTGTTTACGCGCGGGGTCGTGCCGACCACGGTCTTGACGCCGTTCGGCGAAATAAGCCTGATCCGATCGCCGATGGACGCGCCCAGCGCGTTCGCTACGCCAGAGCCCAAGGCGACACCTTCTTCAAAGCGGGAGATATCGCCAAAGCCCGTCTCGGGGTCAGCAATGCGGGGGATACCCTCCAGGTCCTCGGCAGTGATACCGAAGACCTGCACACCAGTATTGCCCTGCCCAGAGGCTGCCATCACCTCGCCCTTGACGAGCGGTGCCGCGCGTGTGACGCCTTCGACCTGTCGCAGCCTTTCCGCGACCGCATCATAGTCTTCCATAAGCCGGCTGATATTTCCTGCCGGATCAATCTCACCGCGATAGTAAACTGTGACGTGGGCGTTGGAGCCCAGGATCGTATCGACAAATTCCGACCGAAAACCGGATCTGACGGACAGCGTCGCAATCAGGGCGAAGACCGCCAGCATGATCCCGATAAGGCTGATCCAGGTCATGACGCTGACACCGCCGGTCTCGCGCCGTGCTTTCAGATAGCGCCACGCAATCATCCACTCAAAGCGGGAAAACGGGACGGTGCGGCTGGCCAATTTCTGCTCCGGTTCTTTATGTCTCAAGAGTGGTCCGCTAGCCGGAGAACGTCAAGAAGCTGACCCCGCCGTTCGCGCTGAACGCAAATGGTCCAGCACGTCCGACGCATTCCTGTCCGGAGGGAACACCGGATAGAAAACCCGGCTTATGATGCTATCACGGACAACAAGCGCCATGCGCTTGAGAAGGATCTCACCTTCGACTTCGAAGCGTGGAAGATCCATTGCATTGGCGAAATCGAGGTCAGCATCTGACAGAAGCTGGAATGGCAGGTGCAGACGCTCAACCGCCTCTTGCTGATAGGCTGTCGGCTGCGTGGACATGCCAAATACATGTGCAACACCAAGCGCCGCCAGTTCGGCGAAATGGTCGCGAAAAGCGCAGGATTGCGGTGTGCATCCCCGGGCGCCCGGTATGTCATCCCAGCCTTCAGGAAGCGCGCGGTCAGGGCGACCGGTTTTGGGGTAGATGTAAAGAACGGTAAGACCTTCGAGCTGGGAGAGATCAACAGTCCCGCCGGCCGTCGAAGGCAGCGAAACGCGCACGACAGAAGTGCCGGTCAAGTGATCGGCGGCACCATCGTCTTCAGGCGCCGGGATCGCACTCCAATCCGGCGACATGTTTGGATCAAACGCTTGATTTACCATAGATTTCGGCGACCCGTTGAACGGCTGTTTCCGGCGCGAGTTCTTCGCTTTCTCCACTTCGGCGGCTGGTCAGTTCTACGACACCGTTCTTCAATCCACGCGGCCCAACGGTAATCCTCCACGGAAGCCCGATCAGATCCATAGTTGCGAACTTGGCCCCGGCACGCTCCTCTCGATCATCATAAAGCGGATCAAGGCCAAGCGTCGTGATCGCGTCATAGAGGCTCTGGCAGGCTGCGTCGGCTGCGTCATCGCCCTGACGCAGATTGACGATACCCACATGAAAAGGGGTCACGCCTTCTGGCCAGATGATGCCAGCGTCGTCATGGCTTGCTTCGATGATTGCGCCCATCAAGCGGCTGACCCCGATGCCATGGCTGCCCATATGCACTGGCACTTGATTGCCGGCCGCATCCGTCACCAAGGCACCCATGGCATCGGAGTACTTGGTGCCAAAGTAGAAAATCTGTCCGACCTCGATGCCACGTGCCTGACGCCGGCGCGGTTCGGGCACCTTTTCAAACACGACTGGATCATGGGTCTCGTCAGTGCGCGCATACCGTGTCGTGAACTCTTCCAGAATTGCCTGGCACTGGGCGACATCATCGTAGTCAATATCACGGTCGCCGAATGTCAGATCGGTCACTTCGGAATCGTAGAAGACCTCTGACTCTCCGGTGTCGGCGAGCACGAGGAATTCGTGCGTATCATCACCGCCAATGGGTCCCGAATCCGCCCGCATCGGAATGGCCTGCAACCCCATCCGTTCATAGGTGCGAAGGTAACTTACCAGGTGCCGGTTGTAGGCGTGAAGAGCATCCTCTTTGGACAAGTCAAAGTTATAGCCGTCCTTCATCAGAAACTCGCGACCGCGCATAACGCCGAACCGCGGCCGAACCTCGTCGCGGAACTTCCACTGAATATGGTAAAGCGTCATCGGAAGATCGCGGTAGCTGGTCACATGGGACCGAAAGATATCCGTGATCATCTCTTCGTTGGTCGGACCGTACAGCATGTCGCGCTCGTGCCGGTCCCGCACACGCAGCATTTCCGGGCCGTAGGCGTCGTAACGGCCGCTTTCACGCCAAAGGTCGGCGGATTGAAGCGTCGGCATCAGCATGGGGATGTGCCCGGCACGCGTCTGTTCTTCATGAACGATGCGTTCGATGTTTCTGAGAACCCGGTAGCCAAGTGGCAGCCAGGAATAGATCCCGGCGCTAGCCTGTTTGATCATTCCCGCCCGCAGCATCAGGCGGTGGCTGACAATCTGGGCCTCGGATGGCGTTTCCTTAAGGACCGGCAGGAAATAGCGGCTCAGGCGCATCGGACAGTTCCATGCTTGAAGTTCCGCTTGGCTCTAAGCCATTGGCCCGCGGCAGACAAGCGCCGTTGGCAACACGGGTCTTGCATGACCCGGAGCCATCGTTCATGTGAAGAAAAACAGGTTTTTTACATGGCACTTCCGCGCCGAGAACAGATTAGATACTGGTCCATCGCCGCAGCCGTTTTGGCCATCGTGCTGTGGTTTCTTGGGGACGTGATCCTGCCCTTTGTTTTGGGCGGCGCCTTTGCCTATTGTCTGGATCCGATTGCCGATCGGCTTGAAAAAATGGGTCTTTCCAGGCTGGCGTCGGTAATCGTAATCACCATCATCGCGACCTTGGTTCTTTTCCTTGCGACGCTTCTGATCGTGCCTCAATTGATCAGCCAGGCCATTGCCCTTGTGCGCGCGGCACCCGAGACCATCGCCACATTCGAGGCTTTTCTGACCAGCCGCTTTCAGGCGCTTTCCGATGAAAGTTCCACGGTGCGCCAGGCGTTAACGCGCATTGGCGAAACGATCGAAGGTAAGGGGACCGATCTGATTAACTCGATCCTGGGATCGGCAATGTCGCTTGTTTCCGTCACCGTGCTTCTGATCCTGGTGCCGGTCGTTACCTTCTACCTACTTTTGGACTGGGACCGGATGGTCGCAAAGATCGACGATTTGCTGCCACGAGACCATGCACCGATCGTGCGCCAGATCTTCGCGGACATCAACAAAACCCTTGCCGCTTTCATCCGTGGCCAGGGGACCGTGTGTCTGATACTTGGCATTTACTATGCTGTGGCCCTGATCCTTGCCGGGTTAAACTTTGGCCTTGTGGTCGGCCTTGGGGCCGGTCTTATTTCGTTCATTCCCTACATTGGCGCCCTTTTCGGCGGCATTGCTTCCATCGGCCTCGCGCTTTTTCAGTTCTGGGGCGAATGGCACATGGTCGCGATAATCGCTGCAATCTTTTTCGCCGGGCAGACGATCGAGGGCAACATCCTGACACCAAATCTTGTCGGCGGCAGTGTTGGACTGCATCCGGTCTGGTTGCTTTTTGCGCTTTCGGTCTTTGGCTCGCTTTTTGGATTTGTCGGAATGCTGGTTGCGGTGCCTTTGGCCGCTTCCTTGGGTGTTGTGGCCCGTTTTCTTATCGGAGAATATCGCGACAGCCGTCTCTATCAGGGTCTGGATTATGTCGAGCCCGATGCCGACCAGGCCTCATCGGATGACACGACAACTGACCTTTGAGCTTCCGGTTCGAGCCGCTCTTGGGCGGGGCGACTACTTTGTGTCCGAGGCTAATCAGAGCGCTCTGGCGGCTTTGGAAAACTGGGCCAGCTGGCCACAGGGTCGGATGGCACTTGTTGGCCCCGCCGGCGCCGGAAAGACCCATCTGGCGCACGTCTGGGCTGACCTGAGCGGAGCGCGCGTAGTCCCAGCACCAGAAATCTTGATCCGCGATCCCCTGGCAACGGCAGCGGAGGGGCCATTGGCAGTTGAAGATGCCGAAGCCTTAGCTGGAGACGCCTCATTTGAACGGGGCCTTTTTCATCTGTGTAACGCCGTGACACAGCAAGGGCAGGCCATTTTGATCACAGGCCGTGAGCCGCCGGCGCGCTGGAAAACTGAACTTCCGGATCTGGTGAGCCGCCTTTCCAGCTTTGCCGTTACGCGACTGGGCCCGCCGGATGACGCACTTTTGGCAGCCGTTCTTCAGAAGCAGTTTGCCGACCGGCAGGTTGCCGTGCCGGAAAATCTGGTGCCCTTTCTAGTGACGCATATGGAACGAAGCTTCGACTTTGCGCGGTATCTTGTGGAAGAGCTGGATACACGCGCTCTTAGCGCTGGCAAGGCGATTACGCGCGCGCTTGCGATTGATGTGCTTGGAGACTTGCGAGACAAGGCAAACGGCGATTGACGAATGTAACGATCTCTGCTCCCATCCTCGCGGAGACTGAGGGGAAGCGGTTGGACGGTGTCATGGATGTCTCTGGCCACGCGTCGGGGCCTTGGGGTCGCGGTCTTTTCGAAGACCCGAAAGCCAGATCTCTTTCCCGTGTCGGTGTCGTGGATGTCGGATCCAACTCGGTTCGTCTTGTCGTCTTTGATGGCGCCGCCCGCAGCCCTGCATATTTCTACAATGAAAAGATTCTTTGCGGCCTGGGCGCCGATTTGCGCCAAACGGGAAAGTTAAGCAGCACCGGCCGCAAACGCGCCATGGCTGCGCTGAAGCGCTTTCAGCTTGTTGCCAAAAGCATGGAGATTGATCCGCTGATCACCATTGGTACCGCAGCATTGCGCGAGGCCGAGGACGGTGACGAATTCAGAAAAGAGATAGAGCAGGAAACGGGGATCCAACTCTGGGTAATAGACGGCGAAGAAGAGGCGCGGCTGAGCGCGCAGGGCGTTCTGCTCGGCTGGCCCGAAGCCGAAGGCGTCGTTTGCGACATCGGCGGATCCTCAATGGAATTGGCTATTTTGCAGGACGGCAGGGTGGGTCAAAGGGTAACGTCGCCCCTTGCGCCGCAGGTCTTGGCCACAGTCAAAGGCGGCCAAAAAGGACGCAGGGCTTTCATACGCGATCAGTTGCAAGTGCTGAAGAGCCGGCTGCCGGTGCGCGGAAGACGTGTTTATCTTGTCGGCGGGTCCTGGCGCGCGATTGCCAAGATCGACATGGCGCGATGCGACTATCCCCTTCGGGTCCAGCATGAGTACCGACTGAAGCCAAAGTCCATCATTGAAACCACAAAGTTCATTTCTTCCCACAGCCAGGCTGAGCTTTGCGCGATGACCGGTGTGTCAGCGGGCCGGATGGCTTTGGTGCCACTTGCCGCCGAAGTGATCCGCCCCTTGATCGCCATGTTGTCGCCGAAAGAGATCGCCATCTCGTCCTATGGCATTCGCGAAGGCATGCTGTACGAACAGATGCCCGATCAGCTTCGGGTTCGTGACCCGCTCATCGAAGCGTGTCGGTTTGCCGAGGCCAAGGATGCCCGGGTTCCCGGTTTTGGCCGCACACTTCTGCAATTCGTACGCCCGCTCTTCAAGGCCAGCGGTCCGGCACGGCAGCGTCTAATCGAAGCCGCGTGTCTGCTGCACGACGTAAGCTGGCGGGCGCACCCCGATTACCGGGCAGAAGTCTGTTTTGACAATGTGACACGGGCCAATCTTGGCGGTCTAACCCACGAAGAGCGTGTTTTTCTGGGCCTTGCGCTTTTGCACAGGTACAAAAACAGTCGGGCGAATTCCCCTTACGCGCGACTTTTCGAGCTGCTTGACGAAAAGGACGTGCGCCAAGCTGAAGTTCTTGGCAAAGCGATGCGGCTCGGCGCGATGTTTTCGGTCGAAGCCAGCGAAATGGAAGAGGCCCTCAGGTGGCATCCAAAGAAAAAGAAGCTTGAAATCCGAGTGCTCAAGCCGACTGCGGCGCTTTTCGGCGAAGTGGCACGGTCCAGGTTCCAGTCGCTTTGCAACACGCTTGAAGCCGAAGGTACGGTTAGGTTCCGCTGATCGCGCTGTCAAAGCTCGGCGGGTCGCAAAGCATTAGAGCCGCCTGAAAACAAACAGCCGGCAAAAGAGATCCCGTTCGCCGATGGTGTAGGGTCTGAAGGGTTTGCTTTCTTCCAACTGACGCCAAGTCCCCTTGACGTTGAGCTGTTCAAACTGTTCAGGAAACCCCTGATCCTTCCAGTATTGCTCGACCACGTTGAAGACAATGGCGGCGCCAGGCCGCGCGATCCGGCAAAACTCATGCACGGTCTCGGGCGGAGCATGTCCCGGTCCGAAGGACCCGACACAAAGGACGCCCGAGAACGCGCCGTCCGGTAATTCCAGCCGGTCTCCAAGCCGCGCATGCATCAATTTGCCGTAGGCACCCGTGCGTCGCGCGCTTTCGAGCATTTTCGCGGACAGGTCTAGACCGGTGATATCGTCGTAGCCCAGCACCTGAAGGCATTCGCCAACCTGTCCGGTCCCGCAGCCTGCGTCGAGGATGGGGCCGCTTTCGGCCTTAAGATGGTGCCGCGCCAGAAACGCGGCGGCGAGGGCGGGCAGCCGGCAACCGCGTTTTGCGTTATCCAAATCGTAGTCGGCAGCCCACTTGTCGTAAAGCTGTTCACTGCCAGCCGAAGCCGCGGTCGCATAAACGTCTTCAACGATGTCTTTTTCGCCACCCATACCGGCCCCTGTGCGAAGAGTATTGCGCCATTTCAGGGAATAATGGGCCCAGAATGCCTCTGTCGCAAGGCAAGGTTCCCGCTGCCGGGTTGGTGGTCAGATCTCGACTTCGCCGTCGGGCCCGATTTCCAGCTCGTCTTCCAAAGGTTCCTTGCGCCGCAGGATAATGTCGCCGTTGGGTAAGATCTCAGGGGGGTGATAGGCATTGAGATCGCTCAGTGCGTCACCAAGACCATCAAGCGCTGGTTGCATTTCCTGTATCAGACCTTCGATCAAAAGCCGGGTGCCTTCCGACAGAAGCTCCATCCCGTCCTTTAGCGAGGAATCCTTGTCCTCGGCCGCCACGGGCGTACCGACTGCAAGCATGATTGAGAGAAGCGCGATGCGTGTCATGGCGTCAATATAAGCGATTTATTCCTGAATCTGTAGCTTCTTCCCAAAAAAGGGTCACTGGGTTGGGTCCATTGGGCAATTCCGCAGGTCAGGCGCGGCCCTCACTGATCTCTTCCCAGGCGCGGTTTATGGCGATCATGCGCTTTTCGGCAAGTTTTACAGCTTCTTCCGGGACACCCCGTGCGACCATCCTGTCAGGATGCGTTTCGCGCACCAGATCGCGCCAAGCCGCCCGTATCTGGCCAAGCGTATCATCCGGCGTCACGCCCAGAACTGCATACGGATCGGGCGGCGCGTCGGGCACAAAGCGTGTCCGCAAGCTGCGGAATTCGCGTTCGCTCAGGCCGAAGATTTCCGACACGCGGTGAATGAAGTCGTCTTCGCTCGGGTGATATTCCCCATCCGCCAAAGCGATGTGAAATAGTCCCTCAAGCAAATCGAAAAGTGGCCCATCGTCTTCTCGGAACATGCCGGCCACGCGCCGGGCGTATTCTTCGAACCCTGCAACGTCCTGCCGCGCAAGGTTGAAAACCTTGGCGGCGTTGGAAGAATCCTCCGCCGGTATGTGAAAAATCTCTCGAAACGCAGTGACTTCATCCCGCGTTACATGACCATCCGCCTTGGCCATTTTTGCGCCAAGCGCAATGACCGCGATTGTAAAGGCAACCGTGCGTTCCGGCGGCGTGCGTAGCCTTTCAAATACGACCGACAGGGCCTCTCCGGAAGCCAGAGAAGCAAGTGCCTCAGCAATGCGTGACCAAATCGACATCGGCTAAACCTAGTTTGCCCGGGGTAGATCGAAAACCAGCGGGCGTCGCTTTATGGTTTCTAACGCGTGAGCGTAACCGATCCGGCGGGCGTTTCGAAAACGGCGCTGATCGATGGCCGTGTCTCTTCCTCCGCGCTGCCGACGATGGTCAAGCGGTCATCTGCGATCACCCGGCCAAGCGCGCTTTTCACACGTGCCGACTGGGGATGGTGAATTGTCAGCGCCTGTAACCGGATCCCACGGTCCGGCAGGCGCGCGGCCGGGTGTTCGTCACCCCACCACTGCAAAACGGCCGGTGCGAGATCGTCCAGGGGCAGCCGCCCATCTTCAGGTACGGCCATGCGCCACGCCAGATCCCCCCTTTGCAGTTCATTCGGAACCCCCATTCCCGGCGGCATCAGATGTAGCGCTGTTTCAAGGCTATCGGCGCGGCAGGCCCAATGTGTAAATCGCGGCGGCCCGGAAAACTCGTCTAAAGCATACCATCTTGCATGGTCCGGGCTGGGGCCCCCGGGGTCAATCGCAATGAGTTCCAGATACTCGCCGTGACCCATGGACAAGAGCATATTGTGCGTGCCCATCACGTCATGTTTGCCGCCTTCTTCAAGGGGAACACCGAACATCTCCTCTAGGGCGCCCCGACCCGAGGCCAGATCTTCGCAGGCGATAACAAGATGGTCGATTGTAAGGACGCTCATGGCGATTCCTTTCAGTTCCTTGCAGACCGTCTAAAGCGCCGTGGCCTTGGCGCGAATGAGGCCCAGGATATGCTCAGCGGCTTCGGGGATATTTGTGCCGGGGCCAAAGATGGCTCTGACACCGGATTTGTACAGAAAATCATAGTCCTGTTGCGGAATAACGCCGCCACAGATGACCACGATATCGCCTGCGCCCGCAGCCCGAAGCGCATCCACAAGCTTTGGCGCCAGCGTCTTGTGCCCGGCGGCCTGGCTGGAGATGCCCACGACATGTACGTCGTTGTCTATCGCGTCCTGCGCGGCCTCTTCCGGTGTCTGGAAAAGCGGTCCAACATCGACATCAAAACCGATGTCGGCAAATGCCGTTGCAATGACCTTGGCGCCGCGATCGTGTCCGTCCTGGCCCATCTTGACGACCAGCATGCGGGGCCTGCGCCCTTCTTCTGCGGCGAAACCTTCGACCGCCTTCTGGATACGCGCAAAGCCAGCATCGCCCTCATATGCGGCACCGTAGACGCCCGCCAAAGTCTTCACTTCGGCGCGGTGGCGGCCAAAGGCGCGCTCCATCGCGGCGCTGATCTCACCAACGGTGGCTCTTGCACGCGCCGCATCGACCGCCAGTGCCAGCAGGTTGCCAGCACCCGATTGCGCGCCGTGCTCAAGCGACCCCAGGGCCTTTTCGCAGCCGGCTTCGTCGCGGCTTTGGCGAATGCTTTCCAGCCGCGCGATTTGAGCGCTGCGCACGGACAAGTTGTCGACGTCCAGAATATCGACCGGATCATTACTTTCCGGCCGGTATTTGTTAACGCCGACGATGACGTCCTCACCCCGGTCAATCGCCGCTTGACGTCTTGCTGCGGCCTCTTCGATCCGCAGTTTGGGCATTCCAGAGGCCACGGCTCGGGTCATACCGCCCAGTCCCTCGATTTCCTCAAGAAGCTTCCACGCCGCATCGGCCAGGTCTGCGGTGAGCTTTTCAACATAGTAGGAACCCGCCAAGGGATCCACGACATTGGTCACGCCTGTTTCGTTTTGCAGGATCAGTTGGGTGTTGCGGGCAATCCGGCTAGAGAATTCGGTGGGAAGCGCAATAGCTTCGTCAAAGCTGTTCGTGTGCAGCGACTGGGTTCCGCCCAGAACCGCGCTCATCGCCTCGTAAGCAGTGCGAACGATGTTGTTATAGGGGTCCTGTTCCTGCAGGCTGACGCCGCTGGTCTGGCAATGGGTCCGCAACATCGAGCTTTGCGGCTTTACCGGATTAAACTCCTGCATGATCCGGTGCCAGAGCAGGCGGGCAGCGCGCAGTTTTGCGGCTTCCATAAAGAAATTCATACCAATGGCGAAGAAGAAACTCAGACGGCCGGCGAATGTGTCCACATCCATGCCCCGGTTGACGGCCGATCGGACGTATTCGCGCCCATCTGCCAGAGTGAATGCCAGTTCCTGGACCAGCGTCGCCCCGGCCTCTTGCATGTGGTAGCCCGAAATCGAAATCGAATTGAAACGGGGCATGTGATCAGCGGTGTAAGAAATGATATCTGAGACGATCCGCATCGAAGGATCAGGCGGATAGATGTACGTATTGCGCACCATGAACTCTTTGAGAATGTCGTTCTGGATCGTGCCCGAAAGCTGGCCACGATCCACGCCCTGTTCCTCGCCCGCGACAATAAAGCAGGCAAGAACCGGTATCACGGCACCGTTCATCGTCATCGAGACGCTGACCCGATCAAGCGCAATGTCATTGAACAGGATCTTCATGTCTTCGACGGAATCGATTGCAACACCCGCCTTGCCGACATCGCCCACCACACGGGGGTGGTCGCTGTCATAGCCACGGTGAGTGGCCAGATCAAAGGCGACCGACACGCCCTGCTGACCCGCCGCCAGCGCTTGGCGGTAAAAGGCGTTGGATTCTTCAGCGGTAGAGAAACCGGCATACTGCCGGATTGTCCAAGGCCTGCCCGCATACATCGTCGCTCGCGGACCGCGCGTAAACGGCGCAACGCCCGGGACACCGCCCAGATGGTCAAGACCTTCAAGATCGTCGGATGTGTAAAGGGCTTTGACGTCGATGCCCTCAAGCGTGCGCCACACCAAAGTTTCAGGGTCGCGCCCCTTTAGTTCTTTGGCTGCCAGCGCTTTCCAATCATCGTGGCTGTCGGTCATCCCCATGTCCTTTCATACGAAGTTGACGACAATGCGCCCTTCGCAATCCTTGATCCTCCGCCTATATCTGGGACGAAAGGAACGCTGATGCTGCGCAAAACCCTTGTGATAATGGCGGCGTGCATTGCGGCAATGCATAGCGCAGCCGCCCAGGACACGCAAAGTGATGATCCATTGATAGTTATCCCGGCCGAAGAGGCAAATCTGGACGAATACCTTTGGACGGCAAGGCCAGTTGTGGTTTTTGCCGATACTCCGGCCGACCCGCGCTTTCAGCAACAGCTCGACTTTCTAGGGGCAAGATCGCCCGCGCTGGTCGAGCGTGACGTGGTTGTGATCACAGATGCAGACCCGGGCGCGAACAGTGCGCTCCGTCAAAAACTGCGACCACGCGGGTTTATGATCGTGCTCATTGGCAAGGATGGCGGCGTCAAATTCCGCAAACCAGCGCCCTATGACGTGCGCGAGATTTCACGAACGATCGATAAAATGCCGATGCGCCAAGATGAGATCCGGCACCGACGTGCCGTGACGCAGTAGAAGGCAGCAGATTTAGCGGAAGGCGGGTTCAAAGAAGAACCGGGTGTCTTCCGGCATCGTTGGCTGAAAGTCCCGCATCCTCTGCACAAGGTAGTCCGCGTCTTCGGCACGCGCGGCGTAAACAGCGACCTCCGCGCCGCCCAAAAACCCACGTGGCCATCGCATTTGAAAGACCCCGAGACGGATCCAGGACGGGTCTACAGCGCCGCCGAGCCACGCGTCAGTGTCATAGATCATGACGAGACGAACGTCGTTTTCCGTCACAAGCGGCCCCGCCCAACCAAGTTCCGGAGAGAAGATGCGGATGCGGCGCGCCCCATCGTTGGCAAGACCCCAAAGGTCCAGGACATAATTGGGGTTACCCCAGACCACGCGCCCCAGATCGTTCACCGCAACATTCACATCGGCATAGCCCTGAGCATAGCGCGCCATCTGGCCCTGCTGGAAGTGGATGGCGCGAACGTTAAAGGGGTATTCCGTCGCGGTCATGTAAACGTACTTGGAGCCCGAGATTGCGAACGGGGTGCAGGCCACCGTCAGCGCGATCAAGCGTTCGCGCCCACCCGCGGCTTGTCCGGCGAGAACAATGAGAGCCGCACCTAAAGCGAAAAGCGCATAGTGCTCATAGCGCTCCATCCAGCCGATCTGGCCCAGAAACAGATGACCAAGCCCCGCGCCGACGGCAACAAGCACCAGCATTCCGGCAGGTGATGACCGAAGTGACGGCACCAGCGAACGCATTAGAACGGCGCCAAGCACCATGCAAAGAAGCGCCAGACCGCCGGGTTTGCCGATATTGATCCAGAAGGATCCAAGCATCCGTTGCATCCGGTTAAACTCAAGATCGGCATTCGAGGTCAGTTTTGCCTGAACAGAATTTGGCAACGGATCCAGGCCCAGGCTGACCAGCCATGCGCAGAAGGCCGCTATTGGCAAAACGACTGCTAATCCAAGAGACAGGCCAACCACGCGCCGCCCAGATATGAACAGCACCCCGACCGCAAGAAGCGCAAGCGCAAGGCCCTCGAACCTAAGAACAGGCGAAAAAATCGCCCCAAGAAGTAGAAAGGGCGTGATGCGCTTTTCAAGCAGAAACACAGCCAGACCATAGATGATGGCTAGGCTGGCGGCAGCATGCAGCGCGTGCTCCATACCAGTGTAGGCGGTCGAATGCGCCCCCACGAGAAGCGGCCCGATAAACGCCAGTGCGGCCCCGACGAAGCCATCAATGCCTGCCAGCACCAGAATGCGTCCCCAGATCCAGCAGGACAGGACTAGACCGGCAAGGTTCCAGAAAAGTGGCAGAAACCTTTGGAATTCCGTGTCCGGAAAGGGTGTCAACAGTAACGGGTAAAGGGCCGAAGATGCGGCACTGGCGTATTCGCCAGAATTGACACCGTAGCCTCCGCGCGCAAGTTCAGATGCCATGGCAAGGTGAATGTAGACGTCGTCCAGCGGATACTCGAAGACACCACCTGCCAGAAAGATCGCTGTAATCTGGAGGCCCGCGAAACTTAGCAGACCGCCCAGCAGTGCGAGTGTAACTAGGTTTGGCTTACTTTCGATCACGCCCGCAGCCGATCATTCAAATTCCATGATCACATCGTCAACGGCAAGGCTCTCGCCCGGTTGCACGTTGATTTTGGACACAGTGGCCTTGCGTTCAGCGCGAAGGATGTTTTCCATCTTCATGGCCTCGACCGAGCAAAGGGTCTGTCCCTCTTCCACCGCATCACCTTCGGCAACATCAATCTTTACGACCAGCCCGGGCATGGGACACAGCAACAGCTTCGATGTGTCCGGCGGCAGTTTTTCCGGCATGAGCGCCGCAAGTTCCGCCTGCCGCGGGCTGCGGATCTTGACCCGCAAATCGGCGCCACGCGTACGCAGACGGTAGCCTTGAGTGATCTTTTCGACTTTTAGCGCGATCTGGGTCTTATCGACAGTCAGGCGCGCCAAACGATCACCTGGGGTCCAGTCGCTGGAAACGCGCATCCGCGTGCCGTCATCAAAGACGATGTCCGCACCTTCGGGATCAGCCTCGACCGAAAGAGCAAAGGATTTCCCGTCCAGGCTCACGACCCATTCGGTTCCCACGATGCGGCGGTGATTGTCGATCGTGCCTGATATCCGGGTGCGCCGGATCTCGGCGACGCGGTGCATGGCGGCCGCGCTCGCCGCAACCCGCCGCAGCGCCGCGTCGTCAAGCGCCACGCCTTCAAAGCCGCCGGAATATTCTTCTGCAATAAAGGCCGTCGTCATGTTGCCGGCGATGAACTTTGGATGGTCCATGACTGCCGACAGGAAGGGCAGGTTGTGGCCGATACCTTCCAACTCAAACCCATCAAGCGCATGCCGCATTCCCTCAAGTGCCGCCGCGCGGTCTGGGCCCCAGGTGCAAAGCTTGGCAATCATGGGATCGTAGTACATCGAAATCTCGCCGCCCTCATGAACGCCTGTGTCATTGCGCACGACGGCGGTTTCACTGACGCTTTCTGCAGGTGGACGATATCGTGTCAGCCGCCCGATTGAGGGAAGAAAGTTCCGGTAGGGGTCTTCCGCATAAAGACGGGATTCGATGGCCCAGCCATTCAACTTCACATCCACTTGGCGAAGTTCGAGAACCTCGCCATTGGCCACCCGGATCATTTGCTCGACCAGGTCGACGCCCGTTATCAGCTCGGTCACAGGGTGCTCGACCTGCAAACGCGTGTTCATTTCTAGGAAGTAAAACTTGCGCTCGCTGTCGACGATGAATTCCACCGTGCCAGCACTTGTGTAGCCGACGGCCTTTGCCAAAGCGCAAGCTTGTTCGCCCATGGCCTTGCGTGTGTTTTCATCCAGAAACGGGCTGGGGGCCTCTTCGATCACCTTTTGGTTTCGCCGTTGGATCGAGCATTCCCGTTCACCAAGGTAGATGCAGTTGCCATGACTGTCAGCGAGAACCTGGATTTCGATATGTCGCGGCTGGGTGACAAACTTTTCGATGAAGATTCGGTCGTCGCCAAATGAACTGGCGGCTTCGTTCTTTGAACTCTGAAAGCCTTCCCGCGCCTCGGTGTCGTTCCAAGCGATACGCATGCCTTTGCCGCCGCCGCCGGCGCTGGCCTTGATCATAACGGGAAAACCGATCTCGCCCGATATTTTGACCGCGTCATCGGCATTTGCGATCAGCCCCATGAAACCTGGTACGGTGCTGACATCTGCTTCGGCCGCAATTTTCTTTGAATTGATTTTGTCGCCCATGGCTTCGATCGCGGGCACGGGCGGGCCTATGAAGGCAATGCCTTCGGCAGCCAGAGCCGCTGCGAACTTGGGGTTCTCTGACAGAAACCCGTAACCGGGATGCACCGCCTCGGCGCCGGACTGGCGGACCGCACCCATGACTTTCTCAATATCGATGTAGGATTGGTTTGCCGGGGCAGGGCCGATACGGATCGCCTCGTCTGCCATGCGGACATGCAGTGCCGACGCATCGGCGTCGGAATAGATTGCCACCGTTGCGATCCCCATACGGCGCGCGGTCTTGATCACTCGGCACGCGATCTCACCCCGGTTCGCAATCAGTATTTTCTTAAACATCGTCCCCCCTTCGACCGATCAAAACGAAAACGCGCGGCTGATACACCGCGCGCTTCGCTGCAATTCGATTATTGTTTTGGCTATCTGACGAACCGGCGTGTCAACAAACGCCAACATCGTCACAAAATACGCCGGCTGCCCCACCGATGAGGGCTCCGGTAAGGGTGCTGCCTCCTGCGACATTGGCCACGACAGCGCCCGTTGCGGCGCCTCCCAGCCCGCGTTCCAGATCGGTGTCGCATGCCGCAACCGCAAGACAAATCGGCAGGCACAGCCAGAAGCGTTTGAATATAGACATCTTCGTACTCCGCTTTTCAGTTGACGGGCGATGGCCCGCGAACCGAACAAACGCAGAGACCAGGTCGGATATTCAATATCCGGCGCACCGCATCCAATAACATGGCGATGGGTTGCTGTGCCGCAAGCGGGAAGCCGCCTGCCCGTTTGTCTAATCGACGCAGTACTGTGGATTGACGTCATTGCACATGACGCCCGCCGCTCCGCCAGCAAGGATGCCCAGTCCGACACCCCCGGTGAGAACCCCAAGGGTGATGCCACCGATCGCAGCGCCCGACACCGCGCGCGATCCTTCGGATCCGCCGCAGCCGGCGAGGAACGCCGCCGCCAGTACCGCACACCCGACGCGACGCATTGTTGCGTTGATTTGGAAATCCATTGCCCGACCTCAGTTTTGTTTTTTTGCGTTATAGACGACTTTATAAAAATAAGAAACGGCCTGATCTGGAATTGACCAGGCCGCCTTGAAGGGGAAGGGTATTGTCGGGGACATTTCCCTACAGACGGGTGACTGCTGGTGGTGTCTGCGAGCGCGACGGTGGCGCAATTATTAGAAGGTTCCAACGGAAAATTACCGAGGCGAGGCTGGCAGGGCATTTTTCGCCGGTAGCGAGAGCCAATCGGCAAGATCATGCCGATTCACCGCCCTGGATAAGGCTGCCGTCAAAGGCGACGGGGAAGGCGAGGCGCGCCCTGGCCTCATCTATGCGTAGCAACGCCTGATAGTCCCTGGGATCGAATTCTCCTTGTACCGGAACGACTTCACGTTCGAAAAGCCAGGAAATACGCCCCGCATCCAGGTTGCCGCGGGCAAAGGGTTCCGCCCCGAAATGTGCCCAGAGGGCGGCCATGAAGTAGGTGTCAGCCTTCTTGTCCGCCGGCTTGCGGTCGGCAAAACGTTCGCGCCGGATCAAAGGTGTCGGACCAGATTTATTCTCACGCCGGATCGTGAACTGAAAATCAGTTCCGGGCATGCGTCCGGGAAAGCCGCGGTGCTTTAGCATAACGACAGCCAAGGACCTTCGGCGCGATACCGCAGGCGTTTCAGCAAAGGTTTGAAGGGTTTTGCCCAGAATGCGCGTGTTCCGGTTTCAACCGGCGACTGGCAAATCGTGCGGGCGGGGTTCGGGTCGGCCGTTACAGCCGACCCGAAAGAAATCTTACATCTTTTCCATGACCGGTTCGGCCATGATCGGCGCCGGCTCAACCGGTGCCGGCTCGGGCTCACGTGCGCAAGCAGCGGCCAGGACAACCAGGCCGAGAACCATGACAGCTTTGATGCTCTTGGACAT
>JBCCMQ010000014.1:0-84499 GCA_039026235.1 Pseudomonadota bacterium
ATCGATGCGCTGGCCGCCCGCGGCGTGCGCTTCGACCGCGCCTACGTGCAGTCGCCGATTTGCGGTCCTTCCCGCATGAGCACCTACACCGGTCGCTATGTACGTTCGCACGGGTCCACATGGAACAATGCCCCGTTGCGCGTGGGCGAGATGACCATGGGCGATCACTTGGAACCGCTGGGTGTCCGGACTGCGCTTTGCGGCAAGACCCACATGTATGCCGACGTGGCCGGGATGAAGCGGTTGGGCATCGATCCGGCGTCGCCCGCTGGCCAGCGCCTATCCGAATGCGGTTTTGAAGTTTGGGACCGGCTGGACGGCCTGCACCCCAACGGCGGTAAAGAACCCAGCCACTATAACGATTACCTGCGCGCAGCAGGCTTCAGCGGCGAAAACCCTTGGGAGCTTTGGGCGAACTCTGCCGACGACGAAAACGGCGACCGCGTCAGCGGGTGGCTGATGGCGAACGCCAACCGGGCCGCGCGGGTCCCGGCGGAACACTCAGAGACGGCCTATTCAACGACGCGGGCCATGGAGTTTATCGAAGACGCGGGCGACCAGCCTTGGTGCCTGCACCTGTCATATATCAAACCCCACTGGCCCTATATCGCGCCTGCGCCCTATCACGCGATCTACGGCGCGGACGATGTGGTGCCGCCGGTCCGGTCCGAGGCCGAACGCACGAATGCGCATCCGGTTCTGGATGCCTATTTCCAGCAAAGGTTTTCCCGGGCATTTTCCCGCGACGAGGTGCGCGAAAGGGTTATCCCCGCCTACATGGGTCTCATCGCGCAGATTGACGACGAAATCGGGCGGCTTATGGATTGGATGGATGCGCGTGGCCTGCGTGACAACACCATGATCGTCTTTACGTCTGACCATGGGGATTATCTGGGCGACCACTGGCTGGGTGAGAAAGAGCTTTTCCATGATGCCTCGGCCCGCATTCCGCTTATTGTCGTGGATCCCGGCGCCGATGCCGATGCCACGCGTGGGCAGGTCCGTTCAGAACTGGTGGAATCAATCGATTTGTTGCCGACGTTTCTGGATTGGTTCGGCGGCACGGCCTGCCCCCATATCCTGGAAGGCAGATCCCTGTTGCCGCTTTTGCACGACCGCGCCGAGACCTGGCGCAGCTTCGCGGTCAGCGAATACGACTATGCCATGCGGCGTGCGCGCAAGATCCTGAACCAACCGGTGTCCGACTGCAGACTGACGATGATCTTCGATGGTCGGTGGAAATACGTCCATGCCGAAGGCTTTCGCCCGATGCTCTACGATCTTAAATCCGACCCCGACGAGCTGATCGATCTGGGTGGTGATCCCTCCAAAAGCCAAGAGATCGAAAGACTGCATGGCCTTATGGGCCTCTGGAGCCGCCGACATCACAGCAAGACGACCGTATCCGACCACTCGATTGCCAACCGCAAAGGCGATGAGCTGTCGAGGGGGATCATCATTGGCTTTTGGGATGAGGATGAATTGAACCAGGCCGGTGCCGAGGGCATGAGCGGAAACTAGACACCTGAATTCAACACGGTGACCCGGTCCAATGCGTGTGAAAGGCGCAGAACGGGACCGCTGGAACCGGCCGCCAGATGCCCGGCCGGCTTTGCAAGACCCGCCGCGGCCGCCGGAACCGATGTGGCCGCACGCAGGGCCGTTTCAAGCGGTATGCCCACGTCTTCGACCAGAACGCGGACAGCCCGTGTTAGCGTCAGGTCCGCCCCGGCAAGGGTGCCGTCCGCAAGCGTCAATCGGCCGTCGCGTCGGGTTACGGTTCGTCCGTTCAATTCGAATTGGCCGATATCGGTTCCCGTCGGCGCCATGGCATCGCTGACCAGAAATATCCGTTCGGCACCGGAGCTGGCATCAAATGCGGTCCTGATCGATTGCGGATGCACGTGGATACCGTCGGCAATCAGCCCGGCAAAAACCGCGTCTTGCGCAAAGGTGGCGCCGACAAGGCCGGGCTGTCGGCTGCTCAGCTGGCTCATCGCGTTGAAGAGATGCGTTACGCACATGGCGCCCATCTGCATATAAGCAACGCAGGTGTCGAAGTCGGCCGCGGTATGCCCCAAGGAAATCCTGACACCGGCTTTCTTCAAGGTTGCCACCTGGTCGGGCGTGACCGCTTCCGGAGCAAGCGTGACGAACAGAACGGGCAGTTGTGAGACCGTTTCCAGCAACAACTGAAGATCCGCCGCCTCCAACGGCCGCACCAGCGCCGGGTCGTGGGCGCCGCATTTCTCGACCGAGATGTGCGGGCCCTCCAAATGCAGACCGCCAATTCCTGGCAAACCCACGCGCGCGGCCTCAATTGCTGCGGCGCAGGCGGCAAAGGTTTTGTCGGGCGTATCAGTGATGAGGGTGGGAAGAATGGTCGACGCGCCCAAGGCGCCATGGGCACCCGCAATGCGTTCCAGCGTCTCAATCGACGGATCATCGTTGAACATGATCCCGTCGCCACCATTCACCTGAAGATCCACAAATCCGGGGCAAAGGATATCGCCCGCAAGATCGATTTCTTCATCGGCATCGTGCCGGTTCAGGCCCGGTCCGATTTCAAGGATCGTGCTGCCACTGAGGCGCAGATCGCAGGCCGGATAAAACTGCGCGCCGTCGAAAACCGATCCGCCGGTGAAAATCCGTATCCGGGTCATTGGTTGGTCTTTTCCAGCTGGAACAGCCTGCGGCCCAGCCGAACCGCGCCGTCGGTCGGGGTGCCTAAAGGATCGGCCAGCACCGCGCGGAACTCAGGTGGCAGGTAGGGCCTGTAACTGGGTCCGATGCCACCGGTCAGGCAAAGCCGCGTGTCCGGCGACCACTCCAGAGCCGTCAGGGTTCCGGTGATATAGTCCGCACCACTTTGCAGGATCTGCCTTGCAAGTGAATCGCCTTCCGACGCCAAAGCGGTCACTTGTGGCGCCAGGCGGCCAAAGGCTGACGGTTCAGCATCACGGGCAAAGGCCAGAATGGCATCCGTGGTGCCAAAACTGGCCAAGATACCTGCGGTCAAAGGGGTTTCCAGAGCCAGCCCGTCCGCGCACCTGAGCGTTTCGGCAAGGGCCGCTCGCCCGACCCACTGCGCCGAGGCTTCATCGCCCAGTTCTGCGCCCCAGCCGCCAGCAAGGCGAACCTTTGCGTCGCACTGAATTCCAAGGAACGACCCGGTTCCGCAGTGGACGACGGCCCCATCGACATCTCCCAGCGCGCCGGCAACGGCCGCCTTCTTGTCCTCCTCCACCACGGCCCGACCAAACCCAAGCTGTTCGTTTACTCTGGCGGCGATGGCCGGACCCGTGACCCCTGCAAGCGCGAAGTATGCCGGCAGACCCATCAGATCTTCCATGCTTTGCCCGGAACGTTCGGCCAGCAGGGAAAGGCCATGCCTGATCCGGTCCACCGCGGCGATCGGATCGGTCGAGACATTGGCCGGCCCCGCCTCGGCGAAAACGGTGTCACTTTCACGGACCAGGACCAGCCGACAACCGGACCCACCGCCGTCAACGGCAATGTACTGGGTGTCGCTGTCTTCCGCCATGGGGGCAACTTGCTACAGTCCGGACGCGCGATCACCTCTAAAATGCCGCCGCTCGGCGATGCCCTTCCAATGGAGGATCTGCCGCAACGCGCACATCATCAGCGCGTTGGATAGGATCCGCAGACGCGCGCTCGTGAGGGTCATCGCGACGTTCCGGAACTGGACACGCAGAGCATGTTCTGACCAATAACGGATGATGGATCCCGACGCCCCAATCCCTGCAATCGATCTTAGCGGTGTCAGGTTCACCTGGCCCAGCAGTAGATTCAGCTTGGATGTGCCAGAGTTTCAGGTTGCGCGGGGCGAATCCGTCTTTCTGGTGGGGCAGAGCGGTTCCGGCAAATCGACACTTCTCAGCCTGATCTGCGGCATCGCCGCGCCCACAAGTGGCTCGATCCGCGTGGCCGGTCAGTCGATGACCGAAGCCAAACCAAGCAAGCGTGACAGGATCCGTGCGGATTCGATCGGTATCATCTTTCAGATGTTTAACCTGCTTCCCTATGCGACCGCGCTGGACAATATCCTGGTACCGCTCAGGTTTTCGCGACGGCGAAGGGAACGCGCCGTCGCAGCCAGAGAGGCTGCGTTGGAACTTACTGACGCCTTAGGTCTGTCGCGGGACCTGGTCGAGAAAACCCGCGCTTCCGACTTGTCGGTCGGTCAGCAGCAGCGGGTTGCCGTTGCCCGTGCGATGATCGGTACCCCTGACATCATCGTGGCGGACGAGCCGACATCGGCATTGGACGACGGTGCGCAGGCCGAGTTTCTGGATCTGCTTTTCGATCAGGTCCGCCGCTTTGACATGACGCTTTTGATGGTCAGTCACGACGGGCGTAATGCCTCTCGCTTTGACCGGCGGATCGAAATGGGTGCCATCGCGCTTGCGGACCGGCATTCTGGCCCATGACACTTGCAAAGCTCGCCTTCGCGTCTTTGGTCAGCCGACGTCTGACTGTGGGTCTGACCATCATTGCTATCGCCTTGTCGGTGGCGCTTTTTCTGGCCGTCGAAAAGCTGCGCAACGGCGCCAGGGAAAGTTTCGCCGATACGATTTCCGACACCGATCTGATCCTTGGTGCCCGTGCCAGTGGTGTTCAGCTTTTGCTTTATTCGGTGTTCCGGATCGGCAATGCGACGAACAACATCAGTTGGGCCAGCTACAGTGACGTGGCATCCCGGCCCGAAGTGGCCTGGGCCGTTCCGATTTCACTGGGCGACAGTCATCGGCAGTTCCGCGTCATGGGAACCACATCGGCCTTCTTTTCCCACTACAGGTACCGGGGCGGACGCGCTCTTACGCTCAAGGATGGCGTGGTAATGGATGACCTTTTCGACGCTGTGGTCGGGGCTGATGTGGCACGCAGGCTGGGCTACGGCGTCGGCGATCCGATCATCGTTTCGCATGGTCTGGCGTCCTTTAGCGACCATGGGAACACACCGTTCCGTATCTCAGGCATCCTTGAGAAAACCGGCACGCCCGTTGACAGAACCGTGGTCGTCAGCCTCGAAGCGATTGAGGCCATTCACGTGGACTGGCAAAGCGGGGCGCAGAGACAGGGCGCTGCGACGCCGGTCGAGGTCCTGCGCACAATGGATCTTAGGCCCAAGGCGATCACCGCGGCGATGCTCGGCGTCAATTCGCGGCTGCAGATCTTCACGCTGCAACGGGACATCAACGAATATGAGGACGAGGCGCTGACGGCCATTCTGCCCGGTGTCGCCCTGCAGGAGCTTTGGGGTATCGTGGGGGTCGCCGAGACGGCACTGGCCGGTATTTCGGTCATGGTCGTGGCGACGGCGCTGATTGGCATGGGTGCCATGATCCTTGCCGGCCTCAGCGCCCGGCGGCGTGAAATGGCAATCCTTCGGGCCATGGGCGCGGGTCCCGGCGCAATCATCTCGCTCTTGCTGATCGAAGCCGTTTTAATGGCCTTTACAGGGGCGATCCTTGGTCTCTGCTTGCTTTATGCAGGACTTTTTCTTTTGCAGCCCTGGCTTGACGCGGCCTATGGCCTCTTTATCCCGATCACCGGGCTCACCAGAACGGAATTCCTTGTGCTTGGCGCGGTCGTTGGGGCGTCTGCGCTGGTCAGCCTGATACCGGCGGTGCGCGCCTATAGGTTGTCACTCGCCGATGGAATGATGATCAAGATGTGATTTGGACCTGTGAATCGACAAGGACATAATCGAGCCATGAAGCGACTTCTGACCTTTCTTTCGTCCTGCTCGGCCCTTGTGGGATCAGCGGCGCTTGCCTGCAGTTTTCACAACTATGTGCCGCGGCCGACAATGGTCGACCGCTTGCTGAACACCGAACACATTGTTCTGGCCCGGGCCGACCCTGACGACCCCCTGCGCTTTCAGCCGCTCCAGGCCCTTGAGGGTGAGGCGGATCTGGTGGATCTGCCGTTCCTCGTCGATGCCGCGACACGGCAACGGCTGAACGCTGATCCGCAGGCCAAGGTCCTTTTTACGCGCGATGGCGCCTACGGTGAATGGCTGCGCGTGGCCTATGTGGACGCCGAGATGTCGGCGGTTCTGAATACCGTCATGGAGCATCGCGACGCCTGGCAGATCGGCGAAGATGATGACCGTTTTGCCACTTTCGCCGGGTATCTGGACCATCCGGATCGTGCCGTGCGCCACCTTGCCCTGCGCGAACTGGACCGGGCCGACTATGGTGTTTTGCGCCAGCTTGATCCGAAGGTCGACACCGCGAACACCCTGAGCGCCCTGTCAGATCCGGCCGAAGCTGACCTGGTGCCGATCAGGTACCTTCTTCTGGGTCTGGCCGGTGACGCGGCGCTGGAACAGAAGCTTCGCGCCGGGCTAAGCGACAGCCTGAACCGGCAAAACGGTGTTCTGGGCGCTAAAACCGTCGCGCTTCTTGAACTGGGCGGTGCCGCGCGCGCCGAAGAATTGGCACGGTCGTTTCTTTCGAACAGTGACGTGCCGCTGGCGGACCGGGAAATGATGGTCGAGGCCTTTGCCCTGCTCAGCATTTACGGAGCGCCGGATATGCAGGTGGCTGTTCGGACGTCAGTAGCCGCCGCCATCCAGGCTGCGCCCGATATTGGGGCGCCGGTCGCACGGCAGTTTGGCGGTCGCGGGGACTGGTCGATGCACGAGACCCTTGAGGCCGCGGTCCGCGACCGCAGGGTGACGTCACCGTTAGAGGTTATTCTGCTCAGTCAGTACGTCGCGATTGCAAATGAAACGCTGGAACCGGGGTCGAACTGACGCGGCGCCACGTCGATGGGGTTTCGATGATACCGAGACTGACAAGACGCAAGTTTGTCGAGATGGCGGCGGTTGCCAGCACCGCTCCCCTGTGGGCCATCGCGCCCAGCCTCGCCGCTGATCAGGCGATCGATCTCAGATGGTCAGACCTCGTGCCCGAGGAACAGGGCATGGCCATGGAGGCGCTGCGAGAGCTTGGCATCGTCCAGCACGGTCAGCTGACGACGCCCTTTGATCAGGAAACCGGCGGAAAGGTCACGGACGCATTCAATGACCGGCTGGTGCGGATCCCCGGGTATCTCGTGCCGCTGGATTTTGACGGAACCGGCGTGACGGCCGCCATACTGGTGCCCTACGTCGGCGCTTGTATCCATGTGCCGCCGCCGCCGCCAAACCAGCTTATCTTCGTGACCGCGCAAAGCCCGTACGAAAGCCAGGGTCTTTTTGAACCGGTTTACGTCACCGGCATGTTCGGGACGTCCGCCACCGCCACCCAGCTGGCTGAAATCGGCTATGCGATCTCTTCCGGCAGGATCGAGCCCTACGGCTGAGGCGGGCGTTCTCCGCCGTTTTCGACGAGACGTCTCAAACCGGTTGCACGGACAGCAGCGCCGCAAAGTCGCTTTCGGTTTCCTGATCGAAAATCGGCATCGTCGCCGCCAAAGACCAGGCCAGCAAGACCGCCAATCCAAGACCGGATGTGGACGGGCCGGCCCGCAATCCGACCCAGCGGCCCATCGCGCCGAAGACCAGGAAGAACAGCACCAGAACCGGCAGCATCATCGATACCATGAACAGGCTCTCGACATCGGTTGCGACGCCTATCGCCAGCGCGACGATGATCCCTATGCGCGAGATGAGCCTGCGGGGCCAGGGGGCCTGACCGCCGTCGTTGATAAGCGCGTCGGCGCACATCAACGCAAAACAGCCGGGCAGAAGCACTGCAAAAAGACCAATGCGTGGCCCGGTCGGCCAGAAGCTGGCAGCATAGTTGGTCATCGCGGCCGAGAAGACAAGGATGCCAAAAGCCGTCAGACCGGCCGCGGCAATCAGATCCGGCCGCGTCAGCCGCAGACCGGACAGACGAAGAACGATCAACTGTGCCAGCCCGTAGACCAGCAAGAGAGCCGCCAGATTGGCGCCGCCCAGAATGGGCAGGGCGGTCCCCGGGACAAGCGCGGACACCGCCGGGGCCGCAACAACCGGGATGAGGATCGCCCCGGCATATCTCCAGCGCCCCAGTATCTGCGGGCTATGGTTGCGCAGCGGAACCAACCCCGCCAATGGCCAGGCGAGCGCCAGCAGCCCAACGAGAAGTGCCGCCAGAGGCGCAGAAGTCGAAATGACGCGGCCATCGTGGTTGCGGTCAAAGGCCGCGTCGATCCAGTCGCGGGCTTCGGTCAGGCTGGTGTCGCTGTAAAGAACACCCACGTGGCCTACCCATGGTGCCACCGCCGCCCGGCGCTGAACCCCTTCGGACGCGGCAGTGGTTCCCGCCTGCGCCTCAGGATCGACCATGCGCAACGCCTCCAACGCGTTTTCGCGCAGATGCGGCTCGCCCTGTCCGGTCAGGATCAGCAACTGCCGCGGGCTGTCCGCTGTCACCGCCTCGGAATACATCGACACCGCCACCACCGCCGCAACATCGCCGCGCGCCTGGCCCAGCCGGATCACGATGTCCGAAGCCATCGAATGGCCGATCAGCGCAAGGCCGGGTGTAACGCCGGGTTGCCTGCTCAGCCAGTCGGCGACCCGTGCCGCTTCGTCGACCAGCAGCCGGGTGGTTCCAGAGGCGGTTGTCACATCGCCCGACATCGGTGCCGGGTTCTGCCCATGCCCCAGAAGGTCATAGGTCGCCACGATGTACCCCGCATCGACCAGCGTCAGCGCAAAGCTGTCCATGAACTGGCGCGAGCCCGCGAAACCATGGGCTATCAGGACGCCCGGCCCGCTTGCGCCCGGACGCTGAAGCAGCGTGACAGGGGTCAAC
This sequence comes from Pseudomonadota bacterium, assembly GCA_039026235.1. Taxonomy (GTDB): domain Bacteria; phylum Pseudomonadota; class Alphaproteobacteria; order Rhodobacterales; family Rhodobacteraceae; genus JBCCMQ01. The sequence goes on from JBCCMQ010000014.1 coordinate 8,775, forward strand.
CCAACCGTCGCATCGGCCATGGAGATCCCGCGCCGGTCGCGTTCCAGTCCGACCAATCCCGCCAGGATCAACAGGCACGCCACGACCGCGACCGCAACACGGCGTCGTGACACGCTCTGCCTCGCATTCAGGATCGGAACGGCGTACTCCTTCATGCCAAGTGACTTAGTGGCGGAATGAACGTTGAACAGTGCTGTCCCACTGACACATGATCTGGTCCTGATCGGCGGTGGGCATACCCATGCGCTGTTTTTGCGGCGGTGGGGGATGGGGCCGGTGGCGGGTGTCCGGGTGACGCTGATCGACCCGAATGTCAGCGCCGCCTATTCCGGCATGCTTCCCGGGTTTGTCGCGGGCCACTATACGCGCAGCGATCTTGACATCGATCTGGTCCGACTGGTGGGGTTTGCCGGTGGCCGGCTGATCCTTGGCTCGGCCGAGCATGTCGATCTGCAGGAACGCACCGTTCGCGTGACTGGGCGTCCGCCCGTGCGCTTTGATACGCTGTCCGTCGACATCGGCATCACGTCCGGGATGGACGCATTGCCCGGCTTTGCGGCACATGCCGTGCCCGCCAAGCCGCTTGGCGCCTTCGCGCGGCGCTGGCAAGACTGGCTGGGCTTGGCCGCGTCCGGCGATCTTGCCCCCGAGGTCGCGGTCATCGGGGGCGGTGTGGCCGGGTGCGAGCTGGCCATGGCAATGGCCTTTGCGTTGAGGACGAACGGTGTCCAGGGCGCGCGCGTTTGTGTTGTCGAAGCCGGCCAGCTTGCCAGCGGTGTTGGCGCGCGGGCGCGGGCCAAACTGCAAGGCGCAATGGCTGAGCAGGGCGTGGCCTCGGTCCTGAATGTGCCGGTGGCATCGGTGTCGGATCAGGGCGTCACCCTGGCAGACGGCAACGCCGTTTCGGCAACATTGGTCGTGGGCGCAGCCGGCGCGCGCCCTTACCCTTGGCTGAAGGACAGCGGTCTTGCCTTGGAAGATGGTTTCATTCGGGTCGACCGGTCACTGCGCGCCGAAAATCACCCATCGGTCTTTGCCGTGGGCGACTGCGCGCATCTTGCGTTTGATCCCCGTCCAAAGGCAGGCGTCTTCGCGGTACGGCAAGCCCCTGTGCTTTATCACAACATCCGGGCCGATCTGCTGCATGAACAGCGCAGGCACTATGCACCGCAGCGCGACTACCTGAAGCTGATTTCTCTCGGCGCCCAAACCGCCTTGGCGGACAAATCGGGCCTGACGCTTGCGGGGCCTGCGCTGTGGCGCCTGAAGGATCGGATTGACCGGCGTTTCATGGATCAGTTTTCCGACCTCTCGCCTATGCGAAAACCGGCGGTGCGTCCCAAAGACGCGGTGCCCGCGCAGGACCGCCGGCTGCCCCTTTGCACGGGCTGCGGCGCGAAGGTCGGGCAGGAGGACCTGCAAGCGGGTACCGCCGGGTTCACGGGCGCGGCCCGCCAGGACGTTCTGCACCTTCCGGGCGATGACGCCGCGGCCCTGCGGATCGGCACATCGCTGCAGGTCATCTCGGTCGATCATCTGCGGGCTCTGACCGGCGATCCGTTCATGCATGGCAAAATTGCCGCGGTCCACGCACTGGGGGATATCTGGGCCATGGGCGCCGCGCCGCAGATGGCCCTGGCAAGCCTGGTTCTGCCAGAAATGGAAGCGGCCATGCAGCGGGCGACGCTGCGCGATATTATGGCCGGTGCAGACGAGGTCTTTCAATCAGCGGGCGCCGCAATCGGTGGGGGGCACACGACCCTGGGCGCCGAGATGACCGTGGGCTTCACGGTAACCGGCGTTTCCAGCGATGATCCGATTGGCCTGTCCGGCGCCGAAGCGGGCGATTTGATTTTGCTGACCAAGCCCATCGGCTCTGGCACGATCCTGGCCGGAGAAATGGCTGGGTTGGCGCGTGGTCAGGACGTCGCCGATGCGCTGGCGGCAATGGCGCATGATCAGGGAGATGCGGCGCGCATACTGCGCCGCGCGAAGGCAATGACCGATGTGACGGGTTTTGGTCTGGCGGGCCACATGATGAATATTCTGCGCGCCAGCGGGCGAGGCGCGCGGATTGCCGCCGCCGATATCCCGCTCTTGAACGGGGCCCGCGCGCTCGCTGACAAAGGTGTGCGGTCATCGCTTTATGCCGCCAACCTCCAGGCAGCACCGGTGCAGGGGCCGGACGGGCCCGTGCGGACGCTGATGCATGATCCACAGACCGCCGGTGGTCTTTTGGCGGCCCTTCCGGTCAAGGCCGCGCAGGCCGCGCTTCGGGACCTTTTGCAGGCGGGCTACGCGGCGGCGATCATCGGTGAGATCACGCCCGGCCCGCCGCGAATTGAGCTGGTTTAACACCGGCAAAACAGCTTTCGATTTCGGCCGCCGCACGGTCCAGCGACCCCAGGCTTAGATCCGGCAGATCCACCCTCAGGGCAACCGTCGGTTCGTGCTGGATCTGGGACTTTCGGTACCGGGGGTCATAGTGATGTCGCAAGAGATCCGCCACTAGCTCGGGCAGGGCGCCCTTCTGGGCAAGGTTCTGCCATTGCGCAACCCGCTCTTTCCCGTGGAAGCGTATCAGGGCGCCAAGCGCGGTCCCAAGACGATCCCGGTCGGCCGCAAAGTCGGCGTAATGCTCTAGGGTGAAGGCCACGCGCGCCTCTAACGGCGCGGATATCTCGATTTGCGGGGCAGCTGCCATGGCATTCCAAAGGGTCGGAGGCACTTGCAGATTGCCAATCCGGCTGGCTTCGGCTTCGGCGAGAATCGGCACCGTCGCGTCGAATCCCCGCAAGGCCGCAACGATCCGGCTTTCCAGGCACTTTTGCGATGGCTGCGCGCGCTCTTTGGCGCCAAAGACCGACCCGCGATGGTTGGCCATGCCTTCCAGGTCAATTGTCTGGCCGCCCCGATGTCCAAGACGCTGGAGGATCTCTGTCTTGCCTGTTCCCGTCAGCCCGTTCAGCAAGATCATGCGGTAAGGCCAGTCCCGGTCGTAAAGGCGTTCGACGATGGTCCGCCTGTAGGCTCTGTAGCCACCGGCAAGCGTTTCTGCCCGCCAGCCAATCTGGCCCAGTATCGTCGCGAAGGCGCCAGAGCGCTGCCCGCCACGCCAGCAATAGACCAACGGCCGCCAGCCGCCGTCATGGCCGGCCAGGGCCGTTTCGATGTGATGCGCCGCGTTCCGTGCAACCAGGGCCGCGCCGATCTTGCGGGCCCGAAATGGGCTGTCCTGCTTGTAGATGGTTCCGACGCGCGCACGCTCTTCATTGCTGAGCACGGGAAGGTTTATCGCCCCCGGAATGTGATCTTCGGCAAACTCGGCTGGGCTGCGCACGTCGATCAGGGCATCAAAGGGCAGGGGGGTGTCCGGATAGTCCGACGGAAATTCCAGGGGCATCCGCGCTTCTACCCCGCCCTGCGCACGCCGAAAAGGGCCCTAGGGAACAAGCCAGGCCCCTTGCCAGCCGCTGGCGCGCAGAAACTCTGCGCGTCTGTGGCCGCCGGGATCAATCAGCAATGTCTCAATCGCCTCGGCCGTACAGACAAAGCCGGTGAACCGGTTGGCGTCCGGTCCGGGGGAATACCCGTCATAGGTTTGGATGCGCGTACCCGATTGCGGCGCACGACCATACCCCCTGCGCGGACCTTCGGGGATGGCGCTCCACCGCTCAAAGGCTTCGGTCGGTGACAGATGGGTCACCGTGACCGCGATCCGGATCTGCAAAGCCTCGTCCCGGTCCCAGATGTGAAAGGCACCGCGCGGATCGCGCTGGGTTTCGGCCACCTTGGACGAGGCCGTATCGGTGTGAAACTCAAGCGTTCCCGCCACCGGATCGACCGCCCTCAGAACAACGGTACGCATGGTCGGTGACCCATCGGCGCGCGTGGTCCCGAAGACAGGATTGCGCGCCGGCGCTTCGGGGTTCTGAACAGCACCGGCGAGTGTTGCCCAGACATGGTCCAGCGTTCCGGCAAGCGTATCGAAAGCTTCAGTCATAGCCGGTCATTTCCAGATATCCCTGCCCGTCATGGGTTCCGAGAATGCGCACGGGGCCTTCCCAGTAGGCAAAGGTTGTCCCCATCCAGGCCTGATCGTTCAGGGCCGAAATCGTTACATCGATCCCTTTGTCGGGCAGCTCGACCTGCCAGCGCACGGGCACGTCCCTTCCGCCGACCGACGCGTCTTCCAAGGGCGTCATCGTCAAATGACCGTCCCCAAAGCTGGTTGTTTCCCCATCGGGCCCGATCCATGTGGCCGACGTGAAATGCGCTCCGTCGTCGGACCGCAACCGAAAGCCCATCAGCCTTTCCCCACCGGACAGATGAAGTGAAACCCAGTCCCAGCCGGACTGGTCCGAGGCCAGGGGCTGCGACGACCATTCCCGGTCAAGCCAGGCGCTGCCGGTCACGGGAACCTGCCTGCCATCCACGGAGATCGTGCCGCTCAGGCCGTAGAAGGGTTGCGAGAAATAATAGCTGGCCTGCCCGTTGGCGGATTTGACCGAATAGCCTTTGTCACCGTGGAAGATCAGCGGCCCACCTGCCGAAAGCGTGACGTCATAGGCAAAAACATCGGATGCCGCGCGCAGGGACAGGTCGGATATGCCGCTTTCCGGGTTGCCCGATCGGTCGATCAGCTCCCAGTCGTCAATCCAGGCGTGGAAAGGGGCTGCCTGAACGCCCGCCTGGCCGACACCCCCGCGGGCCAGCTTTTCGGCAAAGTGGTGCTCGGTCGGCGTCGTCAGTGCCGCGTGGGCCATCCAAAGCTGGCCGCTGTCCCAACCCGTTTCGGATCCCGTCTCTCCAGGGCGCAGGGCTGACCGAAAAAGCGTCCATTGCAGGCCGTAGTCCCGCCCGTCTTCGCCGGTCAGATTGGCCGTGAGGTACCACCATTCGATGCGAAAGCCCGGATGCGCGCCGTGATCGGCCGGAAAGTCGAACGCATAGCCACGTTCGGGCAGCGCAAAGCCATCGGCGTCCGAACCGAGCCCGGCAAAACCCTGGGCCCAAGCGGCGCCGTGCCAGAGCACAAGCAAAAGGGCAGCGGTGGCAAGCCTAACGCTCATTGGAAAACACCTGCAAAAGACGCAGTGGCGGCGTGCGTGCCAGCCGGATTGCTGGCCACATGGCGGCGATGGCGGCCGCCACCAGCGCCAGAGCCAAAAGGCGCATCCAGTCGGCGGGAAAATAGGCCATGGGCAGGCGCCAGCCAAAGGCCTCCACATTGACGACCGTCAAAAGAAGCCACGCCAGGGCCAACCCCACGGGCAGTGCCAGAATGACCGTCAGGGCGGCAAGAACCATGGCCCTGACAAGCTCTAGCGTGCCCAGACGCCAGCGCGTCGATCCGATCGCCCAGACTGGCGCGAGCTGTGGCAGGCGCAGGCTGGCAAGGGTGAGAAGGCTGGTCAGCATGGCAAATCCGGCGACAGTCAGCGTGAGCACGTTCAACGCCCCGGTCACAGTGAAGGTACGTTCGAACACGCCCATGGAAAACGCCTTGATGGTCGCTTGATCGATGACCCGGTCGGACGACAGGCCGAACTCTCTTGTCAGCGCCGTGCGCAGCGCCTCTGCATCGTCCGGATCGACGCGCAGGCCAAATCGGGTGCGCGGCAGGTGGGGGTGACGCGCCTTAAGCGCCGGAATACTGACAATGGCCTGACCGTTCGGATTGCCGTAGTCCGAATAGACGCCAGCGACCGGCAATTGCCATCCCGGCTCAAGCGTGACGGTGTCTGCCAGGCCAAGCCCGGTGCGCCGAAACAGTTGCTCGTTGATGAAGACCGCACGTCCGGCCAGAACCTGATCCCAAGCGCCATCGGTTTTGACCAAAAGCGGCCAATTTTCGCGGTATGTCGCGTGATCGGCAACGCCGTAAATCTCGGCAGGCCTGTCGGCGATGCGCCCGGCGACAAACCAGATCGGCAGAATGGCGTCGACCCTTGGCTCCAGCCAGTTGGTCAACCTCTGAGCCTCGCTTTCGGACCCGGCGGTGACATAGATTTCCGATGCCAGACGCTGGTCCAGCCATCCGGTAAAGGTCTGTCGGAACGAGGCCACCATGGTGCCGACCCCCACGTTGGCGGCCAGCGCAAGAAGAAGTGCCATCAGCGCGAGGCTAAGCCCCGGTAATTGCTGGCGGCTGTCGGCCCAGAACCATTGTGCCAGCGGATGCTGGGCCCGGGTCGATGCCAAATTGAGGCAAAGGGCCAGCAAAGCCGGCAACAACAGCGCGGCTGATAGCAGGACCGCCCCCAGAATGGCGAAACCCGCCACAAGTCCCGAAGATCCCAGATAAACAGCACCGCCCAGGGCGAGTATCGCGACGGCGCCGACAGACTGCACCGCAATTGATCTGTCTGACGCCCGGGCCCAGGCCCGCTGCTGGGCGACGGAAAGGATGGGCATCAAGGCGACGCGAATCACAGATCGGCTGCCGGCGGCAAATACACCCAACAGCGCCATGGACAGGCCGCCCAAAGCCCATTGGGCCCGGAACTCAAGAACACCGTCAACGCTGGCGCCGTAAAGGCCCCGCAGCGTCGCCGCCACATCCGGCAGCAAGGCGGCGGCCACTATGTATCCAAGAACCAGCCCGAAGCTGGCGGACACCAGCGCCACCAGCAAAAGCTCCATGGCGACAAGAAGCACAAGGCGGCCCAGCGGCAGCCCCAGCGCCCGAAGCGTCCGGAACATTGCGCGGCGCTGCTCAAAGGCCAATCCGATTGCCGCGTGTACGACGAAAAGCCCCACGGCAAAGGACAGAAAGCCGAACGCCGTAAGGTTCAGATGGAAGCTGTCCGTCAGGCGGGCGATGTCGGTGGACTGACCTTGTGTCTCAAGCCGAAGCGCCGGCACCAGATCCGATAGCGGCGCAAGACCCGACCGCTGCCGTTCAAGGACCAGAATGCGGCTCAGCCGATCCGGCATGCCCAGAAGACGCGCCGCGACGCCGACATCGGTGACCAGCTGGTTGGATGCCAGCCGTTCGGCCACCAGCACCTCTGGCAGGCGCCCATCCTGCGCGATCAGTTCAGCGGTTTCAGGGGCCGCCAGCACCTGCCCGGGCGGCACCAGGAAGGCAACCGGATCAAGACCGCCGTCACGGCGCACGCCAAAGCGGTCTGCCTGGGCCGCCGGCGGCACCGACAAAAGATCGATGCCCTGCAGAGCATAGGTTTCGCCACCGATTGACAGCTCGCCTTCGATCACCGGGCTGACGGTCCAGCCCGCGCGCCGCAGGGTGGTGAAATCGGCCAGGGCAATCGTGCCGCCGTCAGCGCTGCGCAGGGACGCCGACGCGATCGACTGCAGCGTATTGGCGGCGTCAGTGTAGGACGCACGCGCTTCGCCGTTGATCGCCTGCACGCCGGACCAAAGCGCCGTGGCAAGGGCAAGCCCGATGACCAATGTGGCCAGTTGCAGGGGATGGCGCCGCCAGTGCGACAAAAGCGCGACCAATGCCGTTCCGGTCATGCCAGGGTTCCGTCGGACAGGTGCAGGCGGCGACCAAGGCGTCCCGCAAGACGATCCGAATGGGTCACGAGTATCAGGGCGGCGCCCGTATCGCTGACAAGATCGAGCATCAGATCGAGAACCGCATCGCCCGTATCCCGATCCAGGTTTCCCGTGGGTTCGTCGGCAAGAATCAAAGGCGGGCGGCTGGCCAGCGCCCGCCCGACAGCCACCCTTTGCTGTTGTCCGCCCGACAGCGTCTCGGGGTATTTGGTCAAAAGCGGGACCAGCGCCAGCCGTTCTGACATCGTGTCCACCCATTCCGGATCGTACCGGTTGGCCAGGCGCGCCTGAAAGCTCAGGTTGGCCGCCACGCTCAAGGACGGGATCAGATTGAACTGCTGGAAAATCAGCCCGATCTTGTCGCGGCGCAGATCCGCACGCTGGCGGTCGTTGGCCCCGCTGACCTGCTGTTCCCCGATCTGAACGGTTCCCGCATCCGGCGCATCCAGCCCCGCCACTAGGTGGATAAGCGTGCTTTTGCCGCTTCCCGACTCGCCCGTTAAGGCAACGGTCTCGCCGGCATCCACGTCAAGCGAGATACCGCGCAGAACCGTGGTTTCCCCGTCGGTCCCCGGATAAGTCTTGAAAAGCTGGTCGATACGCAAAAGCACAGTGTTCATCCGTCGCCTCGACACTCAAGCTAGGTGCCAAATGCGGGCCGGACAGTCGGACGGCTGTGCAAGATTGTCCAGCCGCCATGCGTTCCTGTTGCCCATGGTCCGGAAAAGTCTGCTACATAGCACCGGAAGGCGCGGTTTGGGCGCGGGAAAAACGGAGTTTGCGTGTGCGCAACGAACTAATGGTCGCTCTTGGTATCGGGCGCGGAGGCATATTTGTCCTCACGGTGTTTTCAATCTTCGTCAACCTGCTGATGCTGACGGGTCCGCTGTTCATGCTTCAGGTCTATGACCGTGTTCTGTCCAGTCGGTCCGAGGCGACGCTGACCGCGCTTCTGGTTCTGGTGATTGCGCTTTATGCGCTGATGGGCGTTCTGGATTATGCGCGGGGACGCGTGGCGGCCCGCATCGGCGCCCGCTTCCAGTCGCGCCTTGATCCTAGGGTCTTTACGCTTCAGCTTCAGCGCGGTGCGGCGGCCGACGGGTCGCCCGCATCGGCACTGCGGGATCTGGAATCGGTTCAGAAGTTCATGTCAGCGCCGTCACTTTTTGCCGTCTTCGATCTGCCATGGACGCCGATTTTCATCGGGGCGATCTACATCTTTCACCCCTGGATGGGGTGGTATTCGATTGCGGGCGCAGCGCTGCTTTTCTCGATCACCATGGCCAACCAGCTTCTGACCCGCGAAGTTGTGCGGACGGCAAACCGGGCCGCCATGGCCAGCGACGCTTTTGCCGACAACATCCGAAACAACAGCGAGACCATCTCTGGACTGGGCATGCAGGATGCGGCCATGGCACGCTGGCGGCGGCTGCGGAATGAATCGCTTTATTCCCAGATCACCTCGGCCGACAGAACCGGGGGGTTTGCGTCGGTCTCCAAATCCATGCGCTTTCTTCTCCAGTCCGGGATCCTGGCGCTGGGCGCCTATCTGGTTCTGCAGAATGAGCTTTCTGCCGGCGCGATGATTGCCGGTTCAATCCTTCTGGGTCGGGCTCTGGCGCCGGTCGATCAGGCGATATCGGGCTGGCCCCTTTTGCAACGCGCGGCCCAGGGCTGGAGTTCGCTGGCAGAACTTCTGGGCAGTACGCCACCGCCAGAGCCCAAAACCGTGCTGCCGCGGCCCAAGGCGCATTTGCTGATCGAACAGCTCAGCGTGGTGCCGCCGAAGGCCCGGGCGCCAACGCTGCGCATGCTGAACTTCGAACTTCTGCCGGGGCAGGCCCTTGGCGTCATCGGTGCCAGCGGATCGGGCAAAACCACGCTTGCCCGGACCATGACGGGCATGTGGCTTCCGGCCTCGGGAACGATCCGCCTCGGCGGCGCTTCACTGGATCAGTACAGCGAAGGCGATCTGGGGCGTTACATCGGCTATCTGCCGCAGGATGTGATCCTGTTCGGTGCGACGATTGCCGAGAATATCGCACGCCTTGCCGAGGCGCCCGACGATGCAGAAGTCGTCAAGGCCGCCCGGATCGCCGGTGCCCATGAGATGATCCTGCAGCTGCCACAGGGCTATGACACGCCCGTGGCTTCGGGTGCCACGATGCTGTCCGGCGGCCAGAAACAGCGCGTGGGGCTGGCCCGCGCGCTTTATGGCGGGCCCGAGATCCTGATCCTTGATGAGCCGAACTCGAACCTCGACAACGTCGGTCAGCAGGCGCTGAACGCAGCCATTCGGCAGATGAAAGAGGCCGGCAAATCCGTGATCATCATGGCCCACCGCCCGGCGGCGATTGCCGAATGCGACACGATCCTCGTGTTGGAAGGCGGCACCCGCAAGGCATTCGGTCCGCGTGACGAAGTCCTGAAGTCCCAGGTCAAGAACCACGCTCAGATCGCAAGTTCTTTTCGTAGCGAGGCACAATCATGACCGGTGACGACACGCGCTGGAAACTAAAGGGGCCGGTCCTGACCGGCGTCATCGCATTGGTCGTTTTGGTTGTGGGGCTTGGCGGCTGGTCGGCGACCACCTCGCTTGCCGGTGCTGTGATCGCGCCGGGGATCATCGAGGTTGAAGGCAACCGCCAGGCCGTTCAGCATCTCGATGGCGGTGTCGTGGGCGAAATCCTGGTCGAAGAGGGCGCTTTTGTGGACGCCGGCGATGTGGTTCTGCGCTTTGACGGCACGCTTCTGCGGTCTGAGCTGGCGATCGTCGAAGGTCAGCTGTTCGAAATCCTTGCCCGCAAGGGACGCCTGATTGCCGAACGGGACGGCGCCGACACCATTCGTTTCGCGGATGAACTCATGCAGCCCGAGGCCGTGGAGCCATTTACACTTGAGCTTCGGCAAGGCCAGGAAAGGCTTTTCGAAGCGCGCCGCGTGACACTTGAAAAACAGGTCAGCCAGCTGGTCGAGCGGCGCGAACAGATCGGTGCCCAGATCGACGGGACCCTGGCCCAGATCGACGCCCTGGAAGTGCAGTCCACCCTGATCGCCGAAGAGCAGGCCGATCAGCAAAGCCTGCTTGACCGCGGGCTGACCCAGCAAAGCCGGGTGCTGTCCCTGATGCGTGAATCGGCACGTCTCAAAGGGCAGTTGGGTGATCTTCAGGCTCGCGTCGCCCAGTCGCGCGGGCAGATATCCGAGATCGAGATTGAAGCCGTGCGCCTTGAATCCGACCTAAGGGAACAGGCGATCACCCAGTTGCGCGATCTGGAATTCCGCGAGCTTGAGTTGCGCGAAAGGCGGCTGTCCACGCTTGAAACGCTGTCCCGTCTGGACGTGCGGGCGCCCGTATCAGGGGTCGTCTATGACCGCCGCATCAACGCGCTTCGTTCGGTCGTGCGCCCGGCCGATGTCATGATGTTCATCGTTCCGCGCGGCGAAGCGCTGGTCATCGCCAGCCGGATTGAACCGATCCACATTGATCAAATAACCGTTGGGCAGCGCGCCATGCTGCGGTTTCCGGCCTTCAACCAACGGACCACGCCGGAACTTGAGGGGCTGGTTACCAAGGTCTCTCCGGATGCCTTTGTCGATGAGACCACGGGGGCGAGCTACTATACGGCCGAACTGCTGCCCGCGGACGATCAGATCGACAAGCTCGAAGGGCTAGAGCTGTTGCCGGGCATGCCCGTGGAAGCGTTCATCCTGACGGGTGAGCGGACGCCGCTCAGCTTTCTGGTCAAGCCCATGGCGGACTATTTCGAGCGGGCATTCCGGGAAAGCTAGGGGCTTTTCAGACCCGGATCGGATCGGCCTTCGCCAATCTGTCAAAGGCGGCAAGGCTTTCGATCAGGCCGGCCATCGCATCAAGCGGGATCATGTTCGGGCCGTCGGATGGTGCGCGGTCCGGGTCTTCGTGGGTTTCAATGAAGACAGCAGCGATGCCCAGTGACACCGCCGCACGGGCCATAACGGGCGCAAATTCGCGCTGACCGCCCGATGCGTTGCCTTGTCCGCCCGGTTGCTGGACCGAATGGGTCGCGTCCATTACCACCGGATAGCCGGTGCGGGCCATCGTCGGCAGGCTGCGCATGTCGGCCACCAGGGTGTTGTAGCCAAAACTGACACCCCGTTCCGTCAGAAGGATGCGATCGTTGCCGGTGCTGGCCACCTTTTCGGCCACGCGCTCCATATCCCAGGGTGCCAGGAACTGCCCCTTCTTGATGTTGATGGCGGCGCCCGTCTGGCCCGCCGCGAGCAAGAGATCCGTCTGCCGGCTCAGAAACGCTGGGATCTGCAGGATGTCGATGACTTCGGCCGACGCCTCGCACTGATCCGGTGCGTGCACGTCGGTCAGGACGGGCACGCCGATTGCGTTCTTGACCGCCTGATGGACCTTCAGCCCGCTGTCGATCCCAAGACCGCGCTGGCCCGAAACCGAGGTTCTGTTCGCCTTGTCAAAGGAACCCTTGAACACGAAACCGACGCCCGCCGCATCGCAAGTCTCTTTCAGCCGGCCCGCGATCATCTGTGCGTGGTCCGTACTTTCAAGCTGGCAGGGGCCGCTGATCAGGGTCAGTGGGCGGTCGTTTCCGAATGTAACGCCGCCAACTTCGACGTCTTTCATCAAGAAGAAACCTGTTCGCGCAGAACCGAGATCGTCATCGATCCCATCAGGTAGATCCCCATGAAGATCAGAAAGGCCAGGGCCGTGTTTTCCCTTACGCGTGGATAGGCGGGTTCATCCGAAAGCGACGGGCGCACGCCCAGCACCAGATAACGCACCTGCCGGTTTGCCTCGATCCGGGCCGTTTCAAGCTGTTGCAGCGACTGACTGAGCAGCAGTTGACGGGTTTCGAGATCCGCCTCGGCCACGACGAGTTCCCCGGTGATTTTCGCCAGCGACACGCCGCTGGCATCGCTTTCGGTCAGTTCGGCGCGCATGTTGCCGATCAGTTCGGTCAGTCGGGCGATATTGGCCTCGGCCACGTCGACCTTTGCCTGGTTCGGACGCGGGTTGTCCAACAGAGACTGAAGGATCAGGGTTTCCTGTTTCAGCTCAACCTCAAAGGTCGAGATTTGGCCCATGATGCTTGAAATTTCGGCCTCGGCGCTGAGCACGCCGCGCTGTTCCTGCAATTCAAGCACCCTTTCCTGGGCCGCGAGCATCTTGGCCTCGGCTTCTTCGTAGCTATCGCGCGCGCCCTGCATCTGGTCTTCGCGCATGCGCTGGGTCGACTGGTCGACGTGTTCTTCGGCGTATCTGACAAGGGCCTCAGAGAAATCCACGGACTTCTGCGGGTCGGCCGAGCGGATCTCCATGCGGATAATCCCTTCGGTCGGATCGTAGCCGATCGTCACAAAGCGCTGATAGAGCTTGTACATCTCATCGTTGCTTGCATCCGCATCCAGGCGCTGTACGGCGTCAATCGACGGATCAGAATAATGGGCGCGAAACCCAAGCTCTTCATCAAGCCGCAGCATTGCCTCTCTGGACAGAAGAAAGCCCTGGACGTTGATGCTGTCTTGGGACGTCGCCAGCCCGGTGCCCCTTAGAAAGCCAAGGCTGTTTCCGTTCGCGGCCTCGCTTTGCTGAATGTAGAATTCTGAGTCAGTCGCATAAAGCGGTGTGGCAATCCGCGAGAAATAGAAGCCTGCCACAAGTGTCGGCAGCAGCACCAGAACAGCCAGGCGCAGAAACAGGTTGGACAGCGTGCGCCGTCGCCGCCGCGCGATGTCCTGTTGCAGGTCCATGATCTCTTTGGCGCGCTGGTCTTCGGCGCGCACCTGAACAGACGGCACCGGCGGTTTTTCAGGCACTGTCTGGGGCAGGAGATGTTGGTTAGGCTGCAGTGTGGCTTCCGGTTTCGGCGGCTTCGGCAGCCGTATCCGGGCGACAGGCATATCCTTGGCCGCAGCCGGTTCCGGCTTTGGCGGCTCTTCTTCCACGATCTTTAGCCGGTTGGCCGGCTTGAAAGGGTTCACGCCCCTTTTGCGTAACTCATGCACCGCTTCTTCGTCGGTCGCTGCCGCAATGCCCATCCGCTGAGCCGTGCGCCGGGCCATGCGGAGTTGTTTTGCGGTGAATGCCTCTTGCGGCGCGCTATCCTCGGCCGCTGGGGGTTCCGCTGGTGCGTCCGCGCGCTTGGTGTCCGCAGGTTGTTTCCAGGCGGCGGGCTTTTCCGGTTCGGCAGTCGGGGACTTGGACGCTTCCGCATCAATAGCTTCCGACCCCGAAATGTTTAGGGATTCTGACCGGCGGATGCGGAATTTTCTAGCTGTCGGTTTGGTAGTCATAAAGCGCCCTTGCCTCTTCGAGCGTGTCGAATGTGTACAGTGTGCCCTGTTTTAGCACCGCCGCCGACCGGCAGAATTTTTCAAGAACGGCCGCGTCGTGGGAAACGATGACGACGGTCGTCCGCTCTAGCCTTTCTCGCAGGATACTCGCGGCGCGGCGGTTGAACTCCACGTCGGTCGTGGCCGGCATCCCTTCATCGATCAAGTATAGATCAAAATCCAGCGCAAGCATCAGTGAGAAACTCAATCGTGCGCGCATGCCCGCCGAATAGGTACCAAGCGGCTGGTCAAAGTATTCCTCAAGTCCGCAAAGCCAGCGGCAGAATGCCTCGACATAGTCGGGGTCCAGACCGTAAAGGCGGGCGATATAGCGCGAATTTTCCGCCGCCGTGTGCTTGCCGACGACCCCGCCCATGAAACCCAAAGGGAACGAGACGCGGCAATCGCGCGTGATGGTCCCCTCATCGGGTTTCTCAAGACCGCACATCATATTGATAAGCGTCGTCTTTCCTGTGCCGTTGGGCGCCAGAATGCCCAGCGAATTTCCGGGCTCCACACGAAAAGACGCCCGATCCAGGATGATCTTGCGACGCGTTCCCGTCCAGAACGACTTGCTGACATCGCGGAATTCCAGCATGGCGGTCGCCTGCTCCGCTAAAACTGCTCGTACGTTACACATTGAACGTTAACAGGAATTGGCACTGCTCGAATTTAGTATGCGCCAAACTGTGGGCGCAGGGCAACACACCACCACGGCTGGGTGAAAACGGTCTCAGAATCGCGCGCGTGGCGCGCCGCCGGGGCTCAGCGCGGCGCATGCCAGCAGACGCACCGCCTATGCGATCAGGTTCCAGCTCAGCCCGGCCAGAACCGCGCCAATGATCCCGAGGCTGATGTAAACCGTGAATATCCGTGGCTTGACCAGCGCCCAGACCGCAACGGCGGCGGGAATGCTGCTGACGCCGCCGGCGATGATGAACGCCATGGCGGCCCCGTTCGACATGCCCTGGATCAGCAACGCATCGATCAGGGGCACCGCCGCATAGCCATTCATGTAGGCGGGCGCACCGACCAAAGCGCCCAGCAGGATCGGGCCAAACCCGTCGCCGCCCAGAACCGTTGCGATCCATTCCGAAGGCACATAGCGCAGCATCAGCGCCTCTAGCACATAGGCCAAAATCAGCCACTTGCTCAGGAACAGCGCATTGTCGACGGCGGTTTCCCGGAAGCTCGCGCGCCGCGTCCGATCTTGCCAGAACGCCCAATGCGGCTTGCCCTTGAACGGGCTTGGGCCGCAGCCGCAACCACCGCGTGCGGGTTGTTCGCGCAATGGCTCGGCGAACAAAGGTGTGCCGGAAAACGCCTTGACCGCCACGCCGCCCATAAGGCCAAGCGATACGGCCGCGATCGTCTTGGCGATTGCGAATTCGGTGCCCAGGGTTCCGGCGGTGATCAGAAACATCGCCGGATCCATCAGCGGGGAGGACAGCCAAAAGGCCATGACCGCAGACAGAGGTGCCCCCACGGCCAAAAGCGCGGCGATGAACGGGATGACCTCGCAGGAACAGAAAGGCGACAGACCGCCGGCCATGGCCCCGAACAGGATCATCCGAAACTCATTGCCTTCAAATGCCCGGGCCAAAAGGCTTTCCGCACCGGTTGCTTTCAGCCAGGCGACCGCCAGAACCGCGAAGGTAATGAAAATTCCGGTGTGCGCGAAAGTCGTCGCCGTGAAGGTGACGGTGGGCAGGAACTCTTCCGGTGCCAGTATGGCGACCAGCGCAAGGATGACCACGATTGCCAGCCAGGCCTTGTCAATCCTGCGCCAAAGCGCGGGCAATTCCGGCAGTTTCACGGAAAGATCAGACATCTTTGTTCGGCCCTTTCACGGCATCGCCGGCATCGGCGCAGCATTCCTTCAGCAGAAACTTGGACAGCGCTTCCATTTCGGGATAGCGGGCTGCAAAGCAGATCACGGTCCGCCCGTGTTTCGCCTGTTGAACCAGGCCCGCCTGAGACAGGATCTTCATATGGTGGGTCAAGGTTGACCCGCTGACATCGCAGCGCGCACCGACCTCGCCAATGCTCAGCCCCTCGGGTCCGGCGCGCACCAATGTCCGCAGCACCGACAAACGCTGCTCGGAGCCCAGGGCGGCAAAGGTCGAAGCGACTTCGGCCAGCGAGATCTCAGAATCAGGTCCATGTTTCATACGTTCTATATTTCTAGAATTATCGAAATAATCAAGCATCGATTTGTGCTCTTCCCCTTTGCGTTCTAGGTCAGGCACATGGAGCTTCTGGATGGCAGCCTGCAACGCGAGATCGGTCACTGCCGGATCTGCGCGGATCGCTTTGCCGCGACCGAGACCCGGCACGGGCCGCGACCGGTCCCATGGTTCGATCGCGGCGCAAGGCTCTTGATCGCCGGGCAGGCGCCGGGGGCGCGCGTTCATGACATTGGCCGCCCCTTTGCCGATCCCTCGGGTGATCGGCTGCGGGCATGGCTTGGCGTCGACGAGCAAATCTTCTACGACCGCTCGAAAATTGCCTTTGTGCCGATGGCATTTTGCTTTCCGGGATACGACAAGAAAGGCTCTGACCTGCCGCCGCCCGGTGTCTGTGCCGAAACCTGGAGGACGCAGGTCTTGCAACAGCTTGCCGATGTCAGGCTGACGCTTCTGATCGGTCGCTATGCGCAAAGCTGGCATCTGGGTCTGCCCAAATCGGAACGCGTGTCCGAGACCGTCGCGCGCTGGCGCGATTTTGCACCCGCCACAATCCCCTTGCCGCATCCGTCATGGCGCAACACCGCTTGGCTGAGGCGCAATCCGTGGTTCGAGGAAGAGTTGCTGCCGGTTCTGCGCCAACGCGTGAAAGAGGTTCTGGGGATATGAGCCTGATCGACCGCGCCTTGCTGCGTATGGAGAAGGATCCGGAAGCGGCGGCGCCGCGGATGCAGTTTTTTGGCCGGCTGGTCGCGACCGAGCTTTTTCTGATGCTCGAAAAGGAAGGATCCGATGACAATCTGGAACCGGTTGTTGCGGAAACCGAAGAGGGCGCATTCGCCCTGGTTTTCGATTCCGAAGAACGCCTCGCTTCGGCCGCCGGCAGACCGGTTCCCTATGCCGCGCTGCCCGGCGGAGAACTGGCGCGGATGCTGCTCGGCTCGGGCCTGGGCCTGGCGCTGAATTCCGCCGGAACGGGCGTTCCCTTTCTGGCGTCGCCCGCCACGCTGGAATGGCTTTGCGCGCAGGCGCCTGCCGCGCCTGCATCCGCCGAGGTATTGCTTTATTCGGTGGCGCCCCCTCGAAGGCTGCCCCAGGACCGGCTACAGATCCTGGACGAGGCCCTGGCCGCCCTGGCGGGCCTTGCAGAACGGGCCTTTCTGGCAACCGGGACCACCGCCGAAGGGGACGCGCATCAGATCCTTGTTGTTGTCAACCTTGTCGAAACGCTGCAGGCCCATGCCGCCGGTCATCTGGCGCACGCGCTTGCCTTTTCCGGCACCGATGACGAGACCGAGACTGTGGACCTTCTGTTCCTGAGCGACGACAACCCGCTTCTCGAAGCCGTGGCGCGGGTGGGTTTGCGTTTCGATCTCCCCGAAATTCCGGAACCGGAGCCGCCGAAAGCGCCGGGTACCGATCCAGCGCGTCCTCCACGCCTGCGCTAGGGGCACGTTGCGGCTTTGCGCTAGTAACCCAGACCGCGATCGACCAGATGCAGAAGCGGTGCGCCCATGGCAACGCGACGGACGTTTTCGGCGATGACGCGGCTGGCCGTCTCGGGCCGCGTGGCGGATGCTATATGGGGTGTGACGGTAACGCGCGGATGTGTCCAGAACGGATGATCCGGGGGCAATGGCTCAACGCGAAAGGTATCCAGGGTCGCATGGCCGACCTGGCCGCTTTCCAGCGCCTCCAGAAGCGCCGCGTCGTCGACCAGCCCGCCGCGTCCTGGGTTCAGCAGCACCGCCCCCTTCGGCAAAAGCGCCAGCCGTTCGGCATCGATCAGGTCGCTGGTGGCCTCTGTCAGTGGCAAGAGAAGCACCAGAATGTCGGACCGCTGGATCAGCTGTTCCAGACCATCTGATCCGTGAAAAGCCGGAAAGTGCGAAGCATCGTGCGCCGTGCGGCTCCACCCCGCCACATCGAAGCCAAGCGACACCAGGGCGTCCGCGCAGGCAGCGCCCAGACTGCCAAGCCCCAGGATCCCGACCCTTTGCTGGGACGCGAGCTTTGGTACGCGGTAGCGCCAGTCACCGGGGGGGCAGGTGATATCCAGGTCGATCTCGAGGTGGTGGCGCAGCACATGTGCGGTGACCCACTCGATCATGCCCTGGGTCAGGCCGGGGTCCACCATTCTGGCCAAGGGCACCTGCAGGGTGGTATTGTCGACGATATCCTCGACACCGGCCCAGAGATTGAGAACGGCCTTGAGATTGGTGAACGGACCAAAGTCTTCCAGCCCCGAATTCGGGGCGTAGACGATTACGTCCACGCGCGCGGGGTCGTCGATCTCGTTGACCAGAGTGCAGTCCACGCCGGCACCGGCAAATGCTGCCTCTAGCTGTTTCCGGTACTGGGGCCAGCGATGGGGCAGGGCGGCGAAAAGAACGTTCAGGGACAACGTGTCACCGCGGCCTGTGCACATGGGCGCTTTGCACCAGGCCGAAGGCGGCCAGCAGCACCAGCATCGCCGATCCTCCGTAAGAGACCAGAGGCAAGGGTACTCCGACCACCGGCGCGAGGCCCATGACCATCGACATGTTGACGGCGAAGAACAGGAAGAAGGTCGTGGCGATCCCGAGTATCAAAAGCGATGAAAAGCGGCTTGGGTTCTGGACCGCCGAGGCAATGCAGAACACGATGATCAGCGCATAAAGCGCCAGCAGGGAAATACCGCCCACAAAGCCGAACTCTTCGGCCAGGGTCGTGAAGATGAAATCCGTGTGCTTTTCAGGCAGAAAGTTCAGCCGGCTTTGCGTGCCCTCCATGAACCCCCGGCCGTTCCATCCGCCCGAGCCCAGCGCGATCTTCGACTGAGTGATGTGATAGCCGGCCCCCATCGGGTCGGTGGCCGGGTCCAGAAAGGTATCGATGCGCCTATACTGATAATCCTTCAGAAGCTGCCAGGTCGTTCCGCGCGACGCGAAGACGCTGAAAACCACGCCGCCGACCATCGCGATGACAGCTCCGAAATAGAGAAAACTGACACCCGCCAGGAACATCAATGCGCCGCCCCCGGCCAGAAGCAGGATTGCGGTGCCCAGGTCCGGCTGCTTCAAGACGAGCGCGGTTGGTATGAGAATCAGGAGCACCGGGATAGCCACCCAAAGGGGGCGCGACGTCCGGTTCAGGGGCAGCCAGTCGTAATAGGCCGCAAGGATCATCACCAGTGTGATCTTGGTCAGCTCGGACGGCTGAAGGCGCATGAAACCCAGATCTATCCAGCGCTGGGCCCCCATGCCGACCACCCCGAATAGCTCTACCGCCAGCAACAGAAGAAGCGAGCCGATATAGGCAAGGCCGGCCATGTTGCGCCAGAACCAGATCGGCACCATCGCCACCACCAGCATGACCAAAAGGCCCAGCAGAAACCGTTTGAACTGGGGTTCAACCCAGGGGCTGAAGGATCCGCCGGCGACCGAATAGAGCATCAGAAAGCCAATGCCGCAAACGGCTGACAACAGTAGAACCAGTGCCCAGTTCAGGTGCAGAACCTTCGAAAAGCCTGTGGGTACACGCTTGATGTTGTACTCAAGATAGCTCATGCGCGGCTCCGGCCCCCCGATGGTGCGGCCTCTGGTTCTGCGGGAAGGATTTCAAGCCCGTCAAAGCGTTCTTCGATTTCCTGGTGTTGCCCCGATGGGTAGGCCTCAAGCGGCGGCAAACCATCGTTCAGGGCGAAAAGGACCACATCGCGTGCAATCGGGGCGGCCGCCCTCGATCCGCCGCCGCCATGTTCGACCACGACCGACGTGGCGACCTGGGGCGCATCGAAGGGCGCGTATCCGACGAAAAGCGCATGGTCCCTGCGTTCCCACGGCAGGTCTTCGTTGCGAAAGACACCCCGCGCCCGTTCGGCGGCGGTGATATTGCGCACCTGGCTTGTGCCTGTCTTGCCGGCCATTTCCTGGCCCTGCAGGGCGATGCGTGACCGACGGGCCGTTCCCCTCGGGCCGTTGGAGACGGCAAACATCGCCTCTCGCACCGCGCGGAGGTTCGTCGGGTTGATGTCAAGCTCCGGAGCCTCTTCATAGGGAACCGGCTTACCATCGACGCTGCGCACAAGCCGCGGGACGACCGCGCGCCCGCTGGCGATCCGGGCCGTCATGACGGCCAGCTGAAGCGGAGAGGCCAGAACGAAGCCCTGACCGATCGAGACATTCAGACTGTCGCCCATGACCCATG
The DNA here is from genome assembly GCA_039026235.1 of Pseudomonadota bacterium. Lineage (GTDB taxonomy): Bacteria > Pseudomonadota > Alphaproteobacteria > Rhodobacterales > Rhodobacteraceae > JBCCMQ01. Next base: position 29,018 of record JBCCMQ010000014.1, read on the forward strand.
GTTCGCCCCGGCGCGCCTCTTTCCAGGCGCGGGTCGGCGTCAGCCCTTCGGCCACGGCCGACATGGGCAGATCGTGCCGTATCCCAAGCCCCAGCTTGCGGGCCATTTCGGTGATCTTGTCGACACCCACACGCTGGGCGACCTCATAGTAATACACGTCGCAGGACTGAACGAGGCTGTTGTGCAGGTTCATATGCCCGTGTCCGCCCCGACGCCAACAGTGAAAACGCCGCCTGCCCAATTGCGTGTGGCCCGGGCAATAGACGGTTTCTTCAAGGCCGATATGGCCACCTTCAAGCGCCGCAAGCGCCGTGACCATCTTGAATGTGGACCCCGGCGGGTAGGTTCCTTGCACCGTCTTGTTGGCCAGCGGGCGATAGATGTTCTCGGTCAGCGTCCGGTAATCGGCGACCGAGATGCCCCGGACAAATTTGTTGGGGTCAAAGGCTGGGGCCGAACCTATGGCCAGGATGTCCCCGTTGTTGGGGTCCATCATCACACAGGCCGCGCTTTCCGACGCCATCCGCGCCTGCACAAAGTTCTGCAGTTTGTGGTCAATGGTCAGCTGGACATCCGTTCCTGGGGTGCCCGGGTCGCGGTCAAGCTCGCGCATGACACGGCCAGCCGCGTTCACCTCGATGCGTTTCGCGCCCGCCTTGCCGCGTAACTGGTTCTCAAGCTTCGCTTCGACGCCGATCTTGCCAATCTGGAATTCAGGGATTTGAAGCAAGGGATCGGGGTCTTCCACCTGTTCCAGATCCCGGTCGCTGACCGGGCCCACATAGCCCAGCACATGGGCAAAGTCCTGCCGAAAGGGATAGGCGCGGGACAGACCCACTTCGGCGGTGATGCCCGGCAGGGCCGGCGCGTTGGTATCAACGCGGCTGATCTCTTCCCAGCTTAGCTGGTCGGCCAGTGTCACGGGCACGAACGCGGGCCGCCGCTCAACCTCGCGCAGGGCCTTCTCAAGATCAGCCTCTTCAAACTGTATCAGCTGCCGCAGGCGCGCGATGACCTCATCGACGTCACCGGCATCTTCGCGGACCATGACAATCCGGTAATTCTGGTTGTTTTCAGCCAGCGCAACCTCGTTGCGGTCAAATATGATCCCGCGTGGGGGCGCCAGAAGGCGCATATTGATGCGGTTTTCTTCCGCCAGCATGCGGTACTCATCGGCCTGATCGACCTGCATGAAGCGCATGCGCATCGCCAGAACGCCCATGAAAGCGCCTTGCAGACCGCCGACGATAAGCGCCCGGCGGGAAATGACCCGCCTGCTGAGCGCCTTGTCCTTGTCCGCCCGTTTCATAGCTGACCCCCCGCGCCAATGCCCTCGTCGGCCCCGGGCCGCCGGATACCGAAACCCCACCTGAGTATCGCCGTCAGAAACGGATAGGACACGGCCGAAATAACCACCGAGAAAAGGTAAAGACCTAGGCTTGGCACCGGCAAAGCGAAAAGGAAATGCGACAGGTAGTAAAGGATCATGATGCCAGCGATCAGCACCGCCGCGATCAGCCATTCCACGGCAAAGGGCGCGCCGTTCGTCTGGTTAGAGCGGCTGCGCAGAAACTCGGTTCCCAGCAAGGCCAAAAGGGCCATGAGCCCTGGCGGCCGCATCAGCAGCAGATCCGCAAAATGGAACGTCACGGCGACAAGTCCCGGTGGCAAATCGTCGGGCCGCCGGATCGTCCAGACAATCGTCAGAACCAAAAGAATGTCCGGCCCCGGCAACCGGCCGGGCTCAAATCCCAGGGGCAGCATGCGCGCAAAGATGACCGTCAGCGCCAGAAACAGATACAGTGCCGCGCCGCGAAACCTTATGGCGTTGATCGCGTCAGCCATCTTCCGCCTCGGCATCGGCGGGCGGCTCCAGCGCGCCGTCGGCCTGGCTTACCGTGCTCTCATAGACGCCCGGCCCCACGACCAGCGTGCCAGGTTCGGTTATACCTTCGCCGGGCAGGCTGCGCAGCACCCGCAGGAAATCCAGATGCTGGACATCCGCGGCCAGACGAATGCGTAATCGGCCATCGGGCGATTGGGTGACTTGCCCGACCAGAAGATCCGGCGGAAAGACCCCGCCGTCGCCCGAGGTGACGACGCGGTCGCCCGGTCGCACCAGATCAGCGTCCTCAAGGAATTCGAGGATGGGCATCGGTGTGTTGTCGCCCACCAGCATGGTGCGCTGGCCGGCGGGCTGAATGGTCGCCGGGATCCGGCTGTTGGTGTCGGTCAGCAACAGCACGCGCGAGGTCTTTTGAGCGACGCCGGAAATCCGCCCCACAAGGCCGATCCCGTCCATCGCCGCCCAGCCATCGCGGATCCCATCGCGGGCGCCAAGATTGAGGATGACCGATTGCCGGAAGGGCGAACCTGCGTCGGCTTTGACCACCCCGGTGATATAGGTCAGCTTCGGGTCCAGCCGGACATTGTTCAGATCCAGAAGCTTGGCGTTTTCCTGTTCAAGCTGCAGCGCCGCCTCGCGCCACGCCTTCATCTGCTGAAGCTCGCGCCGCAACTCCTGGTTCTGCTCATAGATCCGCGTGTAGGATTGAAAGTCTTCGATCATCCGGGCGGTTCTTGTCACCGGTGTCGCGACCCAGGTGAACGCGGGCATGATCTGATCGATCACGGCGGCGCGGAACCGTTCCACCCTGGGGCTGTCGATCCGCCAGACCAGAAAGAACAGGAACAGGACAACGGCCAGTGTGCCGACGACAATGCGCCGCACCGGCTTTAGCGAAATGTCGTCTGCTCCGTTGTCGCGGGCCAATGGTCCCCCGGACTCTGCGTTTTCTGCCTAGCTGTCGTAGTCTATCACATGCCGAAGCTGTGTTTCATATTCGAGTGCCTTACCGGTTCCGAGCGCAACACAGTTCAGCGATTCGTCGGCCACTGAAATCGCCAGACCCGTCTGTTCGCGCAGGGCAAGATCAAGTTCGCCCAAAAGGGCCCCACCGCCGGTCAGCATAACACCGCGATCAACGATATCCGCGGCCAGATCGGGCGGTGTTGCCTCAAGCGCCGTCATCACGGCTTCGCATATCTGCTGCACCGGTTCGGCCAGTGCTTCGGCCACCTGTGCCTGGTTAATCTCGGTTTCCTTGGGCACGCCGTTCAAAAGATCGCGCCCGCGAATTTGCATGGATGCGCCGCGCCCGTCGTCGGGCATACGCGCCGTTCCGATCGATGTCTTGATCCGTTCGGCGGTCGATTCTCCGATCAGCAGATTGTTCTGGCGTCGCAGGTAGCTGATGATCGCCTCGTCCATCCGGTCGCCGCCAACGCGAACCGAGCGTGCGTAGACGATATCGCCCAGGCTCAGCACCGCGACTTCGGTGGTGCCGCCGCCGATGTCGACCACCATGTTGCCGGTCGGGTCGGTGATGGGCATTCCGGCGCCGATGGCCGCCGCTATCGGTTCTGCGATAAGGCCCGCGCGCCGCGCGCCTGCGGACAGTACAGATTGCCGAATGGCCCGTTTTTCCACCGGTGTTGCACCATGCGGGACGCAGACGATGATCTTTGGTTTCGAAAACGTCGTCCGTTTGTGCACCTTGCGGATGAAATGCTTGATCATTTCCTCGGCAACGTCGAAGTCGGCGATCACACCTTCGCGCATCGGGCGGATCGCCTCGATACTGCCGGGGGTGCGGCCCAGCATAAGTTTGGCGTCCTCGCCGACCGCCAGCACCTGCTTGCGACCGTCCTTGACGTGATAGGCGACAACCGAGGGTTCGTTCAGAATAACCCCCTTGCTTTTCACATAGACCAGGGTGTTCGCCGTCCCCAGATCAATCGCCATATCCGCTGAAAACAAGCCGAAAACCATCGCTGCCTGTCCGTCTGCCCGTGTTTATCGTGTTCGCCGGCGAGTCAGCCGACGCTTTGTAGACCTGTATATGCCGCGCTGTGACACGCGGAAAGGCCGGATCGTCTTTCCAATTCTAAAACAATCCAGCCGTGGACGTTAGGATTATCCACAAACCCATATCAAAAGTTAAACACGGGCGCCAATGTGGCGGCCGTCTGTCAACTTTGTGCCGCAAAGCGACTTTCGGCGTCTAACCGGCGTCCTTGTAACTGATTTCCTTGCGGTCGCCGCCGGTCTTGCCCCGGCGCACCAGAAGACGGTTCAGCGCGTTAACGTAGGCCCGGGCGCTTGCAACCACGGTATCCGTGTCGGCGGCCTGGCCGGTGACGATGCGGCCGTCTTCCTCCATCCGTACGCTGACCGTTGCCTGGGCGTCGGTGCCTTCGGTGACCGCATGCACCTGGTAGAGCTGTAGGCGGGCCTGATGCGGGAACAGCGCCTTGACGGCGTTAAACGCCGCATCCACCGGGCCGTCGCCCTGGGCGGTCACCTGGTGATCGGTACCGTCGATGATCAGGGTCAGATCGGCCGATTGCGGCGCCTCTGTTCCGCAGATCACACGCAGGAACTTGACCTGAAGCCGGTCCGCATCGGTCTGCGTCGTCTCGTCGTGCATCAGCGCGATCAGGTCGTCATCAAAGACTTCCTTTTTGCGGTCGGCCAGCGCCTTGAAACGCACGAACACGTCCTTCAGCTGGTTGTCGGCCAGGTCGTATCCCAGATCCTTCAGCTTGGCGCGCAGGGCGGCGCGGCCCGAATGTTTCCCCATCACCAGATTGGTCTCGGACAGCCCGACATCCTCTGGGCGCATGATCTCGAAGGTCTCGGCATTCTTCAGCATGCCGTCCTGGTGAATGCCGGATTCGTGCGCAAAGGCGTTCTTGCCCACGATGGCCTTGTTAAACTGCACCGGAAATCCGGAAACGGTCGCGACCCGGCGGCTGATGTTCATGATCCTTGTGGTGTCGATGCCGGTCTCGAACGGCATGATGTCGGCCCGCACCTTCATGGCCATCACAACTTCTTCCAGGGCGGTGTTGCCTGCCCGTTCGCCGAGACCGTTGATCGTGCATTCGATCTGGCGCGCGCCGGCCTCTACCGCGGCAAGGCTGTTGGCCGTCGCCATGCCCAGGTCATTGTGGCAATGGGTGGCAAAGACCACATCTTCGGCACCGGGCACGGCGGCGATCAGGCGCCCGATCAGGTCCGCGCTTTCCCGAGGCGCAGTATACCCAACGGTATCGGGAATATTGATCGTGGTGGCACCCGCATTGATGGCGATCTCGATGACCCGGCACAGATAGTCAAACTCGGTCCGGGTCGCGTCCATCGGCGACCACTGCACGTTGTCGCAAAGGTTGCGAGCGTGGGTGACCGTTTCGTGGATACGATCGGCCATCTGCTCTTTGTTCAGGTTGGGAATGGCCCGGTGCAGGGGCGAGGTCCCGATAAAGGTGTGAATGCGCGGTCTGGCGGCATGGCGCACCGCTTCCCAGCATCGGTCGATATCTTTGAAGTTGGCCCGCGCCAGCCCACAGATCACCGCTTTCTTGGCCAGCTTGGCAATCTCGGACACGGCGGCGAAATCGCCGTCAGATGCAATCGGAAAACCGGCTTCGATAATATCGACGCCCATTTCATCCAGCAGACCGGCAATTTCCAGTTTCTCGGCATGGGACATCGTCGCGCCGGGAGATTGCTCACCGTCGCGCAGGGTCGTGTCGAAAATCAACACACGGTCTTTTTGGCTATCTGTCATGACAGGGTATCCTTGTCGCTTGCTTCGTTTCCCGGCGCTGTTCCACCCCTGAGCGGTCGCGCCGTTCGGCACGCTCAGAGGCGACTAAGAAGAAGCAGTGCAGACAGCCGAAAGACCCGCTGTACGGGCAGGACCTTGGTATGGAAAGCTGTCGTCATGGCGGCAGACAATAGCGATTCGCGACGGTGAAGAAACCCCAAATCTGCGGAATTTCCCGGACTGTTCGCGGCGACCGTTCCCGGCCGTCCTAGAACATCATGCAATCCGATCCGGTATCGGTCCGGTCTTTTTCCATTTCGGGAACATCGAAAGCCGCGATGCCCGCGCCCTGGTCGAAGGCCACGAAAAGGCTGCTGGTGGCCGGACGCAGGGCGATACCTTCCGGATCGGTGCCGAACTCGATCAGCGAGGTCACCTCGATCAGCGCGCCCTCGGGCGAAAGCTCAAACAGGCTGTTCGTCCCTTCCCAGTCATCGACGATCAACAGATTGCCGCTGTCCGGGGCGATCGCGATGCCCTGGGGTTCGGTCATCATGGGATCGAGGGTATGTCCGTCGAGGTTGCGGATCATCTTGCCTTCGGCCGACACCCAGATCACCTGTGCAGGGTCGTCTTCGACCATGACGATGGTGCCGTCTTCCAGCACCGCAATGCCTTCGGTATCGGCCAGCTGCGGTAATATCCGAAACGGCTCTCCCAGCGGTTCACCGTCCTTGCTGACGCGCTGGAAGCGTCCGAAACCATCGCCAAGAAGCAGATGATCGCCCGAGATCGCAATCGCCTTGATGCGGGACAGATCGCTGCCGAAACGCCGAAGCTCCAGCCCGTCCAGCGTGACCAGGACGACCTCTTGGCCTTCGTTTGCGATCCAAAGGCCGCAAAATGTCGGGTCATATTCAAGGCTCGCCGGCCGGCTTAGGTCGTAGTAGCTGCGAAACTCGATCTCCAGTGCACTGGCAGGCGTTGCAAACAGAAGTACGGCGGCTATTGCTCGAAACATTCGGGCCTCGATCTCGAATTCCATAAAGCTGGACCTAGCTGACGGGATGTCAATGTCGGAGGCAAGGATGAAAACGGCGCTTGTGATTGGCGCATCCGGAGGGATCGGCGCTGCGCTGGTTCAGGCGCTCAGCGCCCGGGGCGTGCAAGTGACCGGCCTGTCACGCAGCGTCGATGGGTTCGACATCACCGATGAAAGTTCCGTCGCCGATCAGTTGTCTGCGCTGGTCCCCCACTTTGACCTGATCTTCGTCGCAAGCGGTGCCCTGGCCGCCCCCGGCGATGCACCCGAGAAAACCATCAAATCACTGGACCCGTCGGCCATGGCGGCGCAGTTCGCCGTCAACGCAATCGGACCGGCGCTGGTTCTGAAGCATGCGCTGCGGCTTCTGCCGCGTGACAGCCGGAGCGTCATCGCCGTGCTCACAGCCCGGGTGGGTTCCATCGGGGACAACAAATTGGGCGGCTGGTATTCCTACCGGGCGTCCAAGGCCGCCGCCAACCAGATCGTTCGCACGGCCGCGGTCGAACTGGCCCGCACCCATCGCCACGCTATCGCCGTTGCACTGCACCCGGGCACTGTCGCCACAGACTTCACCAGGCGCTATCTGGGGCGCCACCCGGCCGTGTCGGCAAGCGAGGCGGCCGACAACCTCTTGTCCGTGATTGATGCCCTGACACCGGACAGCAGCGGCACCTTTCTGGACTATTCCGGCGCGCGCGTTCCGTGGTGAGCCCCCGGTTGATCCTGGTCCTGGGTGACCAACTTACCCCGACCCTTTCCGCCTTGGCCGCGGGGGACAGGGACAGCGATGTCGTGGTCATGGCCGAAGTGATGGAGGAGGCGAGTTACGTCCGCCATCACCCGAAGAAGATCGCGTTTCTTTTCGCGGCCATGCGCAGGTTTGCGGCACGTCTTGAAGCGGACGGTTGGCGCGTCGCCTACACCCGACTGGACGATCCTGACAACACTCAGTCCATCTGCAACGAAGTGCTGCGCCGGTCGGATGAAGTGGCGGCGGGCGGCGTTCTGGTCACGCGTCCCGGCGAATGGCGCCTGATCGAGGCCTTGCAGAGCCTGCCATTTGAAGTCGTCCAGCTGGAAGACACCCGTTTCTTTTCCACGCCGGACGAGTTCGCGGACTGGGCCAGCGGGCGAAAGTCGCTGCGCATGGAGTATTTCTACCGCGAGATGCGCCGCAAAACGGGTCTTTTGATGGATGGCAAGGGGCCGGTTGGCGGCAAATGGAATTTCGACCATGACAACCGGAAGCCCGCAACCGATGATCTCTTTCGAACCGGACCGCTCCGCCATGAGCCGGATGCGACCACGCGCGAGGTTCTGGAACTGGTGGCCGCGCGCTTTGGCGGCCATTTCGGCGCCTTGGAGCCTTTCTGGTTCGCCACGGACGCCGAAGGTGCCGAAGCCGCGTTCGCGCATTTCCTGACCCATTCGCTGCCAAAGTTCGGCGACGAACAGGACGCGATGCTTGCCAGCGACCGCTTCCTTAGTCACGCGGTGATATCGATGTATCTCAATGCGGGGTTGCTTGACCCGCTGGACGTCTGCCGAAGGGCAGAAAAGGCATACGTGGAAGGCGCCGCGCCGATCAATGCGGTTGAAGGATTTGTGCGCCAGATCCTTGGCTGGCGTGAATTCATGCGCGGCATCTATTTCCTTGAGGGGCCGGATTATCCCAGCCGAAACCACCTTGGCCACGACCGGCCCTTGCCCGAATTTTACTGGAATGCCGAGACCGGTATGGCCTGTGTCGCCGCCGCGGTCGGCCAGACCCATGACGAGGCCTATGCACACCACATTCAACGCCTGATGGTCACCGGCAATTTCGCGCTGTTGGCGGGGATCGACCCGCAAGAAGTAAGCGACTGGTATCTGGCCGTCTACGCGGACGCCTTCGAATGGGTTGAAGCCCCCAATGTGATCGGCATGAGCCAATTTGCCGATGGCGGTATCGTGGGATCGAAACCCTATATCTCGTCAGGGGCCTACATCGACCGCATGTCCGATTACTGCGGCGACTGCGCCTATTCGGTGAAGGCCAAGACCGGCACGGATGCGTGTCCGTTCAACCTGCTTTACTGGCATTTCCTGATGCGTCACCGCGGTCGGTTCCAGTCGAACCCCCGCATGGCGCAAATGTACCGCACGTGGGAGCGTATGGACGGTGAGCGCCGTGACCGCGTCCTGGAGGGTGCCGAACGGATCCTGAGCCGTCTGGACGCGGGCGAGCGCGTCTAGCGCCTAATTGGTTTCTTCGGCCGTGTCGGTGGTCTGGCGCAGAACGCCGCGTTCCCAGGTGCCGCTTACAACGTCGCCGGATGCGTATCGGATCGTTCCCGATCCGTCCCGCTTGCCGGCCCGGAAGTTCCCTTCGTAGATATCGCCGTTGGCGTATGTCGCCACGCCTGCGCCTTCGATTTCCCCCCGCACCCACTGACCATCATAGGAAAACCCGTCCGGCAGGGTGATCTGACCGCTGCCGTGGCGCTGCCCGGCAAGGTAGGTGCCTTCATAGATGGTGCCGTCCGCAAAGGTCGTCTTGCCGCCGCCTTCCCGCTGACCGTTGGCCCAGTCGCCTTCGTAGCGGTAGCCGTCGGAATAGGTCATGATCCCGAAGCCGTGGAAGGCCGCGTTCTTGAAGTTGCCTTCGTAGATCAGTCCGTTCGAATAGGTCGCGACACCTTCGCCCTCGATAACACCGGCAACCCATTCGCCGTCATAGGTGTTGCCGTCAGGATAGGTGATGTTGCCGCGACCGTCCGCCAGATCATTCAGGAATTCACCTTCGTAGATCGATCCGTCCGGATAGGTCACCTGGCCGATGCCTTCGATGCGGCCGTTCACATAATCGCCGGTGTACTGGTAGCCGTCAGCGCCCGAAAACGTGCCCTTGCCGTGTCGCTGGTCGTTCTTGAAGCTGCCCTCATAGATCGAACCGTCGGCGTAGATTTCCTTGCCGGCCCCGGCACGGGCGCCATCGACCAGAAGGCCTTCGTAGATATCGCCGTTGGGCCGGCTCAGCCGCCCGTAGCCGTTGATCTGACCGTTCTTCCAGGTGCCCACATAGGTCAGCCCGTCGGGCATCACCAGCGTTCCCTCACCCTCGGACAGGCCGCGCACCAACTGGCCTTCGTAGACCGCGCCATCGGGATAGGTGATCTTGCCGTTGCCTTCCTTGACACCGTCCAGCCATGCGCCTTCGTAGGTGTACCCGTTGGGGCTGACGACCCGGCCCTGGCCGTGGTGGATCGCATCGCGAAACTCGCCCTGGTAAACCACACCGTTGGCATAGTTCGCGACGCCCATCCCGGATATGCGCCCTTCGCTCCAATCGCCTTCATAGGTGCCACCGTCGGTGAAGGTGATCTTGCCCTTGCCGTCCGGCTTTCCGGCGGCAAACTCGCCTTCATACACCGAGCCGTTGGCGAAGCGTGCGACGCCCGTGCCGCGGATTTCTCCGTCGACCCACTGGCCAGAGTATTCATAGCCGTTGGGCAAGCGGTAGGTGCCCTGGCCGTGCTGCTTGCCGTCCCTGAAGGTGCCTTCATAGACACCCCCATCTTCAAACTGCTGGGTAATCACGGGCCCGCTTTGTTGTGCGAAACCCGCGTGCGCGATCGTTGCCGCCGCAAATATGCCGGCGAATGTCAGAACACGAGGATGCTTGATCATTTATCCTATATCCCCGGGACTAATCCCTGTGTTGTCGGGTTTGACCCCGATTGCCCAATTCCTCACTTTGGCCAGCAAATTATGCCACGCACGCGCGGGGAGCAACGCTTTTAGCCGCTTCTCGGAAAAATCGCTGCGGATACTTGCGTTTCGCGCCTCTGGTCCGAGACGGATTTCGGATCATCTTTCCCTTGCCGCCCTGTCTGATAGAAGGCGCCGGAAGCAACACCGAAAGCCGGGAAGATGTCTGATACCTTTCGCCTGACGCTTGCGCAATTGAACCCGACCGTCGGGGATCTCAAGGGAAACGCAGCCAAGGCCCGGGCCGCCTGGGCCGAGGCAAAAGCGGCCGGAGCGCAGATGCTGGCGCTGCCCGAGATGTTCATCACCGGCTATCAGACCCAGGATCTGGTGCGGCGGCCTGCGTTCTACGATGATGCCGTGCGCAGTATTGAAGCCCTGGCCGCCGACTGCGCGGACGGTCCTGCCATTGGCATTGGCGGACCAATCGAAATCTCGGGTTCACTATACAATTCCTACCACATTCTGCGCGACGGGCGGGTTGCCGCGCGACTTCTCAAGCATGAATTGCCGAACGATCAGGTGTTTGACGAAAAAAGGCTCTACACCCACGGACCCATTTCGGGCCCCTACGCCATCGGCCCCCTGCGGATGGGCAGCCCCATCTGCGAAGACGCCTGGCATGAGGACGTCTCGGAAGCGCTGGAAGAAAGCGGTGCCCAGCTTTTGCTGGTCCCCAACGGATCGCCCTATGCGCGCGAAAAAATGGATGTCCGGCTTAACCACATGGTGTCGCGCGTGGTCGAAACCGGGCTTCCGCTGATCTATCTCAACCTTGTCGGCGGCCAGGACGATCAGATCTTTGATGGCGGATCTTTCGTTTTGAACCGGGGCGGCGCGTTGTCGGTACAGCTGCCCTTGTTTGACGAATGCATCGCCCATGTCAATTTCACCTACCTGAATGGTGTCTGGCATGCCGAAGAGGGCCCGCGCGCGGACCTGCCCGGACCCTGGGAGGCGGACTATCGCGCGATGGTTGAAAGTCTGCGCGACTATCTGGGCAAGTCGGGCTTTACGAAGGTTCTTTTGGGGCTTTCCGGCGGGGTCGACAGCGCCCTGGTCGCGGCCATCGCGGTCGATGCGATCGGAGCCGGCAACGTCCGCTGCGTCATGCTGCCGTCGCGATATACGTCCACTGTATCATTAGAAGACGCAACCGCCGTCGCCCGGGCGCTGGGAACCCGATTGGACACCGTGCCCATATCAGAGCCCGCCGACGCCGTGGATGCGGCCCTGTCTGACCTGTTTGCCGGAACCGAAACGGGTATCGCCGAAGAGAACATCCAGTCGCGCCTCAGGGGCCTCTTGCTCATGGCGATGTCGAACAAGTTTGGAGAGATGCTGCTGACCACCGGCAACAAGTCAGAGGTGGCCGTTGGTTACGCGACCATCTACGGAGACATGTCGGGTGGCTATAATCCGATCAAGGACCTTTACAAGACGCGGGTTTTTGAGACCTGCCGCTGGCGGAACGCCAATCACCGCGACTGGATGCAGGGGCCCGAAGGCGCGGTTGTTCCGACCAGAGTGATCGAAAAGCCGCCAACGGCCGAATTGCGCGCCGACCAGAAAGACGAAGACAGCCTGCCGCCCTATCCGGTTCTTGACCGCATTCTTGAGATGCTGGTCGACGAAGAGGCCTCTGTGTCCCAAGTTATCGCCGAAGGCTTTGATCCCGAAACGGTCCGGCGCGTGGAACACCTGATCTTCATTTCAGAATACAAGCGCTTCCAGTCCGCGCCCGGTGCGCGTTTGACGGAGCGCGCGTTCTGGCTCGACCGGCGCTATCCCATCGTCAATCGTTGGCGGGACCCGGGCGTCTAGATACCGAGACCGCGGCCGCAACAAAAAAGGGCCGCGCAAGGCACGGCCCGGATCAGAACGTTCGTCTCTCGCTTACAGCATCGCCTGATAGGACGCCGGAACGTAGGTGAAGCCGTCATCGCGCGGCGCCACGTAACCAAGCGCAGGAAACGGCATGTGGTAGCCGATGAAGGGAATACGCTCTGCTGCAAGCATGCCGAGCACGCGGCGACGGGTGGCCGCGGCGGCAGCCTTGTCCATGTCAAAGCGCACTTCCCAATCGGGATAGCCAAGTGACCAGACATAGTGGTTGGCCAAGTCTGCGCAGAGCAGGACCTGTTCACCACCGCTTTCGATCATATAGGTCATATGGCCGGGCGTGTGTCCGAAGGCGCCCATCGCCGTGACGCCCGATGCGACCGAACCGCCGTCGTCGATAAAGGTGAATTGGTCGCGCAGCGGTCTGATCTTGTTGGCATAACCTTCGCTTTCGGTGCCGGACCAGTGGTTGTCTTCAAGCGCGCCGGTGATCAGCTTGGCGCCGGGAAAGGCTGGCCCGCTTTCGTCGATAAGGCCACTTATATGATCGCCGTGCATATGCGTGATCACCACGGTGTCCACCTGATCGGCACTGTAGCCTGCCGCTTCGACCTGTCCGCGAATGCCGGCCGGAGCAAATCCGGTGTCGAACAGGATCAGCTCAGAGCCCGTGTTGACAATCGTCGGCGTGAAAAAGAACTGGGTCTTGTCGGACGGAATGAAATTCTCTTCCGATACCTGGGCAAACGTGGCGGCATCGACGTTCATGCCGAAGATGCTTTGCGGGTTTTCAACGGAACGCGTGCCACCCAGAAGCGTGGTCACCTCGAAATTGCCGAGCGTGAAGCGGCTGAAGGTCTGACTGGTCGCGCCGAGCATATCTGCCGCCGCCAATGCGGGGCGCCCGCCCAGTGCGGCAGCGATTGGTGCGGCGGCACCGGCGGCAAGTGCAGCACGGCGCGAAATTTTGGGGGTATCGGTCATGGACGTCTCCTGACGTGAGAGTGGGTGACGTCGCGCAGGTAGTCTGAGCGGCGCGGTTGTCGAGACACAAGCGGTGTGCATTCGTACACAATGGCGCTGCTCACTGGACAAGCGGCGCAAGCTGTGGAATGCGCCCGCCCAGGAGACTTGGCATGACCGTTACCCGCTTCGCCCCTTCCCCCACGGGCTATCTGCACATTGGAAACCTGCGGACCGCGCTGTTCAATTACCTGATCGCGCACAAGTCCGGCGGCACCTTTATCCTGCGCATTGACGACACCGATCCCGAGCGTTCGGAAGAACGATACGTGGATGCGATCCGAGAGGATCTGGAATGGCTTGGCCTCGCTTGGGACCGGATGGAACGCCAGTCGCTGCGCCTTGATAGATACGCGTCGGCCGCTGATCAGTTGCGTGCGGCCGAACGGTTCTATGAGGTCTTCGAAACGCCGACCGAGCTTGATCTTAAGCGCAAGAAGCAGCTGAATATGGGCCAGCCACCGGTCTATGACCGCGCGGCCCTTACGCTCAGCGACGCCGAGAAAGAGCGTCTTCGCGCGGAACGGGCGGGGTATTGGCGGTTTCTGCTCAACCATCAGCGGATTGAGTGGTCGGACGGGATTCTGGGCGATCTGTCAATCGACGCCGCCAGCGTATCCGATCCGGTGCTGATCCGTGCGGACGGGCAGGTCCTTTACACGCTTGCCTCCGTTGTCGACGACACAGACATGGGGGTCACCCATGTGGTCCGGGGATCGGACCATGTGACCAACACCGCGACACAGATCCAGATCATGCAGGCGCTGGGCCGAACGACGCCGGATTTCGCGCACCACTCTCTTTTGACCGGCCCCCAGGGCGAGGCGCTGTCCAAGCGGTTGGGCACGCTTGCCCTTCGGGACCTGCGCGCGCGGGGGATCGCGCCCGAGGCGATCCTGTCCCTTCTTGCGCGGCTCGGCTCATCGCAGCCCGTGGCGCTGCGTGCCGATCTGGACGAAATCGCAGAGGGTTTCGCGCTTGATGAATTCGGCGCCGCACCCACGAAGTTTGACGAAGCCGACCTGCTGCCCCTGACCGCCCGTGTGACCGCCGCGCGCCCGTTTGCCGAGGTTGCCGATGCGATCCGCGCCCTGGGCGTGCCCGACGACATGTCCCGGGATTTCTGGAACGCAGTCCGGGAAAATGTGACGACGCTGGATGACATGGCGCCTTGGTGGCAGATGCTGAGGGACGGCGCCACGCCCGAGATCGGCGAAGAAGACAGGACCTTCGTGGCCGAGGCCATGGCGCTTTTGCCACCGCTGCCGTTCACAGCGGACACCTGGTCGACCTGGACGGCTGAGGTCAAGGACAAGACTGGCCGGAAGGGTCGCGCGCTTTTCGCGCCGCTTCGTCAGGCATTGACAGGACGGGTGCGCGGGCCAGAGATGGCGGTGCTGATGCCCCTGATGCAGGCATTGCCCAAGGGGTTCTGACATGGCCGAACAGGCAAAATTTCTGACCGGCAACCTGTTTCGCCACATCTCGGTCATGTCGCTTACCGCCTCCATCGGGCTGATGGCGGTGTTTCTCGTCGATTTCATCGACATGATCTTCATCTCGATGCTGGGCAAGGCCGAGCTTGCGGCCGCCATCGGCTATGCCGGGGCGATCCTGTTCTTCACCTCTTCCTTCGGAATTGGCATGGCCATCGCGGCGGGTGCGCTTGTGTCGCGCGCCCTGGGCGCCGGCAACGAAGAAGAAGCGCGGTCGAAAGCCACGAACGCAATGATTTTCGGCGTCGTCTTCGGCGCGATCTTTGCGGCGCTGGTCTGGAGCAACCTGACCTTCCTGGCGGGGTTGATGGGGGCGTCGGGTGAGACGCTGGACCTGGCCGTGCTTTACCTGGCGATCATCATTCCCAGCCTTCCATTGCTGATCATCGGCATGATCGGCGGCGCCATTCTGCGCGCCCATGGAGACGCCCGGCGGTCGATGCTGGCCACGGTGGCCGGGGGCGTCATCAATGCCGTGCTTGATCCCATCCTGATCTTTGGGCTGGATCTGGAACTGACGGGCGCTGCGCTTGCCAGCGTGGCCGCACGTGTCGGCATTGCGACCTTCTCGCTGTTACCGCTGATCCGTTACTACGGCGGGTTTCATCTGCCCCGACCGGGGGTTTTTCTTGCGGATCTGACGCCCATCTCGGTGATCGCTTTTCCCGCCATTCTGACCCAGCTCGCCACGCCCGTCGGCCAGGCCTGGGTGACCCGGTCGATGGCGACCTACGGCGAAGACGCTGTGGCTGGAATGGCGATCATCGGTCGCTTGGTGCCCGTGGCCTTCGGCACGGTCTTTGCCCTGTCAGGCGCCGTCGGCCCGGTGATCGGTCAGAACTTTGGCGCGGGTCTTCAGGATCGCGTCCGGCGCGCGTTCATCGACGGGCTGATCTTCACACTGGTGGTGGTGCTCAGCGTCACGGTAATTCTGTTTCTTCTCAGGGCGCCAATCGCCGGATTGTTCCAGGCCGATGGACTGACGCGGGAACTGGTGTTTTTGTTCTGCGGGCCCCTGGCGCTGACATTTTTCTTCAACGGGGCGATCTTTGTCTCGAACGCGGCCTTCAACAATCTGGGGCACCCGTTTTATTCGACATGGACGAACTGGGGCCGCCATACGCTGGGGACAATTCCGTTCGTGGCCGCGGGCGCCGCGCTTTTCGGCGCCCCGGGCGTCCTGATCGGTCAGGCGGCGGGTGGGCTGGTCTTTGCCGCCATCGCGGTCTGGCTCGCGTTTCGGGTGATCGAACGCCGCCCCGAGCCCCGGGGCAAGGGTCCGGTGCCGGACAGCTTTCAGCTGCGCCTATTCCAGCTCTTTCATCGTCACCGATAGACTTGAAAGCGCCGCATCGACAAAGGCGGTCTCGCTTGGGCTCAGCCGTTGATGGCGCCGGTAGATCGGTGCCGCGCGATCATTCAGCACCGGTGCGTCCCAGCCATCGGTCGTTGCAAAGAAATTGGCGGCGCCGTCTTCTCCGAATTCGGCCATAAACCCCTGAATAACCACATCGATATAGCTCAGCAGTATCGGATGGCGGGTTTCCGCCCCGGCGGCGCTTGAGGGAGGCACGGCATATATCTCAACCGTGGCCGGCCGGATACCGTCGTGGTCGCGGTGACTTTCCGGGACCTCATGGCGCCCATACGCACGTTCGCGAACATCAAGCGCCGACCAGTCCCCACCGGGCACTTCGGCGATGACGCCATCGATCCGCCCGCCGGGCGCCTCATAGGCGGTCAGGTAGGCCAGCGGTCTTGTCGAGGCGTGCATCCACCGGCGGCGCCACCCGCGCACGCTGGCCGCATGGACGCGCGGGTAATCATGGGTCCGGCGATTGACCAACGATCCATAGCCAAAGAAGAAAGGCGCCGTCATGCTTGCTCTATCCCTTGTCCGACCCCGAAGGACAAGCGCCCAAACCCGGCGCGCCTTGACAAAATCAGGGCGATCGCGGACACCCGGCGCCCGTGGGGCCGTAGCTCAGTTGGGAGAGCGCGTCGTTCGCAATGACGAGGTCGTCGGTTCGATCCCGATCGGCTCCACCAGACCCCGCATTTCTCTTAAGTTCATTGGCTAAAGGACCCGGCTTGCGGAGATGTGTGGCAGATGAAGCGAAGTTCTTGCCTGCCTAAGTCCCCACAAGCGGTGTTTTATGCCGCGCCCTCGCCGGGCAAGATGGCTCTTGAGAGCCGGTCTATTTGGAATTAAAGGGAATTTAGCCAAAGGTCTCGCGCCTCACAGCCAGACAAACCAAAGCTGGCGGCGATGATGAATATACATTTCCTTTTCGGGACCGAGACAGGCACGGCTGAAATGCTCTGCGAAGACCTGCAAGGCGTTTTCTCGGGCACCCATCAATGTACCATCAAGGGCCTTGATGAGGTCAAGCCGGACGGTCTGTCGACGGACGGGCTGACCATATTCGTGTGTTCCACGTTCGGTGCCGGTGACCTGCCATCGAATGCCGAGGGCTTCGTGGCCAACCTGAGCAGGACGAAACCGGACCTCAGTACGCTTCGCTTTGCGATCTTTGGCTTGGGTGACCGGACGTTTGGGCCGACCTTTGCGCAAGGGTCGGAAAAGCTCATGGCGGCGCTGAAGGAATGCGGCGCTCAGATGTTGGGCGAGCGCGGGATCTTTGACGCATCAGGGCCGGACATGCCGGAGGATGTGGCGGAGCCCTGGTTGGAAGACGTTCTCAACCAAGCCTGAACCGGCACGAGAGCGAGGGCCATGCCCCAAGCAAATGCGCGGCTGAATTGAACTTCTGGGCCGTTTGCCGGCGCGCTCTTGGGTCCGGCCGCAGCAGCGTGTCCATTGCCGCACATGGATAAGCGATGGCCTTTGAAGCCGGAATTGAAGGTTCTATCGTCCGGCCGGTCATCGACGTTTCCGTAAAATTCATCGCGGGAAGCAGTCGTCCATTTCCGGTCGGGTGCCGTCTCGTCTTTCGTCTTCACTGACGCTGCCCCATGTTGTTGGCGCGGCATGCGCCTTCTGGGCGGGCGACTGAGCAGAGGCTTAGGGTGCCGAAGCTGGATCTGCCTAGTCTCGATCGGGAACCCTTGTGGCGGCTATCTTTCGCGATCTGTCGCAGGGATGGGCAGGATGTCTGTGGGCGCTTCGGGCAGGGCGTCTTCGATCGGGGGTGCGGGCGCGATGCGGGTGAACCTGCCGCTGATCGACCCCAGGGCAGAGCCGCGGATGCGCAGGTCTTCCGGGCCGCAGAGGTATTCGAATTCGTAGTGCCGGTCCTGACCTTCTGACCTCAGATCGTTGTTGGAGTTCAGCGACCCGACGCTGCGGTGACCCCGTGACGTGATAAAATCGCCATAGCCACGGGCAACGTCCCGGTCTTCGCAGACATAGAGATTGGGCCCGCTGCTGCCCCAATAGCCAAGTGCGGCGTTCAGGTTGTAGACGGTCTGCGTGCGCACCCAATCGGCACCGTCGCGCGCAATGACCTCAGAGGCAAAGGGCTGGTCCGAACGAAACAGCCCGCCCGGATAGAAGGTCCAGACCGGGGGCGGGTGGTTCATGTACAAGACTTCGGTGCCGGGCATGTAGGACTCAGTGGGCGCCACCCAGGTGTCATCGCGCCAACGCCCGATCAGGCACGCGTCGAACGTCGTGGGCAAGTTCGAACAGCTTTGCCGACAGGTGTCGCCCACGCGGTCGGCGCGGATGCTGTAGGTTGACGTATCGGGGTCAACGCCAAAGCTGGCCAGGACCAGTTCCATGTCCTCGTCGCAGCGCGTGTCGATGATCACCTCGCTGTCGATCGGGATCCAGGAGCCGTCCGGGTCGCCGTTGGGCAGAATGTCAGACAGAAAGATCGTGCCGCCGTCTTTCGGGACAAGCCGCCACTGGCCCGGCGCAAGGACCAGCGTTGTGCGCATCAATTTGCCCAGGGGCACCGCAGCCCCAAAGGTCTGATCCTCGTCCAGCCGGTAGCTGGCGCGCGGGCTGCGGTGGCTGGGTGTCAGGGTTCGGCCGTCGGGCAGGCGGATATGGTAAGACGAATAAAGCGTGGCGAAATCGTACCAGCGCTCGGGCTCCAGCAGCCGGTTGATCTTGCGCGCATTGTCGACATCGCGCGCGATACTTCTCATGAACGGCAGGATCGCGGATGGACCATCCTTGGCCGACATCCAGGCGAAGAACGGCCAGGCGGCATATTCAAGTTCGGTGAAATCCCTGTCGTCGGCCCAGAATTCATAGGCAACAAGGTCCACCATGGGCGCGTATGGTATCGCAAACTGACCGAACCAGTCGGCCGAGCCCTCAAGATACCAAAATCGCGGATCGGGTTCGGTTGCGCTGCCCCGGTTGGCAAAGCTGTCGGAGATGTGCTTGTGCACGATGCAATGGAAGATCTCATGGGCGACGGTGCGCTGCAGGATAAGCGGATCATCGGTGAACATGTTGGGTCCGATGGCGATGTTGCAGCGCGACCAGCTGATGCCCGAGCGATAAAAGGATTCCCCATCGGCCTTCGGATGGCGCGTCTTGCCCACGATCAGTTTGACGAGCTTGCCAAAGTCGATGTCCGGGCCGAGAAGCTGCGCGGCGGTCATCGAGTGGCGGATGGCGGCCTCGATAGCCTCGATCCCGGCAGGGTTCTCGGGTGCGCCGACCTCAATACCCACTTCGACATGGACCCCGCTTTCTTCGGGGTCGCCTTCCGAGACCCGAAACCGATCGACGATGGGCCAGCGGCACATCGACGTCCGGAAATCGAGAAACATCGACTGGTGGGGCAGTACGCTTGGGCTGAGTTCGGGGGCGCAGGCCTCAAGTTCCTCGCCCGCGGCCGCTGTCGTCATGACCGCGATGGCCAAGGACGCGGCCCTGAAAAGGGTCACGGGGCGCCGCATTTGAACGTGGTTTCGCCCATGAAGTCGGCCACGGACTGCAGGAATGCCTGCGATGCATCGACGCCCTGCTCAAGGGCGATCTGTTGGCTTGTTACCTGACCGGAAAAGAAACGGGCCACCGTTTCCTGTTGTTCCCCGTCGAACATCTCGTCGGCCACCTCCTGCATGCAGTCGCAGGTCGCGGCATCCCAGGTGCCGCGGGCGCTGCAGACCTCGGTGATCGTGCCGGCCTCTGCGGTCACGGCGAGAAGCGCGGGCGCTGCGATGATGGCAAAGCGGGTCATGTTTTGGTCCTTCTCATTATTCCGTCTCACAGGCCGGGCCGTTCAAGAGTTCGGTCATCGGATCGGGGTTCTCTGACGAATACCGCAGAGATGCGGTCTGCCCGCCCAGGAATGTCACCGTGTCGGCGCCCTGCTGAATGAAGCCGGCCATGGTGATGCGCGCCGCGCTGTCGAGCGTGCAGCGCGTCGTCTCGCCCCCAAGGCCCGCCATGGTGACGACGCATGCATCGCCGTCCGGACCCGCCACCGCGCGGGCCATGGTGCCACGCAAGAGCGGCACCCAGGCGTCCTGTTCCAGTGGCGCGCATGTTTCAAGGGCGCTGAGATAGGCGGCAGCTTCACGGTCGACACGCATGCTGCCGAAGAAATAACTGACCGCCACGGAACTGAGTGCCGCAATCACGGCGAGACCTAAGACAATGCGAACGGCCCACTTCATCGAAGTCACCTATGGAAAATAGCATGAATTTTATGGCCGTGATCATACCCCGAAAAACCCGCCGCATCAACGCGCCGGTAAAATCTCGCTAACCGCAACCCAGACACGACTGGGCGCGGGCCTTTTCGCCTGCGCGCCGGCGAAAGCGGTTCAGCCGTCACGCGGTCGGTTGCGATTGGACCCTGTTGACCTGTCGGCTGGCAATGGCGGGACCCAGGATCGCCGGGGGCAGGAGCAGCGACCGCGACCCTCTGACCGCGCCCATGGGCAGCGATGGGCCCCAAGATTGGCCAACGCGCAAAGGACAGGTCTCGATGCAAAGACGCAACTGGCGTGTCCGGCCCCGGTCGGTCCCGCAGACCGGATGGACATCGAAGGACCTGGGTCCCACGCCTCTTGGTGATCTTTGCCTGCGCAAGACCCTCCCGGACCCCCTCGGATGACGGTGGTTCCGCTTTGACCCAGAGCGGGCCCAAAGCTGCGCCGGAACCGGACGTGGTGACATTTGGAATGGCGTCGCGGACGCAGCCCGCCCAAATAAAGGCGCGCGCGCAAGGCCGCCGCAACGGGATATGCCGCCGCGCTGGGGGGGCAGCCGGTTGCAGAGGGCGTCTTCGCCCCGGGGGCCCCGATCCGGGGGCCGTTTCCGGTGCGTCACACCCTTGGGCGTGTTTCTTCCGGTGGGTAAGCAGCGGCGCCGCTGAGCGCCCGTATGTCCTGTCACCGCGGCCCTGGTGCTGGCGAGGCCACGACGAAACTGCCGGTCGGGGAGGCGGTGGCCTCCGGACGGATGGGTCTTCGCTGTCGTTCGAACGGGGGGAGGTATAGCGGCGATGGGTTGAGGCGGTGTGAAGGGGGCGTGCGGTGGGGAGGCGCAACTTTGAACCGTTGAGATTTTTGTGTGCTTGTTGGCGACTGGACGTTCATTGGAGCTTTCAGCCCAAAGCCGACCTTGGGCATTTACATCCCGCATTGCCGCCATTCGCTGCAGTCGTGAACTCTGGGATCGGGCGAACCCCAAGCTGCGATGCAGCTTTTGCTGGCTCTATCTCGCAAACCAGTCGAGTAGTTCTGTGAGTGCCAACTCATCAACCGTTCCAATACAAAGCGCGAACACTGCTAAAGCAGCTAGGCCAAACCGGCTCGTTACGATAACCAAAACCACAAGACTGCAGACTTCGAAAATTCCTTCAGCCATCGCGATCTTTCCGCCATGCGGCCAAATTAGCTTGCCCTTGAAAGCTTCGTTTGCACCGCTTTGAGGCTCATTTGGCCTAGTGTCCATATCTGCTTCCAGGTGATTGAGTTTTTGGTCGGATGTCGAAATCAATAGCTCCCGGGCTAGTATCGACGCTCAATAGCCGATTGAGGAATGCAAAGAAATCCTTCATATCAGATCCTTATCGCTTTCCGAGCTCAGCTGTTACCGATGTGGGGATCTAGTGATTTACGCAAACCGCTTAGCGGTTTCAGGTTTATCGCTGGGATTCCGGGAAAATAGCAAAATATCTCCTTTGAAGACCCGCTCCCGCCTCACCGCGTCTGAGTTCACCAAGATATTCGTTGGCTTGACCAAAGCCTTGTGACCAAAGCTGAGGATTGGCGAGTTTGGCGTCTTCGGCGGCCAGTCTTGCTACCTGTTCTACAGGAAGGCGAGTGAATGCTGGGTTCTCGTCTGCAATCCGTTCGATATTCTTCAAAAGTTCTACCCTTCGCTTATTTCGCGAATTGTGAGAATGAGCTCCGGATTTTTGAGCGCGAAGTGACTCAATCTCTTCTGCTCGAAATCCCTTCAAAGCTGCTTCGCTTAGCTCGCCAGCAACTCTTAACTTCGTGGCCGCTACACCGGCGCGATAGATATCATTTGGCGTCAATCTGATACGGTGCCTGTCAAACGGATCGGCGGAAGCCTCATGCAATAGAACGGCCGAATCAAGGCCTTCACCGATGTCGCCCAAATACCCAACCTCTTTACTCAATTCCCCAAATGCATATGCCCCCCAAGAAAGGTACTCCCAAAGAGGTGAAACAAGTACCTCATGGGATTTTTTCCAAATCACACAGGACTCCAGACGTTCGAGCCCACAGTCAACGGGCAAGCGTGCGCCAAATCCAGCCTTTTGAACGAGCCGCGCCGAACCGAACTCGACCTCATTAGAGATATTTGGGGGTTCTTCAGTACAACTCCACTCGACGTAATCACAAAGTCGACAACCGATTTCAATTCGATCGAGCCAGGCAGACGCTATATTTAGAGCTTCAAAAGCCCAGAGCCACGTCGATGAGTCTCCGGGAATTCCATGCGCCTCCAATAGTTTTACCCGAGCGTAGTCATAGCCTTCGGCTGGTATCGCGTCCTGGATCGAAATTCTGGAATTGTTGCTCCAGCTTTCTTTTGCAACCTTGAACAGATCAGGATGAAGTACGCCGTAATAGATGGAGGAGTCCAAAAGAGCACTGCTCAAGTATTCAGAGCGCTCGAACCAATCTCTATCGCTCTGGCTTCGGTGGTTAACCATCGTTCTACGGACTACAAAGATCTGTCTTGCGGAGTGATCCTTCAGGTCTTGCTCGAGAGCATTGACAAATCTCTTAACAACATCGCCGTTCAGATCGTGGCTCTCCAACTTCCTTTGAATTTCTTCTCCAATCTCAATTGATTTTGAGAACGCATCTTCCAGAACCGCAATCTCGCGGTCCGTAAGATTATCCATGGATTTGTTTAGATCTACTCCTTCGAAAATATTTTCGAACAGCGTGAGTAATTCACGGATTTCTGGAATATCGCTCTGTACGGTCATGTCACTCTTATTGTTTCTCGCGCTGTCAAAGGTCATTACCTTTGATAGCAGCCAGGTGCTTTCGTCTGGTTGATTGTAGCCACGAATTAAGTTGGAAACCATAGGTTCCCAAATATGGACGTATTTTTTCGCACTTAGTCACCTCTGCAGGATGCTGATTAGGTGATCCAACAAAAGCACCCCTGATCGCTGCGCTCTGGACACCGACGCTTTGAATGCATGCCAAGTTCATCCTCTGGTGAGTGTCGGCTTTGGCCAAATTTTTTCAGAGGTTTTGCTAACGCAGTGAAGGACCGCTTTCCCGCTTTACTGACGCCCGAACCTTACTGGCGCCAGAACCGCGCTCTCCCGCCGTAGCCTCGCAGTGTGGCTACCCCCCAACAAACCCTAGACACCCCATCCCTTCCTTGCTATCAGCCGCCATCGTGCTACCCCGGATTCGTCCGGGGCGGTGCTCTGTGGGGCTTACCTCCCCTACAAACATAGCTGGGCTGAACGCCCGCAAAGCAAACGGAAGAGAGCAAGCATGGCACTCAAGTCGTACAAACCTACGACGCCTGGCCAGCGCGGGCTGGTGCTGATCGACCGTTCGGAGCTTTGGAAAGGCCGCCCGGTCAAGTCCCTCACGGAAGGGCTGACCAAGAAGGCGGGCCGGAACAACACCGGACGGATCACGATGCGCCGCCGCGGCGGTGGGGCGAAACGTCTGTACCGGATCGTCGATTTCAAACGTGCAAAGCACGATGTGGAAGCGGTCGTCACCCGGATCGAATACGACCCGAACCGGACCGCGTTCATCGCGCTTATACAATACAGCGACGGCGAGCAGGCCTATATCCTGGCGCCCCAGCGCATGGCGGTGGGCGACAAGGTGGTCTCGGGCGCCAAGGTCGATGTCAAGCCGGGCAACGCGATGCCCTTTGCCGGCATGCCCATCGGCACCATCGTCCACAACATCGAGATGAAGCCCGGCAAGGGCGGCCAGATCGCCCGCGCCGCTGGCACCTATGCCCAGTTCGTGGGACGGGACGGCGGTTATGCCCAGATCCGTCTGAGCTCGGGCGAGTTGCGCATGGTGCGCCAGGAATGCATGGCCACCATCGGCGCCGTGTCGAACCCCGACAATTCGAACCAGAACCTCGGCAAGGCCGGTCGCAACCGTCACAAGGGCATCCGCCCGTCGGTGCGCGGCGTGGTCATGAACCCGGTCGATCACCCCCACGGCGGGGGCGAGGGCCGGACCTCGGGCGGCCGTCATCCGGTCACGCCCTGGGGCAAGCCGACGAAGGGTGCGCGCACCCGCAACAAGAACAAGGCGTCGTCGAAGCTGATCATCCGCTCACGCCACGCCAAGAAGAAAGGGCGCTGATCCATGTCGCGTTCTGTTTGGAAAGGTCCTTTTGTCGACGCCTACGTCCTCAAGAAGGCCGAGAAAGCTCGTGAAGCGGGCCGCAATGATGTCATCAAGATCTGGTCGCGCCGGTCGACCATCCTGCCGCAGTTCGTGGGCCTGACCTTTGGCGTCTACAACGGCCGCAAGCACATTCCGGTCAGCGTGTCCGAAGATATGATCGGCCAGAAGTTTGGCGAATACGCCCCGACCCGGACCTACTACGGTCACGCGGCGGATAAGAAAGCCAAGAGGAGGTAAGCCATGGGCAAGGATAAAAATCCCCGCCGCGTGGCGGAAAACGAGGCCATGGCCAAGACGCGCATGCTCAAGACCAGCCCTCAGAAACTGAATCTGGTGGCGGCGATGATCCGCGGCAAGAAGGTGGAAAAGGCGCTGGCCGATCTGACCTTCTCGAAGAAGCGGATCTCGGATGATGTGAAGAAATGCCTTCAGTCTGCCATCGCCAATGCCGAGAACAACCATAACCTGGATGTGGACGAGCTGATCGTGGCGGAAGCCTATGTCGGCAAGAACCTGACCATGAAGCGCGGTCGCCCGCGGGCCCGTGGCCGGTTCGGTCGCATCATCAAGCCGTTTGCAGAGCTGACCATCAAGGTCCGCCAGGTTGAGGAGCAAGCCTAATGGGCCACAAGGTTAATCCGATCGGCATGCGCCTGCAGGTCAACCGCACCTGGGACAGCCGCTGGTACGCCGATACCAAAGATTACGGTGATCTTCTGCTCGAAGACATCAAGATCCGCGACTTCATCAAGGATGAATGCAAGCAGGCCGGCGTGTCGAAGGTGATCATCGAACGTCCGCACAAGAAGTGCCGCGTGACCATCCACACGGCCCGGCCGGGGGTGATCATCGGCAAGAAGGGCGCCGACATCGAAACGCTGCGCAAAAAGCTTGCGTCGATGACCGACAGTGAATTGCATTTGAACATCGTCGAGGTGCGCAAGCCGGAACTCGACGGTCAGCTGGTCGCAGAATCGATTGCCCAGCAGCTTGAACGCCGGGTCAGCTTCCGCCGCGCCATGAAGCGCGCGGTGCAGAACGCCATGCGCATGGGTGCGTTGGGCATCCGCGTCAACGTCGCGGGCCGCCTGGGTGGCGCCGAGATTGCCCGGACCGAATGGTACCGCGAGGGCCGGGTGCCGCTGCACACGTTGCGCGCCGACATCGATTATGCGACCGCCGAGGCCGCAACGCCTTACGGGATCATCGGTATCAAGGTCTGGATCTTCAAAGGCGAGATCATGGAACACGACCCGTCGGCCCGTGACCGGCGTCAACAGGAACTGCAGGACGGTCCGGCACCCCGTGGTGCCGCGGGCGGCCGCCGCTGAGGAGGGCTGAGACATGCTGCAACCTAAGCGCACGAAATTCCGCAAGATGCAGAAGGGCCGCATCAAAGGCGAAGCCAAGGGCGGTTCTGACCTGAATTTTGGCTCGTACGGCCTGAAGGCAATCGAACCGGAACGCGTCACCGCGCGCCAGATCGAAGCTGCCCGCCGGGCCATGACACGGCACATGAAGCGTCAGGGCCGCGTCTGGATCCGGATCTTTCCCGACACGCCCATCTCGGCCAAGCCGATCGAGGTGCGGATGGGCAAGGGCAAGGGCTCGGTCGACCGCTGGGCCTGCAAGGTCAAGCCCGGCCGGATCATGTTCGAGATCGACGGCGTCAGCGATGGTATCGCCCGCGAGGCCCTGCGCCTGGCGGCGATGAAACTGCCGGTCAAGACCCGCACGGTGGTTCGCGAAGACTGGTAGGCGGCGGTCCGAAGGGATCCCGTACGCCGGGAGCCGAGGATACCGATGACCTATAGACAAGACATTTGAAGGGCGGTCCGCGGGGCGGGCCGCCCTTTGTCTTGGACGGTTGCCGTTATGGCCGATTGGGACGCGCGGTCTGTTCCAGACTGCGAAAGTCGTGCCCATGGAATTGCGCGTCTAATCGGCAAATCGTCTGGTTTGGCCGCCTTATTCCAAAAATACCCGTCCCAGTGCCCGGCTGGCGACCCCTGGCGGCACCCGATCCACCCGTCGAGATTGGCGCCTTTCGGGAAGCTAAATGGCAGCACCGTTTATGCGAACTCCTTTGGGTCCTTCGCGCGGCGCTTCTCTTTCGGGCGTTCTGATGCCTAGATAGGCCCATGACCATGAGAAGACTTTTCGCCACGCCGCTTTACCAGATGGCGCTTTCGGCCCATGGCCCGGCCATCGATCAGGGCGAGCTTGAGGCATCCTGCTTTTCCATCGCCGAAGACGACGAAGCCGGGCAGGAGTGGTGCGAGAACGAGGGGTATCCGGGCTATACCTCCTACGCTTCGCTGACAGATCTGCCCTGGCGCTTTCCGATCTTCGAGGCGCTGAAACAGGTTCTGGATCTGCATGTCGCCGCCTTTGCCCGGGATCTGCATTTTGATCTTGGGGACGGTGCGCTGACGCTGGAAGATATCTGGATCAACATCCTGCCCGAGGGCGGGATACACACCGCCCACCTGCATCCGCATTCGGTGATCAGTGGCACCACCTATGTGGTCATGCCGCCGGACACCTCGGCCATCAAGTTCGAAGACCCGCGCCTGCCGATGATGATGGCGGCGCCACCGCGCAAAAAGGATGCGCCGGACGACCTGAAGCCGTTCTTCTACGTCAAGCCCGCGGTCGGGGATGTTCTGCTTTGGGAAAGCTGGCTGCGCCACGAGGTGCCGATGAACATGTCGGAAGACGACCGGGTCAGCGTCAGCTTCAACTATGCCTGGGCCTCGAAATGAGATCCGCCTCGCGCGTGACCGGGCTTGGTCGCTGGACCATCCCCTTTGCGCTGATCCTGGCAACCGCTGCCGATGGGCAGTCCAGCGAACAGACGGATGCCGCCCGCTGGGCCGATCTGCAGGTCTGTTTCGTGCAGGAATATGCCAAGCGAACAGAGTTTACGATCCTGCGGCTCTGGGAAAAAGAGACCGTATTGGCCGCTCGGCTGGGCGGGCTTGCGGACGGCTATCTTCTGCAGGCAAATCTGGGCTGGTCACCCACATGGGTCGCGCGAGTGGATCTGAGCCAGACGACCGTGCGCGCATTCGAGACCTATCAAAACGGGTCCGGGTCGGTCCACCGCCGCAAGATCCCGCCCTTCGTCATCTGGGCGATGGAGGCCTGTGGTATCGATTTTATGGGGCCCCCGCCGTCCGAGATCGATCTGGGCGAGGCGCGGGCCGTGGAGGTGCGGCAGATTATCGATCCGGAGAACCTGGCAACCCGGCGTGATCAGACGCTCGTTCCGCCCCTCAGGCCGTAAGTGCCCACAAAGAATTTATCGCCCCGGCCCGGCGGGCCCGCTGATCGGGGTCGATTGTTTGGCCACATGCGCTAAAATCCGAGGCACATGCATTGCCTGGTCCGACATATCATTGCGCTTTCCCTGGCGGTTGCCGCGTCCGGTGCGCCCGCTTTGGCAAGGGACGCGTCGATTGTTATCCTTCGGACCGACAGGTCGATCGAGCTGTACCTGTCGATGCCGTCGGACATGATGATGGCCGCGTTCCGGGCGCCCGAGACTTTACTGGCGTCCGCCGACGGGACGGTCGAGGTCGATCAGTTCTGGCGTGGGACCTGGAATATTGGCGATGACATCCTAAACGGCGCCGAAGTGACGCTTGGCGCGGCGGACGTCCAGTTCGAGGCCATGTCGCTGATGGTCCATCCCGCCGACCAGCGGCTTGAAATGACCACGCCGCTTGATGGTCAGATCGCCATGTCGGTCTGCGGCGCGCCACCGCCCGAAGTGGCCCCGACGCTCGACAAGCTTCACACCTATGTCGGTTATTTTCTGGACACGACCGTCTCGGACGCGCCCCTGGCGCTGTCGTTGCCCGATGGCGAGTTTGCCGGGCTCGATGTGACCGTTTGGGATTACACCGGATACCGGTTGACCAATGTGACACGCACCCGCCTTAGCGAAGGGGGAACGCTGGTCGCCGAAAGTGGCGGATTTCCGCAGCGCGTGCTGGCCTGGGCCCGGGCGGTTTTCTGGGGCTAGGGCGGCCAAAACGCTCTGGGAACAAGTCGGATGCGGGTTTTTTCGGACAGCGCTTAAACATGGGACCGGGCGCCTGAGAAATTGCTTGCAATTCAGCCACCATGTTTCTATTCAGCCCGCTCATCCAGTATCTCCACCGGAATCAGGGTGACCCGAATTTTGGGGCCTTCCGGTGACTGTTGAAAGGAAGAGCGTCGATGAACGCCCAGGAACTGCGGGATAAAACCCCGGACCAGTTGCGCGATCAACTGGCTGAACTGAAGAAAGAAGCCTTCAATCTGCGTTTTCAGCAGGCCACCGGTCAGCTGGAAGGTACGGCGCGCATGCGCTCGGTCCGCCGGGATGTGGCCCGCGTCAAAACGATCCTGAACGAAAAGGCCGCATCGGCGGCGACGGAGGCCTAAGATATGCCCAAGCGAATACTCCAAGGCACCGTTACCTCTGACAAAAACGCGCAGACCGTGACCGTTCTGGTCGAGCGTCGTTTCAAGCACCCGTTGCTTCAGAAGACCGTTCGTAAGTCGAAGAAATACCGGGCCCATGATCCGGAAAACATATTCAAGGTTGGCGATAGCGTCCGCATTCAGGAATGCGCGCCGATATCGAAGACGAAACGCTGGGAGGTGATCGTAGCGTAAGCCACGGTCAAAACCCGGTTTGAGCGAAACCCTGGGGCCAACGCCAAGATGCGGTCCCAAAGGTCGGGAGAAACCAAATGATCCAGATGCAGACCAATCTGGATGTTGCTGACAACTCTGGCGCCCGCCGGGTTCAGTGCATCAAGGTCCTGGGTGGTTCCAAACGCAAATACGCCTCGGTGGGCGACATCATCGTGGTGTCGGTCAAGGAAGCTATTCCGCGTGGCCGTGTGAAAAAGGGGGACGTCCGCAAGGCCGTCGTCGTGCGCACCGCCAAGGAAGTCCGCCGCGAAGACGGCACCGCGATCCGCTTTGATCGCAACGCCGCCGTGATCCTTAACAACAACAACGAGCCGATCGGCACTCGGATCTTCGGGCCGGTGGTGCGCGAGCTGCGCGCGAAGAACTTCATGAAGATCATCTCGCTCGCACCGGAGGTGCTGTAAGATGGCTGCGAAACTCAAAAAAGGCGACAAGGTCGTCGTGCTGGCCGGCAAGGACAAGGGCAAAGAGGGTGAGATCTCTCGCGTGATGCCCAAGGACGGCAAGGCCATCGTGGACGGCATCAACATCGCCATCCGCCACACCCGCCAGAGCCAGAACAATCAGGGCGGCCGCATCCCGCAGGCCATGCCCATCGAACTGTCGAACCTGGCCCTTCTCGATGCCAACGGCAAAGCGACCCGCGTGGGCTTCCGCGTGGAAGAGGGCAAAAAGGTCCGCTTCGCCAAGACGACGGGGGACGTGATCTGATGCTTGACACCGAAACCTATACACCGCGCCTAAAGACGGCCTATCGCGATGCGATCCGCGCCGCGCTTAAGGAAGAGTTCGGCTATGCCAACGACATGATGGTGCCGCGTCTTGAAAAGATCGTCATCAACATCGGCGTCGGCGACGCCGTCAAGGACACCAAAAAGGTCAAGGCCGCCCAAGACGATCTGAGCGCGATTGCCGGCCAGCAGGCGGTCATCACCCGCGCCAAGAAATCGATCGCCGGTTTCCGGGTGCGCGAAGACATGCCGCTTGGCACCAAGGTGACGCTGCGCGGAAATCGCATGTACGAATTCCTTGATCGCCTGATTACCATCGCGCTGCCCCGCGTCCGCGACTTTCGCGGCGTCAAGGCTTCGTCGTTTGACGGCCGTGGCAACTATGCGATGGGTCTGAAGGAACACATCGTCTTCCCGGAAATCGACTTCGACAAGGTCGTCGACATGCTGGGCATGGATATCATCATCTGCACCACCGCCGACACGGATGCGGAAGCCAAGGCGCTGTTGAAGCATTTCAACATGCCGTTCAACAGCTGAGCCTGGGAGAGTACGACATGGCAAAGAAAGCAATGATCGAACGCGAAAAGAAGCGCCAGAAGCTGGTGGACCGCTATGCCGCCAAACGCGCCGCTCTGAAGGAAATCGCGAACGATGAATCCAAACCGATGGAAGAGCGGTTCAAGGCACGCCTGAAACTGGCGAAACTGCCCCGCAACAGCTCGGCCACCCGTCTTCACAATCGTTGCCAGCTTACCGGCCGTCCGCATGCGTATTACCGCAAGCTCAAGGTCAGCCGGATCGCGCTGCGCGAGCTTGGCAGCCAGGGCCAGATCCCGGGCCTTGTTAAGTCCAGCTGGTAAGGAGGAGATATTATGAACGATCCTCTCGGAGATATGCTGACCCGCATCCGCAACGCACAGATGCGCGGCAAGTCCACCACCCATTCGCCCGCGTCCAAGCTGCGGGTCTGGGTTTTGGATGTGCTGCAGGATGAGGGCTATATCCGTGGCTACGAGACGACCACGGATACCAAGGGCCACCCGGCGCTTGAGATCAGCCTGAAGTATTACGAAGGCACCCCTGTCATACGCGAGCTTAAGCGGGTCTCGAAGCCCGGCCGCCGCGTCTACATGGGCGTCAAGGACATCCCGTCGGTCCGTCAGGGCCTGGGCGTGTCGATTGTCTCCACCCCCAAAGGTGTGATGTCGGATGCCAACGCCCGCGCTGCCAATGTCGGCGGCGAGGTGCTTTGCACGGTCTTCTAAGGGGGAACGGCCAATGTCACGTATTGGAAAGAGACCGATCGATCTGCCCTCGGGCGTCACTGCCGATATTTCGGGTCAGACGATCGAAGTGAAGGGCCCGAAAGGCACCCGCAGCTTCACCGCTACCGACGACGTCACGCTGGCGGTCGAGGACAACACCGTCGTGGTCAAGCCGCGCGGGTCGTCCAAGCGCGCGCGCCAGCAATGGGGTATGTCGCGCACGATGGTTCAGAACCTCGTCACCGGCGTCACCGCGGGCTTCAAGAAAGAGCTTGAGATCAGCGGCGTGGGTTACCGGGCACAGATGCAGGGCAACACCCTGAAGCTGAACCTGGGCTATAGCCACGAGGTCAACTTCGAGGTGCCCCAGGGCGTCACGGTCACCGCACCGAAGCAGACCGAGATCGTCGTCGAAGGCGCCGATCAGCAGCTTGTGGGCCAGGTCGCGGCGAACATCCGCGAATGGCGCGCGCCCGAGCCCTATAAGGGCAAGGGCATCAAGTACAAAGGCGAATACATCTTCCGCAAGGAAGGTAAGAAGAAGTAAGGACCAGGGAAATGGCACTGAGCAAACGAGAGTTGTTCCAAAAGCGCCGTCTGCGCGTCCGGAACAAGTTGCGGAAGATGAATGCGGGCCGCGTGCGGCTCAGCGTTCACCGTTCGAACAAAAACATCAGCGTGCAGCTGATCGACGATGTGGCGGGCAAGACGCTCGCCTCGGCATCAAGCCTCGAAAAGGATCTGGGCATCATCGGCCAGAACAATGTCGAAGCAGCGGCCAAGGTCGGTACGGCAATTGCCGAGCGCGCGAAAGCGGCGGGTGTCGAAGAATGCTACTTCGACCGTGGCGGTTTCCTCTTTCATGGGAAGGTCAAGGCACTTGCCGATGCCGCCCGTGAAGGTGGGCTGAAGTTCTAAGGAGACGATCATGGCAGAACGTGAACAAAGACGGGGCCGGCGCCAAGAGCGCGAGGAAACCCCTGAATTCGCCGATCGTCTGGTGGCGATCAACCGGGTTTCGAAAACCGTCAAGGGTGGTAAGCGCTTTGGTTTTGCAGCCCTCGTGGTGGTCGGCGACCAGCGTGGCCGCGTGGGTTTTGGCAAAGGCAAGGCCAAAGAGGTGCCCGAAGCGATCCGCAAGGCGACCGAACAGGCCAAGCGCAAACTGATCCGTGTGCCGCTGCGCGAAGGCCGCACGTTGCACCACGACATTGAAGGGCGCTGGGGCGCGGGCAAGGTCGTCATGCGCACAGCACCCACAGGTACCGGTATCATTGCCGGTGGCCCGATGCGTGCCGTGTTCGAAATGCTGGGCGTGCAGGACGTTGTTGCCAAGTCGCTGGGCTCGCAGAACCCTTACAACATGATCCGCGCCACGCTGGACGGTCTGACCAAGGAAGCAAGCCCCCGCATGGTGGCACAGCGCCGTGGCAAGAAGGTATCCGACATTCTGCCCAAACGCGACGATGCTCCGGCCGAAGCCGTGGCTGAGGAGGCGTAAGCATGGCCAAGACAATCGTCGTCAAACAGATCGGCAGCCCGATCCGCCGTCCGGCCAAGCAGCGCCAGACCCTGATCGGACTTGGCCTGAACAAGATGCATAAAACGCGCGAGCTAGAAGATACCCCCAGCGTGCGCGGCATGGTCAAATCGATCCCGCATCTGGTCGAGATCGTCGAAGAACGCGGCTAGGGCTTTGCCCGGCTGAAGCCAGAGGGGCGTGCCCGGTGCGGGGCGCGCCCTTTTCGGTTGGGCTGCCGGTTGGCGCCTGTCGGGTTCGAAGCCCAGCAGCGTTCCGCTTTAAGAGGTTCGGTCTTGATGCGGCGCGGGGCCGTGAAAGGTCATTTTCCAGACCCCGTTTTCCTGGTCGAAGACGTTGATCATCCGCACGCTGCCCGGGTTCAGAAGTTCCAGACAGATGATGCCCCATTTGCCGTCGCCGTGCATGACAGCCTCGATCTCACACCTGATATCGGGTGGCGCCCGCATCATCGCACGCCAACTGGCCAGCACGTTGGCGCGGCCCGTGATCAGGCCGGTTGACGGGTGTTGAACGGCCACCGGCAAACCGACCGCCCAAAGTGCCTCCATGGCCGGCAGATCGCTTTCGCGGAAGGCGCGGTAAAATTCCCGGTTCGCCTGCAGCACCTCTTGGGGAACGCGCAGGTCCTCCGCCCCGCCCGGCTGGGCGAGAAATATCAAGAGAATGACGAATATCCGGATCACAGGACCCCCCTTTACTGATCTCATCCTAGCGTGTGCAGGGGTCATACGTGATGACAAGCCTGCGAGCATCCGCGCGGCCCCAAGACCCTTGCACTGGCCCAAGAAGGCGTATAGGCACACGCGTCGGCGCCCGGTGGCGCCAACCATACCAAGCCGTGGTCACCTTCATACGCTTCGGAGGGTGTATCCGGCACATAGGAGAAGCGACATGAAACTGAACGAACTCCGGGACAATCCCGGTGCAACCAAGAAACGTATGCGGGTGGGCCGTGGTCCGGGATCGGGCAAGGGCAAGACCGCCGGACGCGGGATCAAGGGCCAGAAGTCCAGATCGGGCGTGGCAATCAACGGCTACGAAGGCGGCCAGATGCCGCTCTACCAGCGCCTGCCCAAGCGGGGCTTCAACAAGCCTAACCGCAAGAAGTTCGCGGTGATCAATCTTGGCATCATCCAGAAGTTCATCGAAGCCGGCAAACTGGATACGAAATCCGAGATCACCGAAGATGTTCTGGTCGACAGCGGCCTTGTGCGCCGCAAGCTCGACGGCGTCCGGGTTTTGGCAAAGGGCGATTTTTCATCCAAGGTCACGCTGACCGTCACCGGTGCCAGCGCGCAGGCCAAAGCCGCAGTCGAAGCTGCTGGCGGGTCGCTCACAACGGCGGCAGCGGCAGAGTAACGTCTTGAGAGCGCCGCTTCAGGCGCTTACATGACACGGACCGATCCAACGCCGCCGGGCCTTTTGGGCCTCCGGCGGCGATACCGCGACAAGAGGACGTTCAATGGCATCAGCCGCAGAACAAATGGCCGCCAACCTGAACTGGGGCACCCTAGGCAAGGCGACCGAGCTAAGACAGCGGATACTTTTCACTCTCGGCTTGCTGATCGTCTATCGGCTGGGCACCTACATACCGGTTCCCGGCATCGACGGCGAACAGCTGCGGCAGTTCATGGAACAGGCTGCGGCGGGTCTTGGCGGTGTTCTGAACATGTTTACCGGCGGCGCGATCAGCCGCATGGGGATCTTCGCGCTGGGGATCATGCCTTACATCTCGGCCTCGATCATCGTGCAGCTTTTGACGGCCATGGTGCCGCAGCTTGAACAGCTGAAGAAAGAGGGTGAGCAGGGACGCAAGAAGATCAACCAGTACACGCGCTACGGCACGGTGCTGCTGGCGACCTTCCAGGCCTACGGTCTGGCGGTCAGCCTTGAATCCGGCGGGCTGGTCACCGACCCCGGCTGGTTCTTCCGGGCCGCCTGCGTGATCACGCTGGTGGGCGGTACGATGTTCCTGATGTGGCTGGGTGAACAGATCACCGCGCGCGGCATCGGCAACGGCATTTCGCTGATCATTTTCGTGGGCATCATCGCTGAACTTCCCGCGGCGCTGGCCCAGTTCTTCGAATCCGGCCGTTCCGGCGCGCTGTCCACGCCGGTTATCCTCGGTGTGATCGTGATGCTGCTGGGAACACTGACGTTCGTTGTGTTCATGGAGCGCAGCCTGCGCAAGGTCCACATCCAGTACCCGCGCCGACAGGTGGGCATGAAAGTCTATGACGGCGGGTCTTCGCATCTGCCGATCAAGGTCAATCCGGCGGGCGTTATTCCTGCGATCTTCGCGTCGTCGCTTTTGCTGCTGCCCACGACGATCGGGACGTTTTCGGGTCAGCAGACCGGCCCGGTCATGTCGACGCTTCTGGCTTATTTCGGACCCGGGCAGCCGCTTTATCTTTTGTTCTTCACGACGATGATCATCTTCTTCACGTACTTCTACACGTTCAATGTGTCCTTCAAGACCGAGGATGTGGCCGAGAACCTGAAGAACCAGAATGGTTTCGTGCCGGGTATCCGGCCGGGCAAGAAGACCGAAGAGTACCTGGATTATGTGGTCACCCGTATTCTGGTGCTTGGTTCCGGCTATCTGGCGCTGGTCTGTCTTCTGCCCGAGATCGTGCGCAATGAACTTGCGATCACCGCCTACTTTGGGGGCACGTCGATCCTGATCATCGTGTCGGTGGGGATGGACACGGTCCAACAAATCCAGTCTCATCTGCTGGCGCATCAGTACGAAGGGCTTATCGAAAAGTCCCAGCTGCGCGGCAAACGCCGAGGGAAAAGAGGGACGGCGCGTCGATGAACATCATTCTTCTTGGCCCGCCAGGAGCGGGCAAGGGCACCCAGGCGCAACGCCTTGTTGCCGGGCGTGGCATGGTCCAGCTTTCCACCGGTGATATGCTGCGCGAAGCGCGCACATCGGGCACCGAGATGGGCCGTCAGGTGGCGGCGGTTATGGACCGCGGTGATCTTGTGACCGATGAGATTGTCATCGGCCTGATCGAGGAAAAGCTCGAAGGCGACAACCGCGGCGGGTTCATCTTCGATGGCTTTCCGCGCACGCTAGCCCAGGCCGATGCGCTGGGCACACTTCTGGCCAAGCACGGCAAGAAGCTGGATGCGGTGATCGAGCTTGAGGTCGACGACAGCGCGCTGGTTGCCCGCATCGTCAACCGCGCCAAAGAAGCGGCCGCTGCGGGCCAGCCCGTGCGGGCAGATGACAACGAAGAAAGCCTGAAGCAGCGGCTGATGGAATACTACAAGAAGACATCGCCGCTGACCGGCTATTACCATGCCAAGGGGCAACTGGTGGGCGTCGATGGAATGGGCGATATGGACGCCGTTTCCAAGGCCATTGCAGCGGTTCTCAAAGAACCGGAACCGGCCACTTGACGTGAGACCCAAAACTCCCTAACTCACACCATCCGAGCGGGAATCGGCCGATTTCTGACACTTTGCTGTCCCGCCCGACCCATCGAAAATCAGCTGCGGCCCGGGCGTGATGCTTCGGGCCTACGTTGTGAAAAAAGGTTCTGGAACTACGGAACCGCAACGAAAGGAAGATACACGTGGCACGTATTGCCGGCGTCAACATCCCGACTGCCAAAAGGGTGCCGATCGCCCTTACATATATCACCGGAATTGGCGCTTCGTCCGCCCGCGCAATCTGCGATGCGACTGGCATCGAACAGTCGCGCCGTGTCAACGAGCTTAGCGACAGCGAGGTTCTGGCCATCCGCGAGCACATCGACGCGAATTACTCGGTCGAGGGTGACCTGCGCCGCGAAGTGCAGATCAATATCAAGCGTCTGATGGACCTGGGCTGTTACCGCGGTTTGCGCCATCGCCGCAACCTGCCAGTGCGCGGTCAGCGCACCCACACCAACGCCCGGACCCGCAAGGGACCGGCCCGGCCGATAGCCGGTAAGAAAAAGTAAGGAGGCAGGCAAATGGCACGCGATACCAAGACGCGCGGCAAGCGCAAGGTCTCGAAAAATATCGCCGCAGGCGTGGCGCATGTGAACTCAAGCTTCAACAACACCAAGATCCTGATCTCGGACGTGCAGGGCAATGCCATTGCCTGGTCATCGGCGGGGACCATGGGCTTTAAGGGGTCGCGCAAATCGACACCCTATGCGGCCCAGATGGCGGCCGAAGACGCGGGCCGCAAGGCGCAGGAACACGGTGTGAAGACACTGGAAGTGGAAGTTCAGGGGCCGGGCTCGGGCCGCGAAAGCGCGCTGCGTGCCCTGGCGGCCGTCGGCTTCAACATCACGTCGATCCGTGACGTGACGCCGATTGCCCACAACGGATGCCGCCCGCCCAAGCGTCGCCGCGTCTGATCCGTGACAGTTTTTTCGGAAACGCCCGCGGAACCGGGCGTCCGCCGATTTCTGAATTTACATCCTCGGGCGCCCGGCCGTTTCGGTCATGAACACCGGGCAGGAATGGAGGCAGCACATGATCCATAAAAACTGGCAAGAGCTTATCAAGCCGACCCAGCTTGAAATTCGACCCGGCGACGATGCGGCGCGCACAGCGACGGTCGTGGCCGAACCGCTTGAGCGCGGGTTCGGCCTGACGCTTGGCAACGCCCTGCGCCGGGTTCTTTTGTCGAGCCTGCAGGGCGCGGCCATCACAAGTGTCCAGATAGACAATGTCCTGCATGAATTTTCGTCGGTCGCGGGCGTGCGCGAAGATGTCACCGATATCGTTCTGAACCTGAAGGGCGTCGCGCTGCGAATGGAAGTCGAAGGCCCGAAGCGGCTGTCGATTTCGGCCAAGGGGCCCAGCATTGTCACCGCCGGCGATATCTCTGAGACCGCTGGTATCGAGGTGCTGAACAAAGATCACGTGATCTGCCACCTCGACGATGGCGCCGATCTTTACATCGAACTGACGGTCAATACCGGCAAGGGCTACGTCAGCGCCGATCGCAACCGGGCGGAAGACGCCCCGATCGGGCTGGTGCCGATCGATGCGATCTATTCGCCGGTCCGCAAGGTCAGCTATGACGTGCAACCCACCCGTGAAGGCCAGGTGCTGGACTATGACAAGCTGACGCTGAAGCTGGAAACGGACGGATCTGTTACGCCGGATGATGCCGTGGCCTTCGCCGCGCGGATCCTTCAGGATCAGCTTTCGATCTTCGTGAACTTTGACGAACCCGAAAGCGCCCAGGCGCAGCAGGACGAGGACGGGCTGGAATTCAACCCGCTGCTTCTGAAGAAGGTCGACGAACTGGAACTGTCGGTGCGGTCGGCCAATTGCCTGAAGAACGACAACATCGTCTACATAGGTGACCTGATCCAGAAGACCGAAGCCGAGATGCTGAGAACGCCGAACTTCGGCCGGAAATCCCTGAACGAGATCAAGGAAGTCCTGTCCGGCATGGGGCTGCACCTGGGCATGGACGTCGAGGACTGGCCGCCGGAGAACATCGAAGACCTGGCGAAGAAGTTCGAGGACCAGTTCTAGGAAACACCGGCCGGGCGGCACCGCCGCCCGTTGCCGCAAGACCGGGCATTCCGCCCCAAGGAGAGGGACTGACACGCATCGGTTCCCGGACAAAGCAAAATGAAAAAGGACTGAAAAGATGCGTCACGCAAAAGGCTATCGCCGACTGAACCGCACGCACGAGCATCGAAAGGCTTTGTTTTCGAACATGGCCGGCTCGCTTATTGAACACGAACAGATCAAGACCACGCTGCCCAAGGCGAAAGAGTTGAAGCGGGTGGTCGAAAAGCTAGTGACCCTGGGCAAGCGCGGGGATCTGCACGCCCGCCGCCAGGCGGCCGCACAGCTGAAGCAAGACGCCTATGTGACCAAGCTGTTTGACGTGCTTGGCCCGCGCTATGCCGAACGCTCTGGCGGTTACGTCCGCGTGCTTCGGGCGGGTTTCCGCTATGGCGACATGGCGCCCATGGCGATCATCGAATTCGTTGACCGCGATGTCGACGCCAAGGGTGCCGGCGACCGCGCGCGTCTGGCTGAGGAAGAGGAAGAAGACGCCTAGAAGGCGCTATTTCTTCAAAGAAGAGGCCCTTTCGGCCTCTTCGGAAACTCTGCCGCCGATCCGACATCCGCAGTGGGGGGCAGAGGCATCTCCCAGGTCTGTCGCAACTTGCGGTCCGTCGTCTCGCCCGGGTCAATCCCCAGGTAGGCCAAGAGCTTTTCACGCATCGATGTATCAAGCGATGCGAACTGTTTGCAGATATCAGAGTTTTTTGGCAAACTATGGTTCCGGTAGATCGAGGTTAGTAGAGCACACTTTAAAGTTGACCGCGCAGTTGGCAACTTGTCTAAAAGGATATGTCCACCAGGTCCGACATAGAAAATCAGTTGAAGTTGTTGGCTCGGATGTGCCCCTCAGGCTATTTTGTGGGACTGCATATCCGGTTCGCAGCTCCTATGCTGCATTTTCAAACGTATAGTCCTGCTTGGACGGATCATTACACGGAACAGGCTTACGCATTGCGCGACCCCATGATTGCTTGGGGCTTTGGCACCGAGGGGCGCGCCCGCTGGAGCGATATAAAGATTCCGGATCCATTCGATATTCTTGGGCAAGCGGCCAATTACGGCATGGTCTATGGGATCATCTTCTCATGCGGCCCGGTCAAATCGCGCACGATCGCTTCGGCATCGCGTGACGACCGCGAGTTCACGAATGACGAAATCGAGCAGTTCAGCGGGATTGTGCATCATCTGCATGAGATCACAGACCCACCCGATAGCCTGACGCAGGCTCAGGCAGACGCCCTACGTTGCATCGCCGAGGGGGACCGTCATGCTCGTGCTGCCGCAAAACTGCGCATCTCTGAAAGCGCTCTAAAAGCGCGTCTTAATTCCGCCAGGCAACGCCTCATGGCACGTACCACAGCGGAAGCCATCCAACGTGCCAAGGATTACAGGCTGATATGAAGTAAGACGTTCCTCCTTGGTGGTGCGGTTCTAAATCAACGCCACTGGAGGAAGACATGGAGACAGCTACACTTTCGTTCGAGAATCTGCACACGCATGGCGAGCTTTTCGCCAACATTTTTCGCGCTAGACGACAGTCGTTCATTGTGCAGAACAAGTGGGACCTGCCCGAAGCGCTCGGGATGGAATACGACCAATACGACACGCCGGCCAGCCGTTGGTTGGCCGTTCACCACCTGGGAAAGGTCATGGCGGGGATCCGTCTGACGCCCACCACGGCGCGCTGCGGTATCTATACCTATATGATCCGCGATGCGCAGATCGGGCTGTTGGATACGATACCGAACGACCTTTTGGATTTTCCCGCGCCCATCGATCCCTACACCTGGGAAGCCAGCCGTGGATTCGTTGCCCATGACGTGCCTCAGCACTTGCGCCGCAAGGTGCATTTTGAGCTGGTCAAACTGATGATCGGTGCTGCCCGGCAAGAAGGGATCGGCCAGATGCTGACGCTTATCCCGTCGAACTGGACCCGCTGGACGAAACGCTGCATGTTGAATGCCGACGCGGCCGGACCGGTGATGGATATGGGTGGGATCCTCTATCAATCGGTCAGGTTTGACTTTTCGGCGCATATGCACTGACACCCGCAGCCTTAGGGGTGCAGCGCCAAAGCTGAGGGGCTTGGCATGGCGGATCTTTTCGACACCGCCCATGGGGACAAAGGGGGTGGCTCGGATGCCAGCGGACCAAGACCGCTGGCCGACCGCCTGAGGCCATCAAGCCTGGCCGAGGTTGTGGGCCAGGATGCGCTTCTTG
This sequence comes from Pseudomonadota bacterium, assembly GCA_039026235.1. Classification (GTDB taxonomy): domain Bacteria; phylum Pseudomonadota; class Alphaproteobacteria; order Rhodobacterales; family Rhodobacteraceae; genus JBCCMQ01. Next base: position 69,615 of record JBCCMQ010000014.1, read on the forward strand.
GCCCCGATGGGCCCCTTGGGGTCATGCTGGCGTCGGGACAACTGGGATCGATCGTGCTTTGGGGTCCGCCGGGGGTCGGTAAAACCACGATCGCGCGGCTGCTTGCGGAAGCCACCGATCTTGCTTTTGTGCAGATCAGTGCGATCTTCTCGGGGGTTCCGGAACTGCGCCGGGTGTTCGATGCGGCAGGGCTTCGGCACGAGCAGGGGCGCGGCACACTGCTGTTTGTGGACGAAATCCACCGCTTCAACAAAGCCCAGCAGGACGGGTTCCTGCCCCATATGGAAAGCGGCCGCGTTGTTCTTGTGGGCGCCACCACCGAAAACCCGTCCTTTGAGCTGAATGCGGCCCTGCTCAGCCGCGCCCAGGTCATGGTTCTTGAGCTGCTGGACGAGGCCGCGCTGAACCAGCTATTGACGCGCGCGGAAGAGACCACGGCCAAACGGCTGGCGCTGACCGACACGGCCCGTGCGTCCCTGGTCGAGATGGCCGATGGCGACGGACGTGCTTTGCTCAATCTGGTCGAACAGATCTTTGCCTGGGACAGCGAGGTTGATCTTGATGGCGCCGAACTGGCGCAAAGGCTTCAGAAACGCGCCGCGCAATACGACAAAAGCGGCGATGCCCACTACAACCTGATCTCGGCCCTGCATAAATCCGTCCGCGGATCGGACCCCGATGCGGCGCTTTACTGGTTGGCACGCATGCTTTCAGGTGGGGAAGACCCCAGATACCTGGCGCGGCGGATCACGCGCATGGCGGTCGAAGATGTGGGGCTTGCCGACCCGCAGGCGCAGGAAATCTGCCTGCAGGCCTGGCAAATCTACGAACGCCTCGGCAGTCCGGAGGGTGAGCTGGCGCTGGCCCAGGCGATCATTTACCTTGCGCTGGCACCCAAATCCAACGCGGCCTATGTGGCCTATAAATCGGCCATGGTCGAAGCCAAGACGACGGGTTCGCTGGCGCCCCCCAAGCACATCCTGAACGCACCCACCGCATTGATGAAATCGCAAGGCTATGGCGCCGGATACGACTATGACCACGATGCCAAGGACGGCTTCTCTGGGCAGGATTACTTTCCCGAGGCTATGGCCCGCAGCCGGTTCTTTGAGCCGGTCGAGCGCGGTTTTGAGCGGGATCTGAAAAAGCGGCTCGACTATTTCGAACGGCTGCGCGCCGAGCGTCAGCGCAGTTGACATCGCCAAAGCGGCACTGAAAGAGACGTCTATGATTGGTCATCTCATCCAGGTCGCCGTGGGCGGCGCCGTCGGCGCGTCTCTGCGCTGGCTTATTGGGCTTTGGATTGTCAGGTCCTTCGGCCACGGTTTTCCGGTGGCGGTGCTCAGCGCGAATGTCCTTGGATCGTTTCTTCTGGGTGTGTTTGTCGTGGTCGCCGCCCATCGCGGGCTGACCCATCTTTCTCCGCTGATCGTCACGGGGCTTTTTGGCGGCTTCACGACGTTTTCTGCCTTTTCGCTGGAAACATTCACCCTGTTTGAACGGGGTGAGATCGGGCAGGCGGCGCTTTACGTCTTTCTGTCGGTGTCGCTGGCCGTCGGCAGTCTGGTCCTCGGGATCTATCTGGCGCGGAGTGTCCTGGTTTGAGCGGCGTGCAGTTTCTGACGGTGGAAAAAGATGAGGCCGATCAACGGCTGGACAGTTGGTTGCGCCGCCGGTTTCCGACGCTGGCCCAGGGCCAGATCGAGAAGATGTGCCGCAAGGGCGAGTTGCGCGTCGACGGCGGGCGGGTCAAGGCGGCGACGCGGGTGGCCGCCGGTCAGCAGGTGCGGGTGCCGCCCTTTGCCGCCCGCAGCGCAGAGGCACAACCGTCGGCCGCCGGCAAGATCAGCGCCGAAGACGCCGCGGCGATCCAGGCCAGGGTCATCTTCCGGGACAAACATGTTCTGGCCATCAACAAGCCGCCCGGCCTTGCCACCCAGGGCGGCAGCGGAATTCGTCTGCACGTGGACGGGTTGGCCGAGGCGCTGCGCTTCGATGCCGAAGAGCCGCCGCGTCTGGTCCACCGGCTGGATAAAGATACATCCGGCGTCCTGCTTCTGGCGAGAAGCCGCCGTGTCGCGGCCGCGCTGACCGAAGCGTTCCGCCATCGCACAACGCGCAAGATCTATTGGGCTGCCGTTGCCGGTGTTCCGCGCCCACGCATGGGGACGGTCCGATATGGGCTGGTGAAAGCGCCGGGGCACGGCGCGGGCGGCGAGGGTGAAAAGATGCGCACGCTTCACCCCGGCGACGTTGACAGCGTTCCGGGGGCCAAACGGGCAACGACCGATTATGCGGTTATGGCCACGCTGGCAAAGCGGACGGCCTGGGTGGCGCTGGTGCCGGTGACCGGGCGCACCCATCAGTTGCGGGCCCATATGGCCGCGCTGGGCCATCCGATTGTCGGTGACGGAAAATACGGTGGATCGGGCCAAGAAAACCTTGGCGACGGCTGGGGCGCGAACCTGGGCGGCAGTGTCAGCCGCAAGCTGCATCTGCATGCAAGATCGCTGACCATAGACCACCCTGTCTTGGGCGCGGTTCTGCGGCTTGTCGCGCCCCTACCAGAACACATGCAGCGGACTTGGGACATGGTGGGTTGGCAGGCGGGCGACGTGCCCGACGATCCGTTCGAGGACCAGGGATGAGCGCCGGGTTGCGTCTCGCGGTCTTTGATGTCGATGGCACGCTTGTCGACAGCCAGGCCCATATCGTCGGCGCCATGGGTGCGGCCTTTGCCTCAGTCGGGCTGCGGGGTCCGTCCCGGGCCGAGATATTAGGCGTGATCGGCCTGTCGCTGCCCAACGCCTTCGCCCGACTTGCACCCGGGGAAGATGCAGAGACGCTCACCGATGCTGAAGCAGCCTACAGGGCGGCCTTCATGGAAATCCGCCACGCGCAGGGTGCGGGCGCCGCGCCGCTTTATCCGGGCGCGGTCGAGGTCTTGCGGTCACTTGCGTCCGATCCAGCGTGGGCCGTTGGCGTCGCAACGGGAAAGTCCCGCCGTGGGCTACAAGCGATACTTGAGATGCATGATCTCACGGATATCTTCGACACGCTGCAGACCGCCGATGGGCATCCGTCAAAGCCGCATCCGGCGATGCTGGAGGCGGCGCTGGAAGATTGCGGGATGGCAGCCGGGGATGCCGTCATGATCGGTGATACGACCTTTGACATGGAGATGGCCCGATCCGCCGGTGTGACGGCCATTGGCGTTGATTGGGGTTACCACGCCGCAGAACGGCTCTTGCAGAGCGGCGCCGCCTGCGTGATATCCGACTTTCAGGACCTGATTCCGCGTCTCGATCACCATCGGTAGGGCCGGCATGGCAGAGTGGAAGCCCCGCAGATTTTGGCAGGATACATCCGTCAGCGAAGGCCCCGACGGGTTTCACGTGCTGCTTGACGGAAAGACGCTTCGCACGCCGGCCAAGATCGCGCTGGTTTTGCCGACCCACGCCCTTGCCGAGGCGGTAGAGCAGGAATGGCGTGCCCAGGGAGAGGTTATCGACCCGGCCACCATGCCCTATACGCGCACGGCAAATTCGGCGGTCGAGAAGGTCGCGCCCCAGCATCTGGCCATTGTCGAGATGCTGGCCGAATACGGCGACAGTGATGTGACCTGTTACCGGGCCGAGGGTCCGGCCAGTCTGGTGCACCGCCAGTCCCAGGTCTGGGACCCGCTTCTTGACTGGGCCGGTGCAAAGTACGCGGCGCCGCTCAGCCCGGTCACCGGGGTTATGCATGCGCCCCAAGCGCGAGAAAGCCTGGAGCGGTTAAAGGCGCCGCTGATTCCCATGAATAGTTTTCAGTTGGCGGCTGCCCATGACCTTATCACGCTGAGCGGGTCGCTTGTCATCGCCCTGGCAACAATCGAAGGCGTCCTGTCGGCACCCGCCGCGTGGGACGCATCGCGTGTGGACGAGGATTGGCAAATGGACCAATGGGGCGAAGACGCCGAAGCGCGGCACGCGGCGGAAGCGAAAAAAAACGGCTTCCTTCACGCCCATGATTTTTTTCAGCGGGTAGGTTGACGCAACGGCAATTCCGGCGAAATGCACAATTTGAGCGCGTTTGACCATCGGAAAACGCGTGTTTTGCCTATGTTTTCCACAGCGGGCCTTGACGTTTTCGAACGATTGACCGCACACTCGCAACCGCTGAGGGGAACGCAACTCGCAGTATGATACCCGGTCTGACAGGGGCCGGAAGACTCGCCTTCACTCAAGGCGGCAAAACAGGAAGAGGTAAACATGAAAACAACCGTATTTCTCGGCGCTCTCACAGTCGCCGGTCTGGCGGCTGCCGCAGCAGCTGCCGGGACGCTGGACGACGTGAAGGCTCGTGGAAAGCTGAACTGTGGCGTGACCACTGGTCTGGTCGGGTTTGCGGCACCGGATGCCAACGGCAACTGGCAGGGATTCGATGTGGGCGTATGCCGTGCGGTGGCAGCCGCGGTTCTTGGCGATCCGCAGGCTGTCGAGTTCGTGCCGACGACCGGCAAGACGCGCTTTACGGCACTTGCATCGGGCGAGATCGACATGCTGGCCCGGAACACCACCTGGACGTTCAGCCGCGATGTCGACCTGAAGTTCGAATTCGTCGGCATCAACTACTATGACGGTCAGGGCTTCATGGTTCCCAAGGAATTGGGTGTCACCAGCGCGAAAGAGCTGGATGGCGCTACCGTCTGCATCCAGACCGGTACGACGACCGAGCTGAACCTGGCGGATTTCTTCCGCTCGAACAACATCAGCTATGAGCCGGTTCCGATCGAGACCAATTCGGAAGCGCAGCAGCAGTACCTGGCGGGTGCCTGCGACGTGTACACGACGGATGCCTCCGGTCTGGCCGCGACACGCGCGACCTTCGAAGATCCGGGCGCCCATGTCGTTCTGCCTGAAATCGTCTCGAAAGAGCCGCTGGGCCCGCTGGTCCGGCACGGCGACAACGATTGGGGTGACATCGTTCGCTGGACGCTGAACGCGCTGATCAGTGCCGAAGAACTTGGCGTCAGCTCGGCCAATGTCGGCGAATTGTCCGGTGGGACCGATAATCCGGAAGTGAACCGTCTGCTTGGCACCGAAGGCACGCTTGGCGAGATGCTTGGCCTAGATGCCGACTGGGCGTCCAAGGCCATTGCAGCGAGCGGCAACTACGGCGAGCTGTTCGAGAAGAACATCGGTGAGAATACCCCCATCGGTCTGGCGCGCGGGCTAAACGCCCAGTGGACAGATGGCGGTCTGATCTACTCACCGCCGTTCAGGTAAGACTGAAAACACAAGGGCGCGGAGCATTCCGCGCCCTTCGTCCTTTTAGGGCGCAAAAAACCACTACCCGGGTTGCAAGAGCGCAGATAAGCGCCGGAAGGGAAAGCCAGGGTTCACGGGGATTTCAATATGACGACCATAACCGACCCACCACAGGAGTCGTTTCGCCTGTCAATGTTGCTGAACGATACCCGGTATCGTTCGCTGACGTTTCAGGCCATCGCTGCGATCCTCCTGGCACTGTCGATCTTCTATCTGGGTAACAACCTGATCCAGAACCTCAGGCAGGCCGGTCTGAATATCTCTTACGACTTCCTGGGCGATCCGGCCGGGTATGACATCAACCAAACCCTGATCGAATACAGCAGCCAGTCCACCCACGCGCGGGCGGCCCTTGTGGGCATTCTGAATACGCTTCTGGTGGCTTTCTTGGCCTGCGTTACGGCAACTGTGTTTGGTGTGCTGGCCGGTGTTCTTCGCCTGTCAAAGAACTGGCTCGTTGCCAAATTGATGGCGGTCTATGTCGAGATCTTCCGGAACATTCCAGTTCTGATCTGGATCATCATCATCTTCACGATCATGACCGTGGTTTTGCCCGGGCCACGCGCCTTCCGTGGCGAAGACCCCGAGGCGACCATGTTGCTTGGCGCATTCGCCTTTACGAATCGCGGGATCTATATTCCTGGTCCGATCTGGGGGCCCGGTTCGCTGGTCGTCGTCGCCACCTTTATTGCGTCTCTTGTCGCGATCTTCGCCTATCGCCGCTACGCAACCAACCTGCTTTATGCCGAAGGCAAACTGCTGCCGGTCTTCTGGCCAAGCATTGCGCTGTTCTTTGTGCCAACGATTGCGATGTTCTTCGTGATGGGATCACCGATTACCTTGGATTTTCCGGCGCTTAGGGGCTTCAATTTCGCAGGCGGCATCAAGATCGGTGGCCCGCTTATTGCGCTCTGGTTTGCGCTGTCGATCTACACAGGCGCCTTTATCGCCGAGAACGTGCGCGCGGGCATTCAGGCGGTGTCCAAGGGTCAGACCGAGGCTGCGGGCGCGCTTGGCTTGCGCCCGGGTCGGATCATGAACCTGGTGGTGCTGCCCCAGGCGCTGCGGGTGATTATCCCGCCTTTGATCTCGCAGTATCTCAACATTACCAAGAACTCTTCCCTGGCCATCGCCGTGGGATATGCGGACATCACCGCCACCTTGGGGGGGATCACGCTGAACCAGACCGGGCGCGCAATCGAATGCGTTCTGCTGTTGATGCTGTTCTATCTGACGATCTCGTTGCTGATCTCAGCGGTGCTGAACGTCTACAACGCATCAATCAAACTGAAGGAGCGTTGATCGATGAACACAACGACGCAAAACTCTTCAGTTTCATTCGTTCGTAGGGAACAGATCCCTCCGTCCCCGCCACCGCCCAATGAGACGGGCGTCATTAAGTGGTTTCGCGAAAATCTTTTCGCAACGCCTGCCAATGGCCTGCTGACGTTGGTGTCGCTTTACCTGATCTATCTGGTGCTTTCGATCATACTGCCCTGGCTCTTTGGCGGTGTTTGGACGACAAGCAGCCTGGCCGAATGCCGGGAGGTTCTGCAGGGAAGCGCCGGGGGTTGTTTTTCGGTTCTGACCGAACGCTGGAACCAGTTGCTCTACGGCTTCAAGTACCCGCCGGACCAGTACTGGCGCCCGAACCTGGCCTTCCTGGCGCTCATTGTGGCGGGCGCGCCGGTTCTTTTCTTTGATCTACCGCGGAAGCTTCTAATCTTCACCGGGCTTTATCCGTTCATTGCCTATTGGCTGATCTGGGGTGGCAGCATCCTTATCCCGATCCTTGCGCTGGCTGGCTTTGTTGCCGGTGCAGTGGTCTATCAGAGCTTGGTCAAAAACAGCTTCGCGGCGGGCTTTTTCGGTGCCATTGCAGCGGCCTTTGCGGTCTGGATCCTGGGCGGTGCATTGATGCCCGAAGGGATTTCCGAGAACGCGATGCTGTCGGCGGTGCCGAGCCGTGATCTGGGTGGCTTCATGCTGAACATGATGCTGGGCGTGACCTGCGTTTCGCTGTCGCTGCCGATCGGCATCGCCCTGGCGCTGGGGCGGCAATCGGACATGCCGCTGATCAAGTGGATCTGCGTCGTCTTCATCGAATTCATCCGTGGCGTACCGCTGATCACGCTCTTGTTCGTGGCCTCGGTGATGTTGTCCTATTTCTTCCCGCCGGAAAGTACGGTCGACCTGTTCCTGAGGGTGGTCATCATGATAACCATGTTCTCGGCCGCCTATATTGCTGAGGTGATCCGAGGTGGTTTGGCCGCCCTTCCGAAAGGGCAATACGAGGCGGCGGATTCCATGGGGCTGGATTACGCGCAGGCGACGCGGCTGATCATCCTGCCCCAGGCGCTTAAGATTTCGATCCCCGGCATCGTCAATGTGGCGGTGGGACTGTTTAAGGACACCACGCTCGTGTCGGTCATCTCGATGTTCGATCTGGTTGGCATGATCCGCGGACCGGTCGTCGCATCGACCGAATGGAATGGCATCTACTGGGAACTCTTCGGCTTTGCCGCCGTGCTGTTCTTCATCGTCTGCTATGGCATTTCGCAATATTCACAGTGGCTCGAGCGCCGTCTGGCGACCGACCACCGTTAGGGAAAAAGGAGCCCAATATGGCTGAGGCTGCTCAGATGGAAGTTTCGGACGAGGTTGCGATCACTATTCAGGGTATGAACAAGTGGTACGGAACCTTCCATGTTCTGCGTGATATCGATCTGACCGTTTACCGCGGCGAGCGCATCGTGATCTGCGGACCGTCCGGGTCGGGCAAATCGACCCTGATCCGTTGTATCAACGCCCTTGAGGAACACCAGAAGGGATCAATCAACGTCGACGGCACGTTGCTGAGTTCGGATCTGAAGAATATCGACAAGATCCGGTCCGAGGTTGGCATGTGCTTTCAGCACTTCAACCTGTTCCCGCATTTGACAATCCTGGAGAATTGCACCCTTGCCCCGATCTGGGTGCGCAAGATCCCGAAGCATGAAGCGGAAGAAACCGCCATGCATTTCCTAGAAAAGGTCAAGATTCCGGATCAGGCGGGCAAGTACCCGGGCCAGTTGTCGGGTGGACAGCAGCAGCGCGTGGCCATTGCACGGTCGCTGTGTATGCGGCCACGGATCATGCTTTTTGACGAGCCGACCTCGGCGCTGGACCCCGAGATGATCAAGGAAGTGCTCGACACCATGATCGAGCTGGCCGAAGAGGGCATGACCATGTTGTGCGTGACCCACGAGATGGGGTTCGCCCGTCAGGTCGCCAACCGGGTGATCTTTATGGATGCCGGTCAGATCGTCGAACAGAACGAGCCCGAGGAATTCTTCCTGAACCCTCAGTCAGACCGAACAAAGCTGTTCCTGAGCCAGATCCTGGGCCACTAGCCCAGCTGTCTGGGGACGATGAAATCCAAAACGTCCCCGGTTCCCGGCTGAACATCGCTCCAGCGGCGGTTGTCGAACTGGATCAGCGCCGTCGCGCAGGTCGGGTATCGATGATAGTCTGGGTGGGGCGAGGGCATTTTGCACATCGCCGCTGCAAACATCGCGATGCCCGGATTGTGCCCGATCAGCATGACATTCGGGTGCTCAGACCGCTTTAGCGTCTCTAGAACCGTGCGCGCGCTGGCATGGTAGAGTTCGGGGAAGAACCGGATGTCTTCGGCATCCGGAAAATGCCGTGCCATCCTTGCCCAGGTGTCGCTTGCGCGCCGCGCGGTCGAGCAAAGAATCTGGTCGGGGCATGCTTCGTTCGCCACCAGCCAAGCGCCGATGTTGTCTGCCGACTTCCTGCCGCGTTTGTTGAGTGGTCGGTCGTGGTCGTCTAAATCGTCGTCGTCCCAGGATGACTTGGCGTGGCGGATCAGGATCAGCGTGAGAATCATGGGTCCCGGAACGATTGCATGTGAAAGGCTGATTGCGCCGGGTCCCGTCCGCTTTCCCGCGAGATCGGACAGGCGGCGCGCACGCCACATCCTGATGCCATGCAATCGCGGCCCGCGGGCCGACGCAAGAAGTCTTTACAGACGGGCACGTCATAGCCGGATTCGTTCAGAGCGGATGGCGGACATGCCACACGGCAGGGCTGATCGCTGCATGTCTGGCAGGGATGTGGCAGTGAATCGGGCACAAGAATGCCCTGGCCGAAAACCAGTGCACCGCGAAAAGACACCCAAAGGCCATCGTGATTCCCCACCAGCAGGCGCACCGGTGAGACATGCACGCGGCCCGAACGAATGGCCCAGTCGTAGAACGGATGGTAGGGCGGGCCGCCGAACGGGTAGAGCGCCCGGGCCGACAGGTCTTGCGCGAGCCCGTCAATTATCCGGCGCGACCAGCGGTCCATCGGGTCCGGCGCCCGGTCATTGGCCTCGGGGCTTGCCGCGAACACAGGCCAGAAATCGGGCGGCCGGGGTCCCAGCAAAAGAACCGTTTGGCCGTCCAAATCGGGCCCATCGCTGACCGTTCCGCGAAAGCCGCCGATAACCCTGAGCGCCGCAGCGCCTGCGCGCGCGTCAATGTCCTGCCAAGCCGCCAGCCTAGCCAGCACGGATGATGGACCCAGCACCATGGTCGGTAAATAGCTCAAGCAGACAGGCGTTCGGGGCCCTCCCGTCCAGGATCACCACGGCGCGCACACCGCCTTCGAGAGCGTCAAGCGCAGTTTCCGTCTTGGGTATCATGCCACCCTGGATCACACCTTCGGCCGTAAGCTGACGGATGTGACTTGTGGTCAGCTCGGTCACCACATGGCCTGCCTGGTCCTTGACACCGGCCACGTCGGTCAAGAGCAAAAGGCGGTCGGCGGACAGCGCGCCTGCAATCGCGCCGGCCATCGTGTCGCCGTTCACATTGAAGGTCTCGCCCGCCTTCCCGGCGCCGATCGGGGCGATGACCGGGATCACGCCCCCCTGGAACAGGCTTTTGAGAACGCTGACATCTACGGCGTCGGGCTTTCCCACGAAGCCAAGCGCCGGATCGGCTGGGATGCAGTTGACAAGACCGGCGTCCTTGCCCGACATGCCAATGGCGCGTCCGCCCTGATCATTAATGGCCTGCACGATCCGCTTGCCCACGCGGCCAGATAGCACCATCTCGACCACTTCCATGGTCGCCGCGTCAGTCACCCTTTTACCGCGCACGAATTCCGACTGAATGTCCAGCCGTGCCAAAAGCTCGTTGATCATGGACCCGCCGCCGTGGACGACGACCGGAAAAACGCCGACCTGCTGCATCAGCACAATGTCGCGGGCAAAGCTTTCCATGGCGTCGGCATCACCCATGGCATTGCCGCCGATTTTTATCACCACGGTGGCGCCCTTATAGCGCTGCAAATAGGGCAAAGCCTGGTTTAAGGTACGGGCGGTGGCGATCCAGTCGCGGTTCATAGCTTCTTGTGTCTTCATCATCGGATCCTTGCGCCTGACGGTGTTAGTCCTTTGATGAGAGCGTGCCAAGAGCGGCGAGCCTGGGCCGTAGCAAGGAGCTCTGCCATGCAAGACGACAAGACCCAGAAAACCCTTCTTTTGACGGGCGCAAGCCGCGGTATCGGGCATGCGACGGTAAAGCGGTTTGCCGGCGAAGGCTGGCGAGTCCTGACCTGTTCGCGACAGCCTTTCGATCCGCGCTGCCCCTGGCCCGGTGGTGAAGACAACCACATTCAGGTCGATCTGTCGGACCCGCACAACACGATTGCGGCCATCGAGGTCATTCGCGGCAAAATCGACGGGCGGCTGCATGCGCTGGTCAACAATGCGGGCATTTCGCCCAAGGGGGCCGGTGGCGCGCGGCTGAACACCATCGAGACCGATCTACGGACCTGGGGACAGGTTTTTCACGTGAATTTCTTTGCCTCGGTGGTGCTCGCCCGCGGTCTGAAAGACGAGCTTGCCGCCACAAGGGGGTCGGTCGTCAACGTCACCTCGATTGCCGGCGCGCGGGTCCATCCGTTTGCCGGTGCCGCCTATGCCACGTCCAAGGCGGCGCTGGCCGCGCTGACCCGCGAAATGGCGCATGATTTCGGCCCGCTGGGGGTGCGCGTCAACGCCATCGCGCCCGGCGAGGTCGAAACCGCGATCCTGTCGCCCGGGACGGAAAAAATCGTCGAAGGGCTGCCGCTGCAGCGACTTGGACAACCTGCTGAGGTGGCCGATGTGATCTACTTTCTCTGTTCGGACCGTTCCAGCTATGTCACGGGCACCGAGATTGAAGTAAACGCCGGCCAGCACGTCTGAAGGTCAGATCAGCCCGGAAATCGTGCTTTTTAGGGTGGCCAGACCATCGCCCTTTTCAGCGCTGGTGACGATGATCTCGGGGTAGGCGGCCGGGTGTTTTCCCAAAGCGGTCGCCACCTGGGTTTTGACCTGATCGCGTTCGGCGGCCTTGACCTTGTCTGCCTTGGTCAGCACCACCTGAAAGGCAACGGCCGCGCCATCGAGCAGTGCCATAATGTCATCGTCGACGGTCTTCACGCCATGGCGGCTGTCGATTAGAACGAAGGCACGGCGCAGCGTGGCGCGCCCGGCAAGATAGGCTTTCAGCAACTGCTGCCAGCGCTCGACCACATTGACCGGTGCCTTGGCAAAGCCGTAGCCTGGCAGATCGACAAGATAGAGCCTGTTGCGCAGCGCGAAATAATTGATCTCTTGCGTCCGACCCGGCGTGTTGGACGCCCGCGCCAGCCCATTCTGGCCGGTAAGCGCATTGATCAGGCTGGATTTTCCAACGTTCGAGCGTCCGGCAAAGCAGACCTCGATGCGGTCATCGGCGGGCAGTCCATTCATGGCCACGACGCCTTTGACGAAGCTGGCCCCTGCCGCGAACAGGTGGCGACCGGCCTCTCGCGCGGTTGGATCGGGTTCGGGGGCTTCTGGAAAGGGTAGGCTCATGGCGCGACGGATCCAGCGCTCAGAGTGCTTCTGCCGTATCGCCCAGTGCGACGCGGCCGCCTTTGATCACCTCGGCCCGAACGCTGAAGTCATGGTGCCCCCAGCCGTCTTCAAGGGCGCCCACCACATCGATGTCGCGCTTGCCGGTTTCGGGATTGGCGCCCGTTGCCGGGCAGCGATCGGTCCGTTCGCGCACAAGAAAGACCGCCTCGCCGATCCGGACCTCACCGTCGATCCATTCGAATTCTTCCCAAGGTCCGAGGCCATCCATCCAGATGTTGCCGCGCCAGCGGCGTTTGGACAGACGGCGCCCGATCTTTTGCTCGACCGCCCTGTGCGACGACATATTGCAAAGCGTGACAGACGGAAAATCGCTGTCGGTCATGCCGCGCCCGGGCACCCGCACAAAGCGGGCCGATGCGGCACGGTCTTCAGGCATGAGCGGGCGGACCCAGTCGAGAAACGCCTCGGTATCGTCTTCGGGTCGAAAGGTCAGATCGGGCCGCTTCGGGTGGGACAGCGTCACAATCTCGCGCGCCGTGTCCAGCCGGCAGCTGATCGCGGCCAGATCGGCAACCTTCGATATTCGTGAGAAATTGGCGCAGCGCGCCCATTGCGTATTGTCTGCGCGCGACATTTCATGGGCCACGGCCCAGGTCCGGTCCCAGGGCATGGTCTTGCCCACCTCCAGCACCACCGCGTCCAGGCTTTCGTGGCCGTGTCCTTTGATCGGATGGCGCCAGATCCTTTCGACCGTCGCGGTCATTTGCCGCCATCCTTGGGTTTTGGCGTGCGCTTGAAGCCCGCAAGGATGTTGCCGAAGACATCGGGGCGGTAGCCCTGGCTGCGCATGATCAGATACTGCTGGATGAAGGTGATCGTGTTGTTCGCAATCCAGTAGATGATGAGCCCGCTGGCGAAGCTTCCCAGCATGAACATGAAGATCCAGGGCATCCAGGCAAAGATCATGGCCTGGGTCGGATCCGTGGGCGCGGGGTTCAGCTTTTGTTGGAGCCACATGGATATGCCCAGCAAAAGCGGCAGGATACCCAGAAATGCCAGCGCCATGATCGATCCGGGCTCCGGCGAGGCCCAGGGCAGAACGCCCCATAGATTGTAAAGGCTCGACGGGTCCGGTGCGCTTAGGTCCCGGATCCAGCCGACCCAGGCCGCGTGGCGCAACTCGATGGTAACGAAAATCACCTTGTAGAGCGAAAAGAAGATCGGGATTTGCAGCAGGATCGGCAAACAGCCCGAGGCCGGGTTGACCTTCTTTGTCTTGTAAAGGTTCATCATCTCCTGCTGAAGCTTCTGGCGGTCGTCGCCGACGCGTTCCTTGATCTTCTCCATCTCGGGCTGAAGCTCTTTCATCCGGGCCATCGAGACGTAGGACTTGTAGGCCAGGGGCAGCAGCAGCGCCTTGATCAGGAAAGTCAGGGCGATGATCGACCAGCCCATGTTGCCGATCACGACATTGAGTTCATGGAGCACCCAGAAAATGGGTTTGGTCAGGAAATAGAACCAGCCCCAATCGATTGAATCGATGTAGCGATAGATCGCGCCATCCTGTTCGTAGGTGCGGATCGCTTCCCATTCCTTGGCGCCCACGAAAAGCCGCGTGGTGACGCTGGCCGTCTCGCCGGGGGCGATTTCAAAGGTCGGCAGGCGCGCTTCGGCCAGGTAGATATCCGAACGTGCATCGTAGCGCAGGACCGAGGTGAAGGACTGGCTGCCGTCGGGGATCAGTGTGGTCATCCAATAGTGGTCGGTGAAACCGATCCAGCCGTTCTGAACGGTTTCGACCACACTGGCCGTCGGACCCCAGCGCGGATCGGTATCGAAATCGCGCATGTTAGAATAACCGGTTTCTTCCAGTTCTTCGCCGGTCTGACGGATGGCGCCTTCATGAATGATGAAAAAGCCCTTCTGATCCGATGGCTCGCCGTGGCGCGAGATCGTCCCATAGGGGGCAAGTCGGCGGGCTTCGCCGCCTGTGTTCTCGACGCTCTGCGTGACGGTGAACATGTAGTTCGCGTCGATCTCGATCGTCCTGCTGAAGAGAAGCCCAGCCGGGCTGGTCCATTCGAGCGTGACCGGCGTCGCGGGTGTCAGGCTGGCGCCATCGGGCGCGGTCCACGCGGTCTGGGCGCCGGGGACGTCGGTGAAATCAAGCGTGCCGCCGGGCGCCCAGCCATAAAGCGCGTAATAGGCTTCGGGCATGCCCACGGGCTTCATGAGCTTCACGGTCGATGCTTCGGGGTCGAGCGTCTCGCGGTAGTCGCTGAGCGCGATGTCGTCGATTCGCCCGCCAGCCATGGAAATCGACCCCGACAGGCGAGGGGTCTCGATGGCGATGCGTGGCAGCTCCGCATCCGCGGTCGTGACTTCCGGGGCGCTGCCCGTGGCAGGGGCCGGATCGGCGGTGGCCACCGGGGGCGCAGCCATCGGCGTCTGCCCTTCGGGCGCCACGGCGGTGGTCTCGGGTGCATAGGCCGGGGCCGGTTCCTCGGGGGGAAACAGAATGAACCACACCAGGATCACGAGCAAACTGAGCGCCGTCGCGAGAATGAGGTTCTTGTTCTGATCGTCCATGAAAACTGGGCCTGCCCGCTTGCCAAACTGGCAGAGGTTCAACAGCGCATCACCCGAAAGGTCAAGGCATTTCGGATGCGGCACGG
>JBCCMQ010000015.1:0-72602 GCA_039026235.1 Pseudomonadota bacterium
GCTTTCGACGTCCAGGACGAAGATTTTGCCGTCGCCGATCTTGTCGGTCTTGGCAGTGTTCTGAATGGTCGTGACAACTTGCTCGGCCATAGACGCGTCGACCACGATTTCGAGTTTGACTTTCGGCACGAAATTCACGGCGTATTCCGCGCCGCGGTAAATTTCCGTGTGTCCGGACTGTGAGCCGAAGCCCTTGATCTCAGTCACCATCATGCCGCGCACGCCGATGGCCGTCAGGGCTTCCCTGACCTCCTCCAGCTTGAACGGCTTGATTGCAGCAATGATGAGTTTCACTTCTTTTGCCCTTCGCTCTGCTTGACCCCTATCGGGCCTTACGAAGGGAGGAAGAGCGCGCAGCACCGTTCGCTTCAAGCAATCGCGTAACAGTTTCGTAATCGGCAGCGGGCACAGTTGCACAATTTTTGCACATCTTTGTGTAGTTGCTTATTTTTTGATCAGATCACAAACGTACCTGCGCGCGCTTGACGCTCCACATCGGCAGGGAGTCGCTGTAGTATCAATCTCAAGAGCAGTCGGGTGAGCAGGGCATGGCGCCTTCAGGTAAGAAAAGGCCGCCTCTGGTTGCCGAGCGTCGCTATGGCGGCACATCGGCGTCCAAGAAACGTGGCACCAACAAACGGTCGGCGAAGCGCAAAACGCGAAAGTCGCGTCGCAAGCGGGGGCTATTGATGCGCCTGATCCATGCGGTTGTTTTCGGACTGCTGCGGCTTTTCTGGCGGATCGGCTGGCGCGTAGGCGCGCTTGCTGCGGTGGCCGTGGCGATCTGGACCGCGGGTGTTGCCCTGACACTGCCGCCCTTACAGGAAATTCTCGACGGAAGAACACGTGGATCGGTGACCTTCCTGGACCGCGATGGCCGTGTGTTTGCCTGGAGAGGCGATCAATTCGGCGGCGGCATCGCGGCCGACACGGTATCGCCTGATCTGAAAAACGCCATCGTCGCCACCGAGGACAAACGTTTCTATCTGCATCCCGGTATCGATCCGCGCGGCATTGCCAGCGCCGTGCGCATAAACATGCGCGAAGGTCGCGGACCGCTACAGGGACACGGCGGATCCACCCTGACCCAGCAGACCGCCAAATTACTTTGCCTGGGCGTTCCGTTCGATCCCGAGAAATGGTCAAGCGAGGCGGCCTATGAAACCGACTGCCGCCAGACGACCCTCTGGCGCAAATCGAAGGAAGCCGTCTACGCCCTGGCGTTGGAGGTGAAATATACCAAGGACGAAATCCTGACGATTTATCTGAACCGCGCCTTCCTAGGTGCGGGCGCGCGCGGCTTTCAGGCCGCATCGGAACGCTACTTTGGAAAATCGGCGGCTGAAGTGTCACCTCAGGAAGCAGCAATGCTGGCGGGCCTTCTGGTGGCACCGACACGCTATGCGCCGACCAACAATCTGACCCGCAGCCAGGAACGCGCCAATCTGGTTCTGGGCCTGATGCAGGAACAAGGCTACCTCAGCACGACGGAGGCCGCAGCCGCAAAGGCGGCGCCGGCAACTCTTTCAAGCGCTGCCAAACAAGAGATAGGCGGCTATTTTGCCGACTGGGTCATGTCGACCGGACCCGACTTTCTGACGCGCACCACAACCGAAGACGTGGTGATCAGAACCACTTTTGATCCGGCCATTCAGCGCGCGGCAGAGGCGGCTATGAAGAGCATTTTCGCCACCAAAGTGCGCGAAGGGTCCGAGGCGGAAGCGGCCATCGTTGTGATGTCAGCGGACGGCGCCGTGCGCGCAATCGTCGGCGGACGCGATACCGTGGTCTCGGGCGCCTTCAATCGCGCGACCCAGGCCAAACGCCAGACCGGGTCGACCTTCAAACCCTTCGTCTACGCCGCTGCCATGGAGATGGGCTATTCGACCCGGGCCACTGTCGAGGATGCGCCGCTGACGCTCGACGTGCCGGGCTCCGGCGCCTGGAGCCCCAAGAACTATAGCGGACAGTACTACGGCCGTGTCAGTCTGACCGAGGCGCTGGCACGGTCCCTTAACACCGCAGCCGTGCGAGTGTCCGAGTTTGTGGGTCGTGACAATGTGCGTCAGATAGCAACCGATTTCGGCATCGAAAGTGATCTTGCGGTTGGGCCGGCGGTGGCCCTTGGCGCATCAGAAGCCACGCTCCTTGAGACAACAGGTGCCTATGCCGGCATCCTGAACGGTGGGCAAAGCGTGACGCCCTACGGCGTTCTTGAGTTGCGTCTGCAGGGCGACCCGGATCCCCTGATGGGTCAGGAAGGCGGGCTGGGCGAGCGCGTAATCAGCCGCGACGCTGCCCTGAAGCTGACCTATATGATGAGCCAGGTGATCGAAGGCGGAACCGGTGCCCGCGCGCGATTGAACGGACGTCAGGCCGCTGGAAAGACAGGTACGACCGATGCAGCACGGGATGCTTGGTTCGTGGGCTTCACGGCAGACTATGTGGCCGGGGTTTGGATGGGCTATGACGACAACCGCCCGCTCACCGGTGTCACCGGCGGGGGCCTGCCCGCCGATATCTGGCGAGAGACGATGTTGCGTGTTCACGATGGGTTGCCCGCGCGACCGGTGCCAATGGCCGACAGCACAGCGGGTGAACTCATGGCGGACCGGGGCGCTCCGAACCAGCGGCCCAGAAGGCCGCGCAATCAGGTCACGCCAGAGAGTGTCTTACGCAGCCTGATAGATGCGCTGACGGGCGGCAATTGATCCCACTGACGACTGCCCGGCCCGGTACTTTGAACTGCAAAGCTCTGGGAGTGCGCGTTCAGCCCGCGGCCTGAAGATCGCGCGTCAAACGGCCGATATCACCGCGCCGTGCATCCAACATCGCCAGGATCTCATCACGTTCGCTGAGAAGCATGTTGATACCTTCGACGAAGATATTGAACATTCGGTCCTGACCGTTGGAGTCGCGCACCAGAAACAGAACTTCAACCGGATTGCTGCCCGGGGCGCTGGCCAAGGCGCGAACTTCCACAATGTTGTTGACCGTGCGGGCGCCCGTAACCTGGATCGCGCCACCCTGAAAGTCTTGGAACTGCCGCCCATATTTGCGCGCCATGTACCCCTGGAACGCCGCCGTGTAGGCACGCAGTTCAGCCGCCGATGCGCTGCGCGCCTCGACACCTAGGGTGTAGCGCGCAATGTTGGGCACATCGGCATAGCGCGAGAAAATCCGCTCGAATTCGCGTATCACAGCCGCCTGGGAACGGCCGGAGTTAATTGTCGCGGTGATTTCCTTTGTCGCGGCTTCCACAAGGGCCTGTGCCGAACGCGTCGACAGGGCAGTCGCCGGCAAGGCGGCAGTTACTCCGGCAAAGGCCACCGCAGTGCCCGCAAAGATGAAACGACGGCGTTCCATAGCCCCTCCTAAAAATCCGCGAACGGGTCTGACAGATCTTCCTCTGTCGGACCGCCCGACAATTTGAACCGGCGCGCCTGCAGATATAGGCCCCGGGCCCGCGCATAGCTATCCCCGGGATCATACAGCACGCCATCAATTGTATTTGATAACTCGTACCTGAAATCCAATGACTGACCCACATAGCTGCCCAGAGACAGCTCGCCGGTGGGGCTGGGTGCGAAAATATTAAGCGGGTTCAGGCCAATATCCACAACACGGCCCCAGGCGTGGCGGGTCGTATGCGGCCCTAGAACCGGCAGTTCCACCACCGCACCTTCTCTCACGCCCCAGACAAAAAGCGTCTCACCAAAATCCGTGTCGCGTTGGGCGATGCCAAAGTCGGTCGCCGGATCGAACAGGCCCAAGAGCCCTACAGTGCTGTTGATAAGAAACCGGCCGGTGCTGACCAGTGCATCATCGACGCGCCCCTGCAAAAGCGCATTGATCACATATGATGGCTCTTCGAAATTGCTGCGGAAATTATTGATTACAAAGCGAAACTCACTGGGAACAGTGTTGCCATAGCCATTTGAAAGCGGTCGGGCGACACCCCGGTCAAACTGCTTGTTTGCCTCGTGTGTTATCCGGTTGTTGCTTTCATACGGATCGTAGACTCCGCTGGACACTTCGGGTCCGCCACAAGCGGCCAGGGCCAACAAAACAAAAACAACAGCCAACTTGGAAACTAACAGATCAAAAAATTTCATAACGCCACCTGGGTCCTAGTCCGCTCGACTGCGCGGAAGGCCCGCATTATCAGCGATTTGAGACTAGATAAGCCGATGTCACACGCCAAGCAACTCTGGCGTCGCATTTTGGGTTTCCGGTGCGTTGACCAGACGGTATTCGATGAAGGAATCATCACAAATCCCGAGGAGGCCAGCATGGTTGATAACTTAGAGACAAAACTGGCTGAAATGGGCGTCGTTCTTCCCGACGCCGCTGCGCCCGCAGCGAACTACATACCTTTCGTCCAGGTTGGCGAGACGCTTTACGTCTCGGGTCAAATCTCGATGAAGGACGGTAAGCTTGTTACCGGAAAATGCGGTCAAGATCTGGATGTCGCGGCAGGTGCCGAAGCGGCAAAACTCTGTGGCATCAGCCTGCTGGCCCAGGTCAAGGCCGCCTGCGGCGGAGATCTGAGCCGCCTGGTCCGGGTAGTTAAGCTGACCGGTTTCGTAAACTCGACACCAGAGTTTGCCGACCAGCCGAAGGTCATCAACGGCTGTTCCGACTTTCTTGTCGCAGCACTTGGTGACGCCGGACGCCATGCCCGTTCAGCGGTCAGCGCCGGGGCTCTGCCGCTCGGCGTCGCCGTCGAGATCGAGGGGATCTTTCAGATCAGATGACGCTCGACCCGGCCTTTCTAGCACGGCCGATCGCCCACCGCGGCCTTCATGGCGCGACCCATGGGCGCGCCGAAAACAGCCTTGGTGCGGTCAGCGCGGCCATCGAGGCTGGATTTGGCATCGAACTGGACCTGCAGCTTACCCGCGACCAAAAAGCCGTAATGTTCCACGATCCGACACTGGACCGCTTGACGGATCAGTCGGGCCTGGTCGCAGAGAAAGACGCGGATGAGCTTGGGTCCATCAGGCTCGGTTCCACCGAAGACACGATTGTGACGCTCGACATGGTTCTTGAACGGGTGGCGGGCCGCGTGCCGCTCTTGATAGAGCTGAAGGACCAGACCGAACGCGACGGCGGTGTCCTTGGGCCGTTGGAACAGGCCACGGCAGATGCTCTGTCCGGCTATGGCGGCCCGGTCGCGGTCATGTCGTTTCATCCCGGCATGGTCGCCAATCTGGCCCAGCTCGCGCCAGAAATTCCGCGCGGGCTGACCGGAACGGATTTTACCACCGAGGATGTGGCGGAACCAATTGCCAAAAGACTGAATGCATATGCCGATTTCCAGGTCACACGATCTTGCTTTGTCAGTCACGATTGGCACTTTCTTGAAATGCCCGCAGTATCGGAACTTAAAGCGCAAGGTGCCTCAATCCTTTGCTGGACGATCAGATCGCCAGCGGAAGAGATCGAGGCGCGCAAAATTGCCGATAACATCACCTTCGAAGGCTACATGCCGACTTGACGCGGCCCTGTCGGCAACCAGTTAAAGCGGGTGTAACAAACCCATTCCCATGCCAGAGACACGCATAGAGATCGACATCCTTGGCAGCCTTGCCGAGGTTGACCAAAGCGACTGGGATGCGTGCGCCTGTCCAGAAACTGGCGACGGTGCTGCGCCCTTTGATCCTTTCACGACCTACCGCTTCCTGAAAGCGCTGGAGGATTCGGCAAGTGTCGGCGCGGGAACGGGCTGGCAGCCCAGGTATCTGGTCGCCCGGGTCGATGGTGCCGTCATCGCCTGCGCGCCCCTTTACGCCAAAAGCCATAGCCAGGGCGAATACATCTTTGACCACAACTGGGCGCACGCCTACGAACGGGCGGGGGGGCGGTATTATCCCAAGCTTCAGATTGCTGTGCCTTTTACCCCGGCCACAGGCCGCAGATTCCTGACCCGGCCCGGATGGGAAGAATCCGGCGCCGCCGCAATCCTTCAGGGCGCGGTTCGTCTGGCCGACGAAAATCGGGTGTCATCGATCCATATCACGTTCTGCACCGAGGCCGAGGCGGATGCGGGTCAGCGTATGGGGCTCTTGCACAGGACCACGCAGCAATTTCACTGGAAGAACAGAGATTACGCCGATTTTGATGGGTTTCTGGCCGATCTGTCATCCCGCAAGCGCAAGAATATCCGCAAAGAACGCATGCAGGCGCAAAGCTTTGGTGGGGATCTGCTGGCGCTGATCGGGGATGCGATCCAGCCTGAACACTGGGATGCCTTCTGGCGCTTCTATCAGGACACGGGCGCCCGCAAATGGGGAACACCCTACCTTACCCGCCGCTTCTTTGATCTAGCCCAGCAAAGACTGCGCGATGATATCCTTCTTGTTATGGCCCGGCGTGAAGGTCGCTGGGTCGCTGGCGCGCTCAACTTCATTGGCAGAGAGACCCTGTATGGGCGTTACTGGGGCGCGATCGAGGACCATGCGTGCCTTCATTTCGAAGCCTGCTATTACCAGGCCATCGACTTCGCGATCGCGCATGGTTTGAAATTTGTCGAAGCGGGCGCACAAGGCTCGCACAAACTGGCGCGCGGTTACCTGCCCGTGGCGACCCATTCTTTGCATTGGGTGGCTGACGAAGGGTTTGCCCGTGCGATTGAGCAATTCCTCGAGGCCGAGAAACAGGCCGTCGACGAGGAGATCGAAGTTCTGACCGACTACGGGCCGTTCAGAAAAACAGGGAGTGAGGACCTATGACCGAAAAGCTATCGACTGCCCAGCGCGACGCGCTGCTCGGGCCGCTCTTGGACAATGGCTGGAGCATGGATGCCGAGCGGGATGCGATTTCAAAGACATTTGTCTTCAAGAACTTCATCACAGCCTTTGGCTGGATGAGCCAGATAGCCATAATCGCTGAAAAGATGAACCATCATCCAGAGTGGTTCAATGTCTACAAAACCGTGGAAGTCGTCCTGACAACCCATGATGCAGACGGCTTGAGCGAGCTTGATGTCAAGCTCGCCGGCCAAATGGACGGGCTCGCCTAGGCACCGCGCAGCCCGTATCAATCTGCGGTGTGGTCTATATTTGCTCTAGCAAGGCCTCGCCAGCCGATGTTTCGCAGACGCCTGGGTTTTCTTCCACATTGAGAACCTTGACCGTACCATTCTCGACATACATCGCGTATCGGCGCGAGCGCCCGTACAAACCAACGGGCGGCGCATCGAAATTCATGCCAATCGATGCGGTGAAGGCACCCGAGGCGTCACCCAACATCGAAATGCCAGCCGCGCCTGCGCCGGTCTGATCGGACCAGGCACTCATGACGAAGGGATCATTCACGGATACGCAAATGATCTCGTCGACACCCTTTTCGCTGAAGGCATCAAAGGTCCGCATGAAACTGGGCACATGGGCCGTCGTGCAGGTGCCGGTAAAGGCGCCGGGCAAGCCAAAAATGACCACTTTTCGCCCGGCAAGTTTCCCCCCGAGTTCGGTGCTTTCCGGTCCGTCCGCACCCATCTGAACAAGATCGGCTGTCGGTACGCTATCCCCCACTGATATCGTCATTGCGTATCATCCTTGTTGATTGTTTTAAGGCATGATTTGCATATAAGCGCGCCGGCAATGGCGGCCAATCAAATTCGGGGAAGCGATGGAACACTATGTCGTTGTGGGTGCGGGCCAGGCCGGATGCGCCTTGGTTACACGGTTGCGCAACAAAGGATTTGAAGGTGACATCACACTGATCGGCGCGGAAGAGCATCTGCCCTATCAGCGCCCACCCCTGTCCAAGGGCTATTTGCTGGGTGACGTGGCGCGAGAGCGGCTTTTTCTCAAGCAGATGGGCTTCTACTCCGACGAAAACATCCAACTGCGCCTTGGCAGCCCGGTGACCGGAATTGACCCCAGTGCCAAGACCATCTCATTTCGTGGTGAGACGATTTCCTACGACAAACTGGCTTTGACCTGCGGGCTCAATCCACGGAGGTTGCCAGCCGACATTGGCGGTGCCTTGGAAGGCGTGTTTGGCATCCGCACCCTTGCCGATGTCGACACGATGGCAGCGCCCTTCAGCCAAGCGAAAAAAGCGCTGGTGGTGGGCGGCGGATACATCGGTCTTGAAGGTGCGGCCGTCGCCCGAAAGCTTGGTCTAGAGGTGACGCTGATTGAAGCGGCAGAGCGAATTCTGAACCGCGTGGCCGCGCGAGAGACGGCAGACTACTTCCGGGCCTTGCACGGCGGACATGGGGTTCGGATGTTGGAAGGCACGGGGCTGGCGCGGCTGACCGGTGATCTGCACGTCACGGGCGCCGAGTTAAGTGATGGATCAACAATAGAGGCGGATGTCGTGCTGGTTGGCATCGGCATGCGCGATGATGTCCCGCTGGCGTCGGACGCCGGACTGGAGGTGGACCGAGGTATTGTTGTCGACGACATGTGCCAGACCTCGGATGCCCGCATCTGGGCCGCCGGAGACTGCACGGCGCAGGTGTTTCGCGGCCGACGGATGCGCATCGAAAGCGTTCAGAATGCCATCGATCAGGCCGAAGCCGTAGCCGACAACATGTTGGGCGCGAACCAGAGCTACGATCCAAAGCCGTGGTTTTGGTCGGATCAGTATGACGTGAAACTACAGATCGCCGGGCTGAACCTGGGTTATTCAGAAATCGCGGTCCGGTCTGGGGCGGACGAAAAGGCCAGATCTCACTGGTATTATAACTCTGAGGGCGGACTTATTGCAGTCGACGCAATGAATGACCCCCGCGCCTATATGATCGGGAAACGTTTGATCGAAAGCGGCAAGTCACTGCCTGCCGATGTGATTTCCGATCCCGCTTCAGACCTAAAGTCCCTGATGAAGTCGGCGTGAGGATCATCGGCGGTACCAACCGTGGCCTGACCCTTGCATCGGTCGGCAAGGGCGATGAAACAGGACGGCTGCGCCCCACCGCAGATCGGGTGCGCGAAAGCGTCTTCAACATTCTGCAAAACGGCAGCTACGGGGACGTGCTGACAGACAGCCACGTCCTTGACCTTTTTGCCGGGACCGGCGCGCTGTCGTTCGAGGCGATTTCGCGCGGCGCCCGGTCGGCGGTCCTGGTCGAGAACGGACGGACGGCGGCCACTCTGATTGCCGATAATGCGGCGCGCATGCGGGCCCAGGACCGGATCAGGGTGCTGCGCAAGGACGCGACACGCCTGCCACCATCCGATGGCAGTGGTGCGCAAATCGTTTTCCTCGATCCGCCCTACGGAAAGGGATTGGGCGAACCGGCGCTGATTTCCGCCCTGACACAAGGCTGGATTGCGCCCAATGCGCTGGTTGTCTGGGAAGAAAACGCGCCAAGCATAGTGCCCGGGGACTTCACGAAAGACGACGAAAGGCACTATGGTGATACCTGCATATCTTTCCTGAGGGCGCCCCGATGAGCACCGCCAATCCAACAGCGTTTCCTTTTATTGGATTTTTTCAAGGGCAGCGCACGACGGACACAACCACTGGTCCGAAGAAGAGACCCTACCGTGGGCCGGTTATGATGGC
Source organism: Pseudomonadota bacterium (assembly GCA_039026235.1). Classification (GTDB taxonomy): domain Bacteria; phylum Pseudomonadota; class Alphaproteobacteria; order Rhodobacterales; family Rhodobacteraceae; genus JBCCMQ01. The sequence goes on from JBCCMQ010000015.1 coordinate 9,523, forward strand.
GGACATACTAGTGGCCCCCGGTGGTCGCCCGGCACTGCTGGCGCATTGGGAAGACGCGACTGACATCGATGGTGACGACTAGGGTCGCCACTGGTCAGTTGGTGTACGTCGGGTGAAATTGTCCTGCGGGTGACAGTGTAAATATCTCAAAGCCGTCGGCGGTGACGCCGACCGAATGCTCAAACTGAGCCGAAAGCGATTTGTCCCGAGTGACGGCGGTCCAGTCGTCGGCCAAGACCTTTGTCTCTGGGCGGCCCAGATTGACCATAGGCTCTATCGTAAAGAACATGCCCTCTTCCAGTACAGCGCCAGACCCGGCGCGACCATAATGCAGAACGTTGGGCGGTGCGTGAAAAACGCGGCCGAGCCCGTGCCCGCAAAAATCGCGCACTACGCTCATCCGGTGACTTTCCACGAAGCTTTGAATTGCATGGCCGATGTCGCCGAAGGTGTTACCCGGCCGCACAACGGAAATTCCTTCCATCAGAGCGTCATGGGTCACTTGGACAAGCCGCTCCGCCTTGCGGTTCAACTTGCCGGCCACGTACATTCTGCTGGTGTCGCCGAACCATCCTTCGACGATGACCGTCACGTCGATGTTCAGGATATCGCCATCTTTCAGGATCTTCGGACCGGGAATCCCGTGGCAAACCACGTGATTGACGCTGATGCAACTTGCGTGCTGGTAGCCCTTGTATCCGATCGTGGCGCTGGTCGCGCCCAATGCTTCGACACGGCGCGTGATGAAGTCGTCTATCGCCGCCGTGGTCACGCCGGGCTCGATCAGTGTCGCAACCTCGTCAAGAACGACCGCGGCGAGCCTGCCCGCTATTCGCATACCGGCAAAATCCTCCGGCTCGTAAACGCGGATTCCATCTCTGGTAATACGTGTGCGGCTCTTCTTGTCCAAATACGCCTCCATCATCTGCCGTGAGATAGAGCTTCGGCCCTACAATTACCAGACGTTGCGCTTTTTCGAAAGCGGGCTTCAGGCGACGATGGGCAGGCGCGGACCAAGCGACACAGATCCAACGTCAATTCTGGTGCCATAACAAAGCGCCTCAACACCGGCCTTTCGCGCCCGGGCAAAGGCGGCGGCATAGGCCGGATCAAGATCGTCGGCCAGGCGAAACCGGCCGCAGCCCATGTGTTGCACAAGATAAATCATGACCGCGCGTTGGCCCTGATCCACCATGTCCGAAAGTACCCGTAGATGTTTTGCGCCGCGCTCGGTCACGCAGTCCGGAAACTCAGCCCAATCGCTTTCGCGCAACAGGTGGACGTTCTTAACCTCAACATAGGTATCCGGCAGACCTTCCTGTTTCAGCAGGAAATCAACCCGGCTGTCTTTCCCGTACCGCACCTCGGCCCGCACGTTCTGATAATCACTAAGCGGTGTGATCTGGCCCGCCCGCAAGGCCGCGCCGATCACACGGTTCGGGACACCGGTGTCGATACCGACCCAGGTGCCGTCGGCCAGTTCAACCAGTCGCCATCCATATTTGAGCTTGCGTTTGGGATCATCGTTGGGCTCCAGCCAGATACGAAGCCCCGGCTCTTTCAGGCCCAGCATCGCGCCAGGATTGGGGCAATGAACGGTGACCTCTTGTCCGCTGCTTTCCAGCGTCGCGTCGGCAAGGAATCGATTGTAACGCCTGATCAGGCGCGCCGGAACGAGCTGGACTGGAAAGCGCATGGGACCCGGCTTATACCTCGGCGGGACGCCTCTCAAGCCCAAGGAAAATCCATGCCGAACCCCACCGCAGCAATCCTGGTCATCGGCGACGAGATCCTGTCAGGGCGGACACGGGACGCGAACACCCATCACCTGGCCGGTCGTCTGACCGAGGCCGGCATCGACCTAAAGGAAGTCCGCGTTCTTGCCGACGACACCGATGCCATCGTGGACGCGGTTTGCCACCTGAGCGCACGCTTCGATCACGTCTTCACTTGCGGCGGTATCGGTCCCACCCATGACGACATTACCGCCGATGCGATGGCGCAGGCCTTCGGTGCAAGTATCGACGTGCGCGATGACGCCCGCACGATCCTGGAAAACCACTACAAAAGAACTGGCATTGAACTGAATACCGCGCGGCTGCGCATGGCGCGGATCCCGGACGGCGCCACCTTGATCGAGAACCCGGTCTCGGCCGCACCGGGGTTCAGCCTTGGCAATGTCCATGTGATGGCCGGTGTGCCGGCTATCTTTCAGGCTATGGTCAGCAGCATCATGCCGTCCCTGATCGGTGGACGCCCGTTGGTAACCCGCAGCCTTCGGATCACGCGTGGCGAAGGTGATATCGCAGGCCCGCTTGGAAAGATTGCGGCCGACCATCCCGCGCTTAGCTTTGGATCTTACCCTTTCCAGTCGAATGGCGTCTTCGGATCGAATGTCGTGGTCCGGGGTGATGACTTGTCCGCGGTGCTGGGCGCGGTCAAGACACTTAAAACCGCGTTCGAGGGCTACACCGAGTGACGCTGCCGTCGGCGGAAAGGATCTTTCACGCGACCTCTGTCACCTGGCCGGCTGCAGAAAAGGTCGCTTATGGCGCAGTGACCGTGCGGATCGGTGCTGGCGGGGGAAAGCGAGTTTCAGCGGCCACAGTAGACGCCGAGCATGCACCCGGTGACATCTCGGACGCGGAAAAAGCGATGGACGATGCGGGGCAGCCGCGCCTTTTCATGGTCCGTGCCGGTCACATCCAGATCGACGATATGCTGGCAAGGCGCGGCTATAGGCTCATTGATCCGGTCAACCAGTACACCGCCGAAATCGACCTGCTTGCCGAACAGGAATTGCCGCGCATGGCCACATTTGAGATCTGGCCCCCGCTCGCAATCATGGAACGTATCTGGGCGGAAGGAGACATTGGACCTGGACGCTTGGCGGTCATGGACCGCGTTGGCGTTGCAAAGACGGCAATCTTTGGCCGCGCGAAAGATATGCCCGCCGGTACCGCCTTTGCGGCCTGCGACGGCACCGTTGCGATGGTTCATGCGCTGCATGTGGCCCCAGATATGCGCCGAAATGGAACCGCGCGTCATATCATGATTGCAGCCGCTGGGTGGGCTAAAGCCAACGGCGCCACGCATCTTGCGGTCCTTTGCACAGAGGCCAATCAACCCGCGAACACGATGTATTTGAACCTAGGGTTCGAACCTGCGAGCGGATACCACTACCGCATCTCTGATTGACTGACCCGAGTACCGTCTAAGCAAAAAGAATGGCCGTGACACCGGGGTCACGGCCAAGTCAAACGCCATTCACTCAGTATGCTACGAGGGAAAAACTACCACTGATCCGGGCCTTTTTCGGCAAAGCAATGGACCAGAAAGTCGATGAACGCGCGGACCTTAGGCTGGGTAAAGCGCCCCGGTGGATACACCGCAAAGATGCCTTGGGTTTCAACCGGAAGCTCTGGTATCGCCTCTTGCACAAGGCCCTGCTCCATCGCCTCGGCGTAAAGAAAACTTGGCAGATACGCGATCCCGAGACCGGATATGGCCGCGTTCAGAAGGGATTGGCCGTCATTGACCGTTAGCCAGCCAGCCGTGCGGACCTGACGCTTTTCGCCCGACGGCGCCGTGAGCTTCCAGACCGCGCCATTCGACTGGTTCGAATAGTGCAAAAGCTTGTGTTCGTTCAGGTCGTCGATCTTTTCCGGCCGTCCGAACTCTGCGAAGTACTCCGGGCTTCCGATCATACGCTTGGTGGTCTCGGTCAGCTTCCGGGCTCGAAGTGTGCTGTCTTCCAGCTCTCCGATACGGATGGCCACGTCAAAGCCTTCCGAGATCAATTCGACATAGCGATTGTTCAGCACCATGTTCACGGTGATCTCGGGAAATTCTTGCAGGAACTGACCCAAAACCGGGGAAAGATGGTTCACGCCGAAATCCGTCGCGACCGAAATTCGAAGAAGGCCGGAAGGCGCAGACTGCATCGAGGTGACCAGCGCATCGGCTTCGCCAGCGTCATTCAGGACCCGGCGCGCGCGGTCATAATAGGCTAGGCCGATCTCAGTCGGGCTGACACGTCGTGTGGTGCGGTTCAGCAACCGAGCGCCGAGGCGTGCCTCAAGAGACGACACGTGCTTCGACACGGCAGACTTAGAAATGCCCATTTTCTTGGCCGCGTCAGTGAAGCCACCTTGGTCGACTACTGTCGCAAAGGCCTCCATCTCTGTCAGTCGGTCCATTACAAACCTTTCACATGCAAAACACCCCGCTCGACGCCGGTTATCGTCGTGAATCTGGGCAAGAATGCGGAGGATGCCCGACAATCTTGCGGAATTCCCGCATTTCGTTAACGCTCTCGAAACAGGGAAACGCTTTGTTTTCCTTAGAGATACCGGGCAAAGGCTGGCTTTTTGGGCGTATGCCGCAGATTTGCGCTAGTCGCTTTTCTCATCCAAAGCCGCTCGGAATAGCCGTGGCCATCCAATCTAAAACGCGTTCGCAAGCGGACAATCCGCCGCACGGCCAAGACACCGCAAACACACTCAAAGATTGAAATCTCACCGAAAGGGGCCGCCGAGCAGACAGTCGGTCTATTCAGATTTGGCTACGAAAGTCCTGAAAGAGCGCTTCAGAAGATCAAGCTCTGCACGAAGCAACTCCACTTCCGCGTGAATGTCGTCTTCAAGCGGCGTGCCCGCAACGATTGACAGGCTGGCCAATACCTCTTCAGTTCCGGTGACGCGGAAAATCACGGTCTGCACGCCATCGCCGAGAATTTCCGGCTGCACCGAGAACCGGACCAGCCATCCAAGCGGCCCCGGTTCAGTGCCGATCTCAAGCCCGCCCAGCGTGCGTTCTCGGTGCACCGCCTCAATGGGCGGCGCGCTTTCCCAGGTTTCGGACGCCGGCCCGGTCAGCACACCTTCCCAGATGCCCCGCAGAAAGCTGATCTTGGTCAGTGTGACCGCACCGGCAAATGCTTTGCTGCCATCCATCCTAGACGCCCGCCCGTGATCGCCGACCCAGTGAAAAATCGCGGAGATTGACCGCGTTCATGGCCGGAGACTCAAGGATGATTTCAACCCACATCGCTTCTATTCGCGCCGGATTGAATTGGGCGTAGGCCAAATCGAACTCGGTCTCTACTTCGCTGTACCTTGGGTCAATCTCGCGAACCAGTCGCGCGGTGTTGGGTCCGTTCCTGATATTCAGCCGCGCAAAGATCTCACTGCCGCGTTCCTGTTCAATGAAGGTGCGCAGGGCGAGTATGTGGTTGGATTGAATGCTGTGGCGCAGCTCGTCCGGCAGTTCGATTGCCAGCGACAGAAAACTCCCCTCAAAACGGAACACTTCCAGCCGAAGGCCGAAGGCGGCAAAGACGCTGACCTCATCATTGACGATCTGGCGCAGAGCGATTTCCGCCAATGGGCAATCGTGGAAGACTTTGATCTCTTCGCCGATGGTGCTGCGGTTGGCGGCGCCCGCAATCCCGCGCGGGCTGACCGGGCCTTTCCAGACATCGGGTTGCCATGTCCAGTCAGAAGAGGCCCCCGGCCTCCGGTTATTTCTTTGGCTCTGGGGTTGCATAAGCCGCCCATCGGCGGCGTGCAGTACCCGATCGACCTGTCGGCGCAGGGACTTTGCCTGTGATCGAAGCGTACGCAGGTTTTCCGGAGGCATCTCAGGTGCAGCCTCGGCGAGGTGCGCCCAATGGCGTAATGCATAGCCCTGCAGGACACGCCTCACAACGCTCACCTTACCAGACCCATGATATCTCCATGCCTGCCGGCAGTCGTCCCGCCAGCGTCCTATTGGGCAAGATTTTACATCAAAAGGTTATGTTCTCGCAAACGCCATGCGGACCGGTTGAAAATCTCTGCCTGATCTGCGGCAGACGGGTACCGCCCACCGGGAATGCACTAGATGTCGGCGTAGACATGCAACTCTTTCTTGGCGCCCGGATGCGTGACGGCACCTTCGCGCGTCGCACCAACCAATTGAGCGTATTTCCATAGCGCGCCCGAGGCATAGATCGTGCTGCGCGGGCCAGACCATGCGGCTTTACGCTTTGCAAGTTCCTCTTCTGAGAGATCAACTTTCAACACACCCTGCACGGCGTCGATTGTGATCAAATCCCCGTTTTGCAACAGCGCGATCGGACCCGCGTGGGCCGCTTCGGGACCCACATGGCCCACGCAAAAGCCGCGCGTCGCGCCGGAGAACCGGCCATCGGTGATCAAGGCAACCTTTTTGCCCATACCCTGGCCGGACAGGGCCGCCGTCGTTGCCAGCATCTCCCGCATGCCCGGTCCGCCTGCCGGTCCTTCGTTGCGGATTACCAGAACCTCGCCTTCGCGGTAGGCACGTGATTTGACCGCCTCAAAGGCATCTTCTTCACACTCGAAGACACGGGCAGGGCCGGTAAATACCTGTTCTTCTTCGGCCATACCTGCGACCTTAACAATTGCGCCATCGGGCGCCAGATTTCCCTTAAGCCCGACAACACCGCCTGTGGGCGTGATCGGATTCTCGATCGGGTAGACCACCCTGCCGTCGGCTTCGCGTTCGACCATATCGATTTCTTCACCGATCGATCGGCCGGTCGCTGTCATACAGTCTTCGTGGATCAACCCAGCCTTGCGCAGCTCTTTCATGACCACCGGCACGCCGCCAACCTCGTAGAGATCCTTGGCGACGTATTTTCCGCCCGGTTTCAGATCGACAAAATAGGGGGTGTCGCGGAAGATCTCGCAGACATCTTCCAGATCAAAATCTATACCTGCCTCATGCGCGATGGCGGGCAGGTGCAAGCCCGCGTTCGTCGAACCGCCGGTGCAGGCCACCACGCGGGCGGCGTTTTCAAGGCTTTTCAGCGTCACCACGTCGCGGGCGCGGATCTGCCGTTCGAGCAACGTCATGACAGCTTCACCCGATGCGGTACCATAGGCGTCGCGGCTTTCGTAAGGCGCTGGTGCGCCGGACGAATTCGGCAAAGCGAGACCAATCGCTTCGCTCACACAGGCCATGGTGTTGGCAGTGAACTGACCTCCGCAGGCACCAGCCGAAGGGCAAGCCACCCTTTCAAGCGCCCGCAGTTCTTCATCGGAATTGGCACCGGCCTGGTGCCGGCCCACCGCTTCGAACACGTCCTGGACGGTGACATCCTGGCCCTTGTAGCGCCCCGGCATGATAGAACCGCCATAGATAAAGACGGACGGAATGTTCAGGCGCACCATCGCCATCATCATACCCGGCAGCGACTTGTCGCAACCTGCGAGACCCACAATTGCATCGTAGCAATGGCCACGGATTGTCAGCTCGACGGTGTCAGCGATCGCCTCGCGGCTGGCCAGGGATGAACGCATGCCTTCGTGGCCCATGGCAATACCGTCGGTCACGGTGATTGTCGTGAACTCACGCGGCGTGCCGCCGGCGGCCTTAACACCCAGTTTGACCGACTGCGCTTGGCGGTTCAGGGCAATGTTGCAGGGCGCTGCTTCGTTCCAGCAGGTCGCCACACCGACGAAGGGTTGATGAATCTCCTCTTCACTCAAACCCATTGCGTAAAAGTAGGATCGGTGCGGCGCGCGCGCCGGACCCTCGGTCACATGGCGGCTCGGCAGATTCGATTTATCCATTTTTTGCTTGAGCATCGTGCTCTCCCTGGCTGGCTTGGTCGAGAGGGATAGACGTGGCGCCGCCAAGGGGCAAGCGCCCGTCCGTGCGAAAACCGATATCAGCCGCCACCGTGGCGTGAGCAATCGGACACGCCTGCCAACTTTGACGCTCACGCGGATAGGACACTGCCCAAGCCACTGATAGGCATTGAGACGATGCTGCTGAGAACACCCGCCTTTGAGAACTACATTTTGCCCGCCCGGGCCCATCCTCAGATCTGGCGCCTTGTCTTGGGCGTGCTGCTACTGCTTTTGGTCTACGCGGCCTTCATTGCAGCCGCCGGCGGGGCGATTTTTGCAATTGGAGGAATGGAAGGCCTTGATGCCGCGTTCCTGCGGATGTCGCGCCTGAACCAGCCGGGCGATGTGATTCTTGTGCTCACGACATTCGTCGGACTGCCCTTGGGCGCCGCCGCCTCGGTACGCCTGCTTCACCGGCGATCTGCGGCAACCCTTTTCGGTCCAAGCACGCGAACCGTTCGAGATTTTCTCCGTTGCGCAGGTGTCACGGCAGCGGTCTATGCGCCCATCCTGTTCCTCTGGTTTATTTTCAACGATGCGCAACCGGGATTGCCGCCCGCGACATGGCTTCTGTTTCTGCCAGCTACCCTTCTTGGCCTGCTCGTTCAGACAGGTGCGGAAGAGCTCGTCTTCCGTGGCTATCTGCAACAGCAATCTGCGGCGCGCTTTGCCAGCCCGTTCTTCTGGATGATCCTGCCCAGTATCGGCTTTGGCATGTTGCATTTCGATCCGGCGACAATGGGCGCCAACGCATGGATCATCGTTGCCGCGACGGGTATTTTCGGGCTGCTTGCGGCGGATCTGACAGCCCAGTCGGGCAGTATCGGCGCCGCCTGGGGTTTGCACTTTGCCAACAATTTCTTTGCTCTGGCCGTTATAGCAGTGGACGATACGATAACCGGACTTGCGCTTTACCGGACCCCCTATGGAGCCGCTGACCCAGAGATTTCGACCATCGCGCTTGCAAGTGACGCGGCCTCTTTGCTTCTTGCCTGGGCTTTGTGTCGTCGTGTCGTTCGACGTTGATTGCATTTAGCCATGCCGGGTCTTAAATCAGCGACCAGATTTGACGGACCCACACACAGATGAACTGGATCTCCAACTACGTTCGCCCGACGATCAATTCGCTGTTCTCACGGCGGGAACTGCCGGACAATTTGTGGCTGAAGTGCCCGGAATGCGGTTCGATGCTGTTTCACCGCGAGCTGAGCGAAAACCTGATGGTATGCACCGATTGCAACCACCATATGGCGATCTCGCCACGGGCGCGCTTTACCAACCTGTTCGATGGCGGCGTCTTTACCGAAGTTGCGGTGCCATCTCCGCTGCAGGATCCGCTGCATTTTCGCGATCAGAAACGGTATCCCGACCGCATGAAGGCGGCGCAAAAGTCAACAGGTGAGGCCGAGGCAATGCTGGTGGCCGAAGGCGAGATGGGCCGGACCCCGATTGTCGCAGCTGCGCAGGACTTCCAGTTCATGGGTGGATCCATGGGGATGTACGTGGGCGATGCGATCATAACGGCCGCCGAGCGCGCCGTGGCGCTTGGCCGGCCGTTGATCCTGTTCTCGGCCGCAGGCGGCGCGCGCATGCAAGAGGGCATCCTAAGCCTCATGCAGATGCCCCGCACGACCGTTGCCGTAGAAATGCTGAAAGAAGCGCGCCTGCCCTATATCGTGGTGTTGACCCATCCGACGACCGGCGGTGTCACGGCGTCGTACGCAATGCTGGGCGACATTCAGATAGCTGAGCCCAACGCGCTGATTTGCTTCGCTGGCCCAAGGGTTATCGAACAGACCATCCGCGAGAAGCTGCCCGAAGGTTTTCAAAGGGCCGAGTATCTTCTGGATCATGGGATGCTGGACCGGGTGATTGAACGCAAAGATATGCGCAATGAACTGATCACGATCACCCGCATGCTGATGGGCCTTCCGCCTGCGATTGCCGGCGATCTGCCGGCGCCGGGTCGGGTGTCTTCGCCCGCCGAAGAGGTGGCAGCCCAACCGGCGGACGCGCCTAAAGTTGAGGATGCGGCCGAGTGAACCCGACCGCCCAGCCGGCCCAACCCCGGGAGATCGATACCGACCGCCTTGCCATGCTCGCCATGATCCAGGCGCCATCCGACGGCGTGCTTGCCCGGATGATGGCGCTGCACCCGAAGATCATCGATCTAACGCTGGACCGGGTCTGGCGCCTTCTCGAACGCCTTGGACACCCGGAAAAGAAACTGCCGCCCGTAGTGCATATCGCGGGAACCAACGGCAAGGGCTCTACCCAAGCCATGATCCGCGCCGGGCTGGAAGCAGGCGGAGACCTGGTCCATGCCTATACATCACCGCATTTGGCACGGTTTCACGAACGCATCAGGCTGGCGGGAAAGCTCATTGACGAAGATGAACTGACCAGGATCCTGAACGACTGCGAAGCTGCCAACGGCGGTGCTGAGATCACGTACTTTGAGATCACGACGATCGCCGCACTGCTGGCCTTCACCAGAGTAAAGGCGGACTGGACCCTGTTGGAGGTCGGGTTGGGCGGCCGTCTTGATGCGACCAACGTCGTCAAGCAGCCGCGCCTGACAATCATCACGCCAGTATCGATAGATCACCAGCAGTTTCTGGGAGAGACAATCCCAGAAATTGCCGCTGAAAAAGCCGGGATCATTAAACCCGGGGTGCCTTGCGTTGTGGCACCTCAACGCGACGACGCGTTAAATGTTATCGAAAACCGCGCAATGCGCGCGGGCACGCCTCTGTTGGTGTATGGGCAGCACTGGCATGTCTGGCAGGAACGCGGGCGCCTGATTTTTCAGGATGAGACCGGTCTTCTAGATCTCCCGCTGCCAAATCTGAAGGGTGGCCACCAGATCCAGAACGCCGGGGCGGCCCTCGCCGCTTTGCGCGAGCTTGGCGCCGATGACGCCAGTTGCGAAGCCGCGGTGACGCGGGCGTACTGGCCCGCACGGATGCAAAAGATGCGGTCCGGACCCCTAGTGGAAGCGGCGGCGGGATCGGATCTGTGGCTTGACGGCGGACACAATGAAGCAGCGGGCGTCGCCCTTTCCGAAACGCTCGCCGAGATGGCACGGAAGCCGACTTTTCTTATTGTCGGCATGTTGGGGACCAAAGATGCCGACGGCTATCTTGCGCCGCTTTGCGACGCCGTGGATGGCCTGATGGCCGTGACGATACCGGAAGAGGCAGCAGCCATGCCGGCAGCGCAGATTGCCGCTTCGGCCGACGCCCAAGGAATACCCTCCGATTGCGCCACGGATGTCGAAACCGCCATTCGAAGGATCACAGACGCGCACCCAGGTGCGCGAATCGTAATTTGCGGATCGCTTTACCTTGCTGGCAAAGTGCTGCGCGACAACGCTTAGGCGGCCGCGCAGCGTTACCAATACCGAACCGGACCTACCGCGGCGCGGCGGGTCCGGCGTACCCGGCCCAATCAGATCTGTCCTGAAATGAGCTTCCGAAACTGGCGGCCCCTCTCGCGCCGCCCCGCATCGTTATAATAGTTGGTATCAATCGACCCATCGGCCCGGCGCCGAATGGGCACCTCTGTGAAATCAAACATCACTTTCTCCAATACGCACTTTGGCGTGGGCGCCTTCTGACATCCCGGAGAAGTGAACACTTGAAGAAGTTCTGAAGGGCGGATGAATTTTGGCCTGAATTCAGTCGCTATCCGAGGGAATTGACGCTGCGTTAGCGGACTGCCTGTCGCGAAAGGTAAGGAATACCCGACTTGTAGAAATTGCCGCGCGTCAACAACTGAAACTCAACAAAAAGACTATCCGCCAAATGTCAAAAGACTCGGCGGCCCACTCTGATCAACCACCACGACACAATTACAGTCATGTCTCAACCGACGGAACACGACACGAAACTGCAAAGCGCCCTGCGATGGGGCGGGCAATGGATTCTGTCCAGCTTTTTCCGCACGACCGAAATCGAAGGTAGAGAGAATTTGCCGGCAAACGGGCCAACCATCGTTGTGGCAAACCATGGCAACAGCCTGGTGGACGGCGCGCTTCTTGCTGTGCATCTGCCCCGCCCGGTCAGGGTACTGGCGGCAGGGAGTGTCTGGGGATACAAACCCATCGTGCCGCTGCTGAACTTGGCCGGAACCATTCCCGTTTTTCGGCGGTATGAGACAGCCAACAGCATTCGAAAGAACGCGCAGACTTTTGGAGCGGCGGCCGACCATCTGACAGATGGCGGGGCTCTTGTCATATTTCCCGAAGGCGTCAGCCACAATGAGCCGGGCCTGCAACCGGTCAAATCCGGCGCTGCCCGCATAGCTCTGCATTCCCTGAAGCATTTGGGTGAAGCCGGCAATCTGAACATTGTGCCCGTCGGATTGGTATTCGACGCCAAGAGCCGCTTCAGATCGCGTGCATTGATCCGGATCGGAAAGCCGATCAACGTAACCGATCATCTGGCTGGCTTAGGATCTGTTAGAAACCCGGCTGCGGCTGTCCGGTCCCTGACGGACGCGATTGCCCGATCAATGGAAGAAACCGCGCCAAGCTATCCTTCCTGGGAAGAGGCGCGCCTGATCGGGCGCGCGGCCGATATCTGGATGCAGCCACAATCGTCTCTGCCTCGCAAAATGGAACTGGCAATTGGAACACGCTTCAGACAGCGACTGTCGGCGCTGTTATCCGACGCCGCGAACGGTTCCAGCGCACGTGCCAAGCGATTGTTGGACACGCTTGCCGCCTATGACCTGGAACTGTCTCGGGCGGGCTTGCGCGACCCGCAGGTCGCCGCGACATTCCCGGCCTGCGCCGTTGCGCGAACGGGGCTTACAACGGCAACCGAGATGATCCTTCGCTTCCCGGTGGCTTTGATCGGGATGGCCCTGAATGTTGCACCCGTTTTTGTCGCCCGACTGATGAGCCACGGGCGCGACCGAGACAAGAAAGCCACTTGGTCGATTTTCGCGTCGCTCTTTCTTTTCCCGCTCTTCTGGCTGGCGCAGGCCCTGGCCTTGGGGATGATGACTGGTGGTCTGACTGGCCCCTGGTTAGGGGCACTCGCCGGACTGGGTGTCCTGCTTCTGTCACCCATCTTGGGCAGGGTTGCGCTGATCTTTATGGATCAATTCAGTCGCAGTGTGCACGAAACCAAGGGTTGGTGGCGCCTGCGCACCCAGCGAAACGTCACGGACAGGCTGCGCGCCCTGAGGTCCTGCATACTGCGCCAGATCGAAGATCTTTTGCGCAATACGGTGCACGATCTGCCGGAACTTAGCTGAATGACGCCTTGAACCCAAGTGACCCTTGCCGGACCGGGGCCAAGCGCGCAAACTACCCCAGTGAACCGGATCCAAACCTCTGATGCTTTTACCTTGCGCCGACGCCAGAACGGTGGCGGCACGCCTGTGCTGAATACCTGGGGCGCGAATTCGGACTATGGCACCCTGCGCGATGTGCTTCTTGGCCCGGTCGAAAACTACCGCTGGCTCAAGACGTCGTCATTGTCGAAAAAGACCCTCCGCCGCGGCGGGCAGTTTGATGCCGCGCTCGCGGCCAGCCAATACGGTGAAATGTGCGATGCCTACACCTCGGCCGGGGTAACCATGCACCGCCATGCGCCCGATCCGGATTTGCCCTACCAGATTTTTGCTCGCGACAGCAGTGTCATGACACCCTTCGGGGCGGTCATCACCAACATGGCCCAATGGTGGCGCCGCGGAGAGAACTTTCGTGCCATCGAGACCTACACCGAACTCGGGATCCCAATTTATGACTTTGTCACCGCGGGAACGTTTGAAGGCGGGGACTTCAATGTGATCGAACCGGGGGCGGTTCTGATCGGCTGGGAAGGCCCAGAGGGGCGCAGCCAGTTCGAAGGCGCCAACCAGCTGCGGACATGGTTCGAAGCCGAAGGTTGGGACGTCTTCCTGACCGATATCGACCCTTACTACGTGCACATCGACCTGATGGTCGTGATGCTGGCACCCAAGCTGGCGGCGGTCTGCACCGCATGCACCGACGCTGCCGTGCTCGACTGGATGGCCGGCAAGGGCATTCGCATCATTGATGTTCCCTTCAAAGAGACGATGGATCTTGGCTGCAATGTTGTTGCCCTTGGCGACGACCGCGTCTTGCTGCCTGCCGCATCAACGAGCCTGAAGGCGCAACTGAAGGCGGAAGGTTTCACCATCTACGATCCCGAGTTGTCGATGATCACCCAAGGCGGCGGCGGTGTGCACTGCATGTGCCAGGCCCTGCGTCGCGACCCTGTCTGAGGCACCCGTTTTCTACTAGGCGCCCCATTCGGCCGACTGCATTTCGCGCAGGCGGCTGGCGGTACGGTCAAATTCGAAGCGCCCCTCACCTTCCATGTAAAGGCTTTCGGGGACGGCGGCGGCGCTTGCGATCAGGCGCACATTGGCTTCGTACAGCGCGTCGATAAGGGTCACAAAGCGCCGGGCTTCGTTAAAATTGTCCCGGTCCATCTGAGGAATGTCGTCGATGATCAGAAGGCGCACCGCCTCGGCAATCGCCAAGTAGTCGGCTGGGCCAAGCGCTCGTGCGCAAAGTTCCCAAAAAGACGCCCGCGCCATTCCATTGAAAAAGGCCGGCAGCTCAACCTCGCGCCCCTGGACGGTCAGGTGCATCGGGGCGGCCTCGCCCCCGGTCAGATCCGACCAAATTGCATCGATTTTTGCACGCGCCTCAGGTCCCGTGGGACAGAAATACACTGGCGCCCCGGCAAGCCGATTTTGCCTGTGATCGGTGGGCGAAGCCAGTTCGTAGACCTCGGTTCGGTTTTCAATCAAGTCGATGAAGGGCACGAAAAGCTGGCGGTTCAGCCCGTCCTTGTAAAGATCACGGGGCGGACGGTTTGAGGTTGTCACCACGGTCACGCCCGCATCAAAAAGCGATTGAAACAGCCGCCCGACTATCATCGCGTCCGTGATGTCCGTGATTTGCATTTCGTCGAATGCAAGCAGCCGGAGCCCATCGGTCACTTCCTGTGCAACGGGCGCCAGCGCGTCAGAGACACCGGTCTTCCGTGCGGCATGCATGCCTGCATGTATTTCCTGCATGAACGCATGAAAATGGACGCGCCGCTTGTCCGAAATCGCGACAGTTTCGGCAAAAAGGTCCATCAAAAGGGATTTACCACGGCCGACACCGCCCCAAAGATACAAACCCTTAACCGGCGCGGCACGTTTAGCAAAAAGGCCCGACAGGCCCCTCTTTTGCGCCGGTCCTTCTTCCAGCGCACTGCATATCCGGTCAAGTATCGGAAGCACGTCAATCTGGGCCGGATCCTCGGTAATGCTGCCGACGGCCACAAGTTCCTGGTAAGACTGACGAACAGATCCCATAACTTCGCCTTAGCGCGACGCGCTGTGACTTTAAAGCCGCGCGCGACCGGGCTGTTATTCGATAACAGGCCCAAAGGTTTGCACCCGGCAGGCATCGTTGCCATCTTTCAGTCGCTGGGTGGACGGGATCACGACGTGGACTTGCTGGACTGCGTCTGGGGCACGAAATAGCCAGGGGGAAGGGTGACGAGGAAGGTTTTCCAAGTGACCACTGGCAGATCTCACCACCGCGTGTGACATATCGGTGCTGTCGGCCTTGCCCCGGGCCGGCATTTTTGGCGCACAGAACCGAATGCGTACCATCACAAAAATTCGATTGACCGCCAGATGCTGCAGCATAGGGTGGCGCGGATGTCCGAAAGCTCTCGCCCTCTTTTGACGCCAATTCTGGTCGGTGGATGCGTCATCATCCTCGCCTCGTTTGCGGTGCGTGCGGCTTTCGGTGTCTTTCAGATTCCAATCGCCGAGGAATTCGGCTGGGCCCGAGCCGAATTTTCACTGGCGATCGCGATCCAAAACCTGGCCTGGGGCATTGGCCAGCCGATATTCGGCGCAGTGGCAGAACGCATCGGAGACAGAAAGGCCATCATCCTGGGCGCCTTGTGCTACGCGATGGGCCTTGTCCTTTCATCCATGGCTGTAACCCCAATTGCCCATCAGGTGCTTTCGGTCGCGATTGGCTTTGGCGTTGCCGGAAGCGGTTTCGGCGTCATTCTTGCGATCGTTGCGCGCGCATCCAGCGACGAAAACAGATCGATCTCGATGGCGATTGCAACGGCAGCCGGATCCGGCGGGCAGGTGATCGGGCCGCCATTGGCCGAGGCTCTGCTGGCATTTGTCACATGGCAGATGGTTTACGTGATTTTCGCGGTCATCGTTCTTGCCAGTCTTTTGGTCCTGCCGATGATGCGCACGCCGGCCCCTGCCAAGCGAGGCGAACTTGAGGCGTCGATGGGATCGGTTCTACGAAAGGCGTTTCGCGACCCGTCCTACAGCCTGATCTTCCTCGGGTTCTTTTCCTGCGGCTACCAGCTTGCATTTGTGACGGCGCATTTTCCGGCAATGGTGACTGAGATGTGCGGGCCAATCGCAGTCGGCGGACTTTTGGACACTATCGGCATATCGACGACTTCGGCGCTGGGGGCGGTGTCACTATCCATCATTGGCATTACGAATATTGCGGGAACGCTCCTGGCAGGTTGGTTGGGCAATCACTATCCCAAGAAGTACCTGCTGGCCCTTATCTACACCGGGCGCACGATTGCCGCCGCGACCTTTATCATGCTTCCGATCACACCCACATCGGTGTTGATCTTTTCGGCAGTCATGGGGTCATTGTGGTTGGCGACCGTGCCGCTGACATCGGGTCTTGTCGCCCACCTGTATGGCCTTCGCTACATGGGCACGCTCTACGGTTTCGTCTTCTTCAGTCACCAGTTGGGCAGCTTTATCGGTGTCTGGCTGGGTGGGCGGATGTACGATGCCTATGGCGACTATTCGGCGGTTTGGTGGGTCGGCGTGGCGGTGGGGGCCTTCAGCGCAATTGTTCATCTGCCGATCAAGGAACGCCCGGCACAGCTTGCCCCGGCCTGAATAGTGCGGACATTTGGTCCCGCAAATTTCGGGCCGTTCAGATGATGGTCTTCAGGAACGCCTGAATGGCGGCGCGGATGTCGGCGGCACTGGTAAAGGCGATGTCGTGACCGACACCCGATAGCACAACCTGGCGGGCCTTCGGATTTGCCTCTGCCATGCGCGCCCGCGCACTTTCCGGAATAATTTCGTCATCCTCTGCCCAAATGGCCAGCACTGGCAAGTTCATGCGCGCCAGGCTTTCGTGGTCGTTGAACTGATCAACCTGAAGCGTGTGCCGAAGGCTTGACAACACCGCTGGCAAATATCCCTGGCGGCGCAATTGGGCCAACTGATAGTCGTAGATCCCCTCAACATCCAATTCGCCGGCTGCATCGCGGGCGTCCGAGATTTCCTTGGCCATCGTTCGCGCCCCGAAGCCCAGCATGATCCAGTCGCCGACCCACGGACGGTCGCGCATCTTGGCGATTTCTTCACTGATGTTCTGGCCAAGCCCGGCGGCGGCCAGCAAAACCAGCCGGTCAATCCTTTCTGGATAATTGATCGCAAACCGCGTCGCGATCATCGCGCCCATCGAATACCCAACGAGCAGCAGGTTGTCGCCGCGTTCGGTGCCCGTTTTGACGCCTTCGCTTTCAAGCAGTTCCGACAGCTGGGCAAGGAACACATCAAGGGTCTGCGCGCTTTCGCCAGAGGCCGAATATCCGCGTCCGTAAAGATCATAGGTCAAAACCCGAAAGCCCATCGTGGACAGGTCTTCCGCGACGGCCTCGAAGGCGCCCGATGGCGTGGTCAGGCCATGAATGCACACCGCAATCGGACCCTTCAGCGGGCCCCGCCACTGAAAGTGTGTCTCGCCGCCGGACAGTTCCACGAACTGACCCGGCGCAGAGTCCTTCCAATTGCCGGTGGGCGACAGGCGACGCCATTCAGAAAAATACGGATAAGCCGCAGCGGCGACCAGCAAGACAGCAACCAGCGCAATTATTGTCATTCAATCAATCGTTCGTTCCGCACGTTTTGCGTGCTTGTCGCTTGCGGTTCTGGTGGCACAATGCCCGGAAGTGGCTTCTGGATCAAATCCGAACGTCAGAAGCCGTCAAAAGTTCTTCGTCGACCAGCCGACGCGCCCAGCCGTCGGGCCCGTCGAAGAGGTGGGTCTTCCATCCGCGCGCATCGCCGGCCGCAATGTTGTCCGCCCGGTCATCCGCGAAAAGCAATGCGCCAGGGGCAATGCCGCTTTCGGCTTCGACCATGGCATAGATCGTGGGATCAGGTTTGATCACGCCCATCCGGCCGGAAATGAACCGCTGATCAAATTCCTTCAGGAAATCATAATGCGCCTCGGCAATCTCGAATGTCTGGATACCGAAGTTTGTCAGCGTGAAAACGGGGATACCCCTGCTCCGCAATGCCCGGAGCAAATGCACCGATGCCGGTATCACGGGTGCGGCCATTTCAATCCACCGGTCGTGCCAAATCTTGATCTCTTCGGCAAAATCGGGATACGCGGCACCGGTTTCGGCAAGCACATCGTGAAAGTTCTCGCCGCGATCGACACGGTCGTTCATGGCGTGCAGATCCACGGCGGAAAAAAGCGCCTGACGGCGTTCTTGTCCGACGATCCGGTCAAAGTAGCGCTCGGGCTGCCATTCGATCAGAACGTTGCCAATATCGAAGATGACAGCTTCGGTTTCAGGCATCCCAACCTCCGTTCCAACAATATGCACCAAAGCCCTAGGCGGGCTTCGCACTCGGCTGTCCGGCCACACGGCCCCGCCAGATGATGTAAAGCCCCGATCCGACGATCAGAAGGATACCGAACCAGGCCAGGGTGTCGGGCCATTCTCCGAAGATGGCAATGCCCCAGAAAATGGCCAGCGGCATCGCGACATATTCAAACGGCGCCACATAGGCTGCTTCTGCCACCCGGTACGCCTGGCTGATCAGATAGGCGCCGGCAGTCAGAATAAGCCCGATGCCCGCAAGCAACATCCACTGCCCTGGTTCCGGCCAGATCCACTTTCGAAAGAAGAATGCCAGCGACGGGTCTTCCTGTGCAGCAAACCGCCCGTCTCCGACGGCAAGCCCGATTGCAGTGGTCACGCAAATGAACATGATCTGAATGTAGAATACCAGAGAGAGTGCACTTTCCGTGCGGCCAAGCTTGCGGGTCATCATGTGCAGGGATGCATAGCAAACCGCCGCCGCAATCGGCAAAAGCGATGCCGCCTGGAAGGCAGCGGTGCCGGGGCGCATGATGACGAGCACGCCCAGAAAGCCGACCGCGATGGCCGACCAGCGGCGCGGCCCCACCTTTTCGCCAAGGAAGATCACCGAAAAACCGGTGATGATCAGCGGACTGACAAAGAAGATCGCCACCGCCTCGGCCAGGGGCAATGCCGCAAGACCCAAAAAGAAAGCCAGGTTTGCCATGGCAACGAAGAAGCCACGCAGCATGTGCTGCCCCAGTTTCTGGGTAGCCAGTCCGCGCAATCCATGCTTGGCGCAAGCCGCCAGACCAACCACTACAGAGATGGCCACAAGCGAACGGATCAGCACAATCTCATGCAACGGGAAAGTGCCGGAAAGGGATTTGACCAGCACGTCATTGAGCGAAAAGAAAAACACCGCGCCCGACGCACAAAGTGCACCAAAAAGCGGTCTGTTTTGGGGACCTCCGGTCATGAATCAATGGCCTGCCTGCCCATTACCCGCATCGGTCCCGCGCAGAAGAGTGACCGAGCATGCCCATCATCTGGCGCCGAGCGCGTCTGCGTGAAAGGCGATGTGGCTTTCCATGAAGGACGCAATGAAGAAATAACTGTGATCGTACCCGGGTTGCATCCGGAAGCTGCCCGCCTGGCGCCGCGCTGTCATCGCGCCGGCAAGCGCTTCCGGCATGAGGAGATCAAAAAAGGTGTCCTCGGTCCCCTGATCTACCAGAACCGGCCCGTCAAAGCCCTTCTCCTGCATCAGCACGGTGGCGTCGTGGGCGCGCCACGTGCCTTCATCGGCACCCAGATATGCCGTAAATTGCTTCGTGCCCCAGTCTGATCTGGTGGGATTGGCGATGGGGGCGAAAGCCGAAACGCTCTTGAAACGCTCTGGCAGGCCCATCGCCAGGGTGAGCGCCCCATGCCCACCCATGGAATGGCCCATGATCGATTGGCGCTCGGCATCTACGGCAAAGCTCTCTGCGACAAGCCCGGGCAATTCCAAGGCCGTGTAATGCCACATTGAAAAATGGGGTGCCCACGGATCTTCGGTGGCGTCGACGTAAAACCCTGCCCCCTGGCCCAGATCATAGGCGGCATCGTCAGCAGCACCGTCGCCACGGGGAGAGGTGTCCGGAAAGATGACCGCCAGACCGTGGCGCGCCGCCCAGCCCTGGGCACCGGCCTTTACCATGGCATTCTCATGGTTGCAGGTAAGGCCAGACAGATACCACACGACAGGTACCCGCGTTTTTCGCGCCTCGGCGGGCAGAAACAGGCCAAACACCATGTCGCAGGAACAGGCCTTGGAAGTGTGCCGATAGACGCCTTGCGTGCCACCAAAACAACCTGTTTCCGAGAGTGTTTCCATAGCCTGGATCTCCTGTGACATGCATTGGCTATCGCGGTCATCTGCCGCCCGCAAGCCCGGACAAGACCGGACTATGCCGACGCAAATCCGTCGGCCGACGCTCGGTCGGAAAACCCAAGATCACGCACAGAGCAATTGCTTTTCTGAGCGCTGACGCACCGTTGCTTGTGGAAACTGAACAGAACAGTTTATATGTTGGTGGGCCAGACGTGATCGAAGAATTCAGCACCACAAAGAAACATGAGCACAGCCGCCGTTCTAAAGCCGATAAAAACGGGCCGAAAGCTCGACGATGTGATTGCTGGCGCCAGGACGGTGTTCATGCGCGATGGTTATGAAGGGGCGAATGTCGATTCGATTGCGCGCGCGGCCGGGGTATCCAAGGCCACGCTCTACAGTTATTTTCCTGAGAAATCCCATCTTTTCCAGGCGGTGATCATGCAGGAATGCAACCGCCATGCCGATGCGGTGGTCGAGCATCTTTATGAGGCCGCACCGATTGCGGAAGTCTTACGGCGCCAGTGCAAGTTCTTCGTTGAATTCATAATGTCAGACTGGGCGCAAGAAATGTTCCGCGTTTGCCTGGCCGAGGCGCGCCGATTTCCAGAGCTTGGAAGGTCATTTTATGAGGCCGGTCCCAGCAGCATGCGGTCGGCTCTGGTTGCGTTTCTGTCGTCGCCGGAAGTGAAGGGCGAGCTTGATATAGACGACCCGGAAATGGCAGCGGATCAACTGAAGATGCTCTGCCATTCAGACCTTTTCCTTAAGAAGATGTTCGGACTGATCGACGATGCGGACGAAACCGATATCGACCGCATTGCCGAGGCGGCAACCGAGATGTTCTTAGCGCGCTACGCATCCAAGAAAGCCTAAGACTGCGTGTGGCCGTAAAACTGGCGACGAACCGGCGCTCGGGTTGGTTTGCGCCAGATCCAATGGTTTGTTGACACAGCTTAGCGGGTCTTGGCGACGTGGACCCGAATGGCTGCGAGAAGGCGAACGCGTTAGGCTCTGGTTGTCAGGGACCCCTTGGCGCTCTGCAAATAGACCTTGAAATCCGCGACCGGCAGCGGCTCCGAAAAGAGAAAGCCCTGCAGGACGTCACAACCGATATCACGCAGGAACTTTGCCTGGCCCTCCGCTTCCACGCCCTCGGCGGTCACCCCAATGTCGAGCGCGCGGCCGATGTCGACCAGTGACTGCACAAGCTTCCGCCGCTCGGGGCGTTCTACAATCGGGGCCACGAGTGATCTGTCGATCTTCATCCTGTCCGGCCCAATCTTGGTCAGCGCGATCACCGAAGTGCGCCCCGACCCAAAGTCATCAAGCTCGACCCCGAAACCAGCCTCTTTCATCTGATCGATGTTCCAGGTTGCCACGGTACTATCGTCATCGAGGAAAATTGACTCAAGGATTTCAAAGCTGAACCGGGTGAACGGGAGTCGCAGGTCCGGAAGGCTGGACATGAAGTCGGCATCACCCAGCCGGTGAAAGCTGAGGTTGGTACTGATCTTGGGCAGCCGACATCCGGCCGCCTCAGCCCAGCGTCCCATCTCAAGCGATTGATCCAGCACCCGGCGGTCGATGTCGGCCACGACGCCAAGATCCTCGGCAACAGCGAGAAAGGCCGACGGCGCCAGGAGCCCGCGGAAAGGATGGTGCCAGCGGACCAGCGCCTCAGCCCCAACCAATTCTCGCGATGCAGCGTCAAACTGCGGCTGAAAATAGGCCACGAATTCATTCGCCTCGAGCCCGCGCAGCATGTCGTCGGCAAGCGCCTTATGCTCTTGGATCTCGATTGCCATCTCCTCGGTGAAAACCGAGACCCGGTTCCGTCCCAATGACTTGGCGCGGTACAGTGCGAGATCGGCATTGATCATGAGGCGCGCCCGATCGGTGCCGATACGGTCTGAAAAAGCCACGCCGACGCTGGCGCCAAAGCGGCACGGCCGCCCCTCGAAATCGACCGGTTGCCGGCAGGCATCGACCAGTGCACGGGCCTGTTCCAGGATCGGCTGTTGTTCTTCGCAGTTCGAGACGACAGCGACAAATTCGTCTCCTCCCACGCGTGCGATGGCGACGCTTTTGTCAAAAATCGCGCGTGCCAGTCGAGCGACATGGCGAAGGACGAAATCTCCGCCGGCGTGTCCAAGCGTGTCGTTGATTTGCTTGAACCGATCTAGATCTATGTGCAACAGCGCCGCGGGTTTGCCCGATTGGCGCGAATCTGACAGGACTTCTTGCAGCACTTGCTTTAGCGCCCAGCGGTTCTTTAGGCCCGTCAGCTCGTCTTCGTCCGCTTGTTTTCGGATCTTGTCGTTTGCGATCTTCAGGGCATCAGCGGTGTCCTGCAGTTGTGCGGTTCGCTCTGCCACCCGGGTCGACAGCACCTCGGCAGCAGCAAAGTGGTGGTTGGCAAGGAAAGCCGCAAGAGCGGCAATAACAAGACCAGAAAACGCCGTGGCGATTGCCGCGATCTGGTACCACGCCAACCCGGTATCAGGCGCCATGGAAATGCTAAGCCGCCACTGCCGCCCACCCACCGACATCAAACGGTTCTGCGCGCCAATGGCATCTGCCCCTATAAGGTCGGCCGCAACCCACTCTGACGTGGGCCGGTCAAGGACATTGCTGTTGACGACAAGCGAGTTCACATCCTGTGCGCCGACACTCGGCGCGCCTTTTTCGCCCATGTCGTGAATCTCAAATCGCAATCCACGCTCTTCCAGGTCCGGCACCACCGCATCGAGAAACGTCCGAACCCGAAAGGCGGAAGTCACATGCCCAAAAACCTGCCGGTCGCGCAAATCCGTCATGACCGGAAATCCGCCCAGGTACACTGGCTGAACGATCACGATGCCCGCAACACCGGTGGCCAGCGTTATTCTGCTGCTCAATGCGCCTTTACCCTCGTCGCGGGCTGCATCGATTGCGCGCCGACGTTCAGGTGCCGACATCGTGTCGAAACCGGTGATCTGCCGCGCCAACGCACGCGGCGCCACGGCAATCAAGGGCGCCGCAACCTTGTCTCTCGGTGCAGGCTGAATAACCAGTGGACCGTAACCAAAACGCGCTCTGTCCGGCCAGACGTCAATATCGGCAGCGGCGCGGGACACATCACCCGTTAAATTCACGCTAAGTCCGACGCCCCTGATTTGCGGCGCATTCTCTAAGATACCGCTAGCGTCGACGTATTCATGGAACAGACTGGTGGCATTGGCTCCGTCCGGATCAAGAGCCAGCGTCATATGCGTGGCGAGGTCCTTAAGGGCAGCGAGGACGACCGTTACCTCATCTTCGATACGGTTCGCCGCGCGCTCAGCGGCGACCTCATGCGCCTGCACACGCGCGAGATTTCCCTGAAACCACACGAGGCCGGCCACGGTCGCGGATACCGCAGACAATGCAATAAAGACGCCCCAGGCGGCTGACCGCCAACGAATCAGAATATGCTTCAAGGCCACGCTCCTTCTGGCACCGAATAGACACCGAAGCAGCTAAGTCCCCGTTAACAGTGGTTGCTCAATCGAAGGGAGAGTACCCGTCCGCCAGACCTACGCCAGCCGTGGGTCAACCTATCTCATCGACGGATGATATCACCTTGCCCAGCAAGCCATAATCCAAAGCCTGATCAGTGGTCAGCCAAAAATCACGCTGGATGTCCTTTTGGATCTTCTCTGGCGTCTGACCCGTTGCCTCAGCGAAAAGCGCATAGAACCGTTCAGTCATGATGCGGATCTGCTCGGCCTGGATTTGGATATCGCTAACCGATCCGCCCACGCCGCCTGCGGGTTGATGCAAAAGGAACCGCGTGTTCGGAAGGCAGTAACGATCTGCCTTGTCCGCGCCGACAAAGATCAACGCGCCGGCCGATGCGACCCAGCCCGAGCCGATGGTGCGCACCTTCGGTCGGATGAATTTGATCATGTCGTGGACCATGTCACCGGATTCCACGTGCCCGCCCGGGGACGAAATGATCATATTGATCGGATCGTCGCTGTCCTGCGCCAGTGCCAAAAGCTGGGTCACCGTGCGCTGGGCAAGCTTGTCGTTTATTTCGCCGGCAACAATCACCGTGCGGGACTTGAAGAAGAGATCGCCTATCCGGCCGGCGGCAGCCTTGTCATCTTTATCGTCAGCCTTGGCGTCATCCTGCATGCGCATCTTTTGTCTTCCTGTCAGTTACTCTGCCCGGTCGCTGCAATAGGTGTTGACGATCCGGAGAGAGTCAATCGGACGGGGCGGTTTTTTAAATCGCGACAAGCGGCATCCCCCCGAACAATGTAGTTCGGATCGTGCAAAGGCATCTAGCGGATAAGGCTTAGTAAACCACAACCGACCGGATCGATTCACCGGCATGCATCAGGTCGAAGCCGCGATTGATGTCGTCCAGTGTCAGAGTATGCGTGATCATCGGATCGATTTCGATCTTGCCCTGCATGTACCAGTCCACGATCTTGGGGACATCGGTCCTTCCGCGCGCACCGCCAAAGGCGGTCCCGCGCCAGACCCGTCCAGTGACAAGCTGGAATGGACGGGTGGCGATTTCGGCACCGGCCGGGGCCACGCCGATGATAATCGATTCCCCCCACCCCTTGTGCGCGCATTCAAGCGCCGCCCGCATCACCTCGACATTGCCAGTTGCATCAAAGCTGTAGTCGGCGCCGCCACCTGTCAGGTCGACCAGATAGGGCACGAGGTCACCATCGACTTCGCCCGGGTTCACGAAATCCGTCATGCCAAACTTTTCGGCCATCTCTTTCTTTGCCGGGTTCAGATCGACGCCAATAATCTGATCCGCACCTGCCAGTCGCAGGCCCTGAATGACGTTTAAGCCAATGCCACCCAGACCGAAGACAACCGCGCGGCTGCCCTCTTCGACGCCAGCGGTGTTGATGACCGCGCCGATGCCGGTGGTGACGCCGCAACCGATGTAGCAAATCTTGTCGAAGGGGGCGTCATTGCGGACCTTGGCGAGCGCGATCTCGGGCAGGACCGTGTGGTTTGAGAAGGTTGAGCACCCCATGTAGTGCAGGATTGGATCGCCATCGAGCGTGGAAAACCGGCTCGTGCCGTCCGGCATCACACCGGCACCCTGGGTGCTGCGGATCTTCTGACAAAGGTTGGTTTTCGGGTTCAGGCAGTATTCGCATTCACGGCATTCGGGCGTGTAAAGCGGTATGACATGGTCGCCAGGCTTCAGGCTGGTGACGCCCGGGCCCACATCCATGACGACGCCGGCACCCTCGTGGCCCAATATGGCCGGGAACATGCCTTCGGGGTCGGCGCCGGACAGCGTGAATTCGTCGGTGTGGCAGATTCCGGTCGCCTTCACTTCGACCAGCACCTCGCCGGCTTTGGGCCCATCAAGGTTTACATCCATGATTTCAAGCGGTTTTCCGGCGGCGGTTGCGACGGCAGCGCGGGTTTTCATGGCGGGTCCTTCTCTGATCGTTATTGCGGCCGAGCCTACCCGGCTGTGTTTTCAGTTCAATATTTTTCGCGCATCGGGCGAAGAGCCCCCGGACTCGACTCGCCGGACTGATCGTCCTAGTGTGGAACATAAGGGGAACAAATTTCACGCCACCATGTCGAACCGTCGAATCCTGTCGCTTTGGTTTCCGCGCCTCGCCGCCGAGCGGCGGCTGCGGATGGCGCGCGGGACTGTCAGTGCCCCTTTCGCCGTGGTGCAAGACCAAAACAACATGCAGGTGCTCAGCAGTCTTTCCTTGGCGGCCGAAGCGGCCGGGCTGAAGGCCGGACAGCCGGTGCGCGACGCCCGAGCCATGTGCCCCGAGCTGATAACCGTGCCGTCCGATCCCCCCGCCGAGGCCGCCTTTCTTGCCGCGCTTCGCCGTTGGGCGGGAAAATATGCGCCCTGGGTGGCGGAAGAGGCACCAGCTTCTTTGGCGGTGGATTTGACGGGCTGCGCACATCTGTTCGGTGGCGAGGCGGCATTGCTTCGGCAGGTGGCACAGGATTGCGCGGACCTGAACCTTACCGTCGAAGCCGCCATTGCCGATAGTCTGGGCGCGGCTTGGGCGCTGGCACGCTTTTCCGGACGCGGCAGCGCGGCCAGGCGCACGGGCGATGCGATCGATCAAGAGGCACGCGCAACCCGGTCGCGGGCAGCCAAAAGGCGTCACTGGGAACGGGGTGGCAGCGCCCCCAAGATGGCAACCCCCGCCGCGCAGGCGGTACGGATCGCCGCCCCGGGTCATATGCGCAGCGCATTGAACCCGCTGCCTGTTCAGGCGCTTCGATTGTCGGATCAGGCCGTTGAGGGGCTGACACGCCTGGGCCTGCGCCGGATCGGCGATCTGACCGGTCTTCCCCGTGCCGCGTTGGCACGGCGGTTCGGCCAAGAGGTGATCACCCGGCTTGATCAGGCACTGGGTGTCGCGCCCGAGCCGATCTCGCCCGCCCGGGCCCCGGATCATTTTGCCGTTCGTCTGACATTGCCTGAACCCATCGGTCTGGCAGATGACATTCTGGCCGGTTTGGACCGGCTGCTGGTCGCGCTTGAAAGCCGGCTCAAGGCACGGGGGCGCGGCGCACGGCGGGTCAGACTGCAGGCATTCCGCGTCGATCAGGCAAGCCAGAGTGTCGAGGTTGGTCTGGCACGCCCCTCGGCCACGCCAGATCGTATACGCCCGCTTCTGGCCTTGAAGATCGACACGATCGACGCGGGTTACGGCATCGATATACTGCGCCTTGAGGCGACCGTGACCGAACCGGTCAGTGCCAGACAATTCGCCGGTCATGCCGAGGCTGCTGCCGACGGCCTGGCCCGCGCCAATGGAAACGCACTGGATGATCTTGTCGGACGGATCGGGGCACGGATCGGCCTGGAACGCATCACACGGCTGCATCCGGCCGACAGCCATATCCCGGAAAAAAGCACCACGGTCATGGGCGCCGCCTGGTCTGAACCCGCGCGTGATTGGCCTGAGCCAGCCGGGGCGCGGCCTTTGAGAATCTGGTCACCTGAGCCGGTACTTGCCCCCGATGACCCCATGCCGCCCGAACAGTTCCGGTGGCGCGGGCAAGACCACGCCCTTGCCCAAGCTCTTGGTCCAGAACGCATCGCACCAGAATGGTGGCTGGATGATCCCAACTGGCGCTCGGGCGTGCGCGACTACTGGCGGGTTACCACCCGCAACGGTGTGCGCCTTTGGCTCTACTACGCCCATGGCGGCGAGATGTCGGCGGGCTGGTTCGCCCAAGGGGCTTTTGCTTGAACAACGCATGCCAAAGATTGACCCCCATCCAGACGACCCCTAGCCTGCGGTTAAAAGACATAGGTATTGCCATGCTACGTATACTGATCGCCCTTGCTCTCGCCCTTTTCATTCCAGCCTGCCAACCGACCGGCGAAAGCGAAAGCGCCGGCACGGGGCCGGCAAGCATCGCCGATCCAAATCTGGTCAGCCGCGCCGACGCCATGAGCCGCACGATCCTTGAGGCAACGCTGATCGGGGGCGCGGTTGGAGGTGGCTTTAACGTTATCCTCGGCGAAGACACCGGTTCGGGCATCTCCATCGGCGCCCTGGCCGGGGCAACGGCGGGCACCTATGTGGCGCTGGTCCAGCAGCGGCACGTCACCCGCCGCGCGCGGCTGCGCGCGATCCAAACCGACCTTGATGCGAACGCTGCCGAAATCTCGGCAACAATCGCCGAGATGGAGCGCGTCCTGGCCGAACGCCGCGCCTTGATCGAAAACGCAGGTGCCCTGTCCCCCGACGCCCGCGAAACCGAGGACCGCACGGCGCTGGCCAACCTCGCCGAGATGCAGCGTGCCGTGGCGGGCGCCGAAGGCCGCGCGTCAGAGTTCGGCGAAACCCGGCAGTTGGTCATCGAGCGCGACAACACATCTGAAATCGACCCTGCCTTGACAGATCTGTCTAATCGTATTGCAGCCATGCGCAGTATCGCCAACGATATGGCCGAAACGCTGGTGGTCGAAGAAACCGCCGCGCTCTGACGCATTTCAAATGACGGCGATTTGGACGCGTGCTAGGCGTCTGGCATGGCAGAGCTACCCACGAAGGCCGCTGTCCTGGCCTGGATTGCGGACCATCCCCACGAGACGTCGAAACGTGACATCGCCCGTGCCTTTGGCATCAAGGGCGCCCAGCGCATCGACCTCAAGCGCCTGCTGAAAGAGCTTGAAGTCGACGGTCAACTGGAAAAACGCCGCAAGACCTATCGCGACCCCGAAAAGCTGCCTCCGGTAAGTGTCTGCGAGGTGCTTCCGGCCAGCAACGATGGCGACCTGTTCGCTCGCCCATTGGAGTGGACCGGTGAAGGCCCCGAACCGGTCATCCTGATCCTGGCGCGAGGATCGGATCCCGCGCTCGGTGCCGGCGACCGCATACTGGCGCGTCTGACCGAGGTATCCGACGAAGACCATGCCTATGAGGCGCGATTTATCCGCAAGATCGGGACGACCGCGCGCCGAGTTCTCGGCGTTTTCCGCAGCGGTGCGGAAGGCGGCCGGATCGTGCCCATCGACAAGAAATCAGACACCGAATGGCGGGTTGCACCCGGTGCCACCCAGGGCGCCAAGGACGGAGAGCTTGTAGAAGCAGAACCTGCCGGCCCCAAAACCCGCCTTGGGTTACCGGCTGCACGTGTCCTAGAACGGCTTGGCGATCCCATGGCGCCAAAAGCTGTTTCGCTAATTGCCATTCACCAGCACGGCATTCCAGATACGTTCCCCGATGCAGCGCTGGGTGAAGCAGACGCCGCCCAGGCACCAGAACAGGACGCGCGTGAAGACCTGGGCCAGATTCCCTTTGTGACGATCGATCCGCCGGACGCGCGCGACCGCGACGATGCGGTCGCCGCCTGGCCCGATAGGGATCCCAAAAACCCCGGCGGCCATGTGGTCTGGGTGGCGATTGCGGATGTCGCCCATTTCGTCCGACCCGATAGCGCGCTGGAGAGGGAAGCACGCAAACGCGGGAATTCGACCTATTTTCCAGACCGTGTCGTTCCAATGCTTCCAGACCGTCTTTCCGGGGATTTGTGCAGCCTGCACGCCGATGTGGAGCGCGCTGTTCTGGCGGTAAAGATGGTTCTCGACAAGTCCGGCAAAAGAACTTCGCACAGCTTCCACCGCGGGATGATCCAAAGCCGCGCCTCGCTCACCTACGCAGACGCCCAGTCGGTTGACGACAAACAACCGACTGCCGCTGCCGCGCCGTTTCAGGATGCCCTCACGGCGCTTTTCGCCGCCTGGCGATGCGCCTTGGGTGCCCGGACGCAACGCCAGCCCCTGGCCCTTGAACTGCCGGAACGGGAAATCATCCTGACCGATGCTGGCAGGGTTCAGTCCGTCAACTTCAAGGACAGGCTCAATGCGCACAAGCTGATCGAAGAGTTTATGGTTCTGGCCAATGTGGCCGCCGCCGAAACGCTTAAGGACCGCGCAACGCCGCTACTTTACCGCGTTCACGAAGAACCCGATCCGGAAAGACTGGATGCCTTGCGCGAGACTGTCCAAAGCGCCGGACTGGTCCTTGCCAAGGGGCAGGTGTTGAAGACCGCACATCTCAACCGCCTGCTGGATGCTGCCGCTGACACGGACGCCCAAGAGTTGATCAACATGGCCACTTTGCGCTCGATGCAGCAGGCCTATTACCATCCCGAGAACTTTGGACATTTTGGCCTGGATCTTGTGGCCTATGCACATTTCACATCGCCCATAAGGCGCTACAGCGATTTGATCACGCACCGGGCGCTTATCTCTGCCCACGGCTGGGGACCGGATGGTCTGCAACCGGCCGAGGTGGAAAACCTAGAGGCCACTTCACAGCACATCAGCCTTACCGAACGCCGTTCCATGATGGCCGAACGGGATACCACCGACCGGTATCTGGCCGCCTTTCTGTCTGAACGGGTGGGTGACGACATGTCCGGACGGGTATCCGGCGTCATGAAGTTTGGGGTCTTTGTTCGCCTGGACGAAAACGGTGCTGACGGGTTGGTGCCGGTCCGGTCGCTGGGGCGCGAGTATTTTGTCTACGACCGGCGCGAACAGACGCTCATGGGCGAAGACAGCGGCACGATTATTTCAGTCGGTATGCCTGTCAGCGTCCGGGTGGCCCGCGCCGCACCGCTGTCCGGCGGGCTTGAACTGGAACTGCTTTCTATCGAGGGCCAGACACTGCCCAGAAATACGGGGCGCAGTAAGGCGAAGGCTCGCCCGAGAAAGCCTGCGCTTGAGCGCCGAAAAAGCCAGAAGACCAGCCGCAAGATCACTCGACGCCGACGCTGAGCGATCTCGGCAAAGCGTCGCAGATGGCCCCCATAATCTGCACTGGTGCTTTCTCTAATGGCGGATTCGCGCTATCTTACCCCAAAATAAGAGCAGAAATTCGCGGGTGTCCAAATGATCAGATTGAGCATGTGCCTTGGGGCGCTGATTGCGTTGGCTTTTTCGGCTGCAGCGACGCCAACGGTTTCAGTGAGGCCCTTGGAAAGACCTGATATGTCGCAAAAGCCATCGGATCTATCGGCCGCGGCGAAGCCTAAACCTTCCCCTGTCCTTTCCACTTCGAATGCCGGATTCCAGCGTTGGGTTCAGTCCTTCCGCAGTCGGGCCCGGGCCCAGGGCATCCGGCCCCAGGTTTTTGATGCTGCCTTTCGAGGCGTCAGATACAACTCTGATGTCATTCAGAAAGATCGCAATCAGGCAGAATTCACCCGTCAGCTTTGGGACTATCTCGATCGCGCCGTATCGGACACCCGGGTCACAAACGGAAGGGCGGCATTGCGGGACCAAAACCGGGCGCTCGAGGCGATCGAAGCCCGCTATGGTGTCGAAGCAGAAGTGGTTGCCGCTGTCTGGGGCTTGGAATCCGCCTACGGCGCCGTTCGGGGCAGCACGCCCGTGATCGAGGCGCTCGCTACGCTGGCCTATGACGGTCGACGCGGCCGTTTTTTCGAAGAACAGTTGATTGCGGCGCTGAAAATCATCCAGGCTGGCGATATTGAACCACGGCGCATGACCGGCAGCTGGGCTGGCGCCATGGGTCATACACAGTTTATTCCGACCAGTTTTCTGGCCTATGCGGTCGATTTCACGGGCGACGGACGGCGCGACATCTGGTCGGACGACCCGACCGATGCCTTGGCCTCGACCGCGGCCTATCTGGCGCGTTTCGGGTGGACCAAGGGACAGCCCTGGGGTGTCGAGGTACAACTGCCGCGAAGCTTTAACTATGCCCAGGCAGACCGCAGCATTCGCCGCGCACCGTCCGATTGGGCACGGATGGGTGTGCGGGACATGCGTGGCAACGTGGTGCCGGACTACGGCCGCGCCTCCATCCTGGTGCCCGCCGGATCTCAGGGCGCAGCCTTCATGATCTTCGACAATTTCGGTGTGATCGAACGGTACAACAAGGCCGACGCCTACGTGATCGCCGTGGGCCACCTGAGCGACCGTATCGGCGGTGGTGGCCCGATCCGGGCAGACTGGCCACGGCAAGATCCACCGCTTCGGTCAGCAGACAAGCGCGAACTGCAGCAACGTCTGACCGGTGCCGGATTTTCGACCAGGGGTGTAGACGGGGTGATCGGACCCAACACGATCGACGCGATCCGCGCATACCAGAACGCCAATGGCCTGATCCCCGACGGCTATGCCAGCTACGACATCCTGAGACGCCTGCGATAGCGCGCGTCCCTCAGCCGGTGCGTTTCCAGCAGGTTGCGATGTGGTCGTCGACCAGACCGCACGCTTGGATGTAGGCGTAGATGATCGTCGAACCGACAAAGGTCATGCCCCGGCGTTTAAGGTCTTTTGAGATAGCGTCGCTCAGTTCCGTGGTTGCCGGAACATCCCCGTCACCGCTCCAGGTGTTCACGATGGGCGTGTTGTCGACGAACGCCCATAGGTAGACTGCAAAGCTTCCGAATTCAGCCTGAATGTCGCGATACACAATTGCGTTTCGCCGCGTCGCATAGATCTTCAGCTTATTGCGAATGATCGCGGGATTGCCGCGGGCAACCTCGAGTTCGTCATCTGTCATCGCCGCAACAGCTTCGATATCAAAGCCCTTGAACACCTGCCGGTAGCCGTCGCGCTTCATTAGCACCGTTTCCCAGTTTAGACCGGCTTGTGCGCCTTCAAGTATGAGCATTTCAAAGAGCTTGCGGTCATCCCTGACGGGAATGCCCCATTCATCATCATGGTAGGCCGCGTAAATCGGGTTCTTTGATCCGAAGCAGCGTCGCTTTCCGTCGGTGGTCATTTCAGAGCGTCCATTTCGAACAAAGGCTAACCCTTGTGCGTCAGGCAGACCAGCGATCCGGCAAGGTCTCCTGCCAGATTCTGTCGGTAGATATTGCCAAGACTTTTATTTCATGTTTTAGTTAATTAATGAGATTCGAAAATAACATGCCCAATACATTCTCGGCCCTAGGCGATCCCACCCGCCTGTCAATCGTCGAAAGGCTGATCACCAACGGCGAGATCAGCGCCGGAGAGATCGCGTCTGACTTGCCCATCTCGGCACCTGCCGTATCGCGTCACCTGAAGGTTCTGACCGATACGGGCCTGATACTGCGCCGGATCGACCGGCAGAAGCGGATGTATCGGGCCAATCCGGATGCCGTGCGGGCAATCGACCGGTGGACGGGATCACACCGCGCCTTCTGGGAGGCCAGTATCGACCGCCTGCAAGCCGCAGTCGAAGCGGAAGAGGATAGGAATGTCTGATTTAAAGATTACGCGTCGGTTCCGGGCCGGCATCGACCATGTGTTCCGCTATGTGAGCGAGACCGAGCATTTGCTCAAATGGTGGGGACCCGAAGGCGTGAGCGTTCCCGTGCACCGTTTGGATTTCACCAAACCGGGTCCTTGGATGTCCGAGATGCATGCACCGGATGGGCGGATATTCAAGGTCTCTGGCCAAGTGACGCGCGTTGAAGTGCCAAGTCTGGTCGGCTTTACCTGGGCCTGGCACGATGAAACCGACACCAGGGGCCATGAAAGTCACATAATGATCGAATTGGCGCGCGACGGGGAAGACACCATTTTCACGCTCACCCAGACCGGTCTGGCGGATGACAGTTCCGCCAAGTCGCATGACGAGGGCTGGACATCATCGCTGCGCAAGCTCGAAGCGCTTTTTTAGTCGGCTATTTCAGGGAGGAAGCCATGCCAAAATTTGTTTTTGCCTATCACGGCGGTGAGATGAAAGAGGACCCGGTAGAAGCCCAGAAAGCCATGGATGCCTGGGGCGCTTGGTACGGGGCGATGGGGGCGGCCGTCCTTGACGGCGGTGGCCCTGCCGGCCCGTCGAAAACCGTCAGCGCAACGGGTGTTGCGGAAGACGGCGGTTCGAACCCCTTGTCGGGACTGACCGTGGTTGAAGCATCTGATCAGGATGCGGCGGTGGAGATGGCTAAGGGCTGCCCGATACTTGAGGATGGCGGCACCGTGGAAGTGGCCGAAGTGCTGCAGATGTAGCCGCGCTGCACCTAGTCCGCTGCCGGTTCCGCAATCGGCGGCGTACCCGGTGTCAGACGATGCCGAAGCAAGGCCACCGGATGGGCGCGAAGCGTCAAGCGCGTGCTGACATAGTCCTCTACGACATGTTCGCCGACCGTCATTTCCGGAAGCACGACGTTCGGCTCATCCGACCCCTCGCCATCTATGTCTCCGGCAAAAAGCGGCAGCGGTGCCGCGCCATTCACCGCCTTGGCCTGCCAAAGCGCCGTACGCCTTGGCAGATCAAGGCACGCAAAGGCATCTGCTTCAGCCAGAACCTGAAGAACGGCAGGGCCTACGCCTGCCCGGCGCCAGACCTCTTCCACATCACGGTATCCGTTGCCACGGGCCGCCGTAATCCACATGGCGTCTTCTTCGCGCATGCGCTTGATCTGACGAAAACCCAGGCGCAAGGCCAATCCACCCCGCCCGTCGGGCTCCATGACATTGTCCCAGTAACTGTCGTTGATCGACACCGGGCGCACGACGACGCCATGCTCGCGCGCATCCCGTACGATCTGGGCCGGGGCATAAAATCCCATGGGCTGGGAATTCAGGAGCGAGCAGGCAAAGATCCCGGGATGGTGGCATTTGAGCCAGGACGAGGCATAGACCAAAAGCGCAAAGCTGGCGGCATGGGATTCCGGAAAGCCATAGCTGCCAAATCCTTCGATTTGTGAAAAGCACCGCTCTGCGAAATCATCATCATATCCGTTTTTCCGCATGCCTTTCAGAAACAGCGTGCGAAATTCCGATACGTTCCCGTGTTTCTTGAAGGTGGCGAGCGAACGGCGCAGCCGGTCGGCCTGTTCCGGGGTAAATCCGGCGCCGACGATTGCGATCTGCATCGCCTGTTCCTGGAAAAGCGGAACCCCCAGCGTCTTGCCCAGAACCTCGCCCAGTGCGTCCGAGGGAAACTTGATATGTTCTTCTCCGTTCCGGCGCCGCAGATAGGGATGCACCATATCGCCCTGAATGGGTCCGGGCCGGATGATCGCGACCTCAATGACCAGATCGTAAAAGCAACGCGGGCGCATCCGCGGCAGGAAGTTCATCTGGGCCCGCGATTCAACCTGAAAGACCCCCAGTGAATCGGCCCTACAAAGCATGTCATAGACGGCCGGATCCTCGGGCGGCAGCGTGGCCAGCGTGTAATCGAGGTTCAGATGCTGGCGCAGCAGATCAAAGGATTTGCGGATACAGCTGAGCATGCCCAGCGCCAGAACATCCACCTTTAGTATGCCAAGGGTGTCGATATCATCCTTGTCCCAGGGGATGACCGTGCGCCCTTCCATGGTCGCATTCTCGACCGGGACCAATTCGTCAAGACGCCCTTCGGTCATGACAAAGCCGCCGACATGCTGGCTCAGGTGACGGGGAAAGCCATTAATCTCTTGGCAAAGCGCAAGGGTCTGCATCAGCCGCGCATCACATGGATCAAGGCCGATCTCGTGCAGGCGCTGCATCTCTAGCCCGGAAGATCCCCAGCCCCAGATTTGGCTGGAAAGGGCCGCCACGGTGTCCTCGGTCAGACCCATGGCGCGACCGACTTCGCGGATCGCACGCTTGCCGCGGTAATGGATGACCGTCGCACAGAGCCCGGCCCGGTGGCGGCCGTAGCGTTCATAGATGTGCTGGATCACTTCTTCTCGGCGCTCATGTTCGAAGTCGACATCAATGTCAGGGGGCTCGTCCCGCGCCTCGGAGACGAAACGTTCGAAAACCATGGTGCCGATTTCCGGACTGACCGAGGTCACGCCGAGGGCGAAGCATACCACCGAGTTGGCCGCTGAACCGCGCCCCTGGCAAAGAATGCCGCGGCTGCGGGCGAAGGCGACGACATCGTTGACTGTCAGGAAATAGGGCTCGTAGTTGAGCTTGGCGATCAGGGCCAGTTCATGTTCGAGCATGGCAGCAACCTTGTCCGGCACACCCGCCGGATAGCGCCATATGAGCCCTTCACGCGCCAGACGGGCCAGGCGGACCTTGGCCGTCTCTCCCTGGGAGATCTCGGACGGGTACTCATAGCGCAATTCATCCAGCGAAAACCGGCAGCGTTCGGCCACCGAAAGGCTTTGGGCCAGCGCATCGGGATGATCGGCAAACAGAAGCCCCATATCGGAAGGTCCACGCAGGCGACGCTCGGCATTGGCCTGTGCCTGCCGGCCAAGATCATCCACCCGGCACCCAACCCGGATCGCCGTCAAAACGTCAGCCAGACGGCGGCGCGAGGCCCGGTGCATCATTGGCATGGCCGTGGCGAGCGGGGGAATTCCAAGCCGCTCCGCAAGCTGGGCGAGGCGTTGGAAGCGCGCTTTGTCCTGACCGTCATAGGCCGGCGTGAGCGCTAGGCTGACATGTCCGGCAAAGCGGCGCGCCAACCGCTGCGCCTGTGATATCCATTCGCCCGCGCCGCGGCCCGCCGGCCCAATCTTTGGTGGCGTATGAAGGATCAGCTCGGCCCCTTCACCCCACGCGAGAAGGTCCTCGAAATCGAGATCGCAGGACCCTTTCTCGGCCCGCAGCCGGCCCTTTGAGATCAGGCGACAAAGCCGGCCCCAGGCGCTGCGGTCCCGCGGCAGCCATGTGAGCGTGAAACCGTCACGGCAGCGGATCCGCGCCGCCGGCAAAAACCGCGGCACATGATCAACGGCCAGCGAAGGACCGGGGTCCAGCCCCGACGGGCAAGGCGGCCCAATCGGGCCGTCCAGGGCAACAGCCTCGGCCCGCAGCCGCACGGACCGCGCCACTTCACGCAGCGCCGCATGCGCGCGCACCAACCCCGCAACGGAATTCTCATCGGCCACCGCCAAGGCATCGAGGCCCAGCAGGGCGGCCCGCTCGACATATTCCTCGGGGTGCGATGCACCGGTCAGGAACGTGAAGTTGGTTGTGACACTGAGTTCTGCGAATCCCATGGGGCCTAGTATATTCACCTTTTGTTCTCATTTGGAGTCGCTGGTCTTGCGCCCAGCGCCGTGGCACCGCAAGAAAGGCCCGTCAGGACAGGAGGCGACATGGCCGGATATCTCACAACCCATGTGCTGGATACGGCCCGGGGCTGCCCGGCACCAGGCATAGCCATCACGCTTTACCGGCTTTCCGAAGACGCCCGCGTCAAAATTGCCGAGGCAGTCACCAATGCGGACGGCAGGACGGACGCGCCCATCCTGCCCCAAGACACCTTCAAGACCGGGGACTACGAACTGGTCTTCATGACCGGCGCCTATCTGCAAAGCCACGCCTTGCCCACGGATTTCCTGAGCACAATTCCAATCCGTTTCTCAATGACCGAAGACGACCACTACCACGTGCCGCTTCTTCTATCGCCCTTTGGCTATTCCACCTATCGCGGCAGTTGACCACGCTTGAGCCTGCCGCAGTGCAGCGCTAGCCTGTTCGGAGTGCTGCGAGGAAACGGCCGATGCACGAGTTTGCGATACTTTGGGATTGGCTGGGCTTCGCCTTACGCTGGCTGCACGTCATCACGGCCATCGCCTGGATTGGGTCGTCGTTTTACTTCATCGCCCTTGATCTGGGCCTGAACCGCAATGTTCCCGGATCGGCGGACGGCGAGGAATGGCAGGTCCATGGCGGAGGTTTCTACCACGTTCAGAAGTACCTGGTCGCACCCGACGCGATGCCCGAACACCTGACGTGGTTCAAATGGGAAAGCTATTGGACCTGGATATCCGGCGCGGCGCTTTTGGCTGTCGTCTACTGGGTCGGCGCAGAGCTATACCTCATCGATCCGGCGAAGGCCGATCTGACGGTCTGGCAGGCTGTCGCGATATCGGCCCTGTCTCTGGGCATCGGCTGGATCATCTATGACTTCCTTTGCAAGTCCGCCCTGGGCGACCGACCGACAACGCTCATGCTTTTGCTGTTCGCTATGCTTGTAGCCATGTCGTGGGGGTACAATCAGATCTTCACCGGCCGGGCCGCTCTGCTTCACCTTGGCGCGTTCACCGCCACGATCATGACGGCCAACGTCTTCTTCATCATCATGCCGAACCAGCGCATCGTCGTGGCAGACCTGAAAGCCGGGCGCACGCCGGATGCCAAATACGGCAAGATCGCCAAACTGCGCAGCACCCACAATAACTACCTGACGCTGCCTGTGATCTTCCTGATGCTGTCCAACCACTACCCGATGGCGTTTGCGACCCAGCACAGCTGGATCATCGCGGCGCTGGTGTTCCTGATGGGCGTCACGATCCGACACTATTTCAACACCATGCATGCCCGAAAGGGCAGGCCCAATTGGACCTGGGCTGCAACAACCATCATTTTCATAGTGATTGCATGGCTCTCAAGCGTTCCGGGCGGCGAAACCTACGAAGAAGCGGAAGCGCGGGCGCTGAGCGACTATGAGACCCGCTTTGCCTCTGCCGAGGCCTTTCCCGAGGCGGAGTCGATTGTGCTGGGGCGGTGTTCCATGTGCCATGCGCGCGAACCGGTCTGGGCCGGTATGCGGCATGCTCCGAAAGGCGTGCACCTCGAGACCACCGCAGATATCGCCAAGAATGCCCGCGCCATTTATCTGCAGTCAGGCGCCAGCCACGCGATGCCGCCGGCCAACATCACCTATATGGAGCCGGCCGAACGGGCGTTGATTACCGCTTGGTACCGGTCCGCGCTGACCTCGGGCGACTAAGTGTCCTGAGCAAGGGAAGGGCCGGCGAAACCGCCGGCCCATTTGCCAAATGACTGTCGCTGCGAGGATACGTTAGGCGATCTGAAAATCGTCAACGGCCAGCGCAGTTCCACTGCCCAGAAGGGCCAGCAGTTCCGGACCGCTGCCGCCAGCGCCATCCGCGTCAAAGGTCAGACGTCCGCTTGCGATATCGTAGCCCAGGATATCGTCTCCACCGGCCAGACCGGTCAGTGCGAACGCGGCACTGAGGCCAAGCGAGGCGGCATTCAACTCGATCATGTCTTCGCCGGAATTGAAGTCCAGGATTATGTCGCTGTTGGTATACCCGGTATGGGCCAGAACAAACGTGTCCGCATCGCTTCCACCACGCAGGCTGTCGCGACCAAGTCCACCATCAAGCCTGTCGCTGCCGGTGCCGCCGGAAACAATGTCGTTTCCGGTGCCACCGTACAATTCGTCATCGCCTTCGCGACCTACCAGGATGTCGTTGCCGCCATCGCCGTGCAGGATATCGTTGCCGAGACCACCAATTACCTGATCGCCGCCACTGCCTCCATACGCAATGTCATTGCCCGCGCCTCCAAGCACCATGTCGCGGCCGGTTCCGCCATGCATTTCATCATCACCGTCGCGGCCCGCAACAACGTCATTGCCATCATCGCCGTGCATGACATCACTGCCAAGACCGCCGATCATGCGGTCGGAACCACCGCCGCCATGCATCGTGTCGTTGCCTTCGCCGCCGACCATGACATCATGGCCGATCCCGCCGTGCATTTCATCGTCGCCTTCACGACCGCCAATCAGGTCGTTGCCGGCACCGCCGTAAAGCACATCGCCTTCAGTTCCGCCATTCATACGGTCAGCACCACCGCCGCCGTACATGGTGTCGCTGCCGGCACCTCCCAGCATTACATCGTGACCAATACCCCCGTGCATTTCGTCGTTGCCGGCAAGCCCAGCCATTCGATCGTTGCCGCCGTAGCCCATCATATTGTCTACGCCATCCGAGCCGGTCATGGCATTCGAAGCACCGTTGCCGGTATGTGTCACGGGGCTATCCTCCGGAGGCGCCGAAGGCCCATCGTCGAGCGGCGCATCGGGGGCATCGGGGCCTTCGGGCCCCTCCGGAGAATCGGGTGTATCGGGCGTATCAGGTGTATCGGGCGCGTCCGGAACATCTGGCGCGTCCGGAGCATCCGGCGTATCGCCCTCGCTGAAGAGCGCATTCAGCGCTTCCGCGTCGTTGTCGGCATCGGCAAGGATGGCGGCCTCCACCGGTTCGATCTTCCTGTCGAGGACGGCCAGTGCGGCCACGGTTCCCGAAAAGAAGTCGCGCAACCTGTCGTCATCCTGAACGCGTTGCCGTGTCGATGCGCCCAGAACAGTATTCTCGGCATTGCCCAGCATACCATCCGCAAAGCCGTCTTCCAGATCGACGAGCGCGCCATCGACATAAAGCAACAACTCATCCTCATCGAAGGCGAAGGCCACGTTATAGGTCTGCCCGGCGACGATTTTCTCATCGTCGAAGCGCAGATAGCGGCTTTCGGTTTCGCTCTGAAAGCGGACTTTGAGATAGCCCTGCGCATTCAGATAGATTGTCAGGTGTCCACCGTCCTCGTATCCGGAATGATCCTTAGACAGCAGCACCTGCTCAGACCCGTTGCCCGGGTTATCAGCGGTAAAGTTAAAGGCCCAGGTCCCCGACTGTCGGGCGAGTGACGCTTCGTGGTCGATACTAACCGAGTTCGTGCCATCGTAGGTGCCACCGGCGAAATTCATTAGAACGGTCGGAGGTCCATCCAAGCCGTCGACGGCGCTGGCGAACTCAACCTGATCTTTCCATGGATTGAGCGAATACTTGAACGGGTCGCTTCCCACCGGATCGCCTTCGATATCTCGGGTGTCGTACCCGTAGATACCGGTCTCACCAGTAGCGGCGGCCCAGCTCTCACCGGTCGGCGCCACAGCCTCCTGCAGTTGGTCTATGGTGTCGACGATCCCGTAGTGCGCGCCCGGATCGATGATGACGTCGTCCTCGGTCACTTGGTCTCCAAAGACCACGACCAGACCAACCAGGTCCTCGTCATGGGCGCCGCCATTGCCCTGTTGCGAGTAGGCGGTGATCACTGAAACCGCATCATCGATGACACCGTCGCCATCGGTGTCCACGGTTCGGTAGTCGACACTGACCTGGGTCGTATGGCCGATGACCGAAATTGTGTCCTCGCCAGCCACATAGTCGGCAATGATGTCAATCCCAAAGGCATCGACCCAGTGATCGTGCAGGCGGTCGTTTTCACCGGCCACGCCGTGCCAGTGGATCATGCGGCCGTCACCCATCAGGTTATCGACCAGCTTGTCGGCCTTGCCGTTGATCAGCGCTTCGATCTTGAAGTGGTCTTTGCCTTCTCCGCCAACCAGAATGTCGTCGCCGACCAAGGGTTGGTCGATCCAGTCGATCAGCTTCAGATATGTATTGTCGACCGAAGGGTCCGGAAATTCGCGCGACGGATCGTCAAGAACCAGCTGTCCGATCCGCTGTTCGCCCACGTCTGATCGCGACACCAGCGTATCGTCGCCCTTGCCACCTTCCAAAAGGTCGGACCCCCGCCCGCCGTCAAGCACATCGTTGCCGCCACCGCCGCGCAGATGGTCGTTGCCGTAACCTCCGTGGATTGTGTCGTTGCCGCCGCCGCCCTCCAGAACATCATCGCCGGCCTCCCCGTAGATCTTGTCGTGTCCGGCACCACCCGAGAAGGTATCATCGCCGGCCATCATTTCAGTGCGCGAAGACGGGTTTGTCAGGGCGGCGCCCGGCCCTTCGTCAATCAGTTTCTGGATCTCTGTCTGGCTCAGAGCATCCTCCTTTGTGTAGCCGCCCCAAATCCCAAGATCCGAGAGAGCTCCTTCAAAGGCGTGCAGCAGGTCTTCATCATCGGTCGCAAATTCCTGGGCGGTCTCGTTCACCTCTGTGCGCGACTGGTCCGCGCCAAGAACCCAAGGCTCTTTGTTCTGAAGCAGAAATGCCTGCTTGAAGACATTGGGGGAAGAAACGTCGCCCTCGACCGGCATCCATTGATTGGGGCCCAGGGCGTTGCCGTCGACGTAGACCTTTACGCCGTCCGAGGTGAACGACACCGCGACATGGGACCAGTTGCCTTCCGTCAGCACGGCGTTCTTGGTTTCCCAGCTTTTGTTGGAACCACCGTCGCCCGGGGCCATCCTGAGGAACAGGCCGCCGTCTTCATTGTGACCGAGGCGGAAATGGCCACCATCGCCGCTGTTCTTCTGGTCCTTTGAAAGGAAGATCGAAAAGTCATCAAGATCTTCAGGCTTCACCCAAA
Source organism: Pseudomonadota bacterium (assembly GCA_039026235.1). Lineage (GTDB taxonomy): Bacteria > Pseudomonadota > Alphaproteobacteria > Rhodobacterales > Rhodobacteraceae > JBCCMQ01. Next base: position 51,220 of record JBCCMQ010000015.1, read on the forward strand.
GCGCAATCGTGCCCTGGGTCACCTCAAAGGCGGCGTCATGGGCCAAATAGGCAAATTCGTCTTCGCCGTTGAAGGAAAGTGCGCCCGCGGGATCGCCGCCCGGCCCGGCCGCGGCACCGTCGGTACGCAAGAGCGCCTGATTTTCATAAAGCGTATATGCGGTGATCGCGCCGCCACCACGTGCGTCATCAAAGCCACCGTCGGTCCCCGATGACAGCGACCAATAGCCCAAAGCACCGGGCAACCCGGACGGATCTGCCGCTTCGGTCGGCCGGATGACGTTGGCATTTGCGTTTCCGTTCTTGGTCTGCCCGGCAACATCCACCATGGCCAGCTGCTCAAACGGGTCGCGTGTCAGTTCCGTGTCGTCGGCGGGCGTGGGACTTCCCAGCATCGACAGCTCAAAATTCGGATTGTCGATGTAATCCGCCGGATTGCCGGTGATCGCACCCATCTCTCCGTTGGGACCACGGGTGTCATAGCCGTAGACCATCTCGCCCGACACATTGGTGATCTTTGTTTCGCCTGCCGGGAACAAGGCCTCGGCCACCTCGTCATAGGTGTCGACAATGCCGTAGGTGACCATGTTGTCCGTCACGATGTCTTCGGCTTCAACCAAATCACCCACCACGATAACCTGACCGATCAGATCGCGGTCGTGCGCGCCACCGCCGCCATGCTGCACCGAGATCACGTTGATGATGCTTTCCAGCGCATCATCCCCAATGACATCCTTGTGCTCGACAAAAACGTTAGCCGTATGGCCAATGACCGCGATGTGGTCTTCTTCGGCGTTGTAGTCAGCGATCAGTTCGATGCCGAAACTGTCGACCCAATGGTCGTGAAGCTGGTCGTTTTCGCCCGCGACGCCAGCCCAGTTGATTGTGCCGTCCTGGCGTACGTGCTTTTCGATAATGTCCAATTTGGCGTTGAGTTGCGGGGCGATCAGGAAGGTATCACTGCCTTCGCCGCCAATCATGATATCGTCGCCGATCAGCGGCTGATCCTCATAACCGATGAGCTTCTGGCGAACCTCGTCAACTTCGGGATCGGGATAGGCGCGGGTCAGCTGATCGATGGCAATCTGACCGATCCGCTGTTCGGCAGCGTCCGAACGGCCGATCAGAATGTCGTCACCCTTGCCGCCGATCAGAACGTCCGAGCCGCGGCCCCCATCCAGTATATCATTGCCGTCGCCGCCATTCAGAATGTCGTGGCCATAGCCGCCATGGATCTCATCGGCACCGTCACCGCCGTTCACCGTATCATCGCCGCCGGCCGCGTTAATGACATCGGCATTTGGCGTGCCATTCAAGGTCTCGGGAATGTCGAGGCTTTCATCGCCCAAGAAATACGACGGGTGGTAGTCGGCGACAGGGACCAGCGGAACGTTGGACGGTGGGTTCTGAAAGTCTGCAACGGATTGATAAAGAGCGCTTTCATCGACGGGAAGACCATCGATCATAAGCATGAGCGACATCGATCCACTTGCATCGAAGTAGGACAGGTCGATCTGGTAGAGCCCACCCTCAAACTCAGCGGTTTTGGCGGTGCTTTCTGCTGGCCGCTTACCCTGGAAATCTGAGTAGGGAACACCGCCGATATTTAGCTCAAACCCGTCGTCCGAGACCACTTCGATCTGGTGAACGCCAGGCGGAATGTAGATATACCCGTTCAGGATAAGCCCCGACGGACCCATTTCGTAAGCGTCTCCGTCACCGACAATTGACGCGGCATCCTCGCCTAGGAACTCGGCGACAGTCGTGGAGCTTTTCTTTCCGCCGTAGGACATCTGGGTGGCGGTGAACAAGAGTTCCGGATCGCCCGATGACGCCAGCGCTTCCAGATCGTCAATATCGTGTATGGCCGTGCCGGGCGCATAGACCTTTCCGGCCAGACCGGTTCCCCTTGATGGAACACCTGAGACCGAAGCGGTGCCAACCGCAGGGGTCATGCCGTCGGGCGTTTCAATTTCACCTGCTTCGTAGAAAACTGAACCGTCTGCCATCGACAAACCTCCCCTGCTCGCCTGAAACGGTGGTCAGGCGCTTTTGCTTCGAAATCAAATTTAAGGAACTGAGAAAAAAGCTGGGTTCGCCCTCAGGGCACCCCACATTCCCGGCCGTGGCACATAGTTAACGCTGCCCACGATATGAGGGAGGATTTGCAAGTAAAGCCCCCCGGAAACCCGCTGAGCGCCTTACCGCGCAAAGCTGTGCGACCGGTGGCGAGAGTTTGCTTTAAAGGGTCTAAGATATTGATTCAAATTATATTTTATCGTCGTGAGATTTGTTTCGACGTAGTAACCGGAGTGTTTCCGAGATCGCGCCTTTCACGAAACATGGCGATACGCGCGACAATCGTGGCTGTCGTGTGGAACAATTACGACAAGGCGAACAGTCAATCCGGCGCGGTCTTCGATTGCGGCGCTGAACCAAACGCTTTGGTCTAGCGCGCGACGGACAGCACCGAGACCCGGCGATTGATGTCGGCGGCGACGGAAGGGAACTGCTTCGCCGGTACGGGCTTGGAATAATGGAACCCCTGAAACTGTTCGCACCCGATATCGCGCAAGAGTTGGGCCTGACCTTCTTCTTCAACGCCTTCGGCCACCGTCCGCGCGCCAATCTTTTCCGACAAGGTACGGATCAGTCGGACAATCGGGCCAGATGTCGGCAATGCCGAGACAAACGACCGGTCGATCTTCAGACAGTCCAGTGGAAAGCGCGAAATATGTGTCAGATTGGAATAACCGGTACCGAAATCATCTATGGCAATCTGGAAACCCAGCTCGCTGATCCGTCGGAGCCGTGAAGAGATCACATCGTGGTCACCGATCAGAACCCGCTCGGTGATTTCAAGCTCTAACATGCCCTCGGGAAAGCCGACGCTGCGCGAGAGATCGTCGAGCGTCTTGAGAAAGCGTTCGTCCATGAACTGCCGAGGAGAGACATTGATCGATATTCCGATGTCCAAACCGCCATGCTGCCAGTTGCAAAGCTGATCAAAGCCTTTCTTGAGAACGATATGGCCCAGATCGGCGATCATTCCCGTTTCCTCGCATAACGGTATGAAGCTGCCGGGTTGAACGATGCCGCGAGCCGGGTGCTGCCACCGAACCAAGGCCTCTGCCGAGACAACCTGCCCTGTGCGCGCGTCGACGCGCGGCTGGAAGTACAGCACAAACTCGTCCCTTTTCAGGGCTTTCCTCAGATCGTTTTCAAGCCGGCTTCGTTCGTTTGCAGCGTAGCCCATTTCCTCGGTGTATATCGTGCATCGGTCGCGACCGGCCTGTTTGGAGACGTAAAGCGCAATGTCGGCCTGGCGCAGGTACTTGTCGGGATCCTTGGCACCGGCCGGAACAGTGGTGGCCCCCATGCTGAAGCTCACGTTGAGCTGGGACTTCTCGTATTCGACCGGCTCTGCCATGGTGGCACGCACCCGCTCGCAGATCCGGGTCAATTCCTCGCGGTCTGACACATCCATCAACGTAATGACAAACTCATCCCCGCCCATGCGTGCCAACATATCGGTGCCCGGCAGAACGCGTCGTATCCGCTGTGATGCAGCGCAAAGGATCGCATCGCCGGCTTCGTGGCCAAACGTGTCATTGATGTATTTGAACCGGTCCAGGTCAAAGTAGACCATGGCAAACTCACTGGTCGCTTCCGGCTGGAAGACCTCATCGATCCGCCGCGTGAAAAAGGCCCGGTTGTAGCACCCTGTTAGCTGGTCGCGATCTGCCAGAAGCTCGGCCTGATCATGCGCTTTCTTCAACGCATCCACGTTCAGCGACGACACAAGAATGGCGTCTTCGTCTGTCTCAGGATCGCGGCACAGCTTGAACGTAATGTCATGCCAGGACGGCGACCGGGCGTTCATCAAGCGGACGATCCTGCGCACCGAACCACGCTGGTTTGCCTCGATCAGCAGATCGTCGAAAAGCTCTGCCTCGGCGAATTTGTCGCGAAGCGAAGGCACGGCCGCAAAGCCTGCGTCTCTGGCCGCCATGTTCAGGTGAAGCGGTCGGCCATCCATCGTGAACAGGCCAACTGCAACGTCAGCCTGTGTCAGTAAGAAGGCGGCGCGAGCACCGGCTTCAGGATCCCGCTCAAGGCCGCCAAGATTGGCATTTTTCGCTGTAGAATTGCGCATGTTCCGTCGTACCACTCATTTGAACTACATCGGTCTTCTACGTTTCTTCAACGCGACCGACCCTTGGACGGCGGCCACACCCTCTGCTCAAGAATATTCAGGGGCTGTCTTAAGCGAAGGTTTCGGTCAGGGCTGCGAACCATCACAAAGTAGGCGCCCTTTAAGTAAAATACTTCGCTACAGGCACGGCGCCGGACAGCACCGCGTTAAGCGCATCTTTCCCGATCAAAGCGCGATTGCCTGGGTCGCCCGACACGTTGGATCGTCATGCGCGCTTGCGGGCGTTTAGAGACACCCAAAGGGCAGATGCAATCACCAGGCCGGCGCCTAAGGCAAATTCCACGGTTGGCGTTTCGTCGAAGACGAGGATGCCGACACCAACCGACAACACGAGGCTAAGATAGCTTAGCACTGACAGAAAGCCGGCTTCGCCGTGGTAATGCGCCCGCAGGAAGCACAGTTGCGCAACTTGTGAAAATCCACCGACCAGCAACAGCGGAAGAACATGCGCCGGATTGACGGCGATCCAAGCGTAAAGCGCCATCGGGGCGGTGAACAGCACCAAACCAGCAGTGTAAAAGGTCATCATGACGATCGGCGGCGCAGTTCGCAGCCGGCGCGTCACCACGGTCGTCGCAGAGCCCGTGAAGACGACAACCACCAGCGCGGCCAGTCCGGTAGACCACGGAATCTGGCCCGGGTTGGCGGCAACAAAAACGCCGGCAAATGCCAGCGCCGCTGCCATCCACTGCCGAGCGCCGATAACCTCTCGCAACAGCGTTGCCGACAAGAGCATGGTAACGACCGGCCGGGTAAAGCCAATTGCCGAAAATATCGCCAGCGGCACCCGAGAGATCGCAAAGAAGCTGGCGGACAGAGTAATGACCGCAAGCGCGACCCGCATCAGATGCCAGCCGAGATCTTCTATGTGCTGGAACTCTGCCCGCCGTCGCCAGATCAGCGGCGAAATAAGGACCAGGCCCGTCGCTGCACGGATCAGTACAATCTGCGTCGCCGGATACCCGGCGCCCAGCCATTTGACGATGGAAAGCGCCCAGATGTTGAGCGACATATCGGCGATTAGCCATACGCCGCCAGTCAGATTGTCACGCGGCGCCTCGGCGCTCATCCCCGGGGCGCGATGAAATTCGCCATCAGGCGAAATGCCCCGGGCACCAGGTTTTCCATCTGGTGATGGAGAATGAGCGATGTATGGATGTGGCGCCCTTGACCAATGTCAGCCACAAGAAGCGCGCCTAAAAGCGGGTCCTCACCCGGATCGGACATGGACAAAAGCGGAACGTACGCCGGATCCCAGCTTTTGGCAAAGTAAAGCCCACGTTCTTTGACCCAGCCCGACCAATCGGCCGGACCGATGGCATTTGGCCCGCGCAAGATCGGATGGTCCGACAGTTGGGTGACTTCGGCGGTTTCGTCGGTGACCCTCCACCGCAGCGAAGGCTGGCCAATTTCCAGGCGCTTCGGCGGGACTTGGTCCGGATCCCAGTTGTCCCACGGACGATGATAAAGCGTGACCAACGTTCCACCGGCCACCGTCCAGCGGTGCAGGGCGGGCATGGCTTCGGTCAGGCCGGGACGGAACCGCATGGCGAAGATGCCAATCACCACCGTGTCGAAGCCGGCAAGCGCTGTGTCGCTGGCCAGCATGTCATCGGTCAGTGGGGTCACATCCGCGCCCATGGCGGAAAGCCAGTGATCAACCCGGTCATTGCCGGCACCGATGTAGCCAACGCGCACTGCCGGTACCGCCACCTCAAAGGCGCCGACCCTGACCGCGGACGACCGGATGCGCGCGCTGGGGGCAACGTGATCGTACTGGATCAAACGCGCAGACTGTCCAGGATGTCCATTCACCCGGGCACCGATTACGTAGCCGCCTTCTGCCACATCCGGGGGCGCGTGAACTACAAAACCGGTATCCATCCGCTCCGCGTGCCATCCCGAAGGCAATTCAAGATCAGCCGAAGCGCCGACCGGCGCAACATCCGAAACTGCAACAGAAAACGCACGTTCAACGCCCGCCGTGTTGAGCAATACGGCCGCAGGTTCGAGTGTGACGCGTTCCAGTGGCAACACCACCGGATCATTCTCTAGCGCCACAGCGACCCGCGCTGTGGTCTTATGGGCGGTGATATCCATCATCATGCGCGGGGCAATTGGTGCCAAGGGATCATAGGCAGCGCGGTAAGGATCGTGAACCTTTGCGTCGTCCGATACGTGCAGGGTGCCATCCTCGACCCGCCAACCTTGGGGCAAGTCCCATTCCGCCCCCCCCGCATCCGCGCGACCGAACGCCAGTTCATGCGTGATGTCCGTCGAAGACCCCGCATCGAGAAAACAAGACTGCACGTAAGCGCGCGCGTCCACGCCGAGGGCCAGTCGCATGACATTGCCCAGCTGATCAGCCTTTGAATCGAGCCTGTGCAGGATCTCATCGGCGACATCGACGGGGCATTTGGCGCGCGCGGCCTGAACCGCCCGAAGCGCTTCGGCGGCCGCATCGGTGACCATGGCAAAGTTTGGAAACAGCGCCACGGCCCGTTCAATCGCCGTTCCGGCCGATTGCAACAACTCGGCAATCGGGGCCGCACCGGGCAGCTGGGCAAGATCGGAAACCGTTCTTGGGATACCCGACCAAAGCACCGTGTCGGGGCCCGGAACATGGGTTTCTGCCAGATGCAGCGGCCAGTCATGGCCTTCACCCGCTGGAACCCAGCGCCCCATACCCTGGGTCCGGTGATAGGTCCGTGACTGCTGGCCGATCCGGTTCCACGACCAGCCGGACATGAACTCGATGTCTTTTCCCTGAACGGTCAGCGTCGCCGGCGGGGGCGGGACATCGTCGTCATAGGCCTGTCCGGCGCCGGACCAGGCGGGCAGATACATCTTCTTGACCTGCCAGGGGGGCAAGTTCGTCGGCAGACCCGGGTCCGCAGCTTCGGTCATCACCGCGTGCGCTGCTTCGGTCATGGCGCGGTGATGCCCGTGCTGACCCGGCACATCCAGGAATGTCGGACAAATGATATCGGGTTTTTCGGTGCGAATGATTTCGGCAAACCGCAGCATTGTCCGCTCGCGTCCCCAACGGTCCAACGTTTCAACACCGCTTTTGGAAAACCCGAAATCGGTGATCGCGTCGTCAGGATGCGTCGAATGCCAGTAGAGACGCATGCCGAGAACGTCGCAGGCACGTTCCATTTCCTTCGTACGAAGTGCGCCCAAATCTGCGCCGCTTTCTCTTCCGATATCATTTTGTCCGCCCTCGCCTCGGGTGGAGCACGCGTAAGAGATGTTGATCCCGTCCCGGAAGGCCAACGCCGCCAAAAGCCCCGACGTTTCATCATCGGGGTGGGCACCCGTCTGCATGAACCGGACCACAGACGTCAGCGGACGCAAGGCCCACCACAGCTCAACCAACCGTGGCCGCGCACGGTCCATGGCGATGCGGGTCTGATCGGTCGTGGGCACCTTTGGCTCCTCTTCAGACGGTCGCGGCTATTCGGGGCGTAAAGGCGCGGTTTATGACCAGCGCCGCACCGCCTAGGGTTGCCGTCATGCGCCCGGATGCACCGCGCATCAGACGCGGTACTGTGCGGCCATCGCGGCGCGCGACCGACCGTTCCACCAGTTCAACCGAGCCAATCAGGTGATTGAAAATGGCATCGGGCATAGCACCGCCCAAGATCACCGCCTCGGGGTCGAGCATGTTTTCGATGACGGCAATTGCCGTTGAAAGCGGCTCTGATGCAGCGTCAAGCCACGTCATCAGGGCTGGGCTTTCGGCGGAAAATGCGCGCGCAAGGCCGTCACTGCTATCAACTGCTTCGCCCGATGCGGCCAGGTGTTTCTGCACCGATAACCGGCTGAGCATGCTTTCAAGCCTGACAACGCGTCCGCCCGCACTTACCGGGATATGGCCGATTTCGCCGGCATTGCCAAAGGCGCCGGTAACAAGCCGCCCGTTTTGTACAACGCCAAGACCAAGGCCGTTTCCGAAATACAGAAAAGCGTATGTTTCTAGATCTTTAGCAACACCGGACATGCGCTCTGCCACGGCGGCGGCGTTGGCGTCATTTTCCACCACAACCGGCAGGTCAAGCGCATCCTGAAACCAATCGGCCGGCGATACGTCATAGAAAATTGGCAGCTCGGAACCCGTCCCGCTGAGACCGGTCGGGCCAAAGGGACCCGGCATAACGATCCCGGCCCCAAGAATGCGGCCCTCGGGAACCTTCGCATCGCGGGTCACATCCTGAGTTATTGCGCAAACCGTCCGGGTAACGCCGTCCAGATCCGTTTCCGACAGCGCATAGCGGCGGGTGGCCATGGGCCTTCCGCAAAGGTCGATCACGGCGGCGAATACGGCATCAGGACGGATCTCGATACCAATGGCGAAACCGCCCCCGGGATTAAGCCCGTATTGCACGGGCGGCAGGCCTCGCATGCCCGCGCGGCGCCCCTGTTCCGAAATCAAACCGTCTTCTAACAGATCGGCGATGATGTTTGACACGGCCTGGGTCGACAGGCCCGACCCCCGGGCAATTTCGGCGCGGCCGATCTGTCCTTCCTTGCGAACCCGTTCTAGCACAACCTGCCTGTTGTGGCTGCGCGACCGTTCCGCGTTAGCACCAACAATATCGGCATCAGATGTCATGTTTTTCGATTAACTCAACTCACTTGATAGCTCAATACAGTTGAGTTAACGATTATTCATTCGCGGCTTGCCCCGCATGGCGACCGGCACCGATCCGGCGCGATCATCAGGGAGAATCAACATGAAACTTAAAGAATTGAAGGTGCTGGCACTTGCAACGGCCACCAGCGCCGCAGCGGTCCTGTCTTCGGCCGCCAATGCCGTTGAAATCGAATACTGGCAATACTTCTTCGATGCACGCGTGACAGCGATGGAGCAGCTTATCGAGAATTTCGAGGCGGCAAACCCCGACATAACTGTCAAGATGACCCACTTCCCGTACGCCGACTATCGCACGAAGGTGGCAGCGGCGATCCCGGCGGGCGAAGGCCCGGATGTTGTACAGCTTTTCTATGGCTGGCTTAATGACTACAAGGCCGCCGACCTGATCCAGCCGCTTCCGAGCGATTCATTTCCGGCCGATGCAATAGACGAAGACTTCTTTCCGATGGTCAGCGCCATGCGTGAAGGCGACAGCTATTGGGCGCTTCCGACCGCTGTACGGTCACTGGCATTATTCTACAACACGCGTCTCTTCGAAGCGGCTGGCATTGATGGACCGCCCGAGACACTGGAAGAAATGATCGAGATCGGCAAATCGCTGACGGAACGGGACGGCGCCGGAAACATTACCCTGGCCGGGCTGACCATGGGAATGACGGCCCAGGATCACCACTGGTTTCGTGAAGGCCTGGTCCGCCAGTTCGGTGGAGAACCCTACCTCGATGACTATACGGTCGTGAACTACAACACCGATGCCGGCCGCGAAGCGATGGAATTCTACGTCGGGCTAGGCGAAACCGACGGCATCGGCGCCATCGGCTTCATGGACGAACCACAGGCTGCTTTTAAGGCAGGACGTGCAGGCATGCACATTGATGGATCATTCCGGATCGGATCGCTGAACAAAACGCGCGGTCTTGAATGGGCGGTGACCGAGCTTCCTGCGACGTCGGACGGCGTCCGTTCGAACTATTCGTCCTATTGGGTGAATGCCATTACCACCAAGGCGGAGGGTGAAAAATACGACGCTTCGGTCAAGTTCATGCAGTATGTGACTTCGGATGAAGCGATGCAGATCTGGCTGGATGTGGTGGGTGAATTGCCGGCCAAACCATCGGTAGGGTTGACCGAGGCAAATGCGAACGATCCGACGTTCGGCCCGTTCATCCGTGGCCTGGAATATGCCAACACAACGAAGTTCGTGAATGAAAGCGCCCAGCGCCAGATTCTGATCGACATGGTCGAGCGGGTGAAACTGGAAGGCGTGTCGGTAGCGGATTCGCTCGCCGAAGCGGCCGAAGCAGAACAGAAGCTTCTGGACGAGTTCTACGCAACGAACTGAGGCTGAACGGGGCGCGGTCCGCCGCGCCCCGAAACCCTTTTATACGGCCACGAAATGTACAAAAGCCTTTCAATCCGCCAGAAGCAGATCGTCTGGGCCTGGGCGTTTCTGGCCGTTCCCGTGGTCTTTTATGTCGTGATCCGGTTCTATCCCACGGGCAATGCGATGCTGATCTCATTTCAGGACTGGAACCTTTTGGGGGATCGGTCCTGGGCCGGTTGGGCGAACTATCAAAAGCTCTGGAACGATCCGGTCTTCTGGCAGGTGTTTCGCAACACCTTTGTCTACCTGCTTCTCGGGACACCGATCAGCCTCGTGATTTCGTTTGTCGTGGCCTACCATCTGGACAAGACGCGCTTCATGCACGGCTTTATCCGGATGCTTTACTTTCTGCCGTTCATGACCAGCGCCGTGGCCATGGCCTGGGTCTGGCGCTGGTTTTACCAGCCGGTCCCGATCGGCCTTTTCAACAACACGCTGGCCCAATTCGGCATCCCGCAGATCGAGTTCTTACGCTCGACCACCAACGCCCTTCCGGCGATCCTGGCACCGGCGGTCTGGGCCGGTCTGGGGTTTCAGATCATCATCTTCATGGCGGGGCTGAGGGCGATACCCCAAAGCTATTATGAGGCTGCCAAGATCGACGGCGTGTCGAATTGGAGCGTTATCTTCGAAATCACGCTTCCGCTGCTGCGTCCAACAATCGTCTTTCTGGTGGTGTTTTCTTCGATCGGATTCCTTCGCATCTTCGATCAGGTCTTCAATATGACGACGGGGGATCCGGGGGGGCCGCTCAACTCGACAAAACCACTTGTCCTACAGATCTACCAAAGTGCATTCACGGATTTTGACATGGGCTACGCAGCTGCGCAGACGGTCGTATTATTTCTTATCCTGCTCGTGGTCTCGCTTCTTCAACTTCGTCTGTTGCGTGATAGCTGATGACCGCCGTCGATAAGATCCACGCGTCTTCTGACACGCTCTTCAAGACAGGAGTTGCCGGACGCAAGGGCAATTGGGGTCAGTACATCAGGTGGAGCGTTCTGTTCCTAGGCGGCATTCTGATGGTCATGCCAATCGTCTACATGATCTCGACCTCGCTGAAGTGGCCGCATGAGATCTATGATGTGTCGCTCATTCCGAAAGAACCGCACCTGGAAAACTACACTTACGTTCTTCAGGATGGGCGCTTCTATGGCTGGTTCATCAATTCACTGATTATTGCGATCATTACGACCGTATCAAACGTCCTTTTCGACAGCATTGTCGGCTACACGCTTTGCAAGTTCCGGTTTCCGGGCAGATACATCGTGTTCATTGCGATCCTGTCGACGCTGATGATCCCGACCGAGATGCTGGTCATCCCCTGGTATCTGATGAGCCAATCCTTCGGATGGCTGGATACGCATTGGGGCATCATGTTCCCGGGCCTGATGACGGCCTTTGGGACGTTCCTGATGAAACAGTTTTTCGAAACCGTTCCCGACGATTTCATCGAAGCCGCGCGCATCGACGGTCTGAACGAGCTACAGATCTGGTGGACGGTCGCCATGCCGCTGGTCAAACCCGCGCTGGCCGCGCTGGCAATCTTTGTCTTTCTTGGCAACTGGACGGCTTTCATCTGGCCACTGATCGTCACCAATTCCTGGGACATGTACACGTTGCCCGTTGGCTTATCGACCTTCGCTGATGAGGCGGATGTCGCCTGGGAACTGGTGATGACCGGTGCCGCAATCTCGACGATCCCGACACTGGTCGTCTTTCTGGTTTTTCAGCGCTTCATCATCCGCGGGGTCGTTATGGCGGGCCTTAAGGGATGACACCGTTGATCGAGATATCGGCGCTGGATCACGTGCATCTCTATGTGGCCGATCCGGATGCCGCCGCAGACTGGTACGGCCGTGTCCTGGGGCTGATGGTTCTGCCAAGCTCGGCGCGGCTTGGCGGTGGAAAGTATATGGCAACACCTCGGGGTCAGTACTGTGCGACGATCTTCAAGGGAAGACCGCCATCGGACGGCGATCATACAACGGCATTTCGGGTGACCGGCCGCGTCTTCATGGCGTTTGGCGACGCCCTGCCCAGACCGGAGATCTCGGCGCGAACGGGCGCCGCGCTGCAACCGAGTGAGGCCGCCGATCATGACTTGGCGTTTTCCTTTTACTTTCAAGATCCGGACGGAAACCACTTGGAGATAACGACCTACGATCACGCGCCCGTCCGCCGCTGGCTGGCGACCAAAACGCGGGCAACCGCATGACTGACACGTCTGTCTTTCCTGATCCGGTGTACCGCAGCACAGTTCTTGCGCCGCTCTTCGAAGGCGTAAAGACGCACTATGCCCCAGGCATGTCTGCGATCAACAAGGCGCATTTGGTAATGCTCGCCCGCACGGGGATCTTGCCCGAAGGCGACGCAACCACATTGGCAAGGGCGCTTTCCGCAATCGAAGCGGAAACTGACGTGGACAGCCTGACCTATGACGGCACTTACGAGGATTACTTCTTTCTGGTCGAAGCGGAATTGCGCCAGCGCGTCGGCGATCTGGGCGGCGCGCTCCATACAGCGCGGTCGCGCAATGACATGGACCATACGTTGTTCAAACTGGTGCTGCGCGAAAAGGCCGCTGCCCTGATCGGTGAGCTTCACGGCCTCGCGGACGTCTTGATCGCGAAGGCACGGAAAGAGGCCGGAACCCTGATCGTGGCCTACACGCATGGCCAGCCGGCGCAGCCCACAACATTCGGCCATTATCTGGGTGCCATCATCGAGGTCATCCTCAGGGACGCCGAACGACTTGATGCAGCCGCGAACGGACTGGAACACTGCCCTATGGGCGCCGCGGCCATAACCACATCGGGCTTTCCAATTGACCGTCAGCTGGTGGCCGAACTTCTGGGATTTGAAGAGCCGCTTCTGAATTCCTACGGCTGTATCGCATCCGTCGACTACGTGACCGCGCTCTATTCAGCAATCAAGCTGGTGTTCGTACATCTGGGGCGGCTGGTCCAAGATCTGCAATTCTGGTCAGCGTTCGAAGTGGGACAGCTTTATGTGCCGAACAGCCTTGTTCAGATCAGCTCGATCATGCCGCAAAAACGGAACCCCGTGCCAATCGAGCACCTGCGCCATCTTGCCAGTGTCGCCGCGGGACGCTGTGACATGGTCGTCGACACCATGCGCAACACGCCGTTCACTGACATGAATGACAGCGAGGGCGAAGTACAGCAGGCGGGCTATGCAGCCTTCGACAGCGGAAGCCGCGCCTTGCAGCTTCTGGCCACGCTGGTGCCTGCCTGCCGGATCAACGCAGACCGCGCAGCCCGCACAACCGACGCAGCCTGCATCACCATTACCGAGCTTGCCGACACACTGGTCCGCGACGAAGGATTGAGTTTTCGCCAAGCCCATGAGATTGCGGCCAAAACCGCCAAGGCCGTCATTCGCGACAGCCGGGCCCTTGGATCCGGTTACGCCGCTTTTTCCGATGCTTTCCAGGAAGCCACTGCGCGTCCAACCAAGCTTGATCCGGCGGCATTTCAGTTGGCGGTTTCGGCGGAAACCTTCGTGGCCCGGCGTAACCGGCCCGGCGGGCCTGCACCAGAGGCCTTGGGGCAGGCGCTGGATCTTTACGGTGCAACCCTTGCCGATCTCAACGGTCGTCAAAAGGCGCGCCGCGACCGTCGATCTTCTGCGGCGCAGCAGCTGGACGCCGCATTTTCGGACCTTCTGAAGGGATAGGAATATGTCAGACCTTGCCCTCAGGGATCTTGTGAAGTCCTACGGCCAGACCGAAGTGTTGCACAGGATCAATCTAGAGATTGAGGCCGGTGAATTCGTCGTGCTTGTCGGTCCATCCGGTTGTGGCAAGTCAACAACGCTGCGCCTTATTGCAGGTCTCGAAGAGGCGACCGGCGGCGCCATCGAGATTGCCGGGAAGGTGGTCAACAATCTGGAACCCAAAGAGCGCAACATCGCCATGGTCTTCCAGAACTATGCGATCTATCCGCATATGACCGTGCGCAAGAACATCGGCTTTGGATTGCGCAGCTCAAAGATGCCACGCGCGGACAAGGAAAAGCGCATCGATGAGATTGCCGCCATACTGGGCATGACGGATTTGCTTTCTCGCAAGCCCAGCCAGTTGTCGGGCGGCCAGCGCCAGCGCGTCGCAATCGGCCGTGCGATGGTGCGCGACCCGGCGGTGTTTCTGTTTGATGAACCGCTGTCCAACCTCGACGCCCAGTTGCGCACACAGATGCGGCTGGAAATCAAAAAGCTGCACCAACGCGTCGGTGCGACAATCGTCTTTGTGACGCACGATCAGGTCGAGGCGATGACCATGGCCGACCGCATCGTCATCATGAAGGATGGCCACATTCAGCAGATCGGCACACCGACCGAGGTCTACCATCGTCCCGCAAACACCTTTGTGGCTGGTTTTATCGGATCGCCGGCCATGAACATGCTGCCCGCTACGGCGGATAAAGGCGCTCTTCAACTGGGCGACGGCGCTTCCGTGCCAACCGGTATCCAGTTTGGCGGCCCGCGAACGGTAACGCTCGGCATCCGCCCCGACGATCTGCATCCGATCGACGGGCCAGCCCTGATCAGCGGCGCGGTCAGTCTGCGCGAACCGTTGGGCCATGACACGCTGATCTACGTTGAAACACCGCTGGGCGAGGTCATCGCAAAGGCCGACGGGCGGACGCCGCCGGAACTTGGTGGGACCGTCCATCTTGGCGTCGCACCGGAAAAGATCCACGTTTTCGACACCGAAAGCGGTGAGGCGCTGTCGTGACGCAACCGCACAGAATTCCCAAGATCCTGTCGGTCGGGCGGCTTTACTGCGATCTGATTTTCGGCAATCTTCCGCGCCTGCCAAACCTGGGCACCGAGGTCTTTGCGCGTGAATTCAGCATCCACGCCGGGGGCGGGGCTTTTATCACGGCGGCTCATTTGTCGGCCCTGGGCCACCCTTCGGCCCTGGCGGCAATGCTGCCTTCTTCCCCCTTCGCGGACCTGATTGCATGTGAATTTCAAAGGGCCGAGATCGACACATCGCAATGCCGACATTTGCCCGATGACGCGGGCCCGCAGCTAACCGTTGCCATGGCTCATCGGGGCGACCGCGCCTTTCTAACCCGGCGCGTGGGACCGGCGTTTCCCGAACTGACACCGCAGGACATCAAGTCGCTTGGCGTCCAACACATTCATGTTGGCGAACTCGCAAGTCTTGCAGCGCAACCCGAGATCATCAAAGTGGCAAGGGCACTGGGGCTAACGGTGTCGCTTGACTGTGGTTGGGATGAAGACCTTAGATCTGATGCCATTCGTCCGCTTATCGGAGCAGTGGATGTTTTCCTGCCGAATGAGCCGGAACTGCAATCGCTGCGCCAGATGGGCATAGTCGAAGCATTCGCACCACTGACCGTGGTCAAGCGGGGCGCTGCGGGCGCGGTCGCGATGGCAGGCGAAGAGACGATTAAGGCACCAACAGAACCCATCCGCGCGGTTGATACAACCGGCGCAGGTGACGCCTTCAATGCGGGATTTCTGTCCGCATGGCTGGCACACAAACCACTTGCCGACTGTCTGGCAGCGGGCAATGCGCGCGGCGCGACCACTGTGCGCCGCTTTGGCGGATTTGCCGCTGATGAACCTGCCGCCGTGCAAATGGGCTGAAGCCTGCATGCCTGGCGATACACCCACCAACATGGCATGCGAGATTGATGAGATGGCCGATGCAGTCGGTCGATTATCGACACAAGATGCGCAAGCAATAATGCGCGAGACGGCAGAACGGCTGCAAAAGCTGGACCCCCATGGGGTGATCACGGTCGGGCGCGGCTCTTCTGATCACGCTGCGACCTATCTCAGCTATGCAATCCAGCTGACCCTTGGGCTTCCCGTCGCTTCCATCGGCCCGTCCATGGCCTCGGTCTATGGTCAAAGCCTGCGTGCGCGGGGTTTCGCGACACTGGCCATCAGCCAATCGGGGGCCAGCCAAGACATTGTCCAACTGGCCGGTTCTCTTGGGTCGCAGGGCGCGCGGGTGATTGCCTTGACCAATTCGGCCGACAGTCCTTTGACGAGGGTTGCCGATCATGTTGTCGACGTCCGCGCAGGGCGCGAGTTGGCCGTCGCGGCGACCAAGAGCTTTCTTAATTCAATCGTCTCCGGTCTCTGGATCATCGCAATGTGGGCGCGGGACAAGACCCTCGCGCGCGCGCTTCAAGATCTGCCCGACGCCATTCGGGCTGCTGCGCTTGATCCGGCCCATGACCAGATCCAAGAGGCCCTGATCCACGCGGATCGGGCCATGGTGATTGCGAGGGGACCGACGCTGGGCATCGCCCAGGAGTTTTCGCTGAAGCTGATAGAGACCTGCCGCATTCATGCGACACCCTATAGCGCGGCCGAGGTGCTGCACGGACCAAGCGCTCTTTTGACGGACGGGTTTCCAGTTGTTGCGCTTGGCGGCGGCGTGGGTGCCGGGCTCGACCAGGCGATTGAGAAAATGAAAGAGCAAGCTGCGCGCCTGATCGTCGTGCCGGCAAATACCAACACGGGCCACGCCTTGGTCGATCCCCTTGTCGGCCTGCAGCCGCTCTACCGCGTGACCGAAGCGCTTTCCCGATCAAGAAATCTCGATCCCGATCGGCCAGCCTATCTGAAAAAGGAAACGAAAACGATCTAGGTGCGCCAACCGGTCGCTTGCTGTCACTCCTTTGCATGGACCTTGATTGGCGCTGGCGTGGACCCTGGCCTTAACTACCCACTCTGCTCTGGCCGTGGTGTCATGCACTGTCGAAAAGGCCCGCCGGATACTGGATACACATCCAAAGGCCGCCGTCCGATAAAGCAAAAAACCCGCCGGTGAAAGGCGGGTTTGTTATGGTTGGTTGCGGGAGTAGGATTTGAACCTACGACCTTCAGGTTATGAGCCTGACGAGCTACCGGGCTGCTCCATCCCGCGCCAATCGAGAGATCTCCTGATACGCCTGAGTCCCGCAAGGTTCAACCGGAAAATTGTCAAATCCGGTCTGACGATTGTGTTGGAACGTTAGGCCGATCGTCTTTGCTGGTCGGTGACCCATTTAGGAGCGACAGCGAAACTAACCTTTGCGGCAAGATCGTTTGAGATCATCGCTTCAAGGGCAAGGCGGAACCTAGGTCGCTTCGCGCAGTTCTTTCGCAAGACGGCCACGTCCCAGACCAATACATCTGATCCAGGGTCGAGGATCGTTGTGGCCGATGCCGGCTGGTTGAGCAGAAATGCGACCTCACCCACAAACACTCCGCTGGGAACCAGGAACTTTTCACCGCGTTTTTCGACCGCCATGCCACCGCTGACAATGAAGAATAGCTTTTCCACCGGCTCACCTTCACGAGTGGCAATCTCGGCCTCACGGGCGACATAGCGGCGTGACAGTTTCATCAGTTGCCTGAATTCGCCCGGCGGGACACTGGGAAAGAAGCGATAGACGTCCTTGAACGTACTGGGAATGATCAGCCGCGACCGAGAGACGGCGAGCAAGAGCATGCCAGTGACATTCGCGGTCGCCAGCACGATGCTGGTCCAAATCGCTATCCAAAGCGGATCATGACTGACCACCGCGTAGTAGAAAATGTAGAAGCCTGTCCCGATCAGCATCGAAATGCGCAGCATCATCTGATTGGTGATCAGATAGCCAATCGCATGGCATGCGCCGGCCAAAACAACCAGGAATTCAGGTGAAACAAGACTGTTCGCGGTCTCCCCCAATGACCGACCCCTTCTCAAATTCAAAGTACCAGGACGACAAACACGGAAGCGATAAAAATACCCGCACATTCTGACGGTATTTGATCCGTGAATGCAACAAAATCATCGACTTGGTGGGCTTACTCGCGCCAGATCTCCTGCAGCCAGCGGGCCGGGTGAAGATAGTGTCGATACTGCCGAAAACTGGCGCCTTCACGCCAGCAATGGCGCAGATGCTCTGAAACGGTGCGAATGGGTTCGCCCGGATTCCAGCGCCCGGCAATGGCCTCGGGCGGGTTCATGGCACCCGGAAAAATGATGATCTTGGAAGATGATGGGCGGCGAGGCTCCAAAAAGAAGTTGAACGGGAACTTCGGTATGCACTGAACGCGAAAGTGGCGCACCCAGCTGCGGGGCCAGAACTGAACGCCTCCGGGCGCATTCTTGGTCACAAAATGCTGTTCGAAACGGTAGCGATCCGCGATTGCCTGGGGGTCCCGGGCGTACAGCTCCAGGAGAGGTGCGAGCTTTCCAACCGGGAAACGGTAAACCGATGTCTGCCCAAGCCGATGCAGCGGTTTGGCCGGATTGCGCGCCATGATCACGTCGTCGGGAGCACCATACTCAAAGAACGCATCCAGATTTCCCGTGATCACCACATCAAGATCGATGAATAAAACTGCGCCGGAAAGATCGCCCAGATCCTTGGCCCAAAGGCGCGACTTACCCCATTGCCCCAGGGTGTTGATCGGAAGGCTTCCGGTCAACTCGGGCAGCGGCCGCAGGTGCACCTCGTCCCGGATACCTTCGGTGGTGTCGGTAAAGCAGATGAACCGGAATGGGGCCGAGATGTTCCGGGCCACCATCGCATAGAGCCGATTGATATATTGCGCACCGTATTTGGTGCCCCAATTGATACAGATGATCTGCTTGTCCATTAGCCCCCCGCGCCCTTCTTACAGCAGGGCCGACCGGGTGCTTCAAGCTGTATTCCGGCATCGATCCTGCCAAGAGGCATGTCAATCGCGGGATAAGCCAGATACCGGCATTGACGCACTGCCGAAGATGCTCGGACCCATCAGATCTTGCAGACCGCCAGCCAGAAGAGAATTCCGAAGTAGGCGAAGATCGTGAGGTTCAGGGCTGTGTCGATGAAAGCTTCGGTCACGGCTTTGCCTCCTTGAGAAGAGATCGGAACAGGCAAATGACAAGTACCGGAACGATGAAGACAAAGGCAATGGCCGAGAGAGCGATGATGGAACGGACAAGGCCCACGTCATTGACGAAGACCATGGCGAGCCCCAGTGCGCCAAGAACCGCGCCCCAGATCGTGCGAATTCTGGGCGACGGGTTCTCGTCACCACCTGTGCCGATCATAGCGAGCGTAAATCCTGCGCTGACCACACTGGTGACGACAAACAGAAAGGCGGCAACAATCGTTGCCGCTTGGGTCACGATCGATAGGGGAAAGGTGCCCAGCAATGCAAAGGTGGTAGCATCCAGGCTTTGCTCGTTGACCTCAAGAAGCGCGCCTTCGCCTTCAAGGATATCGGAAAAACCGATGCCTCCGAAAACACCGAACCAGAAGATCGAGAACAGCGTCGGAGCCACAATTACCCCAATCAGAAACTCGCGGATCGTTCGCCCGCGCGAGATACGGGCGATGAAAATGCCGACAAAAGGCGACCAGGCAAGCCACCAGATCATGTAATTGAGCGTCCAGCCCTCAAACCAGTCGGAAACCGTGTCGTTGAAGAACTCAGCCGTTGAAAAGCCTGCGGGCAACACGTTGAACACGTAGCGCCCGAAACCCGAGACGACAGCATTCATGATGTCGGAGGTTGGGCCAAAAACCAGCAGGAACAAGACCAGCACTATCGCGATCAGCATCGCCAGGTTAGACAGTTTGGCCATACCATCACCCAGATCGCGTCGGATCGGGATGATGAAGGCCAGACACATGGCGATGAAGACCGGGGCGGTGAGGACCCCGGGATCTTCGATGCCGACAACACCGGCGATGCCGGTCTGTATCTGAAAGACGCCCATGGCCATCGACCCCGCCAGTCCGACCGCGATGGCAACAATCGACAGCAGATCGAAAAGCCACGCCAAAGGGCGGGCCCAGGACCAGGCCCCGTAGACGTCGGTGAGGGGCGCACTCAGCAAAAGCACTTGCCCGCGCCGAAATGCGAAATATGCGATGATCAGGCCCACGACGCCGTAGATCGCCCAGGCATGGAAGCCCCAGTTCAGGTAGGTCACGAAAAGCGCGAAACTGGCAGCATCCGGTTCGGGCAGGAACTCACGAAGAACTGAAAAATGGGTCAGCGGTTCCGCTGCGCCGTAGAACAGAAGCCCCACACCCATGCCCGCCGCGAAAAGCATGGCGATCCAGGCCGGGGTGGAAAATTCGGGTTCGGCATCATCCGGGCCCAACCGCACAGCGCCAAAGCGCGAAAACGCCAGGTAAATGGCGACACACAGAAGCCCGCTTGCTTCGAGCATGATGAACCAACCGCGGCTGTCGAACTGGGCCGACACCATGCCCGATGCAATTACGCCCAAGCCTTGCGGATCGATGATGCCCCAAATGGCTATGCCTGCGCTGATGGTCAGCGCCACGATCAGGAGGGGGTTTGCCTGCATCGGTCTTCCGCTCCGCGTATTAGCTGGGGTACCTGAATTTCATAAGTCGGCCTTCGCCCGTTGTGAAGGGTACCAACCGGCTGGTCGACGCGTGACCACGTTGTAAAGGTCCGTGTCGCGATTAATTTGCGGTCAAGGGGCGGAACGGGAAGTCCTGTAGCTTTGAGAAGGACAGCCAACAGGGTGCTGCTACCGGCGCCAGACGACTAACGCCCGCTGGCACGATCTTTCCGCGGACTTCATTGGCAGTACGACCTTCGAAAAGCCCGCTGTCGAACAAAGCGCGAAACTGTAGTGGCAAATGATCGTTCGAGAGAAATTCGGGGTTTCTTACTAGGTTTGGCGGTGACCTACTCTCCCACGTCTTAAGACGCAGTACCATCGGCGCTAAGGCACTTAACGGCTGGGTTCGGAATGGATCCAGGTGTTTTGCTCTCGCTATGGCCACCAAACCAAGAAAGAAACCCAAGGTCCAAGTCACGCACGGGAGGTTCGACTTTTGGATCAGAAGAAGCCTGGCTTCTACTGGATCAAATCAAGCCTATCGGACAATTAGTACCGGTCAACTGAACGCATTACTGCGCTTACATCTCCGGCCTATCGACGTGGTGGTCTTCCACGGTCCTCAGGGATACCTTGTTTTGAGGGGGGCTTCCCGCTTAGATGCCTTCAGCGGTTATCCTTTCCGATCATAGCTACCCTGCACTGCCGTTGGCACGACAACAGGTCCACCAGTGGATCGTTCACCCCGGTCCTCTCGTACTAGGGGCAAC
>JBCCMQ010000016.1:0-67885 GCA_039026235.1 Pseudomonadota bacterium
TAGTCACAGTAGGTCGCCAAGATCGCTCGTGTCGCAATCCCGAAAGAGCAAAGCCCATGCAGAATTGGGCGGTCAAATCCCGCTGCTGCTGCTACGTCCGGATCGACATGCAGCGGGTTCGGATCGCCGGATAGTCTGTAGAACAGTGCTGAGCGCGGATCCGTGTGCGTCTCAAATCTGGCTTCAGGCAGGCCATCCGGCACTTGATGCGGCGTGGGTTGCGGTCCGATATCTCCACCGCAGCCGCCGTTTCCTCGCGCGAAGTTAACGACCTTTACGGTGGCCAGCGCGCCGAATTTGTCCGCGATGTTGCGCTCTAGAAAGATGAGGACGCCCTTGGATTCGCCCTTGTCGATGATGCGCGTGATGCGGGTCTTTGCGCGTACCACGGAATCTGTGGGCAGCTGCCGGTGCAGGACAACCTCTTGCTCGGCGTGGAGAAAGCGATGCCAGTCTATGCCCGTGGCGGGGTCTCTTGCCCAAAAACCAGGGCTCGCAAGCACGGCAGCCATTGAAGGGACGACACGCAAGTTCGGTTCTTCGAACACAAAAGGTAGCTCGGGGCGATGCGTCGGGTCCTCGCCAAATCCAATGCCTAAAGCGTAAAGGATACAGTCTTTTGTGGTGTAACTCTGCACGACTTCCGGGAAGGCGAAGTTTTGAAGCCTCACTCTGAAGTCGCTTAGTGTCTCGACAATTGCCATCCGATCGCCGCCCAAGGTTATTGCGCGATACGCGCGGCATTCTCACCTCTCTGCAGGTAGTACACTTGCAAATAGATAGCAAGCGAATTATTAGAGGGTGGAAGGAGGATGCCCATGCCGCAGATTGTATTCGCAGGACAGCCTTACGCGCTTTCCGCCTTAGAAGACGAGGCAACGCGCGGGGCGGCTGGTCTTGCGGCGCTAGGAGCGACGGGCGGGACGGTAGCTCTGCTTTTGCGGAATGATGCCGCATTCGTAACCGTCAGCGTGGCCGTCCGCCTTGCGGGCGCGGCAACACTTCCTCTCAACTGGCACCTTAAGGCGCCCGATCTGACCTTCATTCTAGAGGACAGCGGTGCAGCTATTCTGGTCGCTCACGTGGATCTTTGGAACGCGATTGAGCACGAGCTACCCGATGAGCTCAAAAAGAAGCTCACCGTGTTCCTGGTACCAACGCCAGATGCGGTGGCGGCGGCTTATTCGATCCCGCACGACTGCACGACTTTTTCAGGTGGCGGCGAGCTTTGGTCGTCATTGGTCTCTGGGCATAACCCGATCGCCGTTCCTTCGAAGCAACGCCCGTTCCCCTTGATCTACACGTCCGGAACAACCGGACGCCCGAAAGGGGTTCAGAGACTGGGTGCCAGCCAGCCCGCGCGCGTAGCCTACGACGCGTTCTTCGACGAGGATGCGCGGACACTCCTTGCTACGCCGCTGTACCATGCGGCGGCGCATCGCTTCTTGGATGGTACGCTAAAGTCAGGGGGAAGCGTGATCCTGCCCGCAAGATTTGATGCAGAGGGCATGCTTCGGGACATCGAGACCTACCTAGTTACAACAAGCTTCCTTGTTCCGGCGATGTTTCAGAGGTTTTTGCGCTTACCCGAAGATGTCAAAACCCGCTATGATCTCTCAAGCCTGCGGCACGTCGTTGTGGCCGGTGCGCCATGCGCGCCGGATGTAAAGGCGGCAATGATCGATTGGTGGGGCCCTGTGATCTACGAATACTATGGATCAACCGAATTGGGCGCCGTAACCTTTGCTTCCAGTGAGGACGCGATCGCGCGACCAGGTACCGTCGGGCGTGCAGTTCCGACCGCGCGCGTTGCGATCTTGGACGATGCAGGGAATCCGTGCGAAAACGGCGAGATTGGCGAGATATTCGGGCGAAGGGATGATCTTCCTGATTTCACTTACCTAAACCGCGCTGACGCACGTGCCGAGGCAGAGGTAGGTGATCTCGTATCAATGGGCGACGTCGGGTTCATCGATGCCGACGGCTATTTGTTCCTGAGTGACAGAAAGACCGACATGATCATCTCGAATGGTGTCAACGTCTATCCGGCTCAGATAGAGGCGGCCATCCTCGCGCATCCTGATGTGGCCGACTGCGCCGTCTTCGGAATTCCCGATGATATGGCTGGAGAGAGCATCGCGGCTGTCGTCGAACCGGTCGAAGATCGCGGCCTGAACGCCGACGAATTGACAGCCTTTTTGAAATCTAAGATCGCCACCTACATGGTCCCGCGCCACATCGAAGAACGACGTAGCTTTCCGCGAGACGAGGCTGGTAAGGTTAAAAAACGAGAACTGCGCGCAAGATTTTGGGAAAACGCGAAGCGTGCGATCTAGTCCCGTACCAGCGTCGGCACCTCTCCGGCCAGCGCTTCGCGAAGGTTGCCGCGAACGCGGCGCATAAGGGTCAAAAGCTGATCGACTTCCGCGCCGCTTAACGTTTCGAAAGACATTTCATTCACCTGAGCCGCAGCTTCACTAAGCACATGCTTTTTTGACGTTGCAGATGCTTTCAGAAAAACACGCTTAGTACGGCGATCCTTGGCATCAGGGCGCCGCTCGACCCAGTCTGCCGCTTCAAGCCGGTCGACCATGCCGCTCACGGCGACAGTACCGATACCCAATTGCCCGGCGAGCTCAACTTGCGTGCGTCCGTCTTCCTGCAGAAGCCTGTTCAGCAAATAGACTTGAGCGGACGTCAGCCCGTGCGGAGCCAGGAACGCGTCCAGTAGCTTGATTCTTTGACGGGCAACGTGCTGGAAGACCAAGCCCGCTTCGTTCTCGGACTGGCTATCTTCGTTTGCGGCAATCGCGGTGTCTGGCATGTGTTGTCCTTCTCTTGGCTTGCGTCGAGAGATACACAACGCATTTTATAATTAGGATGCGAACGGAATTCCGTCAACAGAGATAGCCCTATCAAAACACAAATGGAAATTCTCTTGCGATTAATTCATATACGTATTAATTACTAGCGAAGTAAATGTGCGCCACCTTTTCTGGGTGCCGCAATGAAGACCCCTGGGAGTAACGCAGAAGACGGGCCCAAGACGGCTTGTCATACGGGAGGAAACACATGCTACACGACCGTTTTTTCATAGGAAACCAATGGGCCAAGCCGGCCACTGACGCCCAGTTCACCATCAAGAACGCGTCGACAGGAGAAACTGTCGGCACCACAGCCGAAGCGGGAACTGCCGATATTGACGCTGCTGTGGCGGCGGCGCGTTCGGCTTTTGACGTTGGAGAGTGGCCCCGTATGGCGCCATCAGAGCGTGCACGTATTATGCGCCGCTTTGCCGAAGAGCTGCGCAAGCGGGCGCCACAAACGGCCGAGGCCGTGAGTACGCAGAACGGGATGCCGATCTCAATCTCAGGGGCGTTTGAGGGCGATGTGGCCCCGAACATCCTGGACTACTATGCAGATCTTGCGGATGAGATGGTGTTGGAAGAAGTCCGCCCTTCACAGTTCGGCACCGAGACGTTTGTGCAGCGTCTTCCTGTTGGCGTCGTTGCCGCGATCATCCCTTGGAACTTCCCGGTCAATCTATCGCTTGTGAAACTCGGGCCCGCCATGGCAGCCGGGTGCACGATGGTTATCAAGCCGTCCCCCGGCACCGTTCTCGATAGCTACGTGATGGCCGAGGCAGCACTCGCCGCCGGTGTGCCGCCGGGCGTCTTGAACTGGGTGCCTGCAGACCGCGAAGTTGGCCAATACCTGATCGAGCATCCCGACATCGACAAGGTGGCCTTCACTGGCTCTACCGCCGCTGGTCGGAAAATTGCTGCGCGCTGCGGCGAGTTGTTGCGCCCGGTCACACTCGAACTCGGGGGCAAGTCGGCGGCGATCCTGCTGGAGGACACGGATTTGGATACCTTCACCCAAGGCATCCCGACGGCGTGTTTGCTCAACAATGGACAGACCTGCTACCTAGGTACGCGTATCCTGGCGCCAAAGAGCCGTTACGACGAGATCGTCGATGCTGTTGCTGGCTTTGTGGGCGGACTGAAAGTGGGGGATGCGATGGACCCGGAAACCCATGTCGGCCCATTGGCTTCAGAAGAGCACCGCGCCCGGGTGGAGCGCTACATCGAAATCGGCAAGGGCGAGGGTCGTCTCGTGGCTGGCGGACGCAGACCCGGCACCTCTCAGGGCGGCTGGTTTGTAGAGCCAACTGTGTTCGCTGACGTCGATAACTCGGCAACCATTGCCCGTGAAGAGATCTTCGGTCCTGTATTGTCAATCATCCCCTATGAGGGCGAAGCGCAGGCCATCGAGATCGCCAATGACAGCGACTTCGGGCTTGGCGGTTCAGTCTGGAGCAAGGACAAGGCCCACGCAAAGTCTGTCGCCGAAAAGGTGCATACCGGTTCCATTGGCCTGAATGGATATGTGATTTCGGTGGGCTCACCATTTGGTGGCATCAAGCAAAGCGGTATCGGACGAGAGTTTGGTCCGGAGGCTATGAATGCCTACCAAACCTACAAGTCGATCTTCGCGATGAATTAGGTCGCGTATTTTCGACAGAATGGCGGGGCCGTTTCCTTCCCGGCGGTCCCGCCGATAAGTTTAGGAGCCAGATGAAAACATACCAAGCCGCAGTGTTACGTCAAAAGAACGGAACCTTCGGGATCGAGACGATCAGCATGGAGCCACCGCGAGAGAGAGAGGTGGTTGTAAAGATCGTGGGTGTGGGACTGTGCCATACGGATCTGGTGGTTCGCGAGGGAAACTACCCAATTCCGTTTCCGATGGTGCTCGGGCACGAGGGTTCGGGCATTGTATATATGGTGGGCAGCGAAGTGACCGCTGTAGCTCCGGGAGATCACGTGGTTCTGTCTTTCGGTTTCGATAGCCACTGCAAGAACTGTATGAACGGGCAGCCGGCCTACAGCGATCAGTTCTTTGCGCGCAACTTCAGCGGCCGGCGTCCGGACGGAACCACTCCGCTTTCGGATAGCAAGGGCGAGGACCTCAGCAGCTACTTTTTTGCGCAATCGTCCTTCGGTGAATACGCAATCGCGCCAGAGGAAAGCGTCATAAAAATTGATCCAGATGTGCCGCTGGAAATCATGGGGCCACTTGGCTGCGGCGTTCAAACTGGAGCAGGGGCCGTTATGAACGCATTGACCTGCCGCCCTGGCACGTCAATCGCCATTTTTGGCGCAGGCTCCGTCGGATTGTCTGCCGTCCTTGCGGCGCGTGCTGTTGGTTGCACCGAGATCATTGCTGTGGATTTGATGGCGCGTCGCCTCGATATCGCAAAGGAAATGGGAGCGACCCATACAATCAACGGTAGCTCGGAAAACGCGGTAGAACGTATTGTGGAGATTACCGGTGATGGCGCGCAATATGCGCTGGATTGCACCGGAGTTCCGCCGGTTGTGCGCCAGTCCGTTGAATGCTTGCGCCTGACGGGGATGGCCGGGCTGCTGGGTGTGCCGCAACCAGGCGCAGAGCTGACCCTAGAGCTAAGAACCCTGCTCTCAGGCCGCGGCATTAGAGGCATTATCGAGGGCGACAGCGTGCCCCGCAGCTTCATTCCTGAACTTGTCGCCCTTTGGAAAACCGGGCGTTTCCCGTTTGACAGCCTTATAAAGACCTACCGTTTAGACCAGATCGAAGAAGCCATTCGCGATACGGAGACCGGTGAGGTTGTCAAAGCGGTTCTCTTGCCCTGAAGCCTATGGCGCTCTGCTGAAAGCGGAGCGCCCTCTTTTGTTCGCTTCC
This sequence comes from Pseudomonadota bacterium, assembly GCA_039026235.1. Lineage (GTDB taxonomy): Bacteria > Pseudomonadota > Alphaproteobacteria > Rhodobacterales > Rhodobacteraceae > JBCCMQ01. The sequence continues at coordinate 5,728 of JBCCMQ010000016.1, forward strand.
ATTAATCATTTCACCCGCGCGCCATCCGATCATCATACTCGCCGCATTGGTGTTCGTGGTCGTGATGATTGGCATAACCGACGCATCCGCGACGCCAAGCCCATCGATCCCATAGACCCGCAATTGAGGGTCCACAACTTTGTCGATTTGGCAGGTCGAAGTTGGGTGGAAATAGGTGTTGACGGATTTCGCCAGGAACTCACGCCATTCTGCATCTGTAAGTTCACCATCCTTTTCTGGAAGAAGCTCGCGTTTTCGAACGTCTTTGAAATAGTCGGGCGCGCCGATCTCTCGACAGATCACTGCCGAGGCAAGGTAGGATTTCCAATCCTGCTGTTCCGCGCGATAGTTGGTTTCGATGATTGGGGCATCCGCGACGTCAGATGACGGGAGTTTCACGTGGCCAAGGGAGACAGGGGTGGCGACGCTGCACAAAAGCGAAAAGGCATGCTCGAATTCCACTTTGTGACCCTGCGACACGAAGGGGGCCGATGCTTAGAGAGCGACCGTATCCGGCGCGCGCAGTCACGATTCCGATCGCTCCCACATGACCGTTTCGCAATGATTGTAGTGGGAGACTGGCACTGGGCCCTTTGTTTCTATGGTCACACCGGCGCCGAGGATATGGTCTTGTAGTCCTTGCCCTACTGGCAGATCGGCGACTGCGTCGATGCCTACGGCTTTAAGATCCTCAGCCGGACCTATGCCCGAGACCATTAGCAATCGCGGACTGTCAATGGCGCCAGCGGCCAGGATCACCTCTGCGCCATCCCGTACGGATACGGGTTGACCGTTGTGGAGGTAGGTTACGCCCGTGCAGGTCGTTCCCTCGACATCGAGCTTGTGGACGGGAGCATCTGTCAGGAGCGTTACGTTGCCGGTCGCCATGGCCGGAGCCACGAAAGCCGTCGAGGAACGTTGGCGCCGTGTATCCTTGATGTTGAAATCGATCCAGGCTGGCCTCTCGTGCCGTTCTGAATTGATGTTTTCCGTAGGTTTGAAACCCATTGCCGTCGCTGCGTCTATAAAGGCTTGCGCGCCTGGATGTTTCTTATTTTCTGTCGGTTGAGATACGTAGAGTGGTCCGTTGGTACCCCGATTCACGCCGCCTGGCGCCAACGTCTCCATGTCCATGAATATTGGGAGCAAATCCTCAAAGCGCCAGCCCGTCGCGCCCATCTCCGCCCAGGTCTCAAAATCAGATCTGTGACCGCGAACGCAGACCATCACGTTGATCGCCGAGCTACCGCCCAACACATTGCCGCGCGACCAAAGATGCGTGCGTCCGTCAGTGTGTGTGAAGGGGAGGCTTTAAAACCACTTGGTGGCATCGGTGTCCAACGCGGCGCCCCATAGGAGGGAGTTGTGTACCTCTTCCAGATTGTGATCGCGCCCGGCCTTCAAAACGAGAATGCGGGCTCCGGACTTTGCCAATTTGTGTACAGCGGCAGACCCTGCCGATCCGGATCCGACGACAATGTAGTCAAAGTCGCCGCTAAGGTTTTCCGTGGTCTTTGTCGAATGAGCACGGACTTGGCCAGACCATGCGGTAGCCAACGCCCCTGCCATCCCGGTGCTAAGCCCCAAGGCCCTTGCTTTTTTTATGAAGTCGCGGCGGCTTACTTTCCCGCTGTTGAACGCAGCGACCACTGTGTCCAGGCCACGGTATGCGTTGTTTGTCCTATTATCTTCCCATTAGATCGTATGCTTTTGATTAGTCGCCTATCAAAAATTCTCAAAGTAAACCCGGCTACGAATTATTCGTCTGCAAAGTAAATTTAGATGCCGAGCGTGGGATGATGCAAATAATTCGGTTGCGGATTATTTGCTAGCTATCTATATGAAAGTGAGAAAGGTTCGTTCTGCATGATCAACTACGATGACCTCATGGCGCGCGACTTCGCTGATGTTCAGCACGGCTACACCGAAGATGATTGTATCCTGTACGCTCTGGGTCTCGGTCTCGGAGAGCCGGTAGATGAATGCCATCTCAGCGCCGTCTACGAAGGCGCCGACGCCTTTGCGGCCCTTCCGTCTTTTGTAAACGTGCTCGGTGTGCCACCTTTCTGGGCCAAGGACCCCTCGACGGGCATCACATGGCAGAAGATCGTCCACGGAGAACATGCCTTCACGCTCCACGGCCCCGTGCCGTCCCGCGCCGAGACTGTGGGCCGGACACGGCTTACAGGGCTCGTTGATAAGGGCGCAGGAAAGGGTGCACTGATCTATACTGAGCGTGAGGTCCTTTCAGCAGAAGGCAAACTGCTGGCGACGATATCAAGTACGCTATTCGCGCGTGCTGATGGGGGTTTCGGTGGACCGCAGAGCCCCATGAAGGTCGTTCATACCGTGCCTGACCGGGCGCCAGACGTTTCGTACGACTTCGCCACTTCTCCGCGCGCCGCGCTCATCTATCGGCTGAGCGGCGACTTGAACCCGCTTCATGCTGATCCAGCCGTCGCCACGAAGGCGGGCTTTGATCGCCCGATCCTGCACGGGCTGTGCACCATGGGTATCGCCGCGTGGTCCATACCAATGGCACTTAGAGACGGTGATTTCACGGCTCTGACGCATCAACAGGTACGGTTTTCCGCGCCCGTCTATCCAGGTGAGACCATCCGCACCGAAATTTGGGTCGACGGCGATGACATCAGCTTTCGTGCGCGCGTCCTTGAGCGCAACGTCATCGTCCTTGCCAACGGTCGCGCGCGTTTGAATTGAGGCCCTTGGTGACAGAGAAACCTATTCCGACCATCTACCCTGAAACCCGGCACTTTTGGGAGGGCGCGGCAGCCGGCAAGCTTCTTTTGCAATACTGTCTGGACTGCCGGAAACACTATTTTCCTCCGAGACCCTTCTGTCCGTTTTGCGGCAGCCGCGCGGTAGAGATCGTGGAGGCCACTGGGCGTGGGCGGCTCTATTCCTACACGATCTCGCACCTGCCGACACCGGGCTATGAGCCGCCATTCATCGTGGCCGTGGTGATGTTGGACGAAGGCGTGAAGATGCTCACCAATATCGTGGATTGCCCGCAAGAGCCGGAAGCCTTGGCGTTGGACATGCCCCTGGAAGTGACGTTCGAGGCGCGCGGAGAGATTTTTGTTCCCCAGTTCAGACCTGCAGGGTCGATGCAATGAGCCGCGCGTCCATCGCCATCGTGGGGGCCGCCGAAACCACGGACCTCGGAAAAGTGCCCGGATTGTCCCAGGTTGGCCTTCATGCCGATGCCGCGCTCAACGCGCTGGCTGATTGCGGGCTCGCACCGGCAGATATCGACGGTCTTGCCACAGGCGGCCACGATGTGGCTGAGATCAACCAGTATTTGGGCATTTCGCCGACATGGTACGACGGTACGTCTGTTGGTGGGTGTACCTTCATTGCCTTGGTGCGCCACGCTGCAGCGGCGATTGAGGCAGGGCTCTGCACCACCGTGTTGATCACACACGGGGAAAGCGGACGGTCCAACCATCGTTCGCACCGCCCCATCATGCCGTCCATGCAGCAACAGGAGTTTGAGGCGATCTATGGCCCGCTCTTTCCACCCATGCGGTTTACGCTGCCCGTCCTGCGAAAGATGAAGGACGAGGGACTTACGGAAGAACAACTCGCCATGGTCGCGGTGGTACAGCGTGAATGGGCCGCGTTCCATCCACGCGCGACGGCCCGCGATCCCATCACTGTGGATGACGTCCTCAGTTCCCGCATGATCTCTTACCCATTCCGCAAGCTCATGTGCTGTCTGGTAAGCGATGGCGGGGGCGCACTCGTGCTGACCTCAGCAGACCGTGCAAGGGACTTTCCCACAAAACCCGTTTACCTGCGCGGCATGGGCGGAGAGGGTGCCGAAGGACCGATGGTAAGCCAGATGGAGAGCTTCACGTCATCCAAGGCGTTTCGGGTTTCCGGACGGCTCGCATTCGAAAATGCCGGGATCACCCATGCGGATGTGGATCATTTGATGATCTACGACGCCTTCGCCCATCTGCCGATCTATGGCCTTGAAGACCTTGGATTCGTGGGCCCAGGCGAGGCGGGTCCGTTCATCGCCGACGGCCACACCCGGCCAGGCGGAAGCCTACCGCTCAACACCAATGGCGGCGGGCTAAGCTACATGCACTCCGGTATGTACGGCATGTACGCACTGCAGGAAGGGGTCCGGCAGATGCGGGGTGTTTCACCTGCGCAGATCGAGAGCGCAAAAATCTCAATGGTGCATGGTGTGGGTGGAATGTTTTCCGCTGCCGCAACGGTGGTGCTGACCAACGAAGACGCCTGGTAGTTATTCGAAATTGAAGCGTGGAGGTTTCTTTTCGCCAAAACGCGAGATTGCATCACGGTGATACATGCTGGTCAGGCAAACCGCTTGCGCCTGAGCTTCAAGTTCCAGGATCGTGTCGCTGTCGCACTCCATGGCGCGTGCTGAAATCTGTTTGGTCAGCCGGAATGCGAGCGAGGAGGTTTGCGCCATCTGCCCCGCCAAGTCCATCGCCCGCGACAAGAGCGCGTCGGAGGGGCGCACTTCGAGCGCGATCCCGAGATCGCAGGCGTCTTGGGCCGACAATATGCGCGCTGTGTAGAACAATTCGCGAGCTCGCTGGAGCCCCACGACACGGGGGAGCGACCACATGAGCCCCAGGTCGGGCACAGCACCCACCTTGGCAAAGGATGCACAGAACTGAGCCCTCTCAGAGGCCACGACAAAATCGCCCACGAGCGCGAGGCCAAAGCCCGCGCCGAATGCGGGGCCATCTACCGCGGTGATGACCGGGACAGGCAGGTCCCGCAGGGCGCGAAACCAGGTTTGCGTTTCCTTCATACGCGCGAGTTGGTCCTCCGCGCCTGCGGCCTCACCGGATGCATGGCGCTCCAACATCTTTTTGAGATCGCCGCCAGCGCAGAAGACGCCGCCCGCGCCGGTGAGAATAACTGCCTTCAATGTTTTATCATTCACGAGCTGCGCGCTGATCCCCGCAAGCCTCTCCTTTACCTCCGCGCTCAGCGCATTGCGGCGTTCGGGCTGGTTCAACGTCACGACGGCAATGCCATCCTCAATTTTCAGGGTCACGGCATTTGCCATCACGTAAGCAGCCTTCTGATTTCTGTCTTGTCGATCTTGTTGGCAGGGGTTAGCGGCAGCGCCGTCTCCCAGATGTAGACAGCCTTTGGCACCTTGTAGCCCGCAATGCGTTCCTTGCAGTGTGCGATAAGGTCCTCTGCGCTGACCCGGCTCTTGAGTGTGACCGCGGCCACAACCCGCTCTCCCCAGCGCGTGTCGGGCAATCCAAGAACCGCTGCGGTCGCGACGGCGTCGTGCAACGAAAGGCAATTCTCGGTTTCGATCGGATAGACGTTTTCACCTCCGGTGATGATCATTTCCTTTGTGCGGCCCGAAAGGTGAAGGTAGCCGTCTGCATCCATCCATCCTGCATCGCCGGTATGGTAGAAGCCGCCGCGCAGCGCCGATTTGGTCTCTTGGGGCCGCCTCCAGTAGCCATTCATAACATTTGGCCCACGCACGGTAATCTCGCCGGTTTCTCCCGGATGGACCGGCCCATCCTCAGGCGTGACGATCCGCACGTCGCAGTAGGGCATCGGTCGACCAACGGATGAAAGCTTGGGATAGCTCCCGTCTTGAGGGCAGTGATCGGCGGAGGGAAGGACGGACATGACGGGCGAAACTTCTGTCATTCCGTAGCCTTGACTGAAAGTGACGCCTGGAAACGCTTCAATCAGTCTTTCCATCAATCCAACAGGCATCGGCGAACCGCCATAGCTCAGCTTTTTCAGCGACCTGAAGTCAAACTCCGTAAACCGCGGGTGATCCAGCATCATCTGAAACATCGTTGGCACAAGAGTAGTGGTCGTGATGCCGTGGGTTTCGATGAGTGACATCAGCGCTTCAACTTCGAATTTCGGCTGTATCACCATCGGAATTCCACACAGCGCGGCGGAGAAGACACGGCTGCCGGTTGCGAGGTGAAAAAGCGGGCCCGAGATGAGGAGGATGTCCTCCCCAGTATAGCCATAAGCCGCGCTGGTCCCGGCTGCATTGGTCTGCATGTTGGTGTGAGAGAGCATCACGCCCTTAGGCCGTCCGGTGGTGCCTGACGTGTAGAAGACGATCATTGTGTCCTGGTCTGCGGACCCGGTCTCGGCGGGTGGGGGTGCGGCTTCGGCCAGCAGATCTTCGTAGATTATCATCCCCTGTGCGGGGCCCCAGTCAGCTGAGATCAATGTGTCCACTTTCGCGGCAAAGGTCTCTGCAATGGGGGCTAAATGCCGGTCGCAAATAAGTACCCTGGGTTCGCAATCATCGAGGATGGCCCCGATCTCCGCCGGGGCCAGCCGGTTGTTCAGCGGCACGGCGAGCGCCCCAATCAAGGAGGGCGCAAAGTAGGTTTCGGTCAACCAGTGTGAATTCAGTCCGAGATAGGCAATACGATCGCCCGGTTTGACCCCGCGGGCAGCAAAGGCGCCAGCCAAAGCCTTAACCCTGTCTCGAAAGGCGGCCCAGTCATGTGTGCGTCCCTCAAACGTCGTGGCAGCCTTCTTGGGCGTGTGAAAGGCATGCTTTTCGATGAGATCGAATAGTCGCATCACGCGCGACCAAGAAGCGAGCGTCCAATGATCTCGCGCATGATCTCTCCGGTACCACCCGCAATCCGGCCAACGCGGGCATCCGCCCAGGCTCGCGCGATGGGATACTCCCACATGTAGCCATATCCGCCGAAGAGCTGGAGCAGCGCATCGAGGTGCCGACAGAGTGTCTCAGAAGAGAGCATCTTGCCCATGGCCGCATCCACCGCGTCCAGCTCGCCGGCCTCATGGGCCTCCAGACACCGGTCCACAAAGACGCGCAGCATGACCGCATCGGCCTGAGCCTCGGCAAGGCGAAAGCGGGTGTTCTGGAAATCCGCGATCGTGCCGCCAAAGGCCTTGCGCTCCTTGACGTGGTCCATCGTCCAAACAATGGCCGCCTCCAGCATTGATGCGGCGCGCACGCATTGCATCAATCTTTCCTGCGGAAGCTGTTCCATCATCTGTGCGAAGCCGCGCCCTTCGACGCCGAGAAGATTGCCGACGGGAACGCGCACGTCATCAAAGAAAAGCTCTGCCGTGTCCTGCGCCTTCCAGCCGACTTTTTCCAAGAGCCTGTTGCCCTTGCGGAACCCGGGCGTGTCAGCGGGCACAAGGATCAGCGACGTCCCTTTGCCGCCTTTGGACGGGTCGGTCTTGCACGCCACAACGATGATATCGCAGTTGCCGCCATTGGTGATGAACACCTTTTGGCCGTTGATCACATAGTCATCGCCGTCGCGAATGGCTGTTGTCTTGATCCCCTGCACGTCGGATCCCGCCGTAGGCTCTGTCATGCCAAGGGAGCCGATAACCTCACCGGTGGCCATCTTCGGCAACCATTCCTGTTTCACCTCTTCGGTCCCATAGGACAGCAAGTAGGGGGCGACGATATCTGAGTGCAGGCTGAACCCTGGCCCCGTGGCACCGACGCGTGCCAGCTCTTCAAGAACGACCATGGAGGCCAGAAAATCTGCACCCGCGCCGCCATATTCTTCTGGCATTGCAGCGCAAAGCAGGCCGTGTTCACCTGCTTTAATCCAGGCATCGCGGCTGACGCGGCCGTCCTTTTCCCATTGGTCGTGATAGGGAACAATTTCAGCCTCGACGAAACGTCGCACGGTGGTGCGAAACATCTCGTGTTCCTCTGAATAGACGTTGCGCTTGAACACGATACCCTCCCAGGCAATTTGCTATCTAACTTCATAATTAGCTTGCAAATGATAAGCAAGCGAATTAAGTACGCGTCAAGTGGGGGAGAAGCGCTATGCTCGAAGGAAAAGTCGCGATCGTCACCGGAGCCGGCCGGGGGATCGGACGCGACATTGCGATTATGATGGCAACTTATGGCGCGCGCGTGGTGGTTAACGACCTTGGGGCGAGCGGAGCTGGCGAAGGCGCGGACGTTGCTCCTGCAGAGGAGGTTGTTTCCGAGATCAAGGCAGCCGGAGGCGAAGCGATTGCCAATTTCGGTAATGTCGCAAAGAGCTCAGATGCCGCATCGATCTTCGAACAGGCAATGGACAGCTTCGGCGCCACGGACATCGTAGTAAACAATGCAGGCATCCTGCGCGACGCGATTTTCCACCGCATGACCGAAGACGAATGGGACGCGGTGATTGGCGTTCACCTAAAGGGCTCATTCAACATGGCGCACGCTGTGGCGGCGCATTTCAAGGAACAAGCGTCGGGCTGCTTCATTAACTTTACGTCGACTTCCGGCCTGATTGGCAATTTCGGTCAGGCAAATTACTCGGCAGCCAAAATGGGGATCGTGGGTCTTTCAAAATCACTTGCGCTGGACATGTCGCGCTTCAACGTACGCTCGAACTGCATTGCACCTTTTGCATGGTCTCGGCTGATTGGCACCATCAAGGCGGACACGGAAGCGGAGAAAGCGCGGGTTGCCCGGATAAAAGAGATGACACCTGCAAAAATTGCGCCGCTATGTGTTGCGCTGGCCAAGCCGGATTCCAAAGTCACAGGTCAGATCTTCTGTGTCCGCAACAACGAGATCTTCCTCATGAGCCAGCCGCGACCCGTGCGTTCGATCCATCGCAGCGAGGGTTGGACACCTGAGACGGTCCTCGACCATGCCATTCCCGCGCTGGAAAGGGACTTTTATCAACTTGATCGCTCCGGCGAGATCTTCACCTGGGACCCGATTTGAGCGAACCATCTCGACCCCGACCGTCATCGCTGACAGTCGACTACAAGCCGGTCTTCCACGAGCTCGCGCGGGTTCGGGCCATCCTGTTTGATGCCAAGCTTGCACCCCACGGGATTACAATTAGCCAAGCTTGGGTGCTGACCCATCTCTGGCAAGAGGATGGGTTGAGCCAGTCAAAAATTGCCGGGCGCATGGATGTGGCAACGGTAACGACATCAAAGCTTATCGACAGGCTTGAGGACCACGGGTTCGTCAAACGGCAGGTGGATCCGGCGGATCGCCGATCAAACCTTGTGTTCGCCACGAAAGAAGGGCGGGCGCTGGTCAGAGTTTTGACAAAGATCGTCTATGAAGTCGATGAAGTGGCCAATGCGGGCATTGACCCGTCGGACCTTGAAACAACGCTTGGCGTCCTTGGGCGCATGCGTGAGAATCTGAAATCGGAGTTGGCGCGCAGTTAGCGCGTATGTCCCATGGCTGAACACACCGACCGACCCCTTTCTGGTTTGCGCATTGTGGAGTTCGCCGGAATCGGCCCGGGGCCCTTCGCGGCGATGATGCTTTCGGATATGGGGGCCGACGTTATCCGCGTGGATCGCATTGGCGCTGACTATGACCGCCATGATTTCCTCGCGCGCGGGCGGCGGTCCATAGCGCTTGATCTCAAACAGCCGGCCGCCGTCGAGGTCGCGCTGAAGCTCATCGATGGATCCGATGGACTGATCGAAGGCTTCCGTCCCGGGGTCATGGAGCGCCTCGGTCTTGGTCCTGATGTCTGCCGGGTTCGAAACCCGCGTCTTGTCTATGGTCGAATGACCGGGTGGGGTCAGGAGGGGCCGCTTGCGCAGGCTGCGGGTCACGATCTCAACTATATCGCACTGACCGGGGCACTTTGGACCACCGGAGGGCCCGACGGAGCGCCGACGTTTGCTGCAAACCTGCTTGGCGATTTTGGCGGCGGCGGCATGTTCCTGGCCCTTGGGATGGTTGCGGGCCTGCTGCGGGCGGCGCGCACTGGCGCAGGCGACGTTGTGGACGCGGCCATCACAGATGGCACACACATGCTGATGAGCTTCATTCATGCGCGCCGTGCATCGGGCAGATGGAGGGATTTGCGCGGCGCTAACACTTTGGACGGCGGGGCCCCTTGGTACGGTGTATACGAATGTGCTTGCGGTGGCTGGGTCAGTGTTGCGGCAATCGAGCCGCGCTTTTGGGAAGAGCTTTTGCGGCTCTTGCAACTTGATGGGGTCGAGCTGGGCAATCGTACCGATCCAGCAGAGTGGCCCGCCATACGCACCGCGCTTGAACGTGTTTTTCAAGCAAAGCCGCGCGATCACTGGGTGGCGCTTCTGGAAGGGACTGATGCTTGTTTCGCCCCTGTTCTGAGCCCGGCCGAAGCGGCAAAGCATCCCCATAACGTGGCTCGAAATGCCTTTGCACCAACGGGCCCCGACCAACCTATGCCTGCGCCACGCTTTGGGGGCGATGTTAAAGCTCCAACAGCATCTCCGACCCCTCCAGGCGCACACACAGTTTCAATCCTGGCAGATCTTGGAATGAGCTCTGCTGAGATTTCGGCATTGCGCGAGGCTGGCCTGGTTGAAGCATCTTCGCCCAAGGAGACCGCACTGTGACACTTCCGGCCATCTTGCAGAACCTGCGCTTGCCCCTGATTGGCGCGCCGCTTTTCATCATCTCGCGGCCCGAACTCGTCATCGCGCAATGCAAGGCTGGTATCGTCGGAACCTTTCCGGCGCTGAATGCGCGGGAAAAGGACGGAGAGAGCCTTGAGGCGTGGATTATTCACATCAAGGAAGAGCTTGATCGTCACAACCAGGCCAACCCTGACACGCCCGCGGCACCCTTTGGCATCAACCAAATAGTGCACAAATCCAACTCTCGGCTGGACAGCGATGTGGAAATCGCAGCGCGCTTGGAAGTGCCAATCTGGATCACGTCGCTTGGTGCGCGCGAAGATGTCTATGAGGCCGCACATTCCGGCAATGGGATTGTGCTGCATGACGTGATCAACAATTGGTTTGCCAAAAAGGCTATCTCGAAGGGCGCAGACGGACTTGTGGCCGTCGCGGCCGGAGCTGGGGGTCACGCCGGGTCGCTTTCTCCTTTGGCTTTGATCCAGGAAATCCGGGCATGGTTCGACGGGCCACTCTATCTGTCCGGCGCCATTGCGCGTGGTGACTCTATTCTTGCAGCGCTCGCCATGGGGGCTGACGGCGGCTATGCCGGATCGGCTTTCATCGCCACCGAAGAAGCAAACGCCGTTCCGAACTATAAGCAGATGATCGCGGATTGCGGCGCTGATGACATCGTCTACTCGAACCTCTTCACCGGCGTTCACGGCAACTATCTCAAGCCCTCGATTGCTGCCGCTGGCCTCGATCCGGAAAACCTGGAGCGTTCTGACCCGACGAAGATGAACTTCTCCGAAGATCGTAAAAAACCCAAAAGCTGGAAAGAGATTTGGGGATCAGGCCAAGGCATCGGCGCCATCGATCACGTCATGACTACGGCGGAATTGGTGGGCATGCTTTCAGAGCAGTTTGAAACTGCCAAGGCGCGTCTTGCGATTGCAACGGCGCAATACGGAAACGGCTAGCACCGTTCATATAATTATAAGTTGTTGGCTAATCATTCGTATGCTATCAGTATTGCATGCGGTCTGCTTCGCTGTGGACCACACAAGGGAGGCAAGCAATGAATCACTTTCCAAGCGTGGCAGCGCTAGCGACTTCTGTGTCAATCTTAGCCTTTGGCGCATGCGCCGAAACGGTACTGATTGCGAACGATCCCGGCCCGAACCGAGGTGTGCGCGCAGCGGCCGTTACGCACTTCAGTGATCAACTCGCCGCTGAGACAAACGGTGCTGTTCGGGTCGAGAACAATTGGGGTGGAGCCCTCTTCAAGACGACGGCTGCCGTCGATTCAATTGGCCTTGGCGTGGCCGACATGGGGGTGGTTGTGGGCCCCTATGCACAATCCGAGATGCCGGAACTTAACATTGGCGGCCAGCCGATGCCTCCCGCCGGTCCCTGGGTCATGATGAAAGCCCTCGACGATCTCTTTGCCAACAATGAACAGATCAAGCAGCGTATGGCAGAAAAAGGGCTGGTCTATCTCAATGCCTACAGCCTGCCGCCAAGCCTCTTGGCCTGCAACGACGATCTGATCCGTACAACCGACGACGTTGCCGGCAAGAAGATCAGCAACACGGGCACGACGAGCGAACTGTTCGGCCGCTTCGATGGCAACATGGTCGATATGCCGATCTACGAAGTTTACCAATCCATGCAGACGGGTTTGATCGACTGCACGGTGACGTTCTCCTACTTCGCGGTCGCAACACAGCTGCACGAATTGTTGGCCACAATGGCACCGCTGGACCTGCCTGCGACGACGGTTGTGCTGACGGTCATGAACAAGGATGCCTTTGAAAGCCTGAGCGTTGAAGCGCAAGCAGGTGTGATGGAAGCCGCGGCAAACATGTCTGACTACTACGGCGAGCAACTTGAAAAGGCGGATACCGCGGCGCTGGATGCAATGAGAGCGGCGGGTGTTCACGACCTCAGTTTCACCGCCGACGAACAGAAGGCCATGCAAGTGGCCATGCAGCCAAATCTTGATGAATGGCTCGCAGACGCGGCAGCAACCGGGCTCGATGGCCAGGCCGTCTACGACGAATTCCTAAGCTACGTGCAAAAATGGCAAGCCACGCTCGATGCAGAAGGCTTTCCCTGGGCTCGCAGCCGAATTTGACGGAGCGTCGCGTGTCTAGCTGCGCGGTGCTTGGAGCTCATGTTTGAGAGAATAGAATTCCTGTTGGATACGCTGGGGGCCATCGCAGTTGCACTGCTGTGTCTGCTCATCGTCGTCACCGTCTTTGCGCGCGAGGCTTTCGCCCTTGCGGTGCCGGACTCGATCATACTCGTGCGCGAACTCATGGTGCCCGCGATCCTCTTTCCGCTTTCGGCGGCCACGTCCCGGCGGGCCCACGTGGCGATTGACCTCTTTGCCAACCACTTCCCCGATGCCCTGAACCGATGGATTGCTGCTTTCGCGGCGCTGATCGGGATTGTCATCGTGGCCACGCTGGTTCTCGCCGGTTGGCAGCAATTCCTCAACACGTGGAACAATGGCTCCCACCACGGCGGCGACTACTTGATCCCGAAATGGATCAGCCGCGCGGCCTACTTTGTCGCTTTCGGATTTGTCCTGATGCGCATGATCCAGATGTTCGTTGTCGATCTGCGCGCAGCCGTCACCGGCCAACCGGCCCCTGCAGAACTATGAGCCGATAGATGGACATCACTCTGATCGGTTACCTCGCTTGTGCGACTGTGCTCATCCTGCTTGCCATTCGCGTGCCGATTGCCTGGGCCATTGGTGGCGTGGCCGTAATTGCGCTTTTCCTGGTTTTCAGCTTTCGCACCGGCAGCTTTGTCCCTGATCGCGCGTTTACGCGCACGTTGCAGATCTCGTTCTCAGCAACCTTTGAGCTGATCCATTCTTACAACTTGTCGATGATCCCGCTTTTCATCGCGCTTGGTGCGGTGGCCGAGCGCGCCGGAATCACAACCGAGATCTATGCCGCCGCGCGTATGTGGCTTGCCCGATTGCCCGGGGGCATCGCCATAGCCTCGGTTGCCGGGTGCGGAGGCTTTTCGGCAATTTCCGGTTCGTCCATTGCCTGCGCCTCTACCATGGGGCGCATCTGCACACCGGAGATGCTGAAGCTGAATTATGATGAGCGGCTCGCCACAGCGAGCGTTGCGGCAGGGGGTACCCTTGGCTCTCTCATTCCGCCGTCCATCCTGTTCATCATCTACGCCATTTTTACAGAGACATCGATCGCCCAGCTTTTCTTGGCAGGCATTGTCCCGGGTCTGCTGTCACTGCTTGGCTACGCATTGGTGATCTATATTTGGGTGAAACGATCCCCTGAAATCGCACCTCTGCGCGCAGACGATTATCCGATGCGCGAAAAATGGACGTCCCTTCTGAAAGCCTGGCCGGCCTTCTTGCTCTTTATACTGATCATCGGGGGAATCTATGGAGGCGTGTTTACAGCGACCGAAGCCGCGGCACTGTCCTTGATTTTCGCAGTACTTCTCGGCTTGGTACGCCAATCTCTGACTTCCCGAGACATCCTTCCCATCCTTCGCGACGTGGCCAGCACCACCGGAGGCATCTTTTTCATTGCCGCCTGTGCCAAGGTTTTTGTCACGCTCATCGCGCTCACCGGGCTGTCAAACAACCTCGTAAACGCTCTTGGGACGGCTGACATCGGCCCTTGGGTCTTCATCGCGATGGTCTGTCTGATTTATCTGGTGCTTGGTATGTTCCTCGACCCTATCGGGATCATGGTTCTGACTTTGCCTCTGATGATACCCATGGTCGAAAGCTATGGCTTTAACCTGATCTGGTTTGGCGTCATCATCGTTAAGCTGCTGGAGATCGGGTTGATTACGCCGCCGGTGGGTCTGAACGTTTTTGTGCTCGCATCCGCCATCGAAGAACGAATTTCTATCGGCAAGATTTTCAGCGGTATCTGGCGGTTTTTGGTAAGCGACATGGCCGTATTGATCCTGATCGTTGCCGTTCCCGCCTTGTCGCTGGCAATTCCCACCTCAATGTAACTGGATCAGTTGCCGGTAAATCAAGTTGGCCGCGCCAACCGCGACGCGACCATGCCACCGCATGTGCTCAGCCAAACGATTTTGAATTGAGGGTGGTGAAGGGACACTGGCCTCGGATTGCGTCATTTCAAGTAAACGCCACTGCCGATGCGCAATGCATCCCAATTTATGGAGCTCGGAGGCTCAGGCTTCGGTGCTGCTTGGGCACCTGATCGCAAGCGCAGCTCTGTCGAGGCGCCATACTTCGTCAAATGCGCGGTGTTTAGGATGCGCCCGGCGTCCCAGGAGCGTCGCGGTGACACTCCGCGGACCCATTCGCTAAACAATTTGCCTACGATCTATTCGTATGCTATCCATAATGGCACGAATTAAATGCTCTGACTTCTAGGGAGGACACAATGCTCAGACATCTCAAGGTAGCCGCCGCAGCATCCACGATTGCGATTGCTGCACACGCGGAGACAACCCTTATCTCAAACGATCCTGGCCCAAACCGGGGCGTTCGCGCGGCAGCCGTAAACCATCTCAGCACCTTGATTGCAGAGAAATCCGGGGGTGCTCTCGCCGTCCAGAACAACTGGGGCGGCGCCTTGTTCAGTTCTACGGCAGCGCTCGACTCGCTCAGCAGCGGTGTCGCGGATATGGGACTGCTCGTTGGCCCCTATGTGCAATCCGAGCTACCTGAACTCGCTCTTGGCGGCGTGCCGATGATCAAGGCCAGTCCTTGGGTGATGATGAACGCGCTCGACGAACTCTTCACCACCAACGAGACGATCAAAGCGCGACTGGACGAACGCAACCTCGTCTATCTGAACTTCTACGGTCTCCCGACGGCGCTCTTGGGCTGCAATGATGGCCAGATCAACTCCATCGCAGACGTCGATGGGGTCAAGATCAGCCGCACCAACTCCATGAGCGATCTCTTTGAACCGCTCGGCGGCAACATGGTCAATATGCCCATATACGAAGTGTATCAGTCTATGCAGACAGGTTTGATCGATTGCACGATTACCTATGGGTATTTCGCGTCAGCGACAAAGCTGGACGAGTTGATAACAACGATTACGCCGATTGAACTCTCCTCAAGCATCGTGCTCGCGACAGTCATGAACAAAGACGTCTTTGAGAGCCTTTCTGCGGATGATCAGACCGCAATAAAAGATGCCGCAGCATCGATGCATGACTACTATGGCGAGCATCTCGGCCAGGCGGAAGCCGAGGCTATCGAAGCTATGACAACCGGAGAGAACGGCCTCGTCCTCAAGTCCTTTAGCAAGGCCGACACATCTGTCCTCAGCGAGTCCGCGCAGCCAATTGTGGACAAGTGGTTGGCCGATGCCGATGCAACTGGGCTCAACGGCCAAGAGATACTCGAAGAAATGTTGTCGCTGATCAAAAAGTGGAACGAGGTTGAATCAACTCAAGGCGCACCCTGGGAACGTAGCTAAGCGCGCAATGGCTCCGCTAGGGTAAGTTACATCTTTGCGGGGCCACTACTGCGAAGTTGGCGGTTGGACATGGTCATATGCAGCGCTAGGCAGCGTGCAGTCAGACTAATTCGAACAAGTCTCCTCTACGACAGTAACTCTGCCCCTTGTTCCGTGCCGAGGAATCGCCACTCGTTGGGTACTGTCATAGCAATTAGGGCGGGCTGCCATTAGCCTCTGATTTGGCTTCCAATTTTCAAAAGAGATGTGTTTTGCAAGGAAGCAAAGCCTGCAGTTTAGCCGAGCAAACGATCTTCAACTGTCTCTAAGCGTATCAAACAAGTTTCTTCTGACAATGTGCACCGGAAAGTCGAAGCCGGGGCGCCACGTTTCGAAGAGTTTTCTTGGGCGCCGATCTTCCGCCCACGGCAGCACCAGGGACGTCAGTTCAAAGCCGGGCCCTTGGCCTGACCGCCAAGGCCCAATTGAGCCGCTTCAACTACAACGGCAAAGCCATTGCGCTGAAGCTTGTGGAAGGCTTCGGCCGCGACCTTGCGCGAAACGCCGAGACGATCCGCGGCCTGCCTGACGGACACCCAACGCGATGACGCCAGGGGCCACCGAGCGCTGTTACTACGACTGATACTTGAACCTTTTGCTAAAGAACCTGTGTGCGGAAAATGGTGAAGGATCCAACCTGATCGACCAGGGTACCGCAGCGCGAGACCGCCTTCGCGGCCTCTTTTGTCTGGATGACGAAGAAGTCCGCCTTGAGCAGATCTAGCTGCGAACAATCCCCTTGGAAAAATGCGGTGCGCGCCTGCAAAAGCCTGTACCAACGCGCGGTATCGTCCGCCGCTGTTGGAACGAATTTGAAGTTGACGATCAGGCCGCGCCCTGAAAGGCGCTCGACCGCTGCGTAACCCGAAGGCATTTCCTCCAGTCTGCTTGGTTCCGCCGCCGGTGGTTCGAGAAGAACGGATGCGCCTGGCGGTGTGTTTTTGGAGATCCAGTCGATAAGCGCACCGTGGGTTTTTTGGCTTTGCTCCGCCAGAGTAATGTTGTGGAAAGCAAAAATCCCAACAGATATGGCGGCCTTTGGGACAATGAGTGCGATCATCAGGATGGCTGCCGCAGGCGTAGCAGACCGCACCTTTTCAGCATCCATGCGTTGGATCAACGCGGCCGCCAAGCCGCACGTGGACAACAGCAGGATCAGGCCAGCTGGCCGAAAAAAGTAAAGCGGTGCAAGCGCATGTGTGTTGCGGTCCAGATAGGCAATCAGAAGGGCAACAAGGATATACCCGTTAAGACCTGCCAGCCAGAGATAGAGGCCCGTCGGGCCGGTGTCTTTCTGGCGAGAAATCAAGTAGAACGCCCCGGCAAGACCAGCATGCACACAGGTTCCGGTCGCCCATTTGAGCACGAAACTGACAAAGTCGTGGAAGGGTGCGACGTGATGCGGATTTCTGTATTCAGCGTATATATTCGCGAGCGACCGATCGAGACCGGTCATGTCCACGACGGCCCCGATCCGTTCGGTCGCAAGTATGATCAGGATCGGTAAGATCAGGACCGTGTAGGCCAAGAGTGTACGACTGGCTGCCACGGCGTCGCCGCGAATGATGCGCAGCAAGATGATGCTGGCCGCCCAAAATCCACCGACAAGAAAGTGAAAATAAGTGGCGAGCGCCAATAACACGACGGCCGATCGCCACTTGTCTGAAAACGCCATGGATAGACCGAAGAGTACGGCGATGTAGGCGAAGACCTTGGCTTCAACGGTGCCAAAAATCCATTCTTCACCAATCAGTGACGGGCCCACCAAAACGTAAAGTCCCAGACCAACTCCGAGCGCGACGGCGCTGAGCCCCAGTGTGAGGGCAAGGGTCGCCAGTGCCGCCGACATTCCAAACCACTGCAAGGGCGTGAGGATGCGTTTGGTCGTCTCAAATCCAAAGGATTCAATCAAATGCCCGATCATTCTGTAGCTTAGGAAACGCGCGTTCGAATTATCAAAGGCCGAATGCTGCGCCGTGAACGCTTCGGGCTGGACGGTCCGGTAGGCAAGATCAAAGTAGTGAACCTCGTTGCCGCCCCAGAGCGGAGGCAGCGCGGAAGACGCCGTCAGCCCAAGGCAGATAAGGAAGAAACGTACCCACAGAAGCTGCGGTGACACCTCGCTCAGATCCGGGTTTCCCAACTGTTTTGTTACGCTCATCATATCGCGGACCAGTCCAATGGCTCTTAGTGTGTATTACGAAGGTAAACCCCGATCCTAAGCGCCTTGCCTTGCATTGAACCGCACTTGAATATGAAGGCTTTGCAACAGGCGCGGGCAAGTGACAGAACAGGGTTTGTAGCAGTTTCCATGATATTCTGGAAACATTGCCAAGAGGGCGAGAACCCGGCGCCAATATGGCCAAAATTGTATCTTCCGCGGGTTCCCCGCCGACGACGTTTGCATAGAATGCGGTGTTGTAGCTTTGCCACGGTTCGATGTTGCGATCACCGTCAGATAAAGGGCGCGCGCAGTCTTCGATGGTGCAGTCCAACCCGGAAAACAGCGGTCGGCGCCGTGAAGAAGCCTACCGCCAGAAAACTCAGGGAATGCGCCTGGAAACTGTCCGGTGACGTCCCGCGGGCGGCCCGGATCAAGGTGCGCGCAAGCTGGATTGCTTGGGGATGGCCAAGCGGATTTACAGCACGGTCGGGAATAAGCAGGCTGGACCAGTCCGAAGTGTCCCCTTTCAAGTCCAAGGGCGTCGCGGACAAGGGCCTTCTGACAGCCTGCGACAGCCGAGACGCTTAGCAGTTTTTGCAGTGAGGGAACGAGCGTTTCGGTCGAGCGGGCGGTGCAAACACCGACATGATTTAGAAAACAAGGCTGCATGGATGCTTCATGTTCTTCTCAGTGCGCTGGGGAGGCGACGCTGACGCCATGTTCGCCATCCTGGGCTTATGTGAGCGTCCGACTAGGACGGCGAAAACTCTTTCGGTTAAAGAGCCTTACGCACAAGTTGCAGGAAACATACGAACCGCCATCGGGACCGCAGCGCGTGCTAGCCGTCGAACACAAGAAAAATCGCCGACAGTGGGGGCAGCGTCACCTGTGCTGACACGGGCTGTCCGTGGCTGGCTGGACCGTCCGCCTCAATCGACCCGAGATTGCCGCGATCCCCACCACCATATTTGGCACTGTCGGAATTTAGGGCCTCGCGCCAGCGGCCCGAACAGGGCAGTCCGAGGCGATAATCCGAACGCAGGACCGGGGTGAAATTGCAGATTACCGCCACTGGCGGCGCACCATTTTTGCCCAGGCGCAACCAAGCGTAAACCGACGCCTCGGCATCATTGGCCTCGATCCACTGGAAGCCGTCGTGCATGCAGTCTTTTTCAAAGAGAGACGGCGTCCGCCGGTACAGCCAGTTCAGATCACGCACCCAGGCACTGACACCGGCATGCGGCGGCAAACCGGCGATGTCCCAATCCAGCTGCGTGTCATGCTGCCATTCGTGCCCCTGCGCAAATTCGCAACCCATGAACAGCAGCTTCTTGCCCGGGTGGCCCCACATGAAACCGTAATAGGCACGCAGGTTCGCAAAGCGTTCCCAGTGGTTTCCCGGCATCCGCTGAAGCATCGAGCCCTTGCCGTGCACGACCTCATCATGACTGATGGGCAAGATGAAGTTTTCGGAAAAGGCGTAGTGCAGCCCGAATGTCATCTGATGATGATGGTGGCGGCGATAGATCGGATCCTTCGAGATGTAGTCCAGGGTGTCATTCATCCACCCCATGTTCCACTTGTAGCCAAACCCAAGACCACCGTGGTCGACGGGCGCCGAAACGCCGGGAAAGGCGGTCGATTCCTCGGCAACGGTCATGATGCCTGGCACGGTGCCATAGGTCAGCTGGTTCATGCGCTGCAGCAGCGCGATGGCTTCATAGTTTTCCCGACCGCCGTCTTTGTTCGGAATCCACTGGCCATCATTCCTTGAATAGTCGCGGTAGAGCATCGACGCCACCGCATCCACGCGCAGGCCATCCAGATGATATTCCTCAAGCCAGTAGAGCGCATTTGCGATCAGGAAATTTGCCACCTCTGATCTGCCGTAGTTGTAGATCAGCGTGTTCCAATCTTGGTGAAACCCTTCGCGGGGGTCGTCATGTTCGTAAAGCGCGGTGCCGTCAAAACGTCCTAGCCCGTGTGCGTCCGTCGGAAAATGCCCCGGCACCCAATCCAGCAACACACCCAGACCCGCCAAATGGGCAGCTTCGACAAAGTCGCGAAACTCGTGGGGCGGTCCGTGTCGGATCGTCGGCGCATAAAGTCCGATCGGCTGATAGCCCCATGATCCGTCAAAAGGAAATTCGCTGAGCGGCAGAAACTCGATATGGGTAAAGCCCATCTCAGCCACATAGCTGACCAGTTCCAGGGCCGCTTCCTTGTACGACAGGGGGCGGCCGCCCTGGTCCATGCGGCGGCGCCATGATCCGAGATGAACCTCATAGACCGATATGGGAGCAGATCTTTCCTGCGACGCGGCACGGCCGGCCATCCAGTCGGCATCCTTCCAGCCGTAACCCGATATATCCCGGACGATTGACGCCGTGCTGGGGGGATGCTCTGCACCAAAGCCGACCGGATCGGCCTTAAGCGGCAACGGACCTCCGTCGCGCGGTAGGATCTCATATTTGTAAGGTGAACCTTCGCCCACATCGGGAAGGAAGATCTCCCAGACACCTGTGCCGCCGCGCTGGCGCATGGGATGGCGGCGCCCGTCCCATTGGTTAAAGGCGCCAACGACCGAAACCCGGCGTGCGTTCGGTGCCCAGACGGCAAAGCGCGTACCGACCGATCCTTCATGCTGAACGACCCGCGCGCCCAGCGCCTTCCAGATCCTTGTGTGGGTGCCTTCGCCGATCAGATACTCGTCAAGTTCACCCAGTATCGGCCCAAAACCGTATGGATCCTTTTGCTGCCAGGTCGTGCCATCGGCCGCCGAGAATTCCACCGAATAGGGTCCCGTCAAAGCAGGGACAGGTCCGCTGAAAACTCCGCTTCCCGGACGCACATCGCGAAGCGCGACCGCGTCGCCGTCACCCACCACGCTGGCCGCCGCAGCACCCGGGTCAAAGACGGTCACCCATGTCTTGCCCTTGTTTTTGTGCCTGCCAAGCACGGCAAAGGGGTCGGCGCAGGTACCCGACACGAGGCTGTCTATCTGTTCGTCCGTGATCATCCGCGTCCGTTTCGACGTCTCTTGAATACCAGACTGAACGATTTTGCGGCAATCAAGAAGCCCCAACTGCATGCTCGGAACGATCGGGCCCGGTTCCGGCTGGTCAAATCACCCATTGCATTCGATCTAAAGTCTAGAAGACTGCCGGTCCTAACACAGTGTTTTGTTAATGCAGACGGGCCAAAAGCGGACAAGCAAGCCTTTCAGCAAGTTCTAACGATCGGTGGCAGGCCGCCATGTTGCGCGCAATTCAACTTCGGGTTCCCATCGGTCGATTGCCGTTTTCCGCCGATCGGCAATGGCTGCTTTACATCATCGGTCTGTTTCTGTCGGTTGCGTTGATTGCCGGATCGCACACGGTATCTCTTTTTGCGCGGTCTCAGGCCGACCAGTTGGACGCCCGTACCGTTCTGGCAGAGCGTCAGCGTATGCTGAGCCAACGCATGCTTTTCTACGCGGCCGAAGTCATGCGCACAGATAGCGAGGATGCATCAACGCAGCTCAAACAGGTTACCGACCTCTTCGAACGCAGCCATCAGGATCTTATTACGCTGGAGCTTTCGCGCAGCTTGAACCGCCTATATTTCGAAAGTTCTGACCTATCTCTTGATCGATTGTCCGAACGATACATTCACTTGTCGCGGAACGTCACCCGGGAAGACGGTGTGCCGCGCGGTGAAGCTTATTTGGCGCTGACGCAACTGGGGCAACTACGGCTGCCGATCCTGCTTTCCCAGGCATCTGCTGAGTTCGATCAGGTGTCGCGCCAACGTCTCGACGCGCTTGCTTGGCTACAAAAGCTTGGGCTGATCGCCGCGTTGGCCATTCTTCCCATCCAGTTCCTGACTGTCTTTATGCCGGCGCAAAAGACGGCGTCGAACGCGATAGGCAGGTTACGGCTGCAGGCGCGCAAGCTCGCCCAAACCAAAGTCACCGTGAAGACGCATGAAGATACCATCAGGACCTTGGAAAAGGACCTTTATTCGGCAAGGCATAGAGATCCGTTCACCGGGCTCTTGAGCCTAAAGGGTCTGCTTGAAGCCGTTTCATTGAACGTCGGTAACAACGCTGAATATGTGCCGCCGATTGCGTTGTTGATTGCATACCGGGCCGATCTGGAAGACCCGCCTGAACCTGGTTCTGAACGGGACGGGCCATTTGCAACGGCGGTCGACGAACTTATTGATCTTGCTCGGGGTTCGAGCGCGCTGGCGCACCTTAGCCAAGGCCGCTTCGCCGCGCTGGCCCAAGGCACTGAAGAGAACGACATTCCGGGCGATTTGCTGAGCCGTTTGCAAGGCTGGGGCGGCGACGCCTTCGGCACCCAGGTGCGGATCGGATGCGCAAGCCAGGAAGCCAAAGAGGCGGATGGCCCAACGCTTTTGGCCGCGGCGGCAGAGGCGCTGCGCGAGGCACAGGAACATACGGTCAGCGAACCCGTGATCCATACAGCGGCGCTGCAACAGCGCAGGGATGCGCAAAGAGCCTTGGTCAGCGATCTGCATGCAGCGCTAAAATCGGACGGTCTTAGCGCCTTCTTTCAACCCCAGGTCTCTCTGGAAAAGAATGGCCTGGCAGGTGTTGAGTTGCTGGTGCGCTGGGACCATCCGCGCCGCGGGCTTCTGGAGCCGGCAGAGTTTCTGGCCATCAGCGCCGACGAAGCGGTGGCCGATGCGATTGACCATGCTGTCCTGGAAACCGGCCTGGACTGGTTGTCGACTTGGCGCGGTCAAAACCTCAGCGTGCCGCGCGTGGCGATCAATGCATCCGCTGTCAGCCTTGCCCAGAACGCCTGGGTGGACGCATTGACCGATGCGCTGGATAGGCGCCACCTCGATCCGTCTGACCTGACAATCGAGATCTCGGAAACGGCGCTGTCGGAACGCGGTCTGCGCAATGCCACCAACCTAAGCCAGGCCGGGTTCCGGTTGGTGGTGGACAACTTTGGGAACGACTTCGCTGGTCTGTCCGATCTGCCGAAGCTTCCATTCGATGCAGTCAAAATCGACCGGACCGTGGTAAGCCAATTGCCCGACGAAGGCGCAGCGCATGTGGCCCGCGCCCTGGTCAGCCTAGCGCAGAGCCTTGGCCTGGACGCCACGG
Source organism: Pseudomonadota bacterium (assembly GCA_039026235.1). Taxonomy (GTDB): domain Bacteria; phylum Pseudomonadota; class Alphaproteobacteria; order Rhodobacterales; family Rhodobacteraceae; genus JBCCMQ01. Next base: position 28,904 of record JBCCMQ010000016.1, read on the forward strand.
CCCAGGGTGTCCAATCAGCCGAACATATATCGCTATTGCGCGACAGCGGATGTATCGCTGCACAGGGTTTCGGGATTGCCCGGCCCATGTCGGGATCGGAATTCAAAGACTGGCTCGACGCCTATCTGCAAACGTGACCAGCACGTTTCTGGCCGCCAAGGAAGGTTGAGTTCCGGCGCCAAACGCCCTAATGGGCGCACACAGTTTTGGCATCTGGGTGCGCATTTGGCGAAGCATCTTTACCAGCGGGACCTGCCCGACGATCTGCATCTCGGCGACGTTGTCGCGATCGATTGTGAAACAATGGGTCTGAACCCGCACCGCGACCGGCTGTGCCTGGTGCAACTGTCTTCCGGCGACGGGGACGCGCATCTTGTCCAGATAGCTCAGGGCCAAAACGACGCGCCCAACTTGACAGCCGTGCTGCGCGACCCGGCCGTTCTCAAGCTTTTTCATTTCGGACGTTTCGACATCGCCGCCTTGCACCACTCCTTCGGTGCGCTGACCGCTCCGGTCTACTGTACCAAAATAGTCTCAAAGCTGGTGCGCACGTACACCGACCGGCACGGCCTGAAGAACCTTCTGCAAGAATTGCTCGACATCGACATATCGAAGCTCCAGCAAAGCAGTGATTGGGGCGCGGAGACGCTCACCGACGCCCAACTGGAATATGCCGCATCGGATGTCCTTTACCTGCACCGCCTTAAGGGTGAACTGGACCGGCGCCTTGAGCGCGAAGGCAGGACGGAATTGGCCCGGGCCTGTTTCGAATTTCTGCCGAACCGGGCGCTGCTTGATCTGAAAGGCTGGGACGATGCTGACATCTTCGCCCATTGATCGCGCGTGAATAATCTGGCGCCTCCGACGGATGTCTCCGACATCGGCCGTGACGTGATCAATCGCGAGGCCGCGGCGCTGCATCTGCTAAGCGACAGCCTCGATGGATCTTTCTCGGAAGCGGTGCGTGTCATTCTGGCCGCCAGCGGACGCACGATTGTCTCGGGAATGGGTAAGTCGGGGCACATTGCGCGAAAGGTGGCCGCGACCTTTGCGTCGACCGGCACACCAGCGCATTTTGTCCATCCGGCCGAGGCGAGCCACGGTGATCTTGGCATGATGGCCCAGGGCGATGCCGTTCTGGTGTTTTCGAAGTCGGGCGAGACGCCCGAGATTGCCGATTTAATTGCCCACACCCGCCGCTTTGAGATCCCGCTGATCGGGATTGCCGGAAAGCGCGACAGCACATTGATAAGGCAATCCGACGTGGGGCTTGTGTTGCCGGCAGCGGAAGAAGCCTGCGGTACTGGCGTGGTGCCGTCGACATCCACGACCATGTCCCTTGCGCTTGGCGACGCACTGGCCATTGCGCTCATGCGGCGGCGCAATTTCACGCCTGAGAACTTTCGCGATTTTCATCCCGGAGGAAAACTGGGCGCTCGCCTGTCCAAGGTGCGCGACCTGATGCACACGGGCGACCAGCTTCCTTTGGTCAGTGCCGATACATCAATGCAAGAGACGCTTTTGGTAATGACCCAAAAGGGATTTGGAGTTGTCGGAGTAACCGACACACAGGGTCTATTGTTGGGCATTATTACCGACGGGGACCTGCGGCGGAACATGGACGGATTGCTTGATCGCTTGGCCGGTGACGTGATGACAGCACATCCCAAAACGATCGCGCCCGGCGCCTTGGCCGAGGCGGCGGTGGCAACCATGACACTCAACAGCCCAAGGGTTACATGCCTGTTTGTCGTGGATCCCGACGTGGCAGGACAGGTTGCGGGCCTGATCCATATCCACGACTGCCTGCGCGCCGGGGTTTTGTAACGTGGCAGGGGTACGAGACGCCTATTCCCGCGCCGTCAGCGTTTTGCGCATACTGCTGCCACTTGGTGCGTTGGCGCTTTTGTCCACGCTGTTCCTGTTTGCGCGGAATGTCGAAACCGATCTTTCTATTCCTTACGCCGATGTGGATGTGAACGAAGTGGCGCGCAGCCAGCGACTGGCACAGCCCGAATATTCCACGGTTCTGAACGATGGAACGGCGCTTTTGCTTCGGGCGGTAACCGCAAGACCCGATCCTGAACGCCAAGGCGTCATTCTGGCAAACGCCATAGATGCCGATATCACGCTTCCCGACACCCGCCTGGCAGACGTGGTTTCTGAGACCGGCTGGCTGGACCCCGCGCGCGACCGCATGGAATTGCGCGGCGATGTAGTTGCGACCTTGAGCGACGGCAGCGAGCTGCGCACGGAACTCTTAGAGGCCGATATGGTCGCCGGAACCCTGTTCTCTCCGGTCCCGGTCGCAGTTTTTCTTCCCCAAGGCCGGATCGACGGTGCAAACATGCGACTAGAGCGTCCGGAAATGTCGCGCACCTTTACACGGGCGGTTTTCAAAGGTGGCGTAAAAGTTGTATTCATGCCTCAACGTTAGGGGGAACGTCGTTTGAAGCGGTTTATCGCTCTTAATTTGTTTTTTCTTATTTGCGCCGCGCCTGCCCTGGCACAGGGCACCGCCATAAGTTTCGGAAGCTCGGAACATGACGGTAATCTTCCGGTCGAGGTGACGTCGGAAGAGCTTGATGTCGATCAGTCGACCGGGATTGCCGTGTTCACTGGCGATGTTCTGGTGATCCAGGGCGAGATGCGGCTTTTCGCCGAAAGAGTGACTGTCGAATATACGCCGCAAAGTACGGATGACAGCGGTGGTATTAACCGCGTGTTGGCCAATGGTGAGGTTACAATTGTGCGAGGACCGGAAGCTGCAGAAGGGGACGACGCCGTCTACACGCTGGCGACCGGCATGGTTGTTATGACGGGCGACGTGATGGTCACCCAGGGACCAAATGTCGTTCTTGGGGATCGGCTGAGCGTCAATTTGGACGATGGCGCGGGGGTTGTCGAAGGAAACGTCAAAACCATCTTCCAACCGGCAGGCGCGTCGGAATGACGGTCGCGACACAACCCCTTTCGGTCACCCAAGGCACCGGCGGCTTGTCGGTTGAACACCTGCGCAAAAGCTACCGCAGACGTCCAATCATCCGCGATGTTTCAATGACACTCGACCGAGGCGAGGTCGTCGCGCTGTTGGGTCCCAACGGGTCGGGCAAGACCACCTGCTTTTACGCGATCGCTGGCCTGACGCCAGCCGACGGAGGGCGGGTCTTGCTGGACGGGCGCGAGGTCAGCGGCCTGCCGATGTACCGGCGCGCCCGGCTCGGGATCGGATATCTTCCGCAAGAGGTCTCGATCTTTCGCGGCATGTCCGTCGAAGACAATATTCGGGCGATCCTCGAGATTTCCGAACCCGATAGGATCCGGCGCGCAGAAAGGCTTGAAGCATTGCTTTCCGAGTTCTCGGTCGAGCACCTTCGCGCGGCCGAAGCGCTTTCGCTTTCCGGTGGTGAACGCCGGCGCGTCGAAATCGCGCGGGCGCTTGCGGCCAACCCCCGCTACCTGCTGCTTGATGAGCCGTTTGCCGGTGTCGACCCCATTGCAGTGTCCGACATCCGGACGATGGTTGCAGATCTCAAGACGCGGGGAATTGGTGTCCTGATCACGGACCACAACGTCCGAGAAACACTCGAAATTGTTGATCGCGCCTATATCCTGCACGGCGGCACTGTGTTGATGAGCGGCACGTCAGACGAAGTCGTGAACGACGAAAATGTGCGGCGCGTCTACCTCGGCGAAGGTTTTCGAATCTCGTGAAAAAGCGGCCCGAACGAGTTGCTTGAGCGGGCTTTGTGCTGCACTGCCGCGAGTCAAACGGATTGACAGCGTGGGTCGGCCTGTCACCTTATGGTGTCAATGTTGATCGGATTTGACATCAGAAGTTGGTGCAAATTCAGCCGGGATAGACGGGAAGCAAACCCGCCGTCCCGGAGCTGGGGTCAAAGGGACTCTTACACGTCAAACGCGAAAGCTCATGGTTCTTTGGGCAACGCCGCCTTGCGTTCATCGGAGGTTGGATGAGGTATCAGATAAGCGGAAAACAAATAGACATTGGCGATGCTCTTCAGGTGCACGTCAAAGCGGAACTTGAAACCGTGATCGCAAAATATGCTGGACGTCCAACGGATGCTGCTGTCGTGTTTTCAAGAAGAGCGCACGAATACATCTGCGAATCGACTGTACACCTAAGTACCGGCCTGACCGCCCAGGCCCGAGGCCATGCGACCGAAATATATGCTGCGTTCGATCAATCCGCGGAGAAAATGGAAAAACAGCTGCGCCGATACAAGCGCAGGTTGAAAGATCATCACCGAGACAGGTCGGAACCCGTTGAACTGTCTGACGCCTCCGCATATATCCTCAACGGAACAAGCGAGTCGGAAAAAGACGAGCCCGACAGTCTGCAACCTATGATCATCGCCGAGATGGAGACGAAGATACCTTCATTGTCTGTAGGCGAAGCGGTCATGCAAATGGAAATCGCCGGAGCTCCGGTTCTTGTCTTCAAGAACGAACGCCACAGCGGTTTGAATGTGGTGTACCGCCGTGAAGACGGCAACATTGGCTGGATCGACCCCGCCGAGGGGTAATTGGTCCTGGCTATGTCTGGGGAAACAGAATGAACCTGCCTGAAATCCTGAATCCTAAGGCGATCAAGGTCACCGGAGCGCATAGCAGCAAGAAGCGGCTGTTGATGGTTTTGGGCGATATGGCGGAAGAGGCCTATACCCTGCCGTCTAACCTTGTCATTGATGCGCTTCTTGAACGCGAAAGCCTTGGGCCGACCGGTGTGGGTCACGGTGTCGCCTTGCCGCACGCCCGCATTGACGGGCTTCAGGGTGTTGTCGGCGCGTTCGTGCGGCTGGATAAGGCAATCGATTTTGGTTCGGTCGACCGGCAGCCTGTCGATCTGATCTTTTGCTTGCTCGCATCACAAAAGGCGGGGGTCGATCATCTGAAGGCCTTGGCCACAGTATCGCGCACGATGCGCGATCCAGCGGTCTGTGCCAAACTTCGGGCAAACAGTGACCCGGCGATCCTGCACGCAATCCTGACGGAAACGCCGACCAGCGAAGCGGCTTAGTCCGTACGCGCTTTCCAGCTGTCAAAACCAAAACTGAGGTAGTCGCGCGGATACGCACGGCGGGCCGCGTCCTCGACGGAATCGTCATAGATCCGTTCAAGTTCTGAAATGTCCTCGACCTCAGGCTCCCTGGTTGCCGGTGCGCCCCGCGACGCCACGACGCCCCCAATCTCGGACACCAAATGTGTCTCGCGCACCACGAGGTCCGGAAGCACGACACGGGCGTAGCCGGACAACACGTTGAGCTGGCTCGCCCACGCCGGATCAATCGGTAAGCTGGTTTGCCGGGCAAGATTGAGCTTCAGAAAACTCAAAAAGCAATGGAACGCGGCCCGCGTCCCATCCACATCGTCTTCCGACTGAGGAAGCACCATCCCGTAATGTTTGGTGAGAGTATCCCGCACCTTTTGGTACTCTTCCGCCCTGGGATCCCGAATCCTACTCGAGAATGCGCGCCAGGCGCGAAGCAGCGGATGGGTGACGACGCTAAAGCTCCTGTGCCCCTTATGTTCCCGTTTCCATTGCCTCAATCCCTTTCGGTTCAGACCTGTCGTCAACGGCCAGCCATTGATCGCTTCGAGCCATTCCGCCACCCATTCGCCCTGCGCACCCACAACCGGCATGAACAGCAACCCAAGGGCATCCGCCGCCAAGAAGCTGGACACCCGCGGCCCGCGCGGTGGTTCAAAGTTCGGATAGCTGTCAAAGTCAAAGCGTTCAAAACCGCTAAGGCTTTCGCGCATTTCAGCAAAGTTCGCGACCTTGTCTTCCAGCCGATCTGGGTTCTGTTTTTTCAGGGCCGCGGGAAGCCGTTTCAGGTCCGATGAAACGCCCAGGTACGCCGCCATTCCATTAATGACGGCTACCTCCTGAATGTCCTCATATGTTGCTGTAAACGCGGCCTGACCACTCAGTTGAAGCCTGCGGCGCAAATCTTGCTGAAACGCAACTCTCTCATCGAAGTACGCCTGAAATTCGGCTTCATCGTAGTCAACTTTAACCTCTAAACGGTGCTTTGCGTCCGAAAGCCACCATTGATCAACAGCATCAGCGATCTTCATTGACACGTAAGCTTCAAGCGGATTGCGCGTCAGAATGATCTTCGCGCAGCGGTGATCTTCAATGCAATGATCAGCCACGCGCGGATCATGGTCGAAAAAGAAACGAAATCCACCGATGCCTTCGGTCTTCTCCTTTAGCGCCGTGATCAGAGCGAGGGGATCAACCTCGCGTTCTGCGAAGCCGATGCCGAAGGCTGTATTGCGTTTGGGGTTGTCCAAAAACTTTGGATTGAACAGTTCTCCGAGACAGGAAATTCCGGGAACCTGATTGAGCGCCAACTGCAAGAGGTTCGACCCGGTGCGCATCTCGGCAAAGATAATGAAATAGTCGAAGCGCGCGCCCATGACAGCTTATTGCACGAGATAAGGTTTGCTTTGGCGCACGCCGATCTCGGATGGATCGGGCGTCTCATGGATGTCGCCCGCCAGATAGGGTTCCATACCTTGGTTGCGCAACGCCTGTAGGAAACCAGGCAGCTCTGACAGGTCACTAAACTTTGGTGGATCGGCAATAAGGCGACGGGTCTGCGTCGGAACATCATCGAGGATGGCCTGCAATGCCTCAAGCGGAACATCCAGAAACCGGCTGAGGGACCAGATCCGGATGGTCGCCTTGGCCCAGCGCGAGCGTGCAACGTTAACCTGGGCCTGTTCCTGAACCTGCAAACGTGCCGCCATAATGCGCGCCTCTTCGAAAGGCAGATCCAATGCGAGAAGCGGAACCGTCCATGCGCCTGTAATGATGGAAATCTGCGCGTTCGGATCATAGACCATAAAGTCCCAGATGCGATGATCATCCCCGGGCGCAAACTGAAAGAGCTGCCTTTCGGACGCGCCGGATCGTGTGAGGTTCGTCAGAAACGCCTCTGGGTTGTAGTCGCGCAGCACCGGCGACCGCGAGATCCCGCCTTGATATACTTTCTGATCGCCAGTGAATTCGGCACCATCTGGGTGGAACAAGCGGCCATGGATCTTGCCTTCGACCGCGCGTGAAAGCCAGGGGCGGAATTCTTCAAAGACCGCATCAAATCCCTGAAACACCGAATAAGGTGCTGCGGTGCGGCGCGTCTCGGTGTGGTAGCCCGGAAAGCGGCTTTGCATGATCAGACCTGCGCGGCCATTGGTTCGCCGTTCGCTGGCCTGAGAAAAGAGACGGTCGATCTTGGACGGGCGCGGCTCCACATCTTTGTGAAGCTGAGGGCCCTGTGCCAGAAAGCTCTGATACAGCCGATCCGCCTTGTGCCAGATCTTGCGTGCGACAAAACAGTCCGATCGCCGCAGCAGTTCAAGATGATCATCATAAAAGACATGCGGGCGACCCTGATAGTCAAACTTTGCCAGCGTCAGGGAACGGCTTTCGATGGTCGAACTGTGTCGGCGCACGACCGTCTGGAAATAAGATTCGTCGGGAATCCAGACATGCCGGAAAAAGCGTTCGATGCGATCCCGTTCGGGATCGTTCAGGATGGCTTCCAGCGTTGAACGGGTCAGACACCACCACTGCGAACCGATATGCGGCTCAAGGTCCAGGGGCATGGTGCGCCGAACACCAAGCCTTCGCTGAAGATCGACGAGGCGATCAAACAGCGCCCGGCGGCGTTTCCAGCCGACCGGAAAGTAAAGGCTGAACCGTTCATGCTGAAGTCCGCCGGCCGTCCACGGTACATCCATCGTTGTCACCGACTCGATAAAATCCGTGTCATGATTGGCCCGAAGAAATGAAACCAGTTCAGGGACCGGACGCAATGGCATGCATGCACCGGACACCAGATATACGTGCTGGACCTCTGGGAACCGCGCCAACAGCACCTCTGTCGACCGAAGCGTCGCCTGCACGATGGACCATGTGCCCCATTCGCACCGGGTGCGAACGCCAAACGCCACATTGGTCAGGTCCCTAAGGCTGGACTTCAGCCGGGCAAATTCGGTCTCATCTACCCGGGCATCGACATGCAGCACGACCGGACAGCCTGCGCCTGCCCAATGCCGTGCCACCTGGGTCGCCCGCGCAAGGCCCTTGTGGATCAGCATGATCATCCCAAGGCTCATGCCCAGTTGCCTTTCGACATAAGACCCAGAAGTTCCAGCTGGCGCCAGTTGACATAACGCTCCGACCACCGGCACCAAAGCGTCTCGCCACGTGCTATACCGTCGCCATAGGCCTGATATTCGCGCCCTCCGGCAAAGTGCTGGTTCCGGGCAGCCTCCAGCGCGGCCTTCTCCGTCAGTGTGCTAATGAATTTCGTGTGCAGCAGACATCCTGATATTTTCTCGCCGCCATCCACATCGTAGACTTGGTTCAGACCCCGGGGCAGCAGCATATGTGTCGACTGCACGTAGGCGTAACGTCGATGCCACTTCACAAGGGGTATCTTGTTGAGCGACGGCGCTTTATACGGCGCATCTGCAAAGAACATTCGCGCCCGCGGACCGCCTTGTATCCAAAGATTTTCGTACTTTGGATTTCTGCTTAAGACATAGTTACCACCATCAAACCAAGGGGCAACATCGACCGGGTTTTCACCTGATCGGCAAACCGCCCCCACGACAGATTCCTTGGGGTACATGTCCAAGAGCATCGCCGGAAAGCTGCGCGCACCGCTTTCGTCCAACCAGTCTGTCAGGGCATCAAGCGGCCGGCTGTCGGCAAAGGGGTAGACCAGAAATTCGTCGGCATCGACCGTGACAACCCAGTGACCCTGGGCGTATTTTCTAAGCAACCAGTTGACCCAGTCCATGCCAAAGCGGGACCGTTTATAGCTTGCCTCGGTACGCCAAAGCGACACATCGGACTGCCGCTCCAGATACGCGTCAGTTCCGTCATCCGATCCATTGTCGATGAACAGGAAATGCCGGATGCCAAGATTGCGATAGTACTTCAGGAAATAGGCGAGCCTGGGCTGTTCGTTCCAGACGGTACAGACCAGCAGGATATCATCCGGCTGGATCTGATTTGTGCGATTGGCGACTGCCTTCAGTTCGCGCCGTTTGCGGAAGGCGCGGATCAGCCAGCGCTTGCGCTCTAACCTCAGGCGATACGACCGGACGAGCCCCACTGCAGCCCTCTATCTCTCTCGAAACCACTCTGCCGCGCGGCTAAATCTCGCCCAGCACGGCCGCGAAGTGCGCTTTCCACGATGGTAACTCCGGCCGGTCCATATTTCCCGCATTACGTGACTTTTGTTCTTCGGCGTGCTCTTGCCGCATCACGTTTACCACTGCGTCGCACCATGCATAGATGTCAGTTGCATCTGCGTAAACGGGGATGTCGCCCAGCACTTCCCTGGTGACCGCCAAAGGATGCGCGATGCAGGTGACATTGGCGCAGGCCGCTTCGAGCGGTGCGAGCCCAAAGCCCTCGGCAAGGCTCGGCGCTAGCAGAGCCCGAGACGATGCCAGATGCTTTGCAATGGTTGTGTCATCAGGACCGTCCAGATGCTCAACAGAAACCCCGGACCGCTGCAAATGATTGATTTTCGATACGATATCGGCGCCACCGAACCCGACCCGTCCGGCAAAAAGCAACGCGGGCGGGCTTTGGCTGCTTTCCAAGCGATCATACAAGCGCTGCCAGACTTGCAAAAGGAACGCCTGGTTTTTTCTGGCATCAAGAGTGCCAAGGCAAAGAAAGCTGTTCTGCAGCAGGCTGCTTTTGGATTGACACGGCGCCAACCCCGGACCCAGGTGAGCGGTCAGTGTCTCGCCAGTCCAGCCCTTCTTTTGCGCTTGTACTGCAACCTGCTTCTGCGTCTCAAATGAAGGGCAAATTAGCGTGTCAGCATGTGCAAAGGTTGCACGAAGTATTTGGTCCATACGTAGTTTTGCGGCATTCGGGTGCCATTCTGGAAACTCAAGCGGCAGCAGATCATGCACCATGACCTCGACCTTGCTGGCGCCTGCGCCGCGAATAGCCCGCAGTCGGCGGGCTGTAAGCGCGCTGTGGCCAACGTTCATATAGACAAATCCGCCCGGTAGATGCCGCCTCAGCATGGCAGCAAGCCGTCCGCGCGGTGCCCGCGCAAAGGCGAGCGCGCGCACGGCTGTTTCGCTTGTCTGCAAGTCTTCGCTGCGCCCCATCGGCAGACGTGAGAGAAGATCGCGGCCAGACGGCGGGGCAATACCATCGGCGTAAGACTTCAGGTCCCGCAGCGCAGCTTGGTTAAGCAGCAGATTTCCGAGCGGCGTACGCACAACGCCCCACAGCGGACGTCCTCGGGACAAAAGCTCTTCAAGATAGCGCCGTTCGACCCGGTCGATCCCGGTCGGAGCCATACCCAAACGGCGTGCCGTACGGCTGAGGTCAATCAGATAGGCACGTTGGGCAGACGGTGCGCCGGACGCGTTACCTGCGTTATTCAGCTGCACGCTTGGTCGAGACAACCTGGGACAGATAGTAATAAAGGTCGTCACGCAGTTCGTCTCGCGATAGGGCGAAGGCGACGGTCGCCTGTAGGTAACCGGACTTTGAGCCACAATCGAACCGCTGACCATCAAAGCGGAAGCCATAAACTGGTCTGCCATTCAAAATTTCGGCGGCTATGGCATCCGTCAGCTGTATCTCGCCTGCCGCTCCCCGGCGCTTTCGGTTCAGCGTATTCATAACGTTCTGCGTCAGAATATAGCGGCCAATGACTGCCAGATTGGACGGCGCGGTGTTTGCTGCCGGTTTTTCGACCATCCCCTTGACGCCGACCAGCGGGCCGTCTTCGCCGTTGATGTCCAGAATGCCATAAGACGACGTCTTTTCCGGCGTGACTTCCATCGCCGCCACCATGCATGCGCCGGTTTCGTGATAGGCATCCACCATCTGCTGCAGGCAGGGCTTTTCAGCGGCGATGATATCGTCGGGCAGGATCACGGCAAAGGGTTCGTTACCGATCAGCCGCCGGGCGCACCAGACGGCGTGACCAAGGCCCAGCGCCTTGTGCTGTCGGATATAGGCAATCGCGCCGCTGTCCATGTTTGTCGTCTTAAGGAGCTTCAGTAGCTCGGTCTTCTTGGTCTTACGCAGCGACGCCTCAAGGACGGGCGCGTGATCGAAGTAGTCTTCGAGCGCGCCTTTTCCGCGCGAGGTTACAAAGATGAATTCCTTTATTCCCGCAGCACGCGCCTCATCGATCGCGTATTGGATCAGCGGGCGGTCCACCAGAGTCATAATCTCTTTTGGAATCGACTTCGTCGCAGGCAAAAAGCGTGTGCCCAGGCCCGCCACTGGAAAAATTGCTTTGGTTACTTTTTGTGCCATCTGCCCTGCTGCTCAAAAGCCGTGCCCCAGCCGGTATGCTGTAGACCACAGATTCGTTTCCGAGATAAGTCGCTATTTGGAATGTATCGTCTGGCGTTGCCGGACCGGTGTCAGACTAGCCAAAATGTTCGCTTGGAAAACGCACTGCACCTATGCGCTCGACCTCGCGGCGAAGGCGATCAGCCGTGCGCCAGTAAGCCCAAAGAGGGTCCGCGCGGTCTGATTTGCCGTAGACTCCTCCGGATTGTTCCCAATACCCGGGCATCCTGTACCGCATCCGGTGGAAAAACGATGTCTGGTGCAGCAGGAACAGGCTGACCCGGTGCCCGCTTGTCGTCAACTCGGCCGCCTGTCTGCGAAGGCGATGGCGTTCTCGCCAATGTCCATGCAAAACGCAGTCCTCTGCCGGATCATGGCGATCGCTGCTAAACGGTTGGAATTCGGTATTTCTTTCAGACAACTCAGGAAAGTTTCCGCTTTGGCGCAGCATGCCTTCGTCGTATCCGCGCAATAGCCCGTCTAGGCATTGTTCCACTCGGCGGGGTTCACTGCGTCCATCAACCATGAAACCCAGAAGCCGCCTGCGCTGAGCATTGAACATCGCCTCCCGTGCGGGCGCCCAGTCGCGTTCCCGAAGGTACTTGCAATGAAAGACGGCAGAGCTTGCGCCAATCTCATGCAGATCGGCCGGCCCACGGTCCGCCCGGCGATTGGCATTGGGTGCAAAGGCATGATGAACCACCGCCAAAGGAGCTATAGCGGTCTGAATTTCATCGGCGGCAATCCGCATATTCAGGTCACTGTCTTCGAGGTAAAAGGCGAATGCCGGATCAAACCCGCCCAAGCGTCGCAATACCTCGCGCCTGAACATCATGTTCGTGCCCTGGGTCCGTACCGCAAATCCCGGCGCCACCTGTGGAACTGCCGTCTTGTCCGCTTCGATGGCCAGGGTGTGGTCGGTCCCTGTGGCGTCAATCGACTGCCCCGCCCATTGCAGCGAGATACCGTTCCGACCAAGAACAAAGCCTCCGGCCGCCCCCACCTTTTGATCGAGAAAGGCGCCTGACAGGTGTTCAAGCCAGCGCGGTTCGGCCACGGCGTCATCGTCGATGAAGGCAATCAACTCACCGGCGCTCAGCGCGATGCCGATATTACGGGCCTGCGAGATGTTGGCGACGTCAAAGACCTGCGTTGCAGCGACGCCTTGCAGATCGACCGCGCTAAGGCTTGACGCGTCGGCAACAACCACGATTTCAAAGTTCGCGTGGGTTTGCTGGCGAAGCGCGGTAAGGCATTTCAGCAGGTCTTCCGGGCGTCCGTGGCTGACCACGACAACGCTTACCGTCGTCAGGGTCAAGGCATATCCATCTCGGCCATCATGCGTTCTAGCCGATCCACGTCTTCGGGGTTGTTCAACTCCCAGAATTGTCGGCCCCGCGCGCTGACCTCAACACAGGCGACCGGCACGCCGGCGTAGAGAAACCGCAACTGTTCCAGTCCTTCCAGACGCTCAAGCGCAGTTTCGTCGATACCGAGGTATGCCTTCAATGCCGCCGGGCGGTAGGCGTAGACCCCAACGTGATGGAAGACGGGCGTGTATTCAGCGGGTTCATATTGCGATCCGGTGTAGGGGATAACCTCTTTTGAGAAATAAAGTGCCCGGCCCCCGGCGCCGAAGACGGCCGTGGTTCCGCCCACGCGGCCAGCCTTCCGGTCATCGAGAAAAGCGTTCAAAGTGACGCCGTCACACGGCAGGACCGGCGTGGCGACATCGAAAGACGGATCATCCTGAAGCTTGTCGACAAGTCCCTCGATGAACCATGCCGGCGTCAGTGGGGCATCGCCCTGAAGGTTGACGACAATCTCCGTCTCGGCAGGCAGGCCGGCCAAGGCTTCGGCACAACGTTCTGTACCGTTTCGGCATGCACTTGACGTCATAAGTGTCTTGCCGCCAAAGGCCGTCACAGCATCCCGTATGCGTGGATCATCGGTTGCTACAAAAACCTGATCGATTCCGGAAACGGTCTGCGCCGCCTCCCACGATCTTTGTATCAGCGTCTTCGAGACACCGGTCGCACCGCGCAAGGGCACCAGGGGCTTACCCGGGTAGCGCGAGGATTCAAATCTAGCCGGAATAACGATTGCGACGGACACGTTGCTAGCCAGACTTCAGCGTAACGCCGGGTGAATGGGCGATAAAGAACGGGTTGCGGTAGGCCGCCTTGCCATAGTGGAACGGTGCGTGCCCATCGAAGAACACGACGCGCCCGCCCGCGCCTCTGAGAACGGCATCGCCCGCCGCGGTGTCCCATTCCATCGTAGGCCCAAGACGCGGGTAAAGATCCGCCTCGCCCGTGGCCACCAGGCAGAACTTCAGTGACGAGCCCGCAGATGTCATGTCGCGCACGGCATACTTGCCGATGTAATCGTCAGTTGCTTGATCCCTGTGCGACTTGGAGGCAACGACCATCAGGGCGTCGTTGTCGGGCTTAGAGACCGAGATCGGCTGAAGCCGTTCGGGTTCTTTGCCCAAGAACGGCGACTTTTCTTCAACGGATTGCCCGTCCGTAAGAGTGTAGAACAGGCGACCCTTAGCGGGCGCATAGACAACGCCGCGCCGCGGAACACCGTCTTCCACGAAGGCGATATTGACGGTGAAGTCTCCCCTCCTGCGTATGAATTCCTTGGTGCCATCAAGTGGGTCAACAATGAAGAACCGCGAAGCTGTTTGCCCGTGGGATGCCGTGGTTTCTTCGGTCACAACCAGGATATCGGGAAAGGCTTCGCGCAGGCCGTCGCGAATAATGCGGTCTGCCAGTTCGTCCGCTTCGGTGACCGGAGAATCGTCCGCTTTGACCCGCACGTCGAAATCAGGTCTTTCGTAGACATCCATGATCGCCGCGCCGGCCTCCAGCGCAAGCTGCCGAAAGGTCGATACCATGCGCTGTGTACTTGAAACATCGGCCATAGTTTTCGCGCGTCCCACGATTGCTGCCAAAGACAAGTGATCTTATGATCCGGGTGCAAGAGATCAGCAAGGTTTAGAGGCGAAACTTCACCGGACGGGCAGCAGGGCACAGGTATGTTTGCCAAACGCACCAACACAAAATCGGGCCTGTTGGCCACGATCGAGTTTCTGGAATTGGTCTACCACAGCACGACGCGCGCGCTGCGGAAGACCCATGGAAACGCGTTGATCGGTCTTTTGCTGTCGATGCTACAGACGATTATGATGGTCGTTGTCTTCTACGTGATGTTCGAGCTTCTGCAACTGCGGGGGATGAGCCTGCGCGGCGATTTCTTCATGTTTCTCTTGTCCGGTATTTTCATCTACATGACCCACATCAAGGTCATGGGCAGCATTCTGTCGTCTGAGGGTCCAACATCGCCCATGATGATGCACGCGCCCATGAACACGTTCGTGGCCATTCTGGCGGCGTCCTTCAGCTCTCTCTACATACAGATGCTATCGCTGGCAGTGATCATCGGCGGCTATCATGTGGCAATCAAGCCGGTCGAGATCCACGACCCATTTGGTGCCTTCATGATGATCCTGCTTGGATGGTTTTCGGGCATAGGCGTCGGGTTGGTTTTCCTTGCCCTTAAGCCTTGGTTCCCCGGCTTCACCCAGCAGCTGAATTCATTCTACACGCGGGTCAATATCTTCGCTTCGGGCAAGATGACCGTGGGCAACATGCTTCCCTACACGCTTCTGCCGATGTTTCTTTGGAACCCACTGTTTCACATCATCGATCAGGCGCGGGGCTATGTGTTCGTGAACTATTTCCCGCATCACACCAATTACTGGTACCCGCTGATCCTTTCCGTGGTGCTTATCCTGATCGGGCTGATGGCCGAAAGCTATACCCGCAAGCACGCATCGCTTAGCTGGTTTGCACGCCGCTAGGTCACCACGCGCATGGTTACGTTCAGCCGTCCGCCATCCGGCAAAAGCGTGCTCGATCCACTGCGGATGCGATCAACCCCGTGAAAGACTAGCCGTGCATCGCCTTGCATCACGAGCGCGTCGCCCGAGTTCAACCAAACGGACTGCGTGCGCGCCCGCCGGGCGAGCCCGCCCACGCGGAAAAGCCCGTCGTCGCCCAGCGAAAGCGACACCACGGGCTGCGAGAAATCCGCTTCGTCACGGTCTTGGTGCAAGCCCATGCGCGCGCCGGGACCATAGTGGTTGATCAATACCGATTCAGGCGGGCGGGAGGCGGGCACGAGCGCAGA
Organism: Pseudomonadota bacterium; assembly: GCA_039026235.1. Classification (GTDB taxonomy): domain Bacteria; phylum Pseudomonadota; class Alphaproteobacteria; order Rhodobacterales; family Rhodobacteraceae; genus JBCCMQ01. Next base: position 44,487 of record JBCCMQ010000016.1, read on the forward strand.
CCACATCTCTTTGAGCGCTGCAGGTATCATCGGCCAAGGCTTCCCGTCGCTTTGGTGGGGCGCGTAGGAATATCCGCTTCGGTCAATGGTCCAGCCAAAGGAGCCTGCGGCCGTCATGCGTACCGACAGGGGCCGACCGTTCGGCATTTTCATCTCTCGTAACGGGGCTGCCGCCATGACGCCCGCAAGATCGCTTAAGACAGCCTCCTGAGCGGGTCTATCCAGGAATCCCGGATAGACTTCAACGCCGCCAAGCACGTGTTTTTCAGGCAGTTTCATGCAATCTGTTCCCTTTGTTTCAAAACCGGGCAAACATGTTCGCAACAGCAACAACTTGGCAGCCTGTTTGGCTTGCAGGCCCCATTCACGACACCTATATACGCGCAGAACCCAACCTGGGTCACAGACCTGAAGCCTCAATACGGAAGACCGGTGCCGAAATGGGCCGGTGGTTCGTAAATCGCCACAAAAGAGGGATCGAAAATGGCAAAAGTCATAGGTATCGACCTTGGTACCACTAACTCTTGCGTCGCTATCATGGACGGCGCCCAGCCGCGCGTTATCGAAAATTCGGAAGGCGCGCGCACCACGCCATCGATTGTCGCATTCACCGATGACGAACGTCTTGTGGGCCAACCCGCCAAGCGCCAGGCCGTCACCAACCCCGAAAACACGATATTTGCCGTCAAACGCCTGATCGGCCGCCGCGTCGACGACGCCGAAGTGTCGAAAGACAAAAAAATCGTGCCGTATGAGATCGTCGATGGCGGAAATGGCGACGCATGGGTCGAAGCGGACGGCGAGAAATACAGCCCTAGCCAGATCTCGGCGTTCATCCTTCAGAAGATGAAGGAAACGGCCGAAAGCTATCTGGGCGAAACCGTCGAACAGGCAGTGATTACCGTACCCGCCTATTTCAATGACGCCCAGCGTCAGGCCACCAAGGATGCGGGCAAGATTGCCGGCCTTGAGGTGCTTCGCATCATCAACGAACCAACGGCGGCCGCGCTTGCCTATGGTTTGGACAAGAAAGCCAGCAAGACCATTGCGGTGTACGACCTTGGCGGCGGCACCTTCGACGTGACGATCCTTGAGATTGATGACGGACTTTTCGAAGTCAAATCCACCAATGGTGACACGTTCCTCGGTGGTGAAGATTTTGACATGCGCGTGGTCCAGTATCTGGCCGACGAATTCAAAAAGGAAAACGGTGTCGATCTGACCGCGGACAAAATGGCGCTTCAGCGACTGAAGGAAGCCGCCGAGAAAGCAAAGATTGAACTGTCGTCTTCCAGCCAGACGGAAATCAACCAGCCGTTTATTTCCATGGATCCCAAGGGCGGCCAGCCCCTTCACATGGTCATGAAACTAACACGGGCCAAACTGGAAACCCTCGTCGGCGATCTGATCAAAAAGTCACTGAAACCCTGCCAAGCGGCGCTCAAAGACGCGGGTCTTTCGACCAGCGACATTGATGAGGTTGTTCTGGTGGGTGGCATGACCCGCATGCCGAAGGTTCTTGAAGAGGTCACTAAGTTCTTCGGGAAAGAACCCCACAAGGGCGTCAACCCCGATGAAGTGGTGGCCATGGGTGCTGCGATCCAGGCAGGCGTTCTGCAGGGCGACGTAAAGGACGTTGTACTTCTTGACGTGACCCCGCTGTCGCTGGGCATCGAGACATTGGGCGGTGTCTTCACCCGTCTGATCGATCGAAACACAACCATTCCAACGAAGAAAAGCCAGATATTCTCAACCGCCGAAGACAATCAGAACGCTGTGACGATCCGGGTGTTCCAGGGCGAGCGCGAAATGGCATCGGACAACAAGCTGCTCGGCCAGTTCAACCTTGAAGAAATCCCGCCCGCGCCGCGCGGCATGCCGCAGATCGAAGTGACCTTCGACATCAATGCCGATGGCATCGTCAACGTGGGTGCCAAGGACAAGGGAACGGGCAAAGAGCAAAAGATCACGATCCAGGCGTCGGGCGGTCTGTCCGATGATGAGATCGACGCAATGGTCAAAGATGCGGAAGAGAACGCCGAAGCCGACAAGTCGCGCCGCGAACTCGTCGAAGCCAAGAACCAGGCGGAAAGCCTGATTCATTCGACCGAGAAGTCGATCGAGGATCACGGCGAAAAGGTCGATCCGTCGACCGTCGAAGCAATCGAGTTGGCCGTCGCCGCATTGAAGGACACGCTCGAGTCCGAAGATGCGGGCAAGATCAAATCCGGCATCCAGAATGTAACGGAAGCCGCCATGAAGCTCGGAGAAGCGATCTATAAAGCCGAGCAAGAGAAAGCGGGTGAGGCATCGTCGGAAGGCGACGACGAACCGCACGGCGTTGATGACGATATCGTCGATGCCGATTTCGAGGATCTGGACGACAACAAGCGCGCGTCCTAAGTGCGCCTCCGAATGTCTTGGAACCGGCCCGCCCAATGGGTCGGTTCCTTGCGTTTGATAAGGAAAGCCGCTGATGGCAAAGCGTGACTATTACGATGTCCTCGGGGTCTCCAAAGGAGCAAGCGCAGACGACATCAAAAAAGCCTTTCGCTCAAAGGCGAAAGAACTGCATCCGGATCGCAACGCGGACAACCCGGACGCTGAAACCCACTTTAAGGAAGTGAACGAAGCCTACGACGCGCTTAAAGATCCTGACAAGAAGGCCGCCTACGATCGCTTCGGTCACGCCGCCTTCGAAGGTGGCATGGGTGGCCCGGGCAGGGGCCCTGCGGGGCAAGGGGATTTCGCAAGCGCGTTTTCGGATGTGTTTGACGATCTGTTCGGCGACTTCATGGGTGGCCGGGCGGGCGGACGCCAGCGTGCATCGCGCGGGTCAGATCTGCGATATAACCTTCAGATCAGCCTTGAGGACGCGTATTCCGGTCTGCAGAGGACAATCAACGTCCCAACGTCGGTCGCCTGCAGTTCTTGCAGCGGCACCGGGTCGGAAGCGGGCGCAGAGCCCACGACCTGCCCGACCTGTTCGGGCATGGGCAAGGTGCGGGCACAGCAGGGTTTCTTCACGGTCGAACGCACGTGCCCCACATGTGCCGGACTGGGCCAGATCATCCAAAACCCCTGCAAGGTTTGTGCCGGATCGGGCCGGACCGAGAAAGAACGCGCGCTTAATGTAAACATCCCGGCAGGTGTCGAGACAGGAACCCGCATCCGGCTGGCCGGCGAAGGCGAGGCGGGGCTTCGGGGCGGACCGGCGGGCGATCTTTATCTCTTCATCGAAGTGACCGATCATCCGCTGTTCGAACGGGACGCGACCAATCTTTACTGCCGCGTGCCCGTGTCCATGACATCCGCATCGCTGGGTGGTGATATCGAAGTGCCGACAATCGATGGCGGGCGTAGTCGCGTGAAGATCCCGGCGGGAAGTCAGTCGGGGCGCCAGATGCGCTTGCGCGGCAAGGGGATGCCGGCCCTGAGGGGAAACATGCAAGGCGACATGTTCATCGAACTGGCCATTGAGACGCCCGTTAATCTGACCGGGCGACAAAAGGAATTGCTGCGCGAGTTCGAAAAAATCAGTGAAGATAACAACAACCCTGAAGGATCGAGCTTTTTCAACAAAGTCAGACACTTCTGGGATCAGATGAAGGGCTGATCGCTCCGCCTTCCTTACTCTTCATTAACCATACTTTCAGGTTTTGTCCTTCAGGCTACGCGCATGGGGGACAGCAACCAACTCTCAGAACCAATGCTGCCGATCTTTCAGGAAACCGGAACGGTGGCCTTGCAGCCTGGCGCCCGGCTGCCATCGTACATTCGCGATCACCGGAAAAGACTGCGCGAACGCTTCATGGCGGGTGGGGCAACCGCCATACCTGACTATGAACTTCTTGAACTCGTCCTGTTCCGCGCGATGCCCCGGCAGGATGTGAAACCGCTGGCGCGGGCGCTTTTGGATGCTTTTGGTGATTTCAACCGCGTCATATCGGCAGAGCCTGAACGCCTTGGCGACGTCAAGGGCGTTGGCGCCGCGATCGTCACCGAACTGAAGATTGTTGAGGCTGCGGCTCACCGGCTGGCGCGGTCCAAGGTGATGCAGCAGCATGTGTTGTCCAGCTGGGGCGCATTGCTGGATTATTGCCATACCACGATGGCGCACCGCGCAATTGAACAGTTTCGCGTCCTGTATCTTGATCGAAAAAACGTGCTGGTGGCTGACGAAGAACAGGCGCAGGGCACCGTCGACCATGTGCCGGTGTATCCGCGCGAGGTTGTCAAACGTGCGCTAGAGCTGAATGCCTCGGCCCTGATCATTGTGCACAACCATCCCTCGGGCGACCCGACGCCGTCGGAGGAAGACATAGTCATGACCGGAAAGATCCGGGATGCGGCCGAAGCGCTGGGGGTCGTCCTTCACGACCACATCGTGATCGGCCAGGACGCGGAATTGTCTTTTCGGTCAAGTGGTTACCTTTGAGGTCCGCGCAACCAAACCTCAACACGCCGGTTGATATCCCGACCCCACTCATCATCGTCGCATGCCAGAGGCATGGCTTCGCCAAAGCTTTCTGTGGCCAGAGTGACGCGGGTTTCATCAAGGCCGGTAGCTTCCTGTAGAACGGCGTCGAGAACCGCCTGGGCCCGGCCCGCGCCGATGCGGCGGTTGCCATCCGCCGCACCGACCCCGTCACTGAAACCGATAAGAACCACCTCTTCACCGTCAAGGTCACCGGTCAGCAACGCCTCTGACAGACGGCGGACATTTGAACGCGATCCGGCGTCCAACTCAGTCGATCCGGGCTGGAACCGAAAACTCATGGACAGCCTTTCAGCACCCCGCAAGACGGATGCCATGCGTCGAAGCTCGGATACTGGCACCTGGGTTCCAGCCACTGACACCGCATTGATCAGGCGATCGCCCTGTTCTGAAAGCGTTTCGACCTCTGTCTGCAGATCGACGTAGCCGGACAAGCGCACGATCGCCTGTGCCTGCGGTCCTTGGAAGTAACTGACGATATCCCGCCCCAGCAGTCCCAAACGGGCTTCTTCGGCGTAGATGCTGATGGGCAGCGCGAGCGGATAGTCGCCAGTTTTCACGCCAATGCGCGTCGGCGTCAATTCGAAACCGCATGACGCCCGCAATGCCAGGGTTCCCGCATTGCCGCGTTCAGAATAACGCGCCACACCGATGGCAAGCGGGTCGGCGGCAACCGCATCCACGAGCTCGGCAAGATCCTGATGCCGTGCGGCATCGGACGAAAATTCTTCCTCCGCGACCCCAAATTCCTCGCTCAGGTAATCGGAAACACCATGCAGGCGGGCTGGCAGGTGCAGTCGGATCGGCTGATCCTCTGCCCCGAGTTCGGACCAGTTCTGAATGGCGCCGGACAGGATGGCGGGGATCTGATTGTAGTCAATTGACGTGACCGGGCCGTCACCGGCCGCCACGAACACAACCGCATCCCGTGCGAAAGACCAGTTGGCGGCGTCGGTGGTTACGGGTCGATCAAAGAGCGCAATCTGCGATGCACCGCTGCGCAGATCTTCTTCTGCTTCGGTCAAACTTCCGACCCGGAAGGCGATGCGCGCAACCTCTTGCGCATCTTCATCGGCCAGAGCGTAGCCAAAGTTCAAATCACCGCTGATTTCGCGTTGTGATGCCAGGCCGCGGTCGCGGGCGAATGCCTCTAACAAGGTTGGAAAAAGATCACCGGCCAGAGCCTGGGAACCCGAAACCGAAAGCTCCGACACAAAACCGGACGCCCCTGGGCAAGCCTCACCTTCGCAGACGACCTGAGACGCCTCAACGGTAAGCGGCCCGAATTCGGTCTCTATGCGGTAACTTGTGCCGTCAAAATCAAGCAGACGGCCGGTGACTTCCACACCGCCGTCCCGCGATTTCAGCCGAATGTCCTGCGCCTGTGCGGCCGCCGCCATGAGAGTTGCGCTTATTGCTAAAGCACCCAGCGATGATCGCATGGTACCTGCACCCCAAAATCTGCCCGCTTACTTGCTGGCGAGTTTCAGGTCTCGCAGGATGTTTTTCAACTCAATAAATTCGCCGACCGCATGGCACTCCGGCAAACGGAGGGTCAGGTCCGTGGGAACCACGCCGCCAAGCCCATCAGGTTGGACGGTTTGAGCCGCAATGATGCCACCGCAATTGGTGTTCAGCACTTCTGCCTCAACCGACAGGCGGACCGTCCCGGTGCCGGCATGGCGGGCCGTTGGGAACGTGTACACCTCAGCGCGGTTGGCGTTCAGCAGTGTCGCATCACCAAGCGTGATCAGCGTACCGCCGTCTCCGAGCTTGGTTTCTCCCAGGAAACCCGGGGCACCGGCCCAAACATGGCCGCCGTTTCCGCGCTCGGCGCCAAATTCCAGCGCGTGAATATGCAGTCCGGTATCACCGCGCCATGTCAAAGCCACCCGGTGAAATTCGTCTGCATCCGGCACATCGACCTGCGATGTCACCGATTGCCCGTCCTGAAAAATCGCCTGAACCTCGGCATCGCGGATCATCGCCGGCATCTCGGCCGACACGCGGCCGTTTGTGGTCGTGCGCACGGTAAAGGCCAGCCCGGCGTGGCGGATCGTAACGGGTTCATTCAGATTGCAGGGCGCATAAACGCCGACGCGGATCATACCGTCGCCAATCGGCGACGCCTTAACCTCATTCACGCACCCGCCAGTCGGTTCCAGAGTGAACCGTGATCGGTCAAGAACCCCAAAATCGATCGATGCTTTCGCTTGTTCGGCCCACGAACGGGTCGACGGAAATGGCGTTGCCTGCAGCGTTTCGATGGGTGGTCGCGGAAATGTTGGAATGTCAGTGCGCGAACTCGCAAGGGCGGCGCCCTGACCGGCAAGCCCTGCGCCGATCTTGGAAAGCGTGACATCGCCGTTTTCGACGATGTGGCCAGATGCGAATGCAACAACCAGTGACGCGGCAGCGGTCACCAATACCCGGACGGAACGCATCATCATCCCCTGACGTTATGCGTGCCCCCATCCATCGACTGGTATGCACGATTCGAGCTTAGATTGGGAGTCTTTTGGCGCGAAAGCGCTAATATTAGGATGATTTTATCACAGGGAATCTATATTAAGGCATTCAAATCAAGCCAACGACAATATATAGTTTCTAGATGGTTTCCGTTTGCGGGTTTGACTGCCACTTTTCTGCCATAATTCGTTACCTTTTGCATAAACTATGCGAATCGATTTTGGCTTTTTCAAATTCATGCAATCGAACTGAAACGAGAACCAAATTCTTTGGCCAAAGCTCCTGCGTTTTTCGGCACATTCCTGACAGATTTTTAAACGATGCTCGCCTCAATTAGGCAATTTTGCCTTATTTTATTCCAGTTTTCCGTGATCGCAAAGAAAGTGCGAAATATGGATTAAGGCGTTCTTTTCATCTGTCTCATTCTCGAACTAATAAAGTTTGGGCCGTGATTACCACGCGTTTTTCGGCCTATATTCAATCAGCAAAGGTTCTTCTTTCACCTCTTAGAGCTGATCTCGAAACTACAAATTCAATTAATTAGAAATGGAAATAGCGCAATTCTTGATAAACAGGTTCATTGTTTCCTTTCATTGAACGGTATTCAGTCGCGCGGCAACCAATCGGTCGAATTTTCGTCCGAGATGAAAGTTAATAGGTGCTGGATAAGACATCAGACCGGACTGCCGCCGGCCCGCAATTCGCTATGTCAGGCGCCCGTGGCAGTGTTTGAACTTCTTGCCCGAACCACAAGGGCAAGCATCGTTTCGACCGGGGGTTCCCCAGGTTGACGGATCGTCTTCGACAAAGCCAACAGATGGGGGGGCAGAATTTTCACTCTCGGGCGCCGCTTTAGATTCTAGTTCCTTCTGCCGCTGCAACTGCAATTGGGCCAGCAGCTCTTGTTGTTCTTCCGGAGACAACGGTCGCACCTGGGAAAGTTGCTTTGTGACATCGGTACGTAGGGCTTCGAGGAGGCTCTCAAAAAGCTGGAACGCTTCGCTCTTGTATTCGTTCAACGGATCGCGCTGCGCGTAGCCCCGGAAGCCGATCACGGAACGCAAGTGTTCCAGCGTCAGCAGATGTTCGCGCCACTTGCTGTCGATTGTCTGCAGCAGGATCTGCTTTTCGATGTTGCGCATGTTCTCGGATCCGAACTGCACAGCTTTTGAAGCCATGAATTCGTCAGCCGATTTCTCCAACCGCTCGATGATGATCTCATCGTCGACGCCTTCTTCGTCGCCCCATTGGACGACCGGTGCGTCAACGCTAAGCTGCGCTTTGACCTCGTCCTGAAGCCCCTCGGTGTCCCACTGATCAGCATAGGAATTGGCCGGGATATATTCGGCCACGATGTCGTCTATGACCTGGTGCCGCATGTCCTGTACGATCTCTGAAAGGTCCTCGGCCTCCATGATCTCGCGCCGCTGACTGAAGATGACCTTTCGCTGGTCATTCATCACATCGTCGAACTTCAGCAACTGTTTGCGAATGTCAAAGTTGCGCCCTTCGACCTTGGCCTGCGCTTTTTCAAGCGATTTGTTCACCCAGGGGTGGATGATCGCCTCGCCCTCTTTCATGCCCAGCGTCGACAGCACTTTGTCCAAACGTTCCGAGCCGAAAATCCGCATCAGATCGTCTTCGAGGCTCAGGTAAAAAAGAGAGCGTCCAGGGTCACCTTGCCGTCCGGATCTTCCGCGCAACTGATTGTCGATCCGACGGCTTTCGTGCCGTTCGGTTGCCAGAACGAAAAGGCCTCCAGCGTTCAGAACATTCTTCTTCTCATCGGCATGCTCGGCCTCGATCCGCGCGCGCACCTCGTCCGGATTGGCCTCCGGGTCAGCCGCGAGCGCCTCTAGAACTTTCATCTCGACGTTGCCGCCAAGCTGAATATCAGTGCCGCGCCCGGCCATGTTGGTTGCGATGGTAACTGCGCCCAGCTTGCCTGCCTCGGCGACGATCTGCGCCTCTTGTTCGTGCTGACGCGCATTGAGAACATTGTGGGGCACGCCGGCTTTCTTCAGAAGCCCCGACAATAACTCTGACTTCTCGATAGAGGTCGTTCCGACCAGCAGGGGCTGGCCCTTTTTGTGTGCTTCTTTGATCGCGCTGACCACCGCATCGTACTTCTCTGTCGACGTGCGATAGACCTGATCATGGGCGTCCTCGCGTGCGATGGTCTTGTTGGTGGGCACCTCTACGACACCCAGGCCGTAAATCTCCTGAAACTCTTCGGCCTCTGTCGCAGCAGTTCCCGTCATCCCGGCAAGCTTGTCATAAAGGCGGAAGTAATTCTGGAACGTGACGCTGGCCAGCGTCACGTTTTCGGGCTGGATGCGGCAACCTTCCTTGGCCTCAATCGCCTGGTGTAGGCCGTCGGAAAGACGGCGACCGGACATCATGCGGCCGGTGAATTCGTCGATCAGGACAACCTCACCATCGCGGACGATATAATCTTTATCCTTGTTGAACAGCTTGTGGGCACGCAAGCCTTGGTTCACGTGATGCACGATGGTGGTGGATTCCGGATCGTAGAGGGTATGTTCTTCGGGAAGAATGCCGGCTTCGTGCAGCCGGGCTTCAAGGAATTCGTTCCCTTCATCAGTATACGTGACGTTCCGAGTTTTCTCATCCAGCGAAAAGTGTTCGTCCGACACCTCGGGAATGATCTTGTCGATGGTGATGTAAAGCTCGGACCGATCCTGCGCCGGGCCTGAGATGATCAGCGGTGTCCGCGCCTCGTCGATCAGAATGCTGTCGACCTCGTCCACAATCGCGAAATAGTGATCGCGCTGGAACATGTCCTTCAGCTCGGACTTCATGTTGTCGCGCAGGTAATCGAACCCAAGCTCGTTATTCGTTGCATAGGTAATATCGGCCGAATATGCCGCCTGCTTTTCTTCCGGCGGCTGCATCGGATAAACAACACCGGTTGTCAGGCCGAGCGCTCCATAGACCTTGCCCATCCATTCGGCGTCGCGGCGTGCCAGATAGTCATTGACCGTCACGATATGGACGCCGCGGCCCGTCAGTGCGTTCAGGTAGGCCGGGAAGGTCGCGACAAGCGTTTTGCCTTCACCAGTCTTCATTTCGGCAATATCGCCCCGGTGCAGGAACAGTCCCCCCACCAGTTGAACGTCAAACGCGCGAAGGCCCAAGGCCCTCTTTGCAGCTTCCCTGACGTTTGCAAAAGCCTCGGGAAGCAGCGCATCCAACGTTTCACCAGCGGCCAAGCGGCCCTTCAGCTCAGACGTTTTTTCGATAATCTGCGCGTCGCTCAGCCCCTCAAAGTTCGGTTCAAGGTCGTTGATTGCCGCAACAACCGACTGGGCTGATTTGATCTTACGGTCGTTTGGCGTTCCAAAGACCTTCTTTGCGATAGTTCCAATTCCGAGCACTGCACTCTCCGATTTCGCGTGCTTGGGAGGGGGCGGTTTTCAAGTTGCCTTGTCCCTTGTCCCAAGCCACCCTACAACGGGTTCTAAGCGCGTTTTCTAAGCTTCCCGCGATGTAAGCGGCGCGCATGATAGTGTCAACGATACCGGTCCAGCAGTACCGCAAAAGGAGCCCCAGAATGCGCAGAGTCCCCTACGTTGTTACCGCGGTGTTTTGCGCTGCCCTCATGGCCGCTGCCGGTACGGCCCTGGCCCAGGATGAGCCTACGATTGACACGGTGGTTGCATCGGTGGACGGCATCGACATCACGATCGGGCACATGATCCTTGCGCGCAATCGCCTGCCGGAAGAATACCAGCAACTTCCGCCGGAAGTGCTTTTCGAAGGCATTCGCGAACAGCTGATACAGCAAACAGCGCTGGCAGGCGCGGCAACCGACGTCCCGAAGCGGGTTGAACTTGCGCTTGAAAACGAACGGCGGGCGCTGATCGCCGGCGAGGTTCTGAACACGGTTGCGGATGAGGCGGTGACGGATGAGGCGGTGCAGTCTGCCTATGATGCGCTGTATGCAAATGCGGAACCGGACAAGGAATTCAACGCCAGTCACATTCTGGTGGAAACCGAAGAAGAAGCGCTTGAGATTGTCACGGCGCTGGAAGAAGGCGCCGATTTCGCCCAGACAGCGCGCGAGCGCTCGACCGGCCCATCGGGTCCCAACGGCGGAAATCTCGGCTGGTTCTCATCCGGCCGGATGGTCAAGCCCTTCGAAGATGCCGTCGTCGCGATGGAAGTGGGCGGTATCTCAGCGCCTGTACAAACGCAGTTCGGCTGGCACGTGATCACACTGAACGACACCCGGAATTTGGCAACGCCCGAATTGGAAGAGGTGCGCGCGCAACTGACCCAGCAGGTCCAGCGTGAAGCCGCGGATGCCCGCGTTGCAGAGTTGGTCGAGCAGGCCATCGTCGAACGGGCCGAGGAAGGCACCATCGATCCAAACATCCTCAATCAGATGGAAATCCTGCAGCAGTAGCGGCCGTTCAAATGAAGAACAAAGATGCCGTTATTCGGCACCTGAAACGGCAATTGGTTTTGGCCCGAAGGTCCGGGTCGCGGCAGAACGATGGGCCGAAAACATCGCCACTGGCACCAAAGGGCGGATTCCCGGACATTCCCGAGGTGCTGGGCGTTACGTTTTCGGCCGTCGCGGCAGAGGTTCGGTATCGCGGGCGACCGGATGTCATGCTGGCGTCTTTGGTCAAAGGCACGTCCATCGCCGGCGTATTCACGCGATCTGCCACCCGGGCAGCGCCCGTGCTCGACTGTCAGGAGAAACTGTCTTCCGATTCCGACAGAACCGCGGGCGCGGCAATTATCGTCAACGCCGGCAACGCCAATGCATTCACCGGCGACAACGGAAGAAATTCGGTGACGAGGATCTGCAGCGCCGTGGCGATGGAACTTGGCTTGCCAGAGACGCGCGTGTTCTCGGCCTCAACCGGTGTGATTGGCGAGGTTCTGCCAGACAGCCGGATCACCGACAGGATCGCAGAGCTTGCCGAAGGTCTGGCGGCGGACAGAATTGCCGAAGCAGCGGGGGCCATTCGGACGACAGACACCTTTTCCAAGGGTGCTTTCGCGTCGGCAGAGGTGGGCGGCAAGAAAGTCACCGTCGCGGGCATCGCCAAGGGTTCGGGCATGATTGCTCCCGATATGGCCACGATGCTGGTCTACATCTTCACCGATGCGTCCGTTGACCAAGCGTTTCTACAAAGCTGCCTAAACGATTTGAACAACAGAACCTTCAATGCGATCACGGTCGACAGCGATACCTCTACCTCTGACACGCTGATGGTCGCCGCAACGGGCAAAGCGGGCAATTCCACAATCACATCGCGGGATACTGCCGGCGCCCATGCGTTCGAAGCGGCCCTTGGCAGGGTTATGAAGGATCTGGCGCACCAGGTCGTTCGTGACGGCGAAGGAGCGACAAAGTTCGTCGAAATAACCGTCACCGGCGCCATCGATACGACCGATGCCAAGCGCGCAGCATTGGCCATCGGGAATTCGCCCCTGGTCAAGACGGCAATTGCCGGTGAAGACCCCAACTGGGGCCGGATCGTGATGGCTGTTGGCAAATCCGGCGCCCGGGCCGACCGCGACCGGATATCGATCCGGTTCGGCGACGTTCTGGTGGCCGAGACCGGATGGGTGGCGCCGGGCTATAACGAAGAAGACGGCGCGCGGTACATGCGCCGCCAAGAGATTGTGATCAGCGTCGATCTTGGCATGGGCGATGCCAGTTTCACGGCGTGGACCTGCGATCTGACCCACGGCTACATACAGATAAATGCGGACTATCGGTCGTGAACGTGGTCCTGGTGTCAGCCGTAGCGCTGATCGACGTGGACGGTCGCGTGCTTTTGGCCCAGCGCCCGGCCGGAAAATCCATGGCAGGTCTTTGGGAATTTCCCGGTGGCAAGGTTGAGACGGGTGAGACGCCCGAGGCCGCTTTGGTCCGAGAACTGAGCGAGGAACTGGGTATCGAAACCTGGGACAGCTGCCTGGCGCCGCTGATATTTGCCAGCCACAGCTACGACGACTTTCACCTGCTCATGCCACTTTTCGCCTGCCGCAAATGGCAGGGTATCCCCAAGGGTCGCGAGGGGCAGAAACTGGCCTGGGCCCGGGTCTCTGAGTTCTCCAGCTACCCGATGCCACCGGCCGACATTCCGCTTATTCCGATTCTGCGGGACTGGCTTTAGTCCAGCGACCGGGCCACCTCTTCCCGCTCGAAAATCTCGATGACATCGCCCTGGCGGATATCTTCGTAATTCTCGAATGCCATACCGCATTCCTGGCCCGACTGAACCTCGGCCACTTCGTCCTTGAAGCGTTTCAGTGTCTTCAGTGTGCCTTCGTGGATGACGACGTTATCCCGCAGAAGACGCACGCCAGCCGACCGGCGCGCGATGCCTTCCGTGACCAGACAACCCGCAACGCGGCCAATGCCGGACACACGGAAGACTTCCTTGATCTCGGCGTAGCCAATAAAGTTTTCGCGGATCTCCGCGCTCAGAAGTCCCGAAGCCGCGGCTTTGACGTCATCAACCAGATCATAGATGACGCTGTAATAGCGGATTTCGACACCCTTCTGGTTGGCTGAGTTACGGGCGCTGGAATTTGCGCGGACATTAAATCCAAACACCGGTGCGCCCGACGCCTCGGCCAAACCGACGTCGGTCTCGGTGATTGCGCCAACGCCGGAATGAAGAACGCGGACGCGCACCTCATCATTTCCGATCTTTTCCATGGCCTGAACGATCGCCTCGGCCGAGCCCTGAACGTCGGCCTTCATCAGGATCGGCAGTTCGACGACATTCTCGTCGTCCTTAGCTTTCTGCATCAGCTGTTCGAGGGTCGTGGCAGCCCCGGCCGCAGCGCGCTTTTCCTTGGCCAGGTTGGCGCGGTAGTCGGCAATCTCGCGCGCTTGGGCTTCGGTTTCGACAACGTTCAGAACGTCACCGGCCTCGGGCGTACCATTCAGACCCAGCACCTCGACAGGAACCGACGGGCCGGCGGTTTTCACGCGCGCACCCTTGTCGTTTTCCATGGCCCGGACTTTACCCCATTGTTCGCCCACGACGAAGATATCACCCTGGCGCAACGTTCCGTTCTGAACCAGAACCGTGGCCACCGGACCGCGTCCCACATCAAGCTGGGCCTCAATCACGGCACCAAGGGCCGCCCGTTCAGGGTTTGCCTTAAGTTCCAGGATCTCAGCTTGAAGCGCTACGGCTTCCAGAAGCTCGTTCAGACCTTTGCCTGATATCGCCGAAACCTCGACGTCCTGCACCTCACCGGACAATCCTTCGACGATGACCTCATGCTGCAGCAGATCTGTGCGAACCTTGTCCGGATTTGCGTCCGGTCGGTCGATCTTGTTGATCGCCACGATCATCGGCACCTTGGCCGCCTTGGCGTGGTTAATGGCCTCGACCGTCTGGGGCATAACCGCATCATCTGCCGCAACGACCAGAATAACGATGTCGGTCACCTGGGCACCACGTGCCCGCATTGAGGTAAAGGCCGCATGGCCGGGCGTGTCGAGGAATGTCAGCGTCTGACCCTGGTCGGTGTTCACCTGATACGCACCGATATGCTGCGTGATGCCGCCAGCCTCGCCCGAGACAACCTTGGCACTTCGGATCGCATCCAAAAGCGATGTCTTGCCGTGATCCACATGACCCATGACCGTGATGACCGGCGGGCGATCCTGCAGATCCTGTTCAGTATCTTCAACCGTATCAATGACATCTTCGACATCCGCATCGGACACGCGGACGACGCGGTGGCCGAACTCCTCGATGATCAACTCCGCGGTGTCGGCGTCGATTGACTGGTTCTGGGTCGCCATGATGCCATTCTGCATCAGGGATTTCACCACATCAGCAACCCGTTCGGCCATACGATTTGCCAGTTCCTGAACCATGATCGCTTCGGGAAGCTGAACGTCGCGCACCACCTTTTCACGCTCTTGGGCACCGCCCATCGCCTTTTGGCGTGCGCGTTCCTGCTTGCGCTTCATGGCGGCCAGGGACCTTTGGCGTCCGCCTTCGCCCCCGGACAAAGCCTGGTTCAAAGTCAGCTTACCGGAACGGCGGCCGTCTTCACGCCCCTTGTTCCGGTTTTCGCGACGATCGTCACCGCGATCGCGGTCCTTGCGCGACGCGGGCGCCGGCCGGCCGCGACCGGCATCATCTGCGGCTGGCGCAGGGGCGGCCGCCGGTTGCTGCGCCGTTGCCGGTGCTTTGGCCTTTGCCTTTGCCTCGGCTTCGGCCCGCTTGCGTTCTTCTTCCTCTTCGGCCCGGGCCTTCAGCGCCGCTTCGCGCTCGCGTTCTTCACGCTCTTTGGCCTCGGCCTCCTCGCGCCGGCGCTGGCGCTCTTCCTCGCGTGCGCGCTCTTCCGCGGCGCGACGTTCGGCCTCTTCGCTTTCGCGTGCCTTGGCGGCGGCCAGCGCCTTCAGGCGCCGCTCCATCTCGGCGTCCGACACACCGGCCGGACGTTTTGATGGATCGCCCGCACCGGGAGAGCCGCCGGACTTGGACGGACCCGGCTTTGGCACAACCACGCGCTTGCGCTTGGTCTCAACCACGACGTTTTTTGTACGTCCGTGGCTGAAACTCTGTTTTACCTGACCCGAACGTGGGCCACCGCGCAGCCCCAGTGTCTTTTTCCCGTCCGTCTCGCTCATGTGGTCTTCGTACCCTTTCCGGCAGGTTTTCTGCCGTCCGTCTCTCGCAACGCCGTGAGGCGTGCGGCTTCCTCTACAACACGCGCCGTGAGTCCACCAGACGAGAGCGCGCAATGTATCACATTTTCACGGCCGAATGCCAAACCCAATTCTTGGGCCTCTAACACATTGAACACCCGCGTATTCTTGTCTCGCGGACGCAACTTCGATTTGCCACGTTCAGAACCGTCTCGGGCCTGAAAAAGTGCCTCGACACGGCCCTTGTCGATCCAGTCCTTGACCTTTTCAAAGCCGGCAACCGCGCCGCCGGCCTTGCGACTTAGTGAAATCAGTCCGACCAGCCGTTCCGTCAGCCGCTCTTCCACGATCTCGCTCAAGCCTTGCGGGACCGTGACCGCCTCTTTTGCCGCCTTGGCAAAAAGGCCCTTGGCCGCCGCCTTTTCAATCGACTTACGGTCGGAAACAACCCAAAATCCTCTGCCGGGCAGTTTACCGCTCAGATCCGGAACGATGCGATTTTCCGGGCCAAGTACGAATCGGATCAGACCGCGTTTCGCACCCTTCTTTCCTGTAACAATACACCTCCGCTCTGGCCTTTCGCCAGACACAGTCCGTTTACCGTTGCTTCCGCCGCGCGACATTGTCGGCTACCCGGCAAGGGCCCATTCAGGCCCCTGGCTCCTGTACCGCTTCGAACTTAACCTCGGCTTCGCCATCTTCGGCCGCCACTTCCCCCTGCTCTTCCTCGTCCGCGATAAGATCGTCCGGATCGACCCAGCCCAACTGGATACGGGCGGTCATGATCAGTGTCTGGGCTTCCTCAAGGCTCATATCGAAGGGTTCGAGCGTCCCGTCATCTTTCACGCGCTCGCCGTCCACGGTCGTCCAGCCGCCCGCCAGTTCCCAGTCGGCGCAGGTCGCAAAGTCTTCCAGCGTTTTCACATCATCCTCGGCCAGGGCGACGAGCATCTGGGGTGTCAGCCCTTCAAAGTCGACAAGGTTATCCTGAACGCCAAGTTCGCGCGCGCGCTCAAGCGCGATGCGGTTTATCTCATCGATGTGGTCTCTTGCGCGGGCCTGAAGCTCTGCCGCGGTATCTTCATCGACACCGTCGATGACCAGCAGTTCGTCTACTTCGACATAGGCGACTTCTTCCAGGTTGGTGAAACCCTCAGACACCAGAAGCTGGGCAAAGAATTCGTCCAGATCCAGCGTATCCACAAAAAGTTTTGTTCGCGCTTCAAACTCGGCCTGCCGACGCTGGCTTTCTTCTTCCTCGGTCATGATGTCGATGTCGAGCGCGGTAAGCTGGCTGGCGAGCCGCACATTCTGGCCACGGCGACCGATGGCGAGGCTCAACTGCTCTTCTGGCACAACCACCTCGATCCGTTCTGCTTCTTCATCCAAAACCACCTTGGATACCTCTGCCGGCTGCAGGGCATTGACCAGGAACGTCGGCGCATCTTCGTTCCACGGAATGATGTCGATCTTTTCGCCCTGCAATTCGTTGACAACCGCTTGCACACGGCTGCCGCGCATGCCCACGCAGGCGCCCACAGGGTCGATTGAGTTGTCATACGAGATGACAGCGATTTTTGCCCGGCTTCCCGGATCGCGGGCGACAGCCTTGATTTCGATAATGCCGTCGTAGATTTCGGGCACTTCCATCTTGAAGAGCTCTGCCATGAATTCGGGCGCGATCCTGCTCAGGAAGATCTGCGGACCCCGCGCCTCGCGGCGCACATCCTTGATGTAGCAGCGGATGCGGTCATTCGGGCGATAGCTTTCGCGTCCGATTTTCTCATTTCGCCGCAACACAGCCTCACCGCGACCCACGTCGACGATGACATTGCCGTATTCCTCGCGCTTCACGACGCCGTTGATAATCGTCCCGGCACGGTCCTTGAATTCTTCGAACTGCTTGTCGCGTTCGGCTTCGCGCACCCGCTGAAGAATGACCTGCTTGGCTGATTGCGCTGCGATCCGGCCCATATCGACGGGCGGGACTTCTTCGACAAACGTGTCGCCGACGCTTGGGTCTTCCATATACTGCTTGGCCTGCTCGACCGTCATTTCCGCCTGGTAGTTTTCGACCAGATCATCTTCGACCACCGTGCGCACGCGCGTGAACGTCGCCCGTCCGGTTTTCCGGTCAATCGAGACCCGGATATCCATTTCGGCGCCGTATCGCGACTTGGCTGCCCGGGCCAGGCTTTCCTCCATGGCCTCGACCACCAGGGCCGGATCGATCATCTTTTCGCGCGCGACTGCCTCAGCCGTCTGCAGCAGCTCAAGCTGGTTTGCCGATGTGATTGCCATCTCCTAGTCCTCCATCAGACGCGTTTTGCGTGCACGTCGTTTTCGTCTTCTTCGTCAAGCGTCGTTTCGATCTCATCGAACTTCGCTTCGTCAATCTGACCCGCATCTTTCCGGGCCCTCAGGACATCCCGGATCAACGCATCGGTCAGCACCAGTTTCGCATCCGACAACCAGTCGAACTTCAGCCCGATGGTGCCTTCTTCGATCTCGATCAGAACCTCATCATCCTCGGTCCCGGCAAGCGTTCCCTTGAACCGGCGCCGGCCATCGATCAGCTCCGTCGTCTCAAGCTTGGCCTCATAGCCGTCCCAGGTGCTAAAGTCCTTCAACCGCGTCAGGGGCCGGTCGATACCCGGGCTTGAAACCTCAAGCGTGTACATCTCCTCAATCGGATCTTCGACATCCAGGGTCGTGCTGACGGCGGCAGAAATATCGCCGCAGTCGTCAACCTCGATACCTCCGTCAGGCCGGTCCGCCATGATCTGAAGTACCGGCGACTTTCCGCCTTGAAGGCGGATGCGCACCAGCTCGAACCCAAGACCTTCGATCACCGGACCCACGATCTCGGCCAGGCGACGGTCTATCTGCGTTTTGGCAATAAGATCGCTCATCGCGGTCCTGTTCAGACACAAAAAAAAACGGGCGCGCGGCCCGTTGATCGTTCTCGGTGGAGCTTCGGGTTTGGACCCCGACGCGCCGCTGTTGACTGGCATATACGTCCCGGGGAATGCAGTTGCAAGGGCTAACGCTCGGGTCGGTACAAAACCCAAAAGTCCGCCGGCACAACAGCGCTTTCCGGATCGGCTTCCCAAACCAGAAGACCCTCGTCAGACGCGACGACCCGAAAGCTGCCAGCCGCGTTTGAGAGACCCCCCGCCACCCGCAAGGCGCGGTAGGTGGCCACATCTGGACTTTCGCCGGGTTCCGCGGCACGGCGCTCTAATCCAAAGGCTGACGCGGACCCTTCCGCAATCTGGATCGTCAGAAGAGCGCCACCCGTTTCCGCCACATATGTCCCGGTCAGATCGGCGGGAAGATCGGTGCGCCTGAAAGAGCTAAGCGTCATGACATCGGTCCCGGTGAGCACGCGATTGGGCGCTGGAATCGAATGCGGTTCTGAACAGGCGGCATGGGCGACAAATGCCAGCCCGACCAACAATGCGCGGGCTAACCGGGTCATGACGTTACCGGAAGCCTGACGTAGCAGCGCACAAGATCAAACGTGCGAAATTTCCGGCGAACCACCGTGCCTTCGCGGCTACCGGCGGCGTTGGTGTTGCCTTCAATAGTGCGGATGCCGCCAAACTCGGTCGACGTCACAATACCGATGTGGCTAAACGTAAAGACCACTACATCCCCGCGGTGGGCCTGGTACCGGGTGTCTCCATCCATGAACACCGCGCAGTTCTGCGCCGGGGCCCAGATGCTGCGGAACGCCGTCACACCAGCCGTTCGAGGAGGCCGCACACCCTGGTAATGTTCGCTTTCACGGATCAGGTGCTGCGTGCAAAGGCTGACGAAAGAGGCGCACCAGGGGTAGCCGTCAGTTGTACCGTCAGTCCAAGCGCTGTCGGCCTCGAATATTTCACGCATCCTCCGGTCGCGCCCCATCCGGTTGTTGCCCGTCTCCCGCGCACCAAGGTAGCGCGCCGCAATGTCAGCCAGGGGCTCTTGCGGTCCGGTGCGGTAGGTCCGGTCACCTGGGCTGGCCGGTGGATCGGCACTCAGCGCGTCCACAATCGATCCTCGTCTCGGAATAAGCCCGGTGATCTCACGGCCGCCCATCAATGCCTCCATCCGTTCGATGGCGACAACGGTCATGTCCAATTCCGCCGGTGGATTGTGTCGCCCGATCAACCCGGTTTGCGGGATTGGCCGCGCGAGCGAAAGGCGCGGACGATGCGCCTCTAGGCGCGCTTGAACGGCCATGACATCGTCCCGGTGGTTTCTGCCATTCCGACCGACCGATCCACGCAGATGAAGCTGATTACCAGACATCCAGCGACCCCTTTTCCGATCGCGATTTTCGCAGGACGACCGTTGCGAGGCAAGTTTTGCAACAAAAAGGGCCCCGCCGGTAAGGCGAGGCCCCGCTTTCGTTCGTCAAAGAACGCGTTGGTTTACGCGAACCACCAGCGCTCGGCGATGCGGCTGCCGTCAAGCTGCCAGAGGTTGCCGATATCTGGTCCGTGGGCGAGCTTCTTCGATGCCGCGTCGACATAGTTGGCGTACATCGGAACGATGGTGCCGCCCTCTTCCGACATGATCTGCTGCATCTCGGTGTAGATTTCTTTGCGCTTTGCGCTGTCGAGTTCGGCGCGGCCTTCCATCAAGAGCGACTGGAAGCGTTCGTTTTCCCAACTGGTGTCGTTCCAGGGAACGCCGGTTTCATAGGCTGTTGAGAACATCCAGTCCTCGGTCGCCCGACCGGACCAGTAGCACGCGCACCATGGCTTCTTGAGCCAGACGTTCGACCAATAGCCGTCATCGGGTTCCTGAACCACATTGATGTTGATGCCCGCACCCTTGGCCGAAGCCTGATACAATTGCGCCGAGTCAACCGCGCCTGGGAAGGCCGCGTTGGCTGCTGAAAGATCGACCGTAAGGCTGTCGAGCCCGGCTTCTTTCAGGAAGAACTTTGCCTTGTCCGGATCGTATTCGATCTGCTCAAGTTCGGACGCAAAATACTGGTTCGCCGGTCCGATCGGATGGTCATTTCCGACCGCACCATGGCCTTGAAGGATCTTGTCGACCATCTCTTGACGGTTGATCGCGTATTTCAAAGCCTTACGCACATTCACATCGCTGTAAGGCTCAAGGTTGGTGAGCATGGGGAATGTAAAGTGCTGGTTGCCGGTGACCTCAAAGATCTCGACCATCGGGTTGGCGCGCATCAGCGGCTCGGTCTTGAAATCCACGCGGTTCACCACATCGACCTGACCGGTCATCAAGGCGTTCATACGTGCCGACGAATCGTTGATGGCGATGGCTTCGATGGAATCGAACCAGCCTGCGCGCCCGTCCTTGTAGTGGCTGTCCACGCGGCTGACCACGGTCCGAACGCCCGGATCGAAGCTTTCCACCTTGTAAAGGCCGGTGCCGATGCCCTGGGCAATCGCTTCGTCGATCATACCCGCTGGATACATCAGGATGTGGTAGTCCGACATTAGGAACGGGAAATCGGCGTTGCCGGCTTTCAGCACGAACTGAACCTGGCTGTCGCCCATCTTCTTCATTTCGTCGATGGCCGCCACGATCGGCTTCGCCGCAGACTTGGCGCCTTCGGCAGTATGCATCATGAGCGATTCGATCACGTCATCCGCACCAAACGGTTTGCCGTTGTGAAATGTAACACCCGTCCGAAGGTTGAAAGTCCATGTCTTGGCGTCGGCGCTGGCTTCCCAGCTTTCGGCAAGTTCGCCGACCAGTTCGCCGCTAGCTGTCACTTCGGTCAGGCAATCGAACACACAGCCATGGGCCATATTGATCATATAGCTGTCCGAATGGGTGCGGCCGTCCCAGCTGTCAGAGGTGTTCGCACCGGCCAGGCCAATCCGTAGCGTTCCGCCCCGCTTGGCCTGCGCGGTCGCCGGAAGGCCAGTGGCGGCGATCACCCCCGCTGCAGCACCGGACTTAAGCAACCCGCGTCTGCTAAATTGTGTCATTCGTGTCTCCCTGTTTTGTTCTTGAGTGATTGTTCTGTTCAACCCTACACGCCCAGAGGCGGTTTTGCGCCGGGGTGATTCGTCTCACATCTTACCAACTGCGGCATCGCCGATGTTATCAACTCCCCGTTCTGCCAGCAGGTCGGTCAACCAGTCGGGGTCCATCTCGGGAACGGAACTTAGCAGCAGATCCGTGTAGGGATGATGGGGCGGCGTGAACATTTCGTCCTTGGGACCAAATTCCACCACGCGGCCGTCTTTCATCACCACCACCTCGTCTGAAATCGCCCGCACCGTCGCCAGATCATGGGTGATGAACATATAACTGAGGTTCAGTTCGTTCTGAAGGCGCGCCAAAAGCTTCAAAATGCCTTCGGCCACAAGCTGGTCCAGCGCGCTGGTGACTTCATCGCAGATGATGAACTTGGGCTCGGCGGCCAGGGCACGCGCGATGCCGACCCGTTGCTTCTGGCCGCCGGACAATTCCGATGGCAGGCGATCGATGAACTTGGATGGCTCCAGCTCGATCTGATCCAGCAACTCTTCGACACGGCGCCGTTTCTGACTGCCTTTAAGACCCAGGTAGAATTCGACAGGACGCCCGATCAGCTCGCCAATCGGTTTGCGCGGGTTCAACGCCGTGTCGGCCATCTGATAGATCATCTGCACCTGGCGCAACTGATCCTTCGACCGCTTGCGATAATCCGTCGGCAGGTCCGCACCATCCAGTTGGATTGCACCCTGTTTCGGCGGCAGGAGACCGGTAATGCAGCGCGCCGTCGTCGATTTTCCGGAACCGGATTCGCCCACTACGGCCACTGTGCGGCCCGCATGGATGTCGAAGCTGACATCATGCAGAACGGGCACCCGGCCATAGGCGGCGGTCACACCATGCACAGATATGACGGGTGTGGCCGTCGCATCGGCCAGCGGCTTTTGATCGCGCTGAAAACTGCGGACGGCCCAAAGTGACTTCGTATAGTCCTTCTGGGGGCTCGTCAGCATTGTACGGGTATCGGATTCTTCGACCTCGTCGCCCTTCAATAGAACCTTAATCTTGTCCGCCATCTGGGCGACCACGGCCAGGTCGTGGGTAATGTAGATGGCGGCTGTATTGAACTGTTCGACGATGTCGCGGATGGACGCCAAAACCTCGATCTGCGTGGTCACATCTAACGCCGTCGTAGGCTCATCGAAAACGATCAGATCCGGCCGGCACGACATGGCCATAGCCGTCATCGCCCGCTGAAGCTGCCCGCCCGACACCTGGTGAGGATAGCGAAAGCCAATTTCGTCCGGATTGGGCAACCGCAGACGCTGGTAAAGTTCGATACCGTCGGTCTCGCTTTCAGTTTTGGACATCACACTGTGCTGTACCGGACCTTCGGTGTGCTGATCGATCAGACGATGGGCCGGATTGAATGACGCCGCTGCCGATTGGGCGACATAGGCGATCCGCTTGCCCAGAAGAGCGCGTTTCTGGGCCGCCGAAGCGCCAAGCAAATCAATGCCGTCAAACTCCACCGTACCGTCGGAAATCCGGCAACCGTCGCGCGTGAAGCCCATCGCCGCCAGACCAATTGTGGACTTCCCCGCGCCGGATTCGCCGATCAACCCCAGAACCTCTCCCTTGTTCAGATCAAGATCGACGCCGTTCACGATCTGCATCCAGGTCTCGTCAGCCCTGCCTTCGATCTTGAGGCCGCGCACTTTCACCAAGGGTTCGTTCGAGCGTGTGTTCATTCCTTAAGCCCCGACGATTTGTGCAGCATCCAATCGACCACAAAGTTCACCGCGA
>JBCCMQ010000017.1:0-63457 GCA_039026235.1 Pseudomonadota bacterium
CTACAGACTATCCGGCGATCCGAACCCGCTGCATGTCGATCCGGACGTAGCAGCAGCAGCGGGATTTGACCGCCCAATTCTGCATGGGCTTTGCTCTTTCGGGATTGCGACACGAGCGATCTTGGCGACCTACTGTGACTACAAGCCCGAGCGCTTGCGCTCCATCAGGCTGCGTTTTTCAAAGCCAGTCTATCCGGGTGAAACCATGCGCGTCGAGATGTGGCGGAACGGATCAGAAATCTCGTTCCGCGCCTCGGTCGCTGACAGAGGCATAACTGCCCTTGATCACGGACGCGCTGTAATCAACTGAGCTTCGCGCAGCAAAGGGACATCTTTGATGTATTTTGATCCCAAAATCTTGACGCGCCCGGAGGGAGTGTTCCTTGGAGGCACGCTGAAGAAAGCGGCCGGTGAGCATTTTCCTCATGTTTGCCCGTCGGACACTTCGCTGAAGCTTGCATATCCGACAGCGACGGCTGGTGACGTGGATCAGGCCGTAGAGGTGGCACGCCTTGCGCTGCGCTCCTCCGGCTGGGCTGAGCTTGGCGCCAAAGCGCGCGGCCGTGTCCTACTACGTTGGGCTGATCTGATAGCTGCACATGCAGAAGAGCTTGCCGCCCTAGAAGCACTGTCGTCCTCACGCCCGTTCAAAGAGGCTCTTGCACGCGACGTCCAAGTGGCGGCCTCTACACTGCGCAACTTCGTGACCTATGCCGAGACCCATGAGAGTGCGGTCACAGCAACTGGAGCAAACCAACTTTCTTTCATTACAACCGAACCCCGTGGTGTTGTGGCCGCGATTGCGCCGTGGAACTTTCCATTAATCCTTTCGAGTTGGAAATTTGCCCCGGCGCTCGCCGCTGGAAATGCCGTTCTTTTAAAACCGTCTGAACTCACACCATTTTCTGCATTGAGACTTGCCGAAATAAGCGCGAAAGCGGGACTTCCCGACGGTTTGTTCAGCGTTCTTCCCGGCGACGCCGAAGTGGGTCGAGCAATGGTAACCCATCCGGGCGTGGACTATGTGACCTTCACTGGCTCTTCTGCTACAGGGGCGGCTATCATGGCTGACGCCGCTAATCACGGCCTGAAACCCGTGAGCTTGGAGTTGGGTGGCAAGGGCGCACAGCTCGTCTTCGACGATGTCACAGACCTGGGCAAGGTTGCAGATCTAGTGGCCCGCGGGATCGTTATGAATGCTGGCCAGGTGTGCTTTGCTGGTTCGCGCCTCGTTGTCCATTCTGCTCTGAAGGACTCGCTTATCGCGCAGGTTGCCGACCGTATGAAGCGAGTTAAGGCCGGACCCACCTGGTCTGATGATACTTCACTATCGCCGATCATTAATTCAAAACAGATCGACCGCATCGAGAGCATCGTCCGCAAAGCGTCAGTGCAAGGGGCAACCCGTCTTCTGGGCGGAGAGCGTATCGACGCCGTCAACATGCACGCTTTCGCGCCAACTATTCTGGACGGAGTTGTGCCAGGCAATGCGGCTTTCGAACAAGAGGTCTTCGGTCCTGTTCTCTCAGTGGATACGTTTGAAGACTTTGAGGAAGGTGTCGCCAAAGCTAATCACCCGGAATTCGGTTTGGCCACCGCCGTTCACACAGGCAGTTTGGATCGGGCCATGCTGGCTGCACGCAAAATCGAAAGCGGGACCGTTTGGATCAACCACTGGGGTCGCGGAGAAGACATGACGAGCCCATTTGGTGGCGTAAAACGTTCCGGTATCGGAAAGGATCTTGGTCGCGCGGGATACGAAAAGTACCTAACGTCAAAGTCTGTGTGGGTCGAGCTGAGCCAACCTTCCTAGCCTGTGTTGGCCAACAGCGGATCGCTGGAACCGGCACTTTTAGAAGAACTTGGTTTGATGCGGGCAGGGGAGCTGCCTGGCGTCATGGAAGGACCAAGCGCGCCCTTTTCCGGTACTTCAAGACGTTGCCCGAGATCATCAGATTGGCGGTGATGTTGTACATTCGGTTTCCGCTCTCTCTGCGGAATGTCGAGAACCTGCTGCACGAACGCGGTGTCGACGTCAGTTACGAAAAGATCCGGTAATGATGGCATCGGTTCGGCCCAATGTTTGCGCCCGAGATCCGGAACCGTCGCATCAAGGGCATGAGATCAAGCCAAGGGCGATGGCCCCTCGACGAGATGTTTGTGAAGATCAAAGGTGAGCGGCATTACTTCTGGCGAGCCGTTGACCACGAAGGCGAAGTCCTGGACAGCTTCGCCACCAGGACGCGCGATAGGAAAGCTGCCTTGACGTTGATAAAAAAAGCAATGCGCAAGCATGGCCAGCCAGAAGCCATAGTACATAGTAACTGACAGGCTCCGCTCACATGGCGCGGCGCTTAGGGAAATCGGGACGTCGGCTCGGCAGGAGGCGGGCCGCTGGATAAACCACCGCGCCGAGAATTCCCACCTCCCGTTCCGACGAAGAGCGGGCGATGCAACGCGTCAGGTGCATGCGAAGTCTTCAGCAGTTCGCCTCGGGTCACGCCTCTGTCTCAAACCATTTCAATCAGGACAGCAGTCTCTCCTGTCGCCCCATTTTCAAGACCCATCGCTCCGCTGCTCTTGCTGAGTGGTGGGGTCTTTGCGCCGTATAAGGGACAGTGTCACTGTCCTGTCAGAGACGCGGGCGAATTCGTCTGACGGGACCCTTGAACATGGCAACCGTCCATTGAGGGATCGCTTCTGGCTATATGCTCTTTTGGAGTGCGGTGAAGGATGGTGCCGGCGAGACTTCATTGCCGCTTCTGATTGGGTCGGGTTAAACCAGATCTTCAATTGGGGGATGGACCTTTGCGTTGCAATCTACGCTCCACTCGCAGGCATGATCTCTTCTGGACTGGCGCTTTGGTGGGCTGAGCGCGTTGAGTATTGGAAAGCCAGAGAAGAGCCAAGGCTCGCAAACTTTTTGATCAATCTTAAGCGTGACTTTTGATGTGTATTGCCGAACCGAAGCACCGCAAAGCAGCGTTGTCACAAAGCACCTTTTCCGAGAATGAGAGTGACGCATTGGTGGGCCATAAGGTGGATAACTTTCCCTCGGCCTGCAAAAACGTTTCTTATCCAATTTTTTAGGAGTGTTATTGGTGCCCAGGAGAGGACTCGAACCTCCACGTCCATACGGACACTAGCACCTGAAGCTAGCGCGTCTACCAATTCCGCCACCTGGGCCGGTGGTGAGAATTCGCCTGTTAATGCGCGCGTGGATGGGTGTCAACGGTGTTCCCGCAGCCAAAACCGGCAGGTGTCAAAGCGCAACTTCCTTGAGCATTGTCGCCCTTGATATAGATCGGTAGCAGGTGTGACCCAATTGGGAAGACGGCCATGTCCAAGCTTGTGACGATCTACGGAGGTTCTGGCTTTATCGGCCGGTACATTGCCCGACGGATGGCGGCGAAGGGCTGGCGCGTCCGGGTTGCGGTGCGCCGACCGAACGAGGCAATCTTTGTCAGGCCCTACGGTGTCGTCGGTCAGGTCGAGCCGGTTCTTTGCAATGTCCGTGATGACGAAAGCGTGCGTTCTGCCATGGCGTCCGCCGATGCCGTGGTCAATTGCGTGGGCATTTTGGCCGAGATCGGAAAGAACACCTTCGACGACATTCAGGCGGATGGTGCCGCCCGGATTGGGCGCCTTGCGGCCGAAGTGGGTGTGGCCAGTCTGGTTCACATCAGTGCCATCGGCGCCGACGCTGACAGCGACAGTGACTATGCGCGTACGAAGGGGATTGGAGAAGCAGCCATGCGTGAAGCCTTTCCCGATTGCGTCATTTTTCGCCCATCAGTTGTTTTCGGGCCCGAGGACCAGTTCTTCAACCGTTTTGCGGGTATGGCACGGATGTCGCCGTTCATTCCACTGGTCGGGGCCGGAACCCGGTTTCAACCGGTTTATGTGGACGATGTGGCGCAGGCCGCATCCGAGGCTGCCATGGGCGCTGTTTCACCGGGCATCTACGAATTGGGGGGGGCCGACACGGCCAGTTTTCGCGCGCTCATTCAGCAGATGCTGACGGTCATTCACCGGCGCCGCCTGATCATCGGGCTGCCTTTCTGGATCGGTCGCCTCATGGCCTTCGGCTTTGATACGCTCCAGCTTTTGAGCTTTGGCCTGATCCCGAACACGGCGCTTACAAAAGACCAGATCAGGAACCTAGCCCGCGACAATGTCGTCACGGAAGGAGCGAAGAGCTTCGACGATCTGAAGATCAAGCCCACGGCGCTGGCGTCGGTTTTGCCAGAGTACCTCTGGCGGTTCCGACCGTCCGGTCAGTTTGATGCCATTAAGGATTCTGCGCGCAATCTGAAGAGCTAAGCGTAGGCGATCCAGAGGAGAACACTCCCCAAGATCACGCGGTAGATCACGTATGGGGTGTAGCTGACGCTGCGCAAGAGCCGCATCATGATGGCCAGGGCGCCAAGGGCGGCGGCAAACGAAAAGAGTGCGGCCAGAACGATGTCGCGAAGCTGTCCGATCTCGCCCTGACCCACCGCATCAACCGCCAGCACGGCGCCTGACGCGATGATTGTCGGGATCGACATAAGCATGGCGATCCGCGCGGCGGACGTCCGGTCGTATCCAAGTCGGAGAGCCCCGGTTATGCAGATCCCGGATCGCGACGTGCCCGGTATGAGCGCCAGCGCCTGCCAAAGGCCCAGAATGCCAGCATGTCTGAGTGTAAGTTCCGACGACGTTCGCGTGCCGGTGCCTGTGCGTTCCGCCCAGAAGAGCAAAAGGCCAAACCCCAGCATCGTCCATCCGATGACCGCGACCGAGCGCAGGCTTTCGGCAAATCCCAAGGTCGCGATCGCCCCGCCCGCAATGACCACCGGTATCGTGGCGATGATCAGGCAAAGGGCGAGCCAGGCGCCCGGCCCGTCCACGCGGCCCCGCACCAGCCGTGTGGCGCCCCTGGCGGCCAGCGCAACCTCGGCTCGGAAATAGATCATCACTGCAAATAACGTTCCAATGTGCACCGCGATATCGATGCTCAGACCCTGGTCTTGCAGGCCGGACAGGTTGGGCAACAGAATCAGATGGGCCGAACTGGACACCGGCAAGAACTCTGTGACGCCCTGAATGAATGCGATGAGCAGAAGCTGAAAGATGGGCATAGGGCACGTACCTGGTTCTGCGGCAAGATTAACCATCTGGAAATATGTGAAAAGCGTTCAATAAATTCAGTATAGCTGTCCTAAAAATAGCGGCTTTTCCGAGATTCAACGCTTAAGCACAGAAGCAGATATCAAATTAAGTCAGAATTATTGTCTTTATTTATTGCCCACCGCCGATTATGACGGCGGTTCAACGGCCCGCCAGGCCGCAGAGACAGTTAGCCATGAGCAAGCAATCTATGTTGAAATTCGTCAGTGTCGCGCGCGACATGCCGACAAAACGGGACGCCGCGGCCCGTAAGACGGATTTTGCGGAAATCTATGCCGAATACGCGGATGCGAAGGCCAAGGAACAGGCCAGCCGGTGCAGCCAGTGTGGCGTGCCCTATTGCCAGTCCCATTGCCCACTTCACAACAATATACCCGACTGGCTGCGCCTGACGGCCGAAGGGCGTTTGCGGGAAGCTTACGAGCTTAGCCAGGCGACCAACACGTTTCCCGAGATCTGTGGACGGATCTGCCCGCAAGACCGCCTTTGCGAAGGCAACTGTGTGATCGAGCAATCGGGCCACGGCACTGTGACGATCGGTTCGGTTGAGAAATACCTGACTGATACCGCCTGGGAAGAAGGCTGGGTTCAACCGGCGACACCGTCTGAGGAACGCAGCGAAAAGGTTGCAATCATTGGTGCAGGACCCGGGGGGCTGGCAGCGGCAGACGTTTTGCGGCGCGTCGGCATTCAGGTCACAGTCTATGACCGGTATGATCGCAGTGGCGGGCTTCTGGTCTATGGCATTCCGGGCTTCAAGCTTGAAAAGGATGTGGTGGTCCGGCGCAACCAACAGCTTGAACAGGCGGGCGTGCGCTTTCGCCTGAACTGTAACATCGGGACCGACATCTCTTTCCGGGAAATTCGCGAAAGCCACGACGCCGTTCTGATTGCAACCGGCGTCTATGAATCGCGCGAGTTGCAAGCGCCGGGTGTGGGTGCTGAAGGCGTGGTGCGTGCCATCGACTATCTTACGGCCAGCAACCGTAAGAGTTTTGGCGACGATGTGCCGGAATTTGACAGCGGCGAACTTGATGCCGAAGGCCGCCGCGTTGTGGTGATCGGGGGCGGCGATACCGCGATGGACTGCGTTAGGACCGCAATTCGCCAAGGCGCCGAAAGCGTAAAGTGTCTTTACCGCCGTGACCGCGCCAATATGCCAGGTTCACAGCGCGAAGTGGCCAATGCCGAGGAAGAAGGCGTGGAATTCCTGTGGCTGTCTGCGCCCAAGGGTTTCACCGGCACCGACGAAGTTCAGGGTGTTGTGGTTCAAAAGATGCGTCTGGGCGCTCCGGACGCGACGGGCCGTCAGGTGCCCGAAGTCATCGACGGAAGCGAATATGTCGAGCCTGCGGATCTGGTAATCAAGGCTCTCGGCTTTGAGCCCGAGACCCTGCCCGCACTTTGGGATGTGCCTGAGCTTGAGGTAACGCGCTGGGGTACGATTAGGGCGAATTTCCGCACGCATGAGACAAGCATGCCTGGCGTCTATGCCGCCGGCGACATTGTCCGCGGCGCAAGCCTTGTCGTGTGGGCGATCCGCGACGGCCGAGAAGCGGCCGAAGCAATGCTTCAAAGATTTGACCAGTCCGCCCATACTCTGGCGGCCGAGTAACAGCACAAGAGGATGCCGCAATGGCAAGTGACGTGAACGTGTTCTTTCGGCGTGCCGTCGGCTCCGCCTGCACTGACCGCAGCGCATTTTGCGCTGTGGCGATTTCGGTCGCTTGCCTGTTCGCTCCGACAGCGGTGCATGCCCAAGGTTTTCAGGCGCCCGCCGGTTGCACGGCGTACCTGACTGTGCAGATGAAAGGCTGTCTGGTCTCGAACCACTGGCGCTGTGATGCTGAGCCCGAGGGGAACAGCTGGGCCGGGCTTTACACCGACAACGGACCTGCAGTATTTTCACAGTTTAACAATGAATTTCAGTGGCTTGCGACCTTTCCGGCCTTAGGAGGTCCGAGCGAGCGACTGGCCGAAGGATCGGCTGATCCCCTGTCCCTGACGGAACTCTTGGACAATGGTCTCGACAGCTTTGATTTCGAGATGGAAGACCCGGAAGGCAGAACGCGCGTCCGGGGCTTTGACAGCCTAACCGGTGAAGAGGTCGAGATCGATGGCGAGCGGTTGCTGATCACCGACTTCCAGATGATACAAACACGCGACACAGATGTGGTCGCCGAAAGCACCGGCCAGCAATATGTGCATCCGCGGTGGCGCCTGTTCTTCCTGGGCCAGGAAACCGACACGCGTGACGGTGTCACCGTTGCCAGCGACAACAGCCCTGTCACTTTTCACGAACCGGGCGAGCCAGGCTTTGGCGCCACGCAGCCGATCTATGGCTGCGGCGCCCAGGACATCAGCTTCTTCCCCTTAGAGCCAGACCAATGACGGCTCTTGGCGGATCTAGCCTTGGCGGCCAGATTGGGCAGTGCCTTTGCGGTGCGGTCAAAGTGCACGGAGAGCTGCGGTCGGGCGATGTACAGGCCTGCCATTGCGGCCAATGCCAGCGCTGGACCGGGGGCGGGCCGCTTCTGGCCGTTCGCGTCCAGGATTTGGAAATCGAGGCAGAAGCCGAAATCGAAACCTACCAGGCGAGCAATCACGGCGAACGCGCCTTCTGCCGTACTTGCGGATCGACGCTCTACTGGAAGATGCAGGGTAAGCCGCCAAGCTTTGTAGCCCTGGGGCTTTTGGATGATCAAAGTGGTCTGTCCGTGACCGAAGAAATTTTCGTGGACTACCGGCCGGCGTGGATGCCGGCATGGCCGGATGCAACACAGCGGACCGAAGCAGACATGCTTGATGCGCTTGCAGCCTATCTGGACGGAGGGGCGACATGACCGAATTCACCACCGATTGGGCAGAACAAGAAGCTCAACGCCGCGCCTGGATGGCAGAACACAGCCTGTACCGCGAGGAAAGCGAACACGCCTCCTGCGGTGTCGGGCTTGTTGTTTCAGTTGACGGAAAAGCCAGCCGGCAAGTCGTCGAACACGGCATTTCGGCCTTGAAAGCCATCTGGCATCGCGGCGCCGTGGATGCGGACGGCAAGACCGGTGACGGCGCTGGGATTCACGTGCAGATTCCGGTCGATTTCTTCTACGATCAGATCCGGCGGACCGGTCACGAACCGGAGACCGGAACGCTCATGGCAGTTGGTCAGGTATTTCTGCCGCGCAACGATTTTGGCGCTCAGGAAACATGCCGGACAATCGTCGAATCCGAAGTTCTGCGCATGGGCTATTATATCTACGGCTGGCGCCATGTGCCCGTGGACATCACCGTCCTTGGCGAAAAGGCAAACGCAACCCGGCCCGAAATCGAACAGATCTTGATCTCGAATGCAAAGGGCGTCGACGAAGAGACCTTTGAGCGCGAGCTTTACGTGATCCGGCGCAGGATAGAAAAGGCCGCCGCCGCATCGCAGGTGGGCGGGCTTTATGTTGCGTCGCTGTCCTGTCGCTCGGTCATCTATAAAGGTATGATGCTGGCCGAGCAGGTGGCCGAGTTCTACCCGGATCTGAAAGACGACCGTTTCATCAGCGCCTTCGCGATTTATCATCAGCGATACTCAACCAACACGTTCCCGCAGTGGTGGCTGGCTCAGCCGTTTCGGATGTTGGCCCACAATGGTGAGATCAACACGCTGAAGGGCAACATCAACTGGATGAAAAGCCATGAAATCCGCATGGCGTCATCCGCGTTCGATGACATGGCCGAAGACATCAAGCCCATCGTCGCGCACGGCTCTTCGGATTCCGCAGCGCTGGACGCTGTTTTTGAGGTGCTGGTGCGCGCCGGGCGAAATGCGCCCATGGCCAAGACCATGCTGGTGCCCGAAAGCTGGTCCAAGCAGGCCGAGGAACTGCCCAAGGCATGGCGTGACATGTATTCCTATTGCAACTCGGTCATCGAGCCCTGGGACGGGCCCGCAGCGCTGGCAATGACCGACGGACGCTGGGTTTGTGCGGGCCTTGACCGGAACGGTCTGCGTCCGATGCGTTATGTGGTGACGGGCGACGGCCTGCTGATCGCGGGGTCTGAGGCCGGCATGGTGCCGATCGATGAAGGCACGGTACGGGAAAAGGGTGCATTGGGCCCCGGTCAGATCATCGGCGTTGATATGGTCGAAGGCCGGCTTTTCCACGATGTCGAGATCAAGGACCAACTGGCCGCCAGCCAGCCTTTTGGAGATTGGGTCGGCCGTATTGTCGAGCTGGACAGTGCGCTGGCCGGTGTGACAGAGGCGCCGATCTTTTCCGGCGACGAACTCAGAACACGCCAGATTGCCGCCGGCTATTCGCTGGAAGAGCTGGAACAGATCCTTGTGCCCATGGCTGAGGACGCAAAGGAAGCGCTGGCATCCATGGGCGACGACACGCCGTCCGCGGTGCTTTCCAAGACCTACCGGCCACTCAGCCACTACTTTCGCCAGAACTTCAGCCAGGTGACGAACCCGCCCATCGACAGCCTGCGTGAATACCGGGTGATGAGCCTCAAGACGCGGTTCGGGAACCTAAAGAACGTGCTTGATGAGGATTCGAGCCAGACCGAAATCCTGGTGGTGGACAGCCCATTTGTCGGCAATGCCCAATTCGAGCGTCTGGTTGAGGCGTTCAATTCGCCCATGGCCGAGATCGATTGCACCATCGCGACAAAGGGCGAGACGCTGCGGGCCGAACTGGAGCGGATCCGTGGCGAAGCGGAAGATGCGGTGCGGTCGGGCGCTGGCCACATCATATTGTCGGACCATAAGTCGTCAGCCGAACGCATGGCGATGCCGATGATCCTTGCCACTAGCGCGGTGCATAGCCACCTCACCCGTCGGGGCCTGCGCACATTCTGCAGCCTTTCTGTAAGATCGGCCGAGTGCATAGACCCGCATTACTTTGCTGTTTTGATCGGTTGCGGCGCGACCGTTGTGAACCCCTATCTGGCCGAGGACAGCCTGGCTGACCGCATTTCGCGCGGACTTATGGAAGGAACGCTGACCGAGGCCATGGCCCGGTACCGCGAGGCGATAAACCAGGGCCTGCTTAAGATCATGGCCAAGATGGGTATCTCTGTCGTCTCAAGCTATCGCGGCGGCCTTAACTTCGAGGCGGTCGGCCTCAGCCGGGCGATGGTGGCCGAGTATTTCCCCGGAACCACGAGCCGTATCTCCGGCATCGGAGTGTCCGGTGTACAACGAAACCTCGAAGCGGTTCACGGCAAGGCCTGGAACAGCAACGGTGCTTCGGTGCTGCCAATTGGTGGGTTCTACAAGGCCCGGGCCAGTGGTGAAACGCACGCGTGGGAAGCCAGCTCGATGCACATGCTGCAGGCGGCGTGCCACCAGGCCAGTTTCGAGATCTGGAAACAGTTTTCAGCGAAGATCCGCTCCGCCCCGCCAATCCATTTGCGTGATCTTTTGGATATTAAGCCCCTTGGCAAGGCCGTGCCCATCGAAGAAGTGGAATCGATCACCTCGATCCGGAAGCGCTTTGTGACGCCAGGGATGAGCCTTGGCGCCTTGAGCCCCGAAGCACACAAGACGCTCAACGTGGCCATGAACCGGATCGGCGCAAAGTCGGATTCAGGCGAAGGCGGCGAAGATCCGGCGCATTTCGTTCCCGAAGCGAACGGCGACAACCCATCAGCCAAGATCAAGCAGGTCGCATCCGGTCGTTTCGGCGTGACCGCCGAGTACCTGAACCATTGCGAAGAGCTTGAGATCAAGGTTGCACAGGGCGCAAAGCCCGGAGAGGGTGGCCAGCTTCCGGGCATGAAGGTGACCGATCTGATCGCGCGCCTTAGGCATTCGACCAAGGGCGTGACGCTGATCAGCCCGCCGCCACACCACGATATCTACTCGATCGAGGATCTTGCCCAGCTGATCTACGATTTGAAGCAGATCAATCCGCGCGCAAAGGTGACGGTCAAGCTCGTCGCCTCAAGCGGGGTCGGCACCATTGCCGCCGGTGTGGCTAAGGCCAAGGCCGACGTTATCCTGATTTCTGGGCACAACGGCGGGACAGGAGCGTCACCGGCCACCAGCATCAAATATGCCGGTCTGCCCTGGGAAATGGGTCTGACCGAGGCCCATCAGGTTCTGGCGATGAATAACCTGCGGTCGCGGGTGTTGCTCAGAACCGATGGCGGGTTGCGAACCGGGCGCGACATCGTCATTGCCGCGCTTATGGGCGCCGAAGAATTCGGGATCGGCACCGCAGCCCTGATTGCCATGGGTTGCATCATGGTCCGCCAGTGCCAGTCGAATACCTGTCCGGTTGGTGTTTGCACACAGGATGAAGAGCTGCGCGCGAAATTCACCGGCAATGCGGACAAAGTGGTCAACCTGATCACGTTTTACGCTCAGGAGGTGCGTGAAATTCTGGCTCAGATCGGGGCGCGTTCGCTCGATGAGATCGTGGGCCGGGCTGATCTTCTGAGCCAGGTCAGCCGGGGTGCCGCGCATCTTGACGATCTTGACCTGAACCCGCTTTTGATCACTGTCGACGGTGCCGACCGGATATCATACGATCGCAACAAGCCGCGAAACGCGGTGCCGGACACGCTGGATGCCGAGATCGTCAAGGACGCGCAGCGCTTCTTGGACGACGGCGAAAAGATGCAGCTGTCCTATGCTGTGCAAAATACCCTGCGGACCATCGGCACGCGTACCTCAAGCCACATCGTGCAACGTTTCGGTATGAGAAACGAGCTGCAGCCCGATCACCTGACCGTCAAGCTGGCCGGATCGGCCGGCCAATCGCTGGGTGCATTTGCTGCGCCGGGGCTCAAGCTTGAGGTGACCGGGGACGCAAACGATTACGTGGGCAAGGGTCTGTCTGGCGGCACCATCGTGATCGCGCAGCCGATGAATTCGCCGCTCAAGGCGGATGAAAACACGATCATCGGCAACACTGTGCTCTACGGCGCGACCGGTGGCTACCTCTTTGCTGCAGGACGCGCAGGCGAAAGATTCGGTGTTCGGAACTCGGGCGCGCTGGCCGTGATCGAAGGATGCGGCAGCAACGGGTGCGAGTACATGACCGGCGGAGTTGCTGTCATTCTGGGGCGCATCGGCGCGAACTTTGGTGCCGGCATGACCGGTGGCATGGCCTATGTGTACGATCCGCAACGCGTAGCGCAGTCCCTAATGAATATGGAAACCCTTGTGACCTGCCCGGTTCGAGGCGAGCACTGGACGCAACAACTGGAAGACTTACTGGCCCGCCATTTGGCTGAAACCGGCAGTCGCAAGGCCTCTGAGATTTTGCAGCACTGGGCCTCAGAGAAAGATCACTTCCTGCAGGTCGTCCCGCGAGAGATGCTGGACAAGCTGCCGCATCCGGTGGTGCTGCAAGACACGGCGGTGCCAGCGGAATGATCCGCGCGGTATTGCTTTTGGTACTGGGTCTGGCGGCCGGATGTACAGCACCGGCGAACCGGGGTTCGAACGCGCAGATACTCGTGATCGGCGACTCGTTGATGATGTGGAACAGATCCTCAGGGCAATCGATCGGCGATGAACTGGCCATCGCGCTGGACCGCAGCGTGGTCAATGCCGCCGTGGCCGGGGCACGGATCAGCAACCCCGGCGTCGTCCCGCCGCGTCTGGAGATCCCCGCCCAGGTGATCGAAGGCGACTGGGACTGGATCGTTATGGATGGCGGTGGGAATGATCTGGCCAACGAATGTGGCTGCGATGCCTGCTCGACCGTTCTGGACGGGCTAATCTCTCCCCAGGGCGACGCAGGTGAGATACCCGATCTGGTGCGCGATCTGCGCGCGACCGGTGCCAGGGTTATGCTGATGGGTTACTATGGCCCCAGCGGACGTGGTGGACCCTTTGATGGCTGCCGCGATCTCCTCAGCACCTTGGACGGCCGCCTTGCCGAACTGGCGGTCATGGAAAGCGATGTCTTCTTTGCCGATGCCGGCAATGCCATCAGCAGTGCTGATCCGTCGGACTATGACCGCGACGATATCCACCCGTCGCCCAGCGGCTCGGCGAAGATTGCCGCCCTTCTTGCCGCTGCCATGACGACTGCTGAGCAATGATCGACCGGCGCAACGCAGGTTGGTGGTTGGCCTGACCTTCGTGCCAAGCTAAAAGCGCGGCGTGGTCGAGCAGAAGAAAAGATCCACCTCGAAAAGCAAGCGCCGCGCGCCGAAATCCAAGGCGCGCAAGCGTGGCTTCTTTGCGCGCCTGCGGCTTTGGCTGATCCGGCTGGCCATTGGTATTCCCGCACTCTTGCTGTTCTGGATCGTTTCTTTCACGGTGATAGACCCGCCGCTGACACCCTACATGTTTGCCGAACGCCAGCGCCTGGGCACTTTGCTTTATGACTGGGTCGACATGGATGACGTGGACCCGGCAATGGCCCGTTCCGTGGTGGCGGCGGAGGATGCCAATTTCTGTCTGCACTGGGGTTTCGACATGGCTGCCATCCGGTTGGCGCTAGAGGAAGGGGCCAATCGCGGCGCCTCGACCATCAGTCAGCAGACGGTCAAGAACGTTTTTCTCTGGCACGGGCGCAGCTGGTCCCGGAAAGCGCTAGAGGCGGCGATGACGCCGGCGGTCGAGCTGTTTTGGAGCAAGCGTCGTATCGTTGAGGTCTATATCAACGTTGCAGAATTTGATCGCGGCGTGTTTGGCGTAGCTGCCGCGTCGCGCCATTATTTTGGTGTTGAACCCGGCGCGTTGACCGCCCGCCAGGCCGCGCTTCTCGCATCGGTTCTTCCCGCGCCCAAACAGCGGTCGGCTTCTCGGCCATCGAATTTCGTAAACAAGCGGGCAACGGCCATCACAGACGGGGCTGCAACCATCCGCGCAGACGGTCGCGCAGCCTGTTTCCAGGATTGAAATCGAAACGCGCACGCGGCACCTAGGGGGCACCATGACCGATCAGACCGTTCGCCTTTATCACGTGCCTCTGTCCCCGTATTGCAGAAAGGTGCGCCTCAGCCTTGCCGAGAAGAAGATCGAGGTCGATCTGGTCGAGGAACGCTATTGGGAAGCGACGCCTGAGTTTCTCCGCCGGAACCCGGCCGCCAAGGTGCCAGTTCTGCGCATAGACACCCATACAATGGCCGAAAGCGCCGCGATCTGTGAATATCTGGAAGAACGTTTTCCGGATCCTCCATTGATGCCGAAAGGCACGGCTGAAAGATACGAGGTCCGCCGCCTGGTTGGTTGGTTTGACGACAAGTTCCATCATGAGGTGACCTCGAAGCTCTTGTATGAGCGTGTGAACAAAAAGGTATCTGGTCAGGGCTATCCCGAAGCCGCCAACGTAAAGGCGGGTGCCCGTGCGATCCGCTATCATATTGACTATATGGGAACCCTGCTTGACGCGCGTCGTTGGCTGGCCGGGCCCAATCTTACCCTGGCCGATTTTGCGGCGGCTGCACATTTCTCAGCCTTGGACTATATCTCTGATATCGATTGGGACCGGAATGCCAATGTTCGAGACTGGTACGCAAAGATCAAGTCGCGCCCTGCTTTCAGAAGCATCCTGGCCGACCAGGTTCCGGGCTTTGTGCCGCCAGCTCATTATGCGGATCTGGATTTTTAGGCCGGATCCAAGGCGGTGCCATGTCGGCTGAGTTAAAGGCCCGGCTGCGCGCATTCGCTTTGGATGCGGGATTTTGCGATATGGGCGTGTGCCGACCCGACGCAATTCCCGAGGCGGCGGGTCGTTTGGCCAAATTTGTTGAGAGCGGGCGCCACGGTCAGATGAACTGGATGGCCGCGCGCATGCAATGGCGGGGCAGCCCGGACAACCTCTGGCCCGAAGCGCGCTCGGTGATCATGCTTGCTGAAGCCTATACGCCTGACCATGATCCCTTGGCCGTGCTTGAAAGACAGGATCGCGCCGCGATCAGCGTCTATGCCCAGAACCGCGACTACCACGATCTGGTGAAGAAGCGGCTGAAGTTGGTTGGGCGCTGGTTGCTGGATCAGCCGGAAGCCAAAGGCGGCCAGATCAAGGTCTTTGTCGATACAGCGCCGGTGATGGAAAAGCCACTGGCCGCTGCCGCCGGACTGGGCTGGCAGGGCAAGCACACCAACCTGGTCGGACGCCACATGGGGAACTGGGTCTTCCTGGGAAGCATTTTCTCAACGGCCGAATTGCCCATCGATGAGGCCGAGGTCGACCATTGCGGGTCGTGTCGTGCTTGCCTCGACGTGTGTCCAACGGGTGCTTTTCCCGCTCCCTATCAGCTCGATGCACGGCGCTGTATTTCCTATCTGACGATCGAGCATCGCGGCCCTGTCGATGTCGACCTGCGTCCCGGGCTCGGCAACCGAATCTACGGTTGTGACGACTGTCTGGCGGTTTGTCCCTGGAACAAGTTCGCGGTGGCCGCGCGTGATCAGCGCTATGCAGCCCGCGATGATCTGCGCGCGCCCCCGCTGCGCAGTCTTGCGGCGCTGGATGATCAGCAGTTCCGGCAGAAGTTTTCGGCTTCTCCCATCAAACGCATAGGCCGGAACCGGTTTGTCCGAAACGTGCTTTATGCCATCGGAAACTCGGGGTTGCCTTGGCTTATTCCGGCTGCTGAAGCGCGGGTTGACGACGCAGACGCCGCAGTCGCCGATGCTGCGCGCTGGGCTCTGCAACAGTTGAAGCACGCGGACCAGCCAGAGAAAACGGCCAAATCGGCGTAGAATTCGCCGTCACCCAATGGGGATTAGTCGGCGTCCGGAAGACGCAACGCCGCATCCCGTTTTGCCGATCTCAACATCGCCAAAAGTCTGTCGGCCGCATCGCTTTGACCGCTATCGGGTTCGACGGGTCCTGGGCGGCCGCCGATCTGATCGTGGAGTTCAAGCGCGACCGCCGGCACAGGCCGCGTGTCTTTTTCGGTTTGGGTTTCGTCTTCACCCCTGCGCGCGGAACCGGATGCGTCGCTTGCGAAAGTGCCCGGCATCCGACCTTGTCTGTCAGGAGCCTCCAGTGGAGACTTGGTGTCGTGACTGCCGGCGCCGCCAAGCGCGGCCGATAGGCGTTCAAGCATCAAGGCGGTGCTTGACGGCAACGGACCCTGAAAGCGGTCGGTTTCTTTTTCTTCAGTGACCTCAGTCTGGCCGGGTTCCGTTATTTCTGGCGTGTCGTCCTCGTTTGCGTCGGCAGGGCCCTCGGACAGAGCTAGGGTCGTTGAAACAGTGGGCGCATCCACTACAACGTTTTCGACCGAGATGCCCGGTTCAATCGGCTTTTCGTCCTTGCTGGGATCCTCTGGCTCAAGACCTTGCGCGGCTATCGGCTCGTTGTGTTTTGTCGTAGGGATCTTTTGCCCGGCCCCCAGAACCAGTGGCACGACCTCGCCCTTTTTCGGTTCTTCGAGCAAGGCGGCGATATCCGACACTGCGCCTTCAAGCTGTGCAAGATGATTGTCAATCTGCGCCAGCCCGCCGGGCTGCTTTTCACCTGCACTATCAATCGTGGCACGCTCAACCCAATGAACGGACACCCGCAAATTTGCGATCTGCATTGGCAGTTCGTCTTTCAGGAAACTGGTCACTTTCTGCGCCACAGGCTGCTGCATGTCGGAAACTCCTTCGCTCAGACAAAGCGTATGACGACTTGCTGAAAACTCTCCTAACGCCGCTCCGCACGCCCCTTAAGGGATTATCAATCAGCCTGCGCGAAGTTCGGTCCCGGGTGAGACGAGAGGTGGAAGATGAGCGGTCAGGGCAATGCTCCTGTCATCATCAAGCGCAAGAAAATCGTAGGCGGAGACGGTCACCATGGCGGTGCCTGGAAGGTCGCTTATGCAGATTTTGTGACTGCGATGATGGCCTTTTTTTTGTTAATGTGGCTGCTGAACGCAACCACGGAAAGCCAGCGCAAGGGGATCGCGGATTATTTCAGTCCAACAATACCCCTCAGCCGTGTGTCGGGTGGTGGAGAGGGTTCCTTTGGTGGCGAAAGCGTCTTCTCGGAATCCGAGCTGGCGCAAAATGGCACCGGCGGGGCCAACAGCAAGCCAAGTGAACAGAACAAGGCACGGGGCAATTCGGGCGTGAACCTGAACCTGCGCGAAGATACGCGCGCGGAAGATGAAGCGGCCAAGGCGCTTGAGAAGCTGCAACAGATACTTCAGGGCCAAAGCGGTGAAAGCCAGGTCAGTCAGCTTGCCCTGAAGCACGTCGTCACCCGCCTGACCGACGAAGGTCTTGTCATTGAGGTTTTCGATTTACCGGACGAGCGCCTTTACGGGGAAGATGGTCGCCCGACCGAGACCTTGGAATTGCTGATGAACCTCTTTGCTTCCGTTTTTGGCCTGGTCACGAATGAGATTGCCGTCAACGGCCATGTGGCCGCCGAACCTGCGGTTCTGGTGTCGTCGGACGCCTGGGAAGCATCTGCGCAACGCGCCCAATCGGCACGCGAGATGTTGCAACTTAGGGGCCTGGGCGCGGAACGGTTCAAACGGGTGACGGCCTTTGGCGACAGGGCGCCGGCGGCCCGCAATCCCATGGCGGCGCGCAACAACCGCCTGGAGTTTGTCCTGCTACGGTCCGATTTGCTCGACGAGTAAATGTAGACGGCATTTTAGGTGTTAGGCGGCTATTAATCGATGCGCACTAGGGCTGGCGTGGGTTTGGACCCAATGCAGCAGAAAGGTGCATCATGACCATTTCCTCCGCGCTGAATGCAGGAGTGGCTGGCCTGGCGGCGAACGCAGCCCGTCTTTCCACGATCTCGGACAATATCGCCAATTCGGCAACCTTTGGCTATAAGCGGGCCGAGGCCGATTTCACATCACTCGTAATCGACAGCGGTGGCGGCGGCTATTCCGCTGGCGGCGTGCGCACCACGACACAGCGCCTCATTGATGAACGCGGGCCACTCGTTGCATCGAACAATGCAACCGATCTGGCCGTGCGCGGGCGTGGATTTCTGCCCGTCACTTCCACAACGGCCATCGGGCTTCAGTCTACAGCAGATGTGCCCCTCTTTCTCGCTACGACCGGTTCCTTCCGGACCGATGCCCAGGGGTATCTGATCACCGAGACCGGTCTGGCCCTTCTCGGCATACCTGCCAGCCCGGACGGGTCCATCCCGACCTTTCCCCGGGACACGGCGGACGGTCTGGTGCCGGTTCAGATCAATTCGAACCAGTTTGCCGGTGAGCCGACAACGCAGATTTCAGTGGGTGCAAACCTGCCCGCGACGGAAACCGATGTGGGGGCAAGCGGCCAGCCACTTGAACTTTCCATCGAGTATTTCGACAACCTTGGTACGTCGGAGAACCTAACGCTGCAGTTTACGCCGACCGTGCCCGTGGCGCCGGCAACAGCCTCCTCCAACCAATGGACCCTGGTGATCACCGATTCCGCGCTTGGTACAACGGTGGGCGAGTATGTCCTGAATTTTGACGACAGTCGTACGTCGGGCGGAACGCTGGGTTCAGTGACCACCACATCGGGTGGAGCCTATGACACCGCGACCGGTACGCTGACGGTAACGGTGGAAGGCGGACCCATTGACATTGACATCGGCCAGCCTGGCGATCCGCTGGGTCTAACACAGCTGTCAGACAGCTTTGCGCCGACATCGATCACGAAGGACGGCTCGCCCGTGGGCAACCTCACCGGGATTGAGATTGATGCGAACGGGCTTGTGGCTGCATCGTTCGATATCGGCATCACGCGGACGCTTTATCAGATCCCACTGGTTGACGTGCCCAATGCCAATGGTCTGACGGCCCTCGACAACCAGACCTATGCGCCGTCGCTTGAAAGCGGGTC
Organism: Pseudomonadota bacterium; assembly: GCA_039026235.1. Classification (GTDB taxonomy): domain Bacteria; phylum Pseudomonadota; class Alphaproteobacteria; order Rhodobacterales; family Rhodobacteraceae; genus JBCCMQ01. Next base: position 18,926 of record JBCCMQ010000017.1, read on the forward strand.
GTTCTTTCTTTGGGACTCCGGTGACGGGCCCACTGGCGATATCGTCAGTTTCGCTCGGGAAGAATCGACGACCGATGTTGCCGGCGAACTGACCCAGTTGATCCAGACCCAAAGAGCCTATTCGTCGAACGCAAAGGTCATCCAGACCGTCGACGAGATGCTGCAGGAAACCACGAATATCAAGCGCTGATCGTCTGACCGGATCACCTGATCATGTCACTTTCCAGCAGCCTATCGAATGCGCTATCCGGGCTTTCCGCCGTCTCAAAGGCGGCGGAGGTGGTCACCTCGAACGTCTCGAACGCCCTGACGGAAGGTTACGGCAAGCGCGAACTGGAACTCGCAAGTACGACGGTCGGCCGCACCGGCAGCGGCGTCCGCGTGGTAACGGTGTCGCGGGTGGTCGACCAGCAACTGGTGGCCGACATCCGGATCGCAGATGCACGCGTGGCCCAGCGGCAGACGCAAACGGATTTCTTTTTGGCGGCCGAGAACGCGATCGGCACGCCGGATCAAATCGGGTCCCTTTCGGCACTGATGGACGGCTTTGAGTCGGCGCTGATCACGGCCGGGAATTCGTCGGAAAGCGAACCCCGTCTGCAGGCGGTCGTGGATGCCGCCAATGCCGTTGTCGCAAAGCTTGATGGCGTATCCCGCGCGCTTCAGGCGCAACGTGAACAGGCTGACCAGCAAATCGCGTCGGATGTCGCGTTCATCAACGACGGTCTTCAGCGGCTCGAAGAAATTGGCGTCGAGATCACGCGGCAGATCTCGACCGGTTATGATCCCTCATCGCTTCTCGATGAACGGCAGCGCCTTATCGGTAGTATTTCCGAGATCGTTCCAGTCAAGGAAATCGATCGCGGCCGCGGGCAAATCGCCCTGATAACACCCACAGGGGGCATACTTCTGGACGGGACCGCCGCAGTTCTTGAGTTTCAGCCCGCTGGCGTCATTACGCCCGATATGGAGCGTTCCGCAGGTTCTCTTTCCGGTCTTTCGATCAATGGGCGGCCGGTCGATCTGGACGGCGCTCTGAACCCCATTGGAGGTGGCCGGCTTGATGCGCTGTTTCAGGTGCGTGATGAACTGGCGGTCAACGAGCAGGCGCACGTCGACGCTGTGGCCCGCGATCTGATCGAGCGCTTCCAGGATCCCGCTGTGGATCCGTCGCTCGCACCCGGCGACGCCGGCCTCTTCACCGATGCGGGGGCGGCGCTTTCGATCGTGGTCCCGGAAGATGAGATTGGGCTGTCACAGCGGCTGGTGCTTAACCCGCTTGTCGATCCGGCAGCCGGTGGTTCCTTGGCGGCGCTCCGTGACGGGCTGTCGGCCACGACGCCACGCGACCCAGGCGACGCGACGGTGTTGCGCGCCATGGGCGACGCGTTGGCCGCTTTTCGCACGCCAGCTTCCGGCGGATTCTCGGGCGCGACGCGCACGGCGGGCGGGTTGAGCGCTGAATTTCTGTCCTTCGTGGCCACGGCCCGTCAGGACAGTGAAGGGCGTTTGGCGTTCACTTCAAGCCAGGCGAACGAGCTGAACAACCTGTTGCTGCAGAACGGCGTCGATACGGACGAAGAGTTGCAGAACCTTCTGCTCATTGAACAAACCTATGCGGCCAATGCCCAGGTCATTCAAACCATAGATCAACTGCTGCAGCAGCTTCTGGAGATCTGACATGCAATTAACCTCGGTTGGTGATCTTTCGCGAAGCTTTTCGCTGAAACGCGAGACGGCGGAGCTTAAGGCGGCTGTCGACCGTTTATCCCGTGAAGTGACGACCGGCCGGACGCAGGATGTACCCAAGGCGGTTCGGGGCGATTTTCTGCCCCTGTCCGGCATCGAGCGAACGATCCGCACTTACGGCGCCTATCAAAGCAGCGCCGGAGAGGCAGGGGTCTTCGTCGAAACCGCGCAGCGTGCGCTTGATACAGTGCAGGAATTCGTCACCCGATCGGGCAGCAGCTTAATGTCGGTTTCCAGTGCCGGGGATGCTTCCACATTCTCGACCGTGACCGGTGAGGCCCGCCAGAACCTCGAATCTGTCATTTCGGCCCTGAACGTCCAAGTCGGTGGCCGGACCGTTTTTGCGGGCACGGCGACGAGTGGCGCGGCGCTTCTTGATGCCGATGCCATGATGACCGACATTGCAGCGGCCGTGGTCGGGTTGACCACGGCCACGGATGTGGTTGACGCGATCGACGATTGGTTCGAACAGCCCGGCGGCAGCTTCGAGACTATTGGTTATCTCGGATCCACCACCGCGTTGCTGCCGTTTCAGCTGGCGCCGGGGACGACTGCGCGCTTTACGGCCACCGCCGCCGACGCTCAGCTGCGCGATGTGCTCAAAGGTCTGGCACTGGGCGCTGTGCTCGATGGCAACAGCCTTGCCCTGACATCTGAGGAACAACGAGAGCTGATCCGCACTGCCGGTGAGGCGTTGCTTGGCGCTGATAAGGATCTGGCGCTGTACCGGTCCGGCATTGGTACCGCGGAAGCGCAGATCGCCAATGCCGTGGCCCGCAACAGTGCCGAGATTTCTGCGTTGGAACTCGTGCGCGCCGACATTCTGGGCGTGGACCAGTATGCGGCGGCGAGCGACCTGGAAAGTGTCGCCGCCCAGCTCGAGACCCTTTACGCGTTAACTGCACGGACATCCGGACTGAGCCTGGTGAATTTCCTATGATACGACTTGCACTTGCGACCCTGTTTGCTTCGCTACTTGCCGTAACCAGCCATGCCGGCCCGATCCGGATAAAGGATCTGGTGGAATTCGATGGCGTGCGCGGAAACGATCTTGTGGGCTATGGCCTTGTCGTCGGCCTGAACGGCACCGGGGATGGTCTGCGAAACTCGCCGTTCACCGAGGAAATCCTGTCCAACATTCTAGAGCGGTTGGGCGTCAACGTGTCCGGCGAGCAATTCCGACCGCGGAATGTGGCGGCGGTTTTCGTGACTGCGAGTTTGCCGCCTTTTGCCCGTGTCGGCAGCCGGATCGACATCACGGTTTCGGCCATTGGCGACGCAAAAAGCCTTCTGGGCGGCACCCTTATCATGACGCCACTCAATGCTGCGGATGGCGAAATATATGCCGTGGCGCAGGGTACAGTGATCGCCGGCGGCGTTGTGGCCAGTGGCGCCGCGGCCGAAGAAACCAGCGGTGTTCCAACCGCCGGTCTTATTCCTTCGGGCGCCCGGGTTGAGCGCGAGATCCCCTTTGCCTTCAACGATCTGAACCGTATCCGTCTTGCGTTGCGGGTCCCCGATTTCACGACCGCTGGCCGGATTGAACGCGCAATCAATGACAGCCTTGGCCAGAACGTGGCCACGATGCTTGATTCCGGCACGGTACAACTCGATCTTGCTTCGGTCTCGGCGCGGTCGCCAGCCCATCTGGTGAGCACGATCGAGAATGTCTATGTCCGACCTGAGACCAAGGCCCGCGTGGTTGTCGATCAGCGCTCGGGCACGATTGTTCTGGGCGAAGACGTCAGGATTTCGCGGGTGGCCGTGTCTCAGGGTAATCTGACGCTTCGCATCGAAGAAACGCCCGTGGTGGTTCAGCCCAACCCGTTCAGCGATGGCGAGACGATCGTCGTCCCCCGTACGCGGGCCCAGATCGAGGAAGAACGCGGTATTGGTCTGGCAGAAGTGCCGCCAGGCACATCGCTTTCCGAGGTTATCGCCGGGCTAAATGCGTTGGGTGTCGCGCCGCGGGACATGATCGATATCCTGAAAAGTATAAAAGCGGCAGGCGCGCTGCATGCGGAATTCGTTGTCCGCTAGTCATTTGGCACCTGGGCCTCAATCGGGTCACGATCACTTGTGCAGGTTGCCCCGAAGAAGTCTGCGCCCCCATGCCGCCCTCGGTGGCATAAAAGGGTTTCGCCCTGCGATCCATGCTTTGGAACCGAGGTTGCTTTCGAGATTTGCGCTTAGGCTTGGATTGCTGCCGCGAATTTCGCGGATCGCGTCTTACAGGGTACGCTTTGCACGCTCCGCGCGCTGCAGATTGCTAAAGATATGACCTAACCAGCGCTTCAGATACCAATGTCCATCCGTCGGCAACGACAAAGAACGCCAGCTTGAAGGGCAGGGATACGACCGCCGGCGGGACCATCATCATGCCCATCGACATGAGCACCGATGCGACCACCAAATCGATCACAAGGAACGGCAGAAAAATCAGGAAACCTACCTGAAAGGCCCGTTCAATTTCGCTCAGCAAGAAGCTGGGGACCAGAACGGACAACGGCGTCGTGGCGGCTATATCCTCACCCGGAACCACACCGCGCAGCTCTGCGAGCCGGAAGAGCGTGTCGGTATCAACCCGCGCCGCCATGAAAACCTGAAAGGGCGCCATGGTGTTTGAGAAGGCCACCGTATAATCGGTCGCACCTTCGGTCAGGGGACGCAATCCGTTTTGCCAAGCCTCGGCAAACACGGGCTCCATCACGTAGTAGGTGATAAAAAGCGCGAGGCTTACGATCAGCATGTTGGGTGGCGATTGCTGCAGGCCGATCCCCTGGCGCAGAATTGCAAGCACAGTGACAACGAAGGGAAAGCAGGTGACCATGATGGCGATCCCTGGCGCAAGGCTGAGTACCGTTATCAGGGCAATCAGTTGCAGCGACCGGGCGGTTAGAGATCCCTCGTCACCGAAGTCGATAGAAAGTTCTTGAGCCGTGATGGGGCCTGCAAAAGACGCGAACACCGCGACCGTCAGAAGTAAATGCAGGATCCTGCGCTGCGGCGGCATGTTGGGTTAAAGCCCCTCGCTCAGGTCGGCAACCTCGGTCAGGCGAACGGCCAGGCTGCCTTCTTCTTCGCCTTCTTCGAGTTCGCCCCGCGCGATCAGGCGTTCGCCAACGTAAAGCTCCACCGGATCTTCTGATGAACTGTCAAGCGTCAGAACCGAATCCGGTCGCATAGCCAGAAGCGTGCGCACCGCCGGTCGCGCGCGACCCACGCAAATCAGAACCTCGATGGGAATCTGTGAAAGTGGATTGGTGTCCGCCGCGTCGCGGTCCTGAGCTTGCGGGGTTTCAAGCGACATTTCTTTGGTCCTCCTTCGCATGATCGAAGAATTCGGCAGTGGCCGCGCTGACGCTGGCCAAAAGGGCGCCGCTGTCGATCTGTCTTTCGGCCTCTCCGACGCGAAGGCGCACTTGTCCGGGAACGAGGTCCGGATCTTCGGACAGCCTTGTGCGCGGTTCGTGGTCTTCGCCAAGCGCGGTCTTCACGGCCTCGCGGTCGTTGGGATGCAGAGAGATCTCGAAAGCCGCATCCGTTACGCCATCGGCCATGGTGAGCAGTTCCTCAAGAACATGCGCACCGAGGCTGGCCGTGGCCAGTTTCGGCAACACTGAGTCGGTCAACTCGCGTACCAGGGGCTCAAGTGCTTCAAGAAGCTGCGTCCGGGCTTCGGTAAATGTAAAGCTCATATCCTGCAGGTTCCTGGCCAGTTCGGAACGGATATGTGCCACTTCCTTGCTGTGCGCTGCACTGCTGTCTTCCCAGCCAGCCTTGTAGCCCCGATCGAACGATTCAAGAACGCGCTCTTCCACGTCGGACTTTTCCCGTGCCTGGGCTTGGGCCGTCGGCCGAGACGGTACGGAAAAGTCCTCGAGAAGATGTTTGATAGACATGTCAGCGCGCCGTTTCGTCCGCTTCCATCCAACTGCGCAGGATGCCAACGGTGTCATCTTGACGGTCCTGGATCAGCGACCTCAGACGTTCGACCGGATCTTCCTGCAATGACGCGAGGTTTGGCAGCGCCGGCAGTGTTTCGGAGACGGCGGCGGCCGTATCGCTGAGTGGGGCAGAGACCTGAGGCCCTTCACCCGGTTCGGCAATCTCGCCGGTCAGCGCCGGAACGCCGCTAGGCTCCGGTGACGCGAGGGCGGCCGCCGGTCCGGGTGTCGCTGCGGCGAAGATCGGGCGCACCACAAAAAGACCAAGCGCAAGGGCCACTGCGGCGAGGAGTATGGACTGGGCGATCGTCATTACGTCGATATTGAGCCGGCTCAGCAACGCCGCGCTTGCTCCGGTGCCTTCCGCGGGCAGCGGGCTGAACTCTAGCGACGTGATGGTGATGACATCGCCCCTCGCCTCATCAAATCCCACGGCCGAAGCCACCAGGCCGCGCAATGCTTCAAGTTCCTCCGGCGGACGGGCCTGTGTTATCGTCTGGCCGGTATCGTCTGTACCGGTGACGGCGTCGACGAGTACCGCCACGCTCAGCCGCTTGATCGCCCCCGGTGCCCGCACAAGCTCTCGCTGCGTTTCCGAGACCTCATAGTTTATGCGCTCGTTCGTACGTGTCGTATTGTTCGAATTTTCCTGCCCCGACGCCGCGTCTCCGGTCGGTAGGTTGCTCGCCACAGAGACGCCCGAGGCATTTTCCCGCGCCTGGCTTGACTGCTCGCCGATATCGGTCGAAATCGCGACACGGCTCTCGGGGTCAAAGACCCGTTCCGTGATCTGTTCGCTTTCGGTAACGGATTCGATTGCGACCTCGACAACGGCTTTTCCGCGTCCAACACGCGCCTCAAGTATGCGGGTCACATTTGCACGCAACTGGGCCGCGCGGTCCTGTCCCGACGCTGCCGGGTCATCCATGGGATCGCCCGCGAAAACCTGGCCGCTTGCACTGTCGATAACCGAGACATCCGCCGGCTCTAATCCGGCCACGGCCGACCCGACCAAGAATTTGAGCGCTGTGGCCGTTCGAGCCGACAACGTGCCGCTGCTCGATCCGACGGTCACCGAAGCGGTCAGACCCTGTGGACGCCGCAGGCCACCGCCGGGCATGCGCCCGATATGGACGCGGGCGGAATTGAATTGCGGGCTGGCAAGGATCGTACGTGCCAGTTCACCTTCCTTTGCGCGCCAGTAAGCCGCGTCGAACATCTGTGATGTGGTCGCGAAACCGCTCAGATTGTCCAAAAGTTCGTACCCGGCGCCGCCGCTTGCCGGAAGACCCTCGGCCGCAAGCGACAGGCGCAACCCGTCTCTTTGTGCCGCGGGCACGTAGATCGCGTTGCCTTTAACATCATAGGGCACTGTCGCTGCCTGAAGAGCAGTGATCACCTCACCGGCCGCGGCCGGTTCCAGCCCGGCATAAAGAAGTGACATGCTGGGTGTCGAGGCCATTCGCGACAGCCCGAGGACAGAGGCGAACACCGCGACCGTTGCCGCGATAACGATGATCTTGCGACGCAAATCGAGCCCCGACCAAAGGTTGGCAATTCCGTCCACCAAATTCTCCCAATCCGACATTCTGTCCGAACAGACAGGAACAACCTCCCCGATCCGGCTTAACAATCGGTTAGCTATGCTGATGCTAAAACACGGTTGAACAATGGAGATTTACCGCCAATGGCGATGGTGGACGAAACTGAAGAGGTTGCCCCTAAACCGTCGCGGATGCCCCTTATCCTGGGTATCCTGCTGTTCGTGCTGGCCGCCGGCGGCGGGTTCTACGGCACCTACAGCGGCATCCTTTCGCTGGAATCGGATCCCATGAAGAAAACCGACATGGGCGACGTGGCACCCTTGCCAGACATCGCCTTTGTTGCCCTGGAACCGATCGTTATTTCCCTCGCGCGTGAGGCTGAAAGCCATCACCTGCGTTTCAACGCGCATCTGGAGGTGGGTGAGGCGTACCAAGAGGAGGTCTATGCGCTGATGCCCAGAATTCTCGACGTGTTGAACAGCTACCTGCGCGCCGTGGAAGTGCACCAGCTCGAAGATCCCTCGGCACTGATCCGTCTGCGGGCGCAGATGCTGCGACGGGTGCAGATTGTAACGGGTGAAGGTCGCGTACGCGATCTGCTGATTACGGAGTTTGTGTTGAATTGACGATGGGTCTCGAAATGATTGCCGACGTCCTGCTGATCGCCGGCACGGTGGCGGCTGCCCTTTACTGTCTGGTCCTGGCCCGGCGGTTGCGGCGCTTCAACAATCTTGAGAACGGCATGGGCGGGGCCATTGCTGTGCTGTCGGCACAGGTGGACGACATGACAAAGACCTTGGATCGTGCCGAGGCCTCGGCAAAGGTCTCTGCCGAGAAGCTGGTGGATCTTGCCGAAAAGGGCGATGCTGCAGCCCGCCGTCTCGAATTGCTGCTGGCATCGATGCACGATCTTCCGTCACCTTCCAGCCCAAGGCGCGAGGAAAAGCCAACCGCCGAAGCCGAAGCGCCCGCGGAAGCTTCGCCTCGGATCGCGAACGCCTTGAAACTACCGGATGCCGTCGATCCCTTGCCGCCCAAGGACGATACAGACGATGAAAGCGCGATGGCCGCAAGGGTCGATGCGGCCCCGGTCTTCATGCGTCGCAGCGCCCGCACCGGCGCAATCTGAGGAGGCTCACAAATGGCGAAATCAGGCAAATCCAGGCGGCGCTTCGGGCGCGGTGGCATTCTTACAGTTGGTCTTATTCTGCTCACATCTGCGACCCTGCGCGTCGGCAGCGGCCCGGGCCAGGCCGTCGCGAATGAGTTCGTGGATATGGGCGCGGCCAGCCGTTACATCGCCGATGCGGATGAGGCCTGTACCGATCCCGAACACATCCGCGCCCTGCTTCGCGATCTTGGAGCGCGTGAGACGCGGGTGGCTGAGGTTGAAGCGCTTCTTGCCGACCGCGAACAGGCCATTAACGTGGCCGAAATCCAGGCGCGCCAGCGGCTGGAAGAGCTCTTTCAGGCCGAAGAGGCGCTGTCCGCTACAATGAGCCTTGCCAAATCCGCCGCCGAGAACGACCTCGCGCAACTGACCTCCGTTTACGAGAACATGAAGCCAAAAGAGGCAATTCCGCTTTTTGAGGCCATGGACCCGGAGTTTTCGGCGGGGTTTCTTGCGCGCATGCGATCGGATCTCGCGGCGGCCATCATGGCCGGGCTCGCGCCTGAGACCGCCTATTCGATCAGCGTCATTCTCGCGGGAAGAAACGCAGATGTCCCGACGCGGTGAGGCTGGAGACATCGAACACGAGGCTGCGCACCGGCGGCAGCAAAGTCAGCAAGGGAACGACCGATGATTGGTATAATCGGAATCCTGGTCATTTTCGTCATGGTGTTCGGCGGCTATCTGCTGGCCGGAGGCAAATTCGGCATTATCCTCAAGTCCCTGCCCTATGAGTTCATGATGATCGGCGGCGCGGCGGTCGGCGCGTTTGCCATCTCGAATGACGGCGGCGCGATAAAGCATACGATGAAGGACCTCGCGAAGGTTTTCAAAGGCTGCCACTGGAAACCTGCCGACTACCGGGACCTTCTGTGTCTGCTTTTTGAACTGATCCGGCTGGTGCGGCAAAACCCCGTGGCGATCGAAGAACATATCGAAGCACCGGCGGATTCGTCGATCTTCAGCAAGTACCCGAAAATTCTGGCTGATCGCGAAGCGGTCGAGCTCATTTGCGATACTTTCCGTTCCGCTTCGCTCAACTATGACGATCCCCATCAGGTCGAAGAGGTTCTCGAGAAAAGGATTGAGCGTGGACACCACCACGCCATGCATTCAAGCCACGCCTTGCAGGCGGTCGCTGACGCCTTGCCGGCGCTGGGCATCGTTGCGGCGGTGCTTGGCGTGATCAAGACCATGGGATCCATCGATCAGCCGCCGGAAATCCTGGGTAAGATGATCGGGGGCGCCCTGGTGGGCACCTTTCTCGGGGTGTTTCTTGCCTATGGTCTGGTCGGGCCCTTTGCCAACCGGGTGAAAGCTGTTGTCGAAGACGACAGCCATTTCTATCAGCTTATTCGTGAGGTTCTTGTCGCCAATCTTCATCAGCATCCGACGAACATCTGTATCGAGGTAGGGCGGCAGAACACACCCCAAGGTCTGCGCCCAAGCTTTTCCGATCTTGAGCAGGCGCTAAAAGACATCAAACAGGATGCGGCCTGATGCGGTCCCTGATCCTGTCGGCGCTCGCGCTGGTCTTTGCCATGCCCGTTTCGGCCGAACGTGTCGTCCTGCGCGGCGACGAACATGGCGATCTGACCCGGCTGGTTTTTTACTTTGGTGGCACCCCGGACTGGCAGGTCACCGAAACCGGATCCGGTTTCGATATCAGTTTTGGCTTCGACACCTTGGAGTTGGAAACGGCACAAATCAGCGATGGTGCTGAGCTCGCACGGATTGCGGGCATTGATGTGGATGCCGGTTCGGCGCGCGTCAGCATCGCGACCGGCTGCGACTGTCAGGTCAAACCTTACCTCTTGACCGAAGGCATCCTGGTCCTTGATCTCAGCGGATCGAGCGAGCCGATAATCGATCCTGCGACAATTGAGGACACACAGGGTGTGGAGCCAGCCGGTGTGCCAGAAGATGGCCCAGCGCGCATGCCAGAGGGTCTTGCATCAAACCTCTTGTTGACGCCCGCGCCCGGCGCCCAGGCGCAGCGGTTCTCGGATGCTTACTTCGCATCGCGTTTTGGCGGAACGACCCAACAGGACAGTGCCGCCTTGGAAACGCGGGCCGGTGTAGAAGATGCCGGTCCCGTCGCGGAACGGGCAGACGGCCGGCGTTTTGAACAGCAAATCACAGACGAGGCTGGTGCGCCCGCCGGTTTGGGCCCGGCTGCGTTGCGCAACCGCCGCCTTGAACTCACCCGCGATCTGGTTGTCCGCGAACTGGCACGGGCCACGTCCCAGGGTCTTTTGGAAGTGAACCCGAATTCGCCAGAGGTGACGGTGCGCCGCACTCCAGGCATGGGCGGCGCAGCGCCCGATGGTCTCGACCTGGCAGCCCTGTCCGCGGCGCTTGATGCCTTACCGAACGCGCGGGCGCGCACCAGCATGGATCAAGGAAACCGCACCACGGTTCTGGACACCCGCCAGAACGCCGACGGCAATTACTGCATTCCTGACACGGCGCTTGAGATCTCGGCCTGGGGTGGCGCGGGGACGCTCGACCGCCAGATTGCCGAATTCCGGCAGCGCCTTGTCGGTGAGTTCGACCAGCCCGACACCCAGGCGATTCTGGAACTCGCCCGGCGTTACCTTTACTTGTCATTTGGTGCCGAGGCTCGTGCGCTTCTTGATGCATTTACCATTGAAGGGTCTGAGGCGCGGCGGCTGCGTACGATGGCAGAGATCATGGATAATGGTTTTGCGGCCTCTCCGGGTGTGTTTGGTGATCAATTGAGCTGCCAGACGAATGCGGCTTTCTGGGCCGTGCTTGCCCAGCCTGAAATCAGCCGCAACAGCATCGTGGACCGTCCTGCGGTACTGCGGGCGTTCTCTGCCATGCCATTGCATCTTAGGCGACATCTCGGTCCAACGCTTGCCCTGCGCTTCCTAGAGGCTGGGGACCGCAACACTTCCTTTGCGCTACGTGATGCAATTGCCCGCGCACCGGGTGAACATGGCGAGGCGTTCGACTGGCTCGCAGCGAACATTGACAGGGATCTTGGCGATCTTCCTGCCGCGAATTCCCGCTTGGACGCCCTGGCCGCGAAAGATGGCACGCTTGCGGCCAAGGCACTTGTCAAGCGCGTCGAGTTGGCCATTCAGAACGGAGGGACGCTTCCCTCGGGCACGGTCGATTCCGTCGCGGCGCTCGCCTTCGAATACCGGGGCACGCGGGACGGCGCCGAATTGGCGCGCGCCTATGTTCTGGCAAATATCGTTGATGGCCGTTACGACGAAGCGCTGTCATCGCTTTTGCGCATTGAGACAGGAGAGACGACCGAGCAGGATGTGTTCCCGCAACTCTGGTCACAGCTTGGCAGCGGAATGGCCGGTGCACCGGATGATGCACTTTTTCTGAGCGCCTACTACCGACACCGCGCGACACTTTCATCGCGCACCCTGTCAGAGGATGCGACACGCGCGCTGGCAAATCGCTTACTGGTGGTCGGCTTATCTGAAGAAGCGGTGCGGGTGATGGAATGGCGCAAGGGGCCGCTGGCGCCTGAAAGTCATTTGTTGAAAGCCAATGCGGCCGTCCGTGCCGGCGAGCTTGATGTTGCAAACCGAGAGCTCAGCGGCCTTGAGGGCCCCGAAGCGGATCGGCTGCGCGCAGAGCTTGCGGCGGTTTCCGGCGAACACATCAAAGCGGCAGAGATCTTTGCCCGGCTCGGCGATACGGAGCGAGAGGTTGCCCTTTCATGGCGAACGGGAGATTGGGCGAGGGTTGCGGGCAGCGGCGAAGGCGTCCTGCTGGATGCGGCGTCGCTTATGCGTGAGGCACCTCCCGGACCGGTGGCCAGTGCAACGGCCGTTGGCGCCACGCCCATTTCAGACAATACCGAACGCCTTGCGGAATCGCGGCGTATTCGCGCCTTGCTCACCGATCTTCTCGACGCTTCCGGCGCGCCCGAACCCGGATCGTAAGGTTCTGGAAACCCGTCTCCTGTTACGTTCTGGGCGTCGTTTACAGTTGGACAGGTTTCAGAATGAAACATCGGCGTTCCGGCTTTTTCTTGGCCGTTCTGCTTTTCTGGTCGTCTTTGGCAGCATTGCTGCCAATTGGCACCGCAACAGCGCGCACAGAGCCGCAAAAGGCGGTCGAGAATGGCATCTGCCACGCTGCCGCAGCCGCGGCGGCGGCTGAAAGCGGCGTTCCCCGGTCCGTACTTACGGCCATTGCTTTCACCGAATCCGGACGGCGGACTGGCGGCGCATTTCTGCCCTGGCCCTGGACGGTGAACATGGAAGGCAAGGGCCTTTTCTTTGAAACGCCCGACGCCGCATTAAGCTACGTACGCACCGAAATGACCCGCGGCGCCGTCAGCTTTGATCTCGGTTGTTTTCAGATCAATTTTCGGTGGCACGGCCAGCACTTTCAATCGCTTGAAGATATGATTGATCCCGTGGAATCCGCGCAATACGCCGCGCGGTTCCTGACCACCCTGTTTCTCGAGTTTGGATCTTGGGAAAAGGCAGCGGCGGCTTACCACTCACGCACACCCAAGTACGCCAACCGCTACAAGCGGCGTTTTTCGGACTATCGCAACGATCTTCTGCATCTGGATGCGGCGGATGGCCCTCCGGTCGCGCTTGCCCGCATCCCGCAGGAGCAGAAGAAGCGGCCCAACCGCTATCCTCTCTTGCGTCGGGGTGGCGTTCAGACGCCCGGTTCCCTAGTTCCGTCGCAGCCAGATGGTGCGCTTGCGCTCATCGCGCTCGATCGCCCGCGCGGTCCCATGTGGTAGGCGCGCCGGCGATGAATTCCGGAACCGTTTTTAACCCTACGATCCTTCTCGCTCTGGCACTCATGGCGGTGATCGTCATGATGATCCTTCCTGTGCCCGCCTGGGTGCTCGATGTGGGTCTTGCCGCCTCTTTTGCATTGGCGATTCTGATTTTCACCGTGACGCTCTTCATTGAGCGCCCGCTTGATTTCTCGGCCTTTCCAACCGTGCTTCTCGCATCGCTGATGCTTCGGCTGTCCCTCAATGTCTCGTCGACAAAGCTGATCATCGGCCAAGGACATACCGGCACATCGGCCGCCGGCAATGTGATCGAAGGTTTCGCGTCCTTCATCATGGGCGGCAGCATCTTCCTGGGGCTTGTGGTCTTTGGGGTGCTCTTGATCGTGAACTTCATCGTGATCACCAAGGGCGCGGCGCGCATGGCCGAGGTGGGTGCACGCTTTGCGCTTGACGGTATGCCGGGAAAACAGCTCGCGATTGACAGCGACATGAGCGCCGGCGCCATCGGCCATGAAGAGGCGAAAGCGCGCCGCGAAATGGAGCAGGCCGAAACGACGTTCTTTGGCTCTCTGGACGGTGCGTCAAAGTTTGTCAAAGGCGATGCGATTGCGGGACTGCTGATCACCCTGCTCAATTTGATCATGGGGTTGATCATTGGCGTTGCGTTGCACGGCATGCCGCTGGGTCGCGCGGTTGAGACCTATGCGATCTTAACCGTCGGTGACGGCCTTGTTTCGCAGATTCCCGCAGTGATCATTTCCATCGCGTCGGCCCTTCTTCTGGCGCGCGGAGGTGCGACTGGGGCCACTGATCTTGCCCTCGCCAACCAGTTGGGCCGTCATCCAGCCGCTTTGACCGCAGTGGCAATCCTCATGGTGCTTTTCGCACTGGTGCCGGGACTGCCGTTTTTGCCATTCATGGCGGGTGCCGCAACGCTGGGCATAGCCGCATGGGCCGTGCGACGACGTCAGGCGCGTCAGGCAGAGGCCGCAAAAGGCGCCGCGGCCGAGGACACGCAAAAGGAAACCACGCCGTCGCTCGGCGACTTGCTCGACCTGGATGACATCCATATCGAGTTTGCGCCGGATCTTGTGCCGATGGTGCTGGACCCGGCGACCGGGCTCGATGCCCGCATCACCAACATGCGCAGCCATGTGGCGCGGGAATTCGGTCTTATTCTTCCGGAAATTCGTCTGACGGATGACCCCGCGCTGCAGCCCGGGAATTATGTCATCCGTGTACAGGGCGTTGCCCAGGCCAGCGACCGGCTCCTTCCCGACGAGGTTCTGGCGCTTTTGTCGGACGGTGTTTCAGACCTGCCACCCGGAGAAGATGTGCGAGAACCAGTCTACGGGGCGCCCGCGCGGTGGATTGGCGCCGCAGCGCAGGAAGATCTCGCCCTGTCGGGCTTGACGGTCGTCACCCCTACTGAGGTTTTGGCCACCCATCTCTTGGAACTCATCAAAGCCAATTTTGGACGTCTTCTGACCATGAAGTCGTTGCGGCGGCTAATCGACGAACTCTCCAGCCTGTCCGATACCACACGTGCCGAAGCGAACCGCCGTCTGTTCGATGAATACATTCCTGACAAAGTACCGGCCGATACCCTTCTTGCGGTCCTGAGACTGCTTCTTGAGGAAAGGGTATCGATCCGCAACCTGGGCCTCATTCTCGAGGCGATTGGCGAAGTGCGGAACGCGACCGGTAGCGTAGAGGCGATCTGCGAACATGTCCGTCAGCGGCTGGGTTTTCAGCTGGTGGCTGGCCTGAAGCGCGCGGACGGCAGCCTGCCCCTCGTGCAGCTTGCATCCGATTGGGAAACGCTTTTTCAGGAGTATCAGATTCAAAATGACAGGGGTGGCACCGATGTCGCTTTGCCGCCGCCGGACTTCACTCGCCTGGCGAATGCCCTGAGTGAACGTTTCACCGATCTGGCGGACGGTGGGGCGAGCGCGGCGCTCGTCACTTCGACCATGCGGCGGCGGTTCTTGCGCACGGTGCTCAGGGCCAAGGGCCTGAACAATCCGGTCCTGTCTTTTGACGAGATCGGTTTGGACGCCCGGCCGGCCATTGTCGGGATGGTCGCCGCTTGACCCCCGAGGCCGTTTTTTCTGAATTGCAGACTCTGGGCTCGGCCTATTTCATCGTCTTCCTTCGCATCGGCAGCGCTGCGTTTCTGTTGCCCATTATCGGCGAGAGCTTTGTGCCCCTCCGCGTTAAGCTTGTGGGTGCGCTGGCTTTGACCGCACTGACGGCACCGATGGCCCTGCCTGAGATTGCAGCCGTCCAAGGTAACCGTGCGCTCTTGGCAATTTTCTTCTCAGAGGTTGGCATCGGCCTTTTCCTCGGCCTTTTTGTCCGCTTTTTCGTGTTTGCCTTGAACATGGTTGGATCGATCGCGGCGCAAAGCCTGTCGCTGTCGCAAATTCTGGGCAACCTTGTTGAGGCGCAGCCGGCGATTTCGCAAATCGTCTTCTTTGCCGCCCTTGGGCTTTTGACGGTTCTCGACTTTCACGTGAGTCTCGTTGCCTATCTCGTGTCCTCATACGAGATCTTCGCAGTCGCGAATCCAGTGACTTCTGAAGGTGTCTTTGCGACGATGGTGCCGCATCTTCGCATGCTGGCACAGCTCGCACTGTCCCTCACTGCGCCCTTCGTCGCGGTCTCAGTCATCTACAACTTGGCGCTGGGTTTTATCAGCCGAGCGATGCCGCAGTTCATGGTGACCTTTGTCGGCGCCCCCGCAATCGTGGCCTGCGGTCTCCTTCTTTTGATGCTGGCTTTGCCGGGGCTCGTGTTTCTTTGGGCGCAATCCCTCTTGCGGGCCATGGGTGGATTTTGACCTATGGCAGAGGAAGAAGACGCCGAAAAACCGTTCGATCCAAGCCCAAGCAAGTACCAGAAAGCGCGCGAAGAAGGTGACATTGCCCGGTCACTCGATCTGGTAACGGCCTTCAGCTACACATCGTTCTTGATAGCCTTGGCAGTTTTCTCGGGCAATCTGACGGCATCCTTCCACCGCCTTTTCACGGACAGCATGGGCGGCCTCGTCCCTGCGTCCGCCTCCGCGGGAAATGCCTTTGGCGTTGCCGGTACCGCATTGATCGCCTTTCTGCCGGCCCTCGCAGCCATTTTTGCCGCGCCCTTCGCAGGCGCGCTAATTGGTGTGTCGCTTCAGAATGCGCTTCTTTTTACGCCAAAACGCATCAAGCCGAAGCTCTCCAAGATCTCGCCTTTAAGCAACGTGAAGAACAAGTTTGGGCGGAACGGGCTATTTGAGTTCTTCAAGAGCTTCGTCAAGCTGCTGATATTCGGCTCCGTCTTCGCGGCCTTCTTCGCCTTTGGATTTGAACGATTTATCGGGCTTTTTCACTTCGATTTCAGAGGCTCCTACGCTGAAATCGGGTGGATATCATTCCGGTTCTGTCTCTATTGCACAGCGGTTATGTCGGCGATCGGCATTATCGATTACCTCTGGCAGGTAGTTGAGCTGAAGCGGCGCAACATGATGAGTTACCGCGAAGTAAAGGAAGAGCACAAGTCGCAGGAAGGTGACGCCTATCTGAAACGCGAGCGGCGCATCCGCAGTCAGAACATACTGTCCGGCGCGCTGGTGCGCGAGGTGCCGACCGCCGACGTGGTTGTCGTGAACCCCACGCATTTCGCGGTCGCGCTCCGCTGGGATCGCATGAGCGGTCGTGCACCCGTCTGCGTTGCAAAAGGCGTCGACGAAGTGGCGCTTCGGATACGGGAAATCGCGTCCGAGAACGGCGTTCCCATACACCGAGACCCGCCCACGGCGCGGGCGCTTTATGCAACGCTAGAGCCAGGTGATGAGATCAATTCAGATCTTTATCGCCCGGTTGCTGCGGCAATTCGATTTGCAGAGAAAATGCGCACACGTCACCATGCCAAAAATCAGTAAACTATCCCAGATCAGTACTTTGGCGGTTCTGCAACACAATGTCGCCCTGCGGGATCTGGCCCGCGTCGATATGGAACTGGCAGATCTGAGCAGGCGGCGGGCGGCGCTTTTGCAACACGGCAATCACCGGCCACAAAAGAGCCCAGGCAACCCCGTCGCCGGGGCGCGGAACGCGCGGCTATGGGCGATCTACATTGCAAGAAAGTCGTCTGAATTTAACACGGAAGAAGCCCGCCTGCGCGCCCAGCGCGATGCGGTCGCCACCCAAGTCGCCGCAACACTGGCGCGCGAACGCGCGTTGGACCGCGCGGCGCGGAAGGCGGCGCGTCGACGTCTAGTTGTCCTGTCGGATCAGATCGACGATCAGAACATCCTTGACGATGTCACCCAGCGTGCGGCGGGCGATTTCCACGAGTGAATCGCGCAGGACCAGCATATTGGTCGATTGGGTAAAATTGTCGGAAAATCCACCGGCGTTGGCGTGATCGAAGAGAACTTGAAGAAACACGTCGCGCAGTCGCGGCTCATTGGCATAAACCGTCTCGATATTTCCCGATGCGATCTCAAGGCTGAGCGAAATCACGATGAGACTTTGTACGTTGCTTCCGTTTATCAGCGGCACGACAAACTGATTGTTCAGTTTGACGAAATCGGAATCCGTACTCGGCATCTCCTTTTCCATCTCGGCCTCGGACGTATTTGTCTCCTTCATCGCCATCTCCATCTTGGCGTCCGGCGGCTCAGCCGGTTTCAGAAATTTGCCAGCGGCGCCGCCGCCGCCGCCACCAATCACGGCGAGAACAACTGGGAGGATGAGTTTCTTCATGGGATTCAGAACGGCAGAACGATGTCGGCGATCTGCTGGCCATAGCGCGGCTGCTGGACGTCGCTGATCTGGCCACGTCCACCGTAGGATATGCGCGCGGAGGCGATTTTGTCATAGGTGATTTCATTTCTACGACTGATGTCTTCGGGCCGCACATAACCCGAGACCAAGAGCTCACGGATCTCAAAGTTTACTCGAACCTCTTGGGATCCTTCGATACGCACCACGCCGTTGGGCAGCTCTTCGACGACTGTCGCAGCAAGCCGCAGCGTGAGCTTTTCGTTTCGGCGAACCGATCCGTCACCGCTGCTGGAGCTGTTCGACGATGCGTTTGCGGCGTTCTGGAGGCTGTCGTTTCCGGCAAGCAGCGGGTCTATGACAGCAGGAAGCCCAAGAAAGTTGTCGATTGACAGCGCTTCGGATCCGCTGCGCGACCGCGAACTTCGATTGGAGATTTCCGCCTCTTCATCGATCTGAATGACGACAGTCAGGATATCCCCCGCGCCCGCGGCCCGGCGGTCTGCAAAAAGCGAACCGCGCGTGCCGGTCCAGAGCGATGAACTGTCAACCGTGCGGTACGGCCCGGCAACAGCCGGTTCCGGCAGGTCAAGCATCGCGGCTGCCTCGCGCGACTGATTGAGCGGCGTAAAGCTTGGTGGTTTGCCGACGTGGTCAAGACGCGCGCAGCCGGCGGCGATCAGTGAAACAAATATGACTGACTTTCTCAAAACTATCCTCCGGAGCCATGGGCGTCACTGCCGGTGACACGGACGGTGCCGTCCGCCATCACCAGACCGCTGACTGCCGCGCGTGACGCTAGGTTCATCACGCGCAGCCGGTCGCCGATGCCGGCGCGCCCCATGGCCCGGCCTTCGGTCGCGATAAAAAGCCCTGCCTGGGCATACTTCAGCGTAACGATCTGGTTGCGCTCGATGATCGCCGCCGGACCGACACTTTCAGGATGTATCGGCGCGCCGGCGTAGATCGTGGTCCTGGCCTCAAGTCCGGCCAGATCGGCGGGATCGCTGAATGCGCCCACCACTTCGGCTGGGCTGGTGATCAGATCGATCGGTGCGATAACCTCATGGCTGCGGATCGTGCGCGCCGCCAGAACGGTCTCTGCAAGGGCCGAAGCTGACCCAATAAAGAGTGCAAAGAGGATCAACGGCAGAACCCGGGTCATCAGCGTACCTGTGTGGTGGCGGCCAGCATCTGGTCCGCAGCGGTAATAACCTTTGAATTGAGCTCGTAGCCCCGCTGTGCCTCAATCAGTTCGGTCACTTCGCGGACGGCATCGACGGATGAGCTTTCCAGGTACCCCTGCCTGAGCGTTCCGAAGCCATCTACGCCCGGCGCATCGACGGTTGGTGCGCCAGAGGCGTTGGTTTCGATGAACATGTTGCCGCCGATCGCCTCAAGCCCTTTGGCGTTCGAGAACGTCGCGAGGGTGATCTGGCCCAGCAGCTGGGGTTCCGGAGTATCGCTGAAGTAAGCATAGAATTCGCCATCGGCGTTCAGCGAAATGCTGCGCGCGTCCACCGGAATCGTGATGTCGGGGACCAGCGGGTAGCCTTCAGCGGTTACCACCTGTCCGTCCGCACTGCGCTGAAACGCGCCGTCGCGGGTGTATGCAGAAAGCCCTGAAGGCAGTGTGACCTCAAAGAACCCGTTGCCTTCGATTGCGATGTCGAGATCCCCGCCCGTGGCCGCCAAAACGCCCTGGGCAAGATCCATAGTGACGGCCGCCGGTCGGACCCCAAGGCCAAGCTGGACGCCCGTGGGTAACACGGTTCCGTCGGCTGCGTTGATTGTCCCCGCCCGCGCCATCTGCTGATAGTGCAAATCGGCGAACTCGGCCCGCCGGGTGTTGTAACCCGTGGTGTTCATATTGGCGAGGTTGTTCGAGATAACCTCGACACGCATCTGCTGGGCTGCCATGCCGGTTGCCGCGATTTGAAGTGCACGCATGTTTGGGTCTCCTAAACGCGTCCAAGTGTCTGGATGACGGTCTTTATTCGCTCGTCCTCCCGCTCAAGAAAGCTCTGGCCCATCTCATAGGACCGCTGAATTTCGATCATGCGCGCGACCTGACCGACCGGGTCGACGTTTGAGCGTTCGACAAAGCCTTGCAGGATGCGACCGTCCTCGGCCGCTTCGATCGCGCCGGCGCCAAATCGCACACCGTCTTCGCGCCGAAGCGTGGTCTGATCGACCGGCTGAAAAAGCCCCACCTGCGCCAGCGGTTCGCCATCGGCACTGACCGTGCCGTCGGCCGCAATATCAATTGATTGGGCGTCGGCGGGCACGACCAGTGGTGCGGCCCCGGCGTCCAGCAAAAGAGCGCCATCCGGCGCCGCAAGAAACCCATCGGCATCCGGCGAAAAGGCTCCAGCACGGGTCAGGCGCTGACCGTCGGGGGTCTGAAGCATGAAAAACCCGGACCCTTCAATGGCGAGATCGTATGTGCCACCGGTTTCCGCCAATCCGCCTTGTGTCAGCGAGGTGGCATAGGCCGTGGCATGGCCCATGGATAGCGATCCGGCCGGGCTGTCGATGGCATTGACATGTTCGGCAAAGATCAGCCCTTCGGAGCGGTAGCCTGTTGTCGATGCATTGGCGAGATTGTTTGCAACGGTTTGCATCTCACTCATCAGGCTCGTCTGCCGACCCAGTGTTGCGTAAACCGCGTTATCCATTGGGGCCACTCGCGATAATGGGAATGAGGGTGCTGGCAAAAAAGGACACGAGCGTCTCGCTCATGAAGGCCATGGTGACCCAGAATGTCAGGACAATCGCACCGATCTTCGGCACGAACGTGAGCGTCATCTCTTGAATTGAGGTTAGTGCCTGAAAGAGACCGACAATCAAGCCCGCGATCAGGGCGACGGTCAGCACCGGCAGCGAGATCACAAAAGCCACCCAAAGCGCCTGTCGCAAAGTATCGAAAAAGATCACTTCGGACATCTTGTTATACCGGCATACGCAGGATTTCTTGATAGGCCTCAACGACCTTGTCGCGCACCGTGACGGCGGTTTCGACCGCCAGTTCGGTTTCGGCCAGCGCGTGGACCAGCGCGTGCGGGTCTGCGTCGCCGGTCATTGCGGCCTTCGCCGTTGTTTCACCTTCGGACAGCGTATCGGCGAACTTCTGCGCGAAGTCCGTTAGGCCGGTGCCCTGCCCGGCTGGCCCCTCTTTGGGGGCCGTGGCCGGGCGGGCGGTCGCGTAGTTTTGTACTGCGAGTGCAGATCGGATATCCATTCTGGTCCTTTCTATCTGCGAAGAAGATCAAGCAGCGAAGATGTCATCTGCCGAGCTTGATCGAACAGCCGAAGGTTTGCCTCATAACTGCGCTGCGCTTCGCGCGCGTCGGCGATTTCGATCACCAGATCGACATTCGATCCATCATGGTGACCTGTGTCGTCGGAAAGCGGGTGGGATGGATCGTAGATCCTTTCGAGATCCGTCTGATCCAAAGACACCCGGCCCGTCCGAACCTCACCGGCACCCGGCATCCCGTTCAGGACGCTTTCGAAGCTGGTGATCTTGCGCCGGTAGCCCGGCGTATCTGCGTTGGCGATGTTCTCGGTGGTATGGCGCAGCCTGCTGGCCTGCGCCTCCATACCGCTTCCGGCGAAAGTAAGTGCTTTCATAAGATCTGACATGTGTGCCCCCTATCGCCGGCCGACGGACATCCGAAGGATGTCGAGCGACGAGCGGTACACTGAAAGTGCCAGATCATGTGCGTGGCGGGTCTCCCCCGCCCGCATCATCTCGGCCTCAAGCGAGACGGTATTTCCGTTGGGTGCTTCACGTCCGCCGCCATCAACGACCTCGGCGAGGTTTGCCGTTGAGCTGCCGCTGAGATGACCTGGGCGTGAGCTGCGCATCTGGCCGTGGGTATCGGTGACCAGAGCGGCGAAATCGGTGACCGTCTTGGCACGGTATCCGGGCGTATCGGCGTTTGCCACATTCTGTGCAATCACCGATTGGCGTGTCCCGGCATGCGATGCCAGCGACTGCGCTAGGCGCAGTATTTCCATATCTGTGAACATCGGGGCTTCTCCCGCGACTGATTTCAACTAAGCCTTAAGTGGGAATCGTTTATAAACTGTTTTCACGATTTGTTCCTTTTTCGAGGTATTCGAATGTCTGCCGGTGTGTTTGATCAGATCCGGGCCGAGGCGGCGGCGCATCCGCCTGTCCATGCGATCGGTCGGGTGGCCGAGATCGGGCGTGGAATGGTCCTGGTCACCGGGCTCACCAAAACCGCGGCACAAGGTGACCGGGTCGGTTGGACACGCCGAAATCAGGACTTCTTTGGCGAAATAGTGCGGCTTTCGCCTGCAGGGGCGCAGGTCATGGCCTCCGGCTCGACGGCTGGTCTGGCCATTGGTGATGCGGTGCGGCTTCTTGGTCCGGCGACTTTGGCACCGACGGATCAGTGGCTTGGGCGGATCGTCGATCCTGACGGGATGCCGCTGGATGACCGGCCGCTTCCGCGGGGCCTGGAAACACGTCGGCTTGACGGGGCTCCGCCACCCGCGGCGCGGCGGCGCGCTTTGGGTGTTCGTTTGCAGACCGGGATGGCCGTATTCAACACGCTCTTGCCGATTGCGGCGGGTCAAAGGCTTGGGCTGTTTGCCGGCTCCGGCGTTGGCAAGACCACTTTGCTGGGTGATCTAGCACGCGGAATAGAAGCTGATGTGATCGTGGTTGCCATGATCGGTGAACGTGGGCGCGAGCTTCGTGATTTCGCCGATCGCCTGCTTGATACCGGGCATGTGGCACGGACCGTGATCGTTGCCGCGACATCTGATCAGTCGGCCCTGACGCGGCGACGGTGCCTTTCAAGCGCGATGGTCGTGGCCGAGCACTTTCGCGACCAGGGGCTGCACGTGCTCTTGTTGGCCGACAGTATCACCCGCTTTGCTGAAGCCCACCGCGAGATTGCCTTGTCCGCCGGCGAAGGGGCCAGTTTGCGCGGCTACCCTCCGTCTGTCGCCCACATGGTCACGTCGCTTTGCGAGCGCGCTGGACCGGGCACGATCGAGATGGGCGATATCACCGCGATCTTCAGTGTTTTGGTCGCTGGGTCCGATATGGAGGAACCCATTGCTGACATCTTGCGCGGCGTTCTGGACGGACATGTGGTGCTTGACCGCGAAATTGCCGAGCGCGGACGTTTTCCGGCAATCGATTTGTTGCGTTCGGTGTCACGGAGCCTGCCCGAAGTGGCCACGGCGGCGGAAAACGCTCAGATCGCGCGCGCCCGTCGTCTTGTTGGCGCATATGAGAATGCCGAGATCATGATCCAGGCCGGGATGTATCAAGCCGGAAGCGACCCCCAGGTCGACGAGGCAATCCCGGCCTGGCCACTGATTGACGCATTTATCACCGAGCGCGAGCCAGGGAGGGTGGAAGACTCTTTTGCGCGGCTTGGGGCCTACCTGGAGCCAAGGCGCGACCCGGCCATCAACGCAAACGGAACCGGGGCGGCCCCCTAGTTCTGGAGAAGGAACAAGGCGGCGCTGGCGCCCGATTGGATGGCCGCGTTGGTCGATGCAACCTCGCCCAAAGCGAAGAAGCGCCGGATTAGCTCTTCCTGCTTATCGGGATCGGAAAACTGGGCGACCGACTTGTCGCCGAAGACCGACAGGGCCTTGTTCTCAAAAAGCTCTCGCTGTTTTTCAACATCGATGCTGGCAATGTCCGTGGGCAGCCCCAAGGCCGTTTGAAAGACGGTCCGCAGCGGTTCGTTCCCCATAATCAGGAACCATTTTCCACCTTCGGTGTTGCTGGTGTTGGATGCCAGATCACCAATTTCGCGCTCCAGCGTCAGCGCAAGGCGCATGTCGCTGCTTTGGTTGCCGACTGCGATTTCGAATTCCTGGGTCTGATAGGCGCTTATGATCTCGTCCGGAAAGGTGCTGATCTGAGTGTTTGGTGTGCCGAGGTCGCCAAAGCCAAACGCCGCCGACATCTCGCGGTAACGCGTGTCTGTCAGACGGTTGGCAAAGGCGTCGCTGTCCAGGGTGCCTTCCTCTAGGACTTTCTGGATAAAGGCGCGATTGTTCAGATCATCGCCAAGACCGAAAGCACCCAGTGTAACCTTCAAAAGCTGCCGGTCCGCGACCAGATCAGCTGCGGATGTTACCGATCCGATGTTTTCTGCAAAATACGCCGTTTCCCGGGACAATTGAGGCTGGGCAACAAAGGTCGCCTCTTGCTGGTCCCGGGTCCGGTTCAGAAAACTCCAACCGGCAAATCCACCCAACGGTATGATCGGTGCAAAAGTCATTGCTAGGTCTGGGCGGACAAAAGCCGTTCTTCGCGCGGAAGCAGGCTGCGCAGCGCCTTCAGGACCTGATAATGGCGATCTTCAACGGCCGCGTCCGTGGCTTGGGACAAGATGCGCCGGCTGTCAGGGTCGATCAGGGCCTGGCTAAGCTGTTCGATCCCGCGGAGAAGCTGTTCACGTCCTTCTTGCGGGTCGGCGTCGCCCGATAGGACCAGTTGGGCAATATAACATACCCTTCGGACCGGCGTGTTCGCCTGGTCGGGATGGATTGCATCGCGTAGGCGCAGAATGTTTGCATTGGGCGTCACGATGGACAATCGGCTGCGCCGATCGCCGTTCTCGATAACGGCGCCGTTGATCAATACGCGCTCTTTCGGCGCCAGTTTCAGGACAAGGCCGCTCATGCCGCTTTGCCTTTCGGCTGGCGCAGTCCCGACATGACTGCGACGTTGATTTCCATCAGCACGATGGCGTTGGCTTTGCCGGACAGGACCTTGGAGGTGTGCTGGCGCGTGAATTCGGCCAGATTGAAGACCTGCGCGCGCAATTCATCCGGCAGGGCGTTGTCGCCATCAACCACGTCGGCCGCCAGTATGGTCCAAAGCCGGCGATTTTCGTGCAAGGCCGCCACGAGGGCGCGAAACCCCTTCGGGCCTTGAAGATGGGCTGATTTTATTTTGTGGGTGATGCGGGCGAAGGCTTCGTATTCGGTCCCGCGGCTGGTGCGTACCGGTGTCGCAGATACACCATAGGCCTTCTTGGCCTGTTCGACAGCGTTCACGTCATGTCCTTTCAGAGACAGGAGTCTTCAAACGGCACTTGGGCCGCGTGACGTTACCGGGCCGCCCTGTTCTGGGGCGGCCCGGCCGGATCCTTTACCGGAACAGTGACAGAATGTTCTGCGGCTGCTGGTTGGCGATCGACAGCGACTGGATGCCAAGCTGCTGCTGAACCTGGAGGGCCTGCAGCTTTGCAGAAGCTTCCTCCATATTCGTGTCGACCAGCGTACCGATACCGGCCGTGAAGGCATCCGCCAGTTTCGACACAAAGTCGTTCTGGATCTGGATGCGTCCCTGGGCCGAGCCGAATTCCGCTGCGGCGTCGATCGAGTTGTTGATCAACGTCTCGATGTTGTCGAGTGCGGAGTTGGCGCCGGCATTCGACGTCACATCGACGTTGTCGAGCCCGAACAGACCGCCCGAAGCGGTACCGCCTGCGACGCCGGCATCGGTCAGGGTGATGTCGGTGCCGCTGGAGCCGGTTCCGTCGTAGTCGACCAGAACCTGCCAGGCACCTGTACCGCTGTCCTGCACGGCCTTGGTCGTGACACCGGTCTCTCCGCCTCCGTCGATGGCGGTCTTCAGACCCTTGGCGACATCTTCCATCGTCTCGCCTTTGCCGGCGATATAGCGATAGTTGTTGCCGCCCACGGTGATCTGGTAGCCATCGCCCTCGTTCACCTGGGCCGAGGTCGAAAGTTCGACCTCTTCAGCGCGCTGCTCGATCGTGGCACTGCCCGTTGTCGCGGTTGCGAGCGTCGAGCCGTTGCCGCCGGTCACAGCGTAGGTCACCGCGACATCATCAAACGAGTTGGTGTTGAAGATTTCAATCGTCCCGGAGTTGTTGTTGGCGCTGACACCGGTCAGGCCAAGGGCGTTGATCGCACCGACAAGTGTATCGGCGTCGGTTGCGGCTGTACCTGTCGAGGCGGCTGAAACCGTAGAGCCACCAATGGTGATCTCAAACGTGTCGCCCGCAGTTGATGCAACCGCCAGGTCAAGTTTCTTGGTGTCCGCATCGCTTTCAACGGTACCCGCCGAGGCGGTGATGTTGGCCGACAGGTCGGTACCGCCAGTTCCATAAACACCGGCGCTGGTCGAAAGGTCCTGACGTGCAATGGTTATGTTCGACGCCGTCACGCTGCCGTCGGCAGAGCGGTCGAGTGACGACAGCACGTTGATGTCGTCGGTACCCAGAACGGCGTTCAGCCCGTTGAACTGAGCTGAATTCACAACCGTCGAGATCTGGTCCCGCAGCGTGTCGATGTCGGTCTGGATCTTTGTCCGGTCGACGTTTTCTTCCTGCGCCGCGATGATCTTGCCTTTGATATCCGTTAGCAGATCGGTCACGGTCTCCGTCGCCTGCCTGGCGACGGCCACGGTCGATTCGCCGAGACCAAGGCTTTCCGAGATCGCCTTGAAGCCCTTTACATCTGATTCCATCACTTTCGAGATGGCCCAGATCGCGGCATTGTCTTTTGCGCTTTCAACCTTCTTGCCGGTCGAGATCATCGACTGGGTCGATGCAAGATCGCGGTTGATTGTGTTGAGGGTCTGCAGCGCGACCATCGCGCTGGTGTTGGTTAGAATGCTGGACATTTGCAGCTCCTTCTAGGCAGGCGCTTTTGGCCGGCCGCATTCCCGCCGTTTGGCGGATTGGAATGCCTTTCTGGCGGTGCGATCGCGCGTTTGGACGGACCGCGCCATACCCTTCACGGGACGCGCAGCAAACCTAGGTCGTTTTGCCTTAACAAGCGTTGAACCTGATCAACCAAAGTTCGATCAAACGCGGTGCAATCGAATCAAATAAGTGGAAAGTCTTAACTATCGCCGGCGACCGGCCATTGTTCAGGCTTTGCGTTGCAACCGCGCCGTCTCTTGCGCCAAAGCCTGTCGACCACCCGCCGCGTCATATGTTTTCAGTTCGCCCGCCTTTACCAATGTGCTGTAACGACTGATTACGGCGCGGAAACCGGCGCTTGCTGCCTTGAGCATGCGCGCATTCCGTTCGATCTCGTCCCGTAGCCGGCGCAGCCCGTTGCCCTCGGTCAGCCCGCCGGTGCTGGCAAGGTGTGCCAACGCGGCCTCTTTGCGCGCCGTCAGCGCGGGAAGTTCCTTGAAGTCGCCGCCAAGAATGGCCGCACGTTCCTCTTCCAGAAGCTCGGATATCACGTGGTCAATGTCAGTGGCCTTATCCAGCATCGGCCCGCACCTTGAGTGCTTCGAACAGGTTTTCGGCCAGACCAATGCCACCGCCAGCTGCCATTTCCTCGGCGACTGCCTGTCGGAGGAATGACGCAAACTGCTCTTCACCTTCTCCTCCGCCGAAACTGCTGGGGGTTTCGCCGAACTTAGACGCTTTTAGCATTTCCCCGATAAAACCCGCTTCAAGCGCGCGCGCCGCGTCCATCAGGCGGTCGTCTTCGGTGGTTCTGATCTCTGCCGCTTTGTCCGGAAGTCCGGAAAGGGGCACGTTCAGTCCAGGGGCGGTCAGATTGGCCGGAACGGTCATGAAGTTCTCCATTCTGAAGATCACTACAGTTTTCAGGACTTACTCTGCGCGGGTAAACAAGCAGTAACTTTCCCAGTGGATGGTCTGACCGACCTAGGAAGAAATCCGGGAACGAAATGGCTGTGAATTCGCTTATTATTGCTGCCTTGCAATCTTCGTCCGCGCCGAAAGAAGGCGCTGATCGGATGTCAGAAGGCTTGGATCCATCTGAAGGTGCGGTCGATTTCCAAGCGTTGATCGCTGCACCCGGCACCGATGCAGAGAAAGTCAAAACTGTAGATGTGACGCTGGCAGCTATGCTGCAGCCTGAAGAGCCACCAACGCCTTCCGGTACGCCTACCACGACGGATCCTGTGCCATTGGATGTTAGCCGCAATGGTAATGTCACCCAAACAGCGATGTTCCCGTGGGAGAATGACGGCAACATCGGCAACGCCGCCCTAGACGCGTGGCCAATTCCTGCGCAAACGCGCATTCCGCCTGGCATGGATACGGGTGTTTTGCCCATTTCGGATGACGGTCTCTTATCCCGTCAGCGGTCGGGCACGGCCACGGTCGAGACCACAAAGATCCTTCTGCAAGAAACACGTCCGGCAGCCGTCCCTACTTCTTCAGACGCTGTTCCAGCGGCGGGTGTTCAGCCCTCGGCCTCTAATTTAGATGGTCGATCCCCTTCTTTTACAGTCGGTGCAGAGCCGACGCGCGTGTCCTTCACGCCTGATGCGACGATCCCAAAGCTTTCGGACGGTCAGGTTGCGCTGGCCGGCGATCCCAGGTTTGTTGCAGCAGGGCAGGTGGCAGCAGAAGACAGCGGCCGTCTTGCTGCCAGAGAAGCGGGTCCGTCGCCGTTCCCGGCAACTGGATTGACGAGTTCATCGACGACACCTTCGACCGAAGTGGGGGGCATATCCGCGGCCAGCCCGGGCGGAGAGCAGGTCAGTCCAATGGATGTACCCAGGGCCGCGCGATATGACGCTCGTCCTGACGCTGGTAGTGTTGAGCGCGCTTCCGAACCGGCGATTGGACCCACCAAAGCATCGGCAAAATCCGATGGAGGCCTCGCCACGTCTGTTACCTCGCGGGAAAGCGCACAGGCAAAAACGTTGGTTGAGGCCTCACCATCAGAACAAGTTAAGTCCGATTTGCCCCGCTCTGCAGGTCAAACCGTTCCGACCGCGACGGAAGCCACCGCGCCCCCGCCTTTGGACCGCGCGGGTCCTGCGCCGGCGGCGACCGCTGCCCCGGTGGCGGACGTTGGTGGGTCGGCGGTTCAGTCCGTCGAGGCAGAATTCCGACCGCTGTCCAGTGAACCAGAGGCGCCGCTACGCGATCAACGTGTCGAAGCAGCACAACAGCGAAGCGACACCATGCCTGCGCGGACAGAGCCCAAGGTCGTAACCCAGCAGATCGCCCAGGCGTTTGCGCGAAGCCCCGACAGGCCCGTCGAAATCACGCTTGAGCCGGCTGAACTTGGAAAGTTGCAGATGACGTTGAGCGCCGACAAAGAGAGTGTGGGCGTTGTAATTTTCGCGGAACGTAGCGAAACGTTGGACCTGCTTCGCCGCCACGCCGGACTTCTGGAACGCGACTTCCGCGATCTCGGCTATTCAGAGGTTGCGCTGCAATTCGGGGCCGCTGGTGGTAACGGCGCAGATGGATCGCGCGACGAAACCCTGGCCCCGCAGGTATTCCCTGATGTCAGGTCTGATGCCATCGAAGACGAAGCATCTGGTGCCTTGCTGATGTCGGTCGTCACACCGGGGCTAAGCCCGGACCAACGTCTTAATATTCGTCTTTAAAGAAAGGACAACCATGGACCCGATCGTTCAAACAAATGCCGTTCCTTACGGGCAGCCCCAGGTTGTCCGTGCCCCAACCGAAGACGACGGCACCGCCATCACCTCGGATTTTGAGACGTTTCTGACGATGCTGACCACGCAGCTGGAAAATCAGGATCCGTTGAACCCGCAGGAGTCGACAGAGTTCGCAACGCAGTTGGCGCAGTTTTCTTCGGTGGAACAGGCCGTGCAGACCAATGATCTTCTGACGGATCTGCTTGGCGCGACGAGTGCTGCCGGTCTCGCGGACATGGCTGCCTGGGTCGGCATGGAAGCGCGGACAACGGCGCCCCGCACCTTTGACGGGGCACCGCTTGAAATCGAGCCTCCGGTCATTCCTTTTGCCAATACTGCGCAGCTGGTCGTCTTTGATGCCGCTGGCGCCGAAGTACAGCGCGTGAACATCGATAACGACGGAAAGACCCTGGACTGGGTGGGCGTGAACGAGGCAGGCGAGATTTTCCCGAACGGCACCTATAGCTTTGAAGTTCAGGGTTTCTCCGAAGGTACGCTGATCGGGAGCGAACCGATTCCGCACTACGGTCTGGTCGTTGAAGTCCAGCTGACCGACGCCGGTCCGAACCTCAAGTTGGCGGATGGTGCGACACTGCCAGCGTCATCGGTCTCAGCGGTGCGTGAAGTTCCCGCAGACGGATAGCGCTTTTCGTTTCATCGCGAAGATGATCAGTATCGGCTGATGTCTTCGCTCCTGAAAATCCCGGGCCGGTCAAATGCCGACCCCGACTTGGCAAAGGTCAGGCTGGCGCGTCTTACGGAAGCCCAAGGTCTGACGCATCCCCGGGACCGTTGGACCGTACTTTCCGGAGGACGGTCCAACCGTGTCTGGCGCGTATCCGGACCGGCCTCAGACCGGGTGGTAAAGCTCTTCCTTGAAGGCCGGGAAACGCCGTTGTTCCGCAATTCGGCGCGGGACGAAGCCCGGGCCATCAGGTCGTTGGACGGAACCGGGCTCGCGCCCGGTGGTGCTCTGCACCTATCGACCCCGATGGGCGAGATCGTAATCTATGACCATCTGGAAAGCAGTGGCGATAGCGTCACGCCGGACCTCATGGGCCAAACACTCGCCAGGCTGCACAATTGCGCACCACCTGCCCGCCAACCCTTGATGCCGGACATTGGCGTCTATCTGGCAAACCAGATCTCACGCCTTCGGGCGGATCTGCGGCCAGTACAGGCCGCGCAGATCCCGAATGTAAGGATCCGACAGCCGGGGATTGGGGCCTCTGCGGTGTTTCTTCATGGCGATCCAGTGCCAGCGAACGTGGTTATGAGCCGAAACGGCCACGCGGTTTTGATTGATTGGCAATCCCCTCGGACAGGTGATCCTCTTTGGGATCTGGCCGTTTGCGCGTCACCGTCCATGCGCCAGCTCTACGGCGCAGTGCCTTGGACGCCTGCGGAACTGGATACATTCCTGAAAGGATATGGTGCAAATTCGGTCACTGCGCAGTTCTGGCGGTACAAGCGGGACTTCCATGCCCTCTTCGCGGCATACGGACTGTGGATGGCGAACCGGGGCCATCCTGACTACGCCGCCGCCGCACAATTGGAAATCGCGGCACTATAGCGCTTGCAAGACCACCGTCAGCAGCGCACCCGCGCCGGCTGCCACAAGCGCCACCGCAATCATGTTTCGACGGGACCGCTTTGGGGGCTCTGGCGACGGTGTTGCTTGCCGTATAAGCGCTGCCTCGGCCATTTCAGGAAGCCGGGGTCCAAATCGGGCAAGAATGCGCGCGGTTGCCCAAAGATCACGCACCAGCGCCTGGGGACCGATGTTCAGCTTAATGTAGTCGGCGACGATGGGCTGGGCGACCTTCCAAATATTGATCTGGGGATCGAACGATCGCGCAACCCCTTCGACCACAACCATCGTACGCTGCAGCAGGATCAACTCGGTCCGGGTCTGCATGCCGAACTGCTCGGTCACCTCAAAAAGGTAGCTCAGTAGCCGTCCCATGGAGATCTGGGACGCGTCCATGCCAAAAATCGGTTCGCCAACAGAGCGGAGGGCACGTGCAAATTCGTCGATGTCACGGTCCGGCGGCACATACCCAGCTTCAAAATGGACCTCGGCCACACGGCGATAATTGCGCTGGATGAACCCATAGATAATTTCGGCATAGACCCGGCGGGTGTATTCGTCGATCCGTCCCATGATCCCGAAATCCAGCGCGCAGACCGTGCCGTTCGAAGCAATCTTCAGATTGCCTTGGTGCATGTCTGCGTGGAAATAGCCGTCCCTCAGCACGTGGCTCAGAAACAACTCCAGAATGCGGCGGCCGATCATGCGCTTGTCAAGGCCGGTTGCCTCAACGGCTGACAGATCGCCGGCCGGTATGCCGTCGACCCAACCAAGCGTCATGACTTTTCTTGAGGACAGGAACCACTTTGTGGAGGGCACGGAAAAGCCCGCGTCATTCTTGGTGTTTTCGGCGAATTCCGCCGCCGCGGCGCATTCCAGCCGAAGATCAAGTTCGCCAAGGACCACGCCTTCAAAGTGGCGGATCACATCAAGCGGTCTCAGTCGCCGCGCGGACGGTGCGAAGAACTCGATGATCTGGGCGGCCAGGTAAAACGCGTCGATATCGGTTTGAAAGGCGCGCTCAATGCCCGGGCGCAAAATCTTGACGGCCACATCCTCGCCGGTCTCACGCAGGGTGGCTCGATGCACCTGGGCGATCGAGGCCGCCGCCACCGGTTCGGAGAGCCGGCTGAAAATCTCACTGGCCGGACGTCCAAGTTCGCGTTCAACAACCGCCTGCGCCTGGGCGGTGGGAAATGGAGGTAGCTTGTCCTGCAACACGGTCAGCTGGCGTGCAAGCGCGTCTCCGACCAAGTCGGGACGGGTAGAGAGGATCTGTCCAAATTTGATATACGCCGGCCCCAGCGCCGTCAGCGCGCGCGTCGCCGGTGGCATCGCTGGATCGCCCTTGAGGCCTAGCCAACGGAACGGCCTTCCAAGCACGCGCGAGACGATGCGAACCGCGGGCGGTGCGTCAAACGCGTCCAGCACCAAACCCATCGCTCCGGTTCTTTCAAGGGTCGCGCCAGTGCGGACCAGACGCCAGATGTTGTGCGGCCCGCGCAAGGATCAGAGTTTCCATCCGGAATGAAGCGCGGCCACGCCCATGGACAGGTTGCGATACCGCACCTGGCTGAAACCCACATCGCGAATGTGGCCGGCAAAGCGTTCCTGGTCCGGGAATTGCCGGATCGATTCGACCAGATACTGATAGCTGTCGCGGTCACCGGTCACGGCCCTGCCCATCGCCGGGATGACGTTGAATGAATAAAGGTCATAAAGTTTCTGAAGTCCCGGTTCTGTCACCTGGCTGAACTCTAGTACCATTAGACGTCCGCCCGTTTTTAGAACGCGAAAGGCCTCGGACAAGGCCGCACCGATGTCCGTGACGTTCCGAATACCGAAGGAAATCGTGTAGGCGTCGAAGGTCGCATCGGCGAAGGGCAGGTCCATCGCATCGCCGACGACCCAGGACAACCGATCTTCTAGCGCTGCAGCCTCGGCGCGGCCGGCGCCTTCGGTCAGCATCGCCTCGGTCATGTCAACGACTGTCACATGCCCGCCTTGGGCACGCCGCAGGATCTTCAGCGCGATGTCGCCTGTTCCGCCGGCCACATCGAGAATCTTGGACCCCGGTCGCGGCGCCAACCAATCGATCATCGCCTCTTTCCAGAGACGATGCACGCCGCCGGACATGATGTCGTTCATCAAATCGTACCGTGACGCGACGCTTGAGAAAACACCGTGAACAAGCCCGGCCTTTTCTTCCTCGGGGACGGACTGGAAACCGAAATGTGTGGTTTGACCGTTTTCGTTGTCGGACATGCGTTTTGCCTTGTCTGTTCGAAATGTCGATATAGTGCCCAGAGCGGCGACACAAATGTGTTCCGTTCCCGAGTGCGGTTAAGTTCAAGGACCGGTTTACATTTCCGTCGCTGCGGAAGAGATTGCCGCGGCCATGGCTCGTGCTGTCTTATCTTGCGAAAACACGTTCTGATGCCCGAACTTCCCGAGGTAGAAACCGTACGCCGTGGTCTGGAACCGGTGATGACGAAGGCAGAGATTGTCAGTGCCGAGGTCAACCGTCCTGACTTGCGCTGGCCGTTTCCAAAGGACCTTGCCGCAAGGCTTAAAGGTCAGCGCATCCTAGGATTGCGGCGGCGGTCCAAGTACATACTGGTGGATCTGTCGAGCGGTGAAACACTGATCATCCACCTTGGAATGACCGGGCGCATGCTCGTGTCTGGCGTACAGCTGGGCGCGTTTTTCCATGAGCATACGGCGCCCGCGTTGCATGATCATGTCGTGCTGGATCTCGACAACGGCGGTCGGGTGACGTTCAACGATGCACGCAGGTTCGGCGCCATGGACTTGTTTGAGACCGACCGACTTAGCGAGCATTGGTTGCTCGCCAGCCTTGGGCCCGAGCCGCTTGGCAACGGCTTCCACGAAACCTATCTGGGCGACGCTCTGGCCGAGCGACGCACACCGATTAAGTCAGCCCTACTGGATCAGAGAATCGTTTCCGGACTCGGAAACATCTACGTTTGCGAGGCGCTGCACCGGTCGAAAATCTCTCCCCGGCGTCTTGCACGAAGCGTCAAGAACGCGCGTATCGCGCGGTTAGTTCCGGCCATTCGGGCGGTTCTGAGACAGGCCATCGAGGCAGGAGGATCATCTTTGCGTGACCATCGTCAACCGCATGGAGAACTTGGATATTTTCAGCACAGCTTCCGTGTTTACGGACGCGAAGGCGCCCCTTGCCCGACCCCGGACTGCGGTGGCACCATCGACCGCATTGTACAGTCCGGTCGGTCCACATTCTTCTGTAGCCGCTGCCAAAGATGACTTGATTGCCGTGCTGTGAGTGCTAACACAATCTCTCACTCACGAACCAAGCTGGCGGAGCCGCATGGCCTACAAGACCATCATCGTTGAAATCAACGATCACGTGTGCCTCATCAAACTTAATCGACCGGATGTGCTGAATTCCCTCAATTCGGAACTGCTGGGCGAGCTTGGGAAGGCGTTGAGCGATGCCGATGCCAATGAACGGGTGCGGTCAATCGTGCTGACGGGCTCGGACAAGGCCTTTGCCGCTGGCGCCGACATTTCCGAGATGGCCGACAAGGATTTTGTCGCGGCGTTCCGTGATGATTTGTTTGGGACCCGAAGTGTCAGGGACCTGCTGTCCAGAAAGCCGATGATCGCTGCCGTTGCAGGCTACGCGCTGGGCGGTGGTTGTGAACTGGCGATGATGTGCGATTTCATCATCGCGGCCGACAATGCAAAGTTCGGACAGCCTGAAATCAATCTTGGCGTCGTGGCCGGTCTGGGTGGCACCCAGCGCCTGACCCGACTGGTGGGCCGTTCCAAATCAATGGACATGCATCTGACGGGGCGTTTCATGGACGCCGAAGAAGCCGAACGCAGCGGGCTGGTCAGCCGGGTCGTGCCGCTAAAGAAACTCGTCGAGGAAGCCGTCGGCGCCGCGCAGAAAATTTCCGAGAAATCGATGCTGACGGCGATGGCCGTCAAAGAGGCGGTGAACCGTGCCGAAGAATCACCTCTTTCAGAAGGTATTCTTTTCGAAAGGCGCCTTTTCCATGCCCTGTTCGCAACCGAGGATCAGAGCGAAGGAATGGCCGCTTTCCTTGAAAAACGGGAACCGCATTTTCGGGACAAATAGATTGGCCAGACTTGCCACTTGGGTGGTTGACTTGTCAGGGCGAGCGGCCTAACAAGCCGCTCTCAGATTCACCGGACTTCGATACGGACCGAAAAACACATGGCAAATTCGCCTCAGGCAAAAAAGCGTGCGCGGCAGAACGAGAGCCGTTTCGCTATAAACAAGGCGCGACGGTCGCGCATTCGCACTTTCCTCCGGAAGGTTGAAGAGGCGATTGTATCCGGCGACAAGGACGCTGCGGCATCTGCGTTGCGCGCCGCCCAGCCGGAATTGATGCGCGGTGTGACCAAGGGCGTTTTGCACAAGAATACGGCGTCACGGAAAATGTCGCGCCTTTCACAGCGCATTAAGGCCATCGCCTGATTTAAACACGTCGGCTTTTTCTTTGGGGCTCCTCTTGTTAGGGGCCCTTCCTTATTTTGGGGACAAGGCGCGCCGACAGTTTCTTGGTTCGGAACAAAGCAAGCATTTGTGCATCCCTTGCTAGATTCGAATTGCCAATTGTTCCGTCAAGGCCGAAGTTCTATTGCCCGAGCGCGGATGCGGTTGCTAGCGTAGCGGTGCGATTCACATCGTCTTTGGGGGGACATGGAATGGGCACGGGCGGTGCTCGACGCGTTGGCGAGGTTGGACCGAGCGATGCGTGGAGGATCTTGAAAGAGAGCCGCCGCTCTGTGCTGATCGACGTCAGGACGCGCGCCGAATGGGGATTCGTCGGGTTGCCTGATCTTGGGGAAATCGGCAAGGCGCCCCTGTGCGTTGAATGGGCCAGTTTCCCAAGCATGTCCAGGACTCCGCGCTTCGCGGAGGCGGTGATTGCGGAACTTGGGGACAGCGATCCCGACGTTCTGCTTTTAATCTGCCGATCCGGAGCGCGATCTTTGCTCGCCGCTGAGGCGGTGGCAAACCTGTTCGCGTCTCGCGGGCGTGATGTCCTGTGCCTGAACGTGACCGAAGGGTTCGAAGGCGATCTGAATGCGGCGGGTCATCGGGGGATGACCGGCGGTTGGAAGGCTCGCGGATTGGCTTGGCGCCAGTCCTGAGGAAAAAAAACGGAACGGACAGGAATGAATGACGAGCTTTGGGGCAGCGTACGACAAGAACTCATACAATCTGTTGGGCCAAATAACTATGTGCAGTGGATCGAGCCACTTGAATTTTCAAATCTAAAGAACGGTGTTGCCACCTTTAATGTGCCGTCCACGTTTGTCGGCAATTGGGTGTCGCGAAATTTCGGCGATCACATTCAGCATCTTTTTGCACGGCGCGGACAAACCGTAAGCCGACTTGAATTCGCTGTGGCGGAGCAGGCGAAAGCCGAAGCGGCCGCGGCCAAAGATCGTGCCCGGGCGGCATCTCATAACAAAGTGGGGCAGAGAATGAAGGACAAGGTGGTCGACGAACACGAGGATCTGGGTGCGCCGCTGGATTCGCGATTTACTTTTGACACCTTCGTGGTGGGTAAGCCCAATCAGCTTGCCTATGCCGCGGCCCGCCGTGTCGCCGAGGGCGGTCCGACGACTTTCAACCCGCTGTTCCTTTACGGCGGCGTCGGTCTGGGAAAGACCCATCTGATGCACGCCATCGCGTGGGAGCTTCGTGCCCAGCGTCCGGAGTTGAAGGCGGTCTATCTTTCCGCCGAGCAGTTCATGTACCGCTTCGTTCAGTCGATACGCGAAAAGTCGATGATGGAGTTCAAGCAGATGTTTCGCTCGGTCGATCTGTTGATGGTTGACGACGTGCAGTTCATTGCAGGCAAGGATTCAACGCAGGAAGAATTCTTTCATACCTTCAATGCGCTCGTCGATCAGAACAAGCAGATCATCATATCCGCAGACAGGGCCCCGGTAGAGATCAAGGATCTGGAAGACCGCATCAAGTCGCGGCTTCAGTCGGGGCTGGTCGTTGATCTACATCCGACCGACTATGAGTTGCGCCTGGGCATCCTGCAGAAGAAAGCAAGCCACTACCGGGAACAATACACCGATCTTGTCCTGGCCGACGGCGTGTTGGATTTTCTGGCCCATCGCGTCTCAACCAATGTCCGCGTGCTAGAGGGCGCGTTGATGAGGCTTTTTGCATTTGCGTCGCTTGTGGGTCGGGAAATTACGCTTGAGCTAGCCCAGGACTGTCTTGCTGATATCCTGCGCGCATCGGATCGCAAGGTCACCATCGAAGAAATTCAGCGCCGCGTGTCGGAACACTACAACATCCGTCTCAGTGACATCATCGGCCCGAAACGCGTGCGCACTATTGCACGCCCACGCCAGATCGCCATGTATCTGTCGAAGCAGTTGACGTCACGCAGCCTTCCCGAGATTGGCCGCCGCTTTGGTGGACGCGACCACACAACCGTGATGCATGGTGTGCGGAAGATCGAAGAGCTTAAAACCCACGACAATCAGATTGCCGAAGATCTGGAAATCCTGCGGCGTAGTCTAGAAGCCTGAGGCAGCGCCGCCCGCGGATCAGAAATCGAGGTTTTCGACGCTCAACGCGTTCGACTGGATGAAAGCACGCCGTGGTTCGACAACGTCGCCCATTAGCTTGGTAAAGATGTCGTCGGCTTCGGCAACATCTTCCACCTTGACCTGCAGCAAGGTCCGCGCCTCGGGGTCCAGTGTTGTTTCCCAAAGCTGGTCATGGTTCATTTCGCCCAGGCCCTTATAGCGCTGAAGCGTCAGGCCCTTTTCGCCTTCGGCCAGGATCGCGGCCAAAAGATCCAGCGGACCGTAGATTTCGGTCGTACGGTCGCGCCGGATCAGTTTGGCCGGTGCGGTATAGATCTCTTGTAGGGCATCGGTCAGCGCACCAAGGCGCCGGGCTTCGGCTGCGCGTAGAACCGGGCCGTCCAGCGTGCGGATTTCTTCGACCCCGCGCACAACGCGGGACAGGCGGATGCCCTTGTCTTGTGTCGGCCGACCTGTCCAGCCGCGTTCGTATTCGACTGCGATCTGGTCCAGGCGCTGGGCGACCGCATTGGCCGTGCCCTGGATATCGGCGTCAATCTGACCCGGCACCATGGCACCGGCAATGGCCGCCTGCTCAAGAATATGCATGGGGTAATGGGTCGGAAACGCCTGCAGGATGCGGCGTGCCTGCCGGGCTTCTTCCACCACCCGACGCAAGTCCTGGGCCACGATCTCTTCGCCGGATCCCAGGCGCAGCGTCGCCCCCTCGATACCCATCTCGACCAGATAGTCATCCAGGGCCGCCTGATCCTTCAGATAGACCTCTGATTTTCCGCGCGCTACTTTGAACAGCGGCGGTTGGGCGATGTACAAATATCCGCCCTCGATGATCTCGGGCATCTGCCGGAAAAAGAACGTGAGCAGAAGGGTGCGGATATGGGCGCCGTCCACATCCGCGTCGGTCATGATGATGATCTTGTGGTAGCGCAGCTTCGAGATATCGAACTCGTCGCGTCCGATACCGGTACCAAGTGCGGTGATGAGCGTGCCGATTTCCTGGCTCGACAGCATTCTGTCAAACCGCGCCCGTTCCACGTTCAGGATCTTGCCGCGCAGCGGCAGAACCGCCTGATTGGCCCGCGCGCGCCCCTGTTTGGCCGAACCACCGGCACTGTCGCCTTCTACCAGGAACAGTTCGCGGTCACGCGGGTCACGCGCCTGGCAGTCGGCAAGTTTTCCCGGGAGCGATGCCACATCGAGCGCCGATTTTTTCCGGGTCATCTCGCGCGCCTTACGCGCCGCTTCGCGGGCGAGCGCCGCCTCAACAATCTTGGTGACGACCATACGCGCCGGGCCGGGGTTTTCCTCAAACCATTCGGCCAGCTTTTCATTCATCAGGCCTTCGACCGCTGGCCGCACCTCAGAACTGACAAGCTTGTCCTTGGTCTGGGATGAAAACTTTGGATCAGGCACCTTGACGCTAAGGACGCACGTCAAACCCTCGCGTGCATCGTCGCCGGTAAAGCTGACCTTCTCCTTCCGTGCGACGCCCGACTGGCCCGCATAGAGGTTCAATGTTCTGGTCAGTGCTCCGCGAAACCCGGCAAGATGGGTGCCCCCATCCCGCTGCGGGATGTTGTTGGTAAAGGGCAGCACCATTTCGTTGTAGCCGTCGTTCCACCACATGGCGACTTCGACGTTGATGCCGTCTCTTTCGCCCTGGATAAAGACGGGTTCTTCCATCAACGGTGTCTTTGAGCGATCCAGATATCGGACGAATTCACGCACACCGCCTTCATAGATCAACTCGGCGCGAACTGTTTCGCTGTGGCGGGCGTCTTCAAGAATGATCTTGACGCCCGAGTTCAGGAAAGCCAGTTCGCGCAGTCGCGCCTCAAGCGTCTTGAAGCTGTAGTCGACGTTCGAAAACGTATCCAGAGAGGCCAGAAACCGCACCGAGGTGCCCTGGCGGCCTTTAGCGTCGCCCACCACCTTCAGGCTCTTGGCCGTCTCGCCGTTCTCAAAGCGTGCGACGTGTTCTTTTCCGTCTCGCCATATCCGAAGCTCAAGCCAATCGGACAGGGCGTTGACCACGGACACGCCCACGCCGTGCAGCCCGCCGGACACCTTATAGGAATTCTGGTCGAACTTTCCGCCGGCATGAAGCTGGGTCATGATGACTTCAGCCGCGCTGACGCCTTCTTCTTCGTGGATGCCCACCGGGATGCCGCGCCCGTTGTCGGTAACCGAAACGCTGCCATCGGCGTGCAAAGTCACGCTGACTTCGTCGGCGTGACCGGCCAGCGCTTCGTCGATACCGTTGTCGACAACCTCGTAGACCATGTGGTGCAGACCAGAGCCGTCATCGGTGTCACCGATGTACATGCCCGGGCGCTTCCGCACCGCCTCTAAGCCTTTGAGAACCTTTATCGAATCAGCGCCGTAGTCTTCGGCAAGCTGCGCTTCGTCTGCCATGCGCGCCAGTCCTTTTTCTTAGGCCCTATTTATAGTGGCTCGGCCGGGGAATGTCACGTCTTAGCCACAAGATTTGGGGGTGAATTCCGGCGCACTTCCGGCTTGCGGAGAGGCGCTTGCTGGGTCAGGCTGATACGGGTTCAAAGGGAATACATTTCATGGCTGATGTCGGACTCTCCCAAGAGCTTAGCGCTGCATTGGAACTGCACCGGAACGGTGATCTTGAGGCGGCAGAGAAGGCGTACAGCGAGGTGCTGGTGGCGTCGCCGGACGACGCCGATGCGCTGCACTATCTGGGCATGCTTATGTTCCAGACCCAGCGGCGCGGGGATGCGATCGACAAAATCACACGATCACTTGAAGTTAATCCCAACAACCCCTCGGCCTTGAACAACATGGGCAACATCTTCATTCGCCTGCGACGCCACAAGGAGGCGATGGAGGTTTTGCGTCTTTCAATCAGTCTGAACCCCGAGGATGCGGCCCCCTGGGTCAACATGGGCGCTCTGATGCGCCACGAAAAACAGGTAGAATTTTCCAAGGAACTTCTTGAGCACGCAATCAGCCTTGCGCCCGAAATGGGTGAGGCCTGGATGAACCTTGGACTAACAGCCTATGTGCTCAAGGAAGCGGACCTGGCGGTCAAAGCCTTTGAAACCTCGGCAAGGCTTGATTTTGAAGGAACCCGCGCGCCCATGTGGTTCGCCCTGGTCCTGTGCGAGCTGGGTCACCGCAAGAAGGCGGCTGAGCTCTTGGAAGAGATGCTTGCCAAAGATCCCGACAATGAGACCATGCTGTACCAGCTTCAGGCCATGCGCGGCGATGACTTGTCCCGTGCGCCAGACGAATATGTGCGCCAGCACTTCGACCGGTTCTCAACAAATTTCGAAAGCGTGCTCGAAAATCTCGAATACGTGGCGCCGTCTCTGGTCGCCCAGGCCGTTGAGACGCATTTGGCCGCCAAGGCGGGCCTACGGATACTCGATTTGGGATGCGGCACTGGTTTAGCCGGTGCACTGATCGTTGACCGTGCAGCGCATCTTGAAGGGATTGACCTGTCACCCGGCATGTTGGCCCGGGCAGAAGAGCGGGAAATCTATCACGAGCTTCGCGAGGCGGAGCTTGACGAATTCCTGCAGACGTCGCCCGCTGAAGACCGAGACCTTATCATCTGCGTCGACACCCTTTGCTACATTGGCGATCTCTCCGCGACCCTGCCCGGGTTCGCGCGGGTGCTAAGGCCGGGGGCAACGGCCATCGCAACGGTCGAGAAACTGGAAGATGTCGACAAGGACTTTACGCTGACGATCAGCGGTCGATACGCTCATTCGCTAGATTATCTGACCGGATTGGCCGCCGCGGCCGGCCTGGAAGTCATCGCCCATGAAGAAGAGGTCCTGCGCAAAGAACTCGGCACATCAGTGACCGGTTACGTTCTTGTCATGCGCAAATCGGAACAGTTGGTCAGCTGACAGCGATCAACCCGCCCACGGCGATCAGCGCCGTGCCGGCGATCCGGTTCGCGCGGGCTATCGCGCGTTGTGAAGACAGAAACCTGCGTGCCCGGTCGACCGAGACCGCCAGCGCAAGGTTTCCCACGAGCGGTACCATCAGCGATGCCGCGCAAATTACCACGATGTCGAGCGTGGTGACACGTGCGAGGTCGAAGAAACCCGGAAGCACGCCCATGTAAAAAAGGATTGCTTTGGGGTTGCCAAGAATGGCGGCTAGTCCGGCGATGAAGCCTGCCCATATGCCCGGTCGTGTGAGGCGGCTGTCGGCGGCGATGTCCTTGTCCGCGCGTCTGATCAGTCCGATGCCCATGACGACGAAGAAGATCACGGCCACCCATCTGAGCAAGATTATGAAACCGTCGTAGGCGGCGGAAATGTAGCTCACCCCGAGGATGGCAATCAGCGGCCAAATCACATCGCCCACCACGACGCCCAGTGCAAGGGGCCAGGCCGCATGAAAGCCGCCGGTCAACGCGCGCGCGGTCAAGGCGACCCAAACGGGGCCCGGCGTCAGGAAAAGAATTAGAAGCGCGCCACTGTAAAGCGCGACCTCTGAGAGTGTCAGGGTCATGGGGCGGGGCCTGGGGTTGGCATTATCCCTGTTTCCCTACGGCAATTTCCCGTTTGCCGCCAGTGATCTAACGAAGATTGTGCGGCGATATCTGCGATACGCCCTCTAGCTCATCGACGGAAAAAAACTGAGCCCGGGGGCCCATTTCCTGGAACAGTTCGGGACCGGTCCCGGTCATCCAGGCCTGGGCACCCAGCTGGTGTATTTCTTCGTAAAGCGCGCGCCTTCGGCTTTCGTCGAGATGGGCAGAAATCTCATCGAGCAGGATCAGGGGTGGTCGGCCAAGATCACTTGCCAGCGCCCGCCCGGCGGCCAGTATCAGGCTGATCAGAAGTGCCTTCTGTTCGCCGGTTGAACAGTCCCTCGCCGGGATGTTTTTTTCCGCGAAGACCGCGACAAGATCGTCACGGTGCGGCCCGGCCAGAGTGCGCCCGGCACGCAGGTCAGTCGGGCGTCCGGAATCCAGCGCGGCTGCAAGGTCTTCGGGAACGGTTGTGGCAGACGACTGACCATCGGGGCCGGCGATACGCAAGTCCGCCTTGGGAAAAGAGGTTTCTGCCCCGTCCTGGGCCGCATTCAGCCGGGTGACCGTTCGGTCGCGGGCGGCGGCAATCAGTGCGCCGTTCTCGGCCATTTGCGCCTCAAGCGCCCGGTACCAGTTTGCGTCCTGGACCTGGTCCTTCAAAAGCCGATTGCGTTCGCGCATGGCCTTCTCGTAGGCCAGCGTCGCGTTGGCATGCCCGGGATCAAATCCAAGTGCAATACGGTCCAGGAACCTTCTGCGGCCGTCTGCGCCTTCGGTCCAAAGGCGATCCATGGCCGGCACCAGCCAGACAACCCGTACCACATTCGCCAGCCCCGACTGCGGTGCGGCCTTTCCATCAATCAGGACCTGGCGGGACCTGGCGCCTTCGACCCAGGTCTCGACCGTGTGGTCAAGGCGATCTGTGCTCAGCTCTGCGGTCACCTTCCATCCCAGGGCCTCTTGGTGGCGGACCATTTCGGTCGGTAACGCGCGCCGCAGCCCGCGCCCTGGCGACAGCATGGAAATGGCTTCCAGTACGTTCGTTTTGCCAGCGCCGTTCGGGCCGAAGATCGCAACAGGGCGATGATCAAGCTCAAGCGCCGAGACCCGATGGGACCGGAAGTGCGACAGTGTCAGGTTAGCGATGTGCATTGCTATGCGGCCCGCCAAACCATCTGATCAGGGCCAGCAATCGCGGCGAAAGCGCTTGCGCGTGCGTCAAACCCGCATGGGCATGACGACATACACGGCCGATTGATCATTGCCTTCGCGCATCAGTGTCGGATCCCCCGGCGAGTTAAACAGAAAGACTGCATTCTCCCGATCAACCTGACTGGCAATCTCAAGCAAGTACTTAGCATTAAAGCCGATATCGAGCCGTTCGTCCCCATAGGCGACGGCCAACTCTTCCTCGGCGGCGCCGCTGTCCGGCGCATTCACGGACAGGACAAGCTTGTCATCTTCCAAGGTCATCTTAACGGCGCGGGACCGTTCGCTCGACACGGTCGCGACACGGTCGACGGCCTGGGCGAACTCGCCTGCGTCAACTTCCAGCCTCCGCACATTGCCCGACGGGATCACCCGCGCGTAGTCCGGGAATGTGCCGTCGATCACCTTGGATGTCAGCGTGATCTCAGGCGTGGCAAAGCGGACCTTTGTCTCACTGACCGATACGGCCACTTGCGTTTCGTCGTCGTCGAGCAGCTTTCTCAGCTCGCCCACTGTCTTGCGCGGAACGATTACGCCGGGCATGCCAGTGGCCCCATCGGGCAATTCGGCATCTATCCTTGCCAGCCTGTGCCCATCGGTCGCCACGCAGCGCAGGTTCGCGCTGCCGTCGGTGTCGGCCGTGTGCATGTAGACCCCGTTCAGGTAGTAACGGGTTTCTTCGGTTGAAATGGCAAACTTTGACTTGTCGAACAGGCGTCTCAGGACGGGTGCGGCGGCAATGAAATTGGTGGTGTATTCGCTGGCGGCCATGACCGGAAAGTCTTCGCGCGGCAGTGTTGCGAGCGAAAAGTTTGAGCGTCCCGCCTCGATGGTCAGGCGGGCGGCTGCGCTGTCTTCGGTGATTGAAACCAGCGCTCCATCCGGCAGCTTGCGCACGATCTCGTTCAGCGTGACGGCAGCCACCGTCGTCGCGCCCGCTCGTTCAACCTTGGCAGGCGCCTTGTCGACCACCTCGATATCCAGATCAGTGGCCCGAAAGCTGACACTATCGCCTTCAGCCTCGATCAATACGTTGGCGAGTATCGGAATGGTGTTTCGCCGCTCGACGACCGATTGCGCTCGACCCACGGCCTTTAGCAGATCGCCGCGCTCAATGCTGAATTTCATCGTCTTGCTCCATCGGGTGACGGGATTGCGAAAGTAGCCGCTTTGCCACGCGGCTCAAGCACTTTCAGCGCATTTTGTGCGAGATATTGTGGTCGTCAAGCGTGCCACCTGCTGGATTGTC
>JBCCMQ010000018.1:0-61846 GCA_039026235.1 Pseudomonadota bacterium
GTCGCCCTGGCGCACGGCGCGAATCGCCTGGGCATGGGGCCCCTGCGGATTGCGGGCAAAGCGGGCCATGCTTTCGGGGTCGGG
Source organism: Pseudomonadota bacterium (assembly GCA_039026235.1). Taxonomy (GTDB): domain Bacteria; phylum Pseudomonadota; class Alphaproteobacteria; order Rhodobacterales; family Rhodobacteraceae; genus JBCCMQ01. The sequence continues at coordinate 85 of JBCCMQ010000018.1, forward strand.
CCAAATTGAAAAAGTGACCTGCTGCAGCCAGGGTACTTCGCCGATACCGATCTTGAATGCGACATTGGGGTCGGCCCCGATGACGCCCGAAATGGCCGGGGCCCGGCGCCAGAACTTAAGCAGGTTGCGCGGCCGGATAGTGGCCCGGGTCAGCGCCGCAAGGGGACCCCGGGGCAGGGTGGCCTGGGGCAGAAACGGCGTCTGGCCCGACCAGGCGCCCCGCGCCGACGCCGGGTTCAGAAATACCGTCCAGTTTTCTGATGACCAGGCCTGATAACGGCGGAAGATCGGCGCGTTCTCGGTTCTTTGGCGGGCGGTTTCAAGATCCGGCCATGTGGCCAGAACTGCATAGACAGCGGTGTTCGGCAGCGGCGTGAACCCTTCGCCCACGCCGGACCCGAACAGTTTCCAGAACCCGATTCCGTCAAGCCGCGCCATTGGCCGTCGGGCCAGTCCCATCATGGCAAAGGCCCACAGCCGGGCGCCGATCCCGGAAAAGCGGAAAAAAGAGAGCGTCACCGTCTGAATGGCAGGTCTCCCGGCAGCGGTGTCAACAGATCTGGACAGGCGAAGGCACGGAACAACTGGCGGGCAAGTGCATTTACCGGCTGTTCAAATCTGCGGACTTGTGATCAACTGTAAGTCAAACTTGACAGTTTGGGAAGCAGCAACCTTGACAGTGGCCGGCCATTTCCAAAGCAGCGGTTCCGCGCCGCCCCACGCCGTTGTTATCGGCGCGGGGCTGGGCGGTCTGGCCGGTGCCATGCGGCTTGGGGCCAAGGGCTACCGGGTGACGGTGATCGACCGGCTGGATGTGCCGGGCGGCCGGGGATCGGCGATTTCCCAAGGCGGGCACCGATTCGATCTGGGCCCCACGATCGTCACGGTTCCGCAGGTGTTCCGCGAGCTTTGGGCGGCCTGTGGCCGCGACTTCGACCGGGATGTCGATCTGCGGGCCATGGACCCTTTCTATGAGATCCGCTTTCCCGACGGCAGCACCTTTACCGCCCGCCAGGACACCGATGCCATGCGCGCCGAGGTGGCGCGGCTGAGCCCCGGCGATGCGGCCGGTTATGACCGGTTTCTGCGCGACTCCGAGCGCCGCTATCGCTTTGGGTTCGAAGACCTGGGCCGGCGGTCGATGCACGAGCTGTGGGAGCTGATCAAGGTTCTGCCCACCTTTGCGTTTCTCCGGGCCGACCGCTCTGTCTATGCCCATGCCGCGCGGCGGTTCCGCGATGAGCGCCTGCGCATGGCGTTTTCGTTTCATCCGTTGTTTATCGGCGGCGATCCGTTCCACGTCACCAGCATGTACATCCTGGTCAGCCATCTCGAAAAAGCCTTTGGCGTGCACTATGCCATGGGCGGGGTCGCGGCCGTTGCCCGGGCCATGGCTGGGGTGGTGGCCGATCAGGGCGGCAACCTGATCTACGGCGCCGAGGTCGACAAGATCCTGTTTCAGGGCGACAGGGCCACCGGCGTGGCCTTGAGCGATGGCCGGGTGATTTCCGCTGATATCGTGGTGTCGAACGCGGATGCGGGCCACACCTATGACCGGCTTCTGCGCGACAAGACGCGACGGCGCTGGACGCCCGGCCGGCTGTGGCGCAGCCGCTGGTCGATGGGTCTTTTCGTCTGGTATTTTGGCACCCAGGGCACGCGCGCGCTTTGGCCCGATGTGGGGCATCACACCATCGTCCACGGCCCCCGCTACAAGGGGCTGGTGCGCGATATCTTCATGCGCGGCAAGCTGGCTGAGGACATGAGCCTTTACGTCCACCGGCCCAGCGTTACCGACCCCAGTGTCGCGCCCGAAGGCGGCGATACGTTCTATGCGCTCAGCCCCGTCCCGCATCTGGGTCACGACAACGGGGTGGACTGGTCCGATATGGCCGAGACCTACCGGGCTCGGGTTCAGGATGTGCTGGAAGACCGGTTGTTGCCGGGCCTTTCGGATCATCTGAGCGAAAGCCTGGTGTTCACCCCTGACACGTTCCGCGACCGGTATCTGTCACCGCTCGGCGCCGGTTTTTCGATCGAGCCGCGCATTCTGCAATCGGCCTGGTTCCGGCCCCATAACGTCAGCGAAGAAGCCCAGGGCCTTTACCTGGTGGGCGCGGGCACCCATCCCGGCGCCGGACTGCCTGGTGTCGTGGCCAGTGCCGAGGTGCTGGCCCAGCTGGTGCCCGATCCTCCGCGCGTGACAACCGCGCTGAAAATGGCTGCCGAATGATTGATCCCCGGGATATGGAGCACTGCCGCGAAGCCATCCGGCATGGCTCGCTCAGCTTTCATACCGCAAGCCGGCTTTTGCCTGCGTCGGTACGTGACCCCGCGCTGGCGCTTTATGCGTTTTGCCGTCTGGCCGATGACGCCGTGGACGAGGGCGATGAGAAGACCGGCGCGGTTCTGTCGTTGAGGGACCGGTTGGATCTGGCCTATCAGGGTCGCCCGCGCAACGCGCCCGCCGACCGGGCCTTTGCCGCGATCATCGAAGATTTCGAGATGCCGCGCGCGTTGCCCGAGGCGCTGCTGGAGGGTCTCGCATGGGACGCCATGGGCAAGCGGTACCAGACGCTGCCTGAGCTTTACGGCTATTCGGCGCGCGTTGCCTCGGCCGTGGGCGCGATGATGTGCGTGCTGATGGGCGAACGCCAGTACGGCACGCTGGCGCGGGCCTGCGATCTGGGTCTGGCCATGCAGCTGACGAACATCGCCCGTGACGTGGGCGAAGATGCGCGCGCCCGGCGGATGTATCTGCCGATCGACTGGCTTTACGAAGCTGGTCTTACGCCAGAGGCGGTATTTGCCAACCCCACGCCACTGCCCGAGATCCGGCGCATGGTGGCGCGGCTTCTGGCCGATGCGGACCGGCTGTATTTCCGGTCCGAGGCGGGTCTGGGCGCCCTGCCTCTCAGCTGCCGGCCCGGCATTTACGCGGCCCGTTTCATTTACGCGGGGATCGGCCGTCAGGTGCGGCGAAACGGCTGTGACAGCGTCACGCTTCGCGCCCGCACCACGACGGTGCAGAAGCTCGGCTGGCTGATGCTGAGCATGGGCCGGACCGGCATCGGATTGGTCATGCCCGGGTCGGCCGTGATCTATGCACCGCCCATTCCCGAGGTTGCGTTTCTGGTCGACGCGGCGGCGCGCGATGGCCGCCCGACCGGCGATTGGGGCGAAGGCAGATCTGGCACCGTGCTGGAGGCCCTGGCTACCCTGGAAGCGCGCGACCGGGCCCGCCGTGCGGCGTTCGGGGCAGGCGGGGTCGCGGAACAGGGCATCTAACCAGCGGGGCACAGGCAATGGATTGGATCGTTTTTGCTGTCTTCCTCGCGGCCTCTTTCTGTGCCGCCTCGACCGGTGCCATGTTCGGGCCCGGGCCTTGGTATGACGCGCTTGAGAAACCGTCATGGACGCCGCCGAACTGGCTTTTCCCGGTGGCCTGGACGGCGCTTTATCTGGCCAGCGCCTATGCGGCGGCGCGGGTGGCGATGATGCCGGGCGCCGGTCTGGCCATGGCTTTTTGGGCGTTTCAGATCGCTGCGAACACGATCTGGTCACCGATCTTTTTCGGACTGAGGAAGCTGGGTGCGGCGATGCGCGCGCTGATCGTGCTGTGGATCGCCGTTGTCGGCACCTTCGTGACCTTCCTGCTGGCTGATCCGGTCGCGGGTCTTTTGATCGCGCCCTATGTGGTTTGGGTCAGCTACGCCGGCGCTTTGAATTGGGTAATCTGGAAGCGCAATCCCGGCGCGGAACAGCTTGCCGCCGCCTAGACTTGCCCGCTGCCTTACTAGCCCGTCGCCGGAAACGCCCAGCCCGGGCGCCGGGGCACCCGCACCGCCAGCATGGGCATCAACCACGGGCCACGGAACCGGGTCAGATCCAACGCTTCATGCACGCCGGTGACGGTCTGGCCATGCCACTGGGTGCGCACGACCGACCGGGCGTAGAACGGCGCATCGAGCATGGCGCGCATCTGCCGCGGTACATAGCCCAGATCGGCCCGGGTTTCGCGCCGAACCGCCCAGGCGGTCCGGGCAAAGGCGGTGCGCGGGGGCGGGGTGACCGGGGTCACGTCGCCGTCCCTGCCGAAGCGCAGCGCAAGCGCCAGGCGCGATCCGTCGCGGCGCAGCGCGTCATAATGCGTGAAGGACCCGTCTTCACCGGGATAGCGGCCCCAGGTCCAGTAATCGAAATCCGCTTCCAGCGCCCGGGTGCCGAAATTGGCATCGAAATACCCATGGCCCTGCCACTGCCAACCGGGGCGGTCGATTTCGACGGAGATATGCGCTGTCGGTGCAAAAGGCCGCCAGACATGGGCGCCGTCATCGGTCAGGGGCGCCTCGACGTCGGTCAGGGCGCTTGGTGTCAGGGTGATCTTGCCACGAAGGCGGTTGATCAGAGGCAACGAGGACACCTCGTTGATGTCAATCTCAAGCGCGCGGCCGGTCCAGGTCATGGCGCTTGGGCCGACCTCAAACCGGTTCTGGGACAATCGCAGCGCCGACACCCCGCGATCGGTCATGGCAAAGCGGCCGCCCCGGCCATAGGTGGCAACGTTGATGCAGCAGTGGTTTTCGGGGCGCCGCCGTCCGGACCAGCGGTACCAGGGGGAAAAGACCGACCCTATGAAACCGATGACCGAGACGGCACGGGAGCCGTCTTCGCTGACACCGTCGACGTACCACCACGCGTAGCCGTCGGGCGGGACGGAGATGTCAAAGCAAGGTCCTTCGCGATCACCGCGGCCGCGTGCTTGCCGGAGAGGGTTGCCATCGGCACCCCCGCCCCCGGATGCACCCCGCCCCCCGCCAGGTAAAGCCCCCGAAGCGGGGTCCGCGCGCGCGGCTTCTTCAGCGCCGCCAGGGTTCCGTGCGGGCTCGGGCCGTAAAGGGAACCTTCCGATCCCGGGAAGGCCATCGCGAAATCCCCCGGACCGCTGAGCGCCGTTGTCGGCGGCACCCTGTCGAAGTGCAGGCCGAAGTCCCGCAGTTTCTGGAACACCCGCGTCTGACATAGGATGCGTTCCTCTTCGCTTGGGGGCGCGCCGACCACATCGGGGGCACCGTTCTGGATGATTTCAAAGCGTTCCGGCGCCCCGGCTTCGTGGCGGGCGCCCGCGCCCCGGTCCTGGGCGCAAACGTAAAGTGTGGCCGCGTCGGGCATCTCGCCACGCTGGAGCGCGTCGAACTCGGTCCGGGGATCGGCGGTGAAAAAGACGTTGTGATGGGCCAGGGGCGCGCCTTCGGGCACCGCCGCGAAGGCCCATACCCAGGCCGACAGGCTGCGCGGTTCGGTCTGCGCCGGTGTCACCGCCGCCGCCGCCGTCCGGCCCAGGCTGCCCATGGCGAGCGCCCGGGGGTCGCCGGCGAAAACCACGGCGTCCGCCGCAAGCTTGGCACCGCTTTCGCAGTGGACCGCGTGGACGCTGCCGTTCTGGAATTCGATGCGGGTGGCGCCGTCGACCAGTCGAAGGCTGCCGCCCAGTTGCTCGAACAGATCGGCCATGGCCTGGGCGAGCTTGTGCATACCGCCTTCGACGTGCCAGACGCCCATTTCCTCGGCCCGCCAGATCAGCGCCAAAAGTGCAGGGGACTGGTAGGGTGAACCCCCCACATAGGTCGCATAGCGCCCGAAAAGCTGCCGCAGGCGCGGATCGGTGAACCGGTTGGCCAGTTTGCTGGCCAGCGTCAGCCCCGGTGCCATCATCGGGATCAGGCGCGGCCGGCTAAGCACCCGCGCCGTCAGGCGGGCCTGATCGGGATTGGCCGAATGCATCATCGGACCTTCGAAGGCGTCATAAAGCGCCTCGGCTTCCGAGCAGAATGTCTCAAAGGCGCGCCCGGCGTCGGCGCCCGCGAAACGGCGGACCGCCTCGGCACTGGCGCCGCGATCAGGGTGCAGGTCAAGCGTCGATCCATCGGGCCAGAAATGCCGGGCCAGGATCGGGTCCTGGTGCAGCGTTACGTGGTCTTCCAACCGGTGACCCGCGGCTTCGAAAAGCTCTTCAAAGACGTGCCGCATGGTCAGCACGGTCGGGCCGGCGTCGACCGGACCTGCAGCGGATGGAAACGTGCGCATCTTGCCGCCTGGCGCACCTCGGCGGTCCAAGAGCGTGACGCTGGCCCCAAGCGCGGCCAGGCGGATGGCGCTGGCCAGGCCTCCGACACCGGCGCCGATCACGACGATTCGGCGGCTTTGGGCTTCGGTCATCGGCATGCGGGTCCTTCCGTCGCGCGCTTTGTGACTGGTTGTTGACAGGTCCCCATGCACTGTCCAAAATGATTTACAACTAGCTGTCTAGCTTATGTGACAGTTTCAATCAGTCAAGGGAGTGCTGCATGGGCTTTCAAAGAAAGCTTCAGTCCCGGATCGAAGCGGCCATCGCCGATGCGATCCGCGTGGGCCAGGGTCGGGATGCGACCCAGGCGGTGCCCCAGAAACTGGCGGCGGCCCTGGACTATGCCGTCAATCCCGGTGGCGCGCGCATTCGGCCGACCATCCTTTTGTCGGTGGCCATGGCCTGCGGCGACGACCGTCCAGAGCTTGCCGATGCGGCCGTGGCGGCGCTGGAGCTGATCCACTGCGCCAGCCTTGTCCACGACGATCTGCCCTGTTTCGATGACGCCGACCTGCGGCGCGGCAAGCCATCGGTGCACCGGCGGTTTTCGGAACCGCTGGCGGTGCTGGCCGGCGACAGCCTGATCATCCTGGCCTTCGACATCCTGGCGCGCCAGGCCGTGTCCGAGCCCGTGCGGGCCGCTGGCCTGATCCGCATTCTGGCGGCGCGGTCGGGCATGCCGGGCGGCATCTGTGCCGGGCAGGGCTGGGAATCAGAGGCATCGGTCGATCTGTCGGCCTACCATCGGACCAAGACCGGGGCCCTGTTCATCGCCGCCACCCAGATGGGCGCGCTGGCCGGTGGCGCCGATCCCGAGCCCTGGGTCGAGCTGGGCGCCCGCATCGGCGAGGCCTTCCAGGTGGCCGACGATCTGCGCGATGCGCTTTACGATGCCGAGACGCTTGGCAAGCCCGTGGGTCAGGATGCGGCCAACGCACGGCCCAATGCCGTCTTGGCCCTGGGTGTCGACGGCGCCATGCGCCGGCTGAAGGATATTCTGGGCGGGGCCATCGCCTCGATCCCCAGCTGTCCCGGAGAGGCGATGCTTGCCGAAATGGTACGGCTGCAGGCAGAGCGGCTGACGCCCATGCAGGCGCCCAAGGCCGCGACCCCGGGAGAGTGACATCTCCGGCAAGCCGCAGCCGCCTGTCGCAACCAGCCGCGGGTTCGGCTGGACCGCCTGGCGCAATGCTCTGATCTCTCGGCCCGGGTTCCAGGCCTGGGCCGCATCAAGCCGCTTTGCCCGCGCCCATGCGGAACGGGAAGGCACCGCGCTGATGGATCTGGTGGCGGGCTTTGTCCACACACAGGTTCTGCTGGCCTTGGTCGAGCTGAACATCCTTGAACGGATCCGCGGCAAGGCGATGACCGCCGAAGCCCTGACCGAAGGGACCGACATCGCGCCACAGCGCATGGCGGCGCTGTTGCAGGCAGGGGCGTCCCTGGGACTTCTGCGCCGGTCGCGGCGGGGCAAGTTCGTGGCCTCACGCCGGGGCGCCGCCCTGCTGGGCGTTCCCGGGCTGATCCCGATGATCCGGCACAACCGTCTCTTGTACCGCGATCTGGAAGATCCGGTGGCTCTGATGAAAGGCACGGTCCAGTCTGAACTTGCGGCCTTTTGGCCCTATGTTCACGGCGCCGGGGCCGCCACCGACGGTGAGGCGGCCGCGAATTATTCCGATCTGATGGCCCAGTCCCAGGCCCTCGTCGCCCAGGAAACCCTGCGCGCGGTCAATCTGAAAACGGCCGAACATATTCTGGATGTGGGTGGCGGCACCGGCAGTTTTCTGATTGCCGCGGCCGCCGCTGCGCCCAAGGCGCGTCTGACACTTTTCGATCTGCCTTCGGTTCTGGAAGGGGCCCACCAGCGCCTGGTCGATGCGGGGCTGACCGACCGGGTGCGGGCGGTGTCGGGGTCTTTCCGTGACGATCCTTTGCCGACCGGGGCCGACCGGATCAGCCTGATCCGGGTTCTTTACGACCACATGGACGACACCGTGGAACGTCTGCTGGCGGCGGTCTTCGAGGCCCTGCAACCCGGCGGCCTTCTGATCGTGTCCGAGCCCATGTCGGGCGGGCGTCGGCCGGAACGGTCGGGGGACGCGTATTTCGCATTCTACACCATGGCCATGGGAACCGGCCGGACCCGATCAGCCGAGGAAATCGGTGCGATGATGACGAAGGCTGGCTTTGCCGCAATCCAGACGCCGACGGTGCGGCGGCCCTATGTGACCTCGGTCGTCATTGGCAAAAAGCCGGTTTGAGGCAATCACAGTGTCCAAATGAATTGACAGGTCATACTGTCAAGTTAAACTGACAAATGTAAGTCTTGCCTGCGACACTGAGTCTCACCCCGCGCGTCGGGACAGATCGCATGCCAACTGGGAGCCAAACGCTTGGAAACAAAGGCGGTTGTTCTGAAGGGCGCCAGAGAGCTGGACGTTGCCACGGTCGCGCTGAGCGATCCGGGCGCGGGCGATCTGGTCATTCGCGTGGACAGCTCTGGCATCTCCACGGGCACTGAAAAGCTGTTCTGGACCGGAGAAATGCCCAGTTTCCCCGGCATGGGCTACCCACTTGTCCCGGGTTATGAAAGCGCGGGCGAGGTGGTTGAGGCCGGTGCCGATACATCCTTCCGTCCCGGAGACCGCGTGTTCGTGCCGGGGGCCGATTGCTACCGCGACGCCAAGGGTCTTTTCGGCGGTGCCGCCCATTACGTTGTTACGCCCGCCGCCCGGGTCGCCAAGATCGATGCGGCGCTGGGGGCCGAAGGTGCCTTGCTGGCGCTGGCCGCGACGGCGCGCCACGCCATGGCCGGCATCGACAAGCGCGTGCCGGAACTGATCGTCGGCCACGGAACGCTGGGCCGCCTGCTGGCGCGCCTGACGATCGCCGCCGGTGCACCGGCGCCCGTGGTCTGGGAAACCGAGGCCGTCCGCCGCACCGGCGCCATCGGCTACCAGGTGATCGATCCCGAAGACGACCCGCGCCGGGACTATGGCGCGATCTATGACGCCTCGGGCAATTCCGAGCTGCTTAATTCGCTGATCGGACGCATCGCCCGCGGGGGCGAGGTGGTTCTGGCCGGCTTCTACGCCGGCTCGATCCAATTCGCATTCCCGCCCGCTTTCATGAAGGAGGCGCGGTTGCGCATCGCCGCCGAATGGACGGCGGAAGATCTGGTCGCGGTCCGGGCGCTGGTCGAATCCGGCGCGCTGTCCCTCGCTGAACTGATCAGTCATGTGCGCCCGGCCGACACGGCCGCCGCCGCCTATGCGACGGCCTTCGAAGATCCCGGGTGCCTGAAGATGATCCTTGACTGGAAGGCGGTCGCATGACGCTGGATGTTCCCAACCTGAAAGACTTTGACGAGCGCCTGCGCGCCGAAGCCGGCGAGGACCCGACGCTTGAGGTTCCGGTGGATCCGCCGTCGAAGAAAACCCAGATCATCGCGATCTACGGCAAGGGCGGGATCGGCAAATCTTTCACGCTGGCCAACCTCAGCCACATGATGGCCGAGCAGGGCAAGCGCGTGCTGCTGATCGGTTGCGATCCCAAGTCCGACACCACCAGCCTGCTGTTCGGCGGCAAGGCCTGCCCGACCATCATCGAGACCTCGACCCGCAAGAAGCTGGCCGGGGAAGAGGTCAAGATCGGGGACGTCTGCTTTAAACGCAACGGTGTCTTCGCCATGGAACTGGGTGGCCCCGAGGTGGGGCGCGGCTGCGGTGGCCGGGGCATCATCCATGGGTTTGAGCTTTTAGAAAAGCTGGGCTTCCATGATTGGGATTTCGACTATGTGCTGCTCGACTTTCTGGGCGACGTGGTCTGCGGCGGCTTCGGTCTGCCGATCGCGCGCGACATGGCCCAGAAGGTGATCCTGGTCGGGTCGAACGACCTCCAGTCCCTGTACGTGGCCAACAACGTCTGTTCGGCCGTGGAATACTTCCGCAAGCTTGGCGGCAATGTCGGCGTGGCCGGGCTGGTCATCAACAAGGATGACGGCACGGGCGAAGCGGCGGCTTTCGCCAAGGCGGTTGATATTCCGGTTCTGGCATCGATCCCGGCCGATGAGGATCTGCGCCGCAAATCGGCCAACTATCAGATCGTCGGCACCGGTCAGAGCCAATGGGGCGATATGTTCGCCGGACTGTCCGAAAATGTGGCCGACGCACCACCGCTGCGTCCCGCGCCGCTGTCCCAGGATGGCCTGTTAGAGCTTTTCAGTGCCGAAGAAACCGGGGCGGGCTTTGTTCTGGAACCCGCCACCGACGATGACATGCGCGGACCCAACGCCGCGCCCAAGGAAAGCCTGGAGGTCATCTATGATGAAGCATGACCAGGCGCTTGTGGATCTGAATCCGCAGTTCGATTCCAAGTCCGTGCAAAGACTGGTCGCCGAGGTCGGACGCCTCGGCGCAAAAAGCACGCAATTGTCTGAACGCAGCCAGGATCTGGCCCGCCGCTCGCAACAGTTGCGCCGGCGGGCCTGGTTCTGCCGGCACGATCCCTGGGGTCAGAAATGATGGACGGCGGATCCCCGCAGCCTCCTCAACCGGCGCCTGACGGTCCCGGAACGGACGGTCTCGGCTGCCACGCCGGGGCCGATGCCATGGAGGCGGCGGCGCGCGCGGCGGGCAAATCGGATGTGCTTGACCGCTTTGCGGCCGACTATCCCCAGGGCCCCCATGACAAACCCCAGTCCATGTGCCCTGCTTTTGGCTCGCTCCGCGTGGGTCTGCGGATGCGGCGGGTCGCGACGGTGCTTTCGGGGTCGGCCTGCTGCGTCTACGGGCTGACTTTTGTCAGCCATTTCTACGGCGCGCGCCGGTCCGTCGGGTATGTGCCGTTCAATTCCGAGACGCTGGTGACGGGCAAGCTGTTCGAAGACATCCGCGAGGCGGTCCACGCCATTGCCGATCCGGCCAAATACGACGCGGTCGTGGTGACCAACCTCTGCGTGCCGACCGCTTCGGGCGTGCCGCTGCGGCTCTTGCCGTCCGAGATCAACGGCGTCCGGATCGTGGGCATCGATGTGCCCGGTTTCGGCGTACCGACCCACGCCGAGGCCAAGGACGTCCTCGCCGGTGCGATGCTGGCCTATGCGCGGGGCGAGATCCAGGCCGGGCCGGTGCCCGCGCCCGTTGGTGGCGGCGAAAGCCGGCCGACCGTCGCGCTTCTGGGCGAGATGTTTCCGGCCGACCCGGTGATGATCGGCCAGATGCTGGCGCCCATGGATCTGGCTGCGGGGCCGGTCGTTCCCTGCCGGGAATGGCGCGAACTTTATGCCGCTCTGGCCAGCGGCGCCGTCGCCGCGATCCACCCCTTCTACGCGGCCGCGATGCGCGAATTCACCGCCGCCGGCCGCCCGATCGTTGGATCGGCGCCGGTGGGCCACGATGGCACCGCCGAATGGCTCGCCAACATCGGGGCCGCCTTTGGCGTGCCCGCCGCCAAGATCGCCGAGGCACAGAACACCTTCCTGCCCGCGATCCGCGGCGCCCTGGGGGCCCATCCGATCAAGGGGACGATCACGCTTTCGGGCTATGAAGGCTCCGAACTTCTGGTGGCCCGGCTCTTGGTCGAAAGCGGTGCCGACGTCCGATATGTGGGCACCGCCTGCGCCCGGACAGACCAGTCAGACTGGGACCGCGCCTGGCTCGAAGACCGGGGCGTTAAGGTACAGTTCCGCGCCAGCCTCGAAGATGATACCGCCGCCATGGAGGCGGTGCGCCCCGATCTCGCCATCGGCACGACGCCCGTGGTGCAGAAGGGCAAAGAGCTTGGCATCCCCTCGCTCTATTTCACCAATCTGATTTCTGCCCGCCCGCTCATGGGTCCTGCCGGCGCCGGCAGCCTGGGCCAGGTGGTCAATGCCGCCATCGCCAACAAGGACCGCATGGACAGCATGAAGTCCTTCTTCGAAGGCGTGGGCACCAGCGACGCCGCCGGCGTCTGGGAAGGCGATCCGAACCTGCAACCCCAATTCCGCGCCGCCCATCAGAAAAAGCTCGAAAAAGCCGCCCGCGCGGCGAAAGCTGCGGAAATGATCTGATGCAGGCAGCACTTCATATCAGCGGCCCAGGCTTCTTTGGTCCCGAAATACTCTCGGGGGGTCCGGGGGGCGACGCGCCCCCGGCGCTCGGCCAAGGGTGCGGAGGCCGGCCATGCTGATCCAGGACCACGACCGGGCCGGCGGGTACTGGGGGGCGGTCTACGCCTTCTGTGCCGTCAAAGGGCTGCAGGTCGTCATCGACGGGCCGGTCGGCTGCGAAAACCTGCCGGTGACCAGTGTGCTGCATTACACCGACGCGCTGCCGCCCCATGAACTTCCCATCGTCGTCACCGGTCTGGGCGAAGAAGAACTGGGCCGTGACGGCACCGAAGGCGCCATGAAGCGCGCCTGGAAAACCCTTGATCCGGCGCTGCCGGCCGTGGTCGTCACCGGCTCGATTGCCGAAATGATCGGCGGCGGCGTAACGCCCCAGGGCACCAACATTCAGCGATTCCTGCCGCGCACGATCGATGAGGATCAGTGGGAAGCGGCGGACCGGGCCATGACCTGGCTCTTTACCGAATTTGCCATGACCAAGGGGCGGATGCCGCGCGAGGCCAAGCGCGCGGAGGACGCGAAACCCCGGGTCAACATTCTGGGGCCGATGTACGGCACCTTCAATATGCCCTCAGACCTGGCTGAGATCCGCAGGCTGGTCGAAGGCATTGGCGCAGAGGTCAACATGGTGATGCCCCTTGGCAGCCATCTGGCCGAGATGCGCAATCTCGTGAATGCGGACGTCAACATCGTGATGTACCGCGAGTTTGGGCGTGGTTTGGCGGAAGTCCTTGGCAAGCCATACCTCCAAGCGCCCATTGGGATCGAGTCCACCACCAAGTTCTTGCGGACGCTTGGTGATCTCCTAGGACTCGATCCCACCCTATTTATAGAGCGCGAAAAGCACTCGACCATAAAACCGGTCTGGGATCTTTGGCGTTCGGTCACCCAGGACTTCTTTGCCACGGCGTCATTCGGGATCGTCGCAAACGAAACTTATGCCCGTGGCATAAGGCTTTACCTGGAATCGGACCTTGGTCTGCCCTGCCATTTCGCCGAAGCGCGAACGGCCGGAAAAAAAACCGATGGCGCGATCATCCGCGACCTGATTGCCACCCACCGGCCTTTGGTCGTGATGGGATCGATCAACGAGAAAATGTACCTGGCCGAACTGAAGGGCGGGTTCGGACCGTCACCCACATTCATCCCCGCATCCTTCCCCGGCGCGGCGATACGGCGGGCCACGGGCACGCCGTTCATGGGTTATGCGGGCGCGACGTATCTGCTTCAGGAAGTCTGCAACGGGCTTTTTGACGCGCTTTTCCATATTCTGCCGCTCGGCAGCGATATGGACGCCGCCGAGGCCACGCCCACGACGCTGCGGCGCGATTTCCCCTGGGACCCCGATGCCCAGGCGCTGCTTGATCGGATCGTGGCCGAGCATCCGATTTTGACACGCATTTCCGCAGCCAAATCGCTGCGCGACGCGGCCGAAGCCCGGGCCCTGGCGGGCGGCGCCGAACGCGTTGTCCTTGAGACCGTCGAGGCCCTGGCGCCCGATGGTTTCGCGGACCGCCAACAAGGAGGAGGAACCCCATGACCGATATGACGAGCGAGGCACCGGTCCAGACCCGAAGCCACCGTCCGCCACGGCGGGAATTCTATGCGTATTTCACGCTGATATTCCTGGCGGCCCTGCCTCTTGCCTTTCTGACCTGGGCGCTGGCGGCGGCGCGGCAGTTCCGCCTGCCGGCCAAGGGTCCGGTGGCGCGCGCCTGGAGCCAGGCCCGCATCATAACGCCAATGATTTTTGCGGCATGATCTCTGCCGCCACAGAATTCCACGCGGTCGTCAGACAGCGTGGCGCACCGCAGGTCTTCCGGGCTTCGGCCCGGGGGGACTGCTGGGAACCCCGCCGCAGGGTGTGCGGCTCAGCTATGCGATCCGGAGGATAGTTTATGGCTGACGATACCGGCCTGTCGTTCACAGGTCTTACCGACGAGCAAGCGCAAGAGCTGCACGCTGTCTACATGAGTGGACTGCAACTTTTCGCTGGCGTCGCCGTGGTTGCACACATCGCAACCTACATCATGCTGCCTTGGTTCAGCTGGTAGAGGAGCACGCAAGACATGCAGAAATTCTACAAGATCTGGCTCGTCTTCGACCCGCGTCGCGTTTTCGTGGCGCAGGGTGTGTTCCTGTTCCTGCTGGCAGCGATGATCCATCTCGTTCTTCTCTCTAATCCGGGAACGAACTGGTTCACGCTGGCCTTTGGCGGATAGGGGCGACGCGCCCACGAAAGAGCTGCGGGCGGGACGCCGTTCCGCCCGTGGCAAACCGTTAACCAGACGACGGCAATGCGCCTTTCGGGCCAGGCCGCCGAACTGCGGAGACAGCTATGGCACTGCTCAGCTTTGAACGAAAATATCGCGTGCCGGGAGGCACGCTTGTGGGCGGGGACCTATTCGATTTTTGGGTCGGGCCCTTCTATGTCGGATTCTTCGGCGTCACGACATTCTTCTTCGCCGCATTGGGAACAATTCTGATCTTTTGGGGGGCCGTCCTGCAGGGCGAATGGAACCCCTGGCTGATCTCGATTGACCCACCGGACCTGTCCTATGGTCTGGGTGCGGCGCCATTGGCCGAAGGTGGCCTTTGGCAAATCATCACGATCTGCGCCATCGGCGCCTTTATCAGTTGGGCGCTCAGAGAGGTTGAGATCGCCCGGAAACTGGGAATGGGGCTGCACGTGCCCTTTGCCTTTTCCGTTGCGATCCTGGCCTATGTGACGCTGGTCGTGTTCCGGCCGATCCTGATGGGCGCTTGGGGACATGGCTTCCCATACGGGATCTGGAGCCACCTCGATTGGGTCAACAACGTGGGCTACGCCTACGGCAACTTTCACTACAACCCGGCCCATATGATTGCGATCACGTTCTTCTTCACGACGAACCTGGCGCTGGCGCTGCACGGCGGGCTTATCCTGTCGGCGGTCAACCCGCCCAAGGGATCCGAGATGAAGACGCCGGACCATGAAGACACGTTCTTCCGTGACTTTATCGGTTATTCGGTGGGAACGCTGGGTATCCACCGGCTGGGCCTGCTTCTGGCCCTGAACGCCGGTTTCTGGAGCGCCGTCTGCATCATCATATCGGGCACCGTCTGGTTCGATCAGTGGATCGACTGGTGGTACTGGTACGTTGATCTGCCGATCTGGGTCGACATCGAGGGAGGCGTCAATGGCTGAGTACCAGAACATCTTTAACCAGGTGCAGGTTCAGGGCGAGCCCGAGTTTGGCATGGCCGGCGATGCCGATCTGTCCGAACGGGTTGGCAAGCCCGGCTATTCGACGCTGCTTGGCTGGATGGGCAATGCCCAGTTGGGGCCCATCTATCTGGGCGCCTTCGGGGTCGTGTCCATTGCCTGCGGTCTGATCTGGTTCACCATGGTGGGCGCCAGTTTCTGGGCCCAGGCGGGCTATAGTCCGGGCGTCTTCGCGCGCGATCTGTTCTACTTCGCGCTCGAGCCGCCGGGGCCGGAATACGGCCTTGGGTTTGCCCCGCTGAACGAAGGCGGAATGTGGTTGATCGCCAGTTTCTTCCTGCTGGTCAGCGTCTGGGCCTGGTGGATCCGGTCCTATCTTCTTGCCGAACAGCTGGGGATGGGAAAGCATGTCTGCTGGGCGTTCCTGTCGGCCATCTGGCTGTTCATGGTGCTGGGTCTGATCCGGCCGCTTTTAATGGGCAGCTGGTCCGAGGCGGTGCCCTACGGCATCTTCCCGCATCTCGACTGGACCAACCTGTTCTCGCTGACCTACGGCAACCTGTTCTACAACCCGTTCCATGCCCTTTCGATTGTCTTCCTTTACGGATCGGCACTGCTTTTTGCGATGCATGGCGCGACCATCCTTGCGGTGTCGCGGTTCGGAGGCGACCGGGAACTGGAACAGATCGTTGACCGTGGGACCGCGTCCGAACGGGCTGCCCTGTTCTGGCGCTGGACCATGGGTTTCAACGCCACGATGGAGGGTATCCATCGCTGGGCCTGGTGGTTCGCGGTTCTGACCACACTGACCGGCGGCATCGGAATTCTGCTGACCGGCACCGTGGTTGACGACTGGTTCACCTGGGCACAGCAGCACGGCTATGCTCCGATTGGCCGCTACTAGGAGGCTGAGATGTCTGAGAACGAATGGTATCTTGAACGCTATAAGGATCGGAAGCCCAGCCTGGGGTTCTGGATCTTCCAGCAGATGTCGATCGGAGCCGTCTGGGCCGCACTTGCCCTCTTTGGCCTGATTGCCGTCATGCTGATCTTTGTGGCGATCGGCGGCCTGCTGCCGGATGACGCGCGCGAGGCTGGCGATCCATCGCCCTGGCCCGTGTCGCAGTCCAGCAGCGCGGGCGCCGAGGCGGAAGAGAGCTCTAACTAGGCGTCCGCCCCATGGGTCCTGATGCCGCCATAGGCAAAACACATGTACCCGGGCCACCCGTTGGCCCGGGACTTTGGAGGCACCGCACCTTCAAACCATCCTCCCGCCCCTGAGAGGATCCCGGCACCGGGGCTTCGCGGGGCCCGCGGTGTCTTCCACCCGGTCCGACCGGTCCGGAAAGCCAAGGAGACCGCCATGAAACGCCCCCCGACGCCGACGCTCGACACGGTGCGCTTTCCGTCGGATCTGCGCGCGTTATCCGATGAAGACCTGGCCCAGGTCGCGGATGAGCTGCGCGCCGAAGTCATCTCGGCGGTATCGGAAACAGGGGGGCATCTTGGATCGTCGCTGGGTGTTGTTGAACTGAGCGTGGCCATACACGCGGTGTTCAATACACCCTTTGACAAGCTGATCTGGGACGTGGGCCACCAGTGCTATCCGCACAAGGTGCTGACCGGGCGCCGGGACCGGATCAGGACGCTGCGCCAGGAAGGCGGGCTGAGCGGTTTCACCAAACGGTCGGAATCCGAATACGACCCATTCGGCGCGGCCCATTCTTCGACCTCGATCTCGGCCGCGCTTGGCTTTGCCACCGGGCGCGATCTGGGTCAGGCCACGGGCGATGCCGTGGCAGTGATCGGCGACGGATCGATCAGCGCGGGCATGGCCTATGAGGCGCTGAACAACGCCGGTGCCGAAGGGCGGCGGCTGTTCGTGATCCTGAACGACAATGAGATGTCCATCGCACCGCCCGTGGGCGCCATGTCGAAATACCTCTCGGGTCTTTATGCGAACCCGGCCGCCCAGGCCTTTCAGGATCTGGCCGAAGGTTTCGAGACCCATCTGCCCGGGCCTTTCCGGGACAGCGCCCGCCGGGCACGGCAGCTGGTCATGGGCAGCATGGGCGGGCAGGGGACCCTGTTCGAAGAGCTGGGCTTTTCCTACATCGGCCCGATCGACGGGCATGACCTGACCCAGCTTTTGCCGGTTCTCAGGGCGGCGCGGGCGCGGGCCGCCGGGCCCGTCCTTATTCACGCCATGACGGTCAAAGGCAAAGGCTATGCCCCGGCCGAGACGTCGGCCGACAAATACCACGGTGTGTCCAAGTTCGATGTGGCCTCGGGCACCCAGAAGAAATCCAAGGGGAACGCGCCAAGCTATACCAGCGTCTTTGGCAACGCCCTGACCGCCGAGGCCGAGCGCGACCCGAGGGTCGTGGCCGTCACGGCCGCGATGCCGGCGGGCACCGGCGTCAATATTCTGGCCAAGCGCTTTCCGTCCCGGGTCTTCGATGTGGGCATCGCCGAGCAGCACGGCGTGACCTTTGCCGCAGGCATGGCCGCCAGCGGTCTCAAACCCTTCTGCGCGATCTATTCGACCTTCCTGCAGCGGGGCTAT
The DNA here is from genome assembly GCA_039026235.1 of Pseudomonadota bacterium. GTDB lineage: Bacteria > Pseudomonadota > Alphaproteobacteria > Rhodobacterales > Rhodobacteraceae > JBCCMQ01. Next base: position 18,095 of record JBCCMQ010000018.1, read on the forward strand.
GATCAGGTTGTCCATGATGTGGCCCTGCAGAAGCTGCCGGTTCGCTTTGCCATCGACCGGGCGGGGCTGGTGGGCGCGGACGGCGCCACCCACGCCGGCGCCTTTGACGTGGCCTATCTGTCCAACCTGCCGGGTTTCGTAGTCATGGCGGCCGGCGATGAGGCCGATCTGGTCCATATGGTGGCCACGGCAGCGGCCCATGACGAAGGCCCGATCGCGTTCCGATATCCCCGCGGCGAAGGCGTGGGGGTCGATATGCCGGAACAGGGCATACCGCTCGACATCGGCAAGGGCCGGGTTCTGCGTCAGGGCGACCGGGTGGCGCTGTTCTCATTCGGGGCACATCTGTCCGAATGCCTCAAGGCCGCCGAAGAGCTTGAGGTTCGGGGCATCTCAGCCACCGTCGCCGACGCACGGTTTTCCAAACCGCTCGACAGCGCGCTGTTGCGCGATCTTGCGCGCCGTCACAAGGCGCTGATCACGGTAGAGCAGGGCGCCCAGGGCGGTTTCGGCGCGATGGTCCTGCACGAGCTGGCCAATACCGGCGCGCTCGACGGCGGACTTGCGGTGCGGACCATGACATTGCCCGACAGGTTCATCGAACAGGCGGGTCCGGCGGCCATGTACGCCGATGCGGGTCTGACCCATGTCGATATCACGGCAACGGCCCTTGAGGCCCTGGGAGAGATGCCCGCCGCGCTTCGCGAACGCACCTGAATGCTAACAGGGGTCAGTTGCAGATAGGGGCGAAATCCCTGCGCTAAGCCCTCTGCGGTGCGGAAAATGTCCGCTTCGAGCCCATAAAGACCAATGCTGCGTACTGCATAAATGTCGGCTAGCACCGATAAATGCGCCAACGAGCGTGATTAGGCAGCGGCCTCTTAACCGGTGGAAATCTCGGTGCTGCTTTCGCAGCGGATCAGGAACACGTCATAAACTTCGCGCGTGATTGCTGGTCCCAAACCCGGCGAACCAAAAGGCATGCTAGGACGGCCAGACCAACCGCGTCGGGCCGCTTTTGCATTAGACGCGCGGATACGCGGAAGCCGTGTGCTCCGCTCTATCGGTCCGAAAAACCCGGGAAAGTGGTCAACCCTACCCGGCCAAAGGTCTGATGCGAAAAACTTCCGGTCCGATGCGACAGAGCTATTCAGACGGTCGCACGCAACGACGCAGCTTTGATGCTCCGGGCGCGGCCCGTTGCCCGAGCGCTCAATCCTGAGACGTGTGGCAGAGGTAGCCCAGCACGACCTGTGCGATGTGTCGGCGCCGGTTCGTGATGAAACTCGCAGACCCGAGGCTGTGACCAAATGTGGAACCCAGCGTGTGCTGATTGGAAATGTGGATGAAGCTGAGTGCGAGGATTGTCAGATATAGGTCGAAAGCGGCCGGCTTTTCCGTGAATTCCCCCGACGCGTAACCGCGCGCGATCAAGGTGTCGAGGTTTTCGATCAGGGCGCGCGAGCCCTGATAAGGTTCCGACGCATCGCTGACCGAGGTTCCGCCCGTGAGATTCTCGGCAAGGATCATGCGAGGAAAGCGTCGGTTTTCGTGCATATAGTCAAAGGTGAAATGAACAAGTCGAAGGACGCCTTCCGTCGGGGTTCCAGACCAGAAATCCTGCCGATGCTCCGCATCGCGGAGTTCGGTGTAGACTTCCAGGAGTGCGGCCCGGTAAAGCCCGTCCTTCTTGCCGAAATAATGGTATAGCATGCGGATGTTGCACTGCGCCGCTGCAACAATTCGCGCCGTGCTCGCCCCTTGCCGACCATGGGTGCAGAACTCTTCAATGGCTGCGTCAAGGAGGCGCTGACGGGTATCACTTCGAGCCTCCCGGGTGCTGTCTCTTGCGGCCTCAGAGGACAGACTTGCTGCCGTTTCGTTCATATTCCCTCCAGAACCGCCTGAGTCTTAGGCGCTTTGTCGAATCCACCGAAAAATCCGGTAAGTAATACTTTACTTACATGAGACCAGCACTCGATCCAAGGGGGTAAGATCAACCTGGCACAAGCGAATGCGCGCGTGACTGGGATCAGCGAAAGAGAGCGCCCCGAATGAACATCAATCGGCCGAATGTTGTCGCAGAAGTTACCGAAGCCTTCAACGCTTACGAGGCTGCATTGGTCGGCAACGATGTCGACACCCTCGACCGGCTGTTTTGGGCCAGCCCCGAGGTCGTGCGCTACGGACCACGGGAGGCGCTCTACGGCCGTGATGAAATTCTGGCGTTCCGCAAGGCGCGGCCCTCTGCCGGGCTGGACCGAACTCTTGTGCGCACGCTGATAACGACGTTTGGCACCGATTTCGGGACTGCATTTACTGAGTTCCGCCGTCCCGGGATGGATCGGACAGGCCGGCAAAGCCAAAGCTGGGCGCGCTTTCCGGAAGGCTGGCGGATCGTCGCCGCCCATGTGTCGTTCGAGGAAGCGTGAGATGGCGCAGCCTGTTCCCCTGCGTCCCGTCGATGCCGCAAGCGCGCCGGACGACATGATCGCCGCCGCTCACCGCACGGCCCCATTGCTGCGCTTTGAACGGGTCGCCGTGACCTATGGGGCGGGGGAAGCTGCCACGATGGCACTTTCCGAGACGACGCTCGACATTTCAGCAGGTGATTTCGTGGCGCTTGTCGGCCCTTCGGGCTGCGGAAAATCAACGCTTCTGCGGATCGCGGGCGATCTGCTGCGTCCAACCTCGGGTTATGTCTTCGTCCGCGGGCGCGAGATAGGGGCGGAAACCGTCCGCATGGGTATGGCATATCAAAGTGCCAGCATGCTGCCGTGGTTGACGATCCGAAAGAATGTCATGCTGCCGCTCAAGATTGTCCCGCCGTTTCGCGGCGAGTTTCGCGGCAAGCGCAACGGCGAATTCCGCGACCGCGTCGATGCGCTTCTCGATCAAGTGGGGCTTCTCGACTTTGCCGAGAAATACCCATGGCAGCTTTCGGGCGGTATGCAGCAACGCGCCAACCTTTGCCGGGCCATCGTGCATGAGCCCGAGCTGTTGCTTCTTGATGAACCGTTCGGCGCGCTCGACCAATTCACCAAGGAAGAGCTTTGGCAAGTGCTGCAATCGCTTTGGCAGACGCGCGCCATGACGGTGCTCATGGTGACGCATGATCTGCGCGAGGCGGCGTTTCTCGCCAACCGCGTCTGTGTGATGAGCGCGCGGCCCGGTCGGATCCTCGAAGACTGCCCCGTCGGCTTCGCCCGCCCCCGCACGCTGGACGATACTTTCACGCCCGATTTCGTCGCACTCAACCAGCACTTGCGCGACCGCATCGTTTTGGTGCGCTCGGGCGAGGAGAACACGCTATGATGGCCATCTTGAAGCGGCGCGCGCCGTCGATTTCGCTGATTATAGGACTATTCGTGCTGTGGGAGGTGGCGTGCCTGCTCTTCTCGGTGCCGGATTTCGTGCTGCCCCGTCCGTCGCAGATCATTGCAGAGATTTGGACCCGTGCGCCCGCGATCTGGCCTCATGCCGAACGGACGCTGTTCACCACGCTGGTGGGGTTCGCTATCGGAGTGGGTTTGGGCGTCGCCATCGGGGTGCTGATCGGCTCGTCGCGGCTCGCCTACGATACCGCCTACCCGCTACTTATCGGCATCTCGTCGATTCCGATGATCGCGATGGTCCCGATCTTTGTTCTTTGGTTCGGCTATGGGATCGTGCCGGCGATCCTGACTGCCGTGATCCTCTGCGTGTTTCCGATCATCGTGAACGTGGCCATGGGTATCGCCACTGTGGAGCCCGAGCTTGAAGACGTGATGCGCACGCTTAAGGCATCGCGGCTCGATCTTTTGTGGAACGTCAGTTTACCGCGTTCGATGCCGTATTTCTTTGCGTCGCTCAAGGTCGCCATCACGCTCGCTTTTGTGGGCTCGGTCGTGGCCGAAACTGTCGCGTCGAACCGGGGCATCGGCAACATGATGATGATCGCGACCTCGTCGTTCAACGTGCCGCTGGTGTTCGCAGGGCTGCTGATTTTAGCAGTCATGGGGGTAACCCTTTATGCCATTTTCGCTCTTGTCGAGGCGCGCGCGCTGAGGTGGGCGACGCGCGGCACCAGGGGCGCTGCGGCGTGACGACCTCTGCCGTGATCTCGGGCGCGCGCGTGCTCCTGCCCGACGCCGACCCTCACCAGCCGCCGCTGCGCGACCTGCATATCGCGCACGGCCGCATCGCCCGAATAGTCGCGCCGGGCGTCTCCCATTCCGATGGGGCGGAGGTGATCGACGGCTCAGGCAAGCTCGTGGTGCCCGGGTTCGTCAACGCCCATTACCACTCTTACGATGTGCTCGCGAAGGGGTTGATGGAGGACATGCCCTTCGACCTCTGGGCGCTGCTTAGTCAGCCAGGCTACTGGGGGCAGCGCAGCGCAGCTGAATTGAGGCTGCGCACGCTTGTTGGCGGTCTCGAGTGCCTGCGCAACGGTGTGACCTGCGTGCAGGACATGAACACTATCGTGCCCCATGACGAGGCGGCGCTCGACACGATCCTGTCGGCCTACGAAGAACTCGGATTACGCGTGGTGCTGTCGCTGGCTGTGCGCGACGTGGCCGAGCTTGACATCGCGCCGTTCCTAGCGTCGGACCTGCCTCCTGCCGTCCGCCAGATCGTCGATGGCGTGCCCGGGGATGCCGAGGCGGAGCTTGCTTTCGTCGCCGCCCAGATCGACCGGATCGGTACCGAGCGTCCCTGCCTGCACTGGGCCATCAGCCCCTCTGGCCCGCAGCGCTGTTCCACGCGGCTGCTTGAGGGCTTGGGCGAGATCGCCAAGGCGCATCGGTTGCCCGTGCTGACCCATGTCTATGAGACCCGCGCACAATTGGCCAAGGCGCGCAGCGCCTATCCTGAACATGGCGGATCGCTGATCCGGCGGCTGGCCGATACTGGGCTTTTGGGGCCGCGCACGACAATCGCGCATAGCGTCTGGATCACCAAGGGTGAAATCAGAGCGCTGGCCGAGGCAGGCGCGGGCATCGCGCATAATCCGATGGCGAACCTGAAACTGAAAAGCGGCATCGCCCCGCTCGTCGATCTGGAGGCCGCGGGCGTCAACATCGCGCTCGGCTGCGACAATTGCAGCTGCGGCGACACCCAGAACATGTTCCAGGCGATGAAGCTCTTCACACTGCTCGCGGGCGCAATGGACGGACTGCCCACCGGAATGGGCGCCGCCAGCGCACTTCGGGCGGCGACGACCGGCGGCGCGCGCGCCGTGGGCCTTCAAGATGAAATCGGAGCCATTGCCGAAGGCATGCGAGCCGACCTGTCACTGATCGATCTTTCGGACATCGCCTATCAGCCCTTCAACAGCGCGCTGCGGCAACTCGTGTATTCCGAGTGTGGCCGGGGCGTGACCACCGTGATGGTCGAAGGCCGCGTCGTGATGCGTGACGGTCGGGCGACGGGTCTCGACGAACATGCGCTTCGGGCCGAATTATCCGAGCTGATGGTCCAGTACCGGGCAGAGTTCTCTGCCCTCGAACATCGCCACGCGCCCGCCTTCCCGCATTTGCTCGAGGCCAATCGGCACCTCGCGGCAACGGATCTTGGCATGGACCGCTTCATCACGCGGGCAACGCCAGGCGCCTATCCATCGAAAAGGGAGACACAGCTATGACAGCCGTCGTTACAGGATTGTTCCACGTCGCCGTCAAGACCTCGAACCTCGAGGCCACGCGCACATTCTGGTGCGAGGTCATCGGCCTGACTGAGATGGCGCGTCCCGATTTTGGCTACCCAGGCGCCTGGCTCGCGGTGCCGATGCCTGGGGGGCTTGGCATCCTGCACGTCTATGCTGGCGGCCCGGCCATGGGCCCGGACGACACGGCACCTATGGGCACCGGTGCCATAGACCACGTTTCGCTGACCGCCATCGGATACGACGCCTATGTCGAGCGCTTCCGCGCCGCAGGACTGCCGTGGCGCGAGTTTCTCGTGCCCGGAACGACGCTCTGGCAGCTGTTTGTTTACGACCCAAGCGGCGTGCAGCTGGAACTGACCTTCGATGCCGCGGTCGAAGTTGGGCCGACGCCGACTATTCCGGCAGAACGCCTCTACCACGCTGGGCAGTCGTTTTTCGACCCGACCGTTTACGACCACCGTGAAACTTAACTGCAAAAGAAGGAACTGACTGATATGCTCACACGAGTCCGCAATATTGCCGCATCGGCACTGCTCGCCGTTGGCAGCCTTTGGGCAACCGTCGGCGTCGCCCAAGACCTTACGCCTGTCCGCTTCACGCTTGATTTCGTTCATCAGGGCGTGCACGGATTCTACTATCGCGCCCTGCAAAAAGGCTATTTCGAGGAGGAAGGCCTCGACGTGACCATAGACCAGGGCGAAGGATCGGCCGCCACCGTGACGCGCATCATGTCGGGGGCCTATGACGCCGGCTTTGGCGACATCAACGCCATCATCCAGCAGGCCTCGCTCAATGCAGGCGAGCAGCCGGTGATGGTGTATCAGGTCTACAGCCGTGCGCCCTTTGTCATGGTCACCCGCAAGGACGGCCCGATCCAGTCGCTTGAAGACCTTCCCGGCACGCTTTTGGGCGGCCCGGCCGGAAGCCCGACCTTGCGGCTGTTTCCGGGCTTTGCGCGCGCCAACGGCATTGATCCCGACTCTATCGAATACATGAACATGGCGCCGAACCTGCAGGAACAGCTGATGGTGCGTGGTGAGATCGCAGGTACGCTGGTGTTCAATGTCTCTGCCTATATCAACCTCATTCGCATGGGCGAGGATCCGGATCAGTACAACTGGTTCACCTTCGCCGACAACGGGCTCGACGTGTATTCGAATGGCGTCATGGTTTCGCAAGCGATGCTGCAGGAGAACCCCGAGGCGGTCGCGGGCCTCGTGCGGGCCATCAATCGCTCGATGGTCGAGATCATCGACAACCCCGGGCTTGGGATCGAGGCGATGCTGGAGGTCGAGCCGCTGCTCGACGCCGAGCTGGAAGGCCAGCGGCTTGATTTTGCGATTAACGAGTTGATGATGGCTGAAGAAACGCTCGCTGCCGGTTTGGGCGAGGTCGATGACACCAAACTCGCCGAAGCGATCACCGTAATCTCGGAGGCCTATGAGCTTGAGGCGGAGCCGGACGCGAATACGGTCTATACCCGCGCGTTCCTGTCCGATGCCTCCGAGCGTGGCTGGCCGAACAAGTAAACTGTGCCATGTCGGCGGGGCGTCTCGCGCCGCCGACACGCCGACCCTCACGTCGTGTCGCCCAATGAGGGCGTATGTTTTTCTTTTTCTTCAAACATAAAAAGGATGGTCTGCGGTGAAAGACACAGTCAACGCCTTTACTCCGCACGCGCCGTTCCGCGATTATGAACCTGCGGGGGATGGGCCCTTATCCGACCTGACCTTTGCCGTGAAAGACCTCTTTGACGTGGAGGGGATGATCACGGGCGCGGGCAATCCAACCTGGGCCAGAGGCCAGGTCCCGGCGCAGCACGATGCTCCAGCCGTCGCTTGCCTTCGCCGCGCAGGGGCACGCTTTGCCGGCAAAACCGTCATGGACGAACTTGCGTGGAGCCTCGGCGGAGAAAACATCCACTATGGGGCACCCGGAAATACCGTAGCCCCGGGACGTGTGACCGGCGGGTCCTCTTCCGGGTCCGCCGCAGCAGTGGCGGCGGGCTTGGTCGATACAGCCCTTGGGACCGATACCGGCGGCTCCATTCGTCTGCCTGCGTCCTTCACCGGCACGTGGGGCATCCGCACGTCCCACGGCGCGATCGCCCGCGACGGTGTTGTACCGCTTGCACCGTCCTTCGACACGATCGGATGGTTGGCGCGGGATGCCGAAACACTCCACCGCGTCGGGGTCGTCTTTTTTCCTGATGTGACCGCGTTTCCGGAGATCGCGCGTGTGCGGATCGCGGCCGACCTTTTCGACAGGCTCCCGCGCGATCTGCGCGAGCCACTGATCGCGCAGGCCCGACGGCTTGCGGAGGATCTTGGCCTGTCGTTCGAGACGGTGCAGCTGGCGCCCGATGGCATCGCCGACTGGCGCGAAACGTTTCGGGTCTGTCAGGCCGACGAAGCCTGGACGTGCCACGGCCGCTGGGTCGAGGAGAGCGGCGCGCACCTCGGGCCCGACATCATCGAACGGTTCCGGATGGCGTCCCGCCTTGCGCCTTCGCGGATCGAGGCCGCCAACCGCGATAGGGCGGCGATCACACGTCGTATGCAGGAACTGGTAGACCGTGGCACCCTTCTCGTGACGCCCGGTGCAGCGGGTCCGCCGCCATTATTGGCCCAGTCTCCAGCGCGTCTCGCAGCTGAACGGTCCGCAGCACTTGACCTTCTGTGCCCCGCCAGTCTCGCAGGCATGCCGCAACTGGCGATGCCGTGTCTGAGCACCCGGGCCGGGCCACTAGGGCTGGGCCTTGCCGCCGCCAGGGGAGACGACATGATATTGCTTTCGGTGGCACGCCGTGTCGCTCGGCATCCGCACGCCTTCGGCTCTAATCAATGTCAGATCGCGACGCGCTAGAAAGCTTCTCAGGGATACCGCGAGGATAATGCCACTGGCGAACGTTTGGCCCCGGTTCCGTCCCCTCCAGCAGTCAAGCATCAGATCAAACACGTATTGGGATGTCGGATGGCCTCTGGAGGAATGGACAGACTTTCTCGCTGGATCAGGGTCGCCCCCCGAATGCGCGCAAGTCGTGTGCAATCTTAAGGGAAGGTTCGGAAAGCGCACGAAAGCAGGCTCTTGGGCGAACGCAGCGAATTCACCCTATGTCCGCACAGCCGACCTTGCATCTCATACCTTGTAAGGTTGACTCAATACGGGTTTCCATGGACCGTAGGTTTAGTTTTAAAAAGTTTTTGAGGGTTCAAGTATGAAAACGTTGTTTTCCGCAGCTTTGATTGCACTGGGACTGACAAACTCGGCACATTCTGCCGTAATCTACGAATGGAGCGGGCTCTGCACCGATGGATGCACCGGATTTGCAAGTGCCGTTTTAACGCTTGAAGATACCTACACGCCGGGCACAGCGCTTGCCTTGGCTGACTTTAGCAGTTTTTTCTATAGTTCTTCTTCTGGCGCCTTTGATGTGCCGGGCGACGCGGTTTTTGTCAGCCTAACGGGCACATTACCTATGGAAACTGGGAACCTGTCTGACGTGGTGGTCGATTTTACCGGAGTAGGGTCAGTCTTCAGTTCATTTTCGACGGGCAGTTAGGCATCTTTGTTTGATGCGATTGGGGTTGGCGAAGGTGGAACCAATGCAGAATGGACGCTTAGACCAACGGCGGTTCCCCTTCCGGCGGGCTTACCTTTGCTAGTTGCTGGCCTTGGGGGTCTTGCTTTTGTAGCCAGACGTCAACGCAAGTCTATCTGACCCACCCGACGTCCAGAAACGAGTGCCCTGATGTCCGGCCCAGGGACGCCTACTTTGTGCCAAGGTTCGGATGCTGCGTGCGTAGCAGACCCTTTCGCTGCGATGACACCAAAGTCCGCTTACAAACAAAAGCGGTCATTGGCTGCATTACAGAAAGGTAGCCAATAGGGCGCAGAACTGCCATTTTCGGCACCGCAGAACCGTGCAGCAGTCTTGGCGCAGGATTTCGCCCCAATCCATCCGTAACTGACCCCTTCCTTGGGTTCTGAGGCGCTGCTGACGACCTAGGCCACCGCGTGAGCCAGCGCACACTGCCGCCACAGCGAGGCCAGCGCACTGACAAGGTGATCGATGTCAGCGTCCGTGTGGAGCGGCGAGGGCGTGATCCGCAGCCTTTCGGTGCCCTTGGGCACGGTCGGATAGTTGATCGGCTGCACGTAGATCCCGAATTCGTCCATCAGCACGTCCGAGATAAAGCGGCATTTCACCGGATCGCCGATCATCACCGGGATGATGTGGCTGGGGTTGTTCAGATGCGGGATGCCTTCGGCGTCGAGGCGGCCGCGTACCCGGGCAACGCGGTTCTGCTGCCGAGCACGTTCGGCGTGGCTGGTCTTCAGGTGGGCAATCGAGGCCCGGGCCGCCGCGGCCACGCCCGGGGGCAGGGCGGTCGTGAAGATAAAGCCGCTGGCAAAGCAACGGATAAAGTCGCACAGCGCCGCGGACCCGGTCACATAGCCGCCGATGACGCCGTAGGCCTTGCCCAGCGTGCCTTCGATCAGGGTGATCCTGTCGGCCAGCCCTTCACGTTCCGAGATACCGCCACCCCGGGGCCCGTAAAGGCCCACGGCGTGCACTTCGTCCAGATAGGTCAGGGCGCCATGCTTTTCCGAGACCTCGACAATTTCGGCCATCGGGCAGATATCGCCGTCCATGGAATAAACCGATTCAAAGGCCACAATCTTGGGTCGGTCCGGCGCGATCGCCGACAGTTTCCGGTCCAGATCCTCGGGGTCGTTGTGGCGCCAGATGACCTTGTCGGCGCGGCTGTGGCGGATGCCTTCGATCATCGAGGCATGGTTCAGCGCGTCCGACAGGATCACAGCGCCCGGAAGCCGGCTGCCAAGGGTGGAAAGCGCGGCCCAGTTCGAGACATAGCCCGAGGTGAAAAGCAACGCCGATTCCTTACCATGAAGATCGGCCAGTTCGTCTTCGAGGAGCCTGTGATAGTGGTTCGTGCCCGAGATGTTGCGCGTGCCGCCCGCCCCGGTGCCGCATTCATCGACAACCCGGTGCATCTCGGCAATCACCTTGGCATTCTGGCCCATCCCAAGATAGTCGTTCGAGCACCAGACAGTGACCTCGCCTGCGCCCGCGCCGTGGTTCTTGGCACGGGGGAAGTTGCCGCAGTGCCGTTCTAGCTCGGCAAATATGCGGTAGTTTCCTTCGTCTCTAAGTGCATCGATTTGGGTCTGGAAGAGCTTGTCGAAGTCCATCTGGATCCCCCGGTAGTCCTTTAGTTGTCGTTTGGTTTTGCCACCGGCGCCGGGATCATCCAGCGCCAGAGGATTTGGTCAGGTACAGGCAGCACCATGAATGCATGCTCAAGCAGGGCGAGCGCGGTCAGCGTCGCCAAAAGGGCGTAGCCAACCGTGGCGGGTGCTCCGGTCGCGGTGCCCAGCAGCGACACCCAGGTGGCGGTCGCCAGCCCCAGTGCCACCGCAGAAACCGGAAAGAACCAGGCCACCGACCGTCGTCGCAGATGCGATTTCAGATGCGTCAGTGTCAGCGGCAGGAACTCCGTGTTGATGCGCGGCACGCCGAAATAGATGTTCAGTTTCGCCGAAAGACGCGCCAGATAGAGAATGCCGTAGGTCCAGATGCCAACGGTGTTGGTGGCCATGGTCGCCAGGGCCAGGACCAGGACGAGGCCCGTTGCCAGAAGTATTTCGTGGTAGGCGAGCGCGCCCCAGGCCCGGAAAAACCGTTCCCGATCGGGTGCGCCCGGCGGGCATTCGACCGGTTGCGGCCCGGTTATCACGCCGGACAGGAACGCCAGCTCGATCCACCCCCAGACCGCCAGCGCCGACAGGAACGCCAGATAGACCCCGCCGGTGGTCGTGACCGTTGCGGTGACCACCAGCCCCGCGATCCCCACCATAAACAGCGGCAAGGCCAGCACGACGGATCGCACATGGGCGGTGCCGCCGCTTCGGTCGGCCGACTTCACGCGCCAAAGGATCGCTCCGGTGGAAAACCACCAGATGAAAAGCGCCAGAAGCGCGGCGAACCATGGCGACGCGGGCATCACAGCGCGACCCCTCGTCTGGCGGGGTCGCGCCGTGCGCCGGATCTCCGGAGCGGCAGGGAGGGGGCGCAGTGCGTCAATAGGCGGGCTCCAACCGCGTCGAGGCGGGCACTTCGTTCGGCACCGACGGGATCGACATCAGCGCAAGGAACGCGCGGGCGGCGCGCAGGCTGCCCCAGGTCCGTCCCAGAAAGCCACGAACGCCTCCGGTCCGGGTGGCGTGAGCAATGTCCACATTGGCCCGGTAAAGCGCCTTCAGGTTCGGCATCCAGCGCGGGCTGTCGATATCGAGTGTGATCGGGAACACCTGCTTTGAGATTTCGCTGGTCTTGCGGAACACCTCTTGGCCGTACCAGTCCGTATCAACGCCGAGGGCCTCGTGGAAGGCGGGGCGCTGATGGTCACGGACGTACATGGTGGCATAAACGGCGGTCAGGAAGAATTTGATCCACCAGACGTTCGTGCCCGTGGTCAGCTTGGGGTCGGTCTTCATCAGAAGCGCGAAGGCCTCGCCGTGGCTGAACTCATCGTTGCACCATTCCTTGAACCACTTGAAGATCGGGTGGAACCGGTGTTCTGGGTTCGCTTCGAGATGGCGGAAGATGGTAATGTAGCGGGCGTAGCCGATCTTTTCGCTGAGGTAGGTGGCGTAATAGATGAACTTGGGCCGGAAATAGGTGTATTTCTTGGCCTTGGTCAGGAAACCCAGGTTCACCGCGATGCCGGCTTCGCGCAGGGCGTCGTTGATAAAGCCCGCATGGCGCGCCTCGTCGCGAGCCATCAGCTGAAACAGCGTGGTGATGTCTTTGTTGTTGCCGCGCCGTTTCATTTCCTTGTACAGCACACAGCCCGAAAACTCGGCCGTGCAGCTTGAGATCAGAAAATCGATGAATTCCTTCTTCAGGCCGGGCTCCATGCCGTCCCAGTCGATGTGATCCCAGTCTTCGTTCTTCTTGAAATGGCCCTTGTTGGGGTCGCTTTTCATTTGCGCGATCAGCTTGTCCCAATCTTCGCGCACCGGGCTGACGTCGACGGAATCGAGTTCATCGAAATCGGTCGTGTAAAAGCGCGGCGTCAGCAGCGTGTTCTGCATGGCGACGGCGGTCGCGGTCTCGCTGTCGTGGACGGCCTGTTGCTCTTGAATGGCAAGACCTTCTTCGACCGTGGTTGCATCGGCGGTGTGCTTGGCGTGCATATTCATAGCGTTGCCTCCTCGGAAAAGGAGAACTCGCAAAGCTCCATGAACTCAAAATCGCCGGTCAGCCGGGTCCAAAGCCGTTCCAGCTGGCTGGCCCGGGCAATGCGTGCCTCGCGCTGTTCGCGCACGACCTCGCCGTAGGGTGCCATCACCGGCGGCCCCTTCACGGTCACCTCGTCGCCGGGGTAGACGACGGCGCCGTTCAGGAATTTCACATGTGCATGCAGGCTGTCGAAGGTATGGCTTACCTCGACTTCGCATGGTGCGGTTTCAAAGTCCTTGGTCAAAAGTCCCATGGGTTGCGGTCCCCTCCAGGATGGTTGCGGTTAAAGTGCGAAAAGCGCATCGAAACGCGCCTTGTTGGCCTGGCCGAACGCGTCGAGATCGGCGCGCCAGCCCGTGGCCGGGTCGATGATGGCCGTGCGGCCGTCTTCAAACTTGACGAGCCGGATCGGGGCGGCCGGGTCGACGCCGATGACCTGACGCTTGCGGTCAAGCCCACGCCAGATCACGCTGATGAAACCGGCTTCGCGTTCGCTGAGCGCGGCAAGGGCGCCGCCGGCATCGTCGCGGATGGTGACGGACCCGTTGCGTGCGCCGTCGAGGACGATCATCCGTTCAGCCGTAATCGGGCCGTTCGCGGGTACGCCCACATGGGGCCGGTCGGTCAAGACCGCGAAGGTCACGAGCGCCAGCGATGCCAGCGCCAAGAGAAACATCAGGCGGATCAGAAATCTGGGCACCACCTCACCTTCGCGCCGCATCGGGATGCGGGCAGCGGTGCCGGGGGGCGGACTGTGCGGATGGGTCTGATCTGTCATGGGTCTGGTCCTTGGTTTGCGGGCTTATTCAGCGGGCTGCGGTGCGGTACCCGGTGGAACGTCGGCGGACTGGGGTATATCGGCGATATCGGGCGCAGGCGCTGGATGGGGTATGGGACGCGCGGTTGCGGCCGAAAGCCTGGGTGTGTTCAGGCGCGCCTCTGCCGCGTCGCCCAGAATTCGGGCGACGCTGGCGGCATCGGCAATACAGCGCAGGGCCGGCTGGGTCCGGGCCATGCGCCAGGGACGCACATGGGGCCAGCACACCAGATAGGAAATCCGGGTTTCACCGAGCGTTGCCAGGGCAATCGTGCCGGATCCGTCCTTGCGTTCGTCCAGATCCGCCCGTCCGATCCAGTCGTAGGGCAGGTTCAGCGTGATCGACAGCGCCGCGCCGATCCGCATGGCCACCCGGGCGGTGGTGATCGTGTAAACGGTCGCCCGCGCCTGAGCCCAGGCAAAGGCGTAAAGCAATCCGCAGACGATCACGCCCAGAAACAGGAACGGCAGCGCGCTGAGCGCTGCCATTCCGATGGAGGCTTCTGCGGAGGTGACAAGCGCGCGCCACAGGGCAAGAAAGCCGAAGTACCCGGCGACCCAGTTGAGCATCAGCGACTCGCGCGCCAGCGCCAGCGGGTTCGGGCTTCCCTGCCAAAGGATCGATTCTCCCTTGGGCAGTCGGCCCGGCAATCCCCTGATCGGCTCAAATGCGAAATCGTTCGGCATCCGGTTTTCCTTTCCTGTGCCGGCGCGCCTAGCCGGCTTGGTCTCCGACCGAGTAGAGCGTGCCGCCGCCGTAGTAGGCGCAGACCTTTTCTTCCTCGAGCATGGTGATCTGATCGCCCGAGGCGATCTTTGGTACGCCGCTGAAATGCGCCGCCTTCAGCGAACGGATCTGAACGTAGGGGTTCCGACCGCCCATAAAGTTGGCGCGTGTGACCTTGGCCAGCTGAATCGGCACCAGGCGGGTGCTGCCATCCTCCAGCGTATATTCGAGATAGCGGACCAGCTGTTCCGGTTCGTCGATCCACATGTCGCTGACCTCGCCCACAACCTGCTTGTCGCCAGAGACCACCTTCAAGCCGCGCGGGTCGTAGCCCGCCGACACCTTGAAGTGCGCGTCACCCTTCATCGGAACAACTTTGGGGTGACCCTTGCCGTCCAGTTCGGGCACGTCGCGCCGGGGTGCCCAGGATGCCGGGCCCACGCCGTCCGCCATCGGATCGCCGGTGGGGACAAAGGGCGCGCCCTGGGCCATGTCGGATTTGGCCAGCGCCAGATCGCGTCCTTCGGGCTGCATGTCCGGGACAGTGCGTTCGCCGCGACCGTGCGGCAGCATCCATGTTTTCGCCTTCGGCAGGGGGAACGGCCCCTGGTTCGCGGCGGGTTTGCCCTCGTCATCTTCAAGCGGGTAGCCTTCCCGCATGTTCTCGGTCTGCAGGTAGAAGATCAGCACGGCGAAGAAGATCCAGAATCCCCAGATCGCGACGCTCGCGAAGTCTATGTTTCCTACGATAGAGACACCAACCATGATCAATCCTCCGCGGTTAGGTTGGGAATTCGGCCAGGCCGAATTTGCCAGTGTCTTCCCCGGAACTTCCCGGAGAGTTTGGGCGCGCGGGCCGAATGCGGACGAGGGGGCCCAACGCGATTAAGGTTGCAAAAATCAACCCAATTTCAATGTGATAGACGAACTGATAGCCGGCGGACTTGGTGTTCATCGCGTGACCCAATGCGCCGGAATTGGCCAGGTTGGCGACGACGTCGCGCAACGACCCGCCAATGGCAATCGACAGGCCGCCAGCGGTGGCCTGCGCGGCCCCCCAGGCGCCCAGGGCCAGCCCGCGGCCGGCCAGGCCGCGTGCGGGCATTGTCATCGCCGCCGTCAGTGTCGCCACGGCAAAAAGACCGCCGCCCAGTCCGATCGCGGTTGCGCCGGCAAAAAACAGCGGGGCCGAGCCCATGGGATCGGCGAAGATCACGGCCGAGAACGCACCCAGCCCCACAAGGCAGCCCCGGGCCGCCATGCGGTAGTGGTTGAGACCCCGGCGCAGCCAGCGGGCGGCCAGCGCAAAGCCCACCAGCGCACCGGCGGCCCATGTCGCGGTCAGCAATGTGGTCGCCGACACCGACAGGCCCAGAACCTCACCTCCGAAGGGTTCAAGAAGCACGTCCTGCATGTTGAAGGCCATGGTACCCAGCATCACCACCAGCAACAGCCGGCCCGCCTGACCGCCGCGCGAAAAGTCCGTCCAAGCGTCCTGAAAGCGCGGGCGGGGGGCGGCGCGCTCTTCCTTGGTCATCGGGCGCACGCGTTCCTGTCCCCATAGCGCAATCAGGTTCAGCACCAGGGTTGCCACGGCTGCGCCCTGAACGACCTGGATAAGCCGCAGGTCCGAGAAATCCCGCAGAAGCGCGCCGATGATCACCGCCGATATGCCCATGCCGCAAAGGAACATCACGTAAATCAGCGCAACGACCCGGGGACGGGTTTCATCCGTGGCCCGGTCGCTGGCCAGCGCCAATCCGGCCGTCTGCGTCATGTGCAGCCCCAGACCGGTCATCAGGAAGGCGAGCGCCGCCAGAACCTCGCCCGCAAAGGGCACCTGCAGGGCCGTGTCCCCGCCGAGGACGATCAGCGACATGGGCATGATCGCAAGGCCGCCCATCTGCCAGAGCGATCCGAACCAGAGATAGGGGACCCGTTTCCAGCCGATGGCGCTGCGGTAGGTGTCAGAGCGGAAGCCGAGAAGCGCCCGGAACGGGGCGATCAGAACCGGCAGCGCGACCATGAAGGCCACGAGGAAGGCCGGGACGCTCAATTCGACGATCATCACCCGGTTGAGCGTTCCGAGAAGCATCACCGATGCCATGCCGACCGAAATCTGGAACAGCGACAGCCGCAGCAACTGGCCCAGGGGCAGATCATCGCTCGCCGCGTCCGAGAAGGGCAAGAGCTTGCGCGGCAACGCGCGGATATGGGCCCGGCTGAGGATCACGGCTGCAATTCCATCAGTTCTGAGATGTAAAAACCGCGGTGGACCCGGCCGATGACCTGGGCGGACCGGGCCGTGGCCTTGTCCAGAGCGGCAGCGGACTGCGGCACCATGCGGGGGCTTCTGTCACTTCTCGGAAAGAGCTTCCCTGCCGTCCACATCGCCATCAGAAGCGCGGTCTTGGGCGCAAAGGTGAAAAGGATCCTGCCGCTGGTGCGGGTGGCGAGTTCATCCACGCTGGCGGCGATGTCGCGGGTGCCATAGTAAATCAGGCTGTCCATGGCGAGCACATGATCGAACCGGCCAAGGTTCGGATCGCGCATGTCGCCGGTGCGGAAATCGACCCGGTCGCGCACCCTGGCGGGCAGGCGGTCGGACGCGATACCGACCAAAGTGGGCGAGATATCGACGGCGGTGACCTGGGCGCCGCGTTCGGCAAGTTCGCGGGTCATCTGGCCGGTGCCGCACCCGGCATCGAGGATCCGGCATCCGTTCAGATCGTCCGGCAGGCGGGACAGGATCAGGGCCCGCATTTCGTCGCGGCCCGCGCGCACCGTTTCGCGGATGCGTGATACCGGCGCGTCCGAGGTCAGCCGCGCCCAGACCTGGGGCGCGGTGCGGTCGAAATAGCTTTCGACCCGGGCACGGGTGTCAGCGTAGCCTGCCATCAATCGAATCCAAGCAACTCAAAGATTTCACGATCGGGCAGCGGATCGGGCGCCAAAGGCTCCGTTCCTGCCCAAAGCGTCTGGGCCAGCGCGATGTATTCGGCCCGCGCCATCAGGATGTCATCGTCATCGGGCATCTCGAACAGCGTCTTCTTCTTCAGACGTGACCGGCGGATGGCGTCGATGTCGGGCATATGGGCGATCCGACGGAAGCCCACGGTGCCGCAATAGCGGTCGACCTCATCGGTTTCGCGGCTTCGGTTGGCCACGCATCCGGCCAGACGGACGCTGTAGTTCTTCGATTTGGCCTGAACGGCGGCGATGATCCGGTTCATGGCATAGATCGAATCGAAGTCGTTGGCGGTGACGATCACGGCCCGGTCGGCATGCTGAAGCGGCGCCGCGAAACCGCCGCAGACCACATCGCCGAGAACGTCGAAAATAACCACGTCCGTATCCTCAAGCATATGATGTTGCTTGAGAAGTTTGACGGTCTGGCCGACGACATAGCCGCCGCAACCGGTGCCAGCGGGGGGCCCGCCGGCCTCGACGCATTGAACGCCGCCCCAGCCTTCGGTGACGAAATCGTCCGGGCGCAGCTCCTCGGCATGGAAATCGACCTCTTTCAGGATGTCGATGACCGTGGGCTGCAGGCGGCCGGTCAGCGTGAAGGTGCTGTCATGCTTCGGGTCGCAGCCGATCTGCAGAACCCGTTTGCCAAGGGTCGAAAATGCGGCCGACAGGTTCGAACTGGTGGTCGATTTTCCGATGCCGCCCTTGCCGTAGACCGAAAAGACCTGGGCGCCGTCGATCCGCAGGCCCGCGTCCTGGTGTACCTGAACAGAGCCTTCACCGTCCTGGCCTTTCAGGACCGGCGGGCTTTTTCGGGCAAAGCCTTCGCGTTCTCGCGCGTTGGCCAGGGCCGCCGGGGGGTTCTTGGTGTCAAGCGGGCTCATCTGCTGTTCCCTTCCTCGGGCGGCGTGGCCGCGCGGAGTAATGCGTATTTGTCGGTCATTCCGCCGCGATGCCTTCCATCCTGTCTTCAAGTTCGTCGGCCGCATCCTGCAGCGCGGCCAATGTTTCCGCGTCGGGCGTCCAATAATTGCGGTCGGTCGCCTCAAGCAGCCGACCGGCCATGCGGGCGCTGGCTGTGGGGTTCAGTTCGGCAAGGCGGCGGCGCATCTCGTCATCCAGGACGAAGGTTTCCGAAATGCGTTGATAGACCCAAGGGTCCACCTGACCGGTTGTGGCCGACCAGCCGAGCGTGTTGGTCACATGGGCCTCGATCTGGCGGACGCCTTCATGGCCATGGGCCAAGAGCGGTTCATAGAACTTCGGGTTCAGGCTGCGGCTGCGGGTCTCTAGCGCGATCTGGTCCTGCAAGGTGCGGACCTTGGCGGTACCACGTGTCTGATCGCTAATATAGACACTGGTTTCCGTGCCGCCCTTGGCGCGTTTCACCGCCCGGGCGATGCCGCCGAGCGTATCAAAGTAGTGGTCGACGCTGGTGACCCCAAGTTCGACCGATTCAAGGTTCTGATAGGCCAGATCGACATCGCGCAGGGCCTTTTGCAACAGATCGGCATGCTGCACCGGCTTGCCGCTGACACCATAGGCAAAGGACTTGCGGGCCTGGAAGGTGTCGGCCAGTTCGTCCTCATCGCCAAAGGCCGAGCTGTCGATCAGATGGTTGACGTTCGATCCATAGACCCCCTCGGCATTGGAAAAGACCCGAAGCGCGGCGGTTTCAAGATCAACGCCCATGTCCTGAGCGTAGGCCAGCGCATGGGCGCGGATGTAGTTTTGCGCCGGGTCTTCTTCGGCCATGGCGCATTTCAGCGCCGCCTCGGCCAGCATCCGGGTTTGCAGCGGCAGCAGATCCCGGAAGATGCCGGACAGAGTCATGATGACGTCGATGCGGGGCCTGCCAAGCGTTTCCAGTGGGATCAGATCGGCCCCGCTGAGCCGACCGTAGCTGTCAAATCGTGGCTTTGCGCCCATGAGCGCCAGCGCCTGCGCAATCGGGACGCCGTCGGACTTAATATTGTCGGACCCCCAGAGCACCAGCGCGACGGTCCGCGGCATGGTCTGGTGGGTTTGAAGCAGCAAATCTGCCTGTTTCACGCCATCGGCCAGCGCAAAGGCCGTGGGCATGCGGAACGGATCGAAGGCATGGATATTGCGACCGGTCGGCAGGATTTCCGGTGACCGGATCAGATCGCCGCCCGGAACCGGCGGGATGTAGCGGCCGTCGAGCGCCCGGATCAGGGCCGGCAGTTCGTGATCCTGTCCAAGGACATCGCGGGCCGCGGCGCGCACCTCGGCATCGCAGTTGTCCATCGCTGCGGCGTAGGCGTCGCGCACATCCGCATCCAGACTGCGGCCGACCACATGAAGACCATGGGGCACCAGCGCCTCTTCGGTCTCAAGCAGCGTCAGCCAAAGGCGGTCAGGGTCGTGCCCATCCAGATCGACCGCCGCCGCCTGATCGGTGATCAGCGCGGCCAGGTCCGCCCGGCTTTTGTCTTCAGGACCCAATGCGCGCCAGCGGGACAGGCTGTCTTTCAGGTCCAGAAGCCCCTTGTAAAGCCCGGCGCTGGCCAGGGGCGGCGTCATATGGGTAATGGTCACAGCGCCCGAACGCCGCTTCGCCAGCGTCGCCTCGGACGGGTTGTTGGCGGCGTAAAGATAGATGTTGGGCAGGGTGCCGATCAGACGATCCGGCCAGTCGTCCGGCCCCAGACCGGTTTGACGGCCGGGCATGAACTCTAGCGCGCCGTGCATGCCGAAATGCAGCACGGCATCGGCCTGGAACGTGTTCTTGAGCCAGAGATAGAAGGCCGAGAAGGCATGGGTCGGTGCGAATCCCCGCTCGAAAAGCAGGCGCATCGGGTCGCCTTCATAGCCAAATCCGGGCTGGACACCCACGAAGACATTGCCGAATTGTGCCCCGAGGACATGAACACCGGCGCCGTTTGACTGAACCTTGCCCGGCGCGGGGCCCCAGACCGCCTCGATCTCTTTCAGCCAGGGCGTGCCGGCCACGATCTGATCGGCGGCAACCGTGTCGGCCACATTGGCCTCGGTCCCGAAATAGTCGGAATTGCCTTTCAGCACAGCGGCCCGCAGCGCCTCGACCGTATCCGGCGGCGCGCAGTCATAGCCTTCCTCGGCCATCCGCTTCAGCGTGTTGTGAAGCGATTCGAAAACCGACAGATAGGCGGCTGTACCAGCGGCGCCGGCGTTGGGCGGAAAGCCGAAAAGAACGACGGCGATCTTGCGATCGTTGCGAGCGGTGCGCCGCAGATGGGCAAGGCGTTCGATCCGGGCCGTCAGGCTGTCCACCCGCTCTGGATCGGCTGCCATGGCCCGCGTGCTATGATCATCGGACCGCCCCTGACGGCCGGCGAAGACCGTGGGTGCGCAGGCGCCGTCAAGCTCGGGAAGCGCGACCAGCATCGTGGTCTCGACCGGGCCCAGACCCTGGGGGCTGGCAGACCATTGATCCAGTGTCTGAAATTCCAGCGCATGGGCCGCGACATAAGGGACGTCCAGCGCGGCCAGCGTGGCCACGGCGGCATCGCTGTCGTTGTAGGCGGGCCCGCCCACCAGCGAAAAACCTGTGAGCGACACCAGCGTGTCGATCCTGCTGCCGTCGGGCACGCGGAAATAGTTCTCGATGGCAGGGCGCCCGTCGAGCCCGCCGGCAAAGGCCGGAATGACGGCGATACCCCGCGCCTCGAGCGCATTGATGACGGCGTCATAATGGGCCGTGTCGCCGGCAAGGAGATAGGATCGCAGCATCAGGATCCCGACCGTCGCTTTGGCCTTTTTGGGCCGGGGCAGCTTTGCCAGGTCGGTGGTGATGCCATGGTTCGGCAGGCGCGGGTGGTAAAGCCCCACCTCGGGGTAGATGGCCGGTGCCTTGGCCTTGGTCCGCTGCCACAGGTCGTTCCGGGTGTAGCGGCTGATCAGGAAGCGGATCATCTCTTCGATGTTGTCGTCCGATCCGCCCAGCCAGTACTGCATGGTCAGGAACCAGGCGCGCAGGTCCTGGGCCTTGCCCGGAATGAAGCGCAGGATCTTCGGCAGACGCCGCAGAATGGTCATCTGCCGCGCGCCCGACGCACCGGACGGCGCCTTGGATCCGCGCAGGCGCCGCAAAAGCCGGACGGCGCCCGAGGCCGGCTGCGTCATGTCCAGATCGCCCATCTTGGTCAGCCCGACCACGGCTGGATCGGCGATGATGCCGACCATCGCGTCACAGTCTTCGCGCCGGGCCTGGAGCGCCGGCAGGATCGCCTGAACATGGTCTTCGATGAACAGCAGGTTGGCGATGACGATGTCGGCGCTGGCGACCGCTTCTTTCGCGGCGCCCAGGGTTTCGGGCGCCTCGGCCCATTCAGCCGCGGCGTGGACCGACACGGACAGACCCGGAAAGTCAGCCTCAAGCCGGGGCAGGGCGCGTGCGACCGGGCCGGCAGCATGGGCATCCAGCGTCACGATAGCGACGCTGTAGCCGAGGCGCGCGGCGCCTTCGATATAGGCCTCATCGCGCATAGTGGGCCTTTGCCTCGTAAAGTGTCTCGACCGAGATCTGTTCGACGCCGCGCTCGGCGGCGAAGGCTTCGGTGTTCCGGCGCGCCTTGCCCCGGACAAAGAACGGCACCTTGCGCAACTCGCGCTCGGCATCTTCAAGCCAGATGACATTGTCTGCGCCCGGTTGCGTGGCTGGCGCTGGTTCCGGCGCGGGGGCCTCTGCCGCAGGCGCATGCCCGCCATGATGGGACGGCCCGGCGGCGTCATTGAATTCGAAATCGTCGCGGAACATCGTCAGAAGATGCTCTTCGAGGCCCATCACCAGGGGATGGACCCAGGTGTCGAAGATGACATTGGCGCCTTCCCAGCCGACCTGCGGCGAGTACCGCGCCGGAAAATCCTGCACATGCACCGGGGCCGAGATAACGGCGCAGGGAATGCCAAGCCGTTTGCCGATATGGCGCTCCATCTGGGTGCCCAGGATCAGCTCGGGCGCAAGTTCCTCGATCCGGCGCTCGACTTCCAGATAGTCGTCGGTGATGACCGGTTCGACACCGAAATCCCGGGCCAGCGCGCGGATGTCGCGCGCCATTTCGCGGTTGTAGCAACCGAGACCGGCCACCTCGAAGCCCATCTCGTCGCGGGCGATCCGGCCCGCCGTGCGGACATGGGTGCCGTCGCCAAAGATGAAGACGCGCTTGCCGGTCAGGTAGGTGGAATCGACCGATGCCGACCACCAAGGCAGCCGCAGCCGTGTCGTATCGGCCACCTTGGGCAGGCCGGTCAGCTTGGCCACCTCTTCAAGGAAGTCATGGGTCGCTCCGACGCCGATGGGCACCGTGCTGGTGTAGGGCTGATCGTGATTGCGTTCGAGCCAGCGCGCCGCCAGTTCACCGGTTTCCGGATAAAGCAGCACGTTGAAATGGGCCGCGGGCAGGCGGGCGATATCGGCGGGCGTGGCCCCAAAGGGCGCCACCACATTCACCGATATGCCCATGTCGTCCAAAAGCCGTGTCACTTCTTCCGCGTCATCGCGGTGGCGGAAACCCAGGGCCGTTGGGCCCAGGATGTTGCAGGTGACTTCGGGCGTTTTCGCGACGGATCCGTCCGGCGCGGCCAGGTGGCGCACGATCTGGAAGAAGGTCTCGTCGGCGCCGAAGTTCTCTTTCCGCTGGTAGCTGGGCAACTCAAGCGGAATGACCGGCACCGGCAGGCCCATGCTGGCCGCCAGACCGCCCGGATCGTCCTGGATCAATTCGGCGGTGCAGGACGCGCCCACCACGATCGCCTCGGGCTGGAAGCGTTCATAGGCGTCCTGGGCGGCGCGTTTGAAAAGCGTCGCGGTATCCGAGCCCAGATCGCGGGCCTGGAATGTCGTATAGGTGACCGGCGGGCGGTGGTCGCGCCGTTCGATCATGGTGAACAGCAGATCGGCGTAGGTGTCGCCCTGGGGCGCGTGCAACACATAGTGCAGGCCCTTCATGGCGGTCGCGACCCGCATTGCCCCCACATGGGGCGGGCCTTCGTATGTCCAGACCGTGAGCTTCATGCCACCGCCCCCGTCTTTAGGGCGGCCTTGCGGCGCAGGGGCCGCGCGAAAAGCCCCGCCAGATCGCCGGCCTGTTCATAGAAATGCACCGGCGTGAAGACCAACTCTATGGCCCATTTCGTGGTCAGCCCCTCGGCTTCCAGGGGGTTGGCGAGGCCCAGGCCGCAGACGGTCAGATCGGGGCGGGCGCCACGGGCGCGCGCCAGTTGAAGATCGACGTCCTGGCCTTCCGAAATCACCGGTCCGCTGGCGATGCGTTCCAGGTCGGGACCCTGCAGATCGCGGTGAAGGTAAGGCGTCGAGACCTCAATCGCCGCCATGCCGCATTCCCGGGTCAGGAAACGTGCCAGGGGGATTTCCAGCTGACTGTCCGGAAAAAAGAACACGCTCTTGCCGCCAAGCACATCCGATTGGTGTGCGATGGCCTTGCGGGCCCGGGCCCGGGGCGCCTCAGTCACCTGATCGAAATGCGCCCGTTCGACACCGAAGGCGCGCGCGATCTCCCAGAGCCAGGCGGTGGTGCCCTCTTCGCCAAAGGGCATCGGGGCGCGAATGTGCCGGGCGCCGCGTCGGGTAAGCGCGGCCACCGTCTCTCCCAGAAAGGGCTGGACACAGGCGAAGACCGTGTTGGGTCCGATGCGGGGCGCTCCATCAGCCCGCCGCGCGGGCAAGAGCGACACGGGCCCAATTTCCAGCCGCTTCAGCAGGTCGACCATCTGATCTTCGACCACATCGGGCAGCGCACCGGCGACGATCAGCTGCTTTTCATCTGTCTCGTCCAGTGCCGGGACCATGGCGGACAGGCAGGCGTCTTCACCCTGGGTAAAGGTGGTCTCGATCCCCGAGCCGGAAAAGTTCAGCACCCGCACATGGGGCGCATGGTGCTGGGTCAGCCGTTCGGCGGCCCGGGCCAGATCAAGCTTGATGACCTCTGAGGGGCAGGAGCCCACCAGGAAAAGCTGCCGGATATCGGGCCTGCGATCCAAGAGGCGCGCAACCTCGCGGTCAAGTTCTTCATGGGCGTCGGCCATGCCCGCCAGATCTTTTTCTTCGAGAATCGCCGTGCCGAAGCGTGGTTCGGCGAAGATCATCACGCCCGCGGCGCTTTGCAGAAGATGCGCGCAGGTGCGGCTGCCCACCACCAGAAAGAACGCGTCCTGCATTTTCCGGTGCAGCCAGATGATGCCTGTCAGACCACAAAAGACCTCATGCTGGCCCCGTTCCTTCAGCACCGGCGCAGCGGCGCAGCCATGGGTGGGAGGAGGTGCCGGAAGGTTCATCCGGGCGCGCCCATCTCAAGGCGTGCGAGACGCAGCTTCAGAAGGAACTGGGCGGCATTGACGACGTAGACCGCATAGGCCGCCAGAGCTAGCGTCATCTCACCGGTTGGCGTCAGCGACCCGGTGAAGAGCGCCCAGAGATAGGCGGTGTGTAACGCTATGACAAAAAAGCTGAATACGTCTTCCCAAAAGAACGACGGTGCGAAGAGATACTGGCCGAAGACAACCTTTTCCCAGATCGCTCCGGTGACCATGATCGTGTAGAGAACCGCGGTCTTGATCACGATCGAAATTGTCGCTGCCTGATAGCCGGTGTCGGTCGCCAGATAGCGGATCACAAGTGCCAGAGAGATCAGGAAAACGACGAACTGAAAGGGCGCCAGAATACCCTGAACGAGGGTCCAGATGGTCTGGTCCCGGCGCGCGCGCTGTTGCGCAGTATAAAGCGTCCTCCCGCGCGTTACACCGGCCTGGCGGTACGGCATTCTTCGACTCTCCTGACAGGCAGACTCCGCAAGGAAGACTAGGCGCAGGGCGTTCAAGGTGTCAATTAGAACTTACACTTTCGATATTGCCGAAGTTTACAGTTCAGCGGGCCGGTGCCGGGCACCTGAGATGCCTGCGGCCCAGGAAATGCTGGGATTTGATCCTCTAAGCACCGAACGCTGTTGCGGCCTGTCAGGCAACGATGTCAATTTCCTTTGACATATTGGATGATGAGGCAGACACTGTTCGCGCGTAGGCTGGGCTTTCGGGCTGGTGCCGCCCGGATTTGACGCCTGAGGCGCCTGGAGAAATAACGACATGGACAATGCCCGGAGAGCTTCCGGCCAGTTGCGCCGAGACAGCGGCAGGCTTCCTGTTGACGCACTGGCGTCCGAAGTCCTGTCCGTCGTTGCCAAGAAATCCAACCTCAGCGATGCGGACCAGCGCAAGGAATTGGTGGACCGGCTGTGCGACGCGGTGCGCGCCTTCGATCCCGATGTGCGCGTGCGCCTTCTGGCAGAGTTCCGCGCCCTGGGTGTATCGGACATCGACATCTGCGAGGTCCTGATCCCCGAGGCAGCGCGACTGCTGGGCGATGACTGGTGCGCGGACCGGCTTGGCTTTGCCGATGTCACGATCGGTTCGGCGCGGTTGCAGAGCATGCTGCGCGAGCTGAGTTCGGCCATCGATGTAAATTGCGAAGTTGCCGACGAATGCCCGAGCTTTCTGACCGTCGTGCGCGGAAACGAATATCATACACTGGGTGCGCTGGTTCTGGCGCGCCATCTGAGGCGGCGCGGTGCGACCGTTAAGATGGCCCTGGGGCTGACAGATCCCGAGATTGCCGAAATGGCGGCGCGCGACAGCTATGATGCCGTTCTGATATCGGCCTCCGGCGGCGAAGCGCTTGAAACCCTAAGGAATCTGGTGCGCGGCATTCGGAAAAGATCTGGCGGTTCGACGTTGATATGCGTCGGCGGCACCATACTTGAAGCACGCAAAGACGTTAAGAAACTGACCGGCGCGGACTGCGCGACAAACCTACCCGATGAGGTTTTTCGGCTGTGCGACCTGTCAGTAAAAAAGAACGGAATGGTTTCGAGGCGGACCGAGTTTAGTCTATGACACTACGGGCCATGACAGCGGCGCGATCCCGTTGACGTCGCGCGGCACGAAATACTGGAACAGCGGATCGATTCCGCTGATCGCTCCTGATCTGCTCGGCGACATTATCGCAACGGCGTCCGACATCGCCATTGTGATCTCGGACGAAGGGCAGGTGTTGTCGGTTCTGATCAACCCGAACCACCGCTCCTTTGGTCGGCTCGACCATTGGGAAGGGCGCAATCTGCGCGACTTTCTGACCACTGAGAGCGTGCCGAAACTGGATGATAGGCTGACCGAGTTTCAGGCCGATGGGGCGTCGACCGGCGCCGTTGAGCTGAACCACACCGACAATTCGGATTGGGAGTTTCCGGTCAGGTATTCGTTCCACCGGGTGGGCCCGGATGGGGCGGTTCTGATGCTTGGGCGCGACCTGCGGCCAATCGCCGAGATGCAGCAGCAGCTGGTGCGCGCGCAGTTGGCGCTTGAGCGCGACTATGAACAACAGCGCGAATCAGAGACCCGGTACCGGGTCCTGATGGAAGCCACGCATGAGGCGATTGTGCTTGTTACCGCCGCGACCGGACGGATCGCGGATGTCAATTCTTACGGAGCGACCATGTTGGGTGCTCCGCGCGAGGATCTGATTGGCAGCGCCTTCGCCCAGGAATTCGACGGCCGCAAGCGCGGCGAGTTTCTGGAAAGCCTGGCGTCTTCGGCCGCCGCGGGAACGGCCGTTCCGGTGGAATTGCTGGCGCGACGGTCGCGACGGCTTCTTATGGTGACCTCGAAGATTTTCCGCGCCGGGGGCGAACGTCTGCTGCTTTGCCGGATGGCGCAAGCCGCGGAAGGCGAGGCGATATCGGACGAACTGGCCAGCAATCTGTCGGGCCTTTTCCGGGACGGCATCGATGCCGTTGTCTTTACCGACCGCAACGGGTTGATCCGGGCCGTCAATGAAAGCTTTATCAATCTGGTGGATGCCGCCGAGGCGGCCAGCGTGAAGGGCCGTCCGCTGACCGAGTTTCTGAGCCGCGGCAGCGTCGACATGAAGGTTCTGACTGACAATTCCGCCCGGACCGGCCAAATGCGGCTGTATTCGACCAAGCTGATGTCTGAGTTCGGCTCTAAGGTCTCGGTCGAGGTCTCGGCCACCCATCTCAATGACCGCGCGCACCCGGTCTTTGCCTTTGTGTTCCGCGATTCGAGCCGGGCCGAGGCGGCGCGATCAGCTTCGGTATCGGTCAATGACGGACCCGCGCGCAGTGTCATGGAACTGGTCGGATCGACGACTTTGAAGGACATCGTGGCCGAGACCACGGATGTGGTTGAGAAGATGTGCATCGAGACGGCCGTTGAACTGACCCGCAACAACCGTGTGGCCGCGGCCGAAATGCTGGGGCTGTCACGCCAGAGCCTCTACGTCAAACTGCGCAAATACGGGCTTCTGGCGCGCGGATCGGACAACGACAGCGCGCGTTAGCCGGCAGAATTCCCATCTTATCCAGGATGTGACCGCCACGGCGTGGGCGGCGCTGCTCCGAAGTGTCGCGGGGCGGGTCTGCGGGCTTGCCTCGGGCGAAAGTGTCGTGTTGAATTGACATATGGCTGTCTCAACTAACTTACAGTCGCGTGGGCTGCCCGATCCCATGGCAGCGCTTGAGCTGATCAAGCCGGTGACGTGGTTTCCACCGATGTGGGCCTATCTTTGTGGCGTCGTGGCCTCTGGCCAGCCGATTGCGGATCGCTGGTTTCTGGTATTGCTTGGCGTGCTTCTTGCCGGCCCGGTGGTCTGCGGCATGAGCCAGGCGGCCAACGACTGGTGCGACCGCCATGTCGATGCAATCAACGAACCGGGGCGCCCCATTCCGTCGGGGCGTATGCCCGGGCGCTGGGGCCTTTGGATCGCGCTGGCGATGTCAGGTCTGGCACTGGTTCTGGGCGCGGCACTGGGGCCCTGGGGGTTTGGCGCGACCGTTGTGGGCGTGGCCTGTGCCTGGGCCTATTCAGCCGAACCGGTCCGTTTGAAGAAATCGGGCCTTTGGGGGCCGGGTCTGGTCGGGCTATGCTATGAAGGCCTGCCCTGGTTCACCGGCGCCGCCGTTTTGTCCGCCGGGGCGCCTGCCGCACCCGTTATCATTCTCGCCGTGCTCTACGCGCTTGGCGCCCATGGCATCATGACCTTGAACGACTTCAAGGCGCTGGAAGGCGACCGTCAGACCGGGGTTCGGTCGCTGCCTGTCACCATGGGGCCAGAGCGTGCGGCCCGACTTGCGTGCTGGGTCATGGCGCTGCCGCAGATTGCTGTGATCGGCCTTTTGGTGCTTTGGGGACGAGAGATCCACGCCGCTGGCGTTGCTGTTCTTTTGCTGGCCCAGGTCTGGGCCATGACGCGGCTTCTGACCGATCCCCGGGCCTTGGCACCCTGGTACAACGGCACCGGGGTTCTGTTCTATGTGGCGGGCATGATGATCAGCGCCTTCGCCGCGCGCGGTCTGGGGGTGATCCCATGACGCTGAGCTGGGTACAGATCGCCCGTCTGGGCCTGGTGCAAATGGCGCTGGGGGCGGTCGTGGTTTTGACCACATCGACGCTGAACCGCCTGATGGTGGTTGAACTGGCCCTTCCCGCGGTTCTGCCGGGCGCCTTGGTGGCCTTGCACTACGGGGTTCAGATCACGCGGCCCAATTGGGGCTTTCGTTCAGACACCGGAGGCGGGCGCACCCGCTGGATCATCGGCGGCATGGCGGTCCTGGCGATCGGTGCCTTGCTGGCCACATCGGCGATCCTGGTCTTTCCGGTCAGCTTCGGGCAGGCCCTTGGTCTGTCGATCTTCGCCTATGCGATGATTGGCTTCGGCGTCGGCGCCAGCGGGACATCGCTTTTGGCATTGCTGGCCACCGCAACGGCGCCCAAACGCCGCGCCGCCGCCGCCACCATAACCTGGCTGATGATGATCCTTGGGATCGCCGCCACGGCCGGCATCGTTGGCGCGTTGCTGGATCCTTACTCTGATGGCCGGCTGATGCGGATTGTCGGTGTGGTGGCGGCGATTGCCATCGCCCTGACCGCGCTGGCCGTCTGGGGCATCGAAAGTCGCGTCACGGTCAGTGATGAAAAACGGGAAGAGATGCGGTTCTTCGAAGGCATGCGAGAGATTTGGGCCGAGCGTCACGCCCGCAACTTTACGCTCTTCGTGTTTCTGTCGATGACCGCCTATTTCATGCAAGAGTTGATACTGGAGCCCTATGCCGGGCTGGTCTTTGAGTTTTCGCCGGGACAGTCAACCGCGCTGGCGGGTGCGCAGAATGGCGGCGTTTTCCTCGGCATGGTGACGGTGGGCGTTCTGTGCACCGGTCTCAGATGGGGCAGCCTGCGGGCATGGGTGATCGGCGGCTGTGTCGGATCCGCGCTTAGCCTTACCATAATCTCTGTTATGGGAACGATCGGCCCGGGCGCGCCCTTGACCCCCGCCGTGGTGCTGCTCGGCTTTTGCAACGGGACATTCGCCGTGGCGGCCATTGCCGCGATGATGGCCCTGGCTGGTCAGGGGCGCCACCGCCGAGAAGGCACGCGCATGGGTCTTTGGGGCGCCGCCCAGGCAATCGCCGCCGGGTTTGGCGGCCTATTGGGTGCGGCGTCAGTGGATCTGCTGCGCGCCGTGATGTCGGGCCCGGTGCAGGCCTTTGGCACGGTTTTTGTCTTCGAGGCACTGCTGTTTCTTGCTTCGGCTGTCGTGGCCGCACGCGTCATGGAAGGCCGTGAGCCGCCGACGCCTGCGGCAATGGTTCCAGGAGAATGACATGATATACGATGTTGTTGTAGTTGGCGGCGGCCCCGCGGGGGCGACGGCGGCCCATGATCTGGCCTTAGCCGGGCATGCGGTTGCGGTGATAGACCGCGCGGGCAGGATCAAGCCCTGCGGCGGCGCCATACCGCCCCGCCTGATCGCCGATTTTGACATTCCCGAAGATCTTCTGGTCGCGCGCATTACCACGGCCCGCATGATCTCGCCCACCCAGCGTCAGGTGGATATTCCCATCGAAAACGGCTTTGTCGGCATGGTCGACCGCGAAGATTTCGACGAGTTCCTGCGCACCCGGGCGGCCGATGCCGGCGCGGATCGCTTTACCGGCACATTCCAGAAGATTGTTCGCGACGATCAGGGTATCCATGTTCTGTTTCGCGATAAGGCCAGCGGGGAACGCCGCCAGCTTCAGACACGCCTGGTCATCGGTGCCGATGGCGCCCGGTCTGATGTCGCCCGCGCGGAAGTTCCCGGCGGCGACCGCATTCCCTATGTCATCGCCTATCACGAGATTATCGAGGCTCCGGGCGCGCAGGGGCAGTATCACCCCGACCGCTGCGACGTGATCTACGATGGTGCGATCAGCCCCGATTTCTACGGCTGGGTGTTTCCACATGGTGCCAAGGCCAGCGTGGGTATGGGCACGGGCGTTGAAGGTGTGGACCTGAAGAAAGCCACCGCCGAGCTTCGCGTCGCATCCGGCCTCGAACACTGCGAAACCGTGCGCCGCGAAGGGGCACCCATTCCGCTGAAGCCGCTTGATAAGTGGGACAACGGCAAGGATGTGGTTCTGGCCGGTGATGCGGCCGGCGTTGTCGCGCCGTCCTCGGGCGAAGGGATCTATTACGCCATGGCGGGCGGACGTGTCGCGGCCACAGCGACGCTGGCCTGCCTGGCTTCCGGCCGGGCCCGGGATCTGGGGCTGGCGCGGCGGCTTTTCATGCGTCAGCACAAAACCGTCTTCAAGGTTTTGCGGGCCATGCAGGATGCCTATTACAAATCAGACGACCGCAGGGAACGCTTTGTCAGCCTGTGCCATGACGTGGATGTCCAGCGATTGACCTTCGAGGCCTATATGAACAAGGAACTTGTCAGGGCGCGGCCTCTCGCGCACGTCAAGATCGGACTGAAGAATCTGGCCCATCTGACCGGGCTGGTGCCAAAGGGTTACGTATGAGCGACATGATCCCCGCCTGGGTGAACGGCACCCTTATCCCGGTGGAAAAGCTTGACGTGCACCGCCGTGGGCTCAAACACAAGGCCGTGTCGGTCTTCGTGCTGAATGGTGACAAAGTGCTGATCCAAAGGCGGGCCCTGGGCAAGTACCACACCCCCGGTCTTTGGGCCAACACCTGCTGCACCCACCCCGATTGGGACGAGCCGTCGGGCGACTGTGCGGTACGCCGGCTGCGGCAGGAATTGGGGATAGAAGGGCTTGTCCCGGCCCTGCGGGATACGGTCGAATACCGCGCCGATGTGGGCGGCGGCCTGATCGAGCACGAGGTGGTCGACATCTTTACCGCCGATGCGCCCTCCAACCTTCTTATTGAGCCGAACCCCGATGAGGTGATGGAGGTCCGCTGGACCGGTATCTACGATCTGGCAGCCGAAGTCGGCCGTCACAAGGATCGCTTCACGCCCTGGCTGCGCATCTATCTTGATGAACACATGGACCGGATCTTCGGCGCGCTTGCCCGGGTCTGAACTTTTGTTCCGCCATTTTTGCCTGATCGTTGCTGGCGCGTTTCTTTGTCCGGCCCAGCCGGGCGTCGCCCAGACCTCGGGCACCGGGCTGACGCCGCCGATCAAAGGCGACTTCTTCATCCTCGGGGCGGGCTTCGGCCCCGAATACATCGGTGCTGAAGACACGATATGGGCCGTGGCCCCCGCCGGTCAGTTCACCTTTGACCGTGGGCAGTTCCTGCTCCAGGCCAATTACCTGACGCTTGATCTGATCACGAAGGACAGCTGGAGCCTGGGGCCTGCCGGGTTGCTAAGGTTCGGGCGCTCGGATGTCGAAAACGCCCAGGTTGACGCCCTGCCCGACATCGATCTGACGGTCGAGCTGGGCCTGCACGGGGGGTACACCTGGAACCCCGAGGATTTGCGCCGCCGCGGCGGTGTCGGTGGCTCGATCCTGTTTGACGTGGGCGGGGTGCATGACGGCTACCTTGTCTCGGCCAACATCCGTCAGTGGTTGCCCGTGGGGCGGTTTTCGGCCCTTGGGATTGCGGTGGGCGCCACCTATGGGTCGGACGATTACACGGACACGTTTTTCGGCATCGACGCCGATGGCGCCGCCGACAGCGGATTGCCGATCTTCCCGGCCCGCGGCGGCGGGCGCGACGTCCGGGTGGCGGCGGTCTATGTGCAACCGGTGAGTGACCGCTGGGCCGTTGGCGCAGGGTTTCTTTACGCCCGCCTTCTGGGGGACGCGGCCGACAGCCCCGTGGCCCTGGCACGCGATCAGGTCTATTTCGGTATCGGTGGCGCGCGCGCCTGGTAGGGGTCGGTTGCAGATAGGGGCGAAACCCTGCGCCAAGCAATTTCGTGGTCTCTGTCCCACTTGGACTTGCAGGATAACGCAACCCGCAAGCCTTTGATCTGCCTCACAGCGGTTTTGGCCAAGACAGACAGTCATTCCATTGGGACAGCGGAGGTCGGCTGTGCGGGAATTTTCCGATTTTCGCCGCACTTGCGCCAATGGCGACTTTAGACTGAAGCACCAGTGAAGTACTAGGTCGAGAATGGCCGATTGAGAACGAAGCCAGAAGAGCAACTAGAAGGCGAGTTCCCATTTGCAACGGCCTTTGGCCCGGTGCTGTCTACCGTACTATACAGCTGGTTGTGATGTATCCTTATCGGCCTGACTATCTGCTTCGATTTGGCGCGTTGTCACAACGGTGACGGCAACCAAAATATTGGTCACACGCGCGTTGATCCTCAACGATTGTGGAGCAGCCCAGATGCGAAGCCCCATTTCAGGCCTTGCCGCGATCACACTTTCTTCGGCGGCCTATGCACAAGAAACCGTGACACCTCAGACGTACATCCGCGCGGAGGTCGACCTCTCCTTCGCGCAGTTCCAATTGAATGCTGGCAGCGACGTGAACCGCTTCTACTACATCCGCAAACCCACGCCGCTCGATGCGCAAGCCGTGGTGCGGATGAACCGTGACACGCTCTATGCCGGGGCCATTGTGGACACGGAAGGCGGCGCGACCATCACGATCCCAGAGTTCCCAGACGACCGCTACTTCTCGATCCTCGTCATCGACAACGACAACGACCATTACGCCCCGGTCGTTTTCTATGAGCCCGGCACCTACGACATCCCCGACGACACAAAGTATGTGTCGCTGATTCAGCGCATTCAGCTGATGGACCCGGACGATCCCGCTGACGTGGCGTTGGTGAACGGTCTACAAAACCAGTTCGTGATCGCGGCCTCGAGCCACGACCTCTTTCCCGAACCCCAGTGGGACGTGGACAGCATGCTCAGCCTGCGCGCCGTGTATGAACAGGAGTTTCAGCAGTTCACCCAGTACGAGCCCGACTGGATGGGGCCGCGCGGCGATGTCAACGAAGAGACTCGCCACCTGGCTGTTGCCGGGGCCTGGGGCCTCTTTCCAGAGAAGGACGCCGTCTATATCAACTACACCGGCCCTGCTTCTGCCGAGGCGTGTTACACCGCGACTTACGAGGTTCCGCCGAACGATGCGTTCTGGTCGATCACAGTCTACGGGGCTGATGGTTTCATGGAGAGCGACGCCAACATCGTCAACGACCGTAACGCGACGCTCAATAACGATGGCACCTTCACGGTTCATTATGGGTCTGAAGCGCTCTGCGGCGATCAGCCCAACAGGGTGGACATCACGGAAGGCTGGAACTTCCTGATGCGCATCTACCGCCCCGATCAGGCTGTGCTTGACCGCACCTACGCCCTTCCCGATGTGACGGAGGCTTCCCCATGAAGAAAAGACTTCTGACTAGTACGCTCGCTTGGCTTCTGGCAACCGGAGTCGTGTTCGCAGGCGGGATCGAAGTCACGCTCGAAAACTTCACCCTCGCCGAAACCGACAAATACATGGCAGAGCATTCTGCCGTGCATGCGGTGAACACCATTCGCCATTCACGTGCGCCGTCGAGCCCGGACAACCAGTTCGTCATCACAGAGAACAAAGACGTTCTCTACAGCCACGCAGTCGTCGATACGATGGACGGTGTAACCATCACCAATCCGGAATGGGATTACCTCTCGATGATCCAGATCATCGACGAGGCGCATTACACACTCCACGTGCTCTATGCCGGTGAAAGCATTACGCTCACCCCTGAAGACCTGACGACCGGTCGCTATGTCTTCCTCAACATGCGCACCGGGCTCAAATCGACCAACAAAGCAGGGCTCGCGGAGGCACACGCGCACCAAGACGGGTTTGTGATAGACGCGGCATCGGCAGAGCCTTATCCACCCAAGGGGTTCGATAGCCAAAGCCTCGACGCGGTACGTGCCTCCCTCGTGGTGCAGGCGGCAGAAGCCGATAAACCAGAACTCTTTTTTGGGCGACCGGAAGACGTCGACCCTGAGATGTTCCTGATTGCCACGGCTAAGGGTTGGGGCGGTCTGCCTTACGAAGACGCCGTCTATATCTCGACCATCGTACCCGAGGATGCAGCAGCCGAGGGTGCCTGCTCAGAGATGACGCTTCCGCGCCCACCGTTGAAGTTCGATGAGGGTGCATTCTTCTCTGTTACCACTTACAGTGCTGAAAGCTGGATTGTCGAAGAGAACTACGCTCTCAATAACCGCGCTGCTGAGGCCAATTCAGACGGCTCCGTCACTTTTAGGTATAATTGCACCGGCGAGCCCAACAACATCGACGTGCAACCGGGCTGGTCACAGGTGATCCGTCTGTACCAGCCGGAAACTACTGAGGCGATCTCTGGCTACGTGGAAAAGATCACACAGGAAGTTCGGGTGCTGCCGGCCGAATGATGACCACGGGCATCTCATAAGGTCGCCTCGTGCAATATTTGCGTGTTCTCTGTCGCGCCAAAGCTATCAAGAACGGCAGTTGATGTAACAGAAGACACTAAAGCCAGAGGCGTTGACAAATCTTGCGTCAAAATCCTAAGGCAACTTGGCTTTGATCTCGTCACGTTTTTGGCCGTGACGAAACAGAGCAGTCGTTCGTTCACACCGCAGCATCGGGTGATTTTTGGGCCCTTCAGGCACCCTTGCCGCGTGATCCACGAACGGCAGGTCTAGGATGGGTCGCCTTTCGCCACACCGCGTATAAATTGGTACGGAACGGGACAAAGCTGTCATCGACCGCGCACGCTCGATGGTCTGCTGCAGCCTCTAGGCTGAACTGGTCTACCTCTGGCGAAAATGGGCACACCTGCTTGGGAGGCGCGGTTTTCAGCCTCAGTCGCAGATGGTAAAGCTGCTGAAAACAGATTGACTTTGGGACCAGCGTGCCATGCCAGTATTTAACAAGCAAACGGCGAAACGCGATAGCAGCGATGGCGAAGGCAATCCTTGCGGTCCTTACCGCGCCCTCTTGTTTAGTGACAGCGGCGGCCTAACCCAGTTCGGTGCTTTTGAAGAGATCCTGCCGCCGGGTTCTTCATCGTCAGTTAAGCACTGGCATGCGCGTGAAGACGAGATGGTTTATGTCCTACAAGGCGAAGTCACCCTCCACGAAGGTGACACCAACGTCGTCATGCGCCCAGGCGACGCCGCAACTTTCAAAGCGGGCGACCCAATCGGCCATTGCATGCAAAACCAAAGTGACTCAGAGGTCCGATATCTTGTGATTGGCACAAGGTCTTCCGGAGATGTTGTCACCTACCCTGATCACAACCGCGTTCTGCACTTCGACAGGAAGACAGAAAACCGGCGCTGGACAGATCACGCTGGCTCCCCTGCTGATAGCCCTTACAAAATTGACTAGGGGCATACATCGCGGCGGCAGGACAGATATCAGAAGTCAGTTTTGGCACACTTCCCTTTCGTTCATGCAGCGCGCATCATCGGTCAAATTTGGCTCAAAGCTTCGGTCTTGTGCGCACGGTTATGCGCATTGCCTGGGCGACGCACCCGTATCACGCAACCACCGTAATCTCGGACACCGTGTTATCGACCGATTGGCAGGCGCGCAGCAGACGCTCGTTCAGGTGGGTTGTGACATAGGCGGCGTGAAAGCGGCTCGGCGCGTGAAGCGTCAGCCGCCCCCCTGCCCTGCCCGACCGCCTGAGCGCCGCGATCCAGGCGCCGTAGAGCCCTGCATCCTCGGCATAAAGTACAGCGGCCGCCAAGGACCATTCGTCGCCGTCACTGATATCGGGCGGCGGTGCACCCCTTGCGGGAAACGGCACGATACGCGCATCCGTCGGCTCGGGACGATCATCCAGACGCGCCACAAAATCCGGGCCCACCGCTGGCCAGACCGGGCGCGTCGTCTCGAAGATTGCAAAAAGCTCCAAGCGGTATTCGCTGACCCTGCCCCGCGCACCCCGCCGTGTGATGGTCAACCAGCCCATGGCGCGCAGTTTTGCCATTTCGCGTTTGACGGTGCGTGGATCGACATTCCAAAGCCGCCCGATCTCTCGCTGCCCCACGGCCAACTCTTCCCGCGCCCAATTGTAGCGGGCGACAACCAGCGTTATCAGCCGAAGGACCAGCCGCTCTTCAGCTCCGCCCCGGTCAAGGGCATAGGCGCCCAAAGCCGTTAGAAGATCATATTTGCGCGCCGCAGCAGCCCGTCCGACCGCCCTGGTGACCTGCATTCGTTCCGTCCTGTTTGCGGCCCGCCGGGCCATGCCTCAATCCCCGGATCTGTCGCCCGGATGCGCCGAGATATGCGGTGACATCCATTTAAAGTCAACGCCTTTCCCGATCTGCGAACAATTAGCGTCCGGATTTTCGATTCTGTCAAGCCGTGGGTTCAGGCGGCCCCACCACAGAACCAAATCAAGAAAGAAAATCTTGGTTTATGGTATTGGGTGACATCCAACATGTCCCCTATTGGACAGCATTTGTCCCCCATTATCTGGGTGCGCGGCCATTTGTGTCCCCAAGTTATGCCCCTGCCCTATCGATCCACCGTCCCGCTGCGGGCGCTACCGGCGGCGCCGCGTCTGCAGCGATTCGCGCAGCGGGCGCGTAATCTCCCAAGGTTTACTTACCTGTGGGTTCCACAATAATCGGTTTTGCAATTCCTGCAAATTCAGCGTAAATTCCAAAAATATAAAAATTTGCGTCCCTGCGGGGATCGTTTAATCACTAAACTGTCCCCGCGGGGACAAGCCATGGCGAGCAGAATGAAAGACACAATGTTTGGCGGCGCGCGGTTGACCCATGCGGATCTCGCCGAGATGCAGGCGCAGTCCCTAAAGATGCAGGGCTTCATCCGGCGCCAGACCTACAGCCCCGAGAACGAAAAGAGCTTGCGGCGGTTCTCTAGCTGGGAACTGGCTGAGCTGATTTTTCGCGTGAACCAATCCACCCTGCGCGGCCGCATGGCCTCCGACCCCAGCCTGCCCCAAGGTGAGGTCGAAGTCGACGGGCGGCAGCGCTGGTACACGCTCGATGAGATCAACGAGATCCGGCGCAAGCTGAAGGTCAACCGTAAGTCGCTGATGCCGGAACGGCCCGCTGGCAAGCGTGCGGTCCGGGCGGCGGTCGCGAACTTCAAGGGCGGCGCGGGCAAGTCGACCGTGGCGCTTCACTTCGCCCATGCGGCGGCGTTGGATGGCTACCGGGTTCTGGTCGTGGATTTCGACCCGCAGGCGACGCTCAGCCATTCCATGGGTCTGAATGACGTGGCCGAAGACTATACCGTCTGGGGCATCATGGCGCGCGACCTGGTGCATGAGACACGGCGCATCAACGCGGCCGCCACCGGCGCGGAATCGGGCACCGCCCTGCCCCGCCGCAGCCTGCCCGCCGCGATCACCGACCTGGGCCTTGCCGATCTTCGGCCGGCCGACTTCATCAAGCCGACCTGCTGGTCCACCATCGATCTGGTGCCGTCCTGCGCCAACGCCGCCTTCGTGGAATTTGCCAGCGCCCAGTACCGGCACCTGAACCCGGAATGGTCGTTCTTTGCTGCCGTGTCGCGCTTTCTGGATCAGATCCCCGATGCGGCCTATGACCTGATCCTGTTCGATTGCCCACCGGCCATCGGCTATCAGTCGATGAACGCCGTTTTCGCGGCGGACATGCTCTATATCCCCAGCGGTCCGGGGTATTGGGAATACGACTCGACCACTTCCTTTCTCGGCCAGCTGGCCGAGGCGCTGGAAGATCTGGGCGCCTTCCGCGCGGCCGTCCCCGCCGGGACCATGGATCTGCCGAAGTCGTTCTATGACGTCCGCATCCTGTTGACACGGTTTGAGCCGGGCAATGAGCTGCACCGCGCGATGGAGTCAGCCTTCCGAAAGGTCTGGCACGATAAGGTCACCGCTCACCCGATCGAGATGACGCGTGCGGTCGAGCAATCCGGCCGGTTCCTGTCGTCCATCTATGAGATCGACTACCGCGATATGACCCGCGAGACATGGCGCCGCGCGCGGACCTCATTCGACGGGGCGTACGGAGAATTCCGCGATCATGTGATCGGCACCTGGACCGCCATGGAGGCCAAGCAATGACCAAGCGTCGCGTCTTTGACATAGATTTCCCGGAAGCCGAGCAAGAGCCGTTGGCCACGGCGGACCAGCCCGCCATCCAGCGGCGCGGCCCCATGGCAACCGCGATTGCCGAAAACGCCGGCGCAGTGCAGGAACGCCGCGCGGCCGAGGCGGCGATACGGGCCGAAAACGATGCGCTTGCCCACGAACATGTTCGACTGAAAAAGCTCGGGCTGATCGTTGACCGGATCCCCCTGGATCAGATCCGTGCGGACAAGCTGACCCGCGACCGTTTCGGCAAGCGGGATCCAGAGATCGACGAGCTGAAGACGTCGATCGCCAGCGTCGGACTTTCGAACGCGATCCGGGTCGAGCAGACGGATACGGGGTACGAGCTGGTGCAGGGCTTTCGGCGGCTCCAGGCCTACCGTGAGTTGCTGGAAGAAACCGGCGACGCCGAGACCTATGGAGGCATTCCGGCGGGCCTCGTGGCGCGGGGTGAGACGACCGATGCGCTTTACCGGCGGATGGTCGACGAAAATCTTGTGCGCAAGGACGTGAGCTTTGCCGAGATGGCGCAGCTTGCTGCGGCCTATGCCGATGACCCGGAAACAGAGGCGGCCACGGTAGACGCAGCCGTGGACACGCTCTTTGCATCAGCAGGCCGTCAAAAACGGGTCTACATTCGCCGTTTTGCGGCTCTATTGTTTAGAATAGGGTCACATTTGGACCATGCAGAGGCCATTCCGCGCGCGCTTGGCCTGACGCTGATCAAACGCATCGAACGGATTCCGGGCACCGCTGCACAGATCCAGAGGGCCATGGCCGAGAACCCGGCGCGCACGGCAGAGCTGGAGCTTGAAATATTGGGCCAATTTGCCGGGGCGCCCGTTGTGGAAGGTGCGCTTGGCGAACCTCAACTGGATACGGCGGACAGGCCCAAGAAGCAGGGCAGCGCCAAAACCGTCTTCAAGATCGCGCGTCCCGAGGGTCTGGCAAAGTGCACGGCGACGGACGGAAGACTCGAATTGCGCATGAATAGAGACTTTTCCGGCGAAGAACGACACCGCCTGGAGGCGGCCGTCGAAGCCTTCTTCGCCAAATTGGACCCGTAGTGTCCCCGCGGGGACAGTTCAGCCGTTAAACCAGTTTGGGTTTACGCGGCGGGCGCGGTCACTGCTGGCAACACGCCTTCCTGCCGCAGGAAATCGCGGGCCCTGGACAGCAACAGCTCGGGCGCTTCCTCATGGGCCAGATGGCCCAGATCCGGAAAGGTGCAGGTGTCCGCCAGGGGCAGATCCGCCACAGCGCGTTTTGTGACCGAGGCCGGCACGGCGAGATCGCTCGCGCCGGTCATCAAAAGGACGGGGATAGTGATCCCGGGCAGCCGTTTGGTCAGCGCGCGCAGGTCCCATTCGGCCATCATCGCGATGGTCCCCGCAATGTGGTCGCGGTCGCGGAAGAGCGCGTGGTAATAGGCAACCCCGGCCGCGTCCAAGGATGACCCCGTGGCCGACAGCATATTGCGTACGCCCGCCTGGGACGTGGCCGAGACCGACAGGAAATAGGGGGCCACGGGGTTGATCGCCAGCGACTTGGCGAGAAACGGAAACAGAAAGCCCGCCGGACCGGCGAAGTTCTGAAGCGCCGCATTGACACCAACGATCGCACGGGGTGGATCTTTCATCCGGGGCCCAACCTCAAGAGCCAGCGCGACGCCGGCGGAATGACCGACGATTGCCCTGGGTCGCCAGCCTTCGTGGTCGATCAGGGTCTGCAGATCCTCTGCGATGGCCGCGAGCGACCGGCGCCCCCAGCCGACAGGGCGGGAAAACCCGTGCCCCGGCAGGTCGATGGCAATGACTTCGCTTTCCTGCGACAGCGGCGCGAGCCAGTCCCGCCAGCTGTGAAACGTGCTGCCCGCGCCGTGCAGGAAAAGGATCTGGGGGCCATGGCCAAACTGCGTGACGTGCCAACTGTGGGGCCGGCACCTGACCTGCCTGGCTTGGTCGGAAAACGGCCAATGCCGCCGCTGGCGGGCCCAGTCCAAAGCTAGGGTCCGAAAGCTGCCGATACGGCCGTGGACACGCTGGCCGAATCGGCCCGGGGCAAAGGCACATAGGACGCCCCCATGTGCCGCGCGAGCTTTTCCAGCGCGGCCGATGTCCGCTTGCCGCTGTCAATGACCAGCGCCGGGACGCCGGAGGCGCGCAGGTGCGCGGCCAACCCGATGGCATCTTCGGCCGCCCGGGCGCGGTCCGCGGCGCCGTCCAGGGCGATATTGGCCCGTCCGTCGGTCAATAGCGCGATGGCCGGGCTCAGGCCCCGTCCGCGCGCCTGTTGGGCCAGCAGGGCCGCCGCCTGAAGACCGGCCGCCAAGGGCGTGCCGCCGCCGCCGGGCAGGGCGGCCAGACGGCGCTTGGTCTGAACAAGGCTGCGCGTCGGCGGCAGCAGAACTTCGGCGCCTGTGCCCCTGAATCCGATCAGGGCCACGTGATCGCGGCGGGCATAGGCTTCGCCCAGAAGCATCTCGATCGCGCCCTTGGCTTCTGCCAGCCGGGCCATGGCGGCCGAGCCGGAGGCATCGACAGCGAATATCAACAAACGGTCCCGATGTTCTTCGAAACGCCGGACGCGCATGTCTTCCCGCCGAACGATCAAACGCGGATCGGCTGTCCCGGCGGGTTTCCGGGCGCGGCGATAGGCCTGCCAGGGTGCAGCCGCGCGCAGCGTCGACACCAGATCGATCCGGTGGCGGCCGTCTGGCGCGCCGGGGCGCGGGGGCAGGGGCCGCCCGCGGCGATACCCGGTCCGGCGTTGCCCGCTGCCGCTGCCTTGCGCGGGGCCTCGGTTGGTGGCCGTCGTGGCCAGCAGGTTCAACAGCCCCGCAGGCAGGGCGGCGCGCACGGCTTCGACCAATGTCTCACCCATCTGGCTGGGATCGGCGTCGTCGCCCGTGGCATCATCGCGGCCGGAATCGGTTGGTGGCTCTGGCGGCTGGTCGGCCGTGTCCTGTTCCGCGTCGGGAAACCGCGTGGCGCGGGGGGCAAAGACCAGCGCCGCCGCCAGATCGAGCTCTGACGGGCCCACCTTGGCGATATCCGAGATCGCGCAGATGGCCCGGGCGGCGCGCAGGGCAAACATGGGCGCACGCAGGCTGCTGATGCCCAGGGCGACCGCCGCCTGGACGAGGGCCTCGGCGGCACTTTCTGGTACCTCGACCGCAGCCAGGCGTTGCCGCGCCTCGGCCAGCGAAACCCGGTCGAGCGTGACCGGTGCTGTGGCCCCAAACGCCAGCGCGCCCAGATCGAGGTGAAAGGCCAGCCGGTCGGCCAGGGCAGAGGGCAGCCGTTCGTCCGCATCGGCCCCTTCGTCGAGCGCGATCAAAGCCATATCGCCGGCACCGTCCAGCGCATGGGCGATCCGCCCGGCAAGTCCGCCGGAAGCGCGTTCGGCCATGCCCAGGACCAAGGTCGCTGGATCACCCAAAATTCCTTTAGTTTCAATAATATAACCAGCATCGAGCGTGGCGGAGATATCGACACCGCCGAAAAGCTGCTT
Source organism: Pseudomonadota bacterium (assembly GCA_039026235.1). GTDB lineage: Bacteria > Pseudomonadota > Alphaproteobacteria > Rhodobacterales > Rhodobacteraceae > JBCCMQ01. Next base: position 60,427 of record JBCCMQ010000018.1, read on the forward strand.
GTCGGCGATATTGGGATGTATCCGGCGCAGGGGAAAGGGCAGGGTATCGAGCGCCTTGGTCAGGCGGTCCCGCACGGGTCCGGCCCGGGCGCGCAGCCAGATGCCGCCCAACCCATGCGGATCGACCGCCACGAGCCCAAGCGCCAGAACCGCCCGGTCCCAAGCCGGATCGGCTGTCATGCAAAGACCTCGTCGATGACGCGGGCCACGCGGGCGGTGCTGCCCGCCTCGTCCAGGGGATCGCGGCGCAGACGGTGGCGCAGCGCCAGTGCGGCCACCTGTACGATATGGGATCGGTCCACCGTCGGGTCGCCGTTCATGGCCGCCAGCGCCCGGGCCGCGCGCAGCAGCGTCAGCTCGCCCCGAAGCCCATCCGATCCGAGCGAAAGGCACAGATTGGCGCAGTCGCGCAGGACCAGTTCCGGCGTCGTCACCTGGGCCAGGCGCGGTCGCGCGGCCAGGATCTTCTTGCGCAGCCGGGTGTCGGCGGCGCGCCAGCGTTTCATGAAACGGGCACGGTCGGTTTCAAAGGCGTCGCGGCGGCGAATGACCTCGATCCGTTCTTCGATATCGGTCGGGCTGGTGACCTCGACCGACAGGCCGAAACGGTCGAGAAGCTGGGGTCGCAACTCTCCCTCTTCGGGGTTGCCCGATCCGACCAGAACGAAGCGGGCAGGGTGGTTGATCGACAGACCTTCGCGTTCGACCACGTTCTCGCCGGACTGGGCCACATCGAGCAAAAGATCGACGATGTGATCTTCGAGGAGATTGACCTCGTCGATATAAAGATACCCGCGGTTGGCGCGCGCCAGAAGGCCCGGTTCGAATGCCTTCTCGCCCTGGGACAGGGCACGTTCGATGTCGAGCGCGCCCACCACGCGGTCTTCCGTCGCGCCAAGCGGCAGATCGACGACGGGCGTGGGGCGGCTGACGACCTTGGTGTTGTCGATCACTGCCCAGTCGGGGCAGTCTTCAACCCTGGATGAGTTGACCGGACAGCTGGCGACCACATCGATCGGCGGCAGCAACGCGGCCAGCGCCCGGACAGCGGTCGATTTGCCCGTGCCCCGGTCGCCGAAGACCAGAACGCCGCCAATGCCGGGGTCGATGGCGGTGAGGATCATCGCCAGTTTCATGTCGTCCTGACCGACGATTGCGCTGAAGGGGAACGGTTGTGTCATGGGCCGGTCCTTTCAAGATCTTTAAGGGGGCTGGTGCCGTTCCAGCTTCCCCGGTCGCCCGCGATCTGAAACCGGGCATAGAGTTCTTCGTGAAACCAGTCGCCCTGGCGCACGGCGCGAATCGCCTGGGCATGGGGCCCCTGCGGATTGCGGGCAAAGCGGGCCATGCTTTCGGGGTCGGGCCAAATTGAAAAAGTGACCTGCTGCAGCCAGGGTACTTCGCCGATACCGATCTTGAA
>JBCCMQ010000019.1:0-55480 GCA_039026235.1 Pseudomonadota bacterium
CAGGAATGGGCCGACGGCCTGAGCACCCGCCAACTCCTGCGCCAGTTTGTAGGCGATGTTGCCCGCATCGAGTGACGGAAAGATCAGAACGTTGGCGTCTCCTGCCTCGACACCTTTCTTAGCAGCAACCGCCGCATTCAATGCGGCGTCCGCTTGCAGGGGACCCAGCGCGTCAATACCGCGTGCGACAAGCATCGCTTGCGCCGCGCTGACGGCGTCGACGGATGGTCCCGAGCCGCTGGACAATGTGGAATACGACAGCATGGCAAGCCTGGCCGTGCCAAGAAGTGCCTTTGCCGAGGCTGCAGAGGCCATGGCAATGGCCGCCAGACCATCGGCATCGGGGGAAACGTTGACAGCGCAATCCGCCCAGATCATTTCGCGCCCGTCAGGAAATTGCATCAGGAAGAAGGATGAGGGCAGCGCCACCTCAGCGGCCAGCCCTATAGCAAGCGCGGCCGCTTCGATAACGCGCCGCGTCGGCGCGACGGCACCGGCCACAAGGACGTCGGCCTGCCCGGCGGCGACCATGGCAGCCGAACGCACAAGCGGTTTTTCGACAAGGCGGCGGGCGATCGCCTCTTTGCCGGGGCGAACCCGCAGGACCGCGTTTACATGTTCGGGGCTGGGCGCGGCAAGGTCGACGCATTGGCCCAGCCCCTCTGCCTCAAGCCGCGCTGCGGCGGCGGCGATGCGCGCATCCTCGCGTTCCGGCAGGACAAACCGCAGCTTTTTTTGCCGCGCCCCGCTCAATGCCATTTCAATTGCCGACAAGGGTATCTCCCGCTTGGCAACAGGAGCCCCATAATGACAGAAGCCGTCAAGATTAACCGAGGCCTGAAAGGCGTTTATTTCGAGAGATCTGGAGTTTCGGATATCGACGGCAAGGCCGGCAAGCTGAGCTATCGCGGTTATTCAATCGACGATCTGGCGACCCATTCGACCTTTGAAGAGGTCGCATATCTTCTGATCTACGGCGAGTTGCCATCGACCCAGGAGTTGCAAGACTTCGATGCGCGGCTGCGCGCGGCCCGCAGCTTGCCGCACGCTGCCTTCGAGATCATCCGGGCCACGGCGACCGGGCACCCCATGGATGTACTGCGCACCACAGTGTCGGCACTTGCGGCGCTGGAAACTGGCAGCCGGGATACATCAGAAGAAGCCATGATCGAGAACGGGTTGAGGCTTGCCGCCCAGGTGCCGGTCATCGTTGCCGCCCATGAGGCGATCCGAAACGGGCGAGACCCGGTGGAGCCTGATCCGAGCTTGGGACACGCCGCCAACTGGCTGTGGATGCTGAAGGGGACCAAACCAAGCAAAGATGCTGCACGTCTGGCAGATGTCGACTTCATATTGCATGCCGAACACGGCTCGAATGCCTCTGCGTTTGCAGCGCGCGTCACGATTGGTACCGAAGCCGACCTGCACGGTGCTGTCGTCGCGGGGCTGGCCGCATTGGCGGGCCCGGCTCACGGCGGCGCGGCCGAAGACGTCATGAAGATGGTGCAGGAAATCGGCAAGCCTGAGAATGCGGCGGCCTATGTTAAGGCCAAGCGCGGCAACCGCGAACCGGTTACAGGCTTCGGCCACCGCGTCTACCGCGCCGAGGATCCGCGCGCCCGGCACATGGCGGCCGGGGTCGCGCGCCTTGGGGCCGAAATGGGCCAGCCGGAATGGTACGAGATCCTGCAGGCCGTCGTTGACGCGATGAAGCCCTATGCACGCCACGGCCTGAACGTGAACGTGGATTTCTATTCCGGCGTCATCTACCAGCTGCACGAAATACCTATGGATCTTTACGTTCCGATTTTCGCAATAGGAAGGATTCCGGGCTGGGTGATTCAATGCGTTGAACAAAAGCGGTCCAACATCCTGATCCGCCCGCTCACGCTTTACAACGGCCCGCCAGAGCGGACCTATATCCCGATTGCCGAGCGCTGAGGTGCAGGTGGATCTATCGCACAGTCCATTGCGAAGCCTTCCGCGCCGCGAGATAGAGCGCGCAACCGATGGCCGAGAGCAGAAGCAAAAGCGACAGCATCAGATCATAACCGCCAACACCCCAGCTCAGCGCACCAAGGTAAGGGGCGGTTGCGGAGCCGACCAGATAGGGAAGCGCCAAAGCGCCGGACTTTACGCCGAAGTTCCGCCCGCCCAGAATTTCCCGCGCGATTGTTGGGCGCAGGATACTGACGGTTCCATAGGCGCCGCCAAAGAAAATCGTAAAGCCGATCAAGGCGGCCGGTTGGCCACCGCCAAGCAACAGAAGCGCAACGGACGTACCCATGCAGGCAAACGCGGCGATCGCCACCCCGTGGGTCGATATGGCCCGTTCAGACGCCATCATCGCCAAGCGTCCTGCCACTTGCATCGGTCCGATGAAGGAGGCGACCAGCACCGCCATATCAGCGCTGAGGCCCTTTTCATCGAGAAAAGGCAACAGGTGGTGCAGCGTTGCACCGTGGACCACGGCAGCGCAGGCAAATCCGGACGCCAGAAACCAGAACGTCGGGCGGTTCAGGAAATCGCGCGCACCTGCGGCCTGTGCGTCTTCAGCATCGGGCGCACCACCATCGGGGACACCTTCGCGTTCCAGAAGACGCACGCCCACAGCCAGGATGGGCGCCACGATCCCAATCGTAAAGGTGCCGGTCGCCACAAGTGCCATGCGCCACCCAAAGGCGTCCGCAACAGCGTTATTGATCGGAAAGCTAAGGGTGCTTGCAAAACCGGCCGCCAAGGTGATCAGGATGATTGCGGGTTTCGCCAACCCGCCGCGAACGCGTGTGACAATCGCAAAGCAGGGTTCATAAAGGCAGCCGGCGAAACTCAGCCCCAAAACACCCCAAAGCCCATAGAACTGCCAAGGTTCGGTCACCTGCGACAATGCGATCAACGCACAACCACCCAAGACGGCAGCGGCACCCATTGTTTGCGCGCCATGGCCACGGTCGATCCTGCCGCCAACCAGCGGAGCGGCAAGGGCGGATACGAAAACGGCAAGCATGATGGCCGCTGTCAGTTCCGCCTTGGTCCAGTCCGTATCCTGTTCCCAGCGCAGCAGGAACGCGGGGAACACATAGTAGATCGTCGCCCAGACCAGTGTCTGACCAAGAGCCAAGAGTGCAATGGGCAGCTTCCTTTGCATAACGTGGTCTTGTTCACCCCCCAAAACGCCATGTTCAACTCCGCGCCAAGGCGCGCCGAAAAGGCAAAGCCGCGATCGAGTCGCAGCCCAATCGGCATACCAGTGTTTGCAAATCCTGCCTGTCTTTGGAACAAGTGTCCGGAAACGCAGAGGTTTGCAGGAGATCTCTCTCGTAATATGTGTACTATACAACTAAATTGACGCCGCTCTTCCCGGCGCCGGATAGACCTATGACCAATCAGCCCGTGCTCGACACATCGCCAAAGGTTTCAGACGAAGTCCGAAAAACCACCTGCTACATGTGTGCGTGCCGGTGCGGGATAAACGTCCATCTGAAAGAGGATGCACAGGGCAAGAAGCAGGTCGCCTATATCGAAGGCAACCGGGACCATCCGGTCAATCGCGGGGTTCTCTGCGCCAAGGGCTCGGCCGGTATAATGCAGGTGACGGCACCGTCACGGCTGCGCGCGCCCCTCAAGCGCACCGGGCCGCGCGGATCTGGCGAGTTTGAAGAAATCAGCTGGGAAGAGGCGCTGGAAATTGCAACGGGATGGCTGGCGCCGATCCGGGCTACTGATCCTTCCAAACTTGCATTTTTCACAGGCCGTGATCAGTCGCAGTCTTTCACGAGCTACTGGGCCCAGGGATTTGGCACCCCGAACTATGCCGCCCACGGCGGGTTTTGTTCGGTCAATATGGCCGCCGCGGGTATCTATACGATGGGCGGCGCCTTCTGGGAATTTGGCCAGCCGGACTGGGATCGCACCAAGCTTTTCATGATCTTCGGCGTGGCAGAAGACCACGATTCGAACCCCATCAAGATGGGGATCGGCAAGCTGAAGGCCCGCGGTGCCAAGGTCATCGGGGTCAACCCGGTCAGATCCGGGTATAACGCGGTCGCCGATGAATGGATCGGAATTACACCCGGTACCGACGGGCTGTTCATTCTGTCGCTGATCCATTGCCTGATGAAGGCCGGAAAGATCGATCTTAAATATCTGCGCGACTTCACCAATGCGCCGGTGCTTGTCAATTGCGATCCCGACAGCCCCTCGCGCGGGCTTTTCCTTCGAAACGCCGATGGTGATCCGCTAGTCGTTGATCGCAGATCGGGCGAATTGGCTTCGGCCTTTGACCCGGAAGTTACTCCGGACCTTGCCGGTCAGCACAAAAAGGGTGACGTGGTGCATCGCCCCGTCTTTCAGCTTATGGCCGAGCGCTATCTGGACGACGCATACGCCCCCGAGGCCGTCGCAGACCGCTGTGGACTAAGTGCCGGGCTGATCCGCCGGATCGCGGCCGAGCTCGCACATGTTGCCTTCGATCAGGCAATTGAGATTGATCAGGCGTGGACGGATTTCCGCGGTCGGCGGCACCAGAAGATGACCGGCAGACCGGTCAGTTTCCACGCCATGCGCGGCATCTCAGCCCATGCCAACGGGTTCCAGACCTGCCGCGCGCTCCACACCTTGCAAATCCTCCTTGGTTCCGTGGAAGTGCCGGGCGGTTTTCGGTTCAAGCCGCCCTACCCTAAACCCCCCTGGGCCCATCCCACGCCGCACTGCAAGTCCGGGCCCGATTGCCCCCTGGACGGGCCGCATCTGGGTTTCCCGCAAGGGCCTGAACACCTTGCGCTTCGCGAGGACGGATCGCCTGCACGCATCGACAAGGCCTTCACCTGGGAAAATCCCCTGTCGGCCCATGGTCTGATGCACATGGTGATCTCGAACGCCTACGCTGGCGACCCCTACAAGATCGACACCCTGTTTCTCTACATGGCAAACATGGCGTGGAATTCGTCCATGAACACCGCCGCCGTCATGCACATGCTGACCGACAAGGACGACTCGGGTGACTACAAGATTCCGCGCATCATTTATTCCGACGCCTATGCATCGGAGATGGTGGCCTATGCGGATCTTATCCTGCCGGACACCACGTACCTTGAGCGTCACGATTGCATCAGCCTGCTCGACCGCCCGATTTGTGAGGCCGAGGCGGCGGCAGACGCGATCCGTTGGCCGCTAATTGAACCAGACCGGGATGTGCGCGGCTTTCAATCGGTTCTGGTCGATCTCGGCGCGCGCTTGAACCTGCCCGGTTTTGTCAACGAAGACGGCTCGGCCAAGTATCGCGACTATGCCGACTACATCACGCATCATATCCGCAGGCCCGGCGTCGGCCCCCTGGCGGGCTGGCGCGGTAACGGCGAAGGCGCCGGTCGCGGTGAGGCCAACCCCGATCAGCTGCAACGCTATATCGACAACGGCGGCTTCTGGATCGAGCATGTGCCGCAAGAGGCAACTTTCTATAAACCCTGGAACAGGGCCTACCAGGAATGGGCGGTCGCAAAGGGTTTTTATGATGCGCCGACACCCTATCTGTTCCAGCTTTACGTCGAACCGGTCCAGAAAATGCGTCTTGCGGCGGAAGGCCACGGCGAACGCCAACCGCCGGAACATCTGCGCGCGCGGCTCAAGGCATGCATGGATCCCCTGCCGATCTGGTACCCTACGGCCGAAGAAGACGATGCATATCCGCTTCACGCGTTAACCCAGCGTCCCATGGCGATGTACCATTCGTGGGGCAGCCAAAACGCATGGCTGCGCCAGATCCACGGGCGGAACCCGCTTTACGTGTCGTCCGATGTCTGGGATGCGAACGGTTTTCAGGAAGGCGACTGGGCCAAAGTAACCAGCCCCCACGGGTCGATTGTGGTTCCCGTGGCGCTTCAGGCCGCTCTGAATCCACGAACGGTGTGGACCTGGAACGCAATCGGCAAGCGCAAGGGCGCCTGGGCACTGGAGCCGGATGCGCCGGAAGCGACCGAGGGTTTCCTGCTGAACCACATTATTCATGAATTGATGCCGCCGAAAGGCGACGGTCTGCGATGGTCCAATTCCGATCCGATAACCGGCCAGGCCGCTTGGTTCGATCTGCGGGTCAGGGTCGAAAAAGCGGCATCGCGCGAACAGGTTGACCCCGATTTCCCGGCTATCGTGTCACCCGTTGGACACGGTCCGCGCGTGCGGCGCCAGAAGGTCGAACGATGAGGTCCGGCGCCACATTTTCGCCGCAGCCCAGCCCTAGCGTCGAAAGCCATGAGCGGCGCAGCGGATTGACGCGGCATGGTTTGGCCATTTCACAAACGGCGGGTGGATACCGAGGTCTTTTCGGGCGAAGGGTTCTTCGTGAAATGTCCCGCCTGCGGCGGCTATCATCGCGACGCCAATCCGGCGTTTTCCGATCTGATAGAAAAGGCTTGCGATGCCGTTCAGGCCAGCACGCTGCCGATTTATCAGGACTTTGGGATAGGCGACCCGGACGGACGCTGGGACTACGACAGCGAAACGCAGCTGATGACCTTTACGACCTCCAACGGGCGGCGCAGCAGGGCTCGGTTTTTCTCGGTCGGTACCTGGATCGAAGAAACCGGATCCTTCATGTGGTCCTGGGCCAGCGACAACGGCCCGCCAACACGGCAAGCGGCAGAATTCGCGCGTCAATTCGGTACCGAGAACAATATGAAAGTGCTGACCAGTCCGATGCTTCTGGTCGGACAGTCGGATGTCTGGCACCTGTGCAAACTCACGGCATGGCTTTCGCAGTTGCCGATGATCTACTCGGTGCCCACATCTGCAAGTTGCCGGGCCTTCATGGCGCTGGAACAGCCGGCCTGGGAATCCTGACGGCCCACGCCAAGGTGCCGCGGTCATGACCGCAACCGTCTACATAGCGACCAGCATCGACGGCTACATTGCAGACGCCGAGGGCGGGTTGGACTGGCTGTCGGACGGTATTGACCCAGAACAGGGCGATCTGGGCTTCGATGACTTTCTGTCGGGCATTGATGCAATCGTCATGGGCCGGATCACTTTTCAGACAGTCCTTGCATCCGGTCAATGGCCTTATTCGAAGAAGGTCTTTGTTCTTTCAAGGACACTGAGCGCCCTGCCAGAGGACATGGCGGGAAAGGCCGAAATCATTGCCGGTACACCGGCGGAGATCATGGAAAAGCTGGCGGCGCTTGGGCACAGCAGGCTCTACGTGGATGGCGGAAATACGGTTCAGTCCTTTCTTGAAGCCGATCTGATTGATCACCTGATCATCACACGGATCCCGATCATTCTGGGCGGCGGTGTGCCTCTCTTTGGAAGCCTCAGTGCGCCACTTCGGTTTGAGCTTTCCGACACAAGGATGCTTGCGGGACGCATGGTTCAGTCGAGCTACGATAGGGTAAGGCGTTGATATCGGTTAGCGGCAGCGGCGACACGCCGATCCGAATTCGTACGTCGGGCGAACCGGAGAAACCGGCGATCCTTTTGATCCATGGCTATTCACAGCACAGCTTGTGCTGGAAACCCGTGTTCGACCGCCTCTCAGACGACTTCTTTTTGGTCGCACCGGATCTGCGCGGCCACGGTGAAAGCGGGAAGCCGCTGGACAAGTCCGCCTATGATAACGCGCGTGTCTGGGCCGAGGACGTCGCCGCGATCATCGATCAGATGAACCTGAAAAACCCGATTTTGGTCGGCTGGTCCATGGGGGGCTGGGTGGCCCAGGACTATCTGCGGCACTTTGGAGGGGACGCACTGCAAGGGCTGGTCCTTATCGGAACCTCTCTGACAACCGGCAAACTGATGCCGCCCGAGGCGATTGCGGCACGCCAGGGCCGCGAAGATGTGGCCGCGCGCGGCATGTATTCGGTCGATCAGGCGGAAAACCTGCACGCCACGCTGAAGTTCGTCCGCGCCTGCACCCAGCACCCGGTGGCAGACGACGCATTCGCCCTGACCGTTGGCTTCAACATGCTGTGTCCACCCCATGCGCGGCACGCTTGCCGGACACGCAGCGAAGATTACCGCAGCACAACCGTGGCCTACGAAGGCCCGGTTTGGCTGGTTTGGGGAGAGGCAGACCAGATGGCCACACCTCCGATGCGCCAGCAGGCCATCGACTGTCTGCCCGCAGCGCAGACGACGATTTATCCCGACTGCGGTCATACGCCCTTTGTCGAGTATCCTGATCTTTTTGCCCGCAATCTGGCAGAATTTGCCGGCGCGCGCGGCCGCCCCGACGCGGCTGCCATTCCAGATCCGCAATCTGTTCGGCCCGCCGGCTAAGACGTAGCACGTGAAATGATCCCCCGATGACCCTTCTGCCAAAAGAAACCGACAAGAAACTGGGCCTTGTGATCGACCTCGACACCTGCGTCGGCTGCCACGCTTGCGTCACGGCGTGCAAGGGTTGGAACACCGAGAACTATGGCGCGCCCCTTGCCGATGTGGACGCCTATGGCGAAAGCCCGGTGGGCAGTTTCCTAAACCGGATTCATGCTTATGAAGCCCAGCCAATGGACGGCGCCGCACAGACCGTCCATTTCCCGAAAAGCTGTCTGCATTGCGACAACGCACCCTGCGTGACGGTCTGCCCAACGGGCGCCAGTTACAAACGGGTCGAAGACGGAATCGTTCTGGTCAATGAGAGCGACTGCATCGGCTGCGGCCTTTGCGCCTGGGCCTGTCCCTACGGTGCCCGCGAAATGGATCCCGAAGAGCATGTGATGAAGAAATGCACGCTTTGCGTCGACCGGATCTACAATGAGAACCTGCCGGAAGAGGATCGCGTGCCGGCCTGCGTCCGGACATGTCCGGCCGGGGCCCGCCACTTTGGCGATCTGAGCGACCCGGAAAGCGACGTCTCGCAACTGGTCGCCGCGCGGGGCGGCATGGACCTGATGCCTGAACAGGACACGGCGCCCGTCAACAAGTACCTTCCCCCGCGCCCAAAGGATACCTGGGTCGGCTCAAGCGAGGTTGGCGCGGCACAACCCATGGCATCGGTAGCGGATGAACCGGACGGATGGCTTGGATGGATCGACCGCGCGTTGGACCGTCTCTGATCCATGCACCCTGCACCATCGATAATTGCGTTCACCTCCCTCTCAGGACTTGGGTTCGGGCTCTTGTTCTGGCTTGGACTCGGTCTTCCTGCCGTCGGCGGCTGGGCCGCCTTTATCTTTTTCGCCATCGCTTTCGCGCTGGCCTGCGGCGGCCTCTTGGCATCGACCTTCCACCTTGGACACCCGGAACGGGCGCTCAAAGCGTTTACCCAGTGGCGTTCAAGCTGGCTAAGCCGGGAAGCCTGGGCATCGGTGATCGCCCTGAGCCTCAACGGCATTTACGCCCTTTTTGTCGTCTTCTTCTCGACGCCGCTGCCGGCTTTGGGGGCCTTAGGGGCCCTGGCTGCGCTCGGTACGGTCTACGCAACCTCGATGATCTACGGCCAGCTGCGGACAGTTCCGCGTTGGAATCACTGGCACACGCCAGCGCTTTTCATCGCGCTTTCCCTGACCGGTGGCGCCTTGTTGGCAGGTCAGATAATCGCAGCCTTGATCGGTTTGCTAATCTGTGCCGTCTTGCAGGTCTGGGCCTGGGTTATGGGCGACAAGAGGTTCGTCGAACGCGGTCACACCATGGGCACCGCCACGGGGCTGGGCGACCGGGGCAAGCTGCGCCTGTTTGAGCCTCCGCATACAGGCACCAACTATCTCTTGACCGAAATGGTGCACAAGGTCGGGCGCAAGCACGCCGCCAAACTGAGGGTCATATCCATCCTATTGATGAGCGTTGTTCCCGTCGCTCTTCTGCTTCTGCCCTTCAGCCACGTCTTTGCGGCCCTGGCGGTCGTGTCCCATCTTGCGGGCGTGCTCGCCGCACGCTGGTTGTTTTTCGCTGAGGCCGAACATGTCGTCGGCCTATACTATGGCGCGCACGGCTAAAGGGTCGAGGCGCGCTTGATCAACTCCACGGGCAGCACCGCCTGAACCGGGCCCTTTCGCGGTGAGAGAACAAGGCTGACCGCCTCGGCCACCATCGCGCCGGCGTCCTGCCGCACGGTGGTCAGGTCGTAGGACGGCCAAGACGCGGCGGGAACATCGTCAAATCCAATGACCGCTAGATCGTCGGGAATGTTCAGGCCAGATTCGTACCGGGCCACATCCATCAAGACGAAAGCCATCAGGTCATTGGCGGCGAAAACGGCGTCCGGTCGCTCGGGTTGATCCAGCAGGGACCGCACGGCGGCGCGTGTCTGATCGGCGTCAAAACCGCCGTCCACGCGCCGCCATAGGCTGCGGCCCGCATCGCCCAGGGCCTTCACAAACCCTTCCTCGCGGTCGCGCTGCGTGGATGCCACGGCGCTGCCCGCCACATAGGCGATCCTGCGATGGCCTGCCGCCATAAGATGCGCGGCTGCCAGGCGACCCCCGGCCAGATTATCGGATACCACGCTTGTGGCCGCACGCGCCATATCCCGGCGATTGAAAAGGACCACAGGAACCCCAAGCTCTTCGGCCCATTTCACCATGTTGGAGGTCATGGAAATCGACGCCATGATCAATCCATCGACCTGATAATCCAAAAGCTCTTCGGTCACGCGCCGAACACTTCGATCAAGATCGGCCGCCATGAAAATCATCACATGATAGCCTTCGGCCTGCAGCGCATTCGACAGCTTTTCCAGCACCACCGGATAGAAGTGGTTATCGAGATAGCCAACGACCAATCCGATGATCCGGCTTTTTCCTGTCAGAAGAGACCGCGCGAGAACGTTTGGACGATAGCCAAGGGCCGTTGCCGCCTCGCGCACCTTCCGGGCCGTTTTTTCCGACACGCTGGCGCCGGGCGTGAATACCCGGCTTACCGCCGAGCGGCTGACACCGGCACGCTTTGCTACTTCGAAAGAAGTCACACGCCCGGTCATGGGCTGCCGGTAAACAAAAGCCAGTCCACGAGGAAGCGGGACCGGCAAACCGGGCGCAGTGTCCGGCGATCCGCCATCTTGCCCAGCAAAACCACCTGGTACACTCCTAGCCTTTGACCGCCCCCGCAGTGAGACCGCTGACGATCTGGCGTTGGAAGAACATGACCAGCAGAAACAGTGGAACTGTGGCCGACACAACTGCCGCGACGGCATACATCACGTTGCCTTCGGTGTAGGTCGTCCCAAGGAACGCGGCGATCTGTGGGATCATGGTCCGGTTATCTTGGTTCAACAGCATCGTGGTGACGGCAAAGTCGTTGTAGGCCAGAAGAAAGCTAAAGAGCCCGGTCGTGATCACTCCTGGCCACATCACCGGGATGATCACATAGCGGAACGCCTGAAACTGGGTACAGCCATCCACCCGGGCACTCTCATCCAGATCCTTCGGAATCTTTTGGAAGAATGAATGCAGCATCCACAACGTGAAAGGCTGATTGATGGCCACAAGGACGATAATGGCGGTGGGAAGATACCCCCACAGGTTCCACTGAAAGAACGGCGGCAGATAGCCGGAAACCAGGGTGATCGGCGGCATCGCACGGAAGATCAATGCGGTAATCAGCAGCCAGAAGACGTAGTTATGTCCCGACCGGCTGAGCGCATAGCCGCCAAGTGTCCCAATGGTCAGCGATGTACAGACGACGAAGAAACATACGATAAAAGTGTTGATCGCATTCCGCCAGAATTCGTTGATAACCCAGGCCCCTGCATAGCCATCGGAGGTATATGGACCGCCATGGGCGATACGGGTGCGTTCGCCCGTGATGGCATCGGTCCAATTCGCGATCGAAAAGAAATCAAGCTCGACCTTGAACGACCCCCAGACCGTCCACAGGAAGGGGAACGCCGCAAGAAGAAGCCAGGCAATCAAGAATGCTACCAGACCAATACGAAGCGAAAGCGGTGTGCGTCGGGTTGCCGCCATGGCTAAGAACTCCCCCTGAAGTCGCGCCAGGTCCGGATCAGAACCGGCGACAAAAGGATAGCGACACCCAAAATGGTCAGTACCGATGTCGTTGCCGCTGCCGACAGCTGGCGCGTCTCGCCACCAAGGTCATTGTAGATGATCCACGAAAGCGATTTGGCATGGGCTTGCGCATTGAAGCCCACGATTGGCTCAAAGACCCTGAAGTTATCCATGAGCTGGATCAGGGCCACAAAGGTCACCAGCGGCATCAGATGCGGAATGACCACATATCTGATCTGCTGCCAGCGGGTCGCCCCGTCGATCTGTGCACTTTCAAGCGTGTCCTGTGGCACGGTCTGCAGACCAGCGTAGAACACGACGAAAGCAAATGGCGCCGACGACCAGATGCCATAGACGAACAGCGCGATCCACATAAGGGGTGTCGACGCCTTGAGAGACAGGTCCGGGTCATTGGCAAGATAGGAAATGAGATTGCCCAGCACGCCCCGGCTGTCGATCATCCAGAAAAGGATCAGCGACCCGACCAGCGGCGTCACGATCATCGGCAGCAGCGAGAAGAAAATGACCAAACCCTTGATCTGCCGGCTTAGCGAATTTACCGCCACGGCAATTGCAAACCCGAGAATGATCAGGAGCGGCGTGCAGACAAAGGTGTAGCTTAGCGTAAAGGACAGGGCATCGTAGAAAGGCAAATCCAGAACGGTCGCGAAAAAACTGCCAAGACCATCTGACGTGCGCCAAGCCTCGCCAATGTCACTGAACGCCAGATGTCCCCGGTCGAGATAAATCTCCAGACCGGCAAAGCGCCCCAGTGGCTGCTCTTCCGACAACAGCGCCGTTGCTTCCTGATCGATAACCGTCGACTTGGTGCAGCCGAAAGGCCCGCAGTTTTCGGTCTCGACAAGGACCGCCTCATGCGGAACGAACAATGACTGAATAACCACCGACACGATCGGTGCCGCAATAAAGACCAGCATTGCCAGCGCTGTCGGCAGAAAGAACCAGAAAAAGGTTCTGTGCTTCATGTCATCTCTCTCCCGGGCGGGTTGGCGGGGCGCATGTCAGCTGCGCCCCATTCCATTGGCTTCAGAGAAAGCCCTTTTCCTTCGCAGCCGCGATATAGGCGGCCTCGACATCCTGTAGGGCCTGCTCAGCGCTTTCCTTACCTTGCATGAAATCGGACAACTCATTGCCAAGTGCCGTGTGCAGAAGCCCCATGTAAGGCAGCATAGGATAGGGAATTGTGCTCATCTTGGCGGCCTGGAATACGCCTACAGCGGCTTCGGTCGGCTCATACCCGTCGATCAGCCAAACGGCCTGGCGCCGAACTTCGTCATTTTCCAGGATCGACGGATCGATGGCCTTCTTCATTGCGACAAAGGTTGCTACGGCGTCGGCATCGCTGATGTTCTTAGCTACGGTCCAGCCATCCCACCAAAGCGTCGATGCTGGTGTATTGCCACCGCCAACGGTCATTGGGCCCGCAATCGCGAAGCCATCGATCACTTCCTGGGGCACGCCTTCGGCCGTCACCAGTGTGGCCGCGCGCGATCCCCACATGTTCATCAGGGCGACATTGCCGGCACGGTATTCGGCGTTCGTCGCATTGGAGTCATGCGTCAGGAAATCAGGGTTCATGTATTCGGTCAGCGCCTTCATCATCTCAAGCGCCTTGACGCCTGCTTCCGTGCTGATGTTGGGTTCGGCTGAGCCTTCCTTGAAATGCGTTCCGCCGAAGCCGAGGAACATGTTGTTGAATTCCTGGGCCAGGTTCCAACCGGCGGCATAGGCACCACCAACCGGGTTCTCGAGGATGCCCTGTTCGCGGATGACCTTGGCCGCAGCCAGCATTTCTTCGTAGGTCTTCGGCGCCTCAAGACCTGCCTGGTCCAGAATATCCTTACGGTAAACCAGGTGCTGGGCATTGGCCATGAACGCAACGGCCATGACCTGACCGTTGATCGTGATCAGCTGATTTGGCGAAAGGCCTTCGCCGTGTTGGGCAACAAGATCGTCCAGCGGGCGAATGACGTCTTCATTCATCAGGGCCACAATCGACGAGTTGGCAATAACGGCTGTGGTGTACTCGGCGGGATTGCCCGTCATGCCGGCGACATTCAGGCTCTGGTGATCGGCCGTCAGGTTCGACTCGGCCTCAACCGTGTCCGACGCGCAAGAGGCCGCGCCCGCGCCGACCGTCTGGATGGCCGGGAATTCGTTGCCGATGATGCTGATGCGACCGGCTTCGATGCCACATTCGGCGAAGGCCGCGCTTCCCATCACCGCAAATGCAGCGGTCAGTGCAAATCTCTTCATGTACATTTGTACTTTTCTCCCTGTTGTTGTGGACGGACCAAGGCGCCTTGGGGTTGCCGCAAACAACCCGCAACGCCCGGGTCGGCTAGCCGGGGGCATTGCCTCCGACGCGTTCGCCATCCTCCTGACGGAACAAGTGGCAAATACTGGCTGGAATATGGAACGATACGGTCTGTCCGATCTCGGCCCGGTAATCCTTGCTTGCCTTGACGGCGGCCAGGGCACCTCCCGCTCGCACGGTAATCATGGTCGCGTCGCCCAAGAGTTCCATGGTGTAGACGGGTGCCGTGATCTGAGCGGCATCGCCTTCGGAAAGTGTGGCGTCTTCGGCCCTGAAGCCAAGCGTCACAGGACCATCTGGGCATTCAAGACCGGACACCGATACGTTGTCACCGGTGAAGGTTCCGCCTGACACCGTGCCCTCCAACAAATTCATCGCCGGGTTGCCGATGAAGCTGGCCACGAAGGTATTCGCCGGCCGGTCGTAAATGTCCACGGGCGTTCCCACTTGCTGGACCACGCCCTGCTTCATGATGACTACGCGATCGGCGAGCGTCATTGCCTCGATCTGGTCGTGGGTCACGTAGATTGTCGTGACCTTCAGTTCGTGGCTGAGGTTCTTGATCTGGGCCCGTGTCGAAACGCGCAGCTTCGCGTCGAGGTTCGACAGCGGTTCGTCCATCAAAAACACATTCGGTTCACGAACGATCGCCCGCGCGAGCGCCACGCGCTGGCGCTGGCCACCGGACAGCTCAGCGGGCTTACGGTGCATGAATGGTTCCAATTCCACCATGCCGGCGGCACGCATCACGCGCTCGTCATGCTCGGCTGCGGGAACCTTACGCACCTTCAGCGGGAAGCGAATGTTCTCGTAGACGTTCATGTTGGGATAAAGGCCATAGGACTGGAAAACCATCGCGATATCGCGGTCCTTGGGGTCCAGATTATTGACCACCTTGCCGTCTATGACGATGTCCCCATCTGTGACTTCCTCAAGACCCGCGATCATGCGCATTGTTGTGGTCTTGCCGCAGCCGGACGGGCCAAGAAGGACGAGGAATTCTTCGTCCTCAATCGTCAGGTCAAACTTCTCGACACCGACGAAGGACCCCCATCGCTTCGACACGCTGCGCAGCTGTATTTCCGCCATCTATCCCCCTTGGATCGCGCGCGCACGCTTTTTTGCACACGTTTGCAAAAAGGCTAGACGCGCCCCGGCGGTTTTGCCAAGCGCTTTTTATCGCGGCGCGTCGATTTTGACCGAACAGGCGCCCTGTCGGTCGCCAGGTACGCCAAAAAAACGTACGAGATGAGCGTTCTTATCAAGCGGTACGTAGAATCAGGAGGCAGTCTTCGTTACCGGATTCGTTTCTCGGTCGCCTCTTCGAAAAGATATGCGCGTGCCGGATCAAATCGCAGTCCGACATTCGCACCCAAGGAAGACCTTTCATCCCCGCGCTCTTCTACGATGAGCTTTTCGCCATTGGCCGACGTCAGATACGCGTATGACACCCCGCCAAGCGCCTCGGTCAGCTCCACACTATGGGTCGATCCACTGGGATCAATCTCGATGTGCTCGGGACGCAGCCCCATTGTCACCGATGTGCCTACCGACGGAAGGGCGACTGGTATCTCCACCGACGACTGAAGCGCCGGCACCTGAACCCCACCGTCAGCAACTTCACCTGAAAGAAAATTCATCGACGGCGATCCGATGAAACCGGCGACAAAACGGTTGTCGGGATCACGGTACAGGTCGAGCGGCGCGCCCACCTGTTCGATGTTTCCTGCACGCAACACCACGATCTTGTCGGCAAGCGTCATCGCTTCGACCTGATCGTGCGTGACGTAGATCATCGTCGCGCCGATTTCCTTGTGAAGACGGGCGATCTCGACCCGCATCTCGACCCTCAGCTCTGCATCCAGGTTCGACAGCGGCTCGTCGAACAGGAACACCTCGGGCCCGCGCACGATAGCGCGTCCGATGGCGACGCGCTGCCTCTGGCCGCCCGACAGCGCTGCGGGCTTTCTTTTCAAATACTGGTCGAGCTTCAAGATGCGGCTGGCCTCACCGACTTTCGACTTGATTTCGGCGGCGGGATGGCCGGTCATTTTTAGCCCGAAGCCCATATTGTCTTCGACTGACATGTGCGGATACAGAGCGTAGGTCTGGAACACCATGGCAACGCCGCGGTCAGCGGGATCAAGGTGGGTCACCTCGCGTTCGCCGATCCGGATCTGGCCGTCGCTGGTTTCCTCAAGGCCTGCGACCATGCGCAAAAGCGTCGATTTTCCGCAACCGGACGGCCCGACAAAGACGCAAAATTCGCCGTCATCTATACCAAGGTCCACGCCGTGGATAACCTGGACATCGCCGTAGCGCTTGAAAACCTTGTTCAGCGTAACCCCCGACATCAGTGTCCCTCTTTCGCTGTTTGTTGTGTTTGGCGGACTTCCGGAAACCGCCAGTTCTCCAGATCAGATGCAATGGCATCGGCGGTTTTCGAAAGTTGTGGAGCATGTGATTCGAGCGCACCAAGTGAGGTTGTCGCTGTACTGCCGGTGACCGACAGCGCACCAAGTACGCGCCCGTTGGCCGAGAGAATCGGGCGGGCAAGACAGATGATGCCCGGCTCGTGTTCTTCCCGATCAAAGGCATATCCGGTGGACCGAATAACCTGCAGTTCGCTCCGGAACGTCCGTTCATTCGTATGAGTTGCGGCCGTGTAGGAATGCCAGCTTTGCTGCGCCAGCACCGATGCCAGATCATTTTCCGGAAGCCAGGCAAGCATGGCCTTGCCCACCCCCGTGCAATAGGCCGGGCCGATCTTTCCGGCCTGGGAATACATCTCGACCGGCTGACTGGCGTTGCGCTTGTCGACGTACAGAACCTGCCCGTGGTCGAGCTGAGCAAGGTGAAGCGTTTGTTCCAACTTCGCCGCCAGATCATCCAGATGCGGACCGGCCACGGGCGCAAGGCTGGATTGCCGCCAGGCCGCATGGGCCAGGCGCACCAGCCGCAACCCGGGCGCATAGGTCTGCGCCACCGGATCATGGGCGACCATGCCCTGATTGGTCAGGGTTTGCAGAAGCCGGTAGAGCGTCGCCTTGGGATAAGGGCACAGCGCCTGAAGGTCGACCAGCCGCACGGGGCGGCCTGCGCCGGACACATGATCCAGCACGTCAAGCGCCTTGCCAACCGTGCCGTCGCCATGGGCAACGGCCGCGTTCCTGCGAACGTTCACTGTCTCCTCCCTGCACTTGCTGTGATGTCGATTGTCTCAGCAAGGTTGTTGACAAACATAGGCAGGGTGGCGTTAAGATTTCAATATTAAAAACCAGGTTCCAAATAATGGAACACTTGCGTGAACCTGGGAAATGGGACCAAAAGGGAGGACACCATGCGTTCCATGCTGAAAGCGTCCGCTGCGGCGCTTGTTGCGACTGCTGTTGTGGCGGGCAGCGCCTTTGCCGCCGGACATGCTCTGACAGGAGATCTCAAGATCTTCCTCGACACGTCAAACCCGGCGCCGCGCGCGACAATGGAAGCGATGATCAGCCGGTTTCAGGAACAGCACCCTGATCTGAACATCGAGACAACCGTCATCGACCGGGAAGAATACAAGACGCAGATCCGCAACTTCCTGACCGCAAATCCACCGGACGTTGCAACCTGGTATGCCGCCAACCGCATGAAACCCTATGTCGATGCCGGCCTTTTCGAAGATGTGTCCGATCTCTGGGCCGAACCTGAAATCGCCGAGAACTTGGCCTCGACCAAAGGTGCGATGACCATCGACGGAAAGCAGTGGGGCGTACCCTATACCTACTACCAGTGGGGTGTGTACTACCGCAAAGACATCTTCGACGAACTCGGATTGTCAGAGCCTTCGACCTGGGCCGAAGAAAAGGCAAACTGCGAAAAGATCGTCGCATCGGGCCGCGCCTGCTACACCATTGGGACCAAGTTCCTTTGGACCGCAGGCGGCTGGTTTGACTATCTCAACATGCGCACCAACGGCTTTGACTTTCACATGGCCCTGGCCGGTGGCGAAGTCAGCTGGGAAGACGATCGCGTCAAGGCAACGTTTGCGAACTGGAAAGAGCTGATCGACATGGGCGGCTTCATCGCCAACCACCAGACCTATAGCTGGCAGGAAGCGCTGCCGTTCATGGTCAACGGGGAAGCGACCGCCTATCTGATGGGCAACTTCGCCGTGGCGCCGCTGCGCGATGCGGGTCTGACCGACGACCAGCTTGATTTCTATCAGTTTGTCGCCATCAACCCGGACGTCGAACTGGCCGAAGACGCACCGACCGACACATTCCACATTCCGGCCAACGCTGCCAACAAGGACGCGGCCCGAGAATTCCTGCGCTTCGCCGTGTCAGCGGATGAGCAAACGGAAATCAACAACGGCGCCAACCTGGGCCAGTTGCCGGTGAACGCCAAGTCCGGCGTCGACAACGATAAGTTCCTGAACCAGGGCTTTGAGATGCTGTCGTCCAATTCGCCGGGCGGCGTGGCCCAGTTCTGGGACCGTGATGCGCCGGCGGAAATGGCCAAGGCCTCCATGGAAGGGTTCCAGGAATTCATGGTCAAGCCCGACAATCTTGACCGTATCCTAAGCCGGCTCGAGCGCACACGCGCACGCGTTTTTAAATAAACGAGAACAGACCGGGGCAGAGCACGTCTTTGCCCCGGCCATCCAAGCCGGGCCGCCAAGGCCCTGTCCGAAGCCCGCGGGAAGGACCCACCCATGGCCGACGCAACAGTCGCAGACGCACGCGCAGTCGACGGCGCTAGCTGGTTTCACCGCAACCAGATCGCAATCACGCCCTGGCTGTTCCTTGCCCCGGGCGTGCTTTTCTTTCTGTTCTACGTAATCTTCCCGGTCTTTCAGTCGTTCAATATCTCGCTTTATGAATGGGACGGACTGGGCCAGCCGGAATACGTCGGGCTGCAGAATTACGAAGATCTCTACTGGGAATTCGTCGACCGCGACGCCTTCTTCGTCTCTTTGAAGAACAACATCATCTGGCTGTTCCTCTACCTGCTGGCAATCCCGGCCGGGCTTTTCATCGCGCTTTTCCTCAATCAAACCGTGGCCGGAATCCGGCTGTACAAGTCACTCTTCTTTTTTCCCTTTGTGATCAGCCAGGTGGTCGTCGGCCTCGTCTTCACCTGGTTTTATGACCCGACTTTCGGGCTCTTGAACATCATGCTGGGCTGGTTCGGACTGGAGCCCATCACCGTTCTCGGTGATGAGCGTTTCGTGACCTACGGTATCATCGCAGCGGGTCTCTGGCCGCAAACGGCCTATTGCATGATCTTGTACCTTACGGGCCTCAATGCTGTTGATCCGGAACAGATCGAAGCCGGTAGGCTGGACGGCGCCAAGGGCGCCAAGATGCTTTGGTACATTATCATCCCGCAGCTCCGGCCAGCCACATTTATTGCCTTTGTCGTGACCATTATCGGCGCGCTTCGCTCGTTCGACCTGATCTCGATAATGACCCAGGGCGGTCCGTTCGGCTCGTCCCGCGTACTGGCTTTTTACATGTTCGAGGTCGCGCTTTCCGAATACGGCTTTCGCATGGGATACGGCGCGGCAATCGCGGTTGTGCTTTTCCTGATCATGCTGTGCTTCATCGCCTACTTCCTCTGGTCGATGTATCGCGACGAGAAGGGAGCCCGCTGATGAAGACGCCAACGCTCTTTACGACCGCCGCCTTCGGCGAGAGTATTTTTCGACCAAAGAAGCAGGGCGATGGCGCTCTATTTCTTTGGTCCTCAAATACTCAAATTCCCAACGCGACCCTCTTGAGGAGCGCCTGAGATGTTTCCAACCCCGATCGAGAAATCCTCGCGAAGCTGGCAGCTGACCTACCAGGGCCTTCTGCCGCTCGCGCTCATGTTCTGGCTGGCCCCATTAATTGCTGTCGCGGTCTTTTCAATCAAACCCGACGCCGATTTTACCACCGGCAATTACTGGGGTTGGCCGTCTAGTTTCGAAGGCGCGGTCAACTATGGCAAGGTTTTCTTCGAATCAGACATGCCGCGCTACCTGATGAATTCAGTCCTGATCACAGTCCCGACTGTGATCGGCGCAGTTGCCCTGTCTTGCATGACAGGTTTCGCCCTGGGCATTTACAAGTTTCGCTCGAACCTTTGGATCTTTTTCATGTTCGTGGCGGGGAATTTCGTGCCCTTTCAGATCCTGATGGTGCCGGTCCGCGACCTGACTCTGGACATGGGGCTCTACAACACCAAGTTGGGATTGGTCCTGTTCCATGTCGCGTTCCAGACCGGGTTTTGCACGCTTTTCATGCGGAACTTCATCCGCGCCCTGCCCTTCCCGCTGATCGAGGCGGCGCGGGTCGAAGGCGTGGCGGAATGGCGGATTTTCTGGTTCATCGTTCTTCCGCTGATGAAGCCCGCAATTGCCGCGCTGAGCGTGCTGATCTTCACCTTCATCTGGAACGACTACTTTTGGGCGGTGGTTCTGACCCAGGGCGTTGAAAGCCAGCCCGTGACGGCGGGCATAACAAGCTTCAACGCCCAGTACAGGGCCGCCTATCATCTGATGAGTGCCGGTAGCATCGTCGCGGCCCTGCCACCGGTGGCAATGTTCTTTCTTATGCAAAAGCACTTCATCGCAGGATTGACCCTCGGCGCAGTGAAATAGGCTCTCAAATGGCTGTCAAAATCGCCTTCATCGGCGCTGGCTCGACGATCTTCATGAAGAACATCGTCGGTGACGCGCTGCAAATGCCGGCTCTCTCGGACGCGGTCGTGACCCTTATGGACATCGACCGCGATCGTCTGGGCGAATCTGAATTGGTGGCGCGCAAGATCGCTGCTTCACTTGGGGTCGCGGCCAAAATCTCAACCACGACCGATCAGCGGGCCGCCATCGACGGTGCGGATTTCGTGGTCACGGCCTTCCAGATTGGCGGCTACAGACCTTCAACCGTGATCGATTTTGATATCCCCCGCAAATACGGCCTGCGCCAGACCATCGCGGACACATTAGGTGTGGGCGGCATCATGCGCGGTTTGCGCACGGTTCCACATCTCTGGTCCGTGGCCCGCGACATGGCAGAACTCTGCCCAGGTGCCATTCTGCTCCAATACGTCAACCCGATGGCCATCAACACCTGGGCCCTGGCGGAACGCTATCCCCGGGTCCGCCAGGTCGGACTTTGTCACAGTGTCCAGAACACGGTTGAAGAGCTGGCGAACGATCTGGACATCGAGAAGTCCGATATGCGCTACCGCGTCGCCGGCGTGAACCATGTGGCGTTTTTTCTGGAACTGACCCAAGGCGGGAAAGACCTTTATCCCGCCCTACGCCAAGGTTACCGGTCAGGCCGTTTTCCGAAACCGCCGCTCTACCATGCCCGTTGCCCGAACCGCGTAAGATACGAGGTCATGGATCAGCTGGGATACTTCTGCACCGAAAGCTCGGAGCATCTGGCCGAGTATGTGCCATGGTTCATCAAGGACGGGCGGCCGGATCTGATCGAGAGCTTCGGCATTCCGCTGGACGAATACCCCAGGCGCTGTGAGGAACAGATGGCTGACTGGGCATCGCAGGCCGACAAATTGAAGTCGGCGGACAGCATTGCTGTTACAAAAAGCCACGAGTTCGCGGCTGAACTGATGAATGCCGTGGTAACCAATGAGCCCTATTCGATCTACGGCAACTTGCCCAATCTGGGCCAGATGCCGCAACTGCCCCATGGCGCAGCGGTAGAGACGCCCTGCCTCGTGGACGCGAACGGCATTCAGCCGACAATGGTCGCGGATATTCCGCCGCAACTGGTGGCGCTGATGCGCAGCCAGATCAATGTGCAAGAGCTGACGGTGCGCGCGCTTGTGGAAGAGAACGTCGAATACATCTACCACGCGGCAATGATGGACCCACACACGGCCGCCGAATTGGATCTGCGCCAAATCCGCGCTTTGGTCGACGACCTTCTTGCGGCCCATGGCGACATGGTTCCCGCATGGGCACGGCCCAGGAAGGCCGCGTGACACGTCAGGCCCGTCGCTGAACGAGACCAAAGGACCCGCAATGAACGAACAGCCTAGCTATCCGGATCTCGCAGGCGCTTCTGTCTTCGTCACGGGCGGCGGATCCGGAATTGGTGCCGCGCTGACCGAAGGCTTCCTGCGGCAAGGTGCCAAAGTGGCCTTTGTTCAGCGCTCGGACGCTTCAGCTTTTGTTGACGAGGTGGCGGCGCGCACTGGCATGCGCCCCCATTTCATGCGTTGCGACATCACCGACACGGATCAGCTAAAGGCCCGGATTGCCGAGGCGGGCGAACGCCACGGTCCGATCACGGTCCTTGTCAACAATGCCGCCAACGATCAAAGGCACGATTGGGAAGATGTCGACGAAGCCTTTTGGGACCGGATGATAGGCGTCAATCTCAAGGCCTACTTCTTTGCTGCCCAAGCCGTCGTCGGAATGATGCGCGCGGCAGGCGGCGGGTCGATCATCAACTTCAGCTCGATTTCCTACATGATGGGAAACGCAGGCTATCCGATCTACACAACCGCGAATTCCGGGATCAACGGAATGACACGCAGTCTGGCGCGAGAGGTTGGCAAGGACCGCATCCGCGTCAACGCACTGGCGCCCGGCTGGGTGTTCACCGATCGCCAGAAGGAACTTTGGGCCGCCCCCGACGCAGTGGCCGCACATCTGTCGCGGCAGTGCCTTGAAGATACGCTCGCACCGGAAGATATCGTTGGCGGCACACTGTTTCTTGCCTCAAATACCTCTAAAATGATGACCGGTCAGGCTCTGGTCATCGACGGCGGCGTTGTCGTGACCGGATGAATGCGGCGGCCGATATGACACCGGACTGGATTGCAGTTGATTGGGGGACGAGCCATTTGCGAGCCTGGGCTCTGTCGGCGTCAGACACCGTGCTTTGGTCCGGGCAATCCGGCGATGGCATCGGCCAACTGTCCGGCAATCGTTTCGAGCCGGCGCTGATCGCTTTGATCGGCGATGTTCTGGGCGCGTCCCGTTGCGATGTTCTTGCATGCGGAATGATCGGATCGCGCCAGGGCTGGGTTGAAGCCGGGTATGAGGTTGTTCCGTGCACCCCCAACGCCCTGCAAGCCACACTTGCGGAATCCAGAGACCCGCGGATATCGGTGCGGGTGATCGGCGGCGTAAAACAGACATCTCCACCCGATGTGATGCGCGGAGAAGAAACCCAGATCGCCGGGTTTCTGTCGCTCAACAAGGACTTTGACGGGGTCGTCTGCCTGCCCGGGACCCATACCAAATGGGCGCATATCTCGGCGGGTGAAATCGTGAGTTTCAAGACCTTCATGACCGGTGAGCTTTTCGCCTGTATCAGCAACGACAGCGTCCTGCGCCACTCGGTGGACGAAAATGCTGACGCCTGGGATGCGGATGCCTTCGACAGGGCGGTGTCCGAGACGCTTTCACGACCGGAAAGACTGGCGGGCGCGCTGTTCTCAATCCGGGCAGAGCATCTTTTGCAGGGCGCCGCGCCTGAGAAAGCTCGCGCGACACTGTCCGGGCTTCTGGTGGGCGCAGAACTGGCGGCGGCGCGGCCCTATTGGTTGGGTCAGCATGTGGCGGTTGTTGGCGCCGAACGGCTTTCGCAGGCCTATCGCGCGGCGCTTGAGGCGCAGGGTGCAGCGGTTACCATTGCCCAGGCCGAACACATGACATTAGCCGGCTTGCGCGCCGCGCGCAAAAAGCTTCGAGAAACCGCGGGATGATCCGCCCCCTGGTTGCAATTCTGCGCGGACTGCATCCGCATGAGGCAACGGCTGTCCTGGATGCGCTCGTGGGGGCCGGGATCACCCGGATCGAGGTGCCCATGAACTCGCCCGATCCTTTGGACAGCATTGCTCTGATGGCCAAATCCGCACCGCCCGAAGTTCAGATCGGCGCCGGGACGGTCCTGACCGTCCAAGAGGTCGGTCAGGTCAAAGCAGCGGGCGGTGCGCTGATCGTGTCGCCCAATTGCGACACCGAGGTCATCCGGGCCACCAAGGCCGCGCACATGCAAAGCTTCCCGGGCGTTCTGACCCCAAGCGAGTGTTTTCGGGCGCTCGCCGCCGGGGCCGATGCGCTTAAGGTCTTTCCAAGTTTTCTGATGGGTACCGAAGGCCTGAAGGCAGTTCGTGCCGTGCTGCCGCCTGAGACCGAGATCTACATGGTGGGCGGCGTCGATGATGGCAACTTTGCCGAATGGCTGGCGGCCGGGGCCACGGGTTTCGGCGTCGGCTCCGCCCTTTACAAACCCGGTCGGTCCCCCGAAGACGTAGCCGCCCGCGCCCGGGACATGGTCGCGGCCTTCGACGCCTATGACGGATATGCACCATGAAAGCGGCAGTTTTCGACGATCGTGCCTGCTGGCTGGGGGAAGGCCCGCTTTGGCATCCCCGGCGCAACGAACTCTTCTGGTTCGATATCCACAACCACCAGCTTCTGTCTCAGACCGGCGCCGTCTGGAACTTTCCCGTGGCCGTCAGCGCCGCCGCCTGGATCAACGAACAGCGCCTTATGGTCGCCTCGGAAATCGCGCTGCACCTGTTTGATATTGATACCGGCAACCACGAGACGATCTGTGATCTGGAAGCCGACAATCCGGTCACACGCTCGAACGACGGACGCGCGGACCCCTACGGCGGGTTCTGGATCGGCACCATGGGCAAAGACCACGAACCCAAGGCAGGATCCTACTGGCGCTACTATCGGGGCGAACTGAAGCGGCTTTACGCCGGGATCGGTGTACCCAATGCCATATGTTTTACGCCGGATGGCGAAACGGCTTTCATCACCGATACGATGACCCACTGCAAGATCATGCGCATCCCCCTGGACAGCAATGGCTGGCCGCGCGGCGAACCCGAGGTCTATCTCGATCTGGGGTCCGAGGGGCTTTTGCCCGATGGCGCCGTCATCGACGCCGAGGGAAACTTTTGGAACGCACAGTACAAGGCCGGACGGGTGGCGGGGTACGACACCGATGGCCGCCTGATTGCCGTTGTGGAGGTGGACGCGCCCCAGGCCACTTGTCCGGCCTTTGGCGGCTCGGATCTGACCACGCTTTACTGCACATCGGCCACCCAGACGATGACCCCGGATGCACTGGCAGCGTCGCCGGACAGCGGCAAGACCTTCTACCTTGAAGGCGTCGCCAAGGGTCAGGAAGAACATCAGGTGATCCTTTGAGCCGCGCGCTTGGAGTTTGCTATTATCCCGAACACTGGCCCGAAGAAGACTGGGAAGGCGATGCGCGACGCATGGTCGAAACCGGCCTGCGCTGGGTCCGGATAGGGGAATTCGCCTGGTCGAAGATCGAGCCAAACCCCGACAGTTTTGCCTGGGACTGGCTCGACCGCGCAATCGACGTACTGGGAACCGCCGGGCTTGATGTCATCCTCGGCACACCGACCGCAACCCCGCCGCGCTGGATGCTGGATCGGCACCCGGACATGCTGGCCCATGACGCGAACGGTCGACCGCGGCGTTTCGGGTCCCGCCGACACTATTGCTTCTCCCACGTGGGCTACCGTGGCGAATGCCAACGGATCGCGCGCCTGCTCGGCAAACGCTATGGGCAGAACCCGTTCGTCAAGGCCTGGCAGATCGACAACGAATACGGCTGCCATGACACCACCATCAGCTATTCCCCGGCGGCGCGCGACGCATTCCGTGCCTGGTGCCGCGACCGCTACGGATCGGTGGATGCGCTGAACAAGGCATGGGGCAACGTGTTCTGGTCCATGGACTACAGGGACTTCGATGACATCGATCTACCAAACCTGACGGTGACAGAACCCAATCCGGCCCATGCCATGGCGTTTCGGCGCTTTACGTCTGATCAGGTGATTGCTTTCAATCAGGTCCAGGTCCGTGAGCTGCGGGCGCAGACCGACCGGCCACTGCTTCATAATTACATGGGCCGGGTGACCGATTTCGATCACTACGACGTCGGCACCGATCTGGATATTGCCACCTGGGACAGCTACCCGATCGGGTTCCTGATGGACCGGTTGGGCGCAAGCCCGGACCATCGCAAAACCTTCATGCGGCAGGGTGATCCGGATTTTCAGGCCTTCCACCACGATCTTTACAGATCCGTCGGGCGGGGAAGATGGTGGATCATCGAACAACAGCCGGGACCGGTAAACTGGGCGGCGTGGAACCCGGCACCGCTGGCCGGGATGGCCCGGCTTTGGGCGTGGGAGGCATTTGCCCATGGCGCCGAAGCGGTCTGCTACTTTCGCTGGCGGCAGGCGCCCTTTGGACAGGAACAGCACCATTCGGGACTGCTGCGCGCGGACGGTGCCCCGGCACCGGCGCTCGGGGAAGCAGAGCAGGTGGCGCAGGAAATCGCCGCGGCCAGCGATGCTGCAGCGGGCCCCGCCGATGTCGCGCTTGTTTTCGACTACCCGTCGCAATGGGCCTGGGAAACCCAGCCCCAAGGGCGGGATTTCGACTATTTCGAGCTGATCTTTTCGTTCTACAGGGGCCTGCGGCGGCTCGGTCTCAATGTCGATATCGTTTCCGGCGATGCCCCGATGTCAGGCCGTAAGTTGGTCATCGCGCCGGGCATGGCGACCATGGGACAAGACTTCCTGGGTGCCCTCGGCGCCTTCGAAGGGCAGGCGCTGCTGGGTCCGCGGACCAATGCGAGGACCGCCGAGATGTCGCTGCCGGTGCCGCTTCCGCCCAATCTTCCGGGGCTTGACGCGCGCGTGGCCCGGCTCGAGTCGCTGCCGCCATTCGCATCCGAACCCGTGGCAGCGGGCGGCAGCATCGAACGCTGGTTCGAAACGCTTGAGGGCACAGCGGACGTTCCTTTCACCACGGAGGCGGGCCAGCCTGTCGCGCTCCGGGCCGGTGGCGTGACCTATCTTGCCGGATGGCCGGACGACACCCTTCTGGACCGTATCCTGCAGGATGCCTGTTCCCTAGCGGGTATCACACCCGATCCCGTACCCGCGCCTCTGCGCCAGAGAAAGTCAGCCACCCACCGTTATCTCTTCAACTATTCCGCAGCGTCTGTTTCCTGGCGCGGAACCAAGGTTCCGGCGGCGGGCGTCTTAAGGGAAAAGCTCTGATGGCAGAGGTGTTTGGAACTCTTCCCGATGGCCGGGCCGTAAAGCGCATTCCGCTGCGGGCGGGCGACATCGACGTCGCCGTCCTGACCTACGGTGCCATTCTGCAGGACGTGCGCCTGACCAATGTGAACTGGCCAGTGACGCTCGGCGCTCCGGATCTGGCGCCCTACCTGGGGCCCATGAAGCACTTTGGCGGTATTGTGGGACCTGTCGCCAACCGCATATCAAACGCCCGCTTCGATCTTGACGGCAAAACCTATCCGCTTGAGGCCAACGACGGGGCCAACTGTCTGCACGGGGGCAATGCCGGGACAAACGCCCTCGTTTGGGAACTTGAGGAGTTTAGCGAAACACACTGCGTGTTGCGGGTGGAACTGGCTGACGGGCACGGGGGTTTTCCCGGCCATCGCACAATCACGGCGCGGTATCAGGTTTCCCCGCCAGCGGCGATATCGCTGCAGTTAATCGCCGAAACCAACCTGCCCACCCCGATGAACCTCGCCAATCACAGCTACTGGCGGCTGGGTCCGGACCCGGTCATCGAAGGGCACCGGTTGCGCATTCTGGCGGACCGGGTCGTCGAACTGGACCATAGCTTTATTCCAACCGGCAAACTGAACCACGTGGATGGTTCGCGGTTTGACATGAAGGAAGGACGCACGATCTCGGACCCGGGGAAAGATATCTACGATGTGAATTTCTGCCTTTCCGAAGACCGTCGGTCGCTGACCCATGTGGCCAAGCTCGAAGGACCGGCAGGCCTGGCTATGGATCTCAGCACCACCGAGCCGGGGCTTCAATTGTTCACGTCCGACACCGTCACGACCGGCGCATTTACCGGCCATGAAGGCGTGCCGTACGGGCCCAGGAAGGGAATTGCCCTGGAAGCGCAGTTTTGGCCCGACGCGCCCAACAACCCGCATTTCCCGTCCATAACGCTGCGGCCCGGCGAAACCTATGCGCAAGAAACGGTCTTCGAATTTTCCGGGTACCAGACGCCCACGTAACCGCGCGCGCTGGGCACGCTCTGCAAGGGACGTCCGACTTACAATGGGGCCACGTCGCACGGCGACCACGGGCGGAAATTCCGCCCGTGGTCTTTCCACGCATTAGTTCAGCCGAAAATAAAGTCGTCGTCGTCAAGCCGCGACAGGCGGGTGTGTTCCAGCGTCAGGGTCGTGTCCTCGTCGAAGGTGAAGACGACATCGCGTCCGACCTGTTCGGCAACGGCCAGAACATCTTCGGCCGCCTCGAACCCGTCGACATCGATGTCCAGCTTGTCGCCCTTCTTCTTGAAGAAGAAAAAACTGAAGCCGGGATCAAAGTCGCGGATCGTGTCGTTGCCGGCGTTGAAGACAAAAGTGTCCCGGCCGAAGCCGCCCACCATCATGTCGTTGCCGGCACCCCCGTCCAGGATGTCCTTGCCGAAGCCACCCCTCAGCTTGTCGTTGCCGTCGCCGCCCAGAACCAGGTCCTTGCCAAGGCCGCCCAGGACAACATCGTTGCCGGCACCACCGGACACGATGTCATTGCCCAGCAGACCAACGACAAAGTCGTCATCCGCGCCCCCGCGCAGTACATCCTTGCGAAAGGTTCCGATCAGGTCGTCCGGTGACGCAGCTGGCACGTCGGCCACGGTGAAATTGAAGGTCGACGTGTCGCCTTCACTGATCCCGGGATATGCTTGGCCCTCGCTATCGACAAAAGCACCGTCGTCGATTTCAACCGCGTAACGTGTATCGGCTGAAAAGACCTCGGGCGGGGTTACGGTCACGGTATCGCCATCCACGTCGACAAGGCGCTTGTCTTTGACGTTGATCTCGGTGACCCGACCCGTATCGCGGTCCACCAAGCGGATGAACCCAGACCCCGGATCGACAGGTTCGGTGAACTGAAGCGTAAGCAGCGCATCGGTCTCAACGTCGCGCCCGTTGTCGCTGGGACTGGCTGACAGAAGGTAGGGCTCTGCATCCGCCGCCAAATCGATCTCAACCGGGAAGTAGACCGTTTCACCATCGGTGTTCAGCCCAAGCCGTCCGTCGCCGTTGATACCCCAGGTGAAGATGCGTCCATCGTCAGACCTTGCCAGTACCGCGTTGGGCCCCGACTGGATCTCGACGATATTCACATCGTCCAGTTCGGTGATCTTGGTCGGGAAAAAGCTGGCATCGCTTTCGGCCGCGGGGTCGCCGTCCAACCCACCGGTTGGGCCTTCGTCGTTCGGGCCCCAAAGCCAGACGTCACCGGTATCGGTCAGCGCGGCGCCCCACCGCGCGCCGCCTTTGACATCGATGACGCCGGGCGGCAGGGCGGTCAGCTCTATCGGTTCCAGCACATCCGATGTATCGGGCAGGAACGTACCGTCGCCCTGATCGGCGCCTTGCAGAAGCTGCCCAAAGCGCGACTCTCCCCAACCAAATACCCGGCCGTCTGACGTGACGGCATAGGCCGTATTGGTGTCGGCCGTTATCGCTACGATGTCACTGGGCAGACCCGCCGTCAGGACCGGGCTCAGAACGCGTGTGATGGGGCTTCCGTCCTCATCCAACCCGTCCGGCGAACCAAGCTGGCCATCGCTGTTGCGGCCAAAGCCGTAGACCTGCCCATCCGCCGTGAGAACTAGGGTGAAGGAGGTGCCGCTGGATAGGCCGACGACCACCTCGTCCGACAGTGCGTCGACCAGGGTGGGCACCAACCGCTCATCCTGGTCGCCAAGACCCAACTGGCCGTTGGTGTTGAACCCCCAGGCGTAAAGCTGGCCGGTGTCCGTGACGGCATAGGACACGCCGTTGCCGTTTTCGACCAGAACGATAGTCTCATCATCCAGCGCCTCGATCTTGGTGGGCACCGTACGGATCTCTTCATCCCCAAGCCCCAACGATCCGTTGTTGTTGAACCCCCAGGAATAGACATCGCCGCCTTCGGTCAGAAGGGTGGAGTGGATCTGTCCCGCTGAAAGAGAGACGATCGTCTCGCCTTCGGGTAGATCAACCACCTGCGGTGCCTGAATATTGAAGCCCTGGGCGCCAAGACCCAGCTGTCCAAAGAAGTTTGCTCCGGTTGAGTAAAGCGTCTGGGACGCCTCGTCATAGAACAGCGAAAACTGATTGCCCGTTCCGATCAGGCTGGGCACCGGTTGCGGTGCGCCATCGTAGAAGGCCAGTGACCTGCCCCGTCCGATCGAGCCTTCGGCCTCTTGCCCGAAAATGACCGTCTCGCCCGCGTCCAGAAAATCTCCATCGCCGTTCAGATCTTCCAGTTTCACCACATCATTGGTCGAAGCGAAACTGTTGGCGGTCAGAACCACCCTTCCGTCTTCATCCGTCGCCACCGAAAAACCGATCGAGAAATCAAAGCCCTCGGGCAGGGCGTCGGAATTCCAGACTTCTTCCGCCTCGGCGGCCTCATCTATCTGCCCCGACCCGTTGAGGTCGCTCAGCCGGTAAAGCGCGGCCGGGCCCGAATCCGGTGGAAACAGACTAAGCGTGTACAGTGACCCATCCGGTCCTGGTGCGTTGGCAAAGTCGACAGGCGCCCCGAAGCTCATGTTCTCATCGACGAACCGGCTGGCCTCATCAATCGAGATTGACCCGTCGCCGTTTACGTCTTCAAGCCGCCAGATGACATTCGGACTGCCACCGGCAGTGTCGTTCACAAAGGCCACATCGCCGACAAAGCTTATGTCGAAGGCCGATGACGAAGGGATCAGGGTCTGCAGGTCGATCCAGATCGAGGATTCGCCCGCATCGTCTGCATCACCATCGCCGTTCAGATCAATCGTCCGGTAGACCGCATCGGTGGGTTGTGATCCGGTACCGGCATTGACGATGTAGATGGCTCCGTCCGGCCCTTCCGCGATACCGTTTGGCGTCGGCAGCGTAAGGCCACTGGCATTGGCTGACGTGAACCAGGCCGTCGCTTCGCCCGCATCTAGCGCGTCGCCATCCCCATTGCCGTCGACAAGCCGCCAGACCGTGTCCGACCCACCGTCACCGACATAGGCGGCAAGGTCAGATCCCTGGAAAACGTTGAATACGCTGCCGGTCGGGGACGGGAACCCGGACAGGTTCGTCTCATCGAAGAAAACCGAAGTTTCACCGGGGTCGCGGGCATCGCCATCCCCGTTCAAATCCTGAATAAAAAGAAGCTGGTCCCGGTCGAAATCGCCAACAAGAACACCGCTTGGCGTACGGTTTAGAATGCGAGTCATAGCTACCCCTGCGCTGATAGTATCTGCGAGCTACCTGGCGGCACGCGGGGTGTCTGACCTGAGTGCGGAGTAATCCGGGTGAAGAGATTCTTCAAGGCCGGTTTGGTGCGAAACGCTTCGGCGGCACCAGCAAAGCGGCTGAAAACCGTTCGGACTTCTAACTGCGACTTGGCCAGCCCAACGCTCTTAAGTTCAGTCAATAAGAGCCTGCAATGGCTCAGTTTCATCTGTTATCAACCCGTTACGCTCGACACGCCGCACGGGTGGAACGGCCAGTCGGCAAACAGGAAACCCACGCCGCGCCCTGGGCTGTCGTCCACCGGCCCCTGAAACCACCTTCCGGTTGGACCAGAGGCCAGTCATGCACTGACAATCAAATCGGATCACTCAAGTGGAGCTGATCACAGCAGCTGACCCACATGTCTGGTGTACCACCGTCGCCACCGCCTTTCGCACTCTCCTCTGAACCGGCTAACCGCTCCGAGCCCAATTCTAGCAAAGTTGCATTGCGCATGAATGTCGGGGTCAGGTTGAAGCGACGATATCGCGGCGCGGTAAGTGAGTTGCCATGAATTGAGGGGCACCTGCCTCCAAGCTTGCAGTTTTCCAATGCTTCTAACTCAATGCGGAGCGAAGATAAGCCTTCGAAGCCGGAGTTGGGATCATCGATATCAACGGCCGACAGGCCCTGACCACAAAGGCTAAGAGCGGTCTTAGGCTCTGGTCTGGTACCGCTACAGCGAAATCATTTTAAAGTACTTTTTTGCGTCTTTAAGAGTATCAAGCAGCCACTGGCCATCCCGTGAAAATCCGATTCATCGTTGAACTCAACGGGAAAACCGATGCGGAGAGAACGCCTCTAAGGATTGATTTGGGCTCTCGCCGCTCAGCAGCTGCGCTAGTAACTCACCAGATTTGGGAGCCATCATCAGCCCGTAGTGAGAATGCCCAAAATTGAAATACATACCTTCATGTTCGGCCAATTTACCCAGCATTGGCAAGCTATCGGGGAACGAAGGCCGACGACCCATCCAGAATCGTGTTTGTTCTGTGTTTAGTGCTTTGAACGCCGATTTCGCTATGTCCATGAGCTGCGCTTTTCGCTTTCGGTCGGGCGGTGCATCGACCGGGGCAAACTCGGCCTGTCCAGCGACACGCAAGCCGCCTTCCATGCTGCTTGCGACGACCTTTGTGTCGACATCCATGACCGAATTTTTCACCTCGCAGCCAGGATCATTGAATTCGACATGGTATCCGCGCTCTGCCATCAAAGGCAGTCTCAGACGAAGAGATTTAAGGAGAGCCGGGCTCCAAGCGCCCATCGACATCACCACGCGTTTGGCTATCAGGTCCTGGCTGGCGCAGCGCACAGTCCATCCCGCGCTGCTTTGCACGACCTCCCGCACTTCGTCCTTTACAAAGACCGCACCTAGTGCCCTGGCCTTTTCGGCAAGTACCGCTCCAAGCCGCCCTGGTGATCGAACTCGCGCTTGACCTTTGATGAGGATTGCGGCTTTGAAAGCTGGGCTCAGCGCCGGTTCCAATTGCGCGAGATTGTCGGCGCCAACGAGTTCAATTTCAGCGCCGCGCTCTTGGCGGATACGGTACTCCAAGCTTTGCATATTCGCGCGGCTGCCGTCTCGAAAAGCATGCACGTAGATGCTCTCTGAAATGAGGTTTTCCGTACCAGTGCAGAGCAGGTGTTTCTCGTAGAGCTCAATTGAAGGGCCGCAGAGAAGCGACATGGCCTTGGAAGTCTTTCTGACCTTGGCTTCCGTGCCCTGACGCAAGAAGCTGGTGCCCCATGGGATCATTTCGGCGAGTGAGCTCACGCGAATGCTCAGGGGCCGACCATGGCCGAGGAGGAGTTTCGGAATACTCTTCCAGGTCCCGGGCAGGGATTGTGGTACCACTGACCACGGAGACACGATCCCGGCATTGCCCATCGACGTTTCCTGGCCCGGGTCGCCTCGGTCAACGATCGTTACCGGTACGCCGCGCTCCACGAGAGACAAGGCCGTGCATATGCCAACGATGCCCGCGCCAAGGATTGTGACACGGCCGTCCTCGTCAGGCAGGGACATTAACAGTCCGGCGCGCTATGACCTGGCTGATGATAGCTGGTGCCGCGATGATGAGCGCGACGAGGTCAGCCGACGGAGACGGCGCGATGAAGATAAGACCTGCCAAGGCCATGAGCACCCGGTAGATGGCGCCCATCGGGGCGAGCCAGTATCCGACAACAGCGGCCGAGAGCGCGATGACACCCGCGATACAGCTTGCTGCGGTGTAGGAGAACTCAAGTAGATCAAAGCCTGTCGATGAGACGAAGAGCAGAACCGGCGCGTATACAAATGCCATCGGTGCGATGACTTTACCAAGCCCGAGCGTGAACGCAGATATGCCGGTCCGGAACGGATTAGAGTTGGCAATCGCCGCCGCCGCATAAGCCGACGTACAGACGGGCGGTGTGATCTCGGCGACGACCCCGTAGTAGAGCACGAACATATGGCTCGCAATCGGTGGAATGCCAAGCTGTGCAAGGGCCGGTTGGGCCACTGAGACAAGCATGATGTAAAGCGCCGTTGTCGGCACGCCCGCCCCCATGAGAATGCAGGCCAGGGCTATAAAGACGAGGCTGATGAAGAGCGTTAGGTCCTCGACCGTGAAGAGCTCGTAAGCGCCCCATTGGAACAGCCAGATGAGGTCAGAGCCGAGGTTCTGGGCAGCCTGGGTTACCATGAAGCCGATCCGGAAGCCTACACCGGTGGTGTTTATCACACCGATGACGATGCCCACCGCCGCTGCAGCAGCGCCAACCGCGAGAGCGTATTTGACGCCGGTCTCGAACGTGTCTGCCATTTCAGGAATGGTCGTGCGCTGCTGGGGGTTCAGGGTGGCAATCACTGCACCAAAGATCAGGATCGCCGACATTGTCAGGTCAAAGGCGCCATCTGATAATTTCCATAGGACGAAAGCAATGAACGCCGCAGGATAGACCAGCGAAACCGGGCTTTTCAAACGGCTCATCCCGGCCACAATCGACAATGAGATGCCGCAGAATGCCGACATGAATGGCGTGTAGCCAGAGAAGAGGACCGTCAACAGACCAACAAGAGGAATGATATTTGCCCAACCGTCACTCCAAACCGCGTGAAGCTGCGGAAGCGCCTCTTTGCTCAGGCCTTTCAGGCCAAGTCGACGGGCCATGAGATGGACAACCGCAAAGACACCCACATAGTGCAGCAGCGCTGGGAAGATCGCCGCAATCACGATTGTGGTGTAGGGAACTTCCAGAAACTCGGCCATTATGAAGGCCGCGGCCCCCATGATGGGTGGCGTGATCTGGCCACCAGCTGAAGCCGCAGCTTCCACGCCTCCGGCAAAGTGGCCTGGGTAGCCAAGACGTTTCATGTTCGGGATTGTCAGGGCACCGGTCGAGACTGTGTTGGCGACGGAGGAGCCAGAGATGGTTCCGAAGAAGGCCGAAGACACGACCGAGACTTTCGCGGGGCCGCCGGTATAGCGGCCTGCAAGGATGGTGGCGTTATCGATGAAGAGCTGCCCAAGTCCGGTGCGCTGCGCGATGACTCCAAATAAAACAAAGTGGAAAACAATGGTCGATACGACCCAAAGCGTCACGCCGAAAATGCCTTCCTGAGGGAAGTACATGGACGAAACGAACGTATTAAACGTGACGCCGGGATGCTTAAGAATGCCCGGGTAATACTGCCCGAAGAGGGCATAAGACATGAAGATGCAGATGATGAGCGGCAGTATCCATCCCAGGGTCCGTCGCGCGATGTCGAGGACCAGAGCAATCATGATGACCCCGAAGAGCATGTCCCAACCGTTCGGGTTGCCCATTCGGAATGTCATCTCCTCAACGCCAAGAAAGGGAATGCCGCGCCATGCAAAGCCGAGATACAATGCGGAAGCAACGCCAAGCACCATAAGGCCTATGTCGAGATAAGGGACGCCACCGAGCCTCAGGGCACCAGTGTTCAGGTCGAAAGAAGTTTCCGTCTTTACCAGCGGATAGAGCGAGTAGACCAAAATGAAGAGGCCTGAGAGATGGATGCCCATGTGCCAGTAGTCTGTGGGCAGGCCAAATCCAGCTGTCAGATAGTGGTAGGTCGCAAAGGCCAGCGCGATGTAGCGGAGAAACTTGCCGAAGGCGGGTGCAACTGAGCGAGTGGCGGCCCCTTCGTCGAATTTCTCTTCAATCGCGGCCAACTCCTCTTCGGAGAGTTCACGCACTTCTTCTGATCGTGGATCACTCATAGCGCCCCCCTAAGGTCGTTTTGCGTTGTTCTTGAAAAGAGACGGGCGACCAAAGCCGCCCGTCAGGTCAGGAAGTGGTTATTGCAGAAGCCCAGCTTCTCTGTAGAACTTCTCCGCCCCAGGGTGCAGCGGCACTCCCAAAGCAGAGATGCCATCAAGCGCCGTGTCTGGCGTGATCTGTTTGCCCTTTGCATGCCCGTTATCGAGCAGCTTACGGGTGTTGTCGTTCCAGATTGCCGCGGTGATGCCGTAGACAAGTTCTTCCGAAAGGTCGGAGGAAACGATCAGAAGAGCGGACACAGCTGGTGTCTTCACATCGTAGTCAACGCCTTCATAGATACCGCCGGGGATCATCGACGGAATATAGGCTGGGATGACTTCGTTGATTTTCGCGAGATCGTCGTCGCTGAAGCTGTGCAGCTCCATGCCTTTGGTTGTCGAAAGCTGAACCATCGCGGAGACCGGCCAACCAGCTGCATAGAAATATGCGTCAAGCTGTCCGTCAGCGAGGCGTTCGGCCGATTGCGAATTATTCAACTCCGCTTCGTTATAATTGTCGCGGGTCAGTCCCCATTCGGCGAGCATCATTTCCACAGCCACCTGAGTGCCTGAACCCGCCTGAGCGATACCGACGCGCTTACCCTCGAGATCTGAAAGTGAGTCGATGCTTTGACCTTCCGGCAGGACCAGGTGAAGGTCTTCCGGATAGAGGTTGGCGACGATCCGCAGCTTTTCGTGGGGCTTGCCGTCGAACTTGCCCTCGCCGAGAAACATCGACCGGGTCACGTCAGCAGCCGCCATGCCAGCTTCGAGTTCACCGTTTTGAACGGCGGTGTTGTTGAAGACCGAGGCCGTGGTGGACTGAGCGATTGCGATCAGACCGGGGACACCGCACTGTCCGCCTTCGTCGCAAGGACGTGAGCCGGGAGGCGAAGAAATCCCGTTGGCGATGGTGCCGCCAATTGGGAAATACGTTCCCCCGGCACTTCCCGTCCCGATCCGAAAAAATGTCGGGTCCTGTGCTGCAGCTGTTCCAGCTGCGAGGGCAGCCGCGGTCGCGAGACCAAGAAGTTTAGTCATGTGCTTCATCGTTTTCTCCCTATGAGCAGACTTCTTCAGGATGAGTCATGTTCACAACCATAA
This sequence comes from Pseudomonadota bacterium, assembly GCA_039026235.1. Taxonomy (GTDB): domain Bacteria; phylum Pseudomonadota; class Alphaproteobacteria; order Rhodobacterales; family Rhodobacteraceae; genus JBCCMQ01. Next base: position 36,986 of record JBCCMQ010000019.1, read on the forward strand.
TGCACAGATATATAAGTACAAATTTGAAAACTTTTGAAATCCATAGATTTTATTTATATCAAACCAATGAACCTGTCCCAGCTCACAACTTTCCATGCGGTCATGACCTCCCCTTCGCTGTCAGATGCGGCAGAAAGGCTCGGAAGGACACAACCGGCCGTCAGCGCGTCGATCAAATCGCTGGAGGATCAATTGGGCATGAAGCTCTTTGAGCGACGCGGCCGCAAGCTCGTACCCGTTCCCGAAGCCATGTACCTCGTTACCGAGGCCAAGGGCATTCTCGAACAATTGTCTCAGGCCCGCCGCACCATGCAAGAGATGGGGGCAGGCCAATCAGGTCAGCTAAATGTCGCCGCCATGCCGGGCCCGGTTTCGATGCTCTTCCCGCGGTTCATTGCGAAGCATGTTGGTGACCGCAGTGATATTAGAGTATCGATGCTTGCCAGAAGTTCGACGCAGATTTCCGAGCTGGCCCGCGCTCAAAGCATCGACTTTGGGTTTGCCGATCTTCCGGAAAACGTCGGTTCCGAAGGCCTTGTGCGAATGGACGTGCTCGAAGGTGATTGTTTCTTGGCAGTCCCTTCAGATCACTCGCTTGCTGCCGAAACCTCCGTCGCACTGAGCCAACTAAACAATCTACAGATGGGCTCGCTTCAGTCCAATCACTTCCACACGAGGGCGATCAAAGATGCATTCGATCAGGCGGACCTCCTATTCAACCTACGCGTAGAAAGTCAGACCTTTCTGCCAATCCTGCAGTTCGTCGCGTCGGGGCAATGCTGCGCAGTCCTCGATCCGCTAACGGCCGTTCACCTGAACGAGATGGGCGATGTTCGTGAAACGGTCAATGTTCTGCCCTTCCACGCTCCAATTCGGTATCGATACGCTGTTCTTGCACCGCGGCATCGCCCGACCTCGGTGATCGCGGAACAGGCGCGCGAGGCCTGGTCGATAGAAGTCTTTGGTCTTCTGGATGAGATCGGCGCCAATCCGGCTTGGCAAGTTCATGCGGAGGAGAAAAGTGAAGCTTCATAGGCGAATATTGCTGCCAAACCTCCCGTGTGAACAAAGCAAACCCTGCTTCCCTTAGCGATGTGTCCAGACGCGATGAGCGCGGGGATGGCTGCGAAACTCTTGGCAGTATAGACCGGATCCAGGATGAGCCCTTCGGTTCTTGCCGCAAGCCTCATCGCATCTAAGGCAGCCTTTCCGACCTGCCCATATCCAGGTCTGAACGCGCCATCCCAAGTAATGACATCGTTCAAGGTCACTTGTTTTGCACTGGGAAATAGGTCCTCCAATCGCCTGAGCACGCGATTGATACGGGCTGCTTGCGCCCCAGCATCGCGGCGCACACAACATCCAAAGACTTTTGCCTTTGACCCTGCCCCGCGCAATCCCGCCAACAAGCCCGCATGGGTCGAGCCGCTTCCGGATGCCACGACGAAAACGTCGAAATCCGACCGCTGAGACAGTATCTCTGTCGCTGCATCCACGTATCCGAGCGCTCCCAGAGGGGGATGACCTTCGGACAGATGAATGATGTAGGGTTGGCGACCTGCCGCTGAGAGTTCATCGGCTTTGATTTGCAGGGCCTCATCTGCGCCCTTTTCGTCTTCGCCCTCAGGGTACATCATAATCTCGGCGTTCATCAGTCTCGACAGAAGGACGTTGCCCGTTTTTCGGTAGCTTGCAGATTTTCCGGGAACGCGATCTTCGAGTTGCACGACAGCGCGCATGCCATTGTTGTTGGCGACCGATACTGCGAGACGGGCAAAGTTTGATTGAACTGCGCCAGTGATCAGGATCGTATCGGCGCCTTTGTCTTGCGCATCTCCAAAGTAGTACTCGAGCTGCCTGGACTTATTGCCCCCCAGTGTTGGACCAGCTAGGTCATCACGCTTTATGTAAAGCTCCACACCCCATTCTTCCGAAAGCCGGCGTGCGATCTTAAGCGGGGTTGGGGCATCTACAATCTGCAAGCGATGATGGTGCATGCGGCTAAATCTCCGAGGCAAAACGGCATCAGACCACGTTTGATAGATCGGCGACCATAAGAACCGGTTGGGCAACGCGCAATGGTCTGCAGCGCGCCACTGCCTCATCTGCGACGCCTGGTTAAGCTCCGACCACTAATCACCAAGACAGATCACCAGCTAGCGGCACGCATTTTTCACAGCCCGCTGTCTACCATGACATTCGAATGCAAGTTTGCTTTTCGCGCTAAGACCTTCATAATTCACCGGCGAGATCGTTGGCGTTTTCGCTTACGAAATCGGTTGAAGCCGACGCCCCGCCAGGGTTCAACGCCGCTGCAGCGTTAGCACAAAGGAGACCGGATCCATGATCGGGCGAACCGCTTTCAGGACAGTCTTTCTCTCGCTGTCAATCGGAACGACAGGTCCTCTCGTCGCAAATGCGCAAGATAAAAGCACCTACATATCTGCAGGACCGTCCGCTATTGCCACGATTTTTAGTGCGACCTGTGCTTCTGGAAGGAAATCTGCTGCGGGATTAAGGGAGAGTTTTGAAACGTACGGTTTCACAGCCGATTGGCACAATGACACATACGGCTATTTTACCCGCGAAGGCTTTGCAGCGAATTATCACATATATGAAGGCAGCTGGAACTGCTTTGTCTCCACCGACAGTGCCGCGGAGCCTGATCTTTGTAACGCAATGTCATCCGACGGCATTGAAGTAATTGCCCGGCTGCCCGATGGAACCTGTGTGGCTCAAAAGACAGAGCTTGGTTTGACCATACTGGTTCGCAATATTTGTCCGGATTCCTCGCAGGGATCTTGCGCGTGGATACAAGCCACGCTGACTTCTGATCGGGAGTGCCACGCAGCTGAGGACATTGATTTGTCCTCTTTATCGCGAAAATCTGTGATTACGTCGTATTGATCGCGATTTAAGTCCGCGGGGCTTACATATCTGGAACAGTGCAAGACGGTGGCTGTCGTTTCAGTACAAGTAGATCCAGTTTCTTTTTCTTAAATTCTTTAACTCTTAGCATTTTCTATGATTTAATTCCAGATAATTAATATATCTGAAATGGAAGAATAGGATCTACATTATTAAGTAGATTATGAGCTAATTTGTGCTAACTCATTAGTGGCGCGTATAATTCTACTATTCGGGAAAATATTACTTATCACTTATCGCACCATAGATTTATGTAAACAATTATCTTTTACCAAAAGATCAAGTGTTTTACCGAAAAACGACAACGATACATAAGACGCAAAATTTAGATCAAAAATTCTTTTCTCAAAATTATGTTCAACAAAAGTGTCTGACTTCAGCGCTTACGGAGCCAATTAGGGGCATTTTCTAATGGAGGGTTTGTTGCTCATCGTAGCCACCAAGGAGTGGACGATGAGAAGGACAACGAAGAGCCGAGGCGAGAAGATCATCAAAGACATCAAGCGTGCCACACGCAAGCAGTATTCTAGCGAGGAGAAGATCCGGATCGTGCTGGATGGCTTGCGTGGCGAAGACAGTATCGCTGAACTGTGCCGTCGCGAGAGCATCTCGCAGGGGCTTTATTGTAAGTGGTCGAAAGACTTCATGGAGGCCGGGGACACAGCGCGGGCCGCAAACAGTGATGAGGTCAAGGAGCTGCGCCGTGACGCAAAAGACCTCAAAGAGGTGGTTGCTGAACAGACGCTGGAACTGCGGTTGCTCAAAACAAGCATGCTCGGGGGTGGGGACGACAACGAATGAGGTATGCCGCATCAGAGAAGTTGGAGATCATTCGCCTGGTCGAGGAAAGCCATCTGTCAGCGCGTCGGACACTGGCCAAGCTAGGCATTCCCCGTACCACATTCTACCGCTGGTACGATCGGTATCTGCAGCGTGGTGAGGCTGGTTTGCAGGATCGATCTCCCAAGCCTAATCACGTTTGGAACCGCGTTCCCGTCGAAGTGAAGCGCAAGATTGTCGACCTCGCACTGCAGGAAACGGAGCTGTCACCACGCGAGTTGGCGGTGACGTTCACAGATCAGGAACGCTATTTTGTGTCGGAATCCACAGTGTATCGTACGCTCAAAGCGCATGATCTAATCACCAGCCCAGCCTTCATCGTTCTGAAAGCGGCAGAAGAGTTCCAGCACAAGACAACGGCAATCAACCCGCTGTGGCAGACCGACTTCACCTATCTCAAGGTGATCGGCTTATCTCAGCACAGTTCTCGACGATTACAGCCGCTACATCATCTCCTGGAAGCTCTGCACCAATATGCGGGCCGAGGATGTGACGGACACACTGGACTTGGCGTTGCAGGGACCAGATTGTGATCAGGTCCATGTCGTTCACAAGCCCCGCCTGCTGAGCGACAATGGGTCAAGTTACATCTCCGGTGATCTAGCCGAATGGCTTCAGGACAAAGGCATGAAGCACTCCCGCGGCGCGCCGTATCATCCGCAAACCCAGGGCAAGATCCCTCTCGGGACATTGCTTTGCAGTGCCCTGCTGGGCAGCGGAACGCTGGCATCAGACCCTCAAGAACCGCACCCTGCTAGAAAACTACTTCCTGCCGAGCGATCTCAAAGCCCAGATCACGGCCTTCGTCGATCACTATAACCATCAGCGCTACCATGAGAGCCTCAACAACATCACACCTGCTGACGTCTACTTCGGCCGCGCCAAAGCTATTCTCAAACAACGCGAAAGGATCAAATAAAAGACACTCGAAGTGCGACGCTTGCATCACCGCAATTGCGCCGCATAACCAAACCAATTAGATGAGCCAAACTCCCTCTTAGCTTAGGCCGCCATTGGTTCCAAAAACTCTGACGACGGACAGTTCGACTTGATGGGAGTGATTGTAATCGAAAGCGTGTTCGCCAGTAGCAAGACATCCCGAGGCGTTTTCAGCTCCGGCACCACGATAGAATGAAACAAATTGCCAAATTCGACCGGATCAATGTCAGGTAGATCAGCCGCCAATTCGTCCAGCACCTCATCCATCATAACGTTCGGATGTGATTGATCAGGTTGAGGAAGCTCGAGTCGCGCTTGGATGATCTTCTCAAGGTAATGTGCGCCTTCAGACGGAAACCGACGTGCAACGGCCTGCTCAGTGGTCTCTCGATCATAGGCTAAGAGATACATCACGTTTGGAAGCCGTCCTACAGATTTGACCAACCGGAAGATAACCAGCGCCTCCTCCGGTGAAAGACGGTCCAGATCGTCAATGATAACAAGGAACTTCCTCCCTACTTCACGAAGAGCGTCCGCAAGAGCGCCTATAGGTCCTCTGCAGTTTCACCCTGCTCGATGCAGCCGCCGAGTGCGTCCAGGGTCGCGGTCGTTGCCTTCTTTCCCAATGATCCTGCAAACAAGCCTACAGCCATACCCGCAAGACTGCTTGCGCCTGCAAGGTTGGCCCCCAACTTGCGAAGAGCTCCAGCGGCCTTTGTCTGCTCCGAAAGGACTGGCGAAAGCCCAGCGTAGAGTTCCTTGAAGAAACCCACGGCCAACGCATCTTCGGTTCGATACATCCACGCCGGAAAGTTAATCGCTTCGAGATCGGGTGCATCATTCGCAAGATGGTGCCGAACAAAATTGATGACGCCGCTCTTACCAGAGCCCCAAGGACCGTAGACTGCCACGACGCTGCCAAGCGGGTTCTCGACACTACGAATACAATCGCTGATGGCCTTAGCGAATGGGTCAAACCCAAATCGATCTTTGTCGGGGGGGGTGATTGGAATGTCGTCAAAGTTACTCATTAACTACCTCGTGTAGATTTGGCCCAGGGAAGGGCCATTTGCAGCAAAACGAAGTCCATGCATCAATCGATGCTCATCGAGAAAGGGTCAGAAACACTTCAAAGCCTTTATTGCTCGGATATCTTTCACCCCAGGCTCTTATCGTCGTGCCATTAATGATCATTTCATTTTCAAATGCTTGGGAATTTGGAATGAGTGAATCAATTGCGATATCAACATGCCCAACAGCTTTTTCGCAAAGTAATGCACCGATGGCCCTGAGCTTCTGGACTGCTTCCCCGCTGTCGAAGTCATCCATGAATTTCCCCGTCAGTTTGAGCGTGGTAGCGACGCCTTCTTGCCCTTCAATGTAGAACACCGCTTTATTCGGAAGGATATGGTTATCAAGGGAAACATATTCTGAACTGGCCCAGTATTCATCGTAGACCTTGTGGTAATCGTTTGTCCTCAATCCCTCCTCTCTAAGGAAATCTCTGGCTGCAAAAGGGCTCCAGCCCTCTGTCGAGTCCACGATTGGCGGAGCTTCTTCGTCCCGATCGTAGTTGAGTATGTCGGTGATGATCTGGTCCACATCAGCATTGGTTCGAGCGGGGAGCGTGTGGAATTGGCGTGTTGCCCGCCGTAGAAGCCAGGGCCACAACGGGAAAATTAGAAAGAAGCGTTTACGTGCATACCCTTTCAGATCGTCAGACTGAAAGGTCTTTTGATCAATCTGGATACGGGCTTGTTCAATGTGCGAATAGCAAAACAGCAGGTAGAAAACTGGAATGCTTCCGACTGTCAGTAGGATCGGCAGAACGAAGTTGCGCCCCATTTCTGTTGTGAAGAACTGATCTGGCTGTGACCAAATTGTTGATAGAGAATTCCAGACCAACACAATGGCAAAGGTAGCCAAAAAGAACTCTAGCAGGACCTTTGCCTTCGCATACTCTGGTTTAGTTTCTGCAAATGCCAGAGAGGCCCCCAAGAAGAAGAGGATAGGGACCAAGACTAACTCGGTTACGAGGCTGAAAGTGTAGGCAACCACGATAAACTCAAAGATGCCGCCGAACCTCAAGCTGCCGCGAAACAGCTTGCGGAAATACTGGTCATCTTCCTTAGATTGAAATGCTCGACTGGCAAAAACGCAGCCGCCCATCACAAACCACAGAATAGTGGGTGGCATCTGGGACATCGACCACAATCCAATTTCTACCAGCAGCCAGCACAGAGCGACCACGTTGATGGCAACTATGCCGAAGAACAATAGTAGCTTTGGCGCAATCAGTGCACTGGCAAGGTTCCAGACACTGCTTCGCAGGTCTGCCCTGGATAAACAAAACAAGGGGCCAAGGATGATCCACAGGCCGATGGCAGTTTCACGATTGTTGAAGGCTTGCTGCAACCAGGTGAGAAACTGTTCGATATTGATTTCCCTTGAACTCGCAAAGTGAGGCATTCGACGGCACCCTCACTCAAGTCTGCATGTTGGCCGGACGAACTATTTTACCGTGGCAAGTTTCGGACACGGAAGGAGTCGAATGTCCGGTTCCATGACCACCAAAATAAGCTCTTCGCAAGCGCAGCTAAAGTCCGCTTCCCGCCCTCCCGGCAAATTCTGTTAAGCCGATTTGAAGAGCATGCAGCAGGCTCAGGGGAATTGGACAAGCCAAAATTACTTCGCCGTTAGGGTGGAGGCGCAGCCTCCCCCCTCGGACAAGACGAATAGACAAGACCGTGTCCTCGGCTTCGCCTGCGGGCCGCACCAACCTTCTCGATTTGTCCTGCCTCGCCCCCCCTCCGCGTTCGTCACGTGGCAGATTTGCAGGAGCAGGCGGCTACGCCGTTTGACCTTCAAATCGCCCCCAATTCTCCGATTGGGAAACGGGATCAAACGAAAAAAGCGGGACTATGGATCCGAAGTGGAGAGCGTCCAAATAGGAAAGACTTTGGCGCAAGAGGAAAAACTATGTGTCGCTTCACAGAAGTTCAAATGGCGCGCTGGGGAGGATTCGAACCCCCGACCCCTTGATTCGTAGTCAAGTACTCTATCCAGCTGAGCTACCAGCGCGTGAGCGGTTGACATACTGGCCGGGGAAGGGCTTTGCAAGGCAATTGTTGGCCGCCTGGCCACTGGCCGTTGGCGTTCAGTTACTGCGAATGATTACCCGCTTCGGCCCACTCGATCCGCTGCCGCGAGGTGAAAAATCCCGGGGGCCCCGGTCGACCTGTTCGGCATTGGCCGCACCGCGATTGTCGGGGCGAAAAAAGGGATCGTCTGCGCGTTCGAAGTCCTCGGGATCGATGTCCGGAAGAAACATTTCGGGGTTTTCCGACGCCATCTCATAGGCTTCGGCAACAGTGTCCTTGAAGCCATCGGACGAGGCGACAAAGTAGACCCCACCGCCGTAGCCGGTCAGCAGGACCGCCAGCAAAACCATCGGAAAGACACGGCCCATCACGAACCCCAATTGTTGCCGTTCTAGAAATTAGTGGGCAACTTGGGATTTTTTCGAGCGGAACCGCGGCAAAATTCGGGCGTCACGCTGCGCTGTCGGTCACCGCGAGTGTGCCCTTGGGCAGCACGATGACGAACTCCGTGCCGCTGTCGTCGCTACGGACGAGATCCAGGGTGCCGCCGTGGCCACGCACCAGGTCCTGGGAAATCGCCAGGCCCAGTCCCGTGCCACCCTTGCGCGTGCCGCCCTGAAACGGTTGGAACAGATGCTGCTGGGCTTTCTTTGGCAATCCCGGGCCAGTGTCGGTGATCACGATTGACCAGGCTTCCTCGCCGTCGTCGGCACGTACGGTGATCCCGCCCGGCCGTCCGGTGGCGGCAATGGCCTGCCGGCCGTTTCGCACAAGATTGGTCAGCACGCGGTACAGCTGTTCGGCATCGGCGCGCAGCTCGAAGCCCGGCGGCACGGCCAGTTCAAATGCGATGCCCGCGCCCTCGGCCGCGATGCGCTCGGATTCGAAGACGTCGTCGACGACCCGCGTCAGGTCAATCCAGGCGAGGCTTGGCGGCGGATCCTCTGCTTTGCCGAAGGCCAGCGTGCTTTCGCAGAGCGCAACGGCACGTGACATAGAGTTCAGAAGTTTCGGCACCACGCGCTGAACCCCCGGATCGGTGCTGGCCTCGACGCGGTCGGCAAAAAGCTGGGCCGTGGTCAGGATGTTGCGCAGATCATGGCTGATCTTGGCGACCGCGCTGCCCACCTGTGCCAGCCGCTCCTTCTGGCGCAGGGCACCGGTAAGCTGATTTTGCAGCGACTGAAGCGATTCCTCGGCCTCACGCAATTCACGGACATCCGATGTGGGATCTATGATGTTGCGCGCGTCCTCGGGGTGTTCGGCATAGCTGTGCATGGCACCCACGACATGCTTGATCGGCATCACGATGATCCGCCGCACAGCCAGGAACAAAAGGGAAGCGGTTATGACTGAAATCACGAGCGACAGGATCAGGATGTTCAGGCCATAGTCGAGCATGGCCGCCCGCAACGGACCGCTTTCCATCGTCACTTCAATCAACAGCCCGCCTTCTCGCACGGGCTGGCCAATGACGCGGATGACTTGGCCTTCCAGACCGAAAAGGCACGCAAATGCATCGCGGATCAGCAGCAGCGCATTGGCATCGCGCATGTCGTAGGTGGCCGAGATCGGCGCCGGAACATCCGACGACAGAACCAGTTGACGCATCGAATCTCGCAACAAAACGACATTGTAGACGCCTGCGTTCTCCAGAAGCTCCCGCTCAAGAAGTGGATCGAGCATTTCGTTGCCCAAAAGGGCCAGCGACGCGAGCTGGGCCCGTTCAAGCCGCACATCCAGATAATCCATTCGGAAACGGGCGACCGACGGCACGAAGATCATGACTTCCGCCAGCATAACGAACACGGTCGTCAGAAACAAAAATCGCCCTGAAAGCGAATTCACCCTGCATTCCTCCGCGGGCACACCGCGTTATGGTAGATATCTCTGCACCAAGCCGACCACCTGTTTGACCCTTGGGTTGTCGAACAACTTAGGCCCAAAATAGGCGCCCGCCACGCGTTTGGAAACCTCGGTCAAAGTGGGGTACGGGGCGACCATCCCGGCAATCTGGCTCATTTTAAGCTTGTTCGATAGCGCAAGCGCCCAGATGCCGATCAGCTCGCCCGCCTGGGCGCCGACGATCGTTGCGCCAACAGGGCGCCCACCCACCACCATGACCTTGGCAAAGCCGCCGGTCTTGCCTTCGGCAATCGCGCGGTCGTTTTCGTCATAGGCAAACCGGGCCACGGTCAGCGCGGGGCCATGCTTTTTTCGGGCCTCGGCCTCGGTCAGGCCAACCTGGGCCAACTCTGGTTCCGCGTAGGTCACATGGGGGATGTGATCGGTGCGTGCTTTCGATGGAAGCGCGAACAACATCGACCGGATGATAACGCCCGCATGATAGCCCGCCACATGGGTAAACTGCGCGCCGCCCGCCGCATCCCCGATGGCATAGACCCTTCGGTTCGACGCCGATTTCAAATCCGCGCCCACCTTGACACCCCGGCGGTCCCAGTCGACGCCGGCGGCATCGAGGTTCAGTTTTTCGACGTTGACCGACCGTCCGACAGCCACCAGGATATGGCTTCCGGAAAACTCTCTTCCGTCTTTTGTATGTACGGAGATGGTGGATCCCGACCGGGTGACCGTGTCGGCCAGCGCGTCCTCTTCGAAGACCACACCTTCTGCGCGCAGGGCGTCCAGCACAACCGCGGCCGCTTCTGGGTCGTCGCGGCCAAGCGCCTTGGCGCCCTCGATCACGGTGACCTTCGATCCAAGCCGGATATGTGCCTGGGCCATTTCGATCCCAATGGGGCCACCGCCAATGATCAGCAGATGCTCGGGCGCATCGCGCAGATCAAAGATGGTCTCATTGGTCTCATAGGGCACTTCGTCCAGCCCCGGCACCGGAGGAACGAAAGGCCGGGACCCCGTAGCGATGACAAAGCGACGTGCCTCGATAAGCTTGCCGCCCGCTTCGATCTCGCTGGCCGACACGAACTTGCCCCAGTCACGAATGACCTGGACCCCCAGACCTTCGAACCGTTCCTGGCTGTCGACCGGTGCTATGGTCTCGATGACCCGGTGCACATGGTCCTTGGCGGCGCTATAGCTGACATCGGGCATCACCGGCGTCACGCCATATTTTTCGCCCGTCCGCATGGCCTGGGCCTGTTTGCCCGCCGCAATCAGGGCCTTGGAGGGCACGCAGCCGTAATTCAGGCAATCGCCGCCCATCTTATGGCCCTCGATCAGCACTACGCTGGCGCCCATCTGCACAGCACCGGCAGCAACCGACAATCCGCCCGAGCCTGCACCAATGATGCAGACGTCCACCTTCAGCTTTTCCATCGGATCAGTCCTTTTTGCGGAACGCCTTCAGGGCGATCGGAAGCGCGGCTAACGCACAAAGGCCTAGGATCGGCAGCAGGATCTGCGGCTCGAATATGATGCCCAGGTTCGGCGTCTCACCGCGCGAGAAAACCTCTCCCAGACCGGCTCCGACCGATGTGTAGACGACAGCGCCCGGAATGATGCCCAGGAAGGTCGAGATGACGAACCGATGCGTGCGAACACCGACTAGCGCGGGCACCAGATTGGCCACAAAGAACGGCACAGCCGGGACCAGGCGGATCAGGAACAGCATCGACCACTGATTGTCATCGATACCCTGCTTTATCTTGCCCACGGCACCCGATGATGCGTCCATCTTTGCCGCCAGCTTTTCGCCCAGGCCCCAGCGGGCGGCCAGGAAGATCGCGGTCGCGCCGACAGTTGCGCCAACGATGTTGAACAGTGCGCCCGGGAAGGTCGCAAAGAGAAATCCGCCCGTCAGCGTGGCAATGGTGGCCCCCGGCAGGCTGAACGCAACGATCACCACATAAAGGGCGATGAAGGCTGCGACCGTCCCAACGTAATTGGCGTCGCGGAACGCAAGCAGCGCCTCGCGGTTGGCCGCAAGCGCCTCGAACGTCAGATAGTCGCGCAAGGTGAAGGCGCCGATGGCCGCAACGACCAGGATGACAATCAGGGGCAGATTGCGCAGCGCAGCTGATTTCCTGCCGTCCTGCGGCGCCACATCGGACTGTTGGTCGGTAAAATCGGTCATTGGCTCTGCGCCTCCAGCACTCTTGCGATCCTTACATGCGTCGAAACCGCCCGCCAAAACAGCCCCCTCACGTCCGGTTGATCGGTGGTGATAAGAACCATGGCATTTTGTCTCGTTTCCCACCCGAACCATGGGCTTTGGTTTCAATCTGCCCCCGGAAATGTTGCAAAAAAGCGAAGCGGGCGAATTGACTTCACAGGGGACAGCCCTTAGACGGCGGCATTCAACTTGATTTCGGACGCGAATCCGCCCTTTTGGCGCCACGCCGTCTGTTGCGAACGAAAGAACGGGAATACCTGCGATGAAACGCACATACCAACCCTCGAACCTGGTGCGCAAACGCCGCCACGGCTTTCGCGCGCGCATGGCCACCAAGGCAGGACGCAAGATTCTCAACGCGCGTCGGGCACGGGGCCGCAAGTCGCTGAGCGCCTGAGCCGCGCCACCCAGGAGTTTCTGAGAATGACGCCGCCGGAGGCCACCGGAACCCGCCAGACTGACGGGGCCGGGACGGCCCCGGCGGCCACGTTATATATGGAACGGCTGCGCAAGCGGCCGGACTTTTTGGCCGCCGCGCGGAGCCGCCGGCAGGTCACCCCCGGCTTCATCCTTCAGGCCCGCGACCGACGCGATGCCAGCGCGCGCGTCCGCGTAGGCTTCACCTGCTCAAAGAAACTGGGCAATGCGGTGATCCGAAACCGCGCGAAACGCCGCCTGCGCGCCCTTGCCCACGCATACCTGCGCCCGGGTGCCTTGCCGGGCTGGGATTATGTGCTGATCGGGCGCCCCGGTGTGACCGTATCCCGCGATCTTACGGCCATGGCGGGCGATCTGTCTTTGGCGCTTGCCCGTATCCATGGACCAAGATGACCCTCTTTGCCCATTTTCTCGCGCTTCCTGTCCGGGCCTACCGGCTGATCTTCAGCCCCTGGGTCGGCCACAACTGCCGCTATCAACCGACCTGTTCGGCCTATGCGCTTGAGGCGCTGGAAAAACACGGCGCCATCAAGGGCGGATGGCTGGCCGCCCGTCGTATCCTGCGCTGCCACCCCTGGGGCGGCTCCGGCGTGGACGATGTACCCGACTGAGCTCTTCCGCAGCCTTGCCTGCCCCAGTGCACCTAGGGCGCGGCCTGCGCGATCCTGACCAGAACGGCCGAAAAGAACACCACGCTCGCCGCCAGTACGAAGACATGCCAGATGGTGTTGTGATAGGGCAGGCTGTCCCAAAGCAGGAAAATGACGCCGGCCGTGTAAAGCAGACCGCCCACAACAATCAGGACCAGAACCGCCGTCGACAGGGTGTCGAGCATGCCGTGGCCCAGAAACAGCGCCGCCCAGCCCATGCCGAGGTACATGCCAAGGCTGAGCCACTTGAAGCGGAACGGCGCCGCTAGCTTGATACCGGCCCCGGCAAAGGCAGCCCCCCAAAGTCCGGTCAACAGCCAGACACCCTGCCCGCCCGACATCAGCGTGAACGGCGTATAGGTTCCGGCGATTTTGAAGTAGATGCCCGCATGGTCGAGCCCGCGCAAAAGCCGCGCCCAATCGCTGTATTCAAAGATGTTGTAAAGCGCCGAAAACAACAGCATCGCGATCAGCGTGCCGCCATAGATCGACGCGCCCACGATCGCCGGCGCACCGGTGTGCCACATCACGGCCAGAGTGATCAGGACGGGCACCGACGCAATCGCCCAGGTCAACCCGAGGACATGCACTATGCCGTCCGAGAACCTCTCGGCCTTGCTATAGTACGGTCGCTGCGTGGCCACATTCCACATGGAACGAGTGTAAGCTGAAAAGCCGGGGGCAAAAAAGGTCCCTGCGGGAAACACTCCGTGAACGGGGATGACGGGGCCGGCTCTGCAAAAGTAAAAGGCGGCAGCGCGCGATCACCCACCACTGACCGAATGCGCGCTGCCGTCCCGACCCGGGCTGCTCATCCCGGGGGCGTACGGGCATGGGGCTGCCCGCACGCTGTCTGATCCGCCGGTGTCCCGAACCCCTTCCCGTTACTAAGCCAATCAGCCCCGAGGCATGGGTCTGAGAGAAAGCGTGTCGTCCGGTTCTTGAATGACCGGGGGATCAGATGTCACTTCCGGCGGCGCCGGTTGGCATGCCGCCGTCAGCGCCACCACAATAAGGGCCAGAATAATGACGATGTCCGGCGTTTTCGGTTCGATCCGCTGGACCAACCTTGTGATTTGACCTGCAGAAACCCGCCTCAGCACTGTTTTCATTGTTTAACTCCAGAATGTGCAAATTACACATCCATGATTCGCTTGCATAAGTCAACGCGAATGTGCATATCGCACATATGATAAATATTCTGGATCGGTTTCTTGGGCAGGTCGCGCGTCTCATGGTGGCGCGCGGCATCCTGTTTCCAGAGTTCGCCGAACGCATGAAGGCCCACTATGTCGAGGCCGCCAGGGGCCTGACCGAGGGCAAGATCACCGACAGTCGCCTGTCGCTGGCCACCGGGTTGCAGCGCCGCGACATTGCGCGGCTGAAGAATTTCCAGGGCCGGCCCGAACGTGCCACCCATCTTTCCCGACTGGTGGCGCTTTGGTTGAACGACCCGGATTATGCGCCCGGTGGCGCACCGCGCGCCCTGCCGCGCGCGGGCCCGGCACCGTCCTTCGAAGCTCTGGCCGCCCGCGTGCGGCGCGACGTGCATCCGCGGTCTATGCTTGAGACCCTGATCGCGGCAGGCACCGTTGGCCTGGATGCCGATGGAGAGACAACGACGCTCGCCGCCCACTCTTTTCAGCCACTGGCAGGAAGTGAAGATCAGCTGGATTACCTGTCGGCCAACCTCGGCGATCATCTGTCCGCTGCGACCGACAACGTGCTTGGCGCCGCACCGCCCTGGTTTGAACGCGCAGTGCACTACACGGCACTGACGGGCGATCAGATCGACACTCTGCGCAGCTTTCACGCTCGCGGGCAAATGGCGCTGCTGGAAGATCTCAGCCGGCAGGCCGCGGCCATGAAGGCTGACGCCGTGGACGATCCCGATGCCCGGCACCGTTTCCGGGCCGGCGCTTACTTTTTCGGAACAGACGAAGGACCGGTGTGATGGGAAAGCGGATTATCGTACTGGCTGCCATTGCCGGCGCTTTGGCCGCCTGCGCGCAGAAAGCCACGGAACCGGCCCAGCCCGACCCGGTCATCGCGGCACCCGGTGTCGAAGAAAATTGTGACGGGATCGGCGGCACCGGCTGCCGCAACACCGGTTTCGCCTTTGCGCCCCTTCGCTAGCTCAATTTCTCGAACATGATGATGACCTCGCCGATGTCGATGCCGAACTTGCGCATATAGGCGCGGTTCAGCAGCCGGTCTTCGCTCAAAAGCCACATCCAGTCGTCGAAACGCACACGCAACGTCCCGTCCGGCACCGGCAGGTCGATTTCATAGATCCAGTTGAAGGTGTCCCCGCGCTCTTCGCCCGAGGCCACGCCGATCACCCCCGGCGCGGTGCCCTGCCAGGTATCTTCGCCAGTCTTGACCAGCGTCCAAATGCGCTGCTCGGTCGATCCGTCCTCATAGCTGAAGTCTTCAACCAGCGTCAGCGTCCGGCCATCCCAGGTGCCATCGATCCTGACTTCGAAACGCCGCCCGACCGTGCCAAACAGGTCCTGAAACTGGCCATAGGCGATCAGTTCGCCTTCAAAGAACTCTTCCAGGTTCAGCTTGCGCGTGCTGAGCAAATCGTCATCCAGTGACGGCTTGCCGGCACATCCCGCAACCACTGCCGCCAGAATTGCCGCACCGATCAGTCGAAGCATGTCCAGACCCTTTCTTTTAGGGTAATACGCTGCGACAGGCCGGGCGGATTTCGCAACGCCTTTGCAATCCGTCCAGCGCTTTGGCAAAACGCGCCGAACCCAGGGTAAAGCGATGCTAGACCAGAACGAAGACATCCACCCGTTGTTTTCCGGCGCGCCCGCGACCACGGAATTCAAGAAGCTGCGCAAACGGATCGTGCGCCAGACCCGCGAAGCGCTTGACGACTACGCGATGGTGACACCCGGCGCCCGCTGGCTGGTCTGCTTGTCCGGCGGCAAAGACAGCTATACGCTGCTGGCTGTCCTGCACGAACTGCAATGGCGCGGCCTCTTGCCGGTCGAAATTCTGGCCTGCAACCTCGACCAGGGCCAACCGGGCTTTCCCGCAACCGTCCTGCCGGAATTTCTGAACCGCATGGGCGTGCCCAACCGGATCGAATACCAGGACACTTATTCTATCGTCACCGACAAGGTGCCGGCCGGGCGCACCTACTGCGCCCTCTGCTCACGGCTTCGACGCGGCAACCTCTACCGCGTCGCACGCGAAGAAGGCTGCAGTGCCGTGGTGCTTGGCCACCACCGCGATGACATTCTCGAGACCTTTTTTATGAACCTGTTCCACGGCGGCAGACTGGCGACCATGCCGCCAAAACTCCTGAACGAAGACGGTGATCTTCTGGTTCTGCGACCGCTCGCCCATGTGGCCGAAGCTGATTGCAACCGGTTTGCCCGGGCCATGGACTACCCGATCATCCCCTGCGATCTCTGCGGCAGCCAGGACGGGCTTCAGCGCCAGCAGATCAAGGCGATACTAGACCAGTGGGAAGCCAACAGCCCGGGGCGGCGGCAGGTAATCTTCCGCGCGCTGACCAATGCAAGGCCGTCACATCTTTTGGACCCCGCCCTGTTCGATTTCGCCGCGCTTGGCGGCAATCTTGCGAATTTTACACAATCAAAGGCCGATCCGCCCTCCGAGCGTTAACGCCATCGTGACGGCTTGGCGCCTAGTGTTTGTCCGATTGTTAAAGAGATCGGGGATCACAGCAATGCCCAGTACTCAAAACTCCGCATTGGGCCACGCACGCGTTTGGTTTGGCCGCTTGGCTGATCCACAGCTACTGGCGTTCGTGCCGGCCGTGGTGGTGACGTGGTACTGGTTCGGGGCTCAGGCGGCGTTGATTCTCAGCCTGCTCGCGCTGCCCGTCTACGTGATGATCGCCCGCACCACGCGCAGGGCGCGCCTGCCGCAGGGACGCCAACCGACGGACGGGCTGACCGGGCTCGCACTTCGGGCAGAACTGATTGGTGAGCTTGACCGCTTCCTGGTGGAACGCCGCGACCGGGGGCTCTCGACCGCCTGCCTGGCCCTTGAGATCGACGAGTTCAAAGAGCTTGGCGAACGCCACGGACCCGCAGCGGCCGAAACCGCCATCCGCAAGATAAGCGAACGGCTCAGCGGGGTCCTGCGTGACGGTGACATCGTAGCACGGCTCGATGGCGCAACCTTCGGCGTCATGCTTTCGCCCGTCCGCGTAATCGATCTTGAAGGTGTCATCCAACTCGCGTCGCGTATTCAGGGCGCCGTGGGGGAACCCATTCCTGTCGACAGCCTGACACTCTATGTCAGCTGTTCGGTGGGCTTCTGCCAGAGTTCGCGCACCGAAGAAGACGACGGCGGCAAGATGTTGCTGGCGGCTGAAAACGCCATGATCGAAGCCCGCCGCAGCAGACCGGGGTCGATCCGCGCCTTCTCGAAGGAGATGAAGAAACGGCTGAAGGCCCATCAGAACCTGATGGAAGACGCGCGCGTCGCCCTGGAACTGGGACAGATTTCCGCCTGGTACCAGCCGCAGATTTCGACCGAGACCGGCCAGGTGACCGGCTTCGAAGCTCTTGCGCGCTGGGCCCATCCCGAACGCGGCCTGATCCCGCCGGTTGAATTCTTGCCGGCCGTGCAAGAAGCCGGGCTTTACAGCCGGCTGGGCGAAGTGATGATGTACAACGCCCTCAGCGCACTCAAGAACTGGGACCGGGCCGGCCTGAAGGTGCCCAGCGTCGCGGTCAACTTCTCGGATACGGAATTGCGCGACCCCAAGCTGATGGAAAAGGTCCGGTGGGAGCTCGACCGCTTCAGCCTGACGCCCGATCGTTTGACCATCGAGATCCTGGAAGATGTTGTCGCCGACAACGAAGACGACACAATTCCATCCAATATTCGGTCCCTTTCCGAGATCGGCTGCAAGATCGATCTAGACGATTTCGGCACCGGGCACGCATCGATTGCAAGCATCCGGCGTTTCGCCATCAACCGCATCAAGATCGACCGCTCTTTCATCGCCAAGATCGATCAGGACCCTGATCAGCAGAGGATGCTTTCCGCTATTCTGATGATGGCCGAACGGCTGGAGCTTGAGACCCTGGCGGAAGGTGTCGAATCCCTGGGCGAACGATCGGTTCTGGCGCAGCTTGGGTGCAGCCATATTCAGGGCTATGGCATCGCCCGACCCATGCCCTTTGACGAAACGCTCGTCTGGCTGCCGAAACACGACGCCAAACTCGGCGCCGCCCCGGACGTCGGTCGCGAAGCCGGGTAACCCCGCCGACGACCTTCGTTCGCTGGCACCACGCCTGCAATTTTGGTCCTGCCGGCACGCCCCGGCGACCGGCGCCTTTCACCGGCGCACCCCAGCCCTGCCGCATCCCCGTGCCGCATCCGAAATGCCTTGACCTTTCGGGTGATGCGCTGTTGAACCTCTGCCAGTTTGGCAAGCGGGCAGGCCCAGTTTTCATGGACGATCAGAACAAGAACCTCATTCTCGCGACGGCGCTCAGTTTGCTCGTGA
>JBCCMQ010000020.1:0-54901 GCA_039026235.1 Pseudomonadota bacterium
ACAAAGGGACACGCCCCTGAATCCCCGGGCGAAACCAGCGCAAAACAACCGTCCGCTACGATAAATGCGGATACAAGCGCCGCAACCGGATCGAGATTATGTTCGGCAGGCCGAAAACTGGCGGCGCGTGGCCACAAGATACGACCGGTGTCCAAAGGTCTTCCTCTCCACAATCGCTCTCGCAGCTCCCTTCATCTCTTGGTTATGAGGCCTAGGCCTAGAGCTTGCCAGAAAGATGCGCGTCGAGATCGGCAATGCGGTCCTGGCCCCAGAAACGTTCGTCGGTATCGGTGATGTAGAAAGGCACGCCAAAAACACCTCGGCCCACCGCCTCCTCTAGATTGGCGGCATAGGTCTCGGCCCCCGTCAAAAGCCCGCTGTCGGCTAGCGATGGGTCGAAGCCCGCCGCCGCAAGGCATTCGCGGATCACGTCGTCTTCGGCGATGTTGCGTTCTTCCGCCCAGCAGGCCCGGGTAAGGGAAAACACCAACGCACCAAGATCGCCGCCGCCGGCATTCTGGGCCGCGATCAACGCGTAGGAGCTTGGCGCGCCATTGGAGGGCCAGTGTAGCGGGTGAAGATTGATTGGCAGACCGGCCTTCTGGGCATTTCTGCGCATCTCTTGCAGGCGGTATTCCTGGCGGTTCGGATGCCGGTCCTTCGGCGGCACACCACCTGTGCGCGAAAACAGTCCAAAAGCATCCAGCGGTTTGTAGGTGACCGTGGCACCATGCGCCTCGGCGACGGCCTCCATGCGCTGCCCGGCGATGTAAACATTGGGCGATGTTGTTGCAAAGAAGTAGTCGATATTTGGCATGATCGGTCCCTAGGGCCGCTTTACGGTTCGCCGGACCTTAGGGGCGTGGTAAGCGGTGTCAACGACCCGATTCCTTGCGCCGCCAGACAAAGGTCCCATCATGCCACGCATCGAAGAACCCAAGCTCATTTCCGGCAACGCGAACCGCCCCCTGGCCCAGGCCATGGCGCGGCGCATGTCGATGCACCGTGGCGGGATCGTCCGTTTGGTAGATGCTCGGGTCGAGCGTTTCAACGATGCAGAGATCTTTGTGGAGGTATTCGAGAACGTCCGCGGCGAGGACATGTTCATCATTCAATCCACATCCAACCCAGCCAATGACAACCTGATGGAATTGCTGATCATGAGCGACGCTTTGCGGCGGTCTTCAGCGGCGCGCATCACGGCGGTCATTCCCTACTTTGGCTATGCACGCCAGGATCGCAGAACGAAAGCGCGGACGCCCATTACCGCGAAAATGGTGGCCAACATGATGGTCAGTGCCGGGATCGAACGGGTTCTGACAATGGACCTGCATGCGGCACAGATTCAGGGATTTTTTGATATCCCCGTGGACAACCTTTATGCGTCGCCAGTTTTTGCGCTGGATATTCTTCAGAACTTCCGCACAAAGCCGGAAGACATGGTGGTGGTCAGCCCGGATGTGGGCGGCGTCGCGCGCGCGCGCGAACTGGCAACTCGGATCGGTTGCGCGCTCGCCATCGTGGATAAGCGGCGGGAAAAACCTGGCGAGGTGGCGGAAATGAAAGTCATCGGCGAAGTGGCGGGACGTACCTGTATCATCGTCGACGACCTCGTCGATACGGCCGGAACCCTCTGCAAGGCGGCAGAAGTGCTGGTCGAGGACAGCGCCAGCGAGGTCCACAGCTACATCACCCACGGTGTCCTTAGCGAACCGGCAGTCGAACGCGTCGGAAAATCCGTGATGAAGAGCCTCGTGATTACCGACACAATCGCCCCGACCGAGGCCGTCAAGGCCGCAGATAACATCCGGATCGTTCCCGTGGCTCCGATCTTTGCCCAGGCTATTATGAATATCTGGAACGGAACCTCGGTGTCGTCGCTGTTCGACACAGCGACACTCGAGCCGATCTATGAGGGCATGTACGCGACTGGCTAGCCGTTCTTTTCGGTAACGTTCGCCGGTGGAGGCTTGGCCGCGTTGCCAAGCCCCGGTATTGAGGTATCCTCGATTTTGACGTGCATGTCAGTCTGGGGAAACGGTATCGAAATACCGGCTTCATCAAATGCCAGCTTCACATCGCGCATAAGATCCCAGTAGACCGTCCAGTAATCCTCAGTCATGACCCAAGGCCGCACGATAAAGTTCACCGAACTGTCAGCCAATTCGCTCACCTGGATGTTCGTTGCAGGGTCGGCCAGAACCATCGGGTGATCGCCCACGACCTTGGCTAGAACCGCATGCGCCTGTTCGATGGAGTCCCCATAGCCAATGCCAAAGATCAAATCGACCCGCCTGGTTTCGCTGGCCGACGAATTGGTGATGATGTCGCCCCAGACCTTGGAATTCGGAATGACAATCACCTTGTTGTCGGGTGTGACAACGGTTGTCGAGACGATTGAAACGGAATTGACCGTGCCCGAGGTTCCGGCCACCCCGACGAAGTCGCCTTCGTCAAAGGGACGGTTAATCATGATCATGAGCCCGGCGGCAAGGTTGCTAAGCGTGTCCTGCATGGCAAAGGCAATGATGAATGAGGCCCCGCCGATCAGCGCGAAAAGGGGCGTGATGTCGACGCCAAGCGCGGACAAGACTATCATCAGCCCAATCGCGATTGTTATCCAGTAGACAACAACCAAAAGAAACGACTGCAAGAGCTTCGAGAGGTTGGGAATACGCCCTATGACACGACGGAAATAGCCGCGAACGATACGGGCTGCGATCAGAAGTCCGAAGAACGCCCCAACAATGACGGCGATGCGGATGAGGAACGCCAGGCCTCCGTCGGGTGACATCAGCCATCCCATGACCCGGTTGGCCAGGTTGACGAAGTCCCCCTGCTGCACCTCTTGCGTGAGAATGGAGGCCTTATAGGCGCGATAAGAGGCGATCTGTTCCGCATCCCCTCCCTTCGCTTCAAGGTTGTCGATGACCGCGTCGAGCTTGGCAAAGGCATCCTGCCGTCGATTGGTCAGCTCCGACAGGGTGCTGCGAAGCTGGGATGCCTGTTCACCGGTCGCCGATAGAAGGCGCATTTGTATCTCAGATATCTGCTCGGTCTCGCGCCTTGCGACACCGAACCATGCCTCTCCCAGCGCGCTGAGTTCGGCGGCGGTGAGTGGGATAATGCCAAGCGCCAGAACCCTGAGATCTACGTCGCGCTCGGTCAGCCGCTCGTTCATCGCGGAAGATGGGGCTTCGGTCGCCGGTTCTTCGCCTGTTTGCTGGGAAAGCACCTGACCCGAAAGCGCGGTGAAAATGCAAAGCGAAAGCACCACAAAGTATGCGGCAACGGACCTGTACGCCATGGAAGCCCACCTTTGAAATCTATGCGATACGGGCAGCGCCACCTGCTTCAAAGCAAGACGCCACGCCAAAAAAGTTCTTAGACGGCGACGCCCGAGGCTGCGCCGAGCGCCCGCAGATCCGCAACCAGTTTTAGGGCCACATCCGCCGCCGCGCCGCTGGCACCTTCTGCCGCCTGGGTCGCAGCCGTGATCTTGGCACCAAGAAACTCGGACGTCAGTTCGGCCTTCGGCACGGCCTCCTCGGCTAGCACACTGGTGCCAGCCGCCGTGATCTCGGCGAAACCGCCAAAGACGGCATACTCTGTCGTTCCTTCGGACGACTGGGCCACTACAATGCCCGGGCGCAGGGTCGTGATAAGGGGGGCGTGATCGGGCATTGCCGTCAGATCACCCTCGGATCCCGGCAGCTGTACGGCGCTCACCTCAAGCGAAGCGAGGCGTCGTTCAGGTGAAACCAAATCGAATTGCATCGTAGCCATCTTTCTTCCTCACGGGCGGCTGCCACGCCGCCCCGAACCTTTACCGCACTAACCTCGGCTCAACGGCTAGGAACGACTTACCAGACCGGGGCGCTGCACGGTTATTCCTTATCAGGCGGCGTCGGCCGCCATACGTTCCGCCTTGGCAATCACCTCGTCGATACCGCCGACCATGTAGAAGGCAGCTTCCGGCATGTGGTCATATTCGCCGGCGACCACTGCCTTGAACGAGCTGATCGTGTCTTCCAGAGGCACCTGCACGCCGTCAGATCCGGTAAAGACCTTTGCCACGTCAAAGGGCTGCGACAGGAAACGCTGGATCTTGCGGGCGCGGGCCACGGTCAGCTTGTCCTCTTCACTCAGCTCATCCATGCCGAGGATGGCGATGATGTCCTGCAGCGACTTGTAGCGCTGCAAGATACCCTGCACGTCGCGGGCAACATTGTAGTGCTCTTCACCGACAATGGCCGGGTCGAGGATCCGCGACGAACTGTCGAGCGGGTCCACGGCCGGGTAGATGCCAAGTTCCGAGATCGCGCGCGACAGCACGGTGGTCGCGTCGAGGTGGGCAAAGGTCGTGGCCGGGGCCGGGTCGGTCAGGTCGTCCGCAGGCACGTAGACCGCCTGGATCGAGGTGATCGATCCGGCCTTGGTGGAGGTGATGCGCTCCTGCATGGCGCCCATGTCGGTCGCCAGCGTCGGCTGATAGCCCACCGCCGAAGGAATACGGCCCAAAAGCGCCGACACTTCGGAGCCCGCCTGCGTAAAGCGGAAGATGTTATCGACGAAGAACAGCACGTCGGTACCCGAGGAATCGCGAAACTGCTCGGCCAGCGTCAGTCCGGTCAGCGCCACACGGGCGCGAGCCCCTGGAGGCTCGTTCATCTGGCCGTAAACCAGTGCCACCTGGGACTCGCTCAGGTTGTCAGGCTTGATCACGTTGGATTCGATCATCTCGTGGTATAGGTCGTTGCCCTCGCGGGTCCGCTCGCCCACACCGGCGAAGACCGAGAAGCCCGAGTGCACCTTGGCGATGTTGTTGATCAACTCCATGATCAAAACGGTCTTGCCAACGCCCGCACCACCGAACAGGCCGATCTTACCGCCTTTGGAATAGGGCGCCAGCAGATCCACGACCTTAATGCCGGTGACCAGGATTTCCGATTCAGTGGCCTGCTCGGCGAACTCGGGAGCGGCCTGGTGGATCGCCCGGCGCTCGTCGGCTTCGACCGGGCCGCCTTCGTCCACTGGCTCGCCCACCACATTCAGGATGCGGCCCAGGGTCGACGGGCCCACAGGAACGGTTATCGGGCCGCCCGTGTCGGTCACGTCCTGGCCACGCACCAGACCTTCGGACGAATCCATAGCGATGGTGCGGACCGAATTTTCACCCAGATGCTGCGCCACTTCCAGCACCAGCCGGTTGCCGTTGTTGTCGGTTTCCAGCGCGTTCAGAATTTCCGGCAGTTCACCATCGAACTGCACGTCGACCACGGCGCCGATCACCTGCGTGATTTTGCCCTTCTGTCCACTCATCCGTTCTTTCCTTTCGGCCTTGCGGCAGCAGCGCCACCGAATTGGTTTGTTCTATGACGCCAGCTTGCCAGCGTATCTTTTGAGCTTCCGACGGCGCAGGTACCTGTCGACCTTGTATCTGATCGCCGAAGAAATGGTCGGGGGCGCGGGCAGCTCTTCTGCCGCGGGACGCCCATAGTAGCGGTTCTCGACAACCTTGCCCGAAGCGATATCGGTCACGCCTTCACGAACAAACATGCGGTTCATGCGCGGGTTCGATCGCATTGGCACACAGTACATGCAGTCGTCGAAGTAATAATGCGTGACCTGGGACCAGCGCGTCTTTGTCGCATCCGCCTGGGCGCTTCCGCCGTGCAAGAGATTTGCAGCCCAGATCAAGGCCTGCCCCTTTTTCGCGGTGAAGTAAGCCGGCTCAATGCCGCTGACGTCCACCATGGCTTCCCAGGCATCGTGAAAGATATCCTGGGTCTTGCGTTTGGCCACCTTGCCGACGGCAAGACCAATCTCATCGTAGTAGAGAATGGGCCACTTGTGGGTGCCCGGATAATATATCACCGGTCCCTGATCGGGACCGATGTCCTCAAGCGCAACCCAAACGCCAACCATAAAGCGCTCTGGAACCGACGAAAAATGGTTGCTGTCAGAGTGATAGTGCTGCTGGGTTCCCATCGCGAAGTTCAGCGTCTGAAATGGGAACGCCCGACGGCCATAGATCTTTGACAATAGGTCCAGGATCTTCCCGTTCGCGGCAATCGCGCGGACATTGTCATTGTCGGTGTGATTGGTCAGGCGCCCTCCGGGCTTTCCGGGTTTGCCCGATCCCATTTCGGCGATATCAGCGAACTGTGGTTCTTTCACAAGGTCCGCGATCGTCGCATCGGCCATCGCGTCAAAGTTGTCGACGGGAAAGTCGATAACGGCAAAACCATTCTCGTTCAGGTCGCGCGCGACCTGCTCTTCCTCCGGAGAAAGGTCCGCTGACGCCACCCAGTTCTCAAACAACGGCGACTCGATGGGCGGCACGCCAGGCAGCGGATTTTGCGCCGTTTGAGACATCAGAGCGCCTCGGCACCCGAGATGATCTCGATCAGCTCATTGGTGATAACGGCCTGGCGCGAGCGGTTAAATTCAATCGTCAAACGATCGATCATGTCACCGGCGTTGCGGGTGGCGTTGTCCATGGCGGACATGCGGGCGCCCTGCTCTGAGGCGCCATTTTCCAGCAACGCTGCAAAGATCTGCGTGGCCACGCCGCGCGGCAACAGATCGGCAAGGATGCCTTCTTCGCTGGGCTCATAGTCATAAAGCGTCGACGCCTCGGCCGCGTCCGCTTCGAAGGCGGCGGGAATGACCTGCTGCGCGGTTGGGATCTGGCTGATGACCGATTCAAAGCGGTTGAAAAAAATCGTCGCGACATCGAATTCACCGGCATCAAAACGCGACAGCACGTCCTGCGCGATCTCTGCGGCATTGTCATAACCAACGCGCTTGACCTCGCTTAGATCCACATGACCGATCATCATGTCGGCGAAATCGCGTTTTAGCTGTTCGCGCCCTTTTTTACCGACCGTCAGGATCTTGACGGTCTTGCCGGCGCTGATCAGTTCCTCGGCCTTCGAACGAGCCAGTTTCGCGATCGAGGAATTGAAGCCGCCGCACAGCCCACGCTCGGCGGTCATCACGACCAAGAGTTGCGTCGCATCGCTGCCGGTGCCCCGCAAAAGCAAGGGTGCGGTCGGGCTGTCACCGACCGATGCAGCCAAACCGCTGAGTACGCCGTTAAAGCGGTCGGTATAAGGCCGCGACTGTTCCGCCGCATCCTGGGCACGGCGCAATTTGGCCGCCGCGACCATCTGCATGGCCTTGGTGATCTTTCGCGTGGATTTCACGCTCGTGATCCGGTTCTTCAGATCCTTAAGACTTGGCATGGTCCTATCCCCCGCCCGTCTTAAGCGAAGCCAGCCGCATACTCGTCAAGTGCGGCCCGGATCTTGTCCTCGGCATCACCTTTGACCTTGGGATCATCGTTGGTGATGAAATCCAGCAGATCCGTGTGCTTTCCGCGCAGATGCTCAACAAGGCCCTTTTCGTACCGACCGACATCGCGCACCGGAATGCCGTCCAGATAGCCCTTGGTGCCAGCGAAGATGACACAAACAATCTCCGCATTCGTCAGGGGAGAGTACTGCGGCTGTTTCATCAGCTCGGTCAGGCGCGCGCCACGGTTGAGCAGGGCCTGCGTGGCCGCATCAAGGTCGGATCCGAACTGGGCGAAGGCCGCCATTTCGCGGTACTGGGCCAGTTCAAGCTTCACCGGTCCAGCCACGGATTTCATCGCGTTGGTCTGGGCCGACGAGCCCACACGGCTTACCGACAGACCGGTGTTCACCGCCGGGCGGATACCTTGAAAGAACAGTTCCGTCTCAAGGAAGATCTGGCCGTCGGTGATCGAAATCACGTTGGTCGGAATAAACGCCGAGACGTCGCCGCCCTGGGTTTCGATGATCGGCAGCGCGGTCAGCGATCCGGCGCCATTATCTTCGTTCAGCTTGGCCGACCGCTCCAGAAGGCGAGAGTGCAGATAGAAAACATCACCCGGGTAGGCTTCGCGTCCGGGCGGACGGCGCAGCAGGAGCGACATCTGGCGGTAAGCAACCGCCTGCTTGGACAGGTCGTCGTAGATGATCAAAGCGTGGCGTCCGTTGTCGCGGAAGTACTCGGCCATGGCCGTCGCCGCATAGGGCGCCAGGAACTGCATCGGAGCGGGATCCGACGCGGTGGCGGCAACCACGATGGAATAGTCGATGGCGCCAGATTCCTCGAGCCGCTTGACCAGCTGCGCCACGGTTGAACGTTTCTGACCGACTGCGACGTAGACGCAGTAGAGCTTTTTGGACTCGTCGTCGCCCGCCGCCTCGTTATAGGACTTCTGGTTCAGGATCGTATCCAGAGCCACAGCGGTTTTCCCGGTCTGGCGATCGCCGATGATCAACTCACGTTGACCTCGGCCGATAGGGATCATCGCATCAACCGATTTGAGACCGGTTGCCATGGGCTCATGCACAGATTTCCGAGGAATAATTCCGGGAGCCTTCACGTCGGCGACACGGCGCTCGGCCGCCTCAATCGGGCCCTTGCCGTCAAGCGGATTTCCCAGGCCGTCAACCACACGCCCGAGAAGCGCGTCGCCGGCCGGTACGTCAACGATGGCGTTCGTGCGCTTGACCGTATCGCCTTCCTTGATGTCGCGGTCAGTGCCAAAGATAACGACACCGACATTGTCGGCCTCAAGGTTCAGGGCCATGCCACGGATACCGCCGGGAAATTCCACCATCTCACCGGCCTGAACGTTGTCCAGACCGTAGACGCGGGCAATGCCGTCGCCCACCGACAGCACGCGGCCCACTTCGGCGACTTCTGCTTCCTGGCCAAAGTTCTTGATCTGATCCTTCAGGATCGCAGAAATTTCGGCTGCCTGGATTCCCATTATCCGACCTCTTTCATAGCATTCTGTAGGTTGGCCAGCTTGGCGCGGATCGAAGTGTCGATCATCTTTGAGCCAACCCGTACGACAAGGCCGCCAATGAGGCTTTCATCGACGGCCATTTTGATTTTTACATCCTTGCCGAACCGCTCTTTAAGAGTTGCGGCAAGGCTTTCCTGTTGGGCCTGCGTCATTGCGTGGGCGGCGCTGACTTCGGCGGTAACTTCTCCGCGCGCATCAGCCAGCATTTCGTTCAGCGCGCTCAAGAGCTGTGGCAGCACGAACAGGCGCCTGTTCTCGGCCATAAGGCCCAGCACCGAAACCATACTTTGCGACAAGCCGGCCTTTTCCGCCACCGCGGAAATCGCCGCCTTTTGGTCGCTACGGCTGTGTACCGGGCTCGCGATCAAGGCGCGCAGATCCGCGCTGTCGGCAAGCGCCGTTGACAGGGTATCGATGTCGCCCTGCAATGCGTCCAATGCACCATCATCCGAGAAGAGTTCAAAGAGTGCCGTCGCATAGCGTTCGGCAATACCCGAAGAGATCGAAGCTGATTCAGGCACGTCCACCCCTGTTTTTGGCCGCAGCCGTCGAGGTCACGGGGCGCGGCATGGCAGCACTGGCAACTCGGCCAGAGGCCGAAATCGACGTGCATGTAGCAGACGCCCTTTGATGCCGCAACAGCGAAGAAACCCGCCTTGAACGCAGTTTTGCGCTTGCCGCAGTGGGCTTTCCGACCCAACCGTCGTGGCGACGGGCTGGTTGATGGCCTTTATTGCCGCGATTCCCGGCCAAGGGCCGGCTCTGGCGACGGCGGGGCCAGTCCTTCCAGTGCCTTGACCGGCCTTGACGCCAATTCCGGAAGTCCCGGCCGTACGGGCGAATAAACCTGCTTGCTGGCTTCGACCAGCAGCACCCCACCGGCAAGGCCCCAGGGCATCCGCCGCCCCAGACCTTCCCAGATTCGGGCCGTACGCAGCCAGAAGCGTTGTGGCGAAGGGGGCTGAAAAAGCGCCGCCAAATGACGCTCTGGTGTGAAACCATGCCGCCTAAGCTGACCTTCCAGCTGTGTCAGGCTATAAGGGCGTCCAAATCCGAACGGGGTGCGGTCACGCCGTGCCCACAGACCTGATCGGTTGGGTACGATGACCATAATCCGCCCACCGTCCCCGAGAACCCGGGCGCATTCATCCAACAGGGCCGACGGATGTTCGCTTGCCTCAAGGCCGTGCAAGAGGATGAGCCTATCAACTGATCCTGTCTGCACCGGCCATTGAACCTCTTCCGACAGGACCGAGATGTTTTCCAAACCAGCTGGCCAGGGCATGACCCCCTGCTGTGCTGGCATCAACGCGGTGACCCGGCGTGCCGCGCCCAGGTAAGGGCGCAACAGCGGAACGGCAAATCCGAAACCCAGCACCGTCTGACCTTCGGCATCAGGCCAGAGTTGTTGCAGGCAACCCCGCACCGATTTTTGCGCTGCGCGGCCCAAACCTGTCCGGTAGTAGAAGTTTCGCAAATCGAGCACATCAAGGTGCATTGCAGAGGCCCGTCAATTCCGTCACGCTGGAGTAGATTAACCGCATCTCGAGGAAAGGTCATGCCCTTCGAAATCCTGACGATTTCCTGCTTGCGCGACAACTACGCTTTTCTGATCCACAATGATGAAATCGGGCAAACCGCGCTTGTCGACGCGCCCGAGGAGGCGGCGATTGAATCCGCGCTTTCACAGCGCGGATGGTCGCTAAACCAGATCTTGATCACCCATCACCATGCCGACCACGTGGACGGCGTGGCCGCTTTACGAAGCCGACACAATGCACAGGTTGTGGGTGCCAGCGCCGACGCCCATCGTTTGCCGCCTTTGGACATACAGGTCTCGCCAGGAGACCAACTTAGCGTGTGCGGCGCGATGGCCCATGTCATCGATGTGTCCGGCCACACGGTCGGACATGTCGCTTTTCACCTGCCCGAAGTGTCCGCTGTATTTACTGCCGACAGCCTCATGGCCTTGGGTTGCGGCCGGCTTTTTGAAGGGACGCCACAGCAGATGTGGGATAGCCTGTCGAGGCTCGCGGCACTGCCACCTGAAAGCTGGGTCTACTCAGGCCACGAATATACAGCCGCCAACGCCCGCTTTGCCGTCACGATCGAGCCCGAGAATCGCGCATTGGCCGATCGGGTCGCACGCATTGCGTCCGATCGCGCCCAGGATATTCCAACCGTTCCATCACGATTATCTGATGAATGCGCGACCAATCCTTTTTTGCGCGCCTCTGAGCCCAGGGTCAAAAAAGCCCTTGGGATGGAGAACGCCGAAGATTGGGCCGTCTTTGCGGAAATCCGGGCGCGAAAAGACCGGTTTTGACCTGTTTACGGAATGCTGCATAATGCGGCAGCCAGGCAGCAATTCCGCACCCTTGGGCGGTCCGCAGGGGCCAAGAAATGAAAAAACCCTTGAAGAAGTCGGAATAACACCGAACTTTAACCTCATGAGGCCACGGTTGGCCCGGACCCGTCCGCGCCGGCCAAACCAAGGGAGCACAAAGAGTGCCGTCTTTTTCCAATACCCTCGAGCAGGCGATACACCAAGCGCTGGCCCTCGCAAACGAACGCCGTCACGAGCTGGCCACCCTTGAACATTTGCTGCTGGCGCTGACGGAGGAACCAGATGCCGCCAAGGTCATGCAGGCATGCAGCGTTGATCTCGACCAGCTAAAGCGCACCCTGACCGAATTCATCGACGATGACCTTTCGACATTGGTCACAGACATTGATGGGTCCGAAGCCGTGCCCACGGCGGCATTCCAGCGGGTCATTCAGCGCGCGGCGATCCATGTGCAATCGTCCGGACGGACGGAAGTCACCGGTGCAAACGTGCTGGTCGCCATATTCGCCGAACGCGAGTCCAACGCCGCCTACTTCCTGCAGGAACAAGATATGACGCGCTATGATGCGGTGAACTTCATTGCGCACGGCGTGGCCAAAGATCCCAATTTTGGCGAAACGCGTCCGGTAACTGGCGCCACCGACGCCGAAGAGGAAACGGCGTCCGACGCCGGCGACGGCAAGGAATCGGCGCTGTCGAAATACTGCGTCGATCTTAACGCCAAGGCCCGCAAGGGCGACGTCGATCCGCTGATCGGCCGCGAGCATGAGGTTGAGCGCTGCGTTCAGGTCCTCTGTCGCCGCCGAAAGAATAATCCACTTTTGGTCGGTGATCCGGGTGTCGGCAAAACCGCCATTGCGGAAGGTCTTGCCCGCAAGATCGTGGCGGGCGAAACGCCCGATGTCCTGGCTTCGGCCACTATCTTTTCGCTCGATATGGGCGCGCTCTTGGCCGGAACGCGGTACCGGGGCGATTTCGAAGAGCGTTTGAAAGCGGTGGTCACCGAGCTGGAAGATCACCCGGACGCGGTACTGTTCATTGATGAGATCCATACCGTCATCGGCGCGGGAGCGACGTCAGGCGGGGCGATGGACGCCTCGAATCTGCTGAAGCCAGCATTGCAGGGTGGGAAACTGCGTTGCATGGGGTCCACCACCTACAAGGAGTTTCGTCAGCACTTTGAGAAGGACCGCGCACTTAGCCGCCGGTTCCAGAAGATCGATGTGAACGAGCCCACGGTCGAGGACACAGTGAAGATCCTGAAGGGTCTCAAGCCCTATTTCGAGGATCATCACGCGATCAAATACACCTCGGACGCGATCAAGACGGCGGTGGAGCTGTCGGCACGCTATATCAATGATCGAAAGCTGCCCGACAAGGC
This sequence comes from Pseudomonadota bacterium, assembly GCA_039026235.1. Classification (GTDB taxonomy): domain Bacteria; phylum Pseudomonadota; class Alphaproteobacteria; order Rhodobacterales; family Rhodobacteraceae; genus JBCCMQ01. The sequence continues at coordinate 12,577 of JBCCMQ010000020.1, forward strand.
AATCGATGTGATCGATGAAGCCGGCGCGGCCCAACATCTGGTTCCGGATTCGAAACGTCGCAAGACCATCGGCGCCAAAGAGATCGAAGCGGTCGTTGCCAAGATCGCCCGCATCCCCCCAAAGAACGTCTCGAAGGACGACGCGGAGGTCCTGAAAGATCTAGAGGCCACCTTGAAGCGTGTGGTCTTTGGCCAGAATACGGCGATCGAGGCTCTGTCGTCGGCGATCAAACTCGCACGGGCTGGTCTTCGTGAGCCTGAGAAGCCCATCGGCAACTATCTGTTCGCGGGGCCCACGGGCGTCGGTAAAACCGAAGTGGCAAAGCAGCTAGCAAGTTCACTCGGCGTTGAGCTGCTGCGCTTTGACATGTCGGAGTACATGGAAAAACACGCGGTCAGCCGCCTGATAGGCGCACCTCCGGGCTATGTCGGCTTTGATCAGGGCGGCCTTCTGACCGACGGCGTCGATCAGCACCCGCACTGCGTACTGCTGCTGGACGAAATCGAAAAAGCCCACCCGGACGTCTACAACATCCTGTTGCAGGTGATGGACCATGGCAAACTGACCGACCACAACGGTCGGCAGGTCGATTTCCGCAACGTGATCCTGATCATGACGTCGAATGCTGGGGCGCAGGAACTTGCCAAGGCCGCCATAGGCTTTGGACGCGACCGGCGCGAAGGCGAAGACACAGCGGCCATCGAGCGCACGTTCACTCCGGAATTCCGCAACCGTCTCGACGCAATGATATCCTTTGCTCCGCTCGGCAAGGAAATCATCCTGCAGGTGGTCGAGAAATTCGTACTGCAGCTTGAAGCGCAACTAATGGACCGCAACGTGACCATCGAGTTGACGACACCGGCTGCTGAGTGGCTGGCCGAAAAGGGATATGACGACAAGATGGGCGCTCGCCCGCTGGGCCGCGTAATTCAGGAAGAAATCAAAAAACCGCTGGCCGAAGAACTTCTGTTTGGCAAACTGGCCAAAGGTGGCGTGGTCAAGGTGGGCGTGAAGGACGGGAAGATCGATCTGCGTATCGAAGCGCCAGACAACCCGCGTCTGTCTGGCGACAAGCCGCCGCTGCTGACAGCTGACTGACCCGCGACATAAAATAAGAGAAAGAGGCCCCGGTTGATGCCGGGGCTTTTCTTTAGTGCGGTTTGTCGGGAGCATGTCGGTTCGCGCCAGCGACTGCGGGTACGCTAGCGTTCAGTCAGTTTCAGCTCAATTCGCCTGTTCTGCGCCCGCGCGGCTTCGTTGTTCTCTGTACTCACTGGCCGGAACTCGCCAAAACCTGTGGCCGCCAGCCGCGCAGGCGGAAAGCCCAGATCCTCGGTCAGAAACTGTACCACCGACAAGGCGCGGCCCTGGCTAAGCTCCCAATTGTCGCGGTAACGACCGGTGCCTGACAGGGGTATGTCGTCGGTGTGCCCATCCACACGCACGATCCAGTCGATTTCAGGCGGGATCTGGTCCGCGACATCCGCCAAAAGCGCCGCCACTTCGGCGATCTGTGCCTGCCCTTCTACGGATAGCCTGGCAGAGGCGCTTTCAAACAGTACCTCGGACGAGAACACAAACCGGTCGCCGACAATCTGCACGCCCTCGCGATTTCCCAACACTTCGCGGAGCTGACCAAAGAAATCGGACCGGTAACGTTCAAGCTGGCGTGCTTCTTCCGCCAACCGGCGGGCTTCCTCTTCCAGGCGCCGTCTTTCCACCTCTTCAAGTTCGGCGCGGCGGCGCTCTTCCGCTGCGACCCGCGCCAAGGCGGTGTTCAACTGGCTGCCCAGCGTCTCGATCCTGACCTGAGCATCGGCATCCTTTTGCGCTGCATCATCAAGCAAAGCCTGAAGGCTGTTCAATTGCGTGTTCAGCGCAGAGACCTGTTCCCGCAACACCGCAAGCTGGCGTTGGCTTTCGGCGCTAAGCGCCTGTTCCCTGCCCAGCTCTGCGTTGGCGGCGGCCAAGAGCGCGTCCCGCTCTTCGGCTGCGGAAAGTTGGCGCTCTGCCTCTGCCTCTGCCGCCAAACGCGCCGCGATCGCGGCGGCCAGTTGTTCAGACAAGCCTTCGGTGACGCCGGAAGCCGCACGGAAGCTCTCGGTTTCCGCGCGCAATTGCGCAAGCTCTCCATCTCGGAGCTCCAACGTGGCCAAGGCCACGGCCAGACGCTGGTCCAGATCGTCGCGCGCGGCCTCGGCAGCAGCAAGCAGCGTCAGCGTATCCTCGGCCCGCTGCCGCTGCTCTTCCAGAGCAAGCGACATGGCAGTAAGTTCCGCGTCGGCGCCCGCCAAGCGCTCGCGCAAGGCCTCGGCGGCAGCGGCCTCGGCCAACCGTGCAGCTTCCTCGGCACTCAGCGTGGTCTCGGCAGTGACCAACCTCGCACGCAATTCCTCGGCGGCCGCAAGCTCTGCCAGGCGGGCCGCCTCGGCCGCATCCAGCGATTGCGCCGTATCCGCGAGCTCGGCCCGCAGCCGTTCGGCGGCGGCCGCCTCGGCCAGCCGGCCGGCTTCGGCCTCATCAAGACTTGCCGCAGCGGCCTCAAGTTCGGCCCTCAGGCGCCCGACGGCTTCAGCCTGGGCCAGACGCGCAGCTTCTTCTTCAGTCAGTTCTGTCTCAAGCGTCTCAAGGCGCTGGCGTATGGCCTGGACGGCCGCCGCTTCAGCCAGTTGGGCAGCCTCGTTCTCACTCAGGGCGGTCTCGGCTTCGGCCAGACGCAGTTGCAGCCGCTCGGCCGCTTCCAGGGCGGCAAGCCTTTCCGCATCGGCGGCCGACATCTCAGCGCGAAGCTCTTCGGCCCGGGCCTGCATCTCGGTCGCAAGGGCGCGGTCGGACTGCCGTGCAACCTCTTCCGCAGACAGGGCCGCTTCAGCGGCAAGAAGGGCTGCCGCAAGGGAGAGTTCTTCCTCTTCTGCTGCAGCCAGCTGCTCCTGAAGCGTACCCTGAGCCGCAAGAGCAGCAGCGAGTTGGGTATCGACGGAACTGCGGGCTTCCTGCTCTGCACTCAGGTCCTCAACCAAAGCGTCCCTCTCAGCGACGATAGCGGCCAACCGTTCGGACAGGCTTCTGCTTTCAGTGCGCTCGGTTTCCAACTCATTTTGCGTAGCAGCATTTGCCTCAAGTGCTGCGGTCAGCTGCTCAGTCAGCGATTGAACTTCTGCCGCTTCACCAGCCAGTTCGGCCTCAAGACTGTCCCGGGCTGCCAGGACTGCGGCAAGCCTTTCAGACAACTCCGATTGCGCGGCATCCGCAGTGTTTAGACGCGCCAGCGCATCGGCGAGCGACGCATCCCGGTTGGCGACCTCTTGGCGGAGACCTTCGATCAGAGCGTTCAACGCATCGGCTTGCGCCGCGGCAAGCCGTGCCGCCTCGGCTTCGGCGTCAATTTCGTCCCGCGCCCGGGCTAAGGCCAGGTTCAGCGCCTCTTGTTCGGTGATCAGTTGATCGCGCGCCGCTTCCAGTTCGGCCACGCTGACGGTCAGGGCCTCTGCGCGGTTTCGTTCGCTGTCACGTTCTGCAAGAAGTGTCGCGACCTGCGCTTCAAAACTTGCGATCCGGGATGCGCGGGCATCGAGTTCGGCAGCCTGGGCGGAATTCTGCGACTGAAGACTGGATATCAGGGCGGCCTGCTGATCAGACAGGGCGTTGGCTTCATCTAAAGACGCAGCCAGACCGGCCGCCTCGGTTTCAAGCTGGAAATTCCGCTGCTGTTCCAAACCCAGCGCCTCGGCAAGCCCGCTGACCTGGGCGTTCAGCTCGTCAAGCTCGCTTTCCTGGCCCGAAATCGTCTCTCGCAGAATGAACTGAACGATCATGAAGATCGTCAGAACAAACATAAGCACGAGCAAAAGCGCGGTCATCGCATCGACAAAGCCGGGCCAGATCGACGCCTGGAACCTTTGACCGCTGCGTCGGGAAAGCGCCACGGCGGATCAGCTCCCACCTTCGCGCGTCGCCTGCCGGATGACCTTGATCAGCGTATTGAGATCGCTGCGTACGTCCGAGATGCTTTCCTGACGGCCGGCCGACATCTCTTCCAGAATGCGTAGCAGCTGAACGTCGATAGAACGCAACCGCATGCGGCTTTCCGCGTCGGGCGCATCGTCATCGGTTTCCTCTCGGGTACTCAACGCTGCGATGACGCGTTCCTGACCATCGGCAATCCGTGCCAGCATTTCGGCCTGCCGGTCGACACGCGTATCGGCATCTTCAGAATTGTTTTCCGCAAGCTTCTCGACCGATGCGGCCAGCCTGTCCAGCCGGTCGTCCAATTCGCCGCTGATCACCCCCTGATGAAGGGCCTGATCCTGCATTTGGGCCAACTGTGCACCCAGTTGCGCCACGGCGGCAGCAACCCCGCCTGTTTCTCCCGCGCTTTCCACGTCGGTGACCGAAAACCCCACGCGCGTGATCGTCGAAAGCCACTCTTCCAATTCGCGGTAAAACCGGTTCTGTCCGTGACCGGCAAAGAGTTCAAGCAGACCCACAACCAGCGAGCCGGCAAGGCCCAAAAGCGATGACGCAAAAGCTGTGCCCATCCCGCCAAGTTGCGCCTCGAGCCCCGTCATCAGTCTGTCAAATACCTCAATCGGATCTTCGCCTTCCTGGGGGTTCAGCGAACGAATGGTATCAACAACCGCCGGAACCGTTGTCGCAAGGCCGTAAAACGTACCCAGAAGTCCAAGGAAAATCAGAAGGTTGGTAATGTAGCGCGTAATGTCGCGGGCTTCGTCCATCCGCGTCGCAACGCTGTCCAGGATGGAACTTGAGCTGGCCGTGCCAATCTCCATCCGGGCGCCACGTCTGCGCAAAAGCGCGGCCAGCGGGGCCAGCAGGCGCGGCGGCCTCACCATCTCGTGCCCCGGATTTTCTGCTGCGAAGCCTTCAATCCAGCTAACGGAACTGACCAGCGTTGTGACCTGCCAAAAGCAAGCCATGATGCCAATTACAAATACAAAACCGATGAAGCCGTTCAGGTAGAGGTTTGCAAGAAAGACCGGCGCAACTGCAGGGAACAGGATATAGCCGCCAAAGCCCACCAGCCCGCAGATCATCAGCATGACGAGGATCTGCCTGACCGGTTGAGTAAACTGGGGGGCCGTTCCGCCCGACTGCTCCATCGGCGCTGCCTAGTCTATTTTTTCTTGCCGCACCATATGCTTCCGGGGCGAAGTTGCCAACTTCATTCTGCGCCCGCCAAATGGGCGCTCACCCGCCGTGTCAACCAGTCCAGATCGGGATCGGCCAACCCCAGTTCGTTCAAATGCCTCGCCGTATTGAACAGGTACTCCCAATTCGGACCGCGCCCGCCGTGGGCGCCCGCGATGATACGGGCCTGTTCGTCCAGGGGCAGCCCTCCGCAGTATTGCATGTGGTTGCGGTCGACGATGTAGGCCAACGCCTGCACCCGCCGTCCATCGTCCAGCGCCAAAGAAACGCTGTGCTCAAGGTAGGCCGAAGACACAAGCTCGCGCTCTCGCAACTCCTCCAGGGTCCGGGTCTCGGTGCCGGCCATGACGCGAAAGGCGACACCGGCGCAGGCCGCGTTTGACGCCTCATCAAGGGCCAGTACCAGGCCGGGGTCTTCCGGCGTCCCGCGATGATGGATCGACCGCATGCAGAAACTGCGCTGATAACCCGACAAGCGGGCCAGAGATCGCTCGGCAACCTCGAAGCCTGGATCCCAGATCAGCGACCCATAGCCAAATACCCAAAGCGCGTCTGCGTCCATCCCGCTGGTCCTTCCATCGCCGCGCCTATAAACACGACAAAATACACCGAGGAAAGGCTTGGCATGCGCCTGTTGATGATCGCCATTTGTGTCGCGGCCCTGCTCTGGGGCGGCTATTGGTTCGTCGGCGCCTTTACGCTCGAGCGGTCCCTGGTGGGCTGGATCGAAGACCGCCGCGCGGAAGGATGGGCGGCGGACTATGCCGAAGTCAAAACCCGTGGCTTTCCAAACCGGTTTGATACCACACTGACCGACCTCGCTTTGGCTGATCCTGAAACCGGCGTTGCCTGGACCGCACCATTTTTTCAAGTGCTATCCCTTAGCTATCAGCCTTATCACGTGATCGCCGTTTGGCCGGACATGCAGACGCTTGCCTTTCCTGACGAAAAACTGGCGATCGGCGCTGGCGAAATGAAGGGCAGCATCGTCTTTGAGCCAAGGACCTCGCTTCCCCTGGACCGCACGCAAATAGCACTTGCATCGGTGTCTTTGGCCTCGGACCAAGGCTGGGACGCGGCCTTGCGCGAAGGCCGGTTCGCCATGCGACAGACAGCGGAGATTGAGAATTCGTATGACATAGGATTTGAGGCGTTGGGTCTGCGCCCGGCGCGGGACTGGCTGGCGCGGATCGCCTCGGCAACCGATCTGCCAGACGAGATCGCACAGATGAAGATCGATGCGACTGTCGGTTTCGACGCGCCCTGGGACCGGGCCGCAATCGAAGTCGCGCGTCCTCAGCCCCGGAACATCGACTTGAAACTGATCAAGGCAACCTGGGGGGATTTGGATTTGCAAGTCGCCGGCAAGGTTGTCGTTGACGCAGACGGCGTGCCCGAAGGCGACATCGCGTTTCAGGCGCGCAACTGGCGCGACATGCTGGAACTTGCCGTGCGCAGCGGCGCTCTGCCCGATGACCTTCGCCCGACCGTAGAGCGCGGGCTTGAAGTGCTGGCCGGTCTGTCCGGAAATCCCGATGCCATTGATGCGAAGCTCAGGCTAAGCGGCGGGCTTATTCGCGTCGGTCCAATCCCCATCGGAACGGCGCCCCGGCTTATCCTTCGCTAAAGCGCAGGCGGGTCACGGTCGGTCCCGCGCAGCGCCTTCGCAAGACCTTCTATCGGCAGATCGTGCGCCCACCACGGACATCGAAGTGAAAATGGTCGCGGTGATATCGATCAGAGTTAGGACCGAGGACCGTGTCGAATGGGCCGCACGCACCAACGTGCATGGACCTTAGCAATTTGCCTCTTTCGGGATCCCGCCAGTCGCGCAGCACGTCCAACTGCTGGCCATTGGCCAATGTCAGTGCCGAAATGTCGATCGCATTTCCCTTGCCGTGTTCCGAGATCTTCGCACCAGGACGGTGATTTCGGGTCCGGCAAGCATAATGCGCCGCAACGTCAATCCTGGCCACGCCGCCACCGAGGTTGCCAATGGTTGGACGCACGCTTTGTTCAATCCAGGTTTTCAGGCTTTGCGCCGTCTGGCAGTTCATGATGGCGGGTCTTGAAAGCGCCACGCCAGAGACCGTGTGCACGCGGATCGGGGCCACAATCCCGCATCCCGGGCGACTGCCGTAGATACGGGTCAGGTTCACGCCGATGATGTCGCGGTCACCGCACAGATAGCCAAGCTTGCTGCCGGGCCGCACTGCGACCGAGGTCGCTTCCACGCCTGAACGGATCGCAACACGCTGCAAGCCCGATGGACGCGGCTCCGGCCGAAAGACGGCCTGCACAACGCTTGATTGAGACGAAGCCTGCGAAAACTGGAACGTCGGACGGGCAGATGGGCGCAGAACATCCGAACCCAGAGGTCGCGGTGCTGGGCGCAACGACCAAACCGTTTTGACCACTGTCGCCGAATTCTCCGGCGTCCCGGCAAGGAATTCAGGCCCGCGAGTTTCAACTGCCGGGTTGGGCGCAGGACCGCGCGAGGTCTCCGGCGCCTCGGCGGCGACTTGCGCGCCTACAAGAACGATCAACGCCGATATGAGACCGGTAATTTGCGTTCGCATCATTCCGGCCCTTCGCTTCGGCCGAAGTTCGGTGCATCGGTGTCCTGACCGGCCTCGATAATGCCGCGCCGGATCGCACGGGTGCGGGTGAAGTAGGCATGCAGATGTTCCCCGTCACCGGTTCTTATGGCCCGCTGTAAGGCGAAGAGCTCTTCGGTGAAGCGCCCGAGGATTTCGAGCGTCGCGTCCTTGTTGGATAGGAAAACGTCCCGCCACATGGTCGGATCGCTGGCCGCGATACGCGTAAAATCCCGAAACCCGGCAGCCGAATACTTCACAACTTCGCTGTCCGTAACCCGGCGCAGATCGTCGGCGACACCGACCATGGTATAGGCAATCAAATGCGGCGTATGACTGGTTACCGCCAAGACCAGATCGTGGTGATCGGCGTCCATAACCTCGACCAGGGCGCCGATCCGTTCCCAGAAAGCGCGCAACCGTTCCATCGCGTCGCTGTCAGTCTCTGGCGTGTCAATCAACAGCGTAAAGCGGTTCCTGAAAAGCGTCGCAAAGCCGGATCTTGGCCCGGACTGTTCCGTTCCAGCAAGCGGATGGCCCGGGATAAAATGCACGTTTGCCGGAATATGCGGGCTCACATCCCTTACAACCGAACGCTTAACCGACCCAACGTCGGTCAGGGTTGCGCCGGATTTCAGGTGTGGAGCGATTTCCCGTGCAATGGCGCCCATCACGCCAACCGGCACCGCCAGAACGACGAGGTCGGCGTCGCGGACCGCCTCGGCCGCAGTGTCGCAAATGCGGTCGCAAAAGCCGATCTCGGCAGCAATTCTGCGCGTTTCAGCCGAGCGGGCTGTGCCGACGATCTCTTTCGCCAAACTTTCCGCCTTGACGGCATGGGCCATGGATGACGCAATCAATCCCAGTCCGATCAAGGCTATGCGGTCGTAAGTGCCGTTCATGCCGCCTGGCTCCGAAAGCGTCGCAGGCTTTCGACCACAGCGGCACAGTCATCCTCGGTTCCCACCGTGATGCGCAGGGCCTCTGGGAATCCGTAGCCCGCGGCGCGCCGAACGATGATGCCATCCGCGCGAAGATGTCGGTCACAGGTATCGGCTGCTTCGGCACCCGGAAACCGCACTAGCAAGAAATTCGTGAAGGAAGGGTCGCAGGCCAGGCCCATGGACAAGACATCATTGCGCAGCCGGGCACGCAGGCGGGCGTTCTCGGCCATATAGTGTTCGGCGAAGTCCCGGTCGCGCACAGCCGCTTCCGCCGCCGAAAGCTGCATGCCGCCCAGATTGAACGGGCCGCGCACCCGGTTGATGACATCGATAATCTCGCGCGCGGCAAAACACCAGCCGACGCGTAGACCACCCAATCCATAAAGCTTGGAAAATGTGCGTGTCATCACGACATTGGGCCGTGTGGCCGCAAGCGATGCGCCGCCATCGTAGCCTTCGGCAAACTCTGCATATGCCCCGTCGAGCACCAGGACAACGCGGCCCGGTAATCCGTCGGCAAGCCGCGTAAGTTCGTCTGCTCCCAAGAGCGTACCGGTCGGATTGGCGGGATTTGCCACAAAGACGAGGCGGGTCGCATCGGTGACGGCGGAGAGAATAGCATCGACATCCACCTGGCGCGCCGTTTCGGCCACTTCCACCGGTTTCGCGCCGGAGGCAAGAGCGCTGATGCGGTACATGGCAAAGCCATGCTGCGTGTGGATGACTTCGCGCCCCCGCCCGGCGTATGCGAAACATAGAAGCGCCAGGATCTCATCGGAACCGACACCGCACGCGATACGGTCAGGATCCAAACCGTGGACCTCGCCAATCGCCCTACGCAGGGTACCGTGGTCGGTGCTGGGATAGCGGTGCAGCGTCGCCGCGGTCTCGGTAAAGGCCACCTTGGCTTTGGGACTGGGGCCATAGGGGTTTTCGTTGGCGCTGAGTTTCAGCACCCTTGATGCACCAGCCAGCTGGCTTTCACCGCTTTGGTAAAGCGCGATCTCTTCAATGGAAGGCTTGGGTGCCGGGATGTCCGTCATGGACATGATCCCGAATTTCGAACCAGATCGGCGCATTCTGCGATGCAGGCCACTTTTGCCATCAGGAAGCCAGCACGTTGCGAAACTGCCATGGGTCGGTTTCGTCGGTGTTCTGGGTGAAGTGCGTTGTGCGATCGGTCAAGGGGGTCCAGTCCGTATAGTGGGCTTCAACCGGGCCGAGATAGGGCTTTTGCACTTCCAGGCAGCGGGCGTGATCCATCTCGTCCGTCTCGACAATACCTGCGTTCGGGTTTTCCAGCGCCCAGACCATTCCAGCCAGAATTGCACTGGTGACCTGAAGACCGGTCGCATTCTGATAGGGTGCTAATTCCCTGGTTTCATCGTTTGAAAGGCGCGAGCCGTACCAAAGGGCGTTTTTGGAGTGGCCGTAGAGCAGGACACCCAACTCGTCGATGCCATCAACGATCTCGTCAACATCCAGCAGGTGATACACTGTCTGCGGCTTGCTCGAGCCAAACATTTCATGCAGCGACAGAACCGCCTCATCGCAGGGGTGATAGGCATAGTGACAGGTCGGCCGGAAGGTCGGGCTGTCCGCCGCACCTACAGTGAAGTAATCGGCGATCGAGATCGACTCGTTGTGGGTGACGAGAAATCCGAATTGGGGCCCCGGCGTGGGGCACCAGGAATGGACCTTTGTTACCGCTCCGGGACGATCAAGCCAGATTGCCGCCTGGCAGCCAGCATTATGCTGGTTGGCGTCGTCCGGCACCCAGGTCTCGTGCGTGCCCCAGCCCAGTTCGGCGGGCTGCATGCCTTCGGCGATGAAACCTTCAACCGACCAGGTATTGACGAAGACATCGCGCGGGCGAGGTGCATTGCGCACCTGGGTGTCACGTTCCGCGATATGGACACCCTTGACGCCCAGATCGGCCATCAGCTTCGCCCAGCCTTCCCGTTCGGTCGGCGCCTGCGTTTCGTGGCCGGTGTCTTCTGCCAGGATCAGAAGCGCCTCTTTTACAAACCAGCTGACCATGCCGGGATTTGCGCCGCAGCAGGACACAGCCGTGGTGCCGCCGGGATTGTGCATCTTTTCATCCCGCATCGCTTGGCGAAGGGCATAGTTGGACCGTTCGGCATTTGAGGCCGTATCAAAGTAGAAACCCTTCCACGGCTCGACCACGGTGTCGATGTAGGGCACGCCGATTTCCCTACAGAACCGGACCAGTTCCAGCGACGACGTGTCGACCGAGACGTTCACGCAGAAACCGCGTCCCGGCTCGAGCAGACCGCCGAGCACATCGCGGTAATTCTCGGGCGTAAGCTCGGTGGCTTCAAACGGAAGACCATGAGCCCGCAGAAAATCATGGTTCGCAGGGTCCGGCTCAATCACAAGAAACCTATCGCGATCATAATCAAAGTGCCGGTCGATGAGCGGCCACGTCCCCTTACCGATCGATCCGAAGCCGATCATCAAGATCCGGCCGTCAATTCGGCCGTACTGAGGATAGCTCTGCGTCATCTATGACACCTCTTGATACGAAAAGGGCCGCGCAAATGCGCGGCCCGAACCCTTTGCTCGGCGCGCAAAATCAGTTTTGTGCGTAATATTCGATGACGAGGTTGGGTTCCATCATGACCGGATAGGGAACATCGCCAAGGCCAGGCGTGCGCACAAAATTGGCAGTCATCTTAGAATGATCGACGTCCAAATAGTCAGGCACGTCCCGTTCGGGCAGCTGCGCGGCTTCCAGTACGATGGCCAACTGCTTTGACCGATCACGCACGGCGATCACATCGCCTTCCTTTACGCGGTAGGACGGAATGTTGACGCGCTTTCCGTTCACCGTGACGTGCCCGTGGTTTACGAATTGGCGGGCGGCGAAGATGGTTGGCACGAATTTCGCGCGGTAGACCACTGCGTCAAGGCGGCGCTCCAGCAGACCGATCAGGTTTTCGCCCGTATCGCCCTTGACCCGTTCGGCTTCGGCGTAGATGCGGCGGAATTGCTTCTCAGTCAGATCGCCATAGTAGCCTTTCAGCTTCTGCTTGGCGCGCAACTGCAGGCCAAAGTCGGAAAGCTTGCCCTTGCGGCGCTGGCCGTGCTGGCCCGGGCCGTATTCGCGGCGGTTGACTGGGGACTTCGGACGACCCCAGATGTTTTCGCCCATCCGGCGGTCGATTTTGTACTTGGCAGACGTGCGTTTGGTCACGGCTGATCTCCTTCTCAAGGCGCTGCCGCAAAGGCAACTATGAAGGGCGTTGTCCTTTGCCGGACTACTCTCAGAGTGTCTGGCCGACAGGCATCCCCTTGCGAGGGCCTCCAACACCAATGATTATCGCCGACCTTCGCCGGGACGGTGGGCTTATACAGCCCGACGATAGGCTGTCAATGCCCTAGGCGCGGGTCCGCTAAGCAGAGTTCACCTTTGGCCGTGCAGCAGTATCGCAGCTTCGGCCCGGTCCAGCGCGCGCCGTGCGTACCCGCCAAAATCGGACGGGGTGCGGTAGATATCCGGAGCGGTTGCGATCAGCGACAAGCGGCCAGCGTCGTCGAGCCGGTCGAGATCGGTATCCATCGGATGAAAGGTCTCGCTCGGCAGACCATTGGCCCAGACAATCTGGTGCGCTTCGAACATCAGATGGTGATACGTGACCGATTTACGCCAATGATCTACCCGGACGCGCAAGTCATCCCGCAGATCGCGCGCCGCGACCAGAACCTCATCGGTCCCGAAGATAGCTTGAGAAACGGCGCCCTGCAGCAACATCCGGTGATCCGGCGAAACGAAAAGGTCCGCGTCCGGCTCTCCAGTGCCAAAGGCATCCGCGCGGATCATAAGCGGACGCATCTCCGGCATGGCGTAAAGCCTTGCGCCCCCGATCGCCCGTTGACCGGTCCACGCCACCGGCTGCGCACCGTTGTCACGGGTGAGCACTTGATCTCCGATGCCGATGTCCTCAACAGCCCTTTGTCCGTCCGGCGTCGCGATCAGTGTACCGGAAACGAAACACAGAAGAGCCTCGGCCCGTGCGCGCGCTGCTTTGTGGGTGGCAGAAACATTGGCGCTGACGACCCAGTGATCACGCTCGGGCGCTGGCACCGCATCACCAAATGCATAAAGCGTCTCGCGGCGTCCCGCCACGACTTGCACGACATAAAGGCGGCTGCCATCTGTCACCACGATAGTGTCGACCGCTTCCTCTAGATCATCCGATGGCAATACGGTTGCTCCGGCAACCCGCCGCTGGGCCCCGATCTGTGCACGCGAAAGCGCCGCATGACCGAGGCTCAAGGTGGTCCAGTCGGCACCGAGCAGGGTCGGCTCCCCGTGCCAGCGCCACTGCGATCCGGCTGCAACCAGATTGGGTGGCGCCCCCGGGATGCCGTCGACCACAGTTTGCTCGATGGAAATGATATGCGCCCCGGCCCTGCCGTTGCCCATCTGTCCCGCCTGTTTGTTCCCGCTCTTTGCAAAAGTGTTAACACAGGCGATTCGGTGGGAAAAGGGCCGGAAGCACCGGCCCTCCCATTGGTTCAAATACCATTCTCATGCGCATAGTGGTGGTGGTGGTTCCCGAGCACAGCGATGTCATAGAACCTATGCTTCCAGTCCCGGTACCATTGGGTTTGCTTGACATTCTGCGGCAAGCTCCCCTCGTAAAGACCGGGGTCGTAGGGAACGCCAACCTTGTTCGCAATGACCATGCATTCGTGATAGCTGTGCATGCCGCCGCCGACTAGATAGGCGATAATGGCCAAGGTGTACTCTTTGAGCGGCTCGCCATTGCTGATCTTTCCAAAGGCATGCGCCGCAGCCAAAAGCGTGCCTGTCGTGCCCGAGATCCCTCCACCGAAGATAAGGTTCTTCTCGGCAGCTTCGGTGTAATACTGATCGGCTTCGGGATGCGGCGTCCGGCCCGGATCGTATTCGAATTGGTCGACTGCACGATCCCTTGGCTGATTGACGCTCAGGTAACCCTTCATGTCGGATTCCGGTCGCACAATCCCGCCCAACACCGTTGGCCCCGGAGCGTGATCAACCTTGCGCCGGCCCCGGGTCGCTCCTTTGTCGAACCATGGCTGGCGGACGCGCGCCATACAGTCGTTATATCTACTGAGAGCCATTTGCTGTTTGAATTGAGCTGGATCGACGGCCGTAAACTTACCGTAACTTCTGTTCAGCTTTTTGTTGACCAGAATTTTTCGTCCGACGGCATCATGCAAGGAAAGTTGCTGATCCAAGGTCCCACCCAAGAGTTTATCCATTATACCATCCCATCGTTCACGCATGAGCAGGTCCGTGTGCTTGGTCGAAGCGATCCGGCCAAAACCGGTCTTAAAATCGGTAAAATAATAATGGGCAATTGCCTTCATCACTATATATTTGTACTGTGGATCCCGAGCGACAATACTGTTCAGAAAATCCCTGATCTCCATACTTACCATATTCACTTTATTCGACGTCCAATTGCGCGTCTCTAGCGCCTTTAGAGCCAGAACTGACTGACAAAGCCTGCGACGATCTTCACTTATAATTTTGTTGTAACGCCGAATGCCTCTTTCATTGGCGAAGCGATTATTCCAAAAGCCGAACTCACCAAAATGTGCATAGATGACGCGGTCCTGCGAATAGCCCCACGGCAGGAAGATTGGCGCACCGGTCCCAAATGTTGGGATTTGGTTATTTGGAAATTGCCTTGTTTGATAACCATTGTTTGAATGCCTATCAAGAATACGAAAATCTACCATTTTTCTATCGCCTTTTTAAAAGTCCGTGCAACGACCTAGGCAAAAGGATCCTTTTGCCGAGAAATTCAACGGACGATAAATTTGAAGTCGGTTTGAAGGCGGCACTGGTGTTTGGCCGCTTGCAATGTCTACGCAAGACCCCGTGGTTTTATTCACGGGCGTTCAAAAATTTTTCTATGTTGGGAAACCCGTTCCGGTTTGTCGGAACAATGCCGCGTAGCCGCCTCTGGCGTTCAGGCGACTTCCGTCACCCACATTTGGAGTAGGCGCAACTGGTGCAGGTCATGCAACCTTCGATCATCTGCATTGCATACTGACCGCAGTTTGGGCATGCCGCGCCACGCGGACCAGTCACCGACACCGGTTCCTCATTGTGCGGATCCGACTTCAGCCCCATACCTTCGCCGGCGATAAAACCGGTATCGATCATGTGACGCTCGATCACGCCGCCGATCGCCGCCAGGATCGACGGGACGTATTTGCCCTTCATCCAGGCCCCGCCCCGCGGATCGAAGACAGCCTTCAGTTCTTCGACCACGAATGACACATCGCCACCACGCCGGAACACCGCCGAGATCATGCGCGTCAATGCGACCGTCCAGGCAAAGTGCTCCATGTTCTTTGAGTTTATGAACACCTCGAACGGGCGCCGATGGCCGCCATGCACGATGTCATTGATCGTGATGTAGATGGCGTGCTCGCTTTCCGGCCACTTGAGCTTATAGGTGTTGCCGTCCAGTGTCTGGGGGCGATCCAACGGTTCGGCAATGTAGACAACGTCGCCCGGCGCGCCGGGTGCCAACGGCACTTGCGGCGTTTCCGGGCCTTCCCCCTCGCCGAAAAGCAGCCAGCGGGGCGTCACCTTCAGGGCATCGGCCACGGCGCGCGCATCCCGGTTAGATGGTTTTTGCCCGTCATCCCAGGACGCGATGATGTCCGGCTCTACACCCGCTAGGGCCGCAAGCGCCGGAATATCCGTGATCCCCTGCAATTTCGCGGCGGCTTCGATACGCGCCGCCACCGTTCCGGGGGCTGGCGGAGCATCCGTCTCACCCGTGCCCGCTGCATCCTTAGGTGCATCGACGCTCAGCACGCTGCCGGTCACGGCGTTCGGGCGATAGGTCGTGCAGCCCTTACAGCCCTGGTCCCAGGCAGCCATGTAGACGTCTTTGAAGTCCTCGAACGAAATGTCTTCGGGACAGTTGATGGTCTTCGAGATGCTTGAGTCCACCCACTTCTGCGCGGCCGCCTGCATGCGCACATGCTCTTGCGGCGCAAGGGTCTGCGCGTTGACAAAGTGCTCCGGCAGGGGTGCGTCGCCGAATTGTTCGCGCCACATTGCCACAGCATAGTCGACCACTTCTTCTTCCGTGTGGCTGCCGTCCTTCTGCAGCACCTTGCGGGTATAAGCATAGGCAAAAACGGGTTCGATGCCGGAACTGACGTTACCTGCATAAAGGCTGATGGTTCCCGTCGGCGCGATCGAGGTCAAAAGCGCGTTCCGCACGCCGTGGGCCGCGATGGCCTCGCGCACGTCCGCGTCCATATGCGCAAGCGATCCGCTGGCCAGATAGGCGTCGCGGTCAAAAAGCGGGAAGGCGCCCTTTTCCGCTGCCAATTGCGCCGAAGCGGCGTATGCGGCGCGGGCAATCCGGTGCAACCATCGCTCGGTCTGGCGCGCCGCCTCCTCAGAGCCATAGCGCAGCCCCACCATCAGCAGGGCATCGGCAAGTCCCGTGACACCAAGACCGATCCGCCGCTTGGCTGCCGCCTCTTGCGCCTGCGCCTCAAGCGGAAACCGGCTGGCATCGACGGTGTTGTCCATCATCCGAACCGCGACCGTGACCAACTCTTCGAGTTCGGCCTCATCGATGGCCGCGCCAGCCTCAAAGGGTGTCCGAACCATCCGCGCGAGGTTGACCGACCCCAGAAGGCACGCACCGTAAGGCGGCAATGGCTGCTCTCCGCAGGGGTTCGTGGCCGCAATCGTCTCGGCGTAAGCCAGATTGTTCATGGCATTGATCCGGTCGATGAAGATCACGCCCGGCTCGGCAAAATCATAGGTGGCCTTCATGATCTGCTGCCAGAGCGCGCGCGCCTTGACTGTCCGGTAGAGCTTTCCGTCAAAAACCAACTGCCAATCCGCATCCGCCTTGACCGCATCCATGAACGGATCGGTGATCAGCACCGATACGTTGAACATGCGCAAGCGCGCGGGATCGGATTTGGCGGCGATAAAGGCCTCGATATCGGGATGGTCGCAGCGCATCGTCGCCATCATGGCACCACGACGGCTACCTGCAGACATAATCGTCCGACACATGGCGTCCCAGACGTCCATAAAGCTCAGCGGGCCCGAAGCATCCGCCGCCACGCCGTGCACATCGGCGCCTGCGGGTCGGATGGTCGAGAAGTCATAGCCGATGCCGCCGCCCTGCTGCATCGTCAGGGCCGCCTCTTTCAGCGCCTCGAAGATACCAAACATCGAATCCGGGATAGTTCCCATCACGAAACAGTTGAACAGCGTCACTGACCGGCCCGTCCCAGCTCCGGCGGTGATCCGGCCCGCCGGCAGGAACCGGAAGTCCTCCAAAGCACTGTAGAAACGGTCTTCCCAGACGTCGGGCTCTGCCTCCACCACGGCCAGCGCCCGGGCAATCCGGCGCCAGGTATCCTCGACCGTCTTATCCACAGGAGTGCCATCGGCTTCTTTCAGCCGATACTTCATATCCCAGATCTGTTCAGCGATCGGTGCGGCGAATCCGGTCATGGCAGCTTTTCCAATGCAGGAGCGCTTAGGCAGAAGAGCACAATAGCTTGAAGCAGGGATAAAATCCACTACCATATTCGGTGTGGACTGGGGCGAGTCTATGGATAACCACGTCAATCTGATCAAACTCTGTGTCGGTGCTGAACGCGTAGAAGATCTAACGCGCTGGCAAACCAATGCGCGCGCCAAGGGCCCTGACGGCCTACCCCGCCATGTGACGCGCATGTGGCCCAAGCGCGCGACCGAGATCCTAAACGGCGGCTCACTCTACTGGGTTTTCAAGGGCGTCGTTTTAGCCCGGCAGCGCATTATAAGGCTGGATGAGGTGCTGGGTCAGGATGGAATTACGCGGTGCGGAATTGTGCTCGACCCGGAAGTCTATCGCACCGAAACGATGCCTAAACGCCCGTTTCAGGGGTGGCGCTATCTTGATCCCCAGGTTTCTCCACGTGATCTGACCAGCGACGCCTCAAGAAGACGCGCAACTGAGGACAGGCTTCCGCCCAAACTTGAAGCCGCGCTCGCCGAGATCGGCGTTCGGTAGCGGTTGCGCGACCTGACCGCCGTGAACAAGCTTGTGGCGCGATCACGCAGTTGTCTATTCATCTATTTTTTGTGAAGAAACGGTCGGCAGAAGCCTTGGGCAAGGGCCTGTTTAGGGAAAAGGCCTCGTTTGCTCGCATCGCAGGTCGAATGTAAGGTTTTGTACTTCCTTACAGTGTCCAGAAACGCTTGCTCAAGCAGTGTAGCGGCAAAGCTAAAATGTCACCCATGAGCAATTCAGGAATGTCACTCTGCCCTTAAAATCATTGAGGGTGAGCGGACATGGGATCGGTAATGATGAGCGAGCCCCCGTAGAACATTCGGTTGGACATTTCGGGCTCTTAGCAGCCCTTAGGCAAGACACGCTATCGCACCTTTTAACCGCAGCGCCGTTTTGTCCACGGGCTAAGATGCGGGGGCGTTGCGTATCAGCCGAGGCGAAGGGCGTCGGTCAGCCGTGACAGTGTGGCCTGTTCAGGCGCTGCCCAAGGGGCCAGTTCCGAGCGGAACAGGACCGCTTGGCTTGCATGGACAACCGGGTCCAACGGTCGAAGGTGATTTGCATCGAGCGTGGCTCCGCTGGACGTGATATCGGCAATAGCTTCGGCCGTCTGGTTCGCGACCGTGCCCTCGGTCGCACCCTGGCTGTCCACCAGTTGATAGTCGGCCACCCCGGCTTCGCGCAGAAAGCTCCGCACCAGACGGTGGTACTTGGTGGCGATGCGCAAACGAAACCCATGATTGGCGCGAAACTGCGCCGCGACCGCATCCAGGTCGTCGAGTGACCACACATCTTGCCAGCACTTGGGCACGGCGATCACAAGATCCGCCTGCCCAAATCCGAGCTGTGCCAGCACCCGCACGCGGGTGGACCAGTCCGCTATCTTTTCGCGGACGACGTCCGAGCCTGTCACGCCAAGATGAATGCGACCCAGGGCCAACTCTCCCGGGATTTCGCCCGCCGCAAGTAAGACGAGTTCGATCCCGTCGATGCCGTTGACGCGCCCGGCATATTCGCGCTCAGATCCGCTGCGCACCAGTTGAACGCCCCTTTCCGCGAACCAGGCCGTGGTGTCGCCCATCAAGCGGCCTTTGGACGGAATGCCAAGCCGCAGGGTCACTGGCGCGCCTCTAGAACGACGCCGGGTCGTATCACACCGCCCACGGCGGGCAGAACCGGATCAGCGCCGAGCGCGCGGGTCAGCGCGTCATATCGCCCGCCGGTTGCCAGAGGCGGCGCTGCGTCGTGGCCTTCGGCGTAAAAGCCGAACACGAAGCCGTCGTAGTATTCCATCGATGCGCGGCCATAGCTTGCTTCGAAAATTAGACTGTCCACATCAATGCCCCGCGCCTGCATTGCTTCAAGACGCGCTGACAAACGCTCCACAGCTGCAGAGAGGGCCGCTTCACCCCCGGCAATTGACCTTAGCGCAGCAAGCGCTTGCGGTGCCGGCGCATGGACGGAAAGCAGCGCCTCCAGCCGCTCTGCCTCTGAGGCAGGCAGGGGTGGCTGCGTCGCCTCGTTGGCCAAAACCTGAAGGCGCGCGTGAATTTCGTCGGCACTGCGCAGCCCGATGTGGGGCGCCGCGCCAAATTCGCTTGAGCGAACTGTGAGCGGAGCCGCAAACCTTTCAAGCAAACGCCGGAACCGCGTCGGCCGCCAGATGTGGCGTAGCATCGCCGCCTTGCGTCGCTCGCTCGCGCTCAGTCCGCGAACAGCCGCGATCAGCAGCCCAAGATCGCCGATAGCGACGCGCATTTGCAGCGGCTCAAGGGCGCGAAAGATTGCCTCAAAGACCTCTGCTTCGGCGTCCTCGGGGTCTCTGGCTCCAAGGATCTCATATCCGACTTGGATGTATTCGCTGGCCCGGCCCGGGTCGTCGTCTTGGCGGCGAAAGACCTCACCGGCATAGGTGTAGCGACCTAAGGCACCGCCCGATGCCAGATGCGCCTGAACGACGGGAACCGTAAAGTCGGGCCGCAGCATTCGGTCTCCGCGCAACGGATCGCCAGCCACATAGGCACGCGCGCGAATGTCTTCGCCGTAAAGCTCCAACAGCACCTCAGCCGGTTGCAGGATATCCGGCTCAACCGGAACCGCACCCGCCGCCAAAAGGGGTTGCTGAAGCCGTGCCGCTTCGGCTCGGATCTCAGCTTTCGTGAAGCGCGCTGTCGTCATCCGCCTAGCCGGTCTGGTGGCGTTTGAGGATGCGGTCGACGGCAACAACCATGTCGACCAGCGCGACCTCTTCCTGGGCGGGTTGGGATTTCCATTCCTCAAGACTTGCGCCTTCGGCGATCTTTGCGCCCAGGATCAGATCCTTGATCTGCACGACGCCGCGCGCCGCCTCATCGGTGCCCTGAATAACGGCCACCGGCGCGCCACGGCGGTCTGCATACTTCAGTTGATTTCCAAAGTTCTTCGGGTTGCCCAAGTAGACCTCGGCGCGAATGCCCGCCTTGCGCAGCCAGGCAACCATGGTCTGGTAATCGGCCATGCGGTCGCGGTCCATTACGGTCACAACGACGGGGCCCGTGGCGACCTTGCCGCCCATGCGGCCCTTCGCCCGCAAGGCAGTCAGCAGCCGGTCAACCCCGATGGAGATGCCGGTCGCAGGTACCGTTTGACCGGTGAAGCGTTTGACCAGATCGTCATAGCGCCCGCCGCCGGCAACGCTGCCAAACTGGCGCGGGCGGCCCTTTTCATCTTTGATCTCAAAGGTCAGTTCGGCCTCATACACCGGCCCGGTGTAGTAGCCGAGCCCGCGTACGACCGAGGGGTCGATTAGGATGCGGTCTATTCCATAGCCTTGCGCAATGAGCAGCCCTGCGATGTCTTCCAACTCATCGACGCCGACCCTGCCGATGTCCGATTGCTCCACAAGTTCGCGCAGCGCCGCGATGGTGGCAACACCATCGGCTCGCTTTGCTTGCACAAAGCCCATAACCCGCCCCACCTGTTCTTCTGACAGCCCGGCTCCTTCGGTGAAATCCCCGCTCTCATCCTTCCGACCGGCCCCTAAGAGTGCCCGCACGCCTTCCGAACCCAGACGGTCAAGCTTGTCGATGGCGCGGAGCACGATACCCCGTTCGGCTTCCTTGTCGTCGCCACCCAGGCCCGCAACCTCCATAACACCGTTTAGGACCTTCCGGTTGTTGACACGGATGATGTAGTCGCCGCGCGGGATGCCAACGGCCTCCAGAGTATCCGAGAGCATGGCGCAGATCTCAGCATCAGCGGCAACGGATGCCGTCCCCACCGTATCCGCATCGCACTGATAAAACTGCTTAAACCGCCCCGGTCCCGGCTTCTCATTCCGCCAGATCGGCCCCATCGCGTAGCGACGATAGGGCGTCGGCAGATCATTGCGGTGCTGCGCATAGACCCGCGCCAGCGGCGCCGTCAGATCATAGCGCAGCGCCAGCCAGTCGCCATCGCCGTCTTCCTGCCAGGCAAAGACGCCTTCATTGGGTCGGTCAACGTCCGGAAGGAACTTGCCCAGCGCCTCTACGGTCTCAACGGCCGAGGACTCCAACGGGTCGAAGCCATAGCGATGGTAGATCTTGGCAATCGTCGCCAACATCTCTGTCCGCTCGGTTACGTCCGCGCCGAAATAGTCGCGGAATCCCTTGGGCGTTTCCGCCCTGGGGCGCGGCGTTTTCTTGACTTTCGCCATAACAGGCGTCCCTTTGCGATTGCGCGGGCAGGCTTTAGCCCGCACCGGTCCGGGGGGCAAGCGAATGGCACCAGACACAGACGAAACGCTTCGTTTGTTGGAAGAACGCATGGCGCATCTGATCCGCACCATGGACGAGTTGTCGGATGTGATCGCGCAGCAGGACAAAGAGATCCGCCGCTTGCGCGAAGTGGTCGCGTATCTCAGCGCGCGCGACGCGGAAAGTCAGTCGGCCCAAGGTGTCATTATCGGAGATGAACGCCCGCCCCATTACTGATGACAAGCCCCGAGTTGTCCCCGTCACACCAGATCGCGCACCATGTCCATATGCGGAATACCCGCGTCGAGATAGGGCGCGCCGACGGGCGTGAACCCAAGCGCGCGATAGAAATCAATCGCCTGCGTCTGGGCCCCGAGCCGCGCCCGCGATGCGCGGCCTTCTTCTTGCAGCCGGTGCAAGATAAATCGCATCAGTGCGGCGCCGGCGCCCGTGCCACGCATTTGGGACAACACACAGACCCGCTGTATCTTGGCGAAATCGGCCTTGTACTGATATCGAGCGGCGCCAACAGGTTCGCCCGCGACCCGTGCAAGGACATGGGTGCAATGGTCGTCTTCGCCATCGGCCTCTTCGGCAGGATCGACACCCTGTTCTTCGACGAAGACTGCCCAGCGCAACTTCATGCATAGGGCGATGTCGGACGCATCGTTGGCAACAGTGATGGCTAACGTCATGGCACCAACAGCTAACAAGCCGCGTGGGTATTTCCTAGGTCGTGCCAAGCGCGAAATGACTGATCAAAAGTCCGGACCGGCAACGCCGCGAAGCCTGTCCGCCCGGTCAAAGCGGTAGCGCGGTTGTTGATTTGATCTCTTTCAACACGAAGCTTGAGACGACCGAGCGAACAAAGGGGCTGCGAAGCAAATGGCGGGTCATGAAGGCCTCATAGGCCTCAACGTCATGGCAGCGGATTTTCAGAATGTAGTCGGCGTTTCCACTGACCGAATGGCATTCAAGCACCTCAGGCAGCCGCCGGATAAGGCCCGCGAAGCCCGCCACCGCCTCTTCGTCGTGGTCGTGAAGCGACACCGATGCCAGAACGCAAAGCCGGGCGCCTGCCTGGGCTGGATCCAAAAGCGCGACCCGCCCGCGGATCAGCCCGCGGGCGTCAAATTCCTGGAGTTTCCGCCAGACGGTGCTTTGAGCCATGCCCACCTGTTCCGCCAAGGCGCTAAGGGACAAAGCGGCATCTGCCTGGATCATGCGCAGAAGCGCCTTTTCCTGATTAGAAAATTCTGCCATGGATATAATCTTGAAATATTTTGCTCAAATATTCAATGAATTCGGCAATTACGGAATGAAAACCGCTCTCTTTTCTGCGAAGCTTGTCAGGAAAGGAGACTAGCCATGGGCGGATACGCATCAAGAGATCCAGACGCCAAGGGCATCTATCCCTACAGCGACGCAGAAAACGCTGTCTGGAGGGATCTGTTCACACGGCAGGTCGCTGCGTTGCGACCGACAGCGTGTCGGGCTTACCTAGACGGGCTGGAAAAACTAGCCATCACCGCCGAAGCTGTGCCGCAGGTGTCAGACGTAGACGCGCGGCTTTCACAGCTCACTGGCGCCGGCGTCAAAGGCGTTCCGGCAATCATTCCTTTCGACGAATTTGCGAACCTTCTTGCGAACCGGAAGTTCCCGGTCGCCACCTTTATCCGCCGCCGCGAAGACTTCGACTATATCGAGGAACCGGACATTTTTCATGAGGTCTTTGGGCACGCACCAATGCTGACCGACCCCGATTTCTGTGTCTTTATGGAACGGTTCGGGCGGCTGGCGCTGTCGATGGATGAGGCCCAAAACAAGAAACTCGTCCGGTTGTTCTGGTTCACGGTTGAATTTGGTCTCATCCGCGAAGACGGTGCGCTAAAGGCGTTCGGCGCAGGCATCTGCTCTTCGCCGTCCGAGGTCGGTCATGCGCTTTCGGGTCAAGCCGAGGTGGTGCCCTTTGATCTGGAAACCGTTCTGCGGACGCCATACCGGATCGACATCGTTCAGCCGGTCTATTTCGCCATCGACAGTTTCGCCCAACTGGCGGCCAGTATCGATTGCGACATGGTTGCCGCGCTGGATGCTGCAGCCACCAAGGGTGATCTGCCCGCAAGGTTCGACCAGGCGGCTTAACGGGCAACCCGGCGTGTCCGGCGGGTGATCCTAGGGCGTCATGACCGCAGGGCCGTCATAGACGTCTTCGACGGTCACAACGCCCGGCAGCGATTTGATCGCACCCTTGATCTGAGGGGTCACCGGATAGGGTTCGGGCAGCGCGACATCGACTTCGCCCAAATCCGCCCCGGCCAGGACACACAGTGTAATCGATCCCCGCAGACGGGGGTTCTTAACCTCTTCCGCGGCGCGGGCCAGGACCGAGGCGATGGGCGGCACCGCCCCTTCGCCCTCAAGATAGACCCTTAGCCCAGCGCCGCCGGCTTCGGCGACAGCCTCATCAATCGGGGCCACGGACTTTGCCAAGAGCTTCAGTTGATCGGCCTCCATCGTGGCCTCTACCGTTAGGATGACGCGGCTGCCGCTGTCGAGGTGCTCGCGCGCCGTCTCAAGCGTGTCCGAGAACATGGTCACTTCATATTGGCCGGTTGGATCGGACAGTTGGACAAAGGCAAAGCGGTTTCCGCGCGCCGATTTGCGTTCCTGACGCCCCGATACGGTACCGGCCATCTTAGCAATCGCGGGCGCCCTTTCGGCCTGCCTGGTGACCTGTTCCAGCGTCAGGACCTGCTTGCGCTTGAGCGCGACCATGTAGTCGTCAAGCGGATGGCCGGACAAGTAAAAGCCGATCGCAGTGAATTCCTCGGCCAGCCGTTCGGCCGGAAGCCAGTCGTCGATAGGTGACAGGCGCGGTTCTGGCAGATCCGCGCCACTGTCACCAAAAAGCGAGACCTGGTCGGATGCCGCCTGATCATGCACGGCCGCAGAATAGGCCACCAGAGCATCAAGGTTCTTGAACACGCTCTGACGATTGGGATCAAGTTGGTCAAAAGCACCCGAACGCGCCAACATCTCCAGCGGGCGTTTGCCGACACGCTTAAGGTCCACCCGCCGCGCAAGATCAAACAAGGTGGCGAATGGACGGTTCCCGCGACCATCCGTGATCAGCCGCATCGCTTCGGAGCCCACGTTCTTCAAGGCGCCCAGTGCATAGACGATCCGGCCGTGATCGACAGTGAACTCCGCCGATGATCGATTGACACAGGGCGGCACGATCTCGATCTGCAGCCCGCCCCGATCGGCAGGTTTGCGCACCTCTTCGGCATAGACCGCCAGTTTGTCAGTTAGATGCAGATCGCAGTTCATGACACCGGCCATGAATTCCACCGGATGGTTCGCCTTCAACCACGCCGTCTGATAGCTGACCACGGCATAGGCCGCAGCATGGGATTTGTTGAAGCCATAGTTGGCGAATTTATCCAGTAGATCCCAGACTTCCTGCGCTTTGGCCCTGTCCACGCCATTCTCGGCCGCACCGGCCAGAAACTTGGGCTTCTCGGCATCCATCGCCGCCTGTATCTTCTTACCCATGGCGCGGCGCAGAAGATCCGCGCCGCCCAGTGTATAGCCGGCCATTTCCTGTGCGATCTGCATGACCTGTTCCTGATAGACGATGATGCCCTGGGTCTCGTCCAGGATGTGGTCAATGGAGGGATGCAGATATTCCCGCGGGCGGAGGTCGTTCTTTACCTCGCAGAAGGTGGGGATGTTTTCCATCGGGCCGGGACGGTAGAGCGCCACCAGCGCGATAATGTCTTCGATGCAGGTGGGTTTCATGCGCTTCAGCGCATCCATCATTCCAGAACTTTCCACCTGGAACACGGCGACGGTGCGGGCGTCGGAGTAAAGCTTGTAGCTTTTGGCATCGTCCAACGGGATGCGATCGATGTCGATCTCGGTGCCCTGCCCGTGCAGGATATCCAGCGCATTCTGGATAATGGTCAGCGTCTTCAGACCCAGGAAGTCGAATTTCACGAGCCCCGCTTGCTCGACCCACTTCATATTGAACTGGGTCGCCGGCATGTCGGATTTCGGGTCGCGGTAAAGCGGCACCAACGCGTCAAGTGACCGGTCACCGATGACCACGCCAGCCGCATGGGTCGAGGCATTGCGCAGCAGTCCCTCAAGCTGCTGCCCATAGGTCAGCAAACGCTCAACCACCTCCTCGCGCTTGGCCTCTTCCCTCAGCCGCGGCTCGTCGGCGAGCGCCTTTTCGATAGAGACGGGCTTTACCCCCTCGACCGGGATCATCTTGGACAGACGATCCACCTGGCCATAGGGCATCTGCAGGACACGGCCGACATCTCGCACAGCCGCCTTTGAGAGAAGCGCACCGAAGGTGATGATCTGGCCCACCTTCTCGCGCCCGTATTTGTCCTGCACATAGCGGATCACTTCTTCGCGGCGCTCCATGCAGAAGTCGATGTCGAAGTCGGGCATTGAAACGCGTTCGGGATTAAGAAAGCGTTCGAAAAGAAGACTATAGCGCAACGGATCAAGATCGGTGATGGTTAGCGCATAGGCCACCAAGCTGCCAGCGCCCGACCCCCGACCGGGGCCCACGGGAATACCTTCATCCTTGGCCCACTTTATGAAATCGGCAACGATCAGGAAATAACCGGGAAAGCCCATGCTCTCGATGATACCCAGCTCAAATTCAAGCCGGCTTTCGTATTCTGCCAAAGGCGCGGCAGGCTCGATTACTTCGAGGCGCGCCTTGAGCCCCGCTTTTGCCTGGCGGCGCAGCTCTTCGACCTCGTCTTCCGCAAAGCGTGGCAGGATCGGGTCATGCTTTCGCGCCCGGTAAGCGCAGCGCCGTGAAATCTCGACAGTATTTTCCAGAGCTTCGGGCAGGTCAGCGAAAAGCGCGGCCATTTCTTCGGCGCTTTTCAAGTAATGCTGGGCCGTCAGACGCCGCCGCGGAGCTTGCTGATCCACATATGCCCCCTCGGCGATACAGATCAGCGCGTCATGGGCCTCAAACATACCTGACTTGGGAAAATAGACATCATTGGTGGCCACCAGTGGCAGGCCCATGCCATAGGCAAGGTCAAGTTGGCCACGCTCGACGGTCACTTCGGCCGGCGACTGGCCCGCCTCGCTCGGGTGACGCTGCAACTCGACGTAAAGGCGGTCCTGGTAGATATCGCGGAGCGCGCTCAAGAGAGCTTCCGCCGCGGGCTTTTGCTCCGCCGCCAGAAGCCGCCCCAAGGGTCCGTTGGGACCGCCCGTCAGGCAGATCACACCGGCGCTGTGGAGCGCAAGCTCATCGATGGTGACTGACACAAATGGGCGGTCCGCGTCCAGATACGCACAAGAGTTGAGCTTCAGCAGGCTTTCGTATCCGTCACAGTTCTGGGCCAGCAGCACCAGCGGGGCGGGTGCCTTGGCGCGTTCTCCAGGGCGGGCTTCAAGATATGCGAGGTCGAGCTGGCAGCCGATGATCGGCTGAATACCGGATTTGGCGGCGCCTTCCGAGAACTCAAGCGCGCAGAACATGTTGTTCGTGTCCGTTACCGCCACCGCCGGCATGCCAGCCTGCGCGGCCAGTTCCGGCAGTTTTTTGACCGGTACGGCCCCTTCCAGAAGGGAATATTCGGTGTGGACCCGCAGGTGAATGAATCGAGGTGCCTTGGGCATGCCCGAAAGATACCCAAGATGTCGCCCCACTCCAAGCCGAATACGCTAGATATCGAAGTCCAAGGCCGAGCCTTAACACCGTGCAGTGCGCCGGGCGGGCAACCTATCCCAGCATATCTGTTGCCTAAAACGCAGGCATTTGCCGCATGGCAATGCGCCTGCGGCGCCAAGCCCCTTGAATTTCGCGCTCCAGAGCGATTTCTTCGGCTATGGCACATGCGCCGCCAAGGTCCCTTTCTGCCGCATCGGGGGGTCTGGCTGAATGATAGGAAACAGAAAGCGGTGGACACTGAGCCAGTGGAGCTTTCGTTTCTTCTAAACGGAGAGACCGTGCGTGTGGACGGCCAACCGCCGACCCGCACGCTTCTGGACTGGCTGCGCGAAGACCGCGCCATGACCGGAACCAAGGAGGGATGCAACGAAGGTGACTGCGGTGCCTGCACGGTCATGGTCACCGACGCGGATGGCGCGCGCGCGCTCAACGCCTGTATCCTGTTCCTGCCGCAGTTGTCGGGCAAGGCGGTGCGAACGGTCGAAGGCATTGCAGCAAGTGACGGAACGCTGCACCCGGTTCAGCGAAACCTCGTCGATTGCCACGGCTCCCAATGTGGCTTTTGCACGCCCGGCTTTGTGGTTTCGATGGCGGTTGCCCATCTGAACGGCCACACCGATTTCGACACACGGCTTGCGGGAAACCTTTGCCGCTGTACGGGCTACGCCCCAATCATCCGCGCGGCGGAAATGGCTGCCGAAGAACCGGTGCCGGATTGGATGCAGACCGACGCGACCTGGGTGGCCGACCAGGAACCGGGCCCGGAGCCCGACGCGACAGCGGTGGGCGACGCGAGCGCCGAGGCGGGGTGGGCACAGCCCACCTCCTCCGAGGCGCTCGCCCACTGGTACGAAAAAAACCCCCACGGCACGCTCATTGCCGGTGCCACCGATGTGGGTCTTTGGGTGACCAAGGAAATGCGCGCGCTTGGTCCGGTTGCCTTTCTAAACCAGGCCGATGATCTGCGCGGAGTACATATCTCTGACGACGTGATCGATATTGGGGCCATGACGACCCTCGCGGCGCTTGAAGACCAGATCGCTCCGCTTCATCCAGACTTTGCCGCCCTGATCCGGCGCTACGGTTCGGTGCAGGTTCGCGAAGCGGCGACGGTCGGCGGGAACATCGCCAACGGATCGCCCATCGGCGACAGCCCTCCGGCGCTCATCGCGCTGGGTTCGGTACTGCACCTTAGAAAAGGCGCAACGAGCCGCAGACTGCCGCTTGAAGACTTCTTTCTTGACTACGGCCGTCAGGACCGTGCACCCGGAGAGTTTGTGACCCGCATCACGATCCCGCGACAGCCCGACCGGCTCCGATGTTACAAACTGTCAAAGCGCTTCGATCAGGACATCTCGGCAGTCTGTGGTTGTTTCAACATCACGGTCGACGCAGGAACCGTGCAAGGCGCCCGTATTGCCTTTGGCGGCCTCGCGGGCATACCGAAGCGCGCGCGCAACGTGGAGGACACGCTGCGCGGATCCCCTTGGAACCTGTCGACTATCGAGATCGCCATGGGCGCCTTTGTCGAAGACTTCACGCCACTTTCTGATATGCGCGCCAGCGCAGACTATCGGCTGACAACAGCCGCAAACATGCTGTTGCGCTATTTCCATGAAACTCAAGGCGATCGAACGCGCGTGCGCGAGGTTACCCCATGAGCGTTGCGCGCGCCCTGCCCCATGACGCCGCCCCGCTGCATGTAACGGGCCGTGCACGGTACGTGGACGATATCCCCGCGCCCGCTGGTGCGCTGCATCTCGCGTTTGGCCTCTCAACCGAGGCGCGCGCACAGATTACAGGTATTGATCTGGACGCCGTGCGCTCCGCGCCGGGCGTTCGTGCCGTGCTGACGGCTCGTGACCTCCCGGCATCCAATGATGTCTCGCCTTCCCCATCGCCCGAGCCGATGCTGGCGCAAGGCGAAGTCTTTTTTGTGGGCCAGCCAATCTTCCTCGTAGTTGCCGACAGCCATCTGGCAGCACGCGCGGCCGTCCGGCTGGCCGTCATCGATTATGAGGTCTTGCCAGCGATCCTTGGCATCGATGCGGCACTGGCCGCAGGCAGTCGCTTTGAAGAGGGTCCCAGGATTTACGCCCGCGGCGCGCCCGATGCGGCCATTGACGCTGCACCGCATCTGATCGAAGGCGCAATAGAGGTCGGCGGGCAAGAGCACTTCTATCTGGAAGGACAGGCTGCCCTGGCCCTTCCGCAGGAAGGCGGTGACATGCTGGTTCATTCATCGTCCCAGCATCCGACCGAGATCCAGCACAAGGTGGCCGACGCACTCGGGTTGCCCATGCACGGGGTCCGGGTCGAGGTGCGCCGGATGGGTGGTGGCTTTGGCGGCAAGGAAAGTCAGGGCAACGCACTGGCCATGTCCTGTGCCGTCGCCGCCAGCCTTACCGGGCGGCCTTGCCGGATGCGCTATGACCGCGACGACGACATGATCATCACCGGCAAGCGCCACCCGTTCCGTATCCAGTACCGCGTGGGCACCGACGACGCAGGGCGTATCCTCGGCATCGCATTTGAACAGTTTGCCGATTGCGGTTGGTCGATGGATCTGAGCCTTCCCGTGGCGGATCGCGCCATGTTGCATGCCGACAATGCCTATTTTCTGCCGGCCGTCAGGATCACCAGCCACCGCCTTAAAACAAATACCTGCAGCCATACCGCATTCCGAGGCTTCGGCGGCCCCCAGGGCATGGTGGGCATCGAACGGGTAATGGACCACATCGCCCACTTCCTGGGTCGCGACCCGATCGATGTGCGGCGACTAAACTACTATGACCCTCCGACGAAAGCGGACACCGCACCAGCGACTGCCCGAAACCTCACGCCCTATGGCATGGAGGTTCAGGACTTCGTCTTGCACCCTTTGTCGGACAGATTGCGGGAGAATTCGAACTATGATGCCCGGCGCGCGGCTGTGGCGCGCTGGAATGCCGATAACCCGGTGCTCAAAAAAGGTATCGCATTCACGCCGGTCAAATTCGGCATCAGCTTCACCCTGACCCACCTAAATCAGGCCGGCGCCCTGGTGCACGTCTATCAGGACGGCTCGATCCAGATGAACCACGGCGGCACCGAAATGGGCCAGGGCCTTTTCCAAAAAGTGGCCCAGGTGGCGGCGGCCCGTTTCGGCGTCCCGCTTGAGACCGTCAAGATTACCGCCACCGACACGGCCAAGGTTCCCAACACGTCCGCTACGGCCGCCTCGTCCGGTTCGGATCTGAATGGCATGGCGGTTCAGGCTGCTTGCGACGAGATCTGTGGCCGCTTGGCGGAATTTTGGGCAGGACAAACCCAGGCCGACCCGGCAAAAGTGCGCTTTGCCGATGGTCACGTGATTGCCGGTGGAACCGAAACGCCCTTCGCCGATGTCGTCAAGGCCGCGTATCTCGCACGCGTCAGCCTGTCTGCAACAGGCTTCTACAAGACACCGAAGATCGTTTGGGACCGCATCAAGGGACAAGGCCGCCCGTTCTTCTACTTCGCCTATGGCGGCGCGATAACCGAGGTCGTCATCGACACGCTGACGGGCGAATACCGTACGTTGCGCGCCGATATCATCCACGACTGCGGTGCCTCGCTGAACCCCGCACTGGATATCGGCCAGATCGAAGGCGGCTATGTTCAGGGTGCGGGCTGGCTTACCACCGAAGAGCTTGTCTGGGACCAGAAAGGCAGGCTGCGCACCCACGCGCCATCGACCTATAAAATCCCGGCTTGTGCCGACCGGCCCGACATATTCAACGTCGCGCTTTGGGATGGCGAAAACACCGAGATGACCGTCTATCGATCAAAGGCCGTGGGCGAGCCACCTCTGATGCTGGGCATCTCCGCGCTGATGGCACTGTCGGATGCGGTGTCAGCCTGTGGACCCGGCTGGCCCGACCTGCAGGCCCCGGCAACGCCCGAAGAAGTCTTGCGCGCAGTGGGACGTGCGCGCGAAGGTAGCCCATGAGCTTCGATCGCCAGCAGTTGGATACCGCCATCGGCACGCACGGGCGTGTGGTCCGCGTGCTTGTCGCGTCGCACCGTGGATCGGTACCGCGCGAAACGGGTTCTGTCATGCTGGTTTGGCCCGACGGTCAAAGCGGAAGCATCGGCGGTGGTGCCTTGGAATGGGAAGCACTCAGAACAGCGCGCCGGATGCTGGTCGAAGGTCCAGAAGTCCAACTCTGCGGTCTTGCCCTTGGACCGGCTCTGGCCCAGTGCTGCGGCGGGACCGTGACACTGGTACATGAGGTCTTTGACCGCGCCCGACTGGACGCAGTTTGCCCGTCGAACTCTTCTGCAGATGTGGCGCGCCCGGTTGCGGATGATGCGGCGGATATACCCCCAACAGCGCATGGGATGCCCACGCTTCTTTCGGACGGGTGGCTGATCGAGGCTCGGACACTCCTGTCGGAACCTGTCTGGATCTGGGGCGCTGGCCATGTTGGGCGCGCCCTGGCGGCAACCCTGACGCCCGTGCCCGGCATTGGTGTGACGGTGGTCGACACGGACGCGAGCCGCCTCACGGGATTTCCGGACGGGGTCGATCCGCTTGCGGCCGAAGACCCCGCGCGATTGACCGTTCACGCCCCGCCCACGGCAAGCCATTACATCATGACCTATTCGCACAGTTTCGATCTCGATATCTGCCACGGCCTTTTGAGACGGGGGTTCGGTTTCGCCGGACTGATCGGATCGGCAACGAAATGGGCCCGGTTTCGTAACCGCCTTGCTGCCCTCGGTCATTCCTCCGAGACCATCGCCCGCATACAATGTCCAATCGGCGACCCTGGCCTGGGCAAGCATCCCCAGGAAATCGCTTTGGGCGTGGCCGCCGCCCATCTGGCGCGGCGAAAGCGATTTGCCATGTGCGCCGCCGCGGAATGACGCCGCTTTTGAAACTCGAAGGGCTGACCAAGGCCTATCCCGGCGTGATCGCCAACGAGAATGTCAGTTTTGAGATTCAGCCGGGCGAGGTTCATGCGTTGCTTGGCGAAAACGGCGCCGGAAAATCCACCCTGGTCAAGATGATCTACGGCCTTGTTCGCCAGGACGCCGGCACCCTCTCGCTTGACGGCGCGACCTTTGCGCCATCCGATCCCAACGCCGCCCGTGCGGCCGGGATCGCCATGGTTTTTCAGCACTTTTCACTGTTCGACGCATTGAATGTGGCCGAGAACATCACGCTCGGCATGGAAAACCCGCCCAAGATGGGGCAACTGGCAGTGCGCATTTCAGAGGTCTCGGAAGCCTATGGGCTGCCCCTGGATCCCGCGCGCCGGGTGGGCGATCTGAGCGCGGGAGAGCGCCAGAGGGTCGAAATCATTCGCTGCCTGCTGCAGGATCCGAAGCTACTGATCATGGATGAGCCCACTTCGGTCTTAACGCCGCAAGAGGTGCGCATTCTCTTCGCGACGCTGCGCCAACTCAGCAATGAGGGAACGGCGATCCTTTATATCAGCCACAAGCTCGAAGAAATCCGGACGCTTTGCGACAACGCAACGATCCTGCGTCTCGGCAAGGTCGTAGGACGATGCGACCCCCGCGAACGATCGGCCCGGGAACTGGCCGAAATGATGGTGGGTGAAAGCCTGATCCAGCCCACCAGGGCGCCCAACGCCTCGGGTGAGCCGGCGCTTGAGATCAACGGCCTTAGCCTTGCTGCCGCAACGCCCTTTGGCACGACACTTCATGACATCTCGGTCACTGTACGTAAGGGTGAAATCCTTGGCATCGGCGGGGTCGCCGGAAATGGGCAGGACGAGCTTTTGATGGCCCTTTCCGGAGAAAGGCGCGCTGAACCGGATCAGATCCGTGCATTCGGCACGGCGATTGGACATCAGGGTCCCAATCAAAGGCGGGCATTGGGCCTACTTGCATCACCCGAAGAGCGGCTTGGCCACGCGGCAGCACCTGATATGAGCCTGGTCGAAAACGCTTTCCTGACCGGCGCCACCCGGAAAGAGCTGACCACAAGGGGCTTTGTCAAATGGCTGCAGGCGCGCCAGTTCGCGGAAGAGATCATCGCTGAATTTGACGTCCGCACGCCAGGGCCCGCGACCGCGGCCAGCGCCCTGTCCGGTGGCAATCTGCAGAAATTCGTCATTGGGCGAGAGGTTCTGCAGAATCCCCAGATTCTGGTCGTCAACCAGCCGACCTGGGGGGTCGACGCCGCCGCCGCCGCCGCGATCCGTCAGGCACTTATGGACCTAGCCGGCCAAGGAGCGGCGGTGGTCGTCATAAGCCAGGACCTCGACGAGCTGATGGAGATTTCGGACCGCTTCGCGGCTTTGAATGAAGGACGGCTGTCACAGCCGGTTCCCACGCTGGGCCTGACGGTCGACCAGATAGGGCTGATGCTGGGCGGAGCCCATGATATGCAAGCTGCCGAAGGATCCGATGCCGCCTGAGTACCTGCCCTACATTTGCCAAGTGAGAATGTTCCATGATCGCGTTTGAGCGCCGTCGGCAGCCTTCGGCCCTTTGGGCATGGGCGACCCCGCCACTGGCGGTTCTTCTGACCATGATCGCCGGCGGGCTCATGTTCGCGGCTCTGGGCAAGGACCCGGTCGCGGCGATCAAAACCATTTTCTGGGATCCGATCCTGGGCGAGTTTGCCTGGTATTACCGCGGTCAGCTGCTCGTTAAAGCTGGTCCACTGATCCTGATTGCTATCGGCCTGTCGCTTGGCTTTCGCGCCGGGATATGGAACATCGGTGCCGAGGGCCAGTATATCCTGGGCGCCATTACCGGCGCCGCCGTGGGTCTGGCATTTTACCCGATTGAAAGTGTGTTCATTTTTCCGCTGATGGTGATCGCCGGCGCCCTAGGCGGCTGGGCCTGGGCGATGATACCCGCACTCTTGCGTAGCTGGTTCAACACCAACGAAATTCTCGTGTCACTTCTGCTGGTTTATGTGGCGGAACAGATCCTGGCTTCGATGTCGCTGGGACTGCTTCGCAACCCAGAAGGCGCCGGTTTTCCCGGTTCACGCAATCTGTCCCAGTATCCGAGTGCCGCGAACCTTGAGATCGCCTCGGGAACAGGAATCCACTGGGGCGTGGTGACCGCATTTCTGGCGGTCATTGTGGCCTACATACTGCTCAGCCGTCATAGCCTCGGATACCAGATCCGCCTGGCTGGACAGTCACCGCGTGCAGCGCGCTTTGCTGGCGTACGACCCAATTTGCTGGCGGTGATCTGCCTGGGAATTTCCGGCGCCTTGGCCGGGCTTGCCGGTCTTTTCGAAGTGGCCGGGCCCGCAGGCCAGATCAGCATCGACTTCAACACCGGCTACGGATTTACCGCGATTATCGTGGCCTTCCTTGGCCGCCTACACCCAATTGGTATCTTGCTGGCCGGCCTGCTCATGGCACTGACTTATATCGGTGGCGAAGCAGCCCAGGCTGGGCTGGGTCTGCCACAAGCGGCCATCCAGGCATTCCAGGGCATGCTATTGTTCTTCCTTCTGGCGGTCGATCTTCTGACCCACTACCGCGTTCGCATCGGACGCCGCGAGGTCGCATGATGGATCTTTCCGCAATCAACTGGGTGTTGCTTTTCGCCTCGCTGATGGTGGCATCGACACCAATCCTTTTGGCGGCTGTCGGGGAACTGGTCGTCGAACGCGCAGGGGTCCTCAACCTGGGCGTCGAGGGCATGATGATCGTAGGCGCGATATCGGGCTTCGCAGCGGCCGTGGGTACCGGATCTCCGGCAATTGGTTTTCTGGCCGCGGCTTTTGGCGGCGCGGCGCTGTCGCTGATCTTCGGATTTCTGACGCAGTATATGCTGTCTAACCAGGTGGCGACGGGCCTGGCGCTGACCCTTTTCGGTTTGGGCATCTCGGCACTGATGGGCCAGGGCTATATCGGGATCAAGCCGCCGTCGACGCCCAAGATAGACATACCGGTACTTAGCGACCTGCCGATCTTGGGTCCGGTGCTTTTTGCCCATGATCTAATGGTCTACCTCTCCCTTGCGCTGGTCGCGGGGATCTGGGCTGTTTTGCGGTTTACCCGCACCGGGTTGATCCTGCGCGCGGTCGGCGAAAGCCACGGGGCGGCCCATGCCCTCGGCTACAAAGTTGTGCGCATTCGCATGGCCGCCATTGCTTTCGGCGGCGCCTGTGCTGGCCTGGGCGGTGCCTACCTGAGCCTCGTGCGCGTCCCCCAGTGGACCGAAGGCATGACCGCCGGTGCGGGCTGGATCGCCCTCGCTATCGTGGTTTTCGCGTCCTGGCGTGTACCGCGTGTGTTGTTGGGCGCCTATCTTTTCGGCGGTATTACTGTTTTGCAGCTAAACCTGCAGGCCGCCGGCATCGCGGTGCCGGTCGAACTCTTGTCGATGAGCCCTTATCTGATAACGATCATCGTGCTTGTGATTATGTCGTCCAACCGGGGGAGAACGGCGCTGAGTGCGCCTGCCGATCTTGGAAAGACATTCCATGCCTCTGGATAGAGGCCAAAGGCCGCGGGTGGTGGACCTGCGGAAGTTAACACTGGGGAGATCCTGAGAATGATAGCAAAATCACTTCTGACCGCGGCGGCCATTGCGCTGGGTCTTACGGGTGCGGCCATGGCTGACGGGCATGAGCCTTTGAAGGTCGGCTTTGTCTACGTCGGACCCATCGGCGATGGCGGCTGGACCTATGAGCACCATCAAGGGCTTCTCGCGGTCGAAGAACACTTTGGTGACAAGGTCGAGACCATGTTTCAGGAAAACGTGCCGGAAGGTGCCGACGCCGAGCGCGCCATGACCCAGATGGCACTGCAGGGGGCGGATCTGATCTTTACGACTTCCTTCGGCTACATGGACCCCACGATCAACGTGGCCGCCAAGTTCCCGGATGTGAAGTTCGAGCATGCGACCGGTTACAAGCGCTCTGACAATGTGTCGACCTATTCGGCCCGGTTCTACGAAGGCCGGGCGGTCATCGGCCAT
Source organism: Pseudomonadota bacterium (assembly GCA_039026235.1). Lineage (GTDB taxonomy): Bacteria > Pseudomonadota > Alphaproteobacteria > Rhodobacterales > Rhodobacteraceae > JBCCMQ01. Next base: position 48,740 of record JBCCMQ010000020.1, read on the forward strand.
ATCGCCGGTAAGATGACCAAGACCAACAAGATCGGTTATATCGCATCTTTCCCGATCCCCGAGGTGATCCGCGGCATTAACGCGTCCTTCCTTCATGCCAAGAAGGTCAACCCTGATGTCGAGATGTCGGTGATCTGGGTCTACACGTGGTTCGATCCGGCCAAAGAAGCCGATGCGGCCAAGGCGATGATCGAGCAGGGCGTTGACGTGGTCATGCAGCACACCGATTCAACCGCGCCCCAGGCCGCCGCAGAAGCCGCCGACGGGGTAATCAGCTTCGGTCAGGCCTCGGACATGTATGAATACGCGCCACTGCCCCGCGTCGCATCAATCATCGACAACTGGGCGCCCTACTACATTGCGCGCACCCAGGCTGTGATGGATGGCTCGTGGGAATCCGTCGACACCTGGGACGGTATTGCGCCAGGAATGGTTGAAATCGGAGAGATCACCGATGCCGTACCGGCCGATGTGAAGGCCGAAGCCGAAGCGATGATCGAAGCGATCGCGGCCGGGACCTACCATCCCTTCACCGGACCCATCAGCAAACAGGATGGCTCTGTTTGGCTGGCCGAGGGCGAGGTCGCCGATGACAGCACGCTGGCCGGTATGAACTTCTACATTGAAGGTCTGACGGGCGAGATTCCCAACTGAACTAACTGAGCCCTTAGGAAGGTGGCGGCGCTGCCGAAATAGCCGTCAGACACTTCCACAAAGGGCGCATGTCGTTTGCTAATTTCGCCGTAATGGCACGACGCGAAATACCGAAAGCCCTCGGAGATTTATTCGAGGGCTTTTTTCGCTACATGGAGGTGGCTTTAAGGCGTCGGCGCGGTGCCCAGCGGTATTTCGCCTTCGTCGCCCAGCTTGGGACAGCCATACTCATCTGCGACGAAATGGGTTGATGACGCGGTCCGCCGAAGTTTCGAGCCAGTTCACCAAACGGACAACCCCCGGCGACCGCGAAATGTTGGGAAAAAGAGCGCTGGCCAGTCCCAAAACCAAGACAAGAATGGAAAGAATTGCCCAGAGCGTTGGCGATAGGACCACAGCCCAAAAAACAAGTCCCAAGCAGACAGCCATCGGAACCCAGATGGACGGGGAAACCGCTGTCTCATCCTCCACAAAACTTCCGACAACTTCTAACGCGAACAAAGCCGAGAGCCAAAAGAACATTGTGGCTATCCAACCTCCGGCGATCAGAATCACGAGAAGCCCGATCGACATAATTAGGCAGAAAACGAAATGACCGATTCTACCGAGTGCTGGAGGACGATTTTCGTCGCCCGGGTTGTACAACGGGTGGAAAGGGCGTCGTCGGTTTTGTTTCTTGGGCTGGCGCATCGTGCTCGACGTAGGATGCACTGCGTATTGCCGTGAGAAAAGCACTTCGAACCTACAAACCGCCCGATAGGCGGCCGGAGCATTCCTTGGTTCGCGCGATGGCACAGTCACCATGGGCTACGCCACCGCAACTCAGTGAATGCTCGGCACCAGCTCGGTCTTCCGCGACTCGCTTCGCATTTTGCTCATTTACTTTGGTGTGCCCGAGATTCCCGATTTCGTCGGGCCCGTGCCTGCTCTAAGCTGACCAGACCGAAGGGGAATACCAGAATATGCCGCTGACGCAGGGCGACATTACTGTCCATCTCGGCCCGCGCGAACGAGGCGGACCGGACGATCTCCTTGAACCGATCATCCGGTTCATCGGCCAGGCCCGCCGGCGTCAGAACCTGATGATCGCGGTGCAGGAGATCGACGATCCGCGGATTGCCGAGGCGATCATTGCCGCACGTCTAAGGGGTGTGACTATCGATCTTGTCGTCGAACAAAGCTATCTTCTGGCCGGAAAAAAGCCGGCGTCGCTGGCCGATGCCTTTGTTGCGGGCGGCAAACACGAAATCAACCGGACACTTTTCAACGCGATCCTGCGCTCGACCACGGACATCAAGGTAGATTTCAACCCAAAGATCTTTCACCAGAAGTTCATGGTCCTGGGGAACCGCGTTCTGACCGGATCGACGAATTTCACGACGACGGGCGTATCGAAGAACCTCAATCACGTTGTGTTCGTCGACAACGCCGCAGTCGCCCGGGCCTACAAGGCCGAATTTGCCGAGATCCGGCGCGGCCATTTCGGCAAAGAGAGCATTGCGCATGGGGACGCGCCAAACGAGGTGACCGTTTCAGGCATGCGCGTGAAACCACTCTTTGCACCTGACCACGCGCCCGAGATGGAGATCATGAAACAGATCCTCAAAGCCCGGGAACGGGTGGATTTCGCCGCCTTCACCTTTGCACAGTCATCGGGAATCGATGATGCGTTGATTGCGGCCCACAGGAACGGCATCCGCGTGTCCGGCGTCTTGGACAAGCGCCAGGCCAACCAGACTTGGGCCGCCAAACACACGCTCCAAGACGCAGGCGTTGATATTAAGGTGGCTGGCGGGCGGGGCCTTGGCAAACTGCACCACAAGCTGATCACCATCGATGACCAGCTGTCGATTTTTGGAAGCTTCAACTACACGGAACCCGCCAACAAATCGAACGACGAAAACATCCTTATCGTTGGAGATTTGGATGAGGACAATCGTGATGCTTGCCGGAAGCAAGGCAAGATCGCGCGTGCAGCACGGGATGAAATTGACCGCATCGTTCGCGATTTTGCGGACTAGAACACCAGCGGCCAGTCATGCGAAGGTAGCGCCATGACACAAGACACAACCACACTCGCCTTCGGCACAATGCAATTCGGCGGCGGTGCCGATGCAGCGCAGTCCGAAGCCATGTACCGGGCCTGCCGGGACGCTGGCATTACCCATTTCGACACCGCATACGTCTATACCGATGGCGCGTCGGAGAAAATCCTCGGCGGCCTGATCAGCGCGGAACGGGACGCGCTTTATCTGGCCACCAAAAACAACTTCGCGGCAGGAAATGGCCGGGCCGCAATTGAAAAGGGATTGGACGTCAGCCGCCAACGTTTGGGCGTTGACAGTGTCGATCTTTATTACCTTCACCGGTTTGACGATGATACACCGCTTGAAGAAAGCTTTGAGACCCTGGCCGAACTGCAGTCGCGTGGCCTGCTACGTCATATCGGTGTTTCAAATTTTGCCGCCTGGCAGGTCATGAAAGCCCAGGCCGTGGCTGCACGTTTTGGCACTCGGATCAATGCAATTCAGCCGATGCTGAATTTGGTGAAGCGGCAAGTCACTGTCGAGATTTTGCCAATGGCCCAGTCCGAGGCAATCGATGTCTATGTCTATTCCCCTCTGGGTGGTGGGCTTTTGACCGGCAAATACGCACGCGGGGCTGCCGGACGGCTAGCCACGGATCAGATGTATGCGAAGCGCTATGGGCAGGACTGGATGCACCAAGCTGCGGTAAGCCTTGGTGAGGTCGCCGACGATATTGGGACCGATCCATCGACACTTGCCGTCGCATGGACGGCCGCGACGCCCGGTGTGACCGCGCCGCTTATCTCGGCGCGCAATCTGGAACAGCTCGGGCCCTCGCTTGCCGCTGCCACATTCGAGATGACGGGCGCCATATATGACCGGCTGTCTTCCCTGACACCGACGCCGCCGCCAGCCACCGACCGCCTAGAAGAGGCGTGACGGACTTTCTGGTTGTCGGCGCCGGGATCGCCGGCATCAGCGCCGCGGCGCGCCTGTCTGAACTGGGCAGCGTCGTCATCCTGGAAGCGGAAGACGCCATTGGGTGCCACGCATCGGGCCGGTCCGCGGCGATGTACCTTGCGAGCTATGGCAACACCGCGATCCAGGCGCTGAACCGCGCTAGCCTGCCGGAACTTACCGATCTCGACGTGCTGTCGCCGCGCGGCGTCTTGACGTTGGCCACCAGCACCCAAAGCGCTTCGCTTGATCGCGCCATCTCTGAAGGCGCCGAAGAGATTGGCTTTGAATCCGCGAAGGGCCTGTGCCCGATACTTAACGCTGAAACCTGTGACCGCATCGCGCTGACAAAGGCGGCCATGGATCTGGATACGGACAAGCTGCTGCAGCATTTCGCACGGCTGGCCCGAAAGAATGGCGCCGAGATTTTGACCGGCGCCCGGGTCCAGTGCATCGAGCGTCGCCCCGGCGGTTGGTGCGTCGAAGCGACCGGATGCGATCCGCTTCATGCCAGGTACATCGTGAACGCCGCCGGCGCCTGGGCCGACGTGGTGGCTGCGTTGGCCGGTGTCGCACCCATGGGTCTTGTACCGCTCCGGCGGTCGGCGGCGCGGATGCCGCCACCGGGCGACGCCGACGTGCGCGGCTGGCCCATGCTTCTCGGCGCCGACGAAGACTGGTACGCGAAGCCCGACGCTGGCGCGTGGATTGTCTCGCCCTCGGAAGAGGACCCGGTGCCGCCACAGGATGCCTGGGCAGACGATATGGTTCTGGCGGAAGGTATCGCACGCTACGAGGCGATGGTGACTGAGCCTGTGACACGGGTCTCCGGAAGCTGGGCGGGTCTGCGCACATTTGCGCCAGACCGCGCTCTTGTTCTGGGACCTGACCCCGAACATGAACAATTTCTTTGGTGCGCAGGCCAAGGTGGCTACGGGTTTCAGACAGCCTGCGCGGCCAGCCGGTTTCTGGCCGAAGGCGTCGGCGGACCGTCCGTGGGCCTGGACCAGAATGCGGCAGAAGCTTTGAGGCCCGAACGGTTGCGCCAATGCATCCCGAGCGGCTAGGCTGCGCATCCACAAACCCGGTGGCGCCCGTGCCCGACCCTGACGACACCATCGACCCAGCCCCGCACTGGAACGCCAATGCAGACCAATGGGCCGAAGACGTGCGCGCGGGCCATGACTATTATCGGGACCTATTCACCTGGCCGGCGTTCGACGCCTTTCTGGGTCCGGTGGCGGGGCTAAAGATCGTCGATCTTGGGTGTGGCGAAGGCGCCAACACACGCCGTCTTGCCCGGCGCGGCGCCCTGATGACGGGTGTCGACATCTCAGAGGGTATGCTGGCCCATGCGCGCCGTGCGGAAAGCGAAGACGCCCTTGGCATAACTTACCAGACCGGTTCGTTCAGCGACGACACAGGGCTTGAGGCCGCGTCATTCGATCTGGTCATATCAACGCTCGCGTTGATGGACGGACCTGACCTGCCTGGTGCCATGGATGAGGCGTTCAGACTGCTGCGGCCCGGAGGCATGATGGTCTTTTCGGTGACCCATCCCTGCTTTGTCACGCGGGGCATACGGTGGGAGACGGCCGCCAACGGTCGCCGCACAGGCCTTGTCGCCGAGGGCTACTTCGACGCAAGACCATTTAATGATGAGTGGTATTTTTCCATGCGACCCGGCGGGCGACCTGCGCGCCTCTTCTCCGTCCCTAGGTATCCAAGAACCCTATCGGATTATTTGTCGGCGGCGCTTGGCGCGGGCTTTGAGATCACCGGCATGGAAGAGCCCGTGCCCAGTGAAGCGGCAATCGCTGCAAAGCCCACCCTGGCGCGGTGGCGCGATCTGGCGGCGTTCTTACTGCTGGTTCGGGCGCGGCGACCCGGTGACGCTTCGGATCAGACCCAAGCGGGTCGATAGTCGACGTCGTCGATCACGGGGTACTCGGGCGCCGGATACGACGTCTCGCTGCCCTTGAGGTGTGGCAGCGCATTTAACAGATCACAACGGATAGCCGGTTCGAGTTCGCCGATGTTCTCGGCATTCGGCAGAAAGCTCTCTACCGGAAGGCCATTCGCGGTAAACACCTGATGGGTGTCAAACACGAGGTTGAAATAGCTGACATTGGCGGCCGATCGGTCGACATAGGCCGCGTCCGACGTGCCTGCGATATCCCGCGCCTGCACCAAAGCCACCGCATCATCTTCGATATCACCCAACCGGTAGCCGGGAACCAGAATGCGATGCCCCGACGCGATCCGCATATCCAACTGCGGCATCATTGGTCCGACCGCGCGCGGACGCAGTGCGACCGGCGCGAGGGACGGATCGGCGGCCATTTCGGCATCGCTGACAGTGCGACAGAACACGAGACGGACGGGTTGCAGCCCATCCTTGCGTGTGACGATCAAATCCCCTTTGCGGATGTTCTCGATCCGGCGGGGCCCGCACGGTGTACGTACGTTGACCCCGCCGGCGAGCCCTAGGGACCGGGACTGCCCGACAATTTCTGCCCGATTG
>JBCCMQ010000021.1:0-50279 GCA_039026235.1 Pseudomonadota bacterium
AGAGCCAGAGCCAGAGCCAGAGCCAGAGCCAGAGCCAGAGCCAGAGCCAGAGCCAGAGCCAGAGCCAGAGCCAGAGCCAGAGCCAGAGCCAGAGCCAGAGCCAGAGCCAGAGCCAGAGCCAGAGCCAGAGAAAGCTGACGTGGCCTTAGTGGCAAGACAAGCCGCTTCCGAGACAGATGTGCCCCGCGCATCGGATGACAGATCGGGTGCCAACGAAGGTGGCAGGCTGCATCTCAGTGCCGCCAAGAGCATCCCGCCGGCGCCTCCGCCGCTGCCAGACCGCGCGCCTCGTAGCCGACCGATGCCAAAAGAGGCTTTGTCCGAACGCAGGTTTGCCGGCTTCCGTCTGGGCGTCGTGGTAGGCGTGATCCTGCTTTTGGCGGCGATCGCTCTTTTCAGTTCGGTCTACGTGCGTGAGTTCGTCGCGCAACTTCTCTTCGGGGCGCCAGTCCAGCTTGCCCAGCCGGTATCAGAGCCCTTTGACGAAGATCTTGCGCTCGCGGCCGTCGATACGTCGGCCGAGCGGGCAAGTCCGCAACTGCAACTTAGGCCCGCGCCAGTAACCGGTGCTGCGCCCAAGGGTCCGGTCCCGGGGCCGCTGGACACTGCGGCGCCAATTGTTTCGACAACCACGCTCGGGGCGATCGCTCAGCTTGATCCGGCGGCGACCACTGGCAACCTTGGTATGGCTGCCGATGGCGGGCAACCGGAGACGCTGTTTGTTGCCCCAGCCCCAATGCACGGCCCGCAAGAGATCGCATTGAACTTCGTGCCGGCCAATGTACCGGACCTATCGAAGGACATGCAGTGGCTGTTGCCCGTCCAGCCAAATCCCGAAGATCCGCCCGGCGCGTATCCGGGCCAGGAACGAGCATTGTCCCGGGTGGCCGGGACTGAAGCCGACAATCCCGCGCAACCCCTAGCTCCCGCGCCGGTTCCACACATGGATGCGCCGGTAGAGATTACCGGTGCCGGGCCCGACCGGATCATGCCCCCGACATCTGCACCGGCCATTGGGGTCGCGCGCGCTCCCGCCAGTTTGGAATTGGAAACCGGCGATCCACCTGCGGCGACACTGACCGAAGGCCCCCCCACGGCCAATCCCGTGGATGCGCCGGAACCAACGGTTGAGCCAGACATCGAGGTGGCAATTTTTGACCCTGCGGAACAGGGTGCGCCCCGTCCACAGGGTCGGCCAGAGGGTTTGACCCCTGTTCCGTTTGCCACCGCAGATGTGATGCGTCCGCGCCAGAGATCGGACCGGGTCATTGCAGTTGCAGCAGCCGCCCGCGCGATCCGTGAAGGGCGCGCGGCACCGCCAACAAGACCGACCAATCTGGCGGCCCGTGCAGCCCAGATCCGGGCAGCGCGCGCCGCAGCAACGGCCCAGGCGGCCGCCGCAAGCGCGGCGACGGCCGCTCAGCCAACGCCAGAAGCCCCAGCAGCGATCGTTCCGACCCTTCCGACGCGCGCCTCGGTGGCCCGCCAGGCGACCGAAGAAAACGTGTTGCCAATGAACCGTCTCAGCCTGCTTGGCGTATCCGGGCCCGAACACGACCGGCGGGCCATTCTGCGCACAGGAACGGGCCGCATTCTGCGGGTCAAACCCGGCGACAGGGTGGATGGCGGTCGTGTCGTTGACATCGGCAATGCGTCACTGTCTTACGTGAAAGGCGGACGCACACTGCTTATGGAAATCCCCAACGGTTGATCCGGCAGGCCCCTTGCCCACCGGACCTAAATTAGGGGCTATTCTGCGGCGTCGACGCGCCCATAGGCACCTTCGGCCATTTCTTCGGCCTCGATCGATTCGAAAAGGGCCTTGAAGTTGCCTTCGCCAAAACCATCGTCACCCTTGCGCTGGATGAACTCAAAGAAGATCGGGCCGATCACGGTCTTCGAGAAAATCTGCAGCAGGATCTTGGTCTCACCTCCGTCTACCACGCCCTCACCGTCAATCAGGATGCCATGCTGGCGCATCCGGTCCAACGGCTCTTCGTGGCCTGCCACACGATCCTTCGACAGCTTATAGTAGCTGTCAGGCGGTCCTGGCATGAAGCGCACGCCCCGGTCCGCTATGGCATCGACGGACGCATAGATATCGCGTGCACCGACCGCGATGTGCTGAATTCCTTCGCCGTTGTATTTCTTGAGGTAATTGACGATCTGGCCAGTTTCACCCCGGTCTTCATTGATCGGAATACGGATCCGACCACAAGGAGATGTCAACGCCCGGCTGAGCAGGCCAGTGTACTTGCCTTCAATGTCGAAGAAGCGAATTTCCTTGAAGTTGAAAAGGGATCCGTAGAACGAGAACCAGACGTCCATGTTTCCCTTGAAGACGTTATGCGTCAGATGGTCGAGGTAATAGAAACCTACGCCTTCGGGATTGGCGGTTCCATGCCAGTTAAACTCGGCGTTGTAGGGGCTCTCGTCCGCGTAGTTATCGATGAAATAGATCAAGCTGCCGCCGATCCCCACAATTGCAGGAACGTCCAGGGCTTTGTCGGACCGCTCATAAGGTTCCGCGCCTTTTGATACGGCATGGCTGAACGCATGCGCCGCGTCTGCGACACGCCAGCCCATGGAGGGTGCACAGGGCCCGTGGGCATCGACGAAGGCGGACGCGTGGCTGCCGGGCTCTGCGTTGATCAGATAGCTCACATCCCCCTGCTGCCAGAGTTCGATATTCTTAGTCTTATGGGTCGCGACATGGGTGTAGCCCATCCGTGAGAATGCGACGCGCAGTTCTTCGGGATCGGTATGTGCGAATTCGACAAATTCAAAGCCGTCGGTTCCAGCGGGATTGTCTGCTGAGATTTCTGACCGAGGGGCGTCGTGCGGGAAAGGGCCCATGATATTACTCCTGTCGGTTTCATCTGTACTAACACACGCGCAACGCGGAGTGCGCGCGAAAATAATCAATCTTTCCCTTCTACATGCGCGTTTTGCGCGCTAAATAATGAAGAAATGCAGGAATCACGCACACAGATCGACCGTACCGATCGGGCACTTTTGGCTGCGCTGCAACGCGACGCCCATCTTACGGCCGAAGAGCTGGGTAAGCTCTTGAACCTGTCCGCAAGCCAGGCCGGCCGGCGACGCCAGCGCCTGGAGCAGAACGGGTTCATACGCGGCTATGGTGCCAGGCTTGAACCGGCGGCAATCGGCTTGGGGGTTCAGGCATTTGTCCAGGTCCAGATGGAACGACACGAGCCCGAGGCAACGGCGGTCTTCACGCGCAAGGTAAAGGAACAGCCAGAGGTGGTCAGCGTCTGGGTTTTGACCGGGGAAGCCGACTACATGCTTCGTGTTTGGTGCACCGATCTCGCCGCATTGAATCATCTTATTCACCAGGTGATCCTACCCCACAGTGGCGTTGCGCGCGTCCAAAGCCAGATTGTTATGGACCAGCCCAAAACGGACGCAGCATTGCCGCTCTAAGGCGCTTTGGACCGCAGTGGTGACAATTGATCGTCGTCGCGTTCGAATTCGCAGGACTGGAACCCAAGATTTACGTTAGGAGTTTAGACTCAAAGCCATGGATGATTTTCTGTTCAACGCCTCCGTCTTTCTGATGGCGGCCGTGATCGCGGTTCCGATCGCGTCACGGCTTGGGCTTGGGTCTGTGCTTGGTTACCTGGCCGCGGGTCTGATTATCGGTCCGGGTCTTGGCCTTGTTGGCGGCGAGGTTGAAGATCTGCGCCACTTTGCCGAATTCGGCGTCGTGATGATGCTGTTCCTGATCGGGCTGGAGCTTGAGCCGCGCGCGCTTTGGGATATGCGTGACCGCCTGATTGGGCTCGGCGGCTTACAGATTGGTCTCACGCTTCTCGCCATTGCGGGTTTTGCCTTAATGCTCGGCCAGACCTGGCAGACTTCACTGGCCATCGGCATGATCTTTGCCCTCAGTTCGACCGCGATTGTCCTTCAGACCCTGACTGAGAAAGGCCTGATGCAGACCGCTGGCGGCCGGGCATCCTTTTCGGTGCTTCTGACCCAGGACATCGCGGTTATCCCGATGCTCGCACTGCTGCCGCTTCTCGCCGTACCGGCGGTGATGAGCTTTGCGCCCGATGGCTCCGTCGTGCGGCCGGACACGGAAGCACATATTGAGGATGCCCATCACGGTCTCAGTCTTGTCGAAGGCTTGCCGGGCTGGGGCGTCACGCTTGTAACGATCGGCGTGATCTTGGGCGTCATCCTGGCGGGGAGGTATCTGATCGGACCGATCTTCCGCTTTATCTATCACACGCGCCTGCGTGAGATGTATGTGGCAATCGCCCTGCTGATCGTCATCGGAATTGCCTTTCTGATGACACTGGTCGGGCTATCGCCAGCCCTTGGCACATTCCTGGCAGGTGTGGTTCTGGCCAACTCGGAATTTCGGCATGAGATGGAGGCGAACCTTGAACCCTTTAAGGGCCTCTTGCTTGGCCTATTCTTCATTACCGTGGGTGCCGGGATCAATGTCGGACGGCTAGCTGACGATCTGGGCACTATACTCGGCCTGGCCCTTGCCATTATGGCGCTTAAGGGTGTCATCCTCTTTGGTCTTGCGCTTCTTTTCGGTCTACGCCGCCGGGACCGTTGGCTTTTCACGCTCGGTCTTGCGCAGGCTGGCGAATTCGGCTTCGTCCTCATAAGTTTTGCAACGCAGACGAACGCTTTAGGCGACGCACTGGGCAGCCTTCTGTTGCTTGTCGTGGCAATGTCGATGCTGCTGACACCGCTGTTCTTCATTGTCTACGAGCTTGTGTCGCGTCGGCTTGGAGAGCCAGTCGAGATATCCGAAAGTGACACTGTCGCCCCACGCGGAAGGATCATCGTGGCAGGCATCGGGCGGTTCGGTCAGGTCGTCAACCGCATGGTGCAGATGGCGGGGTATGAGACCACTGTGTTGGACAACAACATCAACACAATCCGCCTGATGCGCCGCTTCGGGTTCAAGGGCTATTTCGGCGATCTGACCCGGACCGACGTGCTCCATGCCGCCGGACTGGACGATGCAAGCATTCTGGTTGTGACCATGGACGGCAAGGCGGACGCGATCAAGCTTGTCGAATATGCCCGTAAGGCGAGACCGGATCTTTTCATCGTGGCCCGGGCTCACGACCGGGTGCATGTCTACGAACTCTATCGGGCCGGAGCAGACAAGATCGTCCGCGAGATGTTCGACAGTTCGCTTCGCGCGGGGCGTTATGTGCTGGAGGGGATGGGCATGTCGGACTTCGACGCTTCAGAGCTTGAACGCACGTTCTATCAACTCGACCGGGCTGCGATGCGCGAACTGGCAGAGCTTTGGGTTCCCGGGGTGCCGGTCGAAGAAAACGCGGCCTACCTGGAGCGCGCGCATCAGCTGAACCGCGATCTTGAGACCGCGCTTGTCAGGGAACTGGATGACGCGCCCGAAGATGACCACCCACGGGCAGCCGAGTGATGCTGACCACCGACCGATCGTACGTCATTTAGGGAGCCGTGCGCCCCGGGTGATTTTTGGCCCGACGAAATAACCTTCGACAGAACCACGGCACCTTTGGTGACGTAAGGCGCGGAAAGCACAAGCGCGTTTAGCCATCGGAAACTCCGGCCTCGGCGAATGTCGCCATGCCCGAATGGCAGGCAACGGCCGCCTGCAGGATCGAAATGGCCAACGTCGCGCCCGACCCCTCGCCCAACCTTAGGCCGAGCGCCAAAAGCGGATCGAGACCCAAATGATCAAGCAATCGGGCGTGGGCCTGTTCGTCGGATAGATGACCCGCAACGACATGGTCGAGCGCGCCCGGATTAAGCGCGTAAAGCACCGCGGCGGCCGCACTGGCGATAAACCCGTCGAGCACAACGGGAATGCGATGAAGCCGGGCCGCCAGCATGGCACCCGCCATCGCGGCCACCTCACGCCCTCCAAGGCAACGCAGCGCGTCAAGAGGTCCCGCAATGGACGCAGAGTTGGTCGCCAACCCCCGGCCGACGATCGCGACCTTGTGTGCCACCCCTTCCGCATCAAGCCCGGTGCCCTTTCCGGCCCAGTCTTTGGGCGCGCCACCGAACAGCGCAAGGCAAAGCGCGGCGGCGACCGTTGTGTTTCCGATCCCCATCTCTCCAACGACGAGAACATCCGCGTCCTCACTGACCGCCTGGGTACCCGCGTTGATAGCCGACAAAAGGTCCGCTGCGTCCATCGCCGGGCCGTGGGTGAAATCGGCAGTCGGCCGTTGGAGATCCAGGGCCAGCACATCAAGGCGGGCACCCACAGTCTGCGCAAGCTGGTTAATCGCGGCGCCCCCTGCTTCAAAATTGCCCACCATCTGGGCGGTGACTTCCCTGGGAAACGCTGAAATGCCCTGGGCCGTGACGCCATGGTTGCCGGCAAAGATGACCACCTGCGGCGCGTTGATACGCGGCGTGGGCGTGCGCTGCCATGCGGCAAGCCACAGAGCGAGTTCCTCCAGCCGTCCCAGCGCCCCGAGCGGCTTGGTCAGCACCGCGTTGCGCGCGGCAGCCGCGTCACGCGCCGCCCTGTCCGGCGCGGGCAGATCACGGATCGCTTCCGCGACATCGTCAAGCGAGCGAAACGAAACCGATGTCATGCGGGTCTCCATTGCCTCGGGCTGAGCTGCTGTTTACCTGTTGACCGAACAGAGGAAAGACGAAAACCACGCACGTGCGGCTTCGGACCGACATATTGGGCACGCTCTGGCACGATTTCCTGTCCGCAGTTGGCCTGTTGACGCGTCTGCCGATCCCTGTGGACGCCAAGCGCGCGACGGCGCGCAGGGGGCATTCGGCCTGGGCCTATCCTCTGGTCGGGCTGTTGGTCGGCGGGCTTGCGGGCGCCGCGGGTCAGTTCGCTCTGGGGGCGGGGGTTACCCCCAGCGTTGCCGCCGTAGTGGTACTCGGCGTAGCGGTCGCCGTCACAGGCGCGCTTCACGAAGACGGATTGGCTGATACGGCGGATGGGTTCTGGGGCGGCTGGAGCCGCGAAAGGCGCCTTGAGATTATGCGCGACAGCAGGATCGGAACCTTTGGGGTTCTGGCCCTGGTCCTGTGCACTCTCGGCCGCTGGGCAGCACTCGTCGCCTTGATCGACACTGGCACGCAGATGATCGCCGTCGCCGCCGCCACATCCGGGATCAGCCGCGTGCCGATGGTCATACTGATGGGGTGGCTTCCGATGGCGCGCAACGACGGATTGGCGGTTTCGACCGGCGCAACCGATCCGGCCACGGGCGTCGCCGCGACCGTTCTCGGAAGTATCTTCTTTATGATGTGTATTGGGACGCCGCCATTTCTGGGCGCAGCGCTCGTCTGTATTTTCTGCGGGATTGGCGTTGGCTGGATCGCCCTGCGCAAGATCGGCGGCCAAACGGGCGATGTTCTGGGTGCCAGTCAGCAGATCTGCGAATTCGCGCTGCTCGCCTATCTGGCGGCGTATTTCACGGCCTAGCTACCCTGCGAAAAAACCAACTGGTGACGGTCCAACTAACTGCGCAAACGCTGGCAAGACCAGAGACTTCAAGCTGCATTGCCATGCGATCTTGGTATCCGAAAGGCGGCTTCAGCCCGCGCCGGTCACACTCTCACGCAGGGCTTGAATATTTTCCCGGTACGGCCCCGGATCTGAAGCCGAACCGCCTTTAAAAATCGCCGAACCCGCCACAAGGACGTTGGCGCCGGCGTTGCAGACCGCAGCCGCCTTAGTTGTTGTTACCCCGCCGTCAATCTCAATATGGATCGGCCGGTCACCCACCATGGCGCGCAATTGCGCGACCTTGTCGATCTGGTTTTCGATGAAACTCTGCCCGCCAAAGCCTGGATTGACGGTCATGACGCAAATCAGGTCGACGAGATCGAGCAGGTTTTCAACGGCGGCGGCGGGGGTGCCAGGATTGATTGCCACGCCAGCCCGGGCGCCCGCCGCCCGGATGGCTTGGAGTGTCCGGTGGATATGCGGCCCGGCCTCGACATGGGCGGTGATGATGTCTGCACCGGACCGGGCGAAGGCATCAATGTAAGGATCGACAGGTGCGATCATCAGATGCACATCCATCACGGTCTTTATGTGCGGTCGGATCGACGCGCATGTGGCGGGACCAAAAGTTATATTGGGCACGAAATGCCCGTCCATAACGTCGACATGTATCCAATCGGCACCGGCCGCCTCAACCGCCGCAATCTCGCGCCCGAAATCGGCGAAATCGGCGGAAAGAATGCTGGGAGCAATCTTTAGGGTGCGGTCGAAACCCATTGGCGGTCGTTCCTTCTGACGCCATATCCCTAACGGCCTGTGCTTCGAATTGAAACCCGGCGGCGACCGCACCGCTCTTTCGGCCGAGGCGCTTGCGCGCGTCTGCGGCCCGTGCGACCTTTGAGGTGTTGATCTACAGGAGGCGGCCCGTGCCCGAGGTCCTCACCAAAGCCGCAATGAAACTGCCGCAGGTGCATGAGGCCCGCAATCCGGGGATGGCGCTGGACCTCGACTGGGTGGCGGGCGTGCAGGCGAATACGTCGGCGATCGAACGGCGGGCGGCGACGCTGCCCGGGCGGCGGTCGGTCAAGAAGGCCTATCAGGCGGCGTGGATGCTAAAAGCGATCACCATGATCGACCTGACGACGCTGGCTGGAGACGATACCACGGGGCGTGTGCAGCGGCTTTGCGCCAAGGCGCGCCAGCCGGTGCGGCCCGATCTACTTGAGGCACTCGGCGCCCCTGCGGTCACCACCGGCGCCGTCTGCGTCTACCACGACATGGTGGAGACGGCGGTGGACGCCCTGAAGGGCACCGGCATTCCCGTCGCGGCAGTTTCGACGGGGTTTCCGGCCGGTCTGTCGCCTTTTCATCTGCGGCTCGCTGAGATCGGCGAGAGCGTTCAGGCAGGGGCCGAAGAGATCGACATCGTGATCTCGCGCCGTCACGTGCTGAGCGGAAACTGGCAGGCGCTCTACGATGAGATGCGCGCCTTTCGCGAGGCCTGCGGCGAGGCGCATGTGAAGGCGATCCTTGCCACCGGCGAGCTTGGCAGCCTGCGCAACGTCGGCCGGGCCAGCCTTGTGTGCATGATGGCCGGGGCGGATTTCATCAAGACCTCCACCGGCAAGGAAAGCGTCAACGCCACTCTGCCTGTCAGCCTTGTGATGATCCGCGCGATCCGCGAATTTCACGAACGCACGGGCTACCGCGTGGGTTACAAACCCGCGGGCGGGATATCGAAGGCCAAGGACGCCGTGACCTATCTGACGCTGATCAAGGATGAGTTGGGCGACCGCTGGCTTCAGCCCGACCTTTTCCGCTTCGGCGCCTCGTCCCTTCTGGGCGATATCGAGCGCCAGCTGGAACACCATGTGACCGGGTACTACTCGGCCGCCAACCGCCATCCGATGGGGTAAGGCCATGACCGTCAAGGAAATCTTTGAGACCATGGAGTACGGACCGGCGCCCGAGGCGTCGGGTGAGGCGCTTGAGTGGCTCGACGTGCACAAGCGCAAGTTCGGACAGTTCATCGGCGGGGCCTTCACCAAACCGGCCAAGGGGTTCGACAGCCGCAACCCGGCCACGGGCGAGGCGCTGGCGCGGATTTCGCAGGCCACCGCCAAGGATGTGGATGCTGCCGTGGCCGCCGCGCGCAAGGCGCAGAAGGGCTGGGCGGCGGCGGGCGGCCATGCGCGGGCCAAGGTGCTTTATGCGCTGGCGCGCATCTTGCAGAAGCGTTCGCGCCTTTTCGCGGTGCTGGAGACGCTGGATAACGGCAAGCCGATCCGGGAGAGCCGAGACATCGATATCCCGCTGGTGCAGCGGCATTTCTATTACCACGCCGGCATGGCGCAGCTTATGGAAAGCGAGTTGCCGGACCGCGCGGCGGTGGGCGTCTGCGGGCAGGTGATCCCGTGGAACTTTCCGCTTCTGATGCTCGCGTGGAAGATCGCCCCGGCACTGGCCATGGGCAACACGGTGGTGCTGAAACCCGCCGAATACACCAGCCTCACGGCGCTCCTCTTCGCCGAGATCTGCAACGAGGCCAGGGTGCCGCCCGGTGTGGTCAACATCGTCACCGGCGACGGTGCGGTGGGCGAGATGATCGTCACGCACAAGGGGATCGACAAGGTGGCCTTCACCGGCTCCACCGAAGTGGGGCGGATCATCCGGCGCGCGACCGCCGGGTCGGGGAAGTCCCTGACCTTAGAGCTGGGCGGCAAGTCGCCTTACATCGTTTTTGACGATGCCGATATCGACAGCGCCATCGAGGGGTTGGTCGACGCGATCTGGTTCAATCAGGGGCAGGTCTGCTGCGCGGGCTCGCGCCTGATCGTGCAGGAAGGCGTGGCGGAGACTTTCTACACCCGGCTGAAGGCGCGCATGGACAAGCTGCGGCTGGGCGATCCGCTGGACAAATGCATCGACGTCGGCGCGGTGGTCGATCCGGTGCAGCTGGAGACGATCACCCGAATGGTGAGCGAGGCCGGCGGCGAGGGCGAGGTCTATCACGCCGCGACCCCCTTGCCCGCGCAAGGCTGCTATTACCCGCCGACGCTGATCACCGGCCTGTCATCCGCCGCGCGGCTGATGCAGGAGGAAATCTTCGGCCCCGTGCTGGTGGGCACCACCTTCCGCACCCCGGCGGAGGCCGTCGCACTGGCCAATGACACCCGCTATGGCCTGGCCGCCACGGTCTGGACGGAGAATGTCAATCTGGCCCTCGATCTGGCGCCGAAGATGAAGGCGGGCGTGGTCTGGGTGAATGCCACGAACCTTTTCGATGCCGCTGCCGGGTTCGGGGGCGTGCGGGAGTCGGGCTTTGGCCGCGAAGGCGGGTGGGAGGGGCTGGAGGCCTACACGAAACCGGCCGGCAAGGCTCCTGCATTGCCCAAGACCCCGACCCATGCGGGAAAGGGCGCACCGGTGGACGCCGTGGACCGCACCGCGAAGCTTTACATCAATGGCAAGCAGGCACGCCCCGATGGCGGCCATTCGCGCGCCGTCTACGGGCCGAAGGGCGCGTTTCTGGGCCATGCGAGCCTCGCCAACCGCAAGGATCTGCGCAACGCGGTGGAGGCGGCGCGGGGTGCAGCAGGTAAATGGGGCAAGACAACCGGGCATCTGCGCGCGCAGATCCTCTACTATGTCGCCGAAAACCTCGCCGCCCGGCGGGCCGAGTTCGAGGACCGGCTGCGTGCGCTGACCGGCGCCTCGGGCGATGCGGCGGCCACGGAGGTGGAGACGTCGATCCGCCGCCTCTTCACCTATGCCGCATGGGCCGACAAGTTTGACGGGCAGGCCCATGGTGTGCCGATCCGGGGCGTGGCGCTGGCCATGCGCGAGCCGGTGGGCACGCTGGGCGTCTTCTGCCCGGACGGCGCGCCGCTTTTGGGCTTTGTCTCCGTCATGGCGCCCGCCATGGCCATGGGCAACGCCAGCGTATTGGTCGCGTCCGAGCCCTATCCGCTGGCGGCCACCGATCTGATACAGGTGCTGGAAACCTCCGACGTGCCTGCGGGCGTCGTAAACATCCTGACCGGCAGCCACACGGAACTGGCCGACCAGATGGGCGGACACATGGACCTCGACGCGGTCTGGAGCTTTTCCTCTTCGGACATTTCCGCCGTGATAGAAGCGGCCAGCGCTACGAACCTTAAACGAACGTGGGTCAACGGAGGCAAGGGGCGCGACTGGACAGGGGACACAGGCGAAGGCCGGGAATTTCTTTCGCAGGCGACCGAGGTCAAGAACATCTGGGTGCCGTACGGCGAAGGCTAGCCGACCTCAGGTCGTGCGGTCGAACAAACGCGCGAAAAAGCGCGACAGGCGGACCTGAATTGCGCGCACAACGCCCGCCAGAACAATCAGTAGCACGATGTTGAACCATGGGATCAGTTGCTGTTCGGGATCATCCGTCGGCGTCAGTCGCACGGCGTTGGGAAACACCTCCAGCCAATTTGACCGCCAGCCATAGTGGCGCACGATAACCCACTTCGGCTCTTCCGCTGTCGAGATCAGATTGGCTGCCTCGGCCTGCACGTCTGCGGAATCGAACTTGAAAAAGGGTGGCCAGATCCATCCCGTGTTTTCATTTCTGTAGACCCGCACCCGACCGTTTGGCCGAACGGAGCGAATGAACTTGATGTCCCGGCTGAGCTGGGTTTCCGTTGTGCCTTCGGAGGACGCCCAAAAGATCGAATTCACGCCCATATCCATGCGCTCGACCTCGGTCTCCACGATCCGCACGATATCCCGGTCCGGAAGCGTGTAGTTAAGGAAGGCGACCACGATGGCGGCCAGGGTCAACCACACTCCCCATTTGATGTAATACCCCACGGGCCGACGTCCTTCCTTGAAGCACCTTGCGTACACCCTTCATGGCAAAGCTGGCCCGTGAAGGCCAGTGTCTTGCCAACGCGACCGTAATCGGATCGCATGGCCAAAAGACAAGGGGCGTCACGTGTGGAAACCGGGAAATCGTAACCTGATAACGGATGTACAGGGACTGCTGGTGGGAAATGCCCGCCACGACATCGCGCCCACTGGCGTGAGCGTTCTGACGGCAGAGGTACCCTTTGTCGCCGCCGCGCATGTGATGGGCGGTGCGCCCGGGACGCGGGAAACCGATCTGCTAGAGCCGGACAAGTCGGTGCAAAAGGCCGACGCGATTGTCCTGTCAGGCGGGTCGGCTTTCGGGCTTGATGCGGCTTCGGGCGTTATGGCGGCCCTGCGGAAAGCCGGACGCGGGTTCCCGGCGCGAGGCGTGCTGGTTCCCATCGTTCCGGCGGCAGTGCTCTTCGATCTGGACGGTCTGAACGCGATCGCCCCGACCGAGGTTAGCTATGCTGACCTAGGCGCAGGAGCATTTGAGCAAAGGGCACCAGAATTCTCGTTGGGCACAAACGGGGCCGGAGTGGGTGCCACCGCAGGCCACCACCTGCGGGGCGGCCTCGGCTCGGCGTCATTGGTTCTTGACGGCGGCATAGTCGTCGGCGCGCTCGTGGCGGCAAATCCCCATGGATCCGTGATCGCCGACGATGACGGGCGGTTTTGGGCTGCGCCGTGGGAAATTGGTGCCGAATTTGGCGGGCGCGGAGTGGCCATACAGCCAAAGGTTCTGCGCCTGCCGGGCGCGACGCCGCAGGTCGGCACGAACACGACGCTGGCCATCGTGGCGACCAACGCCGATCTGTCCCAAGCGGAGGCCAAACGCATGGCCGTCGCGGCCCACGACGGAATAGCCCGCGCCGTAGTGCCCGCACACACCCCCTTTGACGGCGATATGGTCTTTTCTGCAGCAACGGGAACGGTAAATCTTGCAGACCGACCGTTCGCGACGGCCCAGATCGGCCATGCCGCCGCCCTGTGCGTCAGCCGAGCCATCGCCCGGGCGATCTTTGCGGCAGGAGCTGGAGGCGTTTCCCGACTGCCGTCCTGGCGGGATGCCTACGGCTGACCGCCGAGACACGTACCAAGCAACCCCGCTGTCGGATCACAAAGCAGATCCAGTATATCAAAGTGATGGCGGCCCGGCGCGACATGGAGCGGCACCCCCCAGGCTTCGGCGAGCCATCGCGCCTGATCGAGGAATGCCGGCCGTTCTTCGGCCCCAACCCATACGGCCGCATTCACTGGGCGCGCTTTAGGCATTTTCGCGGGGCTTTCAGCGCCTGCCAATTGCACGTCCAGACCAAAATCGACGTTCATCGCAGTATCAATCAGTGGTGTGAGATCCGAAACGGGCGAAATGGATGTCACATGCGCTATGCGCGCGGCCACGTTGTCCGGAAGCGCAACATCCGCGTTCATCATGCGCGCCACCAGATGCCCGCCGGCCGAATGACCGGCCAGGCAAATGGGTCCGGGAACATCCCTAGAAATCGCCACAATCGCGTCGCGCACATCCAAAGTAATTTCGGCAATACGGACGGACGGGACCAGCCGATAAGACGGCATTGCCACCGCCCAACCCGCTTGCTGTGCCCCGGCCGCGAAATGCGACCAACTCTTGTTGTCGAACTTCAGCCAGTATCCGCCATGAACAAATATCAGCACCCCCTGCGGCCGCCCCGACGGCAGGAACAGATCGAAGGCATGCCTAGGATCCGGTCCATAGGATTTGTTCAACCACGCCCGTCCGACCGCCTGTTCAATCTCTCGGTATTCAGCCGCATCGTGTTCCCAGCGCTCCACAAAGCTGTCCGCATCGGGAATGAATTGGGCATTCGAATAGTCAAGATCGTTGGTCATGTCTTTCCGCCAACCCGACAAGCCTGTATTGCAGGGGCCTGAACTGGGGCATTTGTCTGGAGCGCACCATGCTTGATTCCGTAACCGATCTAAAGGCGATGTTGCGCGATACCGAATTACTGGCGACGCGGGCCTATCTTGCCGGCCAATGGGCGGATGCCGACAGCGGAAAGACCTTCGCAGTGCGCAACCCGGCAAGAGGCGACGTGATTGCAGAAGTGCCGGATCTAGGAAGAGAAGAAGCGGCGCGCGCGATTGCCAAAGCAATGCCCGCCCAAAAGGCATGGGCAGCAAAAACTGCAAAGGATCGTGGTGCGATCCTGCGGAAATGGTTCGAGCTTATGGTCGAGAACGCGGACGATTTGGCCACTATTCTTACGGCGGAAATGGGAAAGCCTTTGGCCGAGGCAAAAGGCGAGATCCTTTACGGCGCGTCTTTCCTTGAGTTTTTTGCCGAAGAAGCCAAGCGGATCTATGGCGAGACTATTCCCGGGCACCAGCCCGACAAGCGGATCACCGTTTTGCGCCAGCCCATAGGTGTAGTGGGATCGATCACACCCTGGAATTTTCCCAACGCAATGATCACCCGCAAAGCCGCTCCCGCGTTGGCCGCAGGTTGTGCGTTCATCGCCAAACCGGCCGAGGATACGCCGCTTTCGGCACTGGCGCTCGGGGTGCTTGCCGACAGGGCAGGCCTGCCACCGGGTATCTTTTCGGTCCTTCCATCAATGGACGCGCCCGCCGTCGGACGCGAGTTCACTGAAAATCCGGACGTCCGAAAAATCACCTTTACCGGCTCGACAGACGTGGGGCGCATCCTGCTGCGTCAGGCCGCCGGCAATATCCAGAAGTGTTCCATGGAACTGGGTGGCAACGCCCCGTTCATCGTCTTTGATGACGCCGACCTCGACAAGGCCGTCGAAGGCGCGATGATTTCAAAGTACCGTAACGCGGGCCAAACCTGCGTCTGTGCGAACCGCATTTATGTTCAGTCCGGTGTCTACGACGCCTTTGCCGAAAAACTTGCCGAAGCCGCCCGTGGGCTGGCGGTCGGCGATGGGTTCGCAGCCAGCACAACAACCGGCCCGTTAATCAATGAAGCGGCCGTCGAAAAGGTCGAGGATCACCTGAAAGATGCGGTGTCCAAGGGCGGCTCGGTGATTGTCGGCGGCAACCGGCACGCCCTCGGCGGCACATTTTTTGAACCGACCGTTGTGACCGGAATAACCCAGGACATGAAGGTGGCCCGTGAAGAAACCTTCGGGCCTGTCGCTCCGCTCTTCCAGTTCGAAACGGAAGAAGATGCCATAGCTATGGCGAACGATACGGTCTTCGGGCTGGCCGCGTACTTCTTCGCCCGCGATGTCAGCCGGGTGCACCGGGTCTCTGAGGCGTTGGAATACGGTATGGTTGGGGTCAACACCGGATTGATTTCAACCGAGGTTGCACCTTTTGGCGGAATTAAGCAGTCTGGGCTTGGCCGCGAGGGGAGCCACCACGGAATCGACGAATATCTCGAAATGAAGTATGTCTGCCTCTCAGTGTAGCCGCGCCGCCGCATCGGCAAGGCGTTGCCATATACATTTTTGTTAGTCTGTCGCCGCTTGACAAGACCATGCTAGCCTTTGGGACTGCATCTGCAGATCGGAGCGAATGACTATGTTGCTGCCTAACTCGGGTTTTCTTTCAGAGGCTTCGCCAAAACTGATCGAAGTGCTGGAATCAATGGCCACCGAGGTGCGCCTGGATCCGGGAGATGTGCTGTTTGAGAAGGACGACGAAGGTGATGCGCTGTTCGCCGTGATCAGCGGCACGCTTGAAGCGAGTGTTCTGTCGCACGACGGGCGCAAACTGGTCCTGGATCTGATGCGGCCCGGCGCGCTGTTTGGCGAGATTGCCTTGTTCGATCCGGGTCCCAGAACTGCGACGATTGCCGCCATCGAAGCCGCGCGCCTGCGCCGCCTCAAAAACGCCGATCTCGTCCGGCAGATAGAGAAATCTCCGGATTTCGCGATCGACATGATCCGCCTGGCCGGACAGCGTATGCGCTGGATGAACGGTCAGTTGGGCGATCATGTTTTCCTGCCCCTACCCACCCGTCTTGCCCGCAAGATGCTGCATCTGACGACCGACGGCGAAACGACATCCAAGTCCCTGACAATGTCGCAGACCCATCTGGCTGATTTCGTGGGTGTCACCCGCGAAGCGGTCTCGAAGGTGCTTGGAGAATGGAAACGCCTCGGCATCGTAACGGCCGGACGACGCGAGATTGAAATCGTCGACCGGGCAGCGCTGCAGCGACTGGCCGACTACGATATCTTCTGACCAAACGTCAATTTTTTCGAAAAATCGGCGAGCATGTGATGCACTTCACATACCTGGGCCCCGCGCTGTGGCAAAACACAGTTGTACAGGGGGCTGTACACAAGAATTCAGGCGCTGAGTGCTAACGCTGCTCGTGTAGGTCCCAAGTCGATGTACTGCTGGTTGCCCGTTTTGAGTGTGTAAGGGCATCCGGTTCCGGGTTCGAGGACGGCAAGGTCATTTATCCCCTCGTCTTGCCGTCCGCTCGGCTCCTGGACCGGCGCACGCATCGACCGATGCAGTTGTGTTAAGAGTTTTGGCCGCTCGGGTGTGCGGTAAGTAAAGGTTCTCCCCATTGAATTAGTAACGAGTGACGGAGTACTGCTGGGGGCGGGTCTGCGGCGAATGCGGCAGGCCCGCTTTGATTCTCGCCTCCTCTTTTTGTCGAACGCAAAACCCGGCGCGTTAGCGTTGCACAAGCTGGCCGCTCGGCCGTCGAATCGGTTCACTCAGTCAAAATCTGTCGGCAAAAGACAGCGCCGGCCACCGATGCGCTGCGGACCGCGTCCACTGCAAACCCAAAAGACATCGCACTCCAACCCTTTCGGTGCGTGCCCGCGCGGCGTGACCTTTACTTCTTTGGTCCTCAAATACTCACAACACCGTCTGCGGCCAGTGCCGCCGCGAGAATAGGCCAAACCGGACGGCATCAGTTTAAGCTCAAAAAACCTGTGCACCCCGCCAAGAATTGACGCCCGCCCCGCGTCTCATGTCATGTGATGTTTATGGAAAGCTCCGAGGAAGCGCTGGTGCTGGCCGCGGCAGACGGCGACCGCGCCGCCTTCGTGGCCCTTGCCGCACGCGTCTACGACCGTCTTTTTGCGCTGGCCTTCCGCCTGACCGGCGCGCGGGCCGAGGCCGAGGATCTGACGCAGGACGTGCTGGTCGCCCTGCCCCGCAAGCTCGCCGGCTTCCGGGCCGAGGCGCGGTTTTCGACCTGGCTCTACCGCGTTGCGGTCAATGCCGCCCATGACCGTCGGCGACGGGACGTCACACGCGCCAGGGCCAACGCGGGCTGGGGCGAGGTGGAGGTGGCCCGCCGTGCCGAGGCCGCCGAGGACCGCACCCGGCAGGACTGGCTGGCCGGGGCCATGGCGGCGCTGCCGGAAGAGTTGCGCGACACCGTCGCGCTCCTGACAGATGGCGAGATGACTCAGGCCGAGGCGGCCGAGGTGCTGGGCGTCTCCCCCGGCACCGTCGCCTGGCGCATCTCAGAGGTCAAAAAACGTCTGGCCGATCTGGCCCGGCAAGAGGAAACGCTATGACCGATCCTTTCGACGATCTGACAAAGGCGCTGAAATCCGCCACGCCCGCGCCCGACACCGCCGCCCGCGACGCACATCTGCGGGCCGCCGACGCCGCGTTTGAAAAAAATCTCGCCCCTCACCAAGAACCCGCGCCCCAGGCGCGTCCCATCTCTGACCGCGCCGGATGGACCGCGCGGACCCGTGATGGAGTGAGAACCATGTTGACTACCCTGACCTCCCGCGGCGGCCTGGCTGCCTCGACCGCGCTTGTTGCCGTGGGCATCGTCTTTCTGACACCTGTGGGCGACCGGCTGCCCCTGCCCGGTCGCGCACCGGCCCCGGTGGAGCCCATGCCGATCATGGCCGAACCTGCCGTGCCCCCGGCACCCATCATGGAAGAGATGGACAGCGAAGCCGGTGACCGCTTCCGCGCCGCCCCGACGACGCTGGCCGAAGAGGCCCCGCTTGGCCGCACCGCCCCCGTCGCCCTCGGCAGCGCCCCGCAAGCCGGGCTGCAAAGCGCCGACGGTGCGGTGCAGGCCATCCCCCTGCCCGCCCCGATCCCCGAACCCGTGGTCCGGCCCGAAGCGGATACCGAGGCCTTTGCCAATGCCGAGGTCAACCCGGTCAAGGTGACCGCCGAAACCCCCGTCTCCACCTTCTCCGTCGATGTCGACACCGCCTCCTATGCGGTGGTGCGCTCTTCACTCATCGGCGGGCAACTCCCACCGAAAGACGCCGTTCGCGTGGAGGAAATGATCAATTATTTCCCGTACGCCTACCCCGCGCCGGATGGCGATATGCCCTTCACGGCCAATGTTTCGGTGTTTGAGACCCCGTGGAACGCCGACACCCGCTTGATGCGCGTGGCGCTGCAGGGGGAACTGCCTGCAATCGCCGACCGCCCGGCCCTGAACCTCGTGTTCCTAATCGACACCTCCGGGTCCATGCAGGCGCCGAACAAGCTGGAACTGCTCAAACAGTCCCTGCGTCTGATGCTGCCGGAACTGCGCCCCGACGACCAGATCGCCATGGTCACCTACGCGGGTTCCGCCGGGGTTGCACTGGAGCCGACCCCGGCCAGCGACCGCACGGCCATCCTCGGCGCGCTCGACGGGCTGACGGCGGGCGGCTCCACCGCCGGACAGGCGGGGCTGGAGGCCGCCTACCGGCTGGCGGAGGACATGCATGACGAGGGCGAGGTGGGCCGCATCCTTCTGGCCACCGACGGCGATTTCAACGTCGGGCTCTCGGATGTGGACGCGCTGAAGGACTATATCGCCGACAAGCGCGACAGCGGCACCTACCTCTCCGTGCTGGGCTTCGGGCGCGGCAACCTCGACGATGCGACGATGCAGGCGCTGGCCCAGAACGGCAACGGACAGGCGGCCTATATCGACAGCCTGAGCGAGGCGCGCAAGGCGCTGGTCGATCAGCTGACCGGCGCGCTTTTCCCCATTGCCGAAGACGTCAAGATCCAGGTGGAGTTCAACCCGGCGGCGGTCGCCGAATACCGGCTTATCGGCTATGAGACCCGCGCGCTGAAGCGCGAGGATTTCAACAACGATCGGGTCGACGCGGGCGAGATCGGCGCAGGCCATGCGGTCACCGCACTCTATGAGGTCACCCCCGTCGGTTCCCCGGCGATCCTGAACGACCCCTTGCGGTATGCGGCCACCAACACCGACGACGTCTCAGACGAGGAAATGGCACTGCTCCGCCTGCGCTGGAAGGCGCCGGGCGCAGACGACAGCACGCTCTTCGAGCAGCCCGTCGCCAACGCGGTCGGCACACCGGACAGCGAAGCGCAGTTCGCCGCCGCCATTGCGGGTTTTGGCCAGCTCTTGCGCGGCTCGGACTATCTGGGCGACTGGGGCTGGGGCGACGCTGCCGCACTCGCCAGCGCCGCACGCGGCGAAGATTCCTTCGGTTACCGCGCCGAGGCGGTCACGCTGATCCGTCTGGCAGAAAGTCTCGCGGCGCAATAACGGCAGATGGGTGTTCCCGGATCGCTCGGCGGACACGCCGGGCGCGACTCTTATGGCGCACCAGCCAGCTTCTCAGCCGCTTTAACCGAAGGAAATCAGCCGGTTAATCGGTCCTTGGGCTCACGAGACCAAAGTGCGCGCAGATAAGCTCCGCCACCTCGGATGGCGACATATTCGTATTGTCGATCCGGAGGTAGTTTGCCTGCACAATCTCCCCTTCGTTTGAATTGAGGCGATAGTTCTCCTCGACCTCAAGAACATGCTGCTCTGACCAGTCCAAATCTCGTTTCGTGGGCTTATGCGTCAGCCGGTTCTCAGTGCGGTTTCGCCTCTGCCTTTCCGAAAGGTCCGCTTCCAGTTCCACCCAAAAGATCGGGTGCCCGGCTCGGCCAAACCTGCCAGCCAGGCCTTCGATATGTTCCCGTTCGCCGGGTTCACCGAAGGCCCAGACATAGGTAAAGATGAAACCGCCCCCGGTGTTTGCCGCGAAGGCGTCGAAAAAGACGCTTCGCAGCTGTCGTACCAGCCGCCGTCCTTCGGGGCTGTCATAACCGAAATAGGGTGCCACCATTTCAATGGTCACGTGGTTGTGGAACAGCTTGAAGCCCAAAAGCCGCTCAAGCTCTTGACCCACGGTCATTTTCCCCACTGCCGGGGGACCTATCAGCAAAATGAGTGCCACAGTGGCAGCTTACTTGGTCGCGCCAGGAATGTGCAGCCAGTAAACACTGCGCCTTACCGGAAAGAACCCGGGCGAGAGCCCGCCCGCGCAATCAGGTCAATGCAGGTCAGCGAATGCATGTCGCCGCCCCGCCGAGTACCAGCCGCGCACAGGCTGCTGCAACCGCTCAAACTGCAGACTAATCGCGCGAACGCAGTCGCGCCTATGCGGACAAAGCTGTCATACCTGACAACTAGATCAAGGTCGGCTTTCGATGCGTAGGAGATAGTCTTCTACGGTCTCTTCCCAAAGCGATGGCCACCACAGAACCCAATGTCCCTTGTTGAATCCGGGAACCGTTACAACGTGTAATTCGCTTTCGGCACCCACCTCGTCAATCTGTGAGAGGTTCGCTGTGGAATGGTCTATGCTATAAAGCGGGTCATCTTCACCATAGATCGACAAAACCGTGCCGCCAAAACCTTCGACGCGGCGAAAGAGCGTCGGATTAATCTTAGGGTCACCCGGCCTCTCGCTCATCCAACCGCCGACGAAGTTGATCACCCCTGCCGTATCCTCTGGCTGATCCCCGGCTTGCATAAGCGCAACCACACCACCACGCGAAACCCCAGAGAAAAGCACAGCCCCATTGCTCACCTCGGGGCGTTTTCGCAGGGCCGCCAAGGCTGCGTTTGCATCGATCAGTGCGCGCTCGGCTCCGGGCAACGAAAGATGGGCTTCAGTCGAATAGCCTTGAGATCGGTCTTCGGAGAAACCTTCGTCGTAAAGCCCGTCGGACCCGCCACGACCTCGACGCTGAGGGAAAGCGACGATCCATCCGTGGGCATTTAGGACATCGGCAAACCAGTCGTTTGTGAAAAACCACTCAAAGTCGCGTTCGTTTGTCCCAGAACCCGTTGATCCATGATGGACAAGCGCCAAAGGAAAAGGTCCATCGCCATCGGGAACATATAAAGCGACGGCAAGTTCGATTGCTTCGCCATCTTCCGTGAGGTCTGTCACCAGAAACTCGCGTCGATCAATTTGAAACCAGTCATCGGTCGGTGTTGCAAGGAGCGCAGATAAGTCTTGGCGTTCCAAAACAGCGAAGCGATCCCCGGTTGGGAATACGCCGCGCAACCGCCCTGTATCCGAGAGTGTGTAGCGTGCTGCAAAGCCATCGCCCGCGAAAACTAAAGTGCCGTTCTCCTCACGAGCCTTGTCGCGAAGCCAATTGCCGCTGCCGTACTGGTTACGTCCTACCGAATAGATAATGTCAAAAAGCCCATCTTTATCGACGCCTTCGACAACTAGGATATGGCTTCGCCAAGAGTCCCATGTTCCAATCCAGACGCCTACGAACGGTGAGTTATCTGCGTCATTAATCTCGATGCCCATTGGAAGAGGTGCGTCGCCAATCAAAATCGTCTCGTCCGCACGAACCTGACCCGTGAAACAAAGGGCAATCGCAAGTGAGAAGAGAGCGCGCATAACGGTCCACATCCTTAGCAGGAAAATGTTGGTTAATTGTATCACAGCACGGACTGCGTCTTTTCGCGACGGATATCTTCTACGGCACCAAGGAAGCGTTCATTCGCCATTTCACAGCAACTTGGTTGGTTTGGGCTCAAAGCGGCCCTGCAAAGCAGGATCCATAGGACCCCGGGTCCGTGGCGCGCGTCGCCGCGGTGGAAATAGGCCGCGGTCCGGGGCCCAGGCGGGCGCGCAGCTTGCGGGGGCCGTGATCGCAGCCGCCGGTGAGCACGTGGGCGGAGCGGTCTTCAGTCGGCATCCGGGCCAGCAGTGCCTGCCGCGCGCGGACAGGACAGGGCCGGGTCCGGTCGGAAACGGTCGGCTTTGCGGGACATTTCGGACGTCAGCGTCTCAATCCAAATACACAAAGCCCGGAACAGTTTTTTGGACGATGGTTACGATGTCAACGAGCCCATTTTTCTGGGTTGCGGATTGGTGCAGAATTACCGGCTCACGTGCCTCACCGACGAGAACAACTCCAACCTTTTGTGGACCACGGCCTTGATCTACGTACGCAGCTTTCAAACGGTTTTCTGCCACCAAGGCGCTTCGTATTTGGTCAAGTTCTGCAAGCGCATACTGGGGTATGATGGTGGAATGCTGGGTCCAACAACTCTCACCGCCAGGACTAAGGTCAAGTATGTTGGCGCTACGAAGTACAGACTCTTTGGGATTATACAACGGTTTAAGCAGTGTTGATGCGTAGTCTGGACGTAAATCCTTCCAATCACCTTGCAACTCAGGTGGATGGGCCAAGTAAGTCTCGCCGGTGACCTTACAAAGACAATATCCGAATACCGTACTAAGCCAAATGTCCGCCTCAATCTGAAATGCTATCCGGTCTTCCTCGCTTATTTGGTTTACTTGCGCTTGCGCGAAAGCAGAGCAACCGACCAAAGCAAAACAAGTGGTTGAAAGAACACCAGCAAGACCCCTTAACTTACATAGAATCATTTCGTTCCACCAAAGGAAAGCCAGCTGTTTGAGAGTATATGAGTTAAGGTAAAGTAAGAAACTGAAATTCCCGCTATGGGTGCGAAGTGGACCATCGAGGGCCCGCCAACGCAAGATCAGCGCCAGAAGGTCGTTAGCGGCACGAAGACAACGCTCTTGTCGGTCATTCAGGGTTCCACCAGCATCGGCAAAATCAATCCCCATTCAGTCTCGCGGGGTGGTCCAACGGTCCGAAAGCCTAGTTTCCTGTAAGCGGCGATTGCGCGTGCGTTGTCGGGATGGGGATCGGTTGCAACAGCGGGTGCCCCGACTTCGAACAGTGCCCGAATTCTTTTTCCGATAAAGGCCGTGCCGTGCCCGATGCCAACCATTTCAGTTGGGCCGATGAACTGGTCAATGCCCCGGGAACCCTTTGGCAAACCGGCGAAATGATGATCGTCCCACCCGTGAACGGTGTAGTCCTGCATAAAGGCAAATGGCCGCGCAGAAAACGATACGACCCATTGAAGAACTCTCGGATCGGACAGGTCTTCCTCGTCAATGAGGTCTTCCACGTCCCACCATTCCCTTACGTGCGGGAGAAGCTGCCACGCATTCAGCAACGCAAGGTCGGCCGATGTAGCTTGTCGAAATTCGTATCGGCCGGCGCCGGTCATTTCGCCATCCTACCATACGACTTGGAGGCCGGTATCGGCTCCCAAAGGATGTTCCAGGATTCCGAGATCGCTGGATAGCCTCAAATCACGCTGCTCCAGCCGTCACATCCCACCTTATCTAACGTGTCAAAACAACGTGCAGAAAAACAGAAAACACCCCGGCCATACAGGCCAGGGTGCTTCCGTTTCGGTTCGGTCAGGCGTTGCGCGCCGAAGCCAACAGGCGCCGCAGGCGCAACCAGAGTTGCTTTCAGGCCTCGATCGTCTGGGAGGTCGGCGTGCTGGCGTTTGCAATTTCGATCCGGCGAGGTTTCAGCGCTTCGGGTACTTCACGCACGAGTTCGATGTGAAGCATGCCATCCTCATGGGTGGCGCCGGTCACACGCACGTGGTCGGCCAGATGGAAACGGCGCTCAAACGCGCGGGTCGCGATGCCGCGATGCAGGTATTTCGCATCGGCTTTGCCGTCGCCCTTGCGGGCAGACACGACGAGCGCGTTTTCGCGGACCTCGACGTTCAGATCGCTTCCGGAAAATCCGGCAACGGCAATCGAGATGCGATAGGCATCATCGGCTGTTTTTTCGATGTTGTAGGGGGGGTATGTCGGCTGTGAGACATCGTTCGTCAGAACGCGGTCCATAAGATCGGCAATTTGGTCAAAACCAACGGTGGCACGATAAAGGGGTGCCAAATCAAAGCTTCGCATAGGTCATCCTCCATTGAGCGATAACATTTGGGCCATCCCTGATGGGACTGGCGGTTGAGGTTGCGGACCCGGTTCCGGCGCCCGCAGACCGTATTTGGGAAGCGCGCATCCACCCTTCAAGGGTCTGCCATTGCACAATGATGGATTGTTGTCTAAGCCGCGCCCTTCTTTCCCCGAGGTTCCCCATGTCGATGAATACGCTGGCCGTCGACTTCGGCACATCGAATTCCGCTGCGGCGACGGCAGAGGGCAATGAGGTGCGCCGGCTGGCCATTGAGAGCCATGCCGAAACCCTGCCAACCGCTGTCTTTTTCCCCGTCGACGGCGGGCAGATGCAGATCGGCACCCGCGCATCCCATGCGCTGACAGGTGGTGAGGCCGGGCGCTATATGCGCGCCCTGAAAACCGTGCTTGGCCTGCCGGTTTTTCACGAAAAGCATCTGCTTGGTGGCCGCCGCCGCACACTCGCCGAGGTGGTGACCGCGTTCCTGGCCGAAGTGAAACATCGGGCCGAGGCGGCGAAAGGCACTACATTCGGCCGCGTTCTTTCGGGACGGCCGGTTCACTTTCACAGCACCGACCCAGCCAAGGACGTCCAGGCCGAGGCAGATCTGCGGGCGTGCTACGAAGCGGCCGGTTTCGAACAGGTCGCGTTCCTGGCCGAACCCGAAGCGGCGGCCTTTGCTGTCCACGGAATCGGTGGGGCGCAAGGCCTTGGATTGGTGGTCGACATCGGGGGCGGCACATCGGATTTCTCGGTCTTTTCCGTCGATGCCGGGTCCCCTCGCATTCTGGCAAGCCACGGCGCCCGCCTGGGCGGGACCGACTTTGACCGGCTTGTGTCGCTGAGCCACGTCATGCCAGCCCTGGGGCTTGGAGGAAGACTGCGGGCTGAATTCGGCACTCAGCTTCTGCCGGTACCGCGGGCGCCCTATGTCGACCTGTCGACATGGGCCAAGATCCCGTTTCTCTATACCGCGGAAACCCGGCGTCGCGTGGCGCGTATGGTACGGGTGGCAGAGCGGCCCGAAACGATACGACGGCTGGCTGCCGCCATCGAACTCGAACTGGGCCACGACATTGCATTTGCGGTCGAGCGAGGAAAAATCTCGGCCAATGGCGGAGAGGAAGACGCAACCAAGGCGACCGAGGTTAGACTGGATTTCATCGAACCCGGCCTGTCGGCACCTGTCAGCTCGGCCAGTCTAGATGCCGCGCTGACCGACCAGCGACATGCGCTGCGGCAGGCGGCTGCCGAAACGCTCACACTCGCGGATATATCCCCCGGTCAGGTCGGGCGCGTGGTGCTGGTCGGGGGCTCAAGCCTGATGCGTCTCGTCACCCAAGAAATGCTAACCTTGTGTCCTGGCGCCGGGATACTCCATTCCGAAGCATTTACCGCGGTTGTGGACGGTCTGGCCCGGGCCAGCATGAAACATCGGGCAGACTAGGGGCGCACAAAGCGCGCACCGGACTCGGACTTATCACCAAGCTTGATAAACCGTGCGCCATCGGACTGCGGGATGTTTGACACCTTTCCCCCTCCGGCCGCCTTAACGCCATTTGCCGTGCGAAGCGCCTCTTTCAGTTCGGCGACGGGCTCGGTGATCTGCGGACCCCAGGACCTGACGGAATTGCCGTCGCGCGATCCGGATGAGATGATCGACACGATTTGCGCACGCCGGCCCGAAAGATCGAAAACCGGCGCTCCGGAGCTGCCGAAGTAGACATCGCAGGTAAACGAAGCGATGCCCTGCTGCCGTCCGCGCACCCCGCATTCACGCTGCCATGATAGCGCTTCAGACCGCTCACGCGCGTAGGACACGACACTCACCTTGTCGCCCACCGGGCGGTCTGCGATCTCAAAAGGGGCCGCGATGTTGGTCGGGATTGGCCTTTCAAGGCGCAGCAATGCGACATCGTTTCGGATGCGGCGCGCGCCGTCTACGTCGAAGTAGTTGTAGTCAGGATGCGCAACGGAATGCTTGACAGAACGATCGGCCGTAGACGTGCCGTCGCGATAACCGGCACGGAATACGATACCCGCCGGGTCAATCATTTTGCCATCGCTTTTCCGGACGATACAGTGCGCCGCGGTCAAGACGATGTCGGGTGCGATCAGGGCGCCGGTGCAAAAGCCCTGCCCGCGCATCTCAACCCGACCAACGGCCGCCCAGCCGCGAACCTCGTCGTGCTGGTCCAGCCGGGTAAGCCCGCTGTCCTGTGCCACAAGCGCGGATCCTGCCACAGCGAAGACCAGAACCAAGATGCTCCGCATGGGCTCAACCTCCTGGACGAATGAACTTTGCGCCGCTGCTGCCGCTGTTTTCCGAACGACCTCCGGAACCAAAGACCCGTCTTGTCGGGATCAGATCCTGATCGCCTGCATCCGGCTCGTTCGAAAGGCTGCCCGCAGGACTGAAGGTGCTGCTTGTGGCGGCGATGGTGCGGCTCGGGGTTTCCTGCACGTTATCGCCGCCAGAGTTCAAGAGCGTCTCAAGTGTGGCCACCGCCGTTTCAAGCGACGTTCCCAACGCGACCTGCCTTTCGCGGACTTCAGCCTTGGCCGAAACCACAGACACAATGCGCGCTTCTCCGTCCTGGTTGAGGAAGACCGGTGAGCCCGAGGCGCCCTGGTCGACATCGCAGGACATCACCAAGATGCCACCTTGGCGCGCCAGGACATGGCAGGCCTTTTGAAGGCTCGGCGTATTCGACCGCGAACGGGCATAGGATACGACGCTAACCTCGGCGCCTTTCCGTGGACGCGCCTCGATTTCATAGGGTTTCAGCTTTGGGTGCTTGATGGGCTGGTCAAGACGCAGCAGCGCAATATCCTTGGCCACGCGAACGATCTTGTCACCGCTGTTGAAATTGAAATCCGGGTGAACAGCGCTCGCGCTGACACCGCGCGTGGCCAGTGCCCGTCCGCCACGCCATCCCGCCAAAAAGGTGATCTGGCCGTTGCCGATCCGACCGCCGGTGTCGGTATCATAAAGGCAATGGGCGGCGGTCAAAACAACATCAGGCTCAATCAGCGCCCCAGTGCAATAGGCACCGGACCCGATGTTGAGCCGTCCGACAGATTCCCAACCACGACTGTCGTCAGCTGTCTCTAACCTTTGCAGAGTGCTCGCTTCGCGCGCCGAAGCCGGCGTTACGGAAAGCACAAGCGCCAGAAGGAAGGTGTATCTACCCAAAACCTCGCCTCGCCCAAAATCCCTTTGAGACAGCTATGGGAGGGTTTGGGCGATTCTGTGTCTGACCGGTGGCAGAAGGGTGGGTGTCCGGGCAGGTTCCCCCTCACAAGGTCGGACTTCCTCAAGTCTTTCGAACCGCATCAGCTTGCGCCGCGGCCCAAGCTTTCCTACCACCGAGGTATCGGCAGCCGAACCGATCACGCACGGAGGGCGCAGAATTGGACACAACCGTGATCAGCCGAATTGCGGTTCTTACACCGCTTGACCTGATGGGGCTGGTGCTGATCGTGACCGCCTGGCTCGCCATCGGCTGGCGGATCGAACACCCGGGTCGGGAGCGTGTCTCGGTCACCGTCACCATGGTGAAGTACAGAAAGCAATGGATGCGCGAGATGATAACGCGCGAGCCACGGATCTTTGACGCTCAGATCCTAGGAGGTCTGCGCCAGGGAACGGCGTTCTTCGCCTCGACCTGCCTTCTGGCCCTGGGCGGGGTTCTGGCGCTGGTCGGCAATTCGGAACAACTCTTGATGGTTGCGCGCGATCTGTCGCTCGCGGAACACCCCACGCTGATCTGGCAGATAAAGTTGTCGGTCGTTGCGCTGTTTCTGGTCAACGCGTTTCTGAAGTTCGCCTGGGCCAACCGGGTTTTCGGTTACTGTGCGGTGGTGATGGCAGCGGTGCCGAACGATGCAGGGGACCCCGTGGCATTGGCAAGGGCCGACAAAGCAGCCGAGCTTAATATCCGCGCGGCCTGGAATTTCAACCGAGGCCTCCGGTCCGTCTACTTCGCCCTCGGCGCCGTGGCCTGGCTTCTGGGTCCTGTACCACTGATGATCGCGACGGCGGTCACGGTCTGGACGCTTTGGGAAAGAGAGTTCATATCAGTGACACACCGCATTCTGAACAGGCCAGAGGATAACGCATGAAACATCTGTTCCTTGCTACGACACTGTTGGCGCAACCGGCATTCGCAGATCCCGCAGCGATCGAAGAGGTGACATTCCGGGCCGCCGGCGACAGCTATACGTTTTCCGTAACGCTTCGCCATGCTGACACGGGTTGGGATGATTACGCAGATGGTTGGCGTGTCGAGGCGGCCGACGGCACTGTCCTGGGATACAGGGAGTTGCTGCACCCCCACGTCAATGAACAGCCCTTTACTCGTTCCCTGAACGGCGTCGAGATACCGGACGGAACGACCGAAGTGTTCGTTAGGGCCCGCACCAATGTCGATGGCTGGCACGGAGATACGCTGCGCGTGGATATCCCAGGCAGCTAAAGCGCCAGTTCCATATAAACCAGAAACGGCGACATTTCGGCAGGGTTCTCGCTTTCCGGGTACGGCTCGATATAGCGAAAGCCCAAATCCTCGTAGAGCCGTCGTGCGGCTTTCATCCAGACGCCGGTATCGATTAGGATTCGGTTGGCGCCCCGATCCTTAGCCCCGTCGATGGCAGCGACAGTCAGGCGGCGGCCCAACCCCGATCCGCGCGCCGCGGGTCGCACGTAAAGGCGTTTGATCTCCGCCGTATCCTTCCTGATCATCTTTAGAAAGGCCGTGCCCAAAAGTTCCCCCTCGGGGCCACGCGCCAAAAAAAGCCCACCACGGGGAGGAAGATAAGCGGGCAAATTGCGCATGGTTGCGCTCAGTGTCGCATCCAGCGACAACTCAATGC
Organism: Pseudomonadota bacterium; assembly: GCA_039026235.1. Lineage (GTDB taxonomy): Bacteria > Pseudomonadota > Alphaproteobacteria > Rhodobacterales > Rhodobacteraceae > JBCCMQ01. Next base: position 29,213 of record JBCCMQ010000021.1, read on the forward strand.
CTGCATGCCCTTTTAAATCCGCAAGCGTGCGATCGAGGTATTCGCGCACAGCAGCTTCAAGCTCAACACGGTCCGAGACCTCACGTTCAGCCGAAATTGCAATTTCATTGGGCAGGGTCACGCGGCCTTTTTTGGGCTGCCGTTTCGGCCCTCAAGAAGCCAGGCACCAATGACGAGGGCCGAGGCGATCAGCAGGAAAAGCCAAGGAGGTATGAAGGGCGTGATCGTGACGTCTTGCGTCAGATAGGCTTCGCGTGGCGTGATGCCGATCCAGCCGCGTCCGGCGGCGGGACGCCCGGGGCGCACTGACCGGACATCTGGCACGCCGCCTGACAGCGCTAGAAGTCCGCCGCGCTGTGCCGCCACGGCCTCGGAGAGCACTTCACCCGATGCAACCGTCTCTTCAAACTCGCGCGGGGCCGAAGGGCCAACCGCCATGACGCTTTCCAGATCGCCTTCGGCGAGCCGGTAAAGGCCGATCTCGGGCGCCTCGAAAACCGACTGAAACCGCCCGGGCGCGATCTCTTCCATAGGCAGCACTGTCACCGCGCCGTCTGGACCGGTGATAGTGACATCGCCGACACCTTCCGACAGAGACCTTCGGGTGATTGTCATGGTCTGACCCTCTGCCTCGGCGGTCAACGCCTCTTCTTCCAGTTCCGGCTCTTTCATCATCCAGTGTGCCAGCCGGCGCAGCAGTTCAAGCTGCGGGCCGCCGCCTTCGTATCCGCGGCTCCAAAGCCAGGCGTGATCGGACGCAAGCAAGGCAACACGGCCTTCGCCGACCCGGTCGAGAACCAACAAGGGACGCGCGTCCAGCGCACTCATCACGGTGTGGCCGGATTCAGGGACAAGATCGATCAGGCGAAACCAGCGGCCCCATCCGGGCGGAGCATCCTCGGCCTCATCCTCTAGGCGGCCGGAGGCCGGAGCGAATTCGTCCAGTCCTTCGGTAACAGGATGGCGCGCGCCGATCTCGGTGATGTCCGGGCGGTAGCCCTGTTCGATGACCCGCGCGGTGGGCGCGGCCGGCAGGACCTCGGCCAAGGGGGACCGATAGATCGAATCGGCCGTCGCGAAGTCCGGTCCCGCCGCCACCAAAACGGCGCCGCCCTCTTCGACATACTGGCGCACGTTATCGAGATAGACGGCAGGCAGAATGCCGCGCCGCTTGTAGCGGTCAAAAATAATCAGATCGAATTCGTCGATCTTGTCCAGGAACAATTCACGTGTCGGAAAGGCGATCAGACTGAGTTCGGTGACCGGCACGCCATCCTGTTTCTCGGGCGGGCGCAAGATTGTAAAATGCACCAGATCGACCGCGCCATCGGATTTCAGAAGATTGCGCCACGTCCTTTCGCCGGGATGCGGCTCTCCAGATACCAAGAGAACGCGCAACCGGTCGCGCACGCCGTTGATCTGCACCACCGCGTGGTTGTTTCGGTCCGTTAGCTCTCCTTCGGACATGGGAACGCTGAACTGTATGACATTCAGACCGCCGTGGGTCAGCGTGACCGGCATTGCCAGGTCTTCACCCACGGGCACAACAAAGGCTTCCGGCGGACCGCCGTCGATTGAAATCTCAAGGGGAACGCGCCCGTTCTGACTGGCCGGCACCATGCCCTGATCTTCAATCCGCAGATTCAGAACGACCTCTTCGTCGATAATTGCAAACCCCGGGGCATTCTCGACGATCAAACGCCGATCCCAATCGTCGGGTTGACCCGTCAGCAGGGTATGCAGGGGCGCCGGCAGGTCCGGTATACGTTCGATGTCATGGACCCTGCCGTCCGTGATCAGGATAGCGCCCGCTACGCGGGCACGCGGCTCTTCGGCAAGCGCCTCGGCCAGAGCGGTCATGGCAAGGGTGCCGCTGTCGCCCTGCCCGTCGCCGACACGGACGACACGGATCTCTGTATTGGGTCGTGCCTCAAGTTCTTCCACCAAGTTTAGCAGCGCCATTTCGGTCTGCTGGCCCCTGTCGGCAATGCGTTGGGACGCGCTTTCATCCACCAAGACGACCACGATATCACTCAGGGCCGCCCGGTCTTCGGTCTGGATCGCCGGTCCTGACAAAGCCAGCACCAAAACGGCGAGCGACAGAAACCTGAGCCACCAACCGGACAGGCGCCGCCAGAGCGCGAGGCCAATCAGGACGGCCGCGGCGCAAGCGGCAGAGATGATCGCCGGCCAGGGCAGAAGCGGATCGAAGACAAGGGTGCCTGTCATCGCTACTGTCCCAACCTGTCCAACAGCGCCGGAACATGGACCTGATCAGACTTATAGTTGCCCGTCAGGACGTGCATGATCAGATTTATGCCGAAACGATATGCCACCTCGCGCTGACGCTCGCCCGCAAAGCCGCGCCCGATCGGAAACATCTGGCGGCCATTGGCGTCCACCGCCCAAGCTGCAGCCCAGTCATTGCCGCCGACAACCACCGGCGTGACACCATCGTTGAGATTTCTGAACGGCATCCCTTCGGCCTGCGTGGCATCCGCCGGCGCGGCCTCGACCCACACATCGCGCGAATTATGGCGCCCGGGAAAGTCCTGCAACAAATAGAACGTCCGCGTCAGCACATGATCGGACGGGATCGGCTCTAGCGGCGGAATATCAAGCGGGCGCGCGAGTTCCTGGAGCTTGCGACCTTCGGGGCTCGACTGTCCAAAGCGCGCCACGTCCCCGTCGCGGGTGTCAAACAGGATCATTCCCCCGGTCCTGAGGTACCGGTTCAGCTTGACGTAAGCCTCTGCCGACGGGCGTGGCTGATCTGGACTGATCGGCCAGTAAAGGAACGGAAAGAACGACAATTCGTCGGTCTCAAGGTTCACGGCGATCGGATCCGCCGGCTCGATCGATGTACGCCTGAAGAGGCGCCCGCTCAGTCCGCGCAGGCCGGCCTCGGCCAGGGTATCAAGCGATCCGTCTCCGGTTTGGACGTAGGCCAGCACCACCTCTCCCGTGACCGCGATGGCGCGTTCGTCGCCGTCCTCTGGCTGCGCCAGCACCGGGCCCGGCCATGCAAGGGCGGTCATGCACGCCACCGCAACGGCCATAGCCACGCCGTGACGTGGTCCCAGAAGCCGGCCCGCCAACCAGAGCGAAGCGACAATGTCGGCCAGCAACGCCGCTAGTGCCAGGGTCAGAATCCATCCCTTCAGGGGCGTTTCGCGGTCGACCGCCAAACCTTCAACGGGCACCTCGACCGGCCATGAGGCGGCCGCCAGCGTATCAGTCGTCCGATGTACATTTACGGCAATCTGGCTTTCTTCTCCTGCATAAAGTCCCGGAGGCAGGTCAGGGCCCACGGTCCCTTCAGCCAGCATCTCGCCCGGAACTCCGGCCATCTGGCCCGCATCCTGAACGATGCCGTTCACATCAAGCAGCTTTTCCGGCACCCAGACCGTTCCGGCCAGATCTTCCGCTGCCGGGCTGGCCAGGCGGGTCGAGATTGCCAGCCTTTCCAGCATCTGCACAAAAAGCCCAGACAACGGCAACGTCGACCATTCCGCGTTGGCAGTGACGTGAAACAGGATCACTTGACCTTGGCCCAGGTTCTTCCGCGTAATCAGTGGTGTTCCGTCGGCCAATGACGCGATCACGCGCGCCGCTAGTTCTGGATCCGGTTGCGCCATTACCTGCGCCGTGACGCGCACGTCCTCGGGAATCGTCAGACCAAAGAACGGAGACCCAGCTTCGAACCCGCGAAGCGCTTTTGGCTCGCCCCAGCTCATGGCGCCGCCCACACTCCGCCCTCCCGCGCGCAACCGCACCGGCATCAGGATGTCCTCGGCATCCCGGCTCACATCGCTGGCTGCCAGCCGGGGTCCGGCGAAACGGACCAGAAATCCACCGGCTTCGACCCAGTCCGCCAACCCACGCTCTTCCGCTTCGCTCAGGCGGGCAACGTCGGCCAGAATGATCGCATCGGGGTTGGCCAACAGAAGGTCCGACATGGCGCCTTCCAATAGATCGGCAGTCGGCTGAAGCGCCTGCCGCAGATAATGAAGTGGCGACAAGAGCTGAAGCTCTTCCTCGTCATCGCGCCCGTCGATGAGCGCGATTTCGCGGCGCCGCAGCCCGTCATCGGCAAGCGCAACAGCCCCGGCGCTGCTTTGGCCGGTGATCTCAAACCGCGATATCCGGTTGCGAAGCTCTGCCGGAAGCGACAGTTCCACATCGGCGGTCTGATCACCGGCACCAAAGCGGGCTGGAACCATGGCCAGATCCCGTTCAATCCCAGCCGGATCCTTGCCGCGCGCGGATATGGAAACCTCTGCGGCAGTCGACGCCGCCGCGCGCAGCGCTGTCAGCTTGATAACGCCGTCCTCAAACCGTGCCGGACGCAGGCCATAGACAGCGCGGGGTGACTGGAACACCTTGACGGCACCCTTGCCTTGCAAAACACCAAGCAGGTCGTCCCGCCATGGATGCGCCAGACCGTCCGAGACCCAGAAGGTTTCAAAGTCAACTTCGGCGGCAAGGCTGTCTTTCCATGCGCCCAGGGCGTCTTCATCGGGCAGCCATGGCTTTGGGGTGACCGAGGGCAGTCGCGCCGACCAGGCATCGGCGCCCTGAAAGGGTAGCTGAGCTGGGGGCAAATCGGTCAGTGAAGCAACTGCTACCGTTCGCCCAGAACGCGCCGCGTCATCCAGCAAGACGGCGATCCGGTCAGACTTTGCCCGCCAGGTCTGCGCGTCCGCCCAGGTGCCGTCGGCCAGGATGAGCAAGGGGCCGGTGCCTGACTGTTCCTGTTCGGGGTTCAACACCGGCCCGGCGAAGGCCACGATCGCCGCCGCCACAGCCAGACATCGCAACAGAAGCAGCCACCAAGGCGTCCGGTCTGTTTCATGTTCTTCATCGGTCAGCCCCAGAAGCAGTGCAATGCCCGGAAATCGCCGTCTAATCGGGGCCGGCGGCACCGCACGAAGCAGGATCCACAAAAGCGGCAAGAGCAAGAGCGCGCCAAGCAACAGCGGGGCCGTAAATCCTATTGGACCGATGACAAACACGCCGCCTACCTCACCTTCTCCAAGGCACCATAAATCCAAAGCAGTGCTGAAAGCGCCGAGGCGTGCGTATGGTGGCAATGACAGTGCCATCCGGTCAGTTCGGACAACGCCGCCAGTTCGGCCTTTCTTTGTGCCAGCCGGTCAAGATAGGCGTCGCGCAGGTTGGCCGCCTTCAGTGTTTCGAACTCAATCGCGCCGGTCATGGACTGAAAGCGTGTACGGCCATCAAAGGGAAAGAGCTCTTCCTGCGGGTCCAGCACTTGCAAAAGCACGCCTTCGACACCGCGGTCTGCGGCCTGGGTAAGCGCGGACTGGACAGGGGCCATATCACCAAGGAAGTCCGAGACGAAAAGCGCGCGCGAGTTGGGCAGCATACCCCGCGCTTCCGGTGCACCGTAATCGTTATCGTCTTCGCCATCTCCAAGAAGATGGGCCATACGCATCAACTGAAGCCGTCCAGCGCGGGGGGTCAGTGACCGACCGAGCAGACCGACCCTTTCACCGGCGCGCACCAAAAGCACGGCCGTTGCCATCGCAATAAGCCGCGCACGTTCGCCCTTGCTCGGGAGATTTGGATCGGAGCGAAATGCCATCGATTGCGAAACGTCGACCCAGATCTGAATGCTCTGTGCAGCCTGCCATTCGGTCTCTCGTACAAAAAGCGACTCATCTGATCGCGCCGATCGGCGCCAATCAATGCGTCTGACACTGTCCGTCGCCGTGGCCGGCCGGTACTGCCAAAACTCGTCTCCCATCCCCGCGCGTCGGCGCCCGTGACTGCCCAGAAGGACCGTCGTCGCCAGATGTTCGGCATCTGCAAGAAGCGGCGGCAGCGGTGCCGCTAGGTCCTCGGATGCCTGGCGAAGGGCGAAAGCTGTGCTCACGCGGCAGCCTCGACGCTTGTTACTTGGCGCGCAACGGCGCCGATGACATCGCTCAGGTTTTCACCGCGGGCCCGCGCGGCAAAGCTCAGCGCCATACGGTGGGTCAGAACTGGGCGGGCCATGGCGATCACGTCTTCTGCCGATGGAGCAAGGCGGCCGTCCAGCAGGGCCCGTGCACGAACTGTCAGCATCAGCGCCTGGGCGGCCCGGGGGCCCGGTCCCCAGCCAACATTCTGCCGCACGGCCTCGGGCGCGCTGGCGTCATCGGGCCGGCAGGCGCGTACGAGGTCGAGAATGAGTTCAACCACGGCCTCGCCAACCGGCATGCGCCGTAACAAGGTCTGGGCGGCTATGAGACCTTCGGCATCAAACACCTGATGCGATTCAGCCTCATCAACGCCCGTGGTCGCCAAAAGGATATCCTTTTCGGTATCACGGTCTGGGTATTCGACATCTATCTGCACCAGAAAGCGGTCCAACTGGGCCTCGGGCAAGGGATAGGTGCCCTCTTGTTCGATCGGGTTCTGGGTTGCCAGCACATGGAAGGGGCGCTCCAATTCATGGGCCTCGCCGGCAATTGTAACCGATTTTTCCTGCATGGCCTGCAAAAGGGCCGATTGGGTCCGCGGGCTGGCCCTGTTGATCTCATCGGCCATGAGCAGCTGACAGAAAACCGGGCCTTCGATGAAGCGGAAGCTGCGGCTGCCGTCGTCTGCGGTCTCAAGTACTTCCGAGCCCAGGATATCTGCTGGCATCAAGTCCGGCGTGAACTGGACACGCGCGCCATTCAAACCCATCACGGTCGACAACGTGTCAACCAGCCGGGTCTTGCCGAGACCGGGCAAACCGATCAGCAATCCGTGGCCACCGCAAAGCAGTGCCGAAAGCGTCAGGTCAACGACCGTCTCTTGTCCGATGAACCGCTGATTAATGCTGGTCTTGGCCTTGGCAAGCGTTTCCCCCAGTGCCTCGATCTCAGCGACCAGGTTTTCGGTATCGGACATGACAACTCTCTCCGCCTCGGACTATATCATCTCTATGCATTGCAAATATGCCAATTGGGGGAAATTGCAAAAGCAATGACCGGACAAAACACCGTGACACCGACGGCCGAAGGCCTTGCGGCTTCGGCAAGAAAAGCCGGCGGAAAGGGTCTGCCGCCAGTTCATCTTTGGAATCCGCCCTTTTGCGGCGATCTGGACATCCGGATTGCCCGGGATGGCACGTGGTTTTACCTTGGTACTCCGATAGGACGCCCCGAGCTTGTCCGGCTTTTCTCGACGATTTTGCGCCGCGACGGTGATGCCTACTTTCTGGTCACGCCGGTCGAAAAAGTGGGCATCCAGGTCGATGATGCGCCCTTCGTGGCGGTGGATTTTGAAACGTCGGGAACGGGCGAGTCGCAGTGTATCACTTTTAGAACCAATGTCGGCGATACAGTCCGCGCTGGACCGGATGCGCCGATCCGCGTTGTACGTGATCCCGACAGCGGTGAGCCATCTCCATACGTCCTCGTCCGGTCAAATCTTGAAGCATTGATCGACAGAAAATCCTTCTATCGCCTTATCGATATCGGACAGGATGTCGAGCACGATGGCGACGACTGGTTTGGACTATGGTCCGACGGGCGATTTTTTCCAATCATCCCAAGTGCAGAGCTGGCCGACATCTGAAACGCCTGCCTGGAATTGTGCAGTACGGCACATCGTCTGCACATGACGCCCGGTCGACCTCACGCCCTTGGACACATAGGATATTGCAAATGCCGCTAAATTTTCTGAAGCGGCACGAAGCTGAGAAAGGTCCGAAGGATGAGCAGCGCACCGCAAGCGATCGTCATAGGTGTTGGCGACGGGCTTTCCGCCTCAGCCGCTCGCCTTCTTTCCCGAAATGGTTATGACCTGACGCTCGCGGCGCGGTCCGGCACAAAGATGGCGGCAGTGGCCGCTGAGACCCAGGCGCAAACAGTCCTTTGCGACGCGTCGGATCTCGCCAGTGTCCGGGACCTTTTCGCAATGGTTCCGGATCCAATTCGAGTGGTCATCTACAACCCATCCGCGCGTGTCAGAGGCCCTATTGCCGAACTTGACGCTGAAACCGTTCGCAAGGCCGTGGAAGTGACCGCATTCGGGGCCTTCCTTGCCGGGCAGCAAGCGGCGCAACGGATGCTGAAGCAAGAACCTGATGAGGACGGAGTGAAGGGCACAATTCTTTTCACCGGTGCATCCGCCGGTGTCAAAGGCTTCCCGCAGTCGGCATCCTTTGCCATGGGCAAGTTCGCCCAGCGCGGACTGGCGCAATCGATGTCACGGGAACTGCATCCCCAGGGCATTCATGTGGCCTGGGTCAACATCGACGGCGGCATTCGAAACCCTGGTCGGCCGGAACGTATGGAAGGCGCGGATGAAAGCGACAGCATGCTCGATCCCGATCAGATCGCCGAGGCCTATCTGAGCCTGATCCGACAGCACCGCAGCGTTTGGTCGGAAGAACTGTCGATCCGTCCCTGGGTCGAGCGGTTCTGATGGGAATTCCGCGCCGTTTTGAACCCTATCTCTTTTCGCTGTTTCTGTCGGGCATGATGTCTTTTCTCGTGTCTGGCGTCGCAACGGCACGCGCTGCAGGAATTGACGATGGCTTTGTCGGTCTTTGGTTATCTTCCTGGATGTTCGCCTGGGCCGTGGCATTTCCGGCGGCCGTGACTGTTGCACCGATCGCCCGGAAGATCGCGCGCGTTCTGGTTGCGGACGACCCGCGCTAGCGCTGAAACGGGGCCGGCCGGCGGTTTTCGGCACAGGCCGCCTCAACTTCGGCAATGCGTTTCGATCTGGTCGCGGCGGTCTTGGCAGTCTTGATCCATTCAAGTGTTCCCCGCTTGACCGAGCGCGGGTAGGTTTCCCAGAACGTCATCCCATCTTCGCCGAGAGCAGCCACCAAGTCAGCCGGACATTCCAGACGTTCAACATCGTCCAGAAAGCTCCACATGCCGTTTTCCTGGGCGGCCGCGATCTTCTGTTCGCCCGCTGGCATCATACGGCCAAGCCGTCGCATCTTTTCGACGATGGCCTTGTTGACCGCCGACCAGGCAGAGCTTTCCCGGCGCGGCGAAATCAGATGCATGCTTCTGTCGGCATCAAGCCGCCGAATGGAACTGTCGACCCAGCCCCAGCACATCAACTCTTCGACCACATCACCAAAGGGAACATGATCGGGGTGGTGCTTTTTGAAGGTGACAAGCCAAACCGATGTTGCCGTAGAGTGATGATCCCCCAGCCAGGTTTGAAGTTCATCCAAAGACCGGATTGTAACATGTGCTTCGGACATCAGCTGCACCGCTCAACCCGCATGTGCCAAAGCCGTGCCGTAGATCTTGCAAAGGAGACCAGATTTGGCATTCCGTCACTTCTTTTCCATTGGCCGATGTGACCCATGACGATAGGGCGCAGCGCGTGATCGCCCGAGGCCAGCCGCCTACAGAAAAGATATCCGATTTCCTGGTGATTAGAATATTCGGTGAAACGGACGTCCGAAAAGTCCATCCGGCGCTTCGCACAAATTTGCCTGGCACCTGTCTTTCGGCGGATCCTGCGCAGGAAATGCTGCTAGAAAGACGCGCGAGCCGAATGCAGTTGACGGTACCACCACGCATCCTTACGCACGTGCCAAAAGCGCGCCGGAATGGGCCCGCGAGTATCGGAGGAAGCGATGGCGTTCAAAGCCGTGGTTGTCGAAAAGAACGATGAAGGAAAAACCTCGGCGTCGGTGCAGTCGCTCGAAGAAGCGCAGCTGCCTTCTGGCGACGTAACGGTCAGCGTAGAGTATTCGACCGTCAACTACAAAGACGGTCTTTGCATTGGACCGGGCGGTGGCCTTGTGCGGAACTATCCCCATGTTCCAGGCATCGATTTTGCCGGCACTGTCCTGCAGTCCGACGACGCGCGTTACTCCGAAGGTGATCGCGTCATCCTGACCGGATGGCGCGTGGGAGAGGTGCACTGGGGCGGCTACGCGCAAAAAGCGCGGGTCAGCGCCGACTGGCTAGTTCCCTGTCCGCAGGGGATCACAACGCGCCAAGCCATGGCTGTCGGGACGGCCGGCTTTACGGCCATGCTTGCCATCATGGCCCTTGAAGACCACGGGCTGGTGCCGTCGGAAAATCCAGTCCTCGTCACTGGCGCCGCAGGTGGCGTGGGTTCGGTTGCTACGGCCGTACTCGCCAACATCGGTCACAAGGTGGCCGCCGTCACCGGACGGCCTGAAACTGCCGACTACCTCAAGGACCTGGGCGCAACCCAGATCGTTCCGCGCGAAGAGCTGAACGAAACCGTCAAGCGCCCGCTTGAGAAGGAAAGCTGGAGCGGTTGTATCGACGCGGTCGGCGGCGACATGCTTGCGCGCGTTTTGGGGCAGATGCAGTACGGCTCTTCAGTTGCTGCCGTAGGTCTGGCCGGCGGCGCCGGGCTTCCCGCGACAGTGATCCCGTTCCTGCTTAGGGGCGTCAACCTGCTGGGCATCGACAGCGTCATGCAGCCCTATGACAATCGGGTGCGCGCATGGAACCGCCTTGTCAGCGATCTGCCCATGGGAAATCTAGAGGCGATGGTGGTCCCTGCCACTTTGTCCGATTTGCCCGGTCTCGGTCGGGACATCCTTGGGGGCAAGGTCCGGGGGCGCGTGGTCGTGGACGTCAACGCAGAGTAGATATCAGCGTCGGGCCAGCCAAGTACGCTGGCTGGACGGCTAGGTCTGATCGTCGAGTTTTGCGTCAGGGGCGTTTTTCATCACCGAGGCAATACCGTTGTCACGGGCCGACGTGCTCTCATAGCTTTCACTTGTGCCGATGATCTGCCCGTTTGAGGCCTTGAGATTAAAGCGAAACTTTCCGTTCTTGGTCTCACTCTTGTCAAAGCGGCCCTCTTCGGCAGCGTTCTTGCGCACCGATGCCACGCCCTTCATGGCACTCGCTTTTGCCTTGTAGCCTTCACTGGCCAGAATAATCTGACCATTTCCAGCTTTCAGACGAAAACGGGTCTCGCCCGCCTTGTCGGTATAGACCTCGAATTTTCCGGCCATTTTTGTCTCGCATCCCCGTTGGTGTGACGGACTGATCATGGGTAGGAATCTACGTGTTGCCAAGCGAAACAAATGGACGGCGCCCAATTCGGCGGGTATCCGGCAAGTCACACGCACGGCGCATTCGCAGGTGGCAACGCCTAAAGATCTTCCTCGGCGTCGGCGACGTCGATCCCCAGCGCCTCCAGCCCGTCTTCGAGGTACTCGGCAAGCCCGGGTATACCGCTCAGATAATCCTCGGTCGGCGCCGTTCTTTCGGCCACGGCCTGTTGCTTGGCTTCTGCCAGGTCCTCTGGCTCAAAGGTTTCGCGACCCACCCACATTAGCGCCACAAGGCTCGCCTGTTCATCTTCGTTCAATCCCGCAATGTAGTCGTAAAGCCTTGGGCTTTCCGGGCCGAATTCGCGCGTCAACATTATGATCCGCACGACCTTGCCGGTTGAGATATCAAGCATGGCGCCACTCCGCTCTCTGGCGGGAAGTTTCCGTTAGAAGGATCACTTTGGCAAGGCGCCATAGCGCGGCTAGGCAGCAGGCGACGCGCACGGGAACCGGATGCCCCAATGCGACACCTGCGCCGCCTGACTTAGTGAACTAGTGGGCGGCGGCCCAATTTGGCCCTTGCCCGGCATCGACGGTCAGAGGGACGGACAGCGCAACCGCGGGCAAGGATGCGCCTTCCATCACCTCGCGTACCGTATCGATTACCCCGTCGACCGCCTGTTCATCGACCTCAAAGAGCAACTCGTCATGAACCTGAAGCAGCATCTTTGCCGGCAGACCTTCGATCGCCGCGGGCATACGGATCATGGCGCGTCGGATAACATCAGCCGCGGTTCCCTGGATCGGAGCATTGATGGCGGCCCGTCGGGCAAAACCCGCATGCGGCCCCTTGGCGTTGATCTCAGGTGTATTGATCTTGCGACCGAAAAGCGTCTGAACATAGCCGTGCTCTTTGGCGAAACGCACGGTGTCGTCCATGTAGACCTTGATGCCTGGGAAGCGTTCAAAGTACCGGTCGATAAAGCCCTGGGCCTCGGAACGTGGAATACGAAGGTTGCGCGCAAGCCCAAATCCGGAGATGCCATAAATGACCCCGAAATTGATCGCCTTGGCCTGCCGGCGGACATCGGGTGTCATCTGATCGAGGGGCACGTTAAACATCTCAGACGCAGTGGCTGCGTGAATGTCCTGCCCCTCGGCAAAAGCCGCCTTAAGTGCGTCAATGCCCGCAATATGGGCAAGAATGCGCAATTCGATCTGGGAATAGTCAAGGCTTACCAGAACCTTACCGGCTTCGGCGATAAAGGCTTCTCGAATACGGCGCCCCTCTTCGGTGCGGACGGGGATGTTCTGCAGGTTGGGATCGGTTGACGCAAGCCGTCCGGTGCTAGCACCGGCTATTGAGTACGACGTGTGGACCCGGCCCGTGTCCGCATTGATGTGTTCCTGAAGGCTGTCGGTATAGGTCGATTTGAGCTTCGACAGCTGGCGCCAGTCGAGAACACGCGCCGGCAGATCGTGACCTTCGGCAGCCAGATCCTCCAGCACATCCGCACCCGTGGCGTAGGCACCGGTTTTGCCCTTCTTGCCGCCCGGCAGGCTCATCTTGTCAAAAAGGATTTCACCAAGCTGCTTCGGGCTGCCCACGTTGAAGTTTTCACCCGCCAATTCGTGGATTTCCGCCTCAAGACCAGCCATTTTCTGGGCAAAGGCGTTCGACATGCGGCTGAGCGTGTCACGATCAACCTTGATACCGGTCCGCTCCATGTCGGATAGGACAGCCACCATGGGCCGTTCCAGTGTCTCGTAGACTGTCGTGACCTGCCGCCGGTGCAGGCCAGGCTTCAGACGTTGCCAAAGGCGCAAGGTAATGTCGGCGTCCTCTGCCGCATAGCGCGTGGCCTCATCAATCTTTGTCTTATCAAATGTGATCGCAGACTTTCCGGTTCCCAGAAGCGTCTTGATCGGAATTGGCTGGTGATTGAGATAACGCTCGGACAGCTGGTCCATGCCGTGGTTATGCAAACCGGCGTGCATCGCATAGGACATGAGCATGGTGTCATCGATCGGGGCAACTGTGACGCCGTAATTCGCAAGGATCTTCGCGTCATATTTCATGTTCTGCCCGATCTTCAGGATGCTTGGGTCTTCCAGCACGGGCTTCAAAGCGTCCAGCACCTCGTCCAGCGGCAGCTGCCCGTCAGCCAGCGCCTCGTCGCTGAAAAGCCCGTCGCCATCGCCTGACAAATGGCCAATCGGAACATAGCAGGCCTCGCCCGTTTCGACCGAAAGGCTCACGCCAACCAGCGTGGCCTTCATCTCATCGAGGCTGGTCGTTTCAGTGTCAAAAGCGACCCAGCCCCGCCGATAGATCTTACCGATCCATGCATCCAATTCGTCTCGGGTCCGCACGCATGTATACGTATCGGCGTCGAACGGCAGATCTTCGGGTGCTTCGGAGGCGGTGCTGTCGTCTTGTCCGGCCGGTGTATCTTCGATGGCCGGCATTTCGACACCAAGGTGTTCGGCCACCCGGCGGGTGATCGTGCGAAACTCCATCTCCGCAAGAAATGACAGGAGCTGATCGGCGTCGGGCGGGTGCACATCAAGGTCGTCAAGCGGCGTATCCAGGGGCGTTTCAGCGTCCAGCAGAACCAGCTTGCGGGAAAGCCGGATCTGTTCGGCGTTGTCGATCAGGCTCTGACGTCTCTTGGGTTGTTTTATCTCTTCAGCGCGGTCCAGAAGCGCGTCCAAATCGCCGAACTCATTGATCAGAAGCGCCGCCGTTTTGATGCCAATCCCAGGCGCGCCCGGAACATTGTCGACACTGTCGCCCGCCAAAGCCTGGACATCGACCACACGTTCCGGACCAACGCCAAATTTTTCCCGCACACCGTCAACGTCAATGATCTTTTTCTTCATCGGGTCCAGCATCTCGACCCCGTCGCCGACAAGTTGCATCAGGTCCTTGTCTGAGCTCAGGATCGTCACCCGCCCGCCCGCTTCGCGGGCCAGACGCGCATAGGTCGCGATCAGATCGTCAGCCTCGTACCCTTCCTTTTCAATGCAGGCGATCCCGAAGGCGCGCGTCGCGTCGCGCGTCAGCGGAATTTGCGGGCGAAGATCTTCGGGCATCTCGTCCCGGTTCGCCTTGTAGAGATCATAAAGATCGTTACGAAATGTATGGCTGCCCTTGTCAAAGATGACCGCCAGATGCGTCGGTTCATCGGCGCCGGTTGAGCCGCCGGATATGTAGGGAAAAAGCATGTTGCAGAAACCCGACACGGCACCAATTGGAAGCCCATCGGACTTCCGCGACAGGGGCGGCAAGGCGTGAAATGCCCGAAAGATGAAGGCCGATCCGTCGATTAGATGCAGGTGATGACCTTTGCCAAACGCCATTCTAAGCCCCCCGTTGATCAGCCCTTCGCTAAAGACCTAACGCGGCCTCTGGGTCAGGTCCAGCGGTGCCGGCACACCGGATGCGACCGGCGGTGATGACGTTAAAGGGCTTTCTAGTTCGCACCGCTTTCCGTCTCGGTCGCGTCAGCAAACGAGCGGTGGATGAACAGCTTGTCGCAGTAACCGCATTCGACCCTTCCGGTCGCCCGGTCGAGCGAAAGCCACACCCGCGGGTGACCCAAAGCGCCTTCGCCCCCGTCGCAGGACACACGCCATTCTGAAACAATCTCTTTCTCAGGCGGTGCGATCGGCATACGAGAACTCCTTGGCTACATGGTTGATCAACGGCTTCGCTCGGATTAACTCAGGCGCGGGGATACTTGATTGGACCAACCCCGGCAAGGCGAAGGAACCCAATGCATGACGGCATTTGCCGTTGAAATCGAAGGACTTCGCAAGACCTATGCCGGCAACGGCGATGGAAAAGAAGCACTTAAAGGGATCGATCTGCGCATTAAGAGGGGCAGCGTATTCGGATTGCTTGGGCCCAACGGTGCCGGTAAATCCACGCTGATCAATATACTCGCGGGCTTGGTCATTAAATCTGCGGGCAGCGTGAAGATCTGGGGCTTTGACCAGGACGTTAATCCCCGTCAGTCCCGCGCCTCGATTGGCATTATGCCGCAAGAGCTTAACCTGGATCCCTTCTTCACGCCGCGGGCCGCGCTGGATGTTCAGGCCGGCCTGTACGGCGTGCCCAAGTCCAAGCGCCAGACGGAAGAGATCCTTGGCCTGATCGGCCTTGAGGACAAGGCCGATGCCTATGCCAGATCGCTGTCCGGCGGCATGCGCAGGCGGCTTCTTCTGGGCAAGGCGCTGGTCCACGCACCCCAGGTTCTGGTGCTGGACGAGCCGACGGCAGGCGTCGACATCGAACTGCGCCAGATGCTTTGGCAAAATGTGCGGCGCCTGAACGAACGTGGGATGACGATCATCCTTACGACCCACTACTTGGAAGAAGCGGAAGAGATGTGCGGTGAGATCGCCATCATCGACAATGGTCAAGTGATTGCGCGGGATACCACGGCCAACCTTCTTGCCAGCATGGATGCGAAGACCCTAGTGATCTTTCCGGAAGGCAAGGCCGCCAAAGTGCGTGTGCCGGTGGGCGTGGACACATCTGTTCGCAGCGACGGGGCAATCACGTTCCGCTATCACCGTTCGCGCACCCCCGCCGATGCAATCCTGGATGCAGTGCGCGAGGCCGGCATCTCAATCCGCGACGTAACGACCGAGGACCCACATCTTGAGGATGTCTTCGTGTCATTAACGGGAAGCCAACGACAGACGGACGCCGCCGAATAGGCAGAGTTTCAAGCCGGTTGAAGAATACGGCCCAGTGGACGGCCACCCACCACATGCACGTGGAAATGCGGCACCTCCTGAACTGCGGCCGGCCCGGCATTCGACAGGATCCGATAACCATCGGCGACGTCGGGCGTCACACCTGCGTCGCGGCAGACCTGAGCCACGGTCC
This sequence comes from Pseudomonadota bacterium, assembly GCA_039026235.1. Taxonomy (GTDB): domain Bacteria; phylum Pseudomonadota; class Alphaproteobacteria; order Rhodobacterales; family Rhodobacteraceae; genus JBCCMQ01. Next base: position 45,127 of record JBCCMQ010000021.1, read on the forward strand.
GGTTGAAATCCACGATTTCGGCATCGGACGCCGCGCTGGCGAAATGGTCGAAGTTGACATAGCCGCCTTTGGGAATGACCAGAACATGCACCGGCGCCTGGGGGCTGATGTCGCGGAACGCGAGTGAATGTTCGGTCTCGATCACTGTCGAATTTGGGATCTCGCCCCGCAGGATCTTCGCAAAGATGTTCTGATCGTCATAGACGTAGCTCACGGCTCGGCTCCTCAGTCGACAAAGAGATGTTCGGTTGCCGCGATCTCTGTTGCCTTCTCAAGCTCGATGTCAAGGAAGGCCGCAAGCTCCTGCGCGTTCCGCTCGGCGCTGCGGTTTTCGGCCATGCGCCGATAGGCCGGAAACTGGCCACCGCGCAGGCGTTCGGATTCGTAGATAATATCGTTCCGGATGGTGGGCAGCAGCCGGTCGATCGCGTCCGGTGGTGTACCGTCGCCAACCAAACCGATCCTGCGGGCGTGTCCCGCCAGATAGGCGTCGGACATGTCGCATGAGATTTCAAGGATCCGCGTGTCGGCCCGGCTTTGGGCAAAGTCCTCGATCAGATCAAAGTCGCTCGGGTCCAGGCAAATGATCAAATGGTCGCTTTCGTAGAAATCAAACAGAAGCCCGACCAAGGCGCGCCTGTGACGCGTGCGCTTTTCCAGCGAACGCTGCAGGCCGCCGAGATCGGGAAGCGGGCTGTTTTCTTCACTGAACAGGTATTCGATCGCCGGGATGTTCGTTGTCTGGCGAACCCGATCAAGCAATCGCTTGGCGACATGCCATTTTTTGCACGCCACGATCATCAACGTCCGGTCCTGGCCTTTCAGCCAGTCGGTTTGCCAGAAACGCTGTCCGAACCTAAGTCCCCGCCGACCGCGTCCGCAGAGGAAGCCATGCAGCTTTTCACCTTCGTTCGCGATCTCGAACGTCACACCCGACTGACCGTAAAGCGCGTTCAGACGACTGCGAAGGTCATCGGCCGCCGGCGAGATCTTGCGCGCGAACAGGTAATCCTGCGAAATCAGTAGATCATAGTGGTCGTTGTAGAAGGTGACCGGCATTCCGTAGTCGGTAAACATCAGAAATGTGAGCGGCCGACAGCGGATTTCTTCTTCCGCCACAAGATGCGGAACAAGGGTCTGGAAGAAGGTTTCATCGGGGATCCAAGTGGTGCGGAAGAATCTGGCCACGTCTTTTCTGGCGCGGCAGAATTCAATGATCTTCTCGATCGTCGGACGCCGAAGGCACCACCATTGCGAGCCGATGCGCATCTGCAGGTCCGCCGGGATCTGACGGGTCAGGCCACGCTTCTTCTGCCATTCATAGGACGCATAGAACAGCCGCTTGTTCTTACGCTCGTTGAAGAAATGCCGGTAGATCAACCGGTCGGTTTTCATCCCGGTCTTGATCCAGTCGCTTTCGTAAAAGTCATAGCTTTCGATATGATCCACATCGGCTTTGTCCAAAACGCCGTGCACGTATTCGGCCGTCTTGATCGGCATGCAATCGCCGGAGACCATGAAGAAATGCGTGGCTCGGGGAAAGGCGTCGGCGGCGGTCGTCAACGCATTGAGTGTCGCCTGAACAAGTGACCATTCACCCCAGCCACAGCGCGCGCGGCGATGTGCGAATGTCACGTGATCATTGCCGGCAAGACCTTCGCGAATCTGGTCATAATCCTCGCGGGCGGCCCTGGCGTCAAAGTGGATCGTGACGTAGTCACCTGATGCTGTCAGCCCCCGGGCCTGCGCGACGACTGCCGCCGGGTTTTTGTGGCACAAAAGAATGTAAGCAATTTTTGCCATTTGCGATTTTCGGCTGCTCCTGCCGCACTATTTGACAAATAATCCTAAAAGGCCTTGAAAAAACAGGCCTTCTTAACTTGAATCCCGTAAATATTCTGAAAACGGTCGCAAGACGGAGAGTGCGCCCTTGGGATTTCCTGGGACATGGATGACGACGAGCGAAAGTCTTGTCTATCGCGTTGTGCCGAAATGCGCCTGTTCTACCATCGGTCAGATCATGTATTTTTCGGATCACGGCGAGTTTTTCGAAGGCGACATTCATGATGCTCGCGAGGGCATGCACAAATGGGCAATCGATGACAGTCAGCCGCTCATCGAAGGCATCGTGCGCCAGCGCGGCGCCTACACCTTCACTTGCGTTCGCAACCCCTACACCCGCATCCTAAGCTCTTTCTTCGATAAGATCTGCGGCATTCAGCGCAACGGCAGCCGGTACCGTGGAAACCTCGTGCCGCAATTGGCCCATAAGTACGGGATCGAGGTCGAGGGCGATTTTGACCAGATCAATTCGTTCCGCAGGTTCTTGTTGTTTGCGCGCGATACGATCAAGTACCGGAAACCGATGGATCCCGACATTCACTGGTCTTCGGTGTCCGGCCATGTCGCTACGTTCATCGTCAACGGCGGCCGCTATGACAGCATCTTGCACACGGAGAATTTCAACGAAGGCATGCGCGGTGTGTTGAGCCACGTGGAGACGCCGGTGGACGTGGATGTAGATGACGTCCCGCGCTTCAACGAAAGCGCTGAGCACGGTCCAAAACGCGCGCACCCCGTCGAAGACTACTTTGACGATCTTTCCATGCACCTGGTCTACGAGATCTACAAACGCGACTTTCATTTGTTTCACTATGATTTTGAGAACCCGGCGAACAAGAAGCCGACGGGAGAAATCGACTTGGACGAGGTGCACGCAAAACTCGGCGGCTAGCAAATCGTTTGGGGGACGGCTTCGGTGGTGCTAGGCTCCGCCCATTCAATCTAAAGTCGATTTGCGAGGAAACACCCATGGTCGCACTGTCACTCCTTGAAGCCGCCGATCTGGTTCAGGACTTCTACAATTCCCCCAACCGCCCCAACGTGGTCGAAAGCATCGACCTGAACGGCGTGCAAGCCTACTTTCTGAAGCGGGATATCCTGATTATCCCCGGCACGAACGAGCTTTCGGACTGGTTCGAGTTCAACTTTGATCTCTACAACTTCACGCCGTCCGAAAGCCACGGGTTCGAGGTCGTGGCCGGAGACAGCGGTGCAAAGTACCACGCAGGCTTTCTGGAACATGCCCGGACGGTTTATGCCTTTGCGAAATCGCTGAAGCCAAAGATCATCGTGGGTCATTCCCTGGGTGCGGCATCGGCCCAGATCGTGGGATCCAGCTTAAGGGTTCCGACAATCGCCTTTGCCTCACCACGCACGATCCGCGGCAAAGCCAATCTCCCCTGGGCGAAATTCGTTCTGAACATCTGCCGTACCGACGATATGGTGACCCAGGTTCCACCAAAGCTGCTGGGTTTCCGGCACATCGGGCAGGTTGTCTGGATGAACCCGCAGGGGATCAACTTCTACGAAGATCACCGGATCGATGAATACATCGAGATCATGGACGAACCTCACATTAAGCCGCACTTGCCCGAGAAATGGCCGTTCTAGCACAGGGCCTTACTCGGCAAAGGATGGCGGATCAGACCCCGGGCGGTGGCCGGAGAACCGGCGCCTGAGATCTTGCAGCGTTGTGCTTGGCCGTTCCTGATTGCTAGAGCCCGCAAGCAGCAGCCCTTTTCCAACGTGCCCGGCCCCGGCGTTCAGATTAAGCCCTCTTTCTCGAAAAGCGCCTTTACGTTGGCCTGCGGGCGCGGGCCAATGTGCCCGATGACTTCTGCGGCGGCCACGCAGCCCATTCTGCCGCAGACCTCCAGCGGCGCGCCTGTGGCCAATCCGTAAAGAAAACCAGCCGCGAATTGGTCGCCCGCCCCGGTGGCGTCCACCGGTGTGATTTCCTGGACCGGCGCGACCGCTTCTTCGTCTTTGCGCACCAGCACAACGTCGTGGCCGGAGCGGGTGCAAACGATCAGGCCGCTTTCGGCCGCAGCCTGTTCCAGGGCCGATGAGAGCTCTGTCTGATAAAGCGATTCCCATTCCTGCTGATTGCCGATCACGTAATCCAATTCTTGGACCAGAGAGCGGAAATCATCGCGGTGGCGATCCACACAGAAGGGATCGGACAAGGTAATGCCGGCCATACCGCCCGCACTGCGGCAGCGTTCGGCGGCACGCCGAAACGCCGCTTTGCCGTTGTCCTTGTCGAAAAGGTAACCCTCAAGAAAAACGATGCGCGTTCCTGCCGCCACATCCTCGGGAACGTCTTCGGGCCCCACATCGGACGAAATGCCCAGATACGTGTTCATCGACCGCTCGCCGTCGGGCGAGACAAAGATCATGGAACGCGATGTCGGCAAGTCGCCTTCCGCGACCGGCGCATTCACAAAATCACACCCCACGCGCGCCATCTCATCGACGTAGAATCGCCCTAGCGCATCATCCCGCACCCGGCCCATGAAAGCCGTATGCAGTCCAAGGGCGCCGAGGCCCGCAAGGGTGTTTGCAACCGAACCTCCGGCGGCCTGCACCCGATCTTTCATGCCCGCATACAGCATTTCGCCGCGCTTTCGCTCGACAAGTTGCATGATACCCTTCTCGATCCCCATGAGGTCGAGGTAACTGTCGTCGGCTTCACTGATTACATCGACAACCGCGTTGCCGATGCCCACAACATCGTAAGTCTTGGTCAAAAGCTCTTCTCCTCGAAGGCACAAAGGTCATTGATCAGGCAGGTACCACACAAAGGTTTGCGTGCCTTGCAGACGTAGCGGCCGTGCAAGATCATCCAATGATGGGCGTGGCGTTGAAATTCGGCCGGCACATTGTCTTCGATAGCCCGTTCGACGACGTCCACGTCCTTTCCCGGGGCAATGCCCGACCGGTTGCCAAGCCTGAAGATATGCGTGTCGACGGCCTGTGCCGGAAAGCCCCACCACATGTTCAGGACAACATTCGCAGTCTTGCGCCCGACGCCTGGCAATGACTGCAGCGCGGCCCGGGAACTGGGCACCTCGCCGCCGTAGTCTTCAACAAGGATGCGGCTAAGCTTCATCACGTTCTTGGCCTTGTTGCGAAAAAGACCGATGGTCCTGATGTGGCCAATCAGCTTTTCTTCGCCAAGCTCCAGCATTTTATCGGGCGTGTCGGCGATGCGAAACAGGGCGTGCGTGGCCTTGTTGACGCCAGCGTCTGTCGCCTGTGCTGAAAGCGCCACCGCGACCAGCAACGTGTAGGCATTGACGTGATTAAGC
>JBCCMQ010000022.1:0-49738 GCA_039026235.1 Pseudomonadota bacterium
AACAACCTTGGCTATGGCAGATGGCGTGCAGTTTTGTGTTCAGGCCGCCCTTTGTCCGGCCGATCGGGCATCCACGCCCCCTTTTTGACGCCCAAACTGGACGCCGTACGGTGGGCTTTCAGATACGTGGCATCGATCATCAACCCGTGGTTTGCCGTGTGACTTCGGGAAGAAGGGTTCAAGCCGCGCCATCTGCACGTCGCTCAACCAGAAGAGATCAGACATGTTCACCGCTCGTTCTTCGAGCCGTGAACCATGGCTACTTTCCGAAATCAATGCGTCCAGAGCCTAGGTATGTATGTTGATCCAGGCCGCGTTGCGGCGTGAACTGGTTACGCAGGCGGCGACGAATTGGACGCCCCGAAGGCCATCGTATACCGTGGGGAAGATCACTTCATCATCCGGGACCGCGCCATCTCGATGGGCGAGGATTGCCTTGGCCGCCTCGCCGTAGATGTTTGCAAATCCTTCCAGGTAACCTTCCGGGTGGCCGGGGGGTACGCGGCTGATGCGGGCCGCAGCGACACCGGATCCGGCGCCGGATCGGGTGAGCAGGCGTTTGGGTTCACCAAAGGGCGTGTACCAGAGGTAGTTTGGGTCCTCCTGCGCCCATTCAAGTCCGCCCTTGTCGCCGTAGACCCTGAGGCGCAAGGCGTTTTCGTTTCCAGGAGCGACCTGAGACGACCAGAGCATTCCCCGGGCGCCGTCCGGAAAGCGCAAAAGCACGTGGGCATTGTCATCGACCTGACGGCCGGGCACGAAGGCCTGAATGTCGGCGGCAAGGCTTTCGGCCTGTGTCCCTGTCACAAAACACGCGAGATTATAGGCGTGCGTACCGATGTCACCGGTCGAGCCGCCGGCTCCGGACCGCGCGGGATCCGTCCGCCACTCGGCCTGCTTAAAGGTCTGCTCCACCGTCAACCAGTCCTGGGGGTATTCGACCTGAATGACGCGCAAGGCCCCTATCGCGCCATCGGCGATCATCTCGCGTGCCTGCCGGACCATGGGGTAGCCGGTATAGTTGTGCGTCAGCACGAAAAGTGCGTCTGAGCGTTCGACGGCCTGAACCAGCTTGCGCGCATCGGCAAGTGTCGATGTCAGGGGTTTGTCGCAGATCACATGAATGCCGCGTTTCAAAAATTCGCGCGCAGGCGCGTAATGCACATGGTTAGGTGTGACGATTGCGACTGCCTCGATACCTGTCTTCAGGCGAGCCTCGCGCATGGCCATCTGCTTGAAATCGTCGTAAATTCGCGCCAGACCAAGCGCTTCGCCGCTGGCGCGAGACTTCTCGGGCGTTGAAGACAGGGCGCCCGCGACCAGCTCAAAGTGGTCATCCAGCCGCGCAGCGATCCTATGGACGCCGCCGATAAACGCGTCGTTGCCGCCGCCGACCATGCCAAGTCGGATCTTGCCGGCCGAGCTCTCAGTTCTTCCAGTAACCATTACTCAATTCCCAGCATTCTACGGTTTGCCGCGTCGTCGGTGCCGCCATCTGCGAAATCATCAAAGGCTTTCGCGGTGACCTCGATGATGTGTTCAGCCACAAAGGCGGCGCCTTCGCGGGCACCCACCTCGGAATCCTTCAGACAACATTCCCATTCGACCACGGCCCATCCTTCAAAGTCATTGGCTGCCATCTTTGAAAAAATTGCCGTGAAGTCGACCTGACCGTCGCCGAGCGAACGAAAGCGCCCCGCGCGTTCTACCCAGGATTGAAAGCCGCCATACACGCCTTGGCGACCGGTTGGATTGAACTCGGCATCCTTGACGTGGAACATGCGGATCCGGTCCCTGTAGATGTCGATATTGTCAAGGTAATCGAGACACTGCAGCACATAGTGAGACGGATCGTAAAGCATGCAGGCCCGCGCGTGGTTGCCGGTTCGCTCTAGAAACATTTCATAGCTGATCCCGTCGTGCAGGTCCTCGCCAGGATGGATTTCATAGCAGACATCCACACCGCAGTCTTCGGCATGATCTAGGATCGGGCGCCACCGGGCCGCAAGTTCATCGAACGCGGCCTCGACGAGGCCGGCCGGTCTTTGCGGCCAGGGGTAGATATAGGGCCATGCCAAGGCGCCGGAGAATGTCGCATGGGCCTCGACGCCCATGTTCTTGGACGCACTTAATGCCATCTTCACCTGATCGACCGCCCAAGCTTGCCGCGCCTTGGGGTTGCTGCGCACGGACTGATCGGCAAACCCGTCAAAGGCGTCGTCATAGGCTGGGTGGACGGCGACAAGTTGGCCCTGCAGGTGGGTTGACAGATCCGTGACCTCGATGCCGTTCGCTGCTGCTACGCCCTTGAATTCGTCGCAATAGTCCTTGCTTTCCGCTGCCTTGGCGAGATCGATTAAGCGGTCGTCCCAGCTTGGTACCTGAACGCCTTTATAACCGCAGTCCGCCGCCCACTTGGTGATTGCATCCCAAGAGTTGAACGGCGCGTCATCGCCCGCGAACTGCGCCAGGAAAAGCGCTGGGCCCTTGATGGTTTTCATTAGTTTCCTCCCTGTTCTATTTTCTGTCCGGCGGGACATTCTCCTTCAGGTAAATGTCGATCCGGATTCTTTCCTGGGCTGGATTGAAAGGTACGTTGTCGGCGGTTGCCCGCAGAAGCCGCACGCAGGATCTGACCAGGTGTCCGCTGTCCTGACTGATCAATGCATCAAAGGTGCCGGCGCTTAGCGCCCGCCGCGTGAGCGGTGTCAGTTCGTGGGCGATCACAGTGATGCCCTTGCCAGAGGTATTCTCGGACAGAAATTGAATAAGCCCGGCGTTTCCAGCGGCAGACGAATAAATGCCGCAAAGGTCCGGGTAACTTTCAAAAACTTCGGGCAAGAGCTTGTAGATCAAGTTCGGATCGTCGCGGCCTTCGACCGAAGCCACAACCTCTAATTCCGGGTATTCTTCGCTCATCACAAGATCAAAACCCTGCCGCCGTTCAAGGTGGTCTCGGGCCAGCCGTGATCCCGTGATTACCAGTACCTTGCCGGGCCGGCGTACAAAGCGGCCCATCAATTGCGCCGCCGTGCGCCCGGCCGACACATTGTCGATACCCACAAAGTGATCGCGTTCAGAGCTAGGAAGGTCTGAGACCAGGGCCACGACGGCAATGCCCTTATCGCGGGCGCGTTTGACCGCATCGCGCACCGATGGCGTCTCGGGGCTGAAAACGGCCACACCGTCGGTCTCATTCGGATCGAGGGCATCCAGGATGGCCACAATCTCGCGCGGATCGAAAGGGGTGGCGGCGACAGATGAAAGGCGCGTGCGTTCCGCTGCCAGTTTGTTGGCTTGTTCGCCGATCTGAACGCGCAGCGCCTGTACAAATTCATTGCTCGTATCAGGAAGAACGAACAGAAGACTGTAGACCCGCTTTCTGGCCAGGTTCGCCGCCGCGGTATCGCGAACATAACCCAGTTGCTGGATTGCAGCGCGCACTTTCTTGATCGTGACCGACCTGACGCCTGGCCGTTCGTTCAGCACGCGGTCAACGGTCGCCAGACTTACGCCGGCGACACGGGCAATGTCGTTGACCGTTGGTTTTTCGACCGTATCCAGAGGCGCTTTAGTCAGCTTGTTCCTCCATTTCGCGCGCCAGGCCTTCGAAAAGCAAAGCTACCGCTTCAGCGCCGGGGTCGTTGTGGCCTTTAAGGTTTTCTTCGGGCACATAGGCCGCGCGTCCAGCTTTGGCGCGGCTGATTGCGGCTGTGCTGTCTGCACCCTTACGCGCCGCCGCAGCCGCGGCCGCCACGCCGCCGGGAAGGGCGGCAAGTGCGGGCTCAAGCGCGTCGATCATTGTCCTATCGCCGACCTTGGCACCACCGACCTGGCTGACCCGTTCGAGACCTTCGACCAAGGCCTTAGGCACTGGTGATCCGTTCGCGCAGGCATCGCCGGCGGCGTTGAAATAGATCGCCAGAATAACACCGGAAGATCCGCCCATGGTTTGGCTCAATTCGTTTCCAAGGGCTGGAAACAGCTGGGTCAAATCCGCAAGTGGCATCCGGTCGAGCCCGCCTTTCAACGCCCGCGCTGCCGTTGCCAACGTGCTGCCGGTATCCCCATCGCCGGACTTGGCATCGAGCTCGTTCAGTGCTCCTTCGACCGAGATCAATAGATCCGATACTTTTTCGATGATCCTCCGCGTCCGTTCATTTGCCGACGGAATGGGTTCGATGGGTGTAAGGCCATCGGGCAAAGGATCGACAGGCACCTCGACGACGGTATTCATGCCCGGCCAGGCGGGTATGACAACCGGTTCGGCCAGCGCCGCATGCTCAGCTGGCGTCGTTTCCATGATCGATACCGAAAATCCATGCATGTCTAGCGATGTCATCATCGGGGCCGGACCTATGATGTGACTGATCAGTCCGGCCTGGGTCAGGGCCTGGGTCAGAACCGACATCTCAAGCGGCGTCGTTGAGCCCAGATTGTTGACCAAGGCCACGTAGCTGCCTGCCCCAACGCTTCCCCGAAGCTTTCCGACGACCGTATCCATCGCGTTTTTGGCGGTTGTAAAGTCAACCTGCTGAACGCCGGGTTCGCCATGGATGCCTAGCCCAAGTTCCGCTTTGCCGGGTCCGATCCTGTTCTCCTTGGCTGAGCCGGGCACAGTGCATGTATCCAGGCTCATCCCAATGCTTGCGACCTTGGCAATAACCGCGCGCGCGGCGGCGGCGATTGCAGGAAGCTCTGCACCCGCTTCCGCCATTGCTCCGGCGACCTTGTGCACGAACAGCGTGCCAGCGACACCGCGCGGTTGTGGAAGATCAGGCAGTGCGATGTCATCATCTACAACCACCATTTCGACCTTGCGTCCAAGCGCACGGGCGCGTTCTGCAGCAAGCCCGAAATTCAACCGGTCGCCGGTGTAGTTTTTGACGATCAGCAGGCAGCCCGCTTCGCCCGTCACCGCCAGAATGCCGGCCAGAACCGCCTCGACTGAGGGCGACGCGAAAACCTCTCCGCAGACCGCGGCCGTCAGCATGCCCGCGCCCACGAACCCGGCGTGTGCCGGTTCGTGCCCCGATCCGCCGCCGGAAATCAGGGCGACCTTGGATTTGTCCCAGTCCGAGCGGTAGACCACCTTGATGTGGGGATAGCCGTCAAGGCGCGAAAGGGCTCCGCCCGACGCGGCGATAAAGCCGTCGATGGCTTCCGTGACTAGGTTCTCTTTCGCGTTAATAAACTGAGCCATGGTCGTCCTCCCTTAAACGACGCGTGTACCGGCCGCGTCGAAATATATCGGGTTCTGCGGTCTGATCTTGATTGGGGCGTTGGCCTCGTAATCGGCGTGCGGATCGGCAAGCGTGGTGACGGCATGGCCCTGCAGATCAAGATGAAGACGAGTTTGATCGCCAAGATGTTCAGCGCGAACGACGCGCGCCTCGGCGCCGTCGCCCTGCAAGATGTTTTCCGGTCTCAGACCGATCTGGGGACCTTTGTGCGATCCGGGAAACAGCTGTGACGGCAAGACATTTATGCGCGGCAGCCCGAGACGGCTGGCCACATAAACGCTTGCTGGATTCTCATAGATCTCTCTTGGGCTTCCGAACTGGACCAGACGCCCTTCCTGCAAAACGCCCACATGACTTGCCATGGTCATGGCTTCGATCTGATCATGTGTGACATACAGCAATGTCGACCCCAGATCGGCGTGAATTCGTTTCAGCTCGACACGCAGATCGGCGCGCAACTTTGCATCAAGCGAACTCAGCGGTTCGTCCATGAGGTAGATGGAAGGGTCCCGCACCAAAGCGCGGCCAATCGAAACACGCTGCATCTCGCCCCCCGATAGCTCAGTGGCCTTGTTGTCGAGCTTGTGCGGAATCTGAAGGATGTCCGCGATCTCCTGCACTTTGCGCGCAATCTCATCCTCTGGTGTTTTCAGGATCGGCGATCGGAGCGGGAAAGCCAGATTTTCGCGCACGCTCAGATGGGGATAGAGCGAGTATTGCTGAAACACCATCGCAACGTCCCGTTGGGCCGGTGTTTCCGATCCGACATCACGTCCACCAATTGAGATCGAACCCCGGTCCAGCTTTTCGAGGCCCGAGATCAACCGTAGCGTCGTTGTCTTTCCGGCACCTGTTGGACCAAGAAGCACGACGAATGCACCGTCCGGGATAACCATCGACATTCCGTCTACCGCCAGCGTGTTGCGGAATGACTTCGAAATCGCGTTCAGAATGACCTCAGCCATTTGCAAACACTCCTTCATTCTTTTCCGACCGGATGGCCTGTTCGGTCTGCTGATTGAACAGGGTGACTGCATCGGATTTGAAAGAGAGGCCCACAGTTTCGTTGGGTCTGACCGTCTCGGATGAACTGATCCGGGCTTTCAGTTCGCCGCTCGGGCTTTCCAAAGTGACAATCTGAGTGGTGCCAAGGTATTCGGTGGCCAAAACCCGGGCGCGAAAGCCGCTTTCGTCAGAGAAACCGATATGTTCGGGCCGCACCCCAAAGACCAGTTTTCCAGCGACGCCTTCGCGCAGGGATGGCACCGCAACCTCGGTCCCGCCCAAGCTTACGGCTGTCGTCCCCTGACCCAGTTCCCCGTCGAATTCCATGAAGTTCATGGAGGGCGAGCCGATAAAGTCCGCAACGAACATCGTGCGTGGCTTGTCATAGATCTCTTGTGGTGTACCGAACTGCTCGACCACCGCATTGTTCATGACGACAATCTTGTCGCCCATTTGCATTGCCTCAAGCTGGTCATGGGTGACGTAGACCGTGGTTGCTCCCATGCGGTCGTGCAGGGCGCGTAGTTCTTCGGCCATGTGTTCGCGAAACTCTGCATCCAAAGCGCCCAGGGGTTCGTCCATCATGAACGCCTTGGGCTCACGCACAATTGCCCGGCCCAAGGCCACGCGTTGGCGGTCACCGCCCGACAGGCCGCCCACGGGGCGGTCAAGAATGTCCTCGATCCCCAGAATACGCGCCACTTCGCCAACTTTTGCTCTGACCTGAGCGCGCGGCACCCCCTGGCTGACCAACGGATAGCTGATGTTTCTGCGGACATTCATGTGCGGATAAAGCGCGAACATTTGGAATACGAAAGCGATGTCGCGTTCCGAAGGCGGTTTCTGACTGATCTCTTCCCCGTCCAGAAAGATCTCGCCCGACGTCGGCAACTCAAGGCCCGCGATCATGCGCAGGGTCGTGGTCTTACCGCAGCCGGACGGTCCGAGCAGCATGAAGAATTCGCCGTCTTCGATCGTGAAAGAGCTTTCTTTCACGGCGACAAAATCGCCGAATTCTTTGCGGACATTCTTAATGACGATCTTAGCCATTCTCCGCGGTCTTCCTTTGGTGATAGGTCAGTGCCAATGCAACGCAAGACCTTAGCGCCTCTTGCGGCAGCGCACCGGTGTCATTCAAACAGACGGCTCGGTTCCTCTCGTAGACGAGGTTGGGGAAGCGCGTACGACACTGGTCAATCAACCGGGTAGAGCAATGTACGTAAAGGCGCACCGGATGCGGTTCGTCTATTTGGTACCCTAGGCGAAGCGGCGTGCCCGCCTTACCGTTGTTGAATGACGGTTGGCCCCACTTCAGCGTCTCGGTAACTGGTCCTGCTCTGATCTCTCCGGCCGTCCGGTAGATCAAGTCGCGCAATTGCTTTGCTTGGGTCTGCCCCCGCTTCGGCCAGGCCGAAAGGGCCGCCGCCACATCGCTGGACATGGCCGGGACATCTATTTTCGCAAGATCATCCATTCCCGCAGACCTCTCCGACGTGAAATGGATCGCTGCCGAAGGCGGTGCTGGCATTCCGCACACGCTGCGTCCCGAGGAAAAAGCTGCACGCCAGGACCCGCATCAGTCGTCCTCGGGAAAGTGACTGACGACGATGAACATCACCGTCCCGACTAGGGTCGTGATGAAGGAATAGGTGAAGGCCCAGATCACAAAGGGTTGCATAAGCATGAAAACCCCGACAGCGATTATGATTGTCGCGAGCATCTCCCAAGGTCCACGGCGCAGACGAAGGAGCCCATTGATGAAGTTGCTCATTTGCGAACGGCTCCGAAAGTGATCCCGCGGAGCAAATGTTTGCGAAGCAAGATCGTGAAGATCATAACCGGCAGCAGGAAGAGCGTAACGCCCGCCGCAATCGCCGGCCAATCCAGACCACCGATGCCGATGATGGTCGGAATGAAGGGCGGGGCGGTCTGCGCATTCGCTGTCGTCAGCAGGACCGCAAAGGCGTATTCATTCCAAGCAAAGATTAAGCAGAAGATGGCCGTTGAGGCGATGCCCGTGGCGGCCTGGGGCAACACAACCTTGTAGAAGGCCTGAAAGCGCGTGTAGCCGTCGATCAGGGCAGCTTCTTCGTATTCTGTCGGGATGCCGTCCATGAAGCTTTTTAAAAGCCACACAGCAAGGCTGATGTTTACGGCCGTATAAAGCAGGATCATTCCCAAATGCGTGTCCGACAGACCAAGGTTGCGGTACATCAGGAAGATCGGGATCGCGACGGCGATGGGCGGCATCATCCGCGTTGACAGAATGAAGAAGAGCAGATCATCGGCCAGTGGTATCTTGAACCGGCTGAAGGCATAGGCCGCAAGGGTGCCCAGAAAGACGCTCAGAAATGTCGAGCCAAAACCAATAATGACTGAATTGACGAACCGTTCTCCAAACTTCGAAGGGCCGACAATAACCATGTCGTACTGGCGAACGATCTCGTCGGCCCAATTCTGAGGCGGATTGCTGTCCAGAAACTCCTGCGTCTGTCGCGTGCGGGTCGTAAAGAGATTTACATAACCTTCCAGCGTTGGCTCGAAGACGATTTTGGGCGGATAGCTGATGGCATCCGATGGGCTTTTGAAACCGGTAAGGCCGATCCACACCAGCGGGATAATCGTGATCAGCGCATAAAGGATGACCAGCGTGGCGGCGAACCATTTTGAACGGGCAGAGGGCTCGGTGACAGAAAAACCGCTCATCTTTCTTTCACCTTGTTTAGGGCTTTGACGTAGATGCTCGCCAAGCCAAAAACGGTGACAAACAGGATGATCGCGTAGGCGGAGGCATAGCCTGTGCGCCATTTCTCAAACGCCTCGCGCTTGAGGTTGATCGATGTCAGTTCAGTGGTTGACCCCGGGCCGCCGCCTGTCAGTTGCACCACCAGATCGAACATCTTGAAATTCTCGATGCCCCGGAACAGCACGGCCAGCATCAGGAACGGCAGCACCATGGGAATGGTGATGGTAAAGAACTGTCGCAACTTTGACGCGCGGTCGATCTCGGCCGCCTCATAAATGTAGTCCGGGATAGAGCGCAGCCCTGCCAGACAGATCAGCATGACGAAGGGTGTCCACATCCACGTATCGACGATGACGATTGACCATGGGGCCAGGTTTACTTGCCCCAGCATCTCAAAGCTCGATGGATCGCGGCCCGTGAAAAACGCGATGATGTAGTTAAACAGGCCGATTTGCGGCTGATAGAGAAATTTCCAGAAGTTCCCGACGACGGCCGGTGACAGCATCATCGGCAGCACGATGATCGTGGTCCAAAGGTCATTGCCTTTAAACTTGCGATTTATCAACCAAGCCAAAGTGAAACCGATCAGAACCTGAAAGAAAATTGTCCAAAACAGGAAGTGCGCCGTGGCTTGCATGTTCAGCCAGATGTCGCTGTCGGTCAGGATTCGCTCATAGTTCCTAAGCCCGATGAATTCGGGTTCACGCGTCAGGCGATTGGCCCTGTAGTTCGTGAACGACAACTGAATCGTCCAGACCAACGGAAAAATATTGATAGCCAGCAACAGAGCGATCGTCGGAGCCACAAAGATCCAGGCAATCGCGCGGTCCGAAAGCCCCTTGATCTTGCGCACAACACGAGGCGGCGTTGCCTGTGCAACGCGATCGATCGTCCGGTCGGTCATGTTTGCTTTTCCTGTTGGCGGTGCGCGGGCCCCAACGGGCCCGCCGCGACTTTATCCATGGGGCTGGGGATGCAGCCCCATGGGCAAGTCCTAAAGTTTACCTTCGTCTTCGAAGACTTCGGTCCAATCCTCGATCAGCTTGTCCAGCGCTTCCTGCGCGGTACCTTGATCTGCCACGACGTAGTCATGGATGCGCTTTTGCATGGCCAGCAGCAACTCGGCGTAAGCAGGCTCCTGCCAGAAGTCCTGAACACCATCCATTGCGTCCAGAAAGTCGCCGGCGAAAGGTTGGCTGTCCACAAAGCCCGGATCCTGCAGGACCGAGTTGTGGGCCGAGTAGCCGCCCAATTCCCACCACTTCGCCTGAACATCGGGCTGCGCGAACCACTTGATGTACTCAAGCGCGGCGTCCTGTTTGTCAGAGTAGCTGACAACCGAGATACCCTGCCCGCCGAGTGTCGAGGCGGCGATATTCTGCGGCGGGTTCACGAAGAAGTCGATCTTGTCACCTCCTGTGGCCGGGTCCGCGTAAAGCCCCGGGAAGAAGGCGAACCAGTTCATCGCCATCGCAACCTGGCCCGATTTGAAGGCATCCAGGCTCTCGCCCATGTAGCTGTTGGTATAGCCCGGAGGCGTCGCTGTTTCATAGAATGTCTTGTAGAATTCCAAAGCTTCCACGGCCTCCGGCGAGTTCACTGCGCCTTCCATGTCGTAGCTGCCCGGCTCGTTCTCGTACTTGAACCCCCAAGGATAAAGCGCCGAAGTTACGCCCATCGTAATCCCTTCCGAGCCACGCTCGGTGAAGATTGCAGCACCGTAGACAGTCTTGCCGTCGATTTCGCGTTCCTGGAAAAACTGGGCGATTTGAAGAAGTTCCTCCTGCGATTGCGGCTCGCGCAAGTCCTGCCCGGTTGCCTCCTTGTAGGCGGCTTTAATGTCGTCGCGCTCGAACCAGTCCTTGCGATAGAACCAGCCGTTGGCATCCCCCATCGCGGGCAAGGCGTAGAAGTTGGGTGATCCCTTCGGCCAAGTTGAGTAGGCGTAAACCGTTGCGGGCGCGAAGTCGTCCATCGAGATGCCTTCGCTGTCGAAGAAGTCGTTCAGCTTGACATAGTGGCCGTTCTCGGCGCCACCGCCGATCCACTGGCTGTCACCAATCAATAGGTCACAGAGCTTGCCGCCCGAATTCAATTCGTTGAGCATCCGGTCTGCGAAGTTAGGCCAGGGCACGAATTCAAAGTTCATGCTGTGGCCGGATTCCGCTTCGAATTCCTTGGACAGTTCGACAAGGGCATTGGCCGGGTCCCATGCCGCCCAGCACAATGTCAGATCTTCTGCCGTCACGCTTGATGCCGCAGTGCTTGCCACAATGGCTACAGCGCTGGCCGTCGCCAGTTTTGAATAAGTCATCCAGTCCTCCCTAAAGTCTCTGATCCACGACCGAGGATGAACGAATCGCGGTGTACTCGAAGCGTATTTGAGGTACGTCCCTCATGTCCATGTTTTTTTGAGGTTCGTACCTCAGAGCGCCGCAAGCCCTGGCAAGTGGCTAGGGGTGCGCGGTGCCAGAGGCCATCCTAGATCGTTCTGGCAGTGTGCAAATTGTGCGCACTGCCGGCGCAAAAGCTTGTGCGGGCCTGTTACCCGATCAGCTGAGCAAATCCAGGAAGCAGTCCACGTCCTCTTCGGTGGTCGCCCAGTTGGTCACAAGCCTGCAAGTTATCGGATCGATCTCATGTCCGCCTTCAAGCGCTTCATGGGTCATGTAGTAGCTGGCGCCGCCATTCACCGCCCGCCGGTGGGCACCGCGAGGAAGCGAAGCAAAAATCATGTTTGCATCGGGCGTATGCTTGATGTCCGCATGGGACATGTTGCTAAGGCCGTCCGCCAGTTTCTGCCCCATCGCATTGGCCGATCTTGCCATTTCCAGCCAAAGATCATCACGCAGATAAGCATCCATCTGGGCCGAAAGATATCGGTGCTTCGACCAAAGCTGTGCCGACCGCTTGCGTCGCAGCTCGAACTCCCAGGCGTGATCTGGTTTGAAAAAGACCACTGCCTCAACCGCCATGCATCCGTTCTTGGTGCCGCCAAAGCTGACAGCGTCGACGCCTTGGCGCCAGGTCATATCGGCGGCAGAACATCCCAGTGCGACCTGAGCGTTGGCAAATCGTGCGCCGTCCATGTGTACGGGCAGGCCAAATTCGTGGGCAACAGCCGTCAGCGCGCCAATCTCTTCCAGACTGTGGACGGCACCGCATTCTGTCACCTGGGTGATGGAGACCGGGCCGCGCTGGACGTTGTGAACACTTTTGGTTCCGACAGACGCGACGGAGTGCCTCAGCGCGTTGGGGTCCATTTTGGCGTCGGGACCGTCGATCAGTGTCAGCTTGACGCCTGAACCAAAAAACTCCGGAGCGCCACATTCATCTTCTTCGATATGCGACGCCTCATGGCAGAAAATCCTCTGCCAGGGCTCGGTCAGCGTCGCGAGGATCAATGCGTTTGCTGCCGTACCGGTCGCCACGAAATACACCGCCGCATCCGGCGCCTCGAAAACCTCGCGGACGCGTGCGCTTGCCAGTTCATTGAACGGGTCGGCACCATAGGGCAACGCATAGCCTTCGTTCGCCTTCAGGACCGCCTCGATCACCTTCGGGTGGGCCGGGCCCGTGTTGTCAGATGCAAAATTCAAAGGGCGTCCTCGATAATGTGATCTTCCCAGTCGTCATCGGTTACCTCGAACTCGGGAACGGTCCAGCCCTGGACTGAAATGCCGGCTGCATGAACCGTGGCGCTGGTCCCTGAGATCAAGGGATGCCAGTCGTAAAGCGGGCGACCCTGCCAGAGAAGCTTGTAGGCGCAGGTTCGGGGCAGCCAATAGGCATGTTCTTCAATAGTCTGCGGTGTCAGCGCAATGCACTCGGGCACCAGTTGACGCCGGATGTCGTACTGGCCGCATCGGCAAGTTTCGCCATCAAGAAGCCGACAGGCGACGCGGGTCAGAGCCACTTCGCCGGTGTCTTCGTCTTCAAGTTTGTTTAGACAGCAGCGCCCGCACCCGTCGCAAAGGGCTTCCCACTCGCGCGTGGACATTTTCGAAAGCGGCACCGTTTCCCAAAACCGGTCGCGCAGGCCGCCGCGTTGGATCGGGTCGCTCATGCCTCGACCTCGGCAAGAATACCACGCGCGCTGACACAATCGCTTTCCATCTGGGTAATCAGGGCTTCGATGCTGTCGAACTTCGCCTCTGGGCGCAGGAATTCGACAAGACCGACAGATAAATCACTTCCGTAGAGATCGCCATTGAAGTCAAAAATAAAGGTCTCAAGGTTAGGGACCTCGCCGTCGAACTGAGGTCGGACGCCCAGGCTCGATGCGCCTAAATAGCTGCCGGCGTGGGACCCGGTTAGGACATCGACCTTGACGGCATAGACTCCAAAGGCCGGCAGGTGCAGACCCTTCAGCGCCATGTTTGCGGTCGGATAGCCCAGTTCACGCCCCCGGGCATCCCCATGAACAACCGTACCCTCGATACGGTGCCAATGCCCCAACATTGCGGCGGCGTCGCGTGGCCTACCTTCGTCAAGCGCTGCCCGGATGTTGGTCGACGACACCTCGCGCCGGTCGCTTTGGATCAAATCAGCGATTGTCACCTCAAAACCCAACTTTGCGCCGAGTTCCTGCAACGTGTCCGCGTCGCCTGCGCGGTCCTTGCCGAAGCGAAAGTCGCGACCGACCACCAAATGGGACAGATCCAGTCCCCTGGCCAAAACCTTTTCAGCAAACTCGGCAGCTGTCATGTCCGAAAGGGCACGCGAAAAATGCAGTTCGAACAGCACCTCGACACCAAGTTTTTCCAACCGGTGCGCCCGGGTGCTGGCTGCCATCAGCCGAAAGGGGCGGGCATCGGGTAGAAAGAACTCGCGCGGGTGGGGTTCAAAAGTTAGAATTCCCAGCGGTTTCGAATGATTGGTGGCCCAGTCGCGTGCCAGTTCCAGTACGGCTTGGTGGCCCAGGTGAACGCCATCGAAGTTTCCAATCGCGACGCTGGCGGCACGGTCTTCGGGCGCAGCAAATTGATAGTCGCGAACGATCCTCATGCGCTTCTGCTAGCGCTCTCGGATCAGGGGTGCAAGCGGCCCACTCAGTCGAATTTGGATGAAGGCACCAAAACCTGTGCTTCGCCCGACAGCACCGGTGTTTCGTCTACCAAACAGACACAGGCCAGCGTGGCGCGCCTGCGCGGATGATCGATTGTTTGCACAGTCACCCGTGCCTCAACCCGGTCGCCCGGGCGCACCGGCGCCAGGAACTTAAGCGACTGACCAAGATAGACCGTCCCGTGGCCGGGCAATTGTTCGCCAATGACGGCGCTGATCAGCGAGGCTGTCAGCATGCCGTGTGCTATGCGCCCGGAAAAGATGGTCTCGCGGGCATAGTCTTCATCCAGATGCACCGGATTTCTGTCGCTGGAGACTTGGGCAAAGAGCCGAATGTCGTCGTCTGTGACTGTCTTGCTGAGATGGCGCGACATGCCCACGGCCAATTCCTCAATCGGAATTGTGCCCCTTGGCAGGTTGTCGAGGTGATTTGTGTCCAACATCAGCGCATCCTAGAGACTGGCCGCGCAACAAAAGTGCATGTGACTGCTAGCGGGTGCAACTTAATTACTTTTAGAATGCAGAAGTTCAACGTTTTTTAGGTCACCTAAGCTGACTGATCGCATAGCTCGGAGCGATCTTCTGTCGCGCAAGAAAGGTTCTCAGGGCCTTGGCATCCGGATCTTTTCCATCCGCCGTCCCGGTTTCTTCGGCCGCCAGACCACCCGTTATAAAAAGGCTGTGAAGTCCTTCTCCCAGGGCGCCTTTCACGTCGGTGTGGATGCCATCGCCTATGGCGATAATTTCGTCACTGCCAATGCCGGGCTCTATCGCGTCTAGTCGAAGGCGCGAAAGGTCATAGATGGGCGGGTGAGGTTTGCCGAAATAGAGGCTTTCTCCGCCCATCTCAGAATAAAGCTCTGCCAGCGCTCCGGCACACCATTCGCGGACATGCCCCCGGTCAACCACGATGTCCGGATTGGCACAAAGCAACTTCAGACCCTTATTTTTGGCAAAAAGAAAATCGGCCCGGTTGACCGATGGGTCGGCAAGTGGGTCGAAGGGGCCGGTGCAAACAATGCCTTCAGCTTCGGCGAGCGGCACGCGGGTTATGTCCTTGGCATCCCGGATAATCTTCAGGGGTTCGAAAAAACCGCCGTCGTGCTTTTCGCCTATGTGCCAGACGCGTTCTCCGACGGCCCCGATGAACATGGCGGCGCGGGCGCTATCACCCGATGTTGCAATGGCATCCCAGCAGTCACGCGGTACGCCAAAGCGTTCAAGCTGACGCTCGACACCGGCGCGCGGACGCGGGCTATTGGTGACCAGGATGACGATGCCGCCTTTGGATCTGAATTGCTGAAGCGCCGCCACGGCAGGCGGCAGGGCGCGTACGCCGTTGTGGAGGCATCCCCAAAGATCAACGAATGCTGCCCGGTACAGGCTGCTGATTTCGGAAAAGCGCGCGACCGTTTCCGTCATCTTCCCGGCCTCAGAGCGATAGAACCGGGATGATCTGTTTCTTGCGGCTCATCACCCCGGGCAGGACAACGCGGTCGCCGGTCACTGTGGCGCCAAAGCTCTTTTCGGCAACTTCCTTGACCACCGGGTTGGGCACCAGCAGCGTGGCCTCTTCGCGCAGGATATCCACCACGAACATCAGCACATGATCGACACCATCCTCAGCGGCGACCGTTGGCATGGTCTCCATAAGACTGGCGCTGCGACCGAGCGGGATCTCGGGTGCCGTGGTCTCAAGAACGCTGACGCGGAATTTCGTGCCACCGACCTCATAGGCTTTGCTGTCCATTCGGATTAGTTCGGCATCGGAAAAGGCCGAGACGTCGGATTTTGCCGCGAACAGCTCTGCCGCGTACGCACTGAGGTCTATCCCCAACTCTGCCGCCAGTCCCTCGGCTAAGGTCCGGTCAACTTCTGTCGTCGTCGGGCTGCGAAACTCAAGGGTGTCGGACAGAATACACGACAGCATGGTGCCCTTGACCCAATCGGGCATACGGGCGGCCGCATCGCCCATCATCTGGTTCAGGATGGTGGCCGTACAGGCCACAGGGCGCATGGTGATGTCGATAGGCCCCGATGTCTCTAGCCCGCCCACAAGTTTGTGGTGATCGACAATGGCGCGGATGTCGGCGTCGTTGATGTTGTGGGGCAGTTCAGCAGGGTTGTTGGTATCGACGATTACCACAGGCTGTCCAGCATCGATCGTCGAGATGATCCTGGGCTTGGGCAAGTCCCACCGCTTCAGGACAAATGCGGCTTCGGTGTTGGGTTCGCCAAGCAGGACGGCCTCGGCGTCGCCACCTTCCACTTCGTTGAGGTACCAGGCCCAGATAATGGGACTGCCGGTTGAGTCCGTGTCGGGCGACTTATGGCCGAAAACGAGCGTCGTCATGGATAGAGTTTCCAGTCTGATTTGAAGTCGCGCGCCTTATAGGGCGCCCTTGGCCCGGGCTCTAGGGCAAAGTTGCCATCTTGGTTAGACATTGCCCGGATCAAAGCCCGGGATCAGGCCGGGCTGGCCGCTGGCAAGCCAGTCATAGATCTCTAGAATCTGGTCCGCCTTGGCATCCCAGGTGTACGTCATGGCGACACGGGCGCGGGCGGCAGCGGCCATCCCTGGCAGGGGCGACGGGTTCCGCACGATACCCAAGAGTGTCTCTGACAAGGCTTGCGTCACCTCCTGTCGCGTTCCCAGAGGCACTTTGTAACCAAGCCCATCGTCTACAAGCTCTGCAGGCCCGGCGTAATCAACGATAACCGGCACCACGCCGAGTGCCATAGCTTCAAGTACAACCCCGCCACCGAATTCGCGCACGGATGGAAATGTCAGAAGGTTACAGTTGCTCAGGATGTCCTGGACTTCGCCGTGGTTTTTCCAGCCGTGGAACGTAACGCCACCTTCGGTGTGCAAAGCCTTGGCCTGTGCCTGCAAGCTCTCCTTCATTGGGCCGTCACCTATTATGTCCAGCTTCAACATCCCGGATCGGATCAGCGGAGCTGCGGCGTCTAGCAACATGTCGCAGCCCTTGTAGGGAACAAGCCTTCCGACAAAAGCGCCGCGAAGTGGCCCGGAAATGTCTTGGGCCGCGCACTTGTTGAAACGCTTGGGATCGATGGCGTTCTCGGGGATGTAGGCGATCTTGCGCGCGTAGCGGCCCGGTATCTCTGAGCCGGTGTGCCGGGATCCGGCGATCAAAACAGAGGCATGGCGCAACATGGACGCGCGGGACGGCGACAGTTTGTAAATGCTGCGCACGTATGCGAGGTATTCACGCTCTTGACGCTGCTCGCTCCGAAACTCCTTGGGCCACGGCACGCCGCCGTTCAACGGACCTACCACAAAGGGAATGCCCGCACGTGCCGCTCGACCGGCCAAGAGCGAATTCGCTGTCGGCGTCAAAGGTGTAATTCTGTGCACAACGCTGAATTCACCTGAACGGATCCGGTTACCCAATTCGCGCCAGACGGTACGCTCGAACACAGGATAAAAAAGGGACGAAAAGGCTGTGACAACAGTCCACCCCTTGCCTTCTCCCATGCGCAAGACGCGGATAGCCTTCCATACGGGGCGAAGCACCCATTCAGTATCGATTGCAGTGAAGTCGGTGCCCTCGACAAGGCCGGCCCGCAAGAACGCTTCGCGATTTCGGATCTGGGTGGCGATATGGGCGCCGGTCCGCAACTGGATCGCACGTGCCAGAGACCAGCCGACCAGGGGCACACTGACCCATTCAGGATTCGCCGCCTCGGCGATAAGCAGGGGTCGGGCCATCCAGTCTCACCGTTGCCGAATTCTCTGGCGTTATGTCAGACACCACTTGCTCGGACAAGGACCGGCCGGCTTGGGGTTTAGAGCCACGCGTCTCGGGTTGATCCCAATGCGCCTGCCGGAATACTGAAGCGGATGTCATCCGTGCGCGAGACCGACCTTTACCCGCCGCTTAAGGCGTTTCTGCAGGCGCAAGGCTATGAGGTGAAGGCAGAGGTCGGCGCGGCCGATCTGGTCGCCTGCCGTGTCGGCGAGGACCCGCTAATTATCGAAATGAAGGCCGCATTTGCCCTGAAGCTCTTTCACCAAGGCATCGCGCGCCAGGCGGTGACGGATTTGGTCTATCTGGCTGTCCCGCGGGCCAGCGGACGCCCATTTCAAAAGTCGCTGCGGGACAATATCTCCATGGCCCGGCGCCTTGGACTTGGGTTGATCACCGTGCGGCTGCGCGACGGACTGGTGGAGGTGCACGCCGACCCGGGCCCATATCAGCCGCGCAAATCCGCACGCCGCAAAGCGCTTTTGCTGCGCGAGTTTGCGCGCCGGTCCGGCGACCCGAATTTGGGCGGGCAGGGCAGGCGAGGTCTTGTGACCGCCTATCGTCAGGATGCCTTGCGTGTGGCAGAATTCCTGTCCGGCGCGGGTCCGTCCAGGGGTGCCGCGGTGGCAAAGGCGACCGGTGTCACGCGGGCCACGCGTATGATGGCAGACAACCACTATGGATGGTTCGAACGTGTCGAGCGGGGCACCTTCACCCTGACGGAATGGGGAATGAGGGCCTGCAAGGATGCAGCGAAGAGGTAAGGAAAACCCCCGTATTCGAAACCGGCGCAATTGGTTATGGTGCCCGCATTGTTAATCAGACCTTTCATTCTGGCGCATGTGCGCCGCTGCACGTTTTTGATTTAATTACTAAGTAGCGACGGTTCGACGGATTATTTCGGCCTTTTGTTCGGCCACCCTACGATCGAGCCGCTTTGTTTTGTCCCGCAGACGTCCACGGCGCAATTGTCGCGCCTGTCTAGGGCGTTTTGCGTCAACCTGCCCGCAGCGTGCCGCAGTCCACCTGAAAGGTCGTTATTTCAGGAGGAAGCACCATGGCACGATCCACAAGGGGATCCCGTGGCCGCGGCAAGGATGCGCGACCCGCGATTAAAATTAACCTGGAAGGACGCGGCAAGGCGGATGCCGAAGTCCCCGTGCTCGTCTTACAGGCAATCTCGCCCCAGGGCGCCACGATATTTTCCGCGCAGGTCGACGACGATCAGGTCGAATTTCCCGATGGAGTGCTTGAAAAGGCCGCTGAAATCCGTCTGACGGCCGCCGATGACGAAGCTTGTGACGCCGAACCGTTGCGCTACCGGGCAGCAGCCTTCACTTCAGTCCTGGAGCGCGGCGCAATCAACGTGGCGCAACCGATCTGGCGCGGGTGGCTGTCCTTGCTGCGCTGCGTTACCGGCCGTGTTCAGGTATGCCGCCGCAGTCCCTGGTGGTACCGCGAGCTTGCCGTTGCCGCTGCACCCAGTGCGGCAGAGTTTCGCCCCGCCGCCCGCGCATCGCTGAACCTGCGCGCGACGCTTTCGGCGGCATCGGCGCTGGCGGTCAACTCAGTCACGCCCGGTTTGGCTGCGACCCAAGCAAGGCCGCTCTTCCCAAACTTCGATATTGATGATCTGATTGCCTGGCCAAGCCGGTGTTTTCCCGTCTGCCAGGGCCGTGTCGAGGTCTGGCGGCGCATCTGCTGCTGCGATCCTTGGATTGTCTATGATCCGCGTTTGCCGGGTCTTCTGGACGAGCTGGAGGATCTGATCCGCCCGGTCCCGCTGCCTGACCCGATCCCGGATCCCGGCCCAATCATCGCACCTTTGCCCGTTCCGGTGCCGAACGACGGGCCAGTACCAACGCCAATTGCCTTGCCGCCAAGCAATGGCATTCCGGCCGAGGTTCAGACCCTGATCCCGGAAGGTGCATTGGATGAACGCGCCCTGCGCGCTGCGCAAGATCTTCAGGCCCTGCGCCGCTTAGAGCCCGAGGCGCAGGCCGATTATGTCAACGCGAGGCCGTACCTCTACTGCCCACGTGTGGACTGCGGCACACCGGTCAAGGTGGCCGAGGGCGAAATCGGGCCCGACGGACGCTTCAATGTCTGCTGGAGCGCTTTCCCCCAGATCCTGCGTGCTGGCTGCCATGAGGAATTTGCCTATATCGTGCGCCAGCCCTTCGGGCCGTTTTCGCTGACTATCTACAACGGCATCACTGCCGGGCATTGGTACGACGCCGACGACACGCCCACCCTGACCAGCTATCACCCGCTGGCCCGCGGTTGCCGCGTTAACCCAGCAACGGCCACCACCTACCTCGATATAGTTGGCGACACGGGGTCCTATGAACTGATCACGCCGGATGCGAAATCGGCCGTGGCGGTCAACGGCACCGCCTACAACTCTGGTCTGGTTTTTCCGGCGCCCAATCCGGCTGCGGCGCTTGGTGCGAACCTGAATCGCAACTGGGGCGGCATCCTGAAGCTGAACTACATGTTCGGTGAGGCGATGCAGGACGCGGGCGCCAAGTTCTACCGGATCTCGGTCAGTGAGGCGGACAGCAACGGTGATCCCGTCGGAGCACCGGTCCCGGTCATTGATGTCCCGGCCTGGACCAAAGATGTTCCTGCACCGGGCGGCGGAACCGAAACGGTTGCCGTATCCCTTGGGCCCAACTCGGTGGGGGGCCAGAACAATCTGTTCGAGATCCCCTATGACACCAATCCGACGACGGATTGGAACGCGGGTCAGTATCACGCCCGCTTGGACACAAGGCTTGCGCAATGGTCGAACCCGGATGTCCGGCACCTTGTGATGCTTGAGGTCTTTGATGAAAATGGCCGCCGACTGCGCCCGCAGGGAACGCCGGCGACGGGACTTCCCGGAACCGAGATCGCGGCACCTTTCCGATTTGAGCGGCGGGTGGCAGAGCTGGGGCCAAAGGACAATGTTCCTTTCGGCGCACTGACCCATATGTTCTGGTGGGACAACCGTGATGTCGAGTGCGAGATTGAAGACATGCGCCTGAACGGCGCGACCTTCAACGCGGAATGCCTGTTCTTCGGTGGCACGTCCGCCTCGACTTTCAGTGTGGGCTACAGGGCTTACCACCCGAACGAACAGTTCCAGCTTTATCATAATCTCTGGTGGCTGAGAGGTCTCGGCAACACGAGCAATCCAACGGGATCGTTGGAATCTCAGAACCCTTCAAACGTGGGAGTGCCGCCGGGCGACCCTGGCGGCAGCACGGCCAATTCCTTTGGCGAGATGCTGCTTCCGTTCCAGGTGCCTACGGGCGATCCACCACGCACGAAATGCGCCTTTGCAATCAATCTTGGGATCGCGAACAAGCGCACGGATGGTGACAGCCTGGGCAATGCGACCAAAAGCGATGTCGCTGCAGTGGTGATCGAAATCAACACCTAGAGACCGAATGTGGTTGCGGGTGCGTCCCCGGGCCCGCCGCCCATGCCCGCCTCCTTTACGGAGGCGGGCGCATGCATTTTGCGGGACAATTGTTTCTGACATGGCGTGTTGACAGGCCGGGCCAATCTCCCTAAATCGCCGTCGTTAGCACTCATCTTGCATGAGTGATAACGGTTCGGGCCCGACCCGGACCGTAGGGAGCAACAACTTTGAGCGAAGGAACCTCAAGGATGACATTTAAACCGCTTCACGACCGCGTTCTGGTCCGTCGCGTAGAAAGCGACGAAAAGACCGCCGGTGGCCTGATTATCCCCGACAGCGCAAAGGAAAAGCCTGCCGAGGGCCTGGTCATCGCCTGCGGCGAAGGCGCCCGCAAGGATTCGGGCGAACTCATCGCCATGTCGGTCAGCGAAGGCGACAAGATTCTCTTCGGCAAGTGGTCCGGCACCGAAGTCACCATTGACGGTGAAGAACTGCTGATCATGAAGGAAAGCGACATCCTCGGCATCATCGAGGACAGTGCGGCCGCCAAGGCAGCCTGAACACCGCGCCTTCTGACCAAACTACAACGAAATTCCTAAAAGGAGCACATGAGACATGGCTGCTAAGGACGTCAAGTTCGATACAGATGCCCGCAACCGCATGCTCAAGGGCGTAAACACGCTCGCTGACGCGGTGAAAGTCACACTCGGCCCCAAAGGCCGCAATGTGGTGATTGAAAAGTCATTCGGCGCACCGCGCATCACCAAGGACGGCGTAACCGTCGCGAAAGAAGTCGAACTGGAAGACAAGTTCGAAAACATGGGCGCGCAGATGGTCAAGGAAGTGGCCAGCCGCACCGCCGATGAAGCCGGCGACGGCACCACCACGGCCACGGTTCTGGCCCAGGCAATCGTTCGCGAAGGCATGAAGTCGGTTGCCGCGGGCATGAACCCGATGGATCTCAAGCGCGGTATCGATCTGGCGACATCAAACGTCATCGACACGATCAAATCCGCATCGCGCGAAGTCAAAGACAGCGACGAGGTCGCCCAGGTCGGCACCATTTCGGCCAACGGCGAAGCAGAGATCGGCCAGCACATCGCCGAGGCGATGCAATCGGTCGGCAACGACGGTGTCATCACCGTGGAAGAGAACAAGGGCCTTGAGACCGAGAAAGACGTCGTCGAAGGCATGCAATTCGACCGTGGATACCTGTCGCCTTACTTCGTCACCAACCCCGATAAAATGACCGCCGAGCTTGAAGACGGCCTGATCCTGCTGCACGAGAAAAAGCTCTCGTCGCTGCAGCCGATGGTGCCGCTTCTCGAAGCCGTCATCCAGTCGGGCAAGCCGCTTCTGATCATTGCTGAAGATGTTGAAGGCGAGGCTTTGGCCACGCTGGTCGTCAACAAGCTGCGCGGTGGCCTTAAGATCGCTGCCGTCAAAGCACCGGGCTTCGGTGACCGCCGCAAGGCCATGCTGCAGGACATCGCGATCCTGACCGGTGGTCAGGTGATCTCGGAAGACCTGGGCATGAAGCTTGAGAATGTCACTATGGACATGTTGGGTTCGGCCAAGCGGATCTCGATCACCAAGGACGAAACCACCGTTGTCGACGGCGCAGGCGACAAAGCGGAAATTGAAGCCCGCGTGGCCCAAATCCGTCAGCAGATCGAGGAAACCACCTCGGACTACGACCGTGAGAAGCTGCAGGAGCGTGTTGCCAAGCTGGCCGGCGGTGTTGCCGTCATCCGCGTCGGCGGCATGACCGAGGTCGAAGTGAAAGAGCGTAAGGACCGTGTCGATGACGCGCTGAACGCAACCCGCGCTGCTGTGCAGGAAGGGATCGTTGTCGGCGGCGGCGTGGCTCTGGTTCAGGGTGCAAAGGCGCTGGAAGGTGTCTCGGGCGAGAACAGTGATCAGGACGCTGGTATCGCGAT
The DNA here is from genome assembly GCA_039026235.1 of Pseudomonadota bacterium. GTDB lineage: Bacteria > Pseudomonadota > Alphaproteobacteria > Rhodobacterales > Rhodobacteraceae > JBCCMQ01. The sequence goes on from JBCCMQ010000022.1 coordinate 23,181, forward strand.
TGTTCGCAAGGCCCTGGAAGCACCTTTGCGCCAGATCGCCGAGAACGCGGGCGTCGACGGATCGGTCGTTGCGGGCAAAATCCGTGAATCGAGCGATGCATCGTTCGGCTTCAACGCCCAGACCGAAGAGTACGGCGATCTGTTCGCCTTCGGCGTGATCGACCCCGCAAAGGTTGTTCGCACGGCTCTGGAAGATGCCGCATCGATTGCCGGTCTTCTGATCACCACCGAGGCCATGGTTGCTGAAAAGCCCGCCAAGGAAGGTGCCGCAGGTGCCGGTGCGGGCATGCCCGACATGGGCGGCATGGGCGGCATGATGTAAGCCGACCCGTCGCTTTGAACGACTTGGGGCCGCCTTCCGGGCGGCCCTTTCTTTTGCCACTTTGTCGTGTCTTTGTTCGGGTGTCGGCAAAGCTGGCAGTTGTTTAGGTGCCCGGTGGCCGGTCCATCCGTCAGGCGACAATGGGCTCCAGCGGATCATAGATCGTGCGGCAGTCCGCATCGAACGCGACCGCGGCGATAGCCTCTGGCTTAAACCGGATACGTTCGAGGCCGGCGCGTGTCGTCAGACGGAAACGGTTCACGACGCCTTCCGGATCGCTGTGCGTGTTCGAAAGCGTCCCATCGTGGACATGACAGCGAAAGAATACCTCAATCTGGTGAAAATCGCGCTTCGGGTCGTGAAATTCGTTGATCAGGCAGGGTGCCCCGACCGCTACGGTAAGCCCGGTCTCTTCGCGCACCTCCCTGATCAGATTATCCGGCAGTGACGCGTGGGCTTTGACGCCGCCGCCCGGCAGACACCACAGATTGGACCGGGTTCCACCATAGGCATTGACCAGCAAAAGCCTTCCATCAATCAGGATGACACCGCGTACGGCCAGCCTGGGCGGTCGGTTCATGTCACGCCGGGCCCAGAATGCGGTTCACATGGCCCATCTTGCGACCGTCCCGCACTTCGGACTTTCCGTAAATATGCACGGCGGTCCGGGCCTCGCGCGCCAGTGCGGGCAATTTCGCGACGTCGTTCCCGATCAGGTTTTGCATTTCGACGTCGCTGTGGCGTGCACCATCGCCCAGGGGCCATCCGGCGACCGCGCGGATGTGTTGCTCGAATTGACAAATGGCGCATCCGTCCATCGTCCAGTGCCCGGAATTATGCACGCGTGGCGCGAACTCATTCACCATGAGGCCGCCGGGCGTGACGAAAAGCTCGATACCGATAACGCCCACATACTCAAGTTTATTCAGGATCTTTCCAGCCAACAAAACCGCGTCGGTGGAGACCGACCGTGGCACATTGGCGGGAACCCGCGATGTCCGGAGTATGCCAGCGCTGTGCACGTTCTCAGCCGGATCAAAGGCTGCGATCTGGCCGTCCTGCGACCGCGCCGCGATAACAGAAATCTCAGCTGAGAACGGAACAAAACCTTCCAAAATCGCTGGTTTGCCTGCGATTGCGTCCAGCGCCCTGTGCGCCGTCATCGTCTCGTCGATGTGCACCTGGCCCTTGCCGTCATAGCCGAACCGCCGCGTCTTAAGGATTGCCGGCGTGCCGATCTGGCCGAGGGCCGTCCCCAGGGTCTTCACGTCGACGATCGGTGCGAAAGGCGCGGTGGCGAGCCCGAGACCAGTCAGGAATTCTTTCTCTATGAGACGGTCCTGACTGACGGCCAAAGCCCGGCGCGGAGGCCAGACCTGGACCTGCGCTTCGAGTGTATCAAGCGCGTCGGTCGGCACATTCTCGAACTCATAGGTTACCACGTCGACCGACTGACCGAAACGCTTGAGCGCGTTGGTTTTGGTCCAGGGCGCGGTTGTGACGAAGGCGGCCACGTCTTGGGCAGGGGGATTTTCTGCCGGTTCGAAGATATGGCACTGCATCCCGAGCCGTGCGGCGGCGACAGACAGCATGCGGCCAAGCTGACCGCCGCCCAGAATGCCAATGCGTGCCCCAGGCTCCAGCGCCTTAGTCATTGCTGGGCGTGTCCGCAACAGAGCCCGAAAGCGCCGCTCGCCAGTCCGTCAGACGCGCGGCAAGAGAAGGATTCGACGTGGCAAGTATCTGTGCCGCCATTAGTCCGGCGTTCGTCGCGCCTGCATCTCCGATCGCCATGGTGGCCACAGGATAGCCGCGCGGCATCTGCACGATCGAATAAAGACTGTCGACGCCCCCCAAGGCGCGCGTCTGGACGGGGACACCCACAACCGGGACGATTGTCTTTGATGCCATCATGCCGGGAAGATGGGCGGCACCGCCGGCCCCGGCGATTATGACCTTCAGACCCCGTTCTTCCGCTGATTGCCCGTAGTCCCAAAGCCGGTCCGGGGTTCGGTGCGCCGAAACGATGCGCGTCTCGTAAGGCACCTCAAGCTGATCCAGAACGTCGGCCGCCTTCTGCATGGTGGGCCAGTCCGATTGGCTGCCCATGATAATTCCAACGTCAGGCGATGCCATGGCCTTCTGTGTCCGCGCTGCTGCGCCAGAAGGCGCCGATTGAGCGCGGCACTATAGCTATCCGTCCGGTCTAGGCAATGATGTCGGGTGTCAGTTTATCTTCCAGAACGGCAATTCGGTCCTTGAGGATCAGTTTTTGCTTCTTTAGCCGCCTTAGCGCCAATTGGTCACCTCGGCCGGTGTCTTCTAAAGCGCGGATGGCTTCATCCAGGTCCCGGTGCTCTCGCTTGAGGACGCGCAATTTGACGGCCAGAACCTCGGTCTGATCCATCGACGCTGGGTTGTTTATGTTCATTGGCGGGCTTTCGCAGAGCGGGCTGGTCCAGTTTTTATACCAAATATTAGCTCTTTGACCAAGTTCACACCGAAAATCCGCGATACTTTCCACACTTGCGGGAGGCCACAGTGGCCCCCATATTAACCCCAAGGCTGCCAAATGTGGGGCCCGACACGATCGCTTAGATCTAAGGACGTGACGATGACAAAACTGACGCTGGGAACGCATCCCTTTCTACTGGGATTTGATGAGCTTGAACGGCTTGTCGAGCGGACCGCCAAGGCTGGCAGTGACGGCTATCCACCTTATAACATCGAACAAACAGGCGAAAATGGGTTCCGCATAACGCTGGCGGTCGCGGGATTTCGCGAAAGTGATTTGTCGGTGACCGTCGAAGATCGTCAACTCATGATACGGGGTCGTCAGGGCGAGGATTCGTCGGGCCGGGTCTATCTGCACCGCGGTATTGCGGCCCGCCAGTTTCAGCGCAGCTTTGTGCTCGCCGAAGGTGTCCAGGTGGGCGCAGCGAAGACCGAAAACGGCCTGCTTCATATCGATCTCTTCAGGGCTGTGCCCGAAAAGATCGTTCAGACAATCAGGATCAACGAAGCCTAAGGAAAAGGGGTGAGCAGATGAAAACTCGTTTCACATTTGAGAACGCACCCGATGCGACCCAGCCGATCGTGTACGTGCGCCCGGTTGCCGTGGTCGATTTGCCGGAAGAGGTACAGGCCCATGCCGACGGTGCTGAGACCATCTATGCCGTCCACGACATGGACGGAGAGCGGCTGGCGCTGGTTGCCGACCGGCAACTTGCATTCGATCTGGCGCGCCAAAATGATTTGACGCCGGTCAACGTCCACTAATGCCTACCACGTGCCCACCTGGACGCGTTGCGTGGCCTCGGTCGCCCGTCGAACTTTGCTACCGGTTGTCCAACTGTGCGCGTACCGCGTTCAGGCCTAGCCTGGTTACGCGATAGGGTCGCCCGCCCGTCGACCGAATAAGGCGTCTTTTCTTCAGTCGCTCGAAAAGCCGAAGCGTGCAACTGTCCAGCCGGTGGCCTTCGCGCGTGTAGCATGAGACAGCATGGATCTTGCCGTTCGTGCCGCGTTCAAAATGGATTGCGCCGCCCTGGGCAAGCGCGTGCAGCACACGCTGCTCGTTCTTGGAAATGTTCATAGCTCTGGATGATTTTTTACGACGACGCAGTTACTTCCGGCGTCGCGCGCGGAAGCTCTGCAGGATCAGGTCGGTCCAGACACCTGGACCTTAGCGGCAGGCCGCAATGGTCGTCATAAAATCTCCGTGGGCCGAGCATCGGCCCGGATATCTACCAATAGTCCGGCCCGAGAAACGGTGCAAGTTTTTGGCCGAGGCCATCAGTCGGACGGCGGCCAAATTCTGAGAAGCTTGCGCAGCAGGGTGGCGCATGCACGGTTGGCTTGCGACCTGGTTGGCCCGCCCTCGGCGGCGTTTTGCAGCGGCGCAGCGGCTCGCCCGATCGGGTCCACAAGGGTGCGTAGGTGGCCTACTTTGACAATGGGCGTGCCATTGGCTGCGAGCAATGCTGACAGCCAAATGTCATCAACATATTTGCAGGCACCCGGGGGGAAGGGTATCTCGATGCCAAGACTGTCTTTTGACACCAGAACGCCTGCGAAGCCCTGTACAATGATCGCGTCCGGTCCCACCGGCGGTGAAAGCCCCAGGCGCGCGGCCGGAAAGCTGCTGGCCGCTATGGCGGCAATGGGATGCGCCTTGCGCGCCTTGAGAAACCCCTGGGCCCAATCGCGGGCGTAAATAGCATCGTCGTCGCAAATCAGAATATCGCCGGTGTCCGCCAGTCCGCTCTCCAGAACAGGCACAAGTTTACTTGCGGGCCCCAAGTCCTCTTTCGGTCGTAGCACCGTCACGGCTTTGGGCACTGCGGGCAGTCGACCGTCCCAATCGGGAAAGCGCGCATAGCGGCGGGGCAGGGCCAGCACAACTTGCGCGTCCACGGACTGCCCTAGAAGTGCTTCCAAAACGCGTGGCAACCCAGCAAACCGGGGCGGCACCGACGTCAGCGAGATAGTGAGCACCAGTTTAGGCGGCGACCAGACCCATCTGTTCCAGTTTCAAAAGCACCTGTTGGGCGCAATAGTCCACATCCACGGCCTCGGTATCCAGACGCAGCTCCGGATGATCGGGAATATCGTAAGGATCAGAAATTCCAGTAAATTCTTTGATTTTCCCAGTGCGCGCTAGTTTGTAGAGGCCTTTCCGGTCGCGCCGTTCGCATTCCTCGATTGATGTTGCCACGTGAACCTCGACGAAGGCGCCGTATTGCTCGATGTCTTCGCGTACGGCACGCCGTGTCACCGCATAGGGGGCAATCGGCGCGCACAAGGCGATTCCTGCGTTCTTTGTGATTTCGGCTGCGACAAAACCGATGCGGCGGATATTCAGATCGCGGTGTTCTTTTGAAAAGCCCAGCTCAGATGACAGGTTCTTGCGGACGATGTCGCCATCCAAGAGCGTAACCGGCCGACCGCCCATTTCCATCAGCTTAACCATGAGCGCATTGGCAATCGTCGATTTGCCCGAACCCGAGAAGCCAGTAAAAAAAACGGTAAAGCCCTGTCTTGAGCGTGGCGGCTTAGAACGGCGAAGTTCGGCGACCACATCCGGGAAACTGAACCAGTCCGGAATGTCGAGGCCTTCGGAAAGGCGGCGGCGCAGCTCGGTGCCCGAGATGTTCAGCACGGTCGCGCCGTCTTCCACTTCGTCTGCGGGTTGATATTCGGCACGATCCTGCACGTAGACCATATGCTTGAATGGCATCATTTCGATGCCGATTTCGGCTTGGTGTTTTTCGAACAGTTCCTGGGCGTCATAGGGGCCGTAGAAATCTTCGCCCTTGCTATTTTTGCCTGGTCCGGCGTGATCGCGCCCGACGATAAAATGCGTGCAGCCGTGGTTTTTGCGGATGATGCCATGCCAGACAGCTTCACGAGGACCGGCCATACGCATGGCAAGGTTCAAAAGGCTCATGGTCGTGGTTGCTGCAGGATACTGGTCCAGCACCGCTTCATAGCATCGCACGCGCGTGAAGTGATCGATATCGCCCGGCTTTGTCATACCGACGACCGGGTGGATCAACAGGTTTGCCTGGGCTTCCTTGGCGGCCCGGAACGTAAGTTCCTGGTGTGCGCGGTGCAGCGGGTTGCGGGTCTGAAATGCCACAATGCGGCGCCATCCCAGCTTCCTGAAATAGGCACGCAGTTCGTTCGGTGTGTCACGTCTTGCGCGGAAATCATAATGGACCGGTGGCTGAATTCCGGTAATGGGGCCGCCCAGATAGACCGCTCCGGCCCGATTGTGCAGATAGTTTACGGCAGGGTGGACATCGTCATCGGCGCCGAACACTTTTTCAGCTTCATGTGCTTTGTTGGGTGTCCATTTGTCGGTGACCGACAGGATTGCAAGAATGACGCCTTCCGGGTCGCGCAGGGCCACGTCTTGTCCGGGCGATACAGTCTCTGCAAAGGCCTCGCTCACGTCGAGCGTGATCGGTATCGGCCAAAGCGTCCCATCCGCCAGGCGCATCGTGTCGACCACACTGTGGTAATCAGCTTCGCTCAGGAAGCCCTTAAGTGGGTTGAAGCCGCCGGTCATCAGCAATTCCAGATCGCAGATCTGGCGCGGGCTCAGGTCCCAACTGGGTAGATCAGCCGCCTCGACCTTCAGTTTTTGTGCGCTGTCGTAGCTTACGAAAAGTTCCGGAATGGGTGCGAGGTTTGCAAGTTCCATCAAAACTGGCCCGATCTATTTCAAATGCGCGACGGTCCCTAAACACGCAAAACGGGCGCATGCAAGTAGCCCGATGCGCGGTGGTAAGCCGTGTTGCGCCAAATGCATAGCGCTCGACCGTCGCTATGGTTCAGAAACTTCGTTTTGTCGTAGCATCGCGGCCGGGGATTAGACACACCGCTTTGAAAGGTCCGGCGTTATTCTGCCGCCAGTTCGGCGTCGGCCCCTTGTTCGGCCAAGAATTTTTCGGCATCCAGGGCTGCCATGCAACCCATTCCGGCACTTGTGACGGCCTGGCGGTAGACGTCATCAGTCAGATCGCCTGCTGCAAAGACCCCGGGCACGGATGTGCGCGTGGTGCCGGGTTCGACAATCACGTAGCCGCCACTGTGCGTCTCAAGCTGATCGATGACCAATTCCGATGCTGGCGCGTGTCCGATTGCCACGAAGAACCCTTTGCAGGGCACTTCGGTCACCAAGCCAGTTCTGACGTGATGGGCCCTTACGCCTTCGACGCCCAGTGGGTTTTCCCCGCCGATCACCTCGTCAACCGTGTGGTCCCATAGGATCTCGATCTTTGGGTTCTTGAACAGCCTGTCCTGCAGGATCTTCTCGGCCCGTAGACTGTCGCGCCGGTGGATCAGCGTGACTTTCGATGCGAAATTGGTCAAAAACAGCGCCTCTTCGACGGCCGTGTTTCCGCCTCCGATAACCACAACCTCTTGTCCACGATAGAAGAACCCGTCGCAGGTGGCACAGGCAGAAACGCCGAAACCTTTGAACTTTTCTTCCGACGGTAGGCCAAGCCATTTCGCCTGGGCCCCCGTTGCCAGGATCAGAGCATCGGCGGTGTATATCGTTCCACCGTCCGAGGTTGCCGTGAAGGGACGCTTCGACAGATCGACCGACGCGATGTGGTCCGAGACGACATCGGTTCCCATTTCACGCGCGTGCGCTTCCATTCGCACCATAAGATCCGGACCAAGAACACTGCTGTCGCCGGGCCAGTTTTCGACATCCGTTGTAATCGTCAGCTGTCCTCCGGGCTGAATGCCCTGTACAAGGATCGGCTCTAGCATGGCCCGCGCGCCGTAGACGGCTGCGGTATAGCCCGCAGGGCCCGACCCGATGATCAAGAGCTTTGTGTGACGCGTCGTTGCCATGGCGGCCTCCGGGGTCTGGGGAATAGTGGTCTGGCGGGCGCACGGCGTCCGGATGCCCACATATAGACACAGGTGGCGTGGGTTTGAAGGGGCGATGCGGTCGGCGTAAATCCGAGAAACGCCTCGCTCTTTTGACCCAGCCGACCTTTTGTGGGGGGCGGTGTTTTTGGTGTTAGGCTAAAAGATCTCGCGCAGAACCAACGGAACCCTTTTGCCCAACGAGCCAGCACACGCTCGATTGAATATTGCGCAATATTGAAACATTATTGCGCGCCTGGATCCTTTTGAGTAAGTTTTTCAAAAACGCACTTTGGAGCGACGCATGACGACGTCAAAACTCGATCCCATTGACCGAAAAATCCTGGCTGAATTGCAGGACGACGGTCGTATGACCAATGTCGAATTGGCAAGTCGGGTTGGCATATCGGCACCGCCCTGTCTGCGTCGGGTGCGCACTTTGGAAGAGATGGGCTTCATCAAAGGCTATCACGCCGAGGTGGACGCCCGCGCGCTGGGCTTTGAGGTCAAGGTCTTCGCCATGGTCGGGCTTGTGAGTCAGGCCGAGGCTGATCTGATTGCATTCGAAGAACGCTGCCGCAACTGGCCGCTTGTTCGTGAATGCCACATGCTAAACGGCGAAGTGGATTTTATCCTAAAGTGCGTCGCTCCGGACCTGTCCAGTTTTCAAAGCTTCCTGACTGGGGAACTGACTGCAGCAGACAACGTTGCCAGCGTTAAGACGTCTTTGGTTATCCGCGGGGAAAAGGATGCCCCCGGCGTGCCATTTGATGTGCTTGAAGAAAGGCTAAGCCGGCAAGCCTGAGCCTGCCAAGCCTTCCCAAGGATGTGGACTAGCGCGCGCTGAGTTTCTGATATTCCTGTGACGAAAGCCTTGGCACATGCATCGGGCCAAATTCGGACAGCGACCCCAAATGGGGGAAAAGACCTAGAAACATCGGGGCCATCTTGCCGGTAAGCCGCAGCGCGTCGGAACGACCCGGGTGGAAACTTTCCACTTCCAAGCCGTTGGCCGAAATAATCTGCTGTCCGTGAAAGCCGATGTGGAACACGCGTACGGGCGAGACGGGCGCGACTTCGATGACCGCGCTTCCATCGGCGAGCGCGGTGGCCGGAGCGAACACCTCGTCGGTTCCGAAAAGCGGCAGACAGCCAGCGATGCGGCGCAGCAATCGGGCGTGAGGCCCCAGCACAAGATCGCGGACCGGGCGACCGAGGCCCATACTGCTTTCCGTCACGCGCGTCAGCCTTGCGCCCGGCACCGGGCTTTCGGCGGGTTGCGGCACCAAGGTAATCGAGCCGATCCAAAGAATGGGCAGCGGGCCTTGATCGCGTGTCTGCAAGGACATGCCCGGTGCGAGATCTTCAATCGCAATGGGACCATCGAGCCCGTCCAGCAACGTGCCATGGGCGAAGGCAGCACAGGTCGACTCAAACGCTTCTATGGCCGGAGCGATGCGGTGTACCTCTTCGACATGGCCGTTGCCGCCGAGAAACTGGATGTCGTAGCGCCTGACGGGCATAGCCCGCTTTGCGTTGGGATGTGTTGGTCTGAAGCCATCCTTGTCGGGCGAAGGCTGAGGGTTCTGGCGCTGGACCTGTGAGTGTTGTCCGAAGGGGGGCATTGTCGTGCGGTGTCCTTGAGTGGTCGAACGTATGCGTCTTTAGGATCCGGCGGGTGTTTTATCCTTGGTGCCAATGGTGACCGCCGATCTACCGGCTGTTTTTGAAAAGGTTTGTCCGCAGCGCTTCGAACGAGCCACCCGGCTGAACGGTGGCTGAACCGTCTCTAATTCAGATGCACGTATCGCACCTTCCAACCAACGCCGTTTCTTGGAGTGAATTTCAGAATTTGGTTGAGGGGACCATTCTTGGATGCTCATGGGAAACGCCTGCCGTGTTTTTCCTTGGATTGGCTACAAGGTGCTACAGCAATTGGGCTTTAGAATGGCAGCCAACGGGTTTGGCGTCGCCGCATACGGCCGACTTTGCGCCACCAACGCGCCTTTAAAAACAGGACAGTTACAATGCGTGGCGGCGATTGTTTCAGCGGACACCGCCGTATATGTCACAGAATTGCCAGATTTCCGCTAAAGGCGGATCGCCGAAATCAGCCGGCCATAGTCGGCTTCACCCTGATGGACGCTGCGCCTGTAAGAAAAGAAGCGGTCGGGGTCAGAATAAGTGCAATGGCCCGTCCAGTGCACGTCGTTCAACCCCATGTCACGCAGCCGCAGCAAACCGTATCCTGGAAGATCGAAGTGATATCTGTCGCCATCTCCATTGGCGAAAAACCGGGCGGTTGCCGGATCTTCGGCCATGAAGGTGTCAAAGAATTCGGGTCCCACCTCATAGGCGCGCTGGCTGATCGACGGACCGATTGCGGCGCCTATTCGCGACCGGTGCGCCCCCAATTCCTCCATGGCCGCCACGGTTGCCTCAAGCACCCCGTACAATGTCCCCTTCCAGCCCGCATGGGCGGCCGCAATCACCCCGTCCTCGGGCGACGAAAATAGAACTGGCTGACAGTCGGCCGTCAAAATGGCCAGCGCGATGCCCGGCGTCGCCGTTACCATCGCGTCCGCCTTTTCAGATATTTCCGGTACGGCATCGATGGTCAGTGCGTCGGCGGAATGGATCTGATGTGGGTTGGTCAGATGGTCCGGCGCGACACCTAACGCACCTGCCACGCGGGCCCGGTTGATCGCCACAATTTCGGACTGATCACTTGAGCCACCGCCGCAGTTCAAGCCGCTGAAGATGCCGGAAGACGCGCCACCTATGCGGGTGAAGAATCCGTGCTGAACGGACCCGAGCCTTTCTGACCTGACGATTTCCAATGTCATTTCTGTGCCTTAAGGTACAAATCCGGGCGGCAGTGGCGCGCCGTCCCGATAAATTGCCATCGCCTTGAAGATCGAACCCATTTCCGCCGGGTCGGTCAAGCGCCTGTAGGACGCGCTGAGTTGATCGATCTGTTCAGGGTTTGCTTCGGACAGAGCGCGAAAGCGCTGGGTTACTCCCAGACGTTCCAGAAATACAGACTGTTCGGTCAGCCGCGTTGTCGTGATGCCTTGCGCCGACTTTGCGGCGGTTGTCAAAGCTTCGAAATCCACATGGGCGGTCAGGTCAGCCGTTCCGGGATCCTGCGTGGGATCCGCGGTCTGACCCGTCCGTAGCGCCTGAAGCGTGTCACCAAGGCTGCGCCAGTCGCCATAGTCAACAATCAGGAGAACGCCGTCTTTGGTCAACAGCCGCTCGGAAATCGCGTTGATCTGGTTCTCCGCCAGCGGGCGCAACTCAACAATATCGCCGTCCCTTGTGTCTTCCAGACGGGGCGCAAGATGGGAATGGTCGGCCACCGGTGCCTCGATGACACGGAACGCGCCGCTGGCAGAAACGTCGACCAGTCTTTCCTGCCAACCCAGGCCCATTCGGCGGAACTGCTTGATGGGAAGAGCGTCGAAATACTCGTTGGCGACTGCGAACGTCGGAAGTTCGGGAAGATCAGCGATGCAGTCGGTCCAGGTCGGGCTATGGCATTCCAAGGCCTGTGCCTGCTTTTGGCGGAGCAAGGGCGAGACCTCTAGCAAGGACAGCTTCATGGATTCGAGAAACCCGGGCACCGTCGCGGTCGCGCGCAGGGCATCGGTCATCAGCGTTCCCCGGCCTGGTCCAAACTCTACAAGGCTGAAGGGCGATGGCGCCCCCCTGTCCAGCCATGACTGCGCCAGAAACACTCCGATAAGTTCACCAAAGACCTGGCTGACTTCGGGTGCGGTTACGAAATCTCCCGAAATGCCTAACGGATCGCGCCGCATGTAGTATCCGTCTTCCGGATCGGTCAGGCAGTGCTGCATGAAGAGATCCAGTCCGATGGGCCCGTGGGCGCGGATGTGCTCGGCCAGCCGGAGCTTCAGGCGTGTCATCCCTTGCGCCGGGCCCACGCGATTAGCGCCAGACCGACAACGATCATAGGCAGCGAAAGCGTTTGGCCCATGGTAATTCCGATCGGTCCAATTCCGATCACATGGCCAAAGGGGTTACCCGGTGTGACGAACTGCTGGTCGGCCTGGCGGGCAAACTCCACCAGAAAGCGGGCGACGCCGTATCCGGCAATGAACATGCCGGTAATCTGGCCAGGCAGTTCAAGCCAGGCCCGGCGGTAGGCCAGATAAAGCAGCAGGCCGCCAAGGATCAGACCTTCCAGGGCAGCTTCATAGAGTTGGCTGGGATGACGGGCGCAGAGCAACAGCACGTCCGGCCCACAATTCTGCGCGGCTTCGCCGGGAAAGATGACGCCCCAGGGCAAATCCGTTGGGCGCCCCCAAAGCTCGGCGTTGATGAAATTGGCGATACGTCCAAGAAAGATTCCGGGTGGCGTAGCGATTGCCACCACATCCGCCACGGAAAAAGGCGATACGTTTTGACGTCGGGAGTAGATGACAATGGCCACTGCGACGCCGAGAAACCCGCCGTGAAAGGCCATTCCACCCTGCCAGATCATGAAAATCTCAAGCGGATTGGCCAGGTAGTAGGCCGGTTGGTAGAACAGGACGAAACCCAGCCGTCCGCCCAGGATAATCCCAAGAATAATCCACGTGATGAATTCGTCCGCCTGTTCACGGGTCAGCGGCGACGGGCGGGTCGTCCAGAGGCGATCCGAAGAACCGATCCGTATTCCCATCCACCAGCCGACCAGGATGCCCACGATGTAAGCCAGGGCGTACCAACGGAGGGCAAAGCCGAAGTTTCCCAGTTCGATGGAAAAGACATTCGGCGAGATTTCCGGAAACGGGATAGCAACTGCGAACATGAGCGCGTTGGGCCATGGGCGCGACATGAAGTCAACCTTGAGAATAGGCGCCGGTCGGGCCATATACAGGACGGCGAACGCGGAGGGCCCGATGCAGACACGTAACAAGATGCTGGACGACATGTCCCAACTTATGACGAACGCCATGGGGGTCGCTCAGGGGGCGCGCCAAGAGGCTGAGACGGCTGTCAACGGACTGATCGATCGCTGGCTCGCTGATCGAGATCTCGTCACGCGCGAAGAATTCGATGCGGTGCGCACCATGGCGCAAAAGGCACGCGAGGAAAATGCGGCACTGGAGGCACGGATTGCTGCGCTTGAGAAGAAACCGGCAAAAGACTAAACCGACAAAGGCCGCCTGTCAGGACGGCCTTTGGGTATTCTATGCTTAGGCCATATTAGGCTTTGCGCCGACGCAGTGCACCCAAGGCGCCCAAACCGCCGATCATCAACCACACGCCGGCAGGCAATGGAATGACATCCGGGTTATCGCCACCCGTCGTATCACCATCAGCTGCTCCGGCAGTGACAATGGTCACGCCGCATTCACCGCCTCCGAAAGGCGAAAAGTTTATGCGCTCGTAGCCGGAAATTTCATTGAAACAGGCGTGAGAAGACGTTGACCAGTTGGACAGGCCCGCGTCGGTGAGACCTTCGTTGATGGGAAAGGTGTCCTGGCCGGGCCCAATGGTTACGGTATTGCTGTTAAGTGTAAACACATCCGCCTCAGTAATCTCGTCAAAGAGGAAACTGTTGGGATTGGTCCACCATCCGGTGTCGCCCGTTGTGGTGATACGATCGGTCATCGACACGATGCCCAGTCCCGTACCGGATGCAGCCCAGTTGACCGCATTGATCATAAAGCCCAACGGGCCGTTATCGACGTTGCGGACATTGTTCACCTGGTGATAGTCGGCATCCTGGCCGGACAGGAAGGTCCTGTTGCCGCGGGCTGCTTCGATCTCGGATTTGTATGTCAGAACGCCGTCCGCGCTCACACCGTTTCCGAAGAACCCGCCACCACCGCCAGCGCCGCTTCCACAGGTTGCATTGACCGCGCAGGTCGATCCGACAACGAACACGTCGTAATTTCCAAACCCAGGATCGGATACGCCGTCCCAGAAGACAAGGTTCCAGTTCAATGCGCCGTTGCCGTCCGGGTCATAGCCCGGTGCCGCGTCGGCCACTTCTTGAATTCTGGTGTTGTACGTTGAACCGCCGGACGTCCAAAGAACATCAATAGATGCCGCGGTGGCAGTTCCATATGGTGCATACAGGAAGAGAGCGGCCCCGAGAGCCAGTCGAAATCTATACATCAAAATAACCCCAAAAAAAATGGTTTTAGTACCGGCACTCTATCCCGGCTGCTTGGAAAAACAAAGCAATTTGAAGAATCCGCTGCCCTGTTGGTGAATTCCATGCTTTTCCAAATTATCACTTTACACCTGACCTGAAGTGACCCACCATATGTTGTGAGGGGATAAAGATTATCCCCCGAACCTAGAGCAGGCACCCAGCCCTTGGTGGGCAAGCCCCGCCATCGGCTACAACAGTATGAGGCCGGGCCATGTCACTTTCCGAACAGTACTTTGAGACAGACGAAGTTCATCCGATCGACATTGTAGAAACGCTGGCCGAGCATCACGATTGGGACTTTGACCGGATCGCGGAAGACCAGATCGCAATGGCCGTTGAAGGGCAATGGCGCACCTACTCCTTAACCCTGGCATGGTCGGGCTATGACGAGACACTGCGCCTGATCTGCACTTTTGAGATGGAGCCGCCCGAAGCGCGCTGCGCCGCATTGTTCGAGACCATCAATGCTGTCAACGACAGAACCTGGACAGGAGCATTTTCGTTTTGGGCAGAACAGAAGCTGATGGTCTATCGCTACGGCCTTGTTCTAACCGGGGGGCAGATCGCGTCCCCGGAACAGATCGACCGTATGATCGGCGGTGCCGTGATGGCCTCGGAACGGTTCTACCCGGCGTTTCAGCTTGTGACGTGGGGCGACCAGACGCCTGAAGCTGCCATGCAGGTCGCCATCGCCGAAGCCTACGGGCGGGCGTAGGGCCCTGCGCATCTGGTAAGATCCCGTGCCGCCGATTAGGCTGTGCGAGAGGCCCGGGGCCACGCGGGAAGACAATGGCACTTGACGAAAACCTATCTGGCGGGCTGGTCCTGCTGGGCTGTGGCAAGATGGGGTCCGCCCTCTTGGCGGGCTGGCTAGAGCGTGGGCTTGCGCAGCGGCGCGTCTGGGTTATCGAACCGAAGCCTTCGGAATGGCTTTTGACCCTGGAAGGGATCAACCTGAACCAGGAACTGCCGCGCGAACCTTCGGTTGTGCTGATCGCGGTCAAGCCGCAGATGATGGACGCCGCACTTCCGCAACTGTCCGGCCGTTTGGGTGGGGCTTTGTGCATCTCGGTGGCAGCGGGGACGCCCATGAGCAGGTACGCGGCCGTTCTGGGGCAGGGGACCCGCCTCGTCCGGGTGATGCCAAACACCCCGGCTGCTGTCGGTCGCGGAATAACTGCCCTTGTCGGAAACTCGGCTGCTACAGCGCAGGATATGGACCTTGCGGAAAACCTGATGTCTGCGGTGGGCCAGACGGTGCGGATCACATCCGAGGCACAGATGGACGCGGTGACGGCGGTTTCCGGTTCAGGGCCGGCCTACGTCTTCCATCTGATCGAAACGCTGGCAGCGGCCGGCGTGGCGGAAGGTCTGCCGGCTGATCTGGCCATGTCCCTGGCGCGCGCGACCGTTGGCGGGGCCGGCCATTTGGCGGAGGCTGCTGACGAGACGCCGGCGCAGCTTCGCGTAAACGTAACGTCGCCCCAGGGAACGACGGCGGCGGCACTTGAGGTTCTTATGGATGAAAAGACGGGCTTTCCCGCGCTTTTGAAAGCGGCGGTCGCGGCTGCTGCACGACGGTCACGCGAGCTGGCCGATGACTGAGATCGGCTACGGTGATTTTTCGAAGGTCGATATCCGTGTCGGACAGGTCATCCGGGCGGAACCATTCCCCGAGGCGCGCAAGCCGGCCATTAAGCTCTGGGTCGACTTCGGTGCAGAGATTGGTGAGCGTAAGAGTTCCGCCCAGCTGACCCGACATTACACGCCGGATAATTTGGTGGGGCAGCAGGTTCTGGGCGTGGTCAATTTCCCGCCGCGCCAGATCGGCCCGTTCATGTCCGAGGTGCTGATCCTTGGGTTGCCGGACGCCGATGGCGAAGTGGTGCTGATCCAGCCGCAGCAGGCCGTGCCGATTGGCGGTCGGATGTTTTAGGAAGCAAGGTAGATCAAAGACCCATTTCTTCGCGCCAATGGCGGCGGCACAAGCTGACGTAGGTCTCATTGCCGCCGATCTGAACCTGTGCTCCTTCCGTCAGCGTGCGTCCATCACCGTCCTTGCGCACCACCATGGTCGCCTTCTTGCCGCAATGGCAGATTGTGCGGACTTCGCGCATTTCATCCGCGAGGGCCAGCAGCGCAGCGGATCCGGGAAAAAGCTTGCCGAGAAAGTCGACCCGCAGCCCGTAGCACATAACCGGAACGCCCAGATCATCGACTGCGCGGGCAAGTTGCCAAACCTGGTCCGGTGTTAGGAACTGGGCTTCGTCGATAAAGACACAGTGGCAGGGCGCCTTGGCGAGACGTGACTCGATTTTCGCAAAAAGGTCGCTGTCTTCTGTATAGGTCTCGGCGGCCGAGGATATTCCGATGCGGCTGCCGATTTTGCCTTCGCCCGCGCGTCCGTCGAAGGCGGCGGTCATTAAATAGGTGTCCATCCCGCGTTCGCGGTAGTTGTAGGATGCCTGCAACAGCAAAGTCGACTTGCCAGCATTCATGGTCGAGTAATGAAAATAGAGCTTCGCCATTGGCGCGTTGTGCCTTGCAAGGCGGTTCGCTGCAAGACAGATACCCCCGCCGAGAGGGGGGATCGGCGGGGGTGCTACACTGTATATTCGCCCTGCATAAACACCACGAGTTACTCTACCGGCCGGGACTGGGCGGCCCCGATAACCATTTATTTAGAAGCAATTAGTTGACAGTTGATTAACCACATATGGGGAGCCGTAGAAGCAATCGAAAGACCATGCGCCCCGCTGTTGATAGGACAGAGCATCATGAAATACGCAGCCGAAACACCACAGGACTACCTGGCGCTTCTGGACCGCGACTGGCGCCACGATCATTTGATCGCCGTGCGCGACATGGTGCGCGAACTTGCCCCGCATTGGCCCGAGACAATGGGCTGGGGCATGTTGCGCTTTGCCTCTTCCGATGATGACAGGATGATCTACCTGAATGCCCAGAAGGGATATGTCAGTGTGTACGTCGGAAACGTAAAGGCTCTGGATCCGGAGGGCGCACTGCTGGATGGTCTCAATTACGGCAAGGGGTGTCTGCGTGTACGGAAAACAGAAAATCTGGCGCGCATCCGCAGCATTATCGAACGGAAAGTGGCGCCGCGCGCGCCCTAGGGCAATTGGTGCAGCTTCAACAGATCAATTTGCGCCTCGATCCTGGCAACCTCGGCCTTATAGGCGGGGCTTTCCACATCGCCGTAGGTCGCTTCGAACTCGGCGCGTGGCATGATCTGGGGAACGGTCTCGAAAGGCACGATCACATCCGGCTCGGTGGCGATCCGTTCCAATAGCGCGGGCCATGCATCGGGCGGGGCCGACATCAACCGATTGGACATGCGAACGCCCGAGTTGTTGGCTGCAATGTCGGTGAAGTCAAACCCGCTATCGGAGAAAGCGGAATCGTAGAGCTCCTTGAATTCGCCGATTGACACCGCAAAGCCGCGGTTGCTGGCCGCCTGCAAGGCGGCGGCGGTGGTAAAGTGCCGCCGGCTGTCGATACGTCCATTCAGTGTGACGTCTTTGCAGTTTGCGGCCCAGTCGCCGCTCGCGCCTAAATCACCTGCCAACCGACCAACGATTAATGTGAAGTCTCGTGCGCCGCAGGCGCGGGCCAGTGCGAACATCGCGGCGGTATAGGCATTGGGTAAGCTTTCGGCGTCGGAGCCTTCTAACGCCGCCTGCAGTGTGAATTGGATGTAGGGCAGATAGCTTCCGGACGTGGGCAGGGTTCCGCCATCCATTGCGCGCCGGATCTGGCGATAGTAGCCGTCGATTTCATCCGGTCCGGGCATTTCGGCAGACCGCATGGTTCCAAAGACGCCGCGCAAGAAGCCGTTCTTGCCGACGGAATCGATTGAGAGTTCGACGACCACATTCTGCCCGTCGATTGACATCTTGCTGGCTGATTGGGCCAACGCGTCGCCGAGGCCGTTTCCAAAGATTAAATTGGCGCCAACCCTGCCCAGCTGAAAAGAAAGATCCGGCGGCAGATCGAATGGTCCGGCGGTTACAGATTCTAGCCGTACCTGGCCCGAGAAAGGCGGCGCGGAGGCGGTCAAGTTGAGCCAACGAGCAATGCCGGGGACCGGAATCGCGACCGCTCCCCTGACCTCGTTCGGTTTAACTTCCACCTGGCTTCGAAGGCCGGGAAGCAGACGTGCGCCCAGGCGCACGATGCTGTTCAGATCGTCTTCGGCCAGCACAAGCTCTGGCGGTTCCGCGTCATCTGATCGCGTCGCTTGCTTGACACCACGCACGAACGTGCGCGCTGCCACGACATCCTCGGGCTTGGGCGGTCCGCCGTCCGTCAGCAATGGTGTGTCTTCCAGCACGAAGTAGAAGACAAAGCCAGCGGCAACCATTGCCAGAAACACAAGGATCTTCAGGGCAATCCAGATTGACCGCAACATTTCTCAACCGAACCGCGTGATATCAATTGAAGCAAGCCCTAGGCGATACCACAAGCGTTCTTCAGAGGCGAGGGTTGACCAGTTGCCTGCAACGCGCTGGACGGTGTTACTTGCGCCAGTCCGTAGATCGTTGATTAAAAAAACTGATTTGCTTTTTCTGCACATCTCTGTCCCGGGTGCGCCAGATCCGTAGGCAAAACAGTGAACGGTCTTTTTCCAGTCTGGAAACAAAAAATGGCGGGCCAATGCCCGCCATTTTTGTAAGTATCTAAACCGAATTAGAGGCCCAGGATGGCCTTTACACGGTTGCGCTTTTCGCCGTCGTTCAGGTCGCCATTGTCCATGATGGCTTTGATCTGCGCGATCTGACCCAGTGTCAGCGTTGTCACAACAGAAGCGGGCACGTCATTGGCCAGAAGAACATCGATCACCTGCTTTTCCAGGTTCGACATCGCGGTCAGATCGACGGTCTGAGCGTTTGCAGCGGATGCAAGCGCGAGGGCCAGGGCCGAAGTAGCGATAAGTGTTTTCATTGATCCGGTATCCTATTTATCAGGTTCGGTTGCAGATCTCTCTGAAGAAGCGTGGCCCGCGAAGTGTGAGCGGCGGGCCTTTCTCGCAAAGACACCTTATTTTTATACCGTTTCCCGTGACCAACCAGGTGGCGGTACGGTTGGGAACGGCTCCGCGGTTAGAGGCCCAGGATGGCCTTTACACGGTTGCGCTTTTCGCCGTCATTCAAGTCACCATTGTCCATGATGGCTTTGATCTGAGCGATCTGACCCAGGGTCAGCGTGCCGACAACCGAAGCAGGAACGTCATTGGCGAGCAGAACTTCGATGACCTGCTTTTCCAGGTTCGACATCGCGTTCAGGTCAACCGTCTGAGCGTTTGCAGCGGTCGCCAAGGCAAGAGCCAGGGCCGACGTGGCAATCAGAGTTTTCATCTTGTTACTTTCCGTTGGTTTCGGGTTCCTATGTGCGCTCCCTGATAGGAAGTCCAGTTAGGTATCGCACGCCTGTCAGCCCAGTCAAGTGCATTAGGATTTTGATAAGCTTTTCAAACCACCTGTCACACAAAAGCAATCTAACGCCAAGGCCTATTGGTGCCCCCGCCTCTCCGCCGGATCGCGAATGCTGTGTTCTGTTTTTGTCTGCAGGGTCAGGAGCTTCGGCAGAAGAGCTGTGAGTATGCACTTTTTCGGGCTAGTCGTGGTGCAGCTAAGCGGTGATGGCGCGCACCCAGAAATCACTTTTTTGAAGGTGCCGGACCGGAATTGCGGCTCTGCGGTCTGGTTGGCGCGCTAGCCGTGGCGCGCGTACTCTGCACGAAGAAAGTCCACCTCCATTGGAAAAGCTACCGCGACAGGCAATGCACCTTACGGGGCTTTTGACCCCTTGTCGGTTCCTGTCAGGCTTGTTTCACTGTGACCCTCAGCGATACGATTTCGTAAGGCTTCAACGCAATTGATATGGATTTCCCGTCAAGCGGGATGTCTTCGTCAGGCTCTTCCAGAAGATTGCAGTAGCTCACCCGCGCCGGCGCGACCCCGAACCGGACGGTTGCGGTGCGTCGGCAACGATGCGCCTCGAAAAGGCGAATAATGATGTCGTCTCCGTCCTCGGCGGGCTTCAAGGTCTGGATCACCACGCCGGGATCAGGCGTTGAGACAAAGGGCACCTCGGTTTCGGCAACGTCGATGCCGCTTCCCGAAACCGGTATAACGCGCAATTCGTGATTAAGGTCATAGGCTTCTTCGATCACGCCATGGCGCCAGTCGCCGGGATGCGGGAACAGGCTGTAAGTGAAGATGTGTTCGCCCTGGTCCGCTTCAGGGTCCGGCATGGTGGCGCTTTTGATAAGCGACAGACGCAGGACGTCATCGCGCACATCATAGCCGTACTTGCAGTCATTCAGCAGCGCCACGCCATAATCGCCTTCACTCAGGTCCGCCCAGCTTTGGGCCGGCACCTCAAACCGTGCATAATCCCAGCTCGTGTTCCTATGCGTCGGACGCTGCAGGTTGCCCCATTGGATCTCAAACGTCGCCAGCGGACTGAGCACGTTCACTGCAAAAGCGGCCTTGAGAAGGAGATGGCTTTCATGCCAGTCCACGTGGGTGCGAAAGTCGACCCTTGCCGAACGGCGCATCAAGGTCACCGTTTGGGTGATGCGGCTTTGGCGATAGTGTCTCTCGATCCGGACCGCAGCCCGCAGCGGACCGGTCTCGACAATTTCCATGGATACGAGGCCACTGACGATTTCGCCCCTATCCTCAAAGAAGGCATCAATGTCCCAGGCATCCCAGCTGATCGGGCGATCCTCGAACGCCTGCAGCCTGTTGCCGTTGACACCCGGACGTAGAACCTGCCGACCTTGCCTTTTGTCAAGGATCTGAGCGATTTCACCGTTGCTTGCAAAGCTGACACGCAAGTAGGCGTTTTCCAGAACCGGGCCGGACGTGTCCACGCGGGCGCTCACAGCCTTTGGGTCCGGCTCCGCCTCTACGGCCGCGTCGGCCGGTGCCAGCGGTATGGCTGAAAGCGGCGGCATATCGGGAAACTCAACCAGCCGCCCACCGGCAACCACCTGGCTGGTAATGCCTCGGCCATCGACGTGTCGGTAGTCACGGCTTTGCGCGCTCGCAAGAAAGCCGATCCGCGACCGGGCGAATGGCAGGCTGTTCAGTGCGACAGCTGATGTGTTCGCGGGCAATTGCGGTGCCAGGCTTTGAACGGTGGACCTGAGGCGATTTTCCCCGATCTCTTGTATCTGCCGAAAGTCGTTGCGCGCATCGTCAAACACCTTGGTGACGGCCGTTCCGGACAGAATGTCGTGGAATTGGTTGAGGCACAGAAGCTCCCAGGCCTTAGTCATATCCGCGCGGGTATCGATTTCGTTGCCAAGCATTCGGGCGTGGCTTTCGACGAACTCTACCAGTCGCAAAAGCACCTCGGACTTGCGGTTGGCGCGCTTCAACCACGCCTGGCTTGTAAGCACGCCCCGGTGCCCTTCAAGATAGATTTCGCCATTCCATGTGGGCAGATCGGGCTGACGTTCTTCCAGGGTTTCAAAGAAGGTCCGAACGGGGCCCATACGGATTTGAGGGGCACCAGGCATGCTGGAATAGATCCGGGCCTTTTCGATCAATTCTTCCGTGGGACCGCCGCCGCCGTCGCCATAGCCGTAGCTGATGGGCACATAGGGAACTGCGGCCTTCAGTGTGGTGTTCTCATAGGTCCCAAAGACCTCTGGCGCGGATAGATCCGATTTGTAATTGGTCGGAAACGGCAGGTATTGGACATCCCGTGGCGTGGTGAGAAAATGAGTCAGTACTTTGGTGCCGTCGATCCCCTGCCACCAGGTCGTCGACGCAGGCATTTTGTTGTACTGGTTCCAATTGACCTTGTTAGTGACGAACCATTTCAGGTCGGCCTGTTTCATCAATTGCGGCAGCGACCAACAAAATCCGAACGTATCGGGCAGCCACAGAACCGGTGTTTCCACATCTCCAAAGCGGTCGCGGAAGTACCGCCGGCCCAGCATGATCTGCCGAACCAACGCTTCGGGGCCTGAAATATTGGCATCAGGTTCAACCCACATGCCGCCCATGATCTCCCAACGGCCCTCGGCCACACGCTCTTTGATGCGTTGGAAGATCTCCGGATAGTCCCGTTCGGTATAGCTATAAAGCTGCGGCTGGCTTTGGCTGAAATGGTAGTCGGGAAAGCGCTCCATCAGGCGCAGCACGTTGGAATAGGTCCGCGCGTTCTTGCGACGGCTTTGCATGACCGGCCAAAGATAGCCGATGTCCATATGGGCGTGGCCCACGCCCTGAAGCGTCGCGTCCATCGGGGCCCCGGCGCGGACGAGCTCTTCTTCCAGGACGGCAAGGGCGCGCGGCACGCTTCCCCAGAACCAGCCTCCGATGGGGTCCCTTGTGTCGAGCGTCAAAAAGGCCCGATCCAGGGCGCTCAGGATCCTGCTGCGTTCGGGCCGGGCTTCGGGAAGATAGCGCGCCACGTCCAGCGCCACCTCGGCGCGGTTCAAAAAGTCGACCGTCGGTGCGTCGCGTTCGACGATGGCGCAGGTGCGCATGAAAAGCTTGGTGCGGTCCTTCGGATCCGGTGGCCAGCCCGAAAGGCCGGTCCAGCCGTGCAACGCTATCTGATGGCGCCGACCGTCGATTAGCGCCGGATCAAGCGGGATCATGTGATGATACCGGTCCGCCGAAGCAATCGGTTGCCCGTCAATGTAAAGCAATGCCTCGGGATGGGTGAAAATGTCACCCGCTTCCCCCAGTGGCAGGTGCAGCCACACCTCCTTGGCCCAGCCTTTCGGTATCAGAAACGCCGAGCGCAGAACAAAGTTGACGTCGTTGCCGCCCCAGTAGCTTTCCCAGTCCAGCGTCTGCCACGAGGATGTATCGCATGTCAGCGGCGGTTCGGTGGCTGCATCGGGCAGAGCGCGAAAACGGAAGCGGTCAATCGGATGGCTTTGGCGGATCTGATTGGCACGGCCCAGCCGTATCCTTTGGTCGATCTTTTCGACCGTAAAGCGCTGCTTGTGGATCATGATCCGGTTCCGTCAGGCCACGCTGAGTTCAAAACCTGGAACATCGCCGCGGAACACCGTGCGGCGTTCCTGGGATAGCGTGCGCAATGTCTCGATATCGTCATCGGCCGAGGCCGAGCTGCCCCAGGACCGGTTGAGGTCAGGCCAGGGAATTGAGTCGATCAGAAGCTGCGTGTAGGGGTGCTGCGGGTCACCGATTACGTCTTTCGGAGGTCCCGCCTCGGCGACCGAGCCATGGTAGAGCACGATCACATAGTCCGACACATGATAGGCGGTCGCTAAGTCATGTGTGATGTAAAGGATCGAGATCCCGAATTTGTCCTTTAGATCATAGATGTTCTTCAGGATTGTGGCGCGCAGGCTTGCATCGACCATCGAGACAGGTTCATCCGCAATCAAGAGCTTCGGTGACAACATCAACGCACGGGCCACAATCAGGCGCTGGCGCTGGCCTCCGGACAGTTCATGGGGATAGCGATGCAGGATCAGGCTTCCATCAAGACCGACGGCGTCGCAGACCTCTTCCATCTTGACCTGGATCTCGCTTTCCGACTGGCCGAGGCCAAAACGCCTGTAGGGATACCTGAGGGCATGATTGACCCTGTAGAACGGGTTGAAGCAGGCATAGGGATCCTGGAATACCGCCTGGATCTGGCGGCGGAATTCCAACGTTCCGCCCTGTCCCAGACGGTTCACGTCTTGTCCTTCGAAAAGAACCTCACCGGTCGTGGGCGGATTGAAGCCCAACATCATCGAACCCATGGTGGATTTTCCAGAGCCCGACTGTCCCACGATCGAAATGATCTTCGGGACGGTCCCATCGAGCTTGAAGCTCATGGGGTGCAATGCCGTCACGTCGCCATAGGCTTTTGAGACACCGCGAAACTCAAGCAGTGGCGTTTCGCCGGCTGGTTTGGCGATGGGCGGCGCACCCACGCTTTCGCTGAGAAAACTGTTACCGCCGACCAGCGGCACCGATGAAATGAGCTCTTTCGTATAGGGGTGCTGTGGGTCTTCTATGATTTGGCGCACCTCGCCGTGTTCGACCAACTCGCCATGCTTGAGAACTGCAAGTTCATCCACGGATTGCGCCATGAGCCCCATGTCATGGCCGATCAGGATCAACCCAGATCCAATGCGTTCCTGCACCTCTTTCAGGGTCTGCATGACGTGGCGCTGGGTGACGACATCAAGCGCGCTGGTCGGTTCGTCGGCAATGATCAAGTCGGGGTTTAGAGTGACGCCGAGTGCGATACAGACCCGTTGTTTCATGCCGCCCGACAACTCATGCGGGTAGAGCCGCCCGACACGCGCGGCAAGCCCGACGCTGACGAGAACACTGTCCGAGCGTTTCTGCAGGTCGGCGGCGGACATGGCGCCTTCATGGGCGACGATGGCGTCCCAGATCTGGTTTTCGACCCGCATCACCGGGTTCAGGGAGTTCATCGCACCTTGGGGGATGTAGCTGACGCGCGACAGGCGCGCCTTGCGCATCTCTGCCTGGTCCAGCGCCAGAACATCGGTGCCGGCCAGGTCGACCGTTCCATTGGGGATGCGCGCATTGGGCGCCAGCATTTGCATAACCGCCAGGGCGGTCGTGGTTTTGCCCGAACCGGATTCACCGATGAACCCGACACGGCGCCCCCGGGCAATCGACAGGTTCAGATGGCTTACGGCATGCACCACGCCCTTTGTCGTCGGAAAGTCGATGGACAGATCGGTGATTGTCAGTGCGTTCATGTCACAACCTCCTGAGGCGCGGGTTCGACACTTCGTCGAGCCCCAGATTGATCAAGAGAAGGCCCACGAACATGACACCCAACAGAAGGGTCGGTATGCCCCACCACCACCAGAGGTTCTGGATCAGGGCGCCCGCATTGATCGCCTCGTATATTATGCGGCCCAGGGTCGGGATGCGTTGGGGGCCTAGGCCCAGCACCTCAAGCCCGACGGCGGTCACGATGGATGTGGTCACATTGGCGATGAAGGATCCGAAGAGATAGGGCACCAGGTTGGGCAACATCTCGCGGAACATGATGTGCATCGTCGGCGCACCCGACAGACGCGCCATCTGCACATAGCCGGACTGCTTCATCGACAGGACCTGTGCGCGGATCAGCCGCGTTGGTGACTGCCAGACAAAGGCCGCGATCAAAAGCGCCATCATGGTCAGGCTGACATCGCCGTAGGCCGCTTGAAACACGACGAGAATAAGCAGTGGTGGAATGGTAATCATGACGTCTGAGATGACGCGGATAAAATCGTCCGTCCGTCCGCCGATGAAGCCTGCCGAGAAGCCCAGGAATATACCGAGCGACATGCCAATCAGCGAGGCAAGCAAGCCCACGTAAAGTGAGTTTGGCGCACCGATGATGATCAGGGCCAGCATGTCGCGGCCAGATCCGTCGGTGCCCAGCGGGTGGGCCCAAATGCCAGACTGTCTAAACAGGTTTTCAAACCCCACCGGCGGTAGTTTCAGCTGAGCCGCGCCGGTGAAGACCAGATCAAGGTTCCAGGTCAGTCGTCCAATCACCCCGATGGCGACGATCCCGATCAGGATGGAAAGACCCCAGATCAGTTTGGGATTGATCCATGGGTTGTCGAAACGGCGGGCCCGGCGGGCCGCGCGGCGTTCTTCGGCGGTCGGTGTTTGTGCTGCGTCTGCCATCGCTTAAGCCTCGTGCCGGATGCGGGGGTCAACAAAGGGGTAGACCAGGTCCACCAGAAAGACGCTAAGGGCGGTCATCAGTATGATGATGTAACTGACCCCCTGTATCACAGGGAAATCCTGATCAAGGATCGCGTCGTAGAGAAGCTTTCCCATACCGTTGTAGGCAAAGATGCGCTCCACCAGTATCTGGCCCGCAACCAGAAGGCCTATTTTTAGCGCAAAGGCCGTGATCTGCGGCAGGATCGCGTTGCGGATCATATAGCGGTAGAGGATGTAGCGCGGCCTCAGCCCCTTGGCCTCGGCGAGCTTGACGTAGTCTTCACCTTGAACGGTGATCATCAGGCCACGCATGCCCAGCGCCCAGAAGCCGAAGGTTACGATGACGATGGACAGAGCGGGCAGAAACCCGTGGTAGACGACTGACTGGATGAAATCCCACGTCCATCCGGGTTCCACGGTCAGACCGTAACTCCCGGTCAGCGGAAACCATCGGAGCTTGGCCGAAAAGATCCACATCAACAGAAGTCCCGACAGGATCGGCGGGATCGATGTGAGAACCATGGCCGCGGGAATTGCGACCTTCACAAGCTTTGGCGAGCGGTCCCAGACCATCAGGGCACCCAGCAGATTGCCGATGAAGAACGTTATGGTGATCGAAAAAAGCATAAGCCCGATCGTCCAGGGCAACGCGCGCCCTATGAGCGATGAGACCTGGGTCGGGAAAGTCGCCGTCGAGAGACCGAAATCGAAAACCAGCGTGTTCTTGATGTATTTGAAGTATTGTATGTAAAGCGGGTCGTTCAGGCCAAAGCTTTCCTGAAGTTGCGCCAGCACCTGATCGGCGTTTGCTACCGACCCGGCGCCCGCCGCCATCCGGCCAAGCATTATCTCGGCCGGGTCGACCGGGCTGAGCCTTGGAATAATCCAAATCAGCGTCGCGGCGATCCATACGGTCAGGAACAGGGTTACCAGTCGATTGATCAGGTAACTTGGCGGTATG
>JBCCMQ010000023.1:0-48787 GCA_039026235.1 Pseudomonadota bacterium
ACAGTCTCATGGGAGACGTCGATGCCGCGCTCATGCAGCAGATCTTCGACATTCCGGAGCGAAAGCGGGAACCGGACGTAGAGCATCACCGCCAGGCGGATGATCTCAGGGCTGGTCTTGAAGTAGCGAAAAGGGGATCGTCTGGTCATCAGGTGAAGCTACGAAAGACCCTTGCCCGCCTCAATCTCGTTTCTTCTGACAGCTCCTCAAAATCGTTTATGTTTATGGTAATATTAGTAGACATGAATTATTCTCCATTACACGATTGTAGGGACCAAGTACCTGTTGATGAGAAAATCGCTGCCTGCAATACATCAAACTGGGCGGACCAAGTTTCAAATTCCTCTCCTGCTTGATTCTTTAACCATGCAAAGTGCTCTGGTATTTTCCGAAATCCTATCGTAAATAGAATCTGTTCAGGTGGGAAGGTCGACATCTGTATTAAATCGTATTGCCTTACGTAGCCATCATTGAGATTTATACCCAAAACCTCGTACCTCGGATAGACTGTTTGCTCACCAAGAAAAGCAACAAGTACATCTCTCCCAAAATTCTCATTGCTCGAATTAAGTATCGAAAAATTCATCAAAACTTCGAACTGGGTATGTATCGTTATGACCCAAGACCCGTCTGGGATGTAAACGCCTTCAATATCTCTAGGAATCGGCCCAATTATCTGGTGTAAAAGGCTATTATTTCTTCTTAGGGCCACAAAAAGAGAGGATTCTACATCTCCATTCTCCGATACTGATGAATAGCGATAGCTCCCGTCGTCACAGAAATTTTGCGCAAAGCCGTACAAGGGCAAGAGAATTAGAAATATAGAAATAGCACTTAGTTTCATAAGTTCTACTTTTTGTCACTCGCTTGAGTATGCGACGTCATTGCGATCGTCACAAGATAACATTTGCAAAGGATGGTGGGATACCCAAAAATGGGGTGCTTCGAACTCCCAAGAATTTCTGTGCGTATCGGCCTTATCGTGCTGCCGGGTAATGATTTCAAAACGGTCGATACTGGTGAAAAACTCCGGCCACCAAATAACTCCGGCCACCAAATGTTGTACCTTGATCAGCGACTGTTGGGCTGCGCGATCCGTACCTGAAGGACGCAACAGGAGTGCTGTTAGCCCAATCAAGACACCGAAAGACATTATCGGCCAGGTGATAGCAAAGAAGGTTTCCGAACCACTCATTGGAAATTCAGGGATAGCCCCTTCAAGCACGCTGCATGCTGACCTTTCGAGAACGAAGACTTCGAACGCTAACCGAGCCGAAAACCATGCCTGCCATACAGCTACAGGCACCAACGGCGGCAAAAGTAAGGCAAATGCGCGCGCTTGAGCTGACAGCCAAAGCCCAAGTAGCGCTACGCCATATAGCGCTAGGGAGACCACACCACCGAACAATCGGTCTGCGTCACCTTGCGTGCATGTACCAGCCACTCGCGCGAGGACGGTGTTCCCGGCCGCGAGGTAGAACAAGCCGACAGATATGATCTCCAAAACTCGCATATCCGACGCTACCGCGAATGACCCGGATCGTTCAATGCGTGCCAAAACTCAACCGGCTATTACCACCGCTACAGGTGGAGATTTCGGCCTTGATCGAGACCCAAGTCGCTGGTTCACTTGCCGTATCGGCGGGGAGGGTCAAGCGATGATGGGACGGTTGGAAACGCAGGACAACCTGTTTTACCGGTTTCGGATCGAGGATCATGTCCCGCAGGACCACCTCTTGCGTCGGTTCGACTGGCTGTTGGACTTCGACGTGATCCGCCAGGAGCTGACTGCGCTTTACAGCCACACGGGACGCCCCTCTGTCGATCCTGAGTTGATGCTGCGGATGCTGCTGATTGGCTATTTGTACGGCATCGGGTCGGAGCGACGACTTGTCGAGGAGGTTCACCTCAATCTGGCATACCGATGGTTCTGCAAGCTTGGCCTGGAAGGCCGGGTGCCGGATCGGTCGACCTTTTCTAAGAATCGCCACGGGCGCTTTGCCGATGGCGATGTGCTGCGCCGTTTGTTCGAGAGCGTCGTTGAGAAGTGCATCGGCTTCGGAATTGTGGGTGGCACAGACGCGGCCATCGACGGCAGCACCATCGAAGCGGACGCGAACCGGGACCGCAAAGATGCTCCAGAAGCGGTTCAGAAAATCTGGTCGCGTCAGGAACAGGTGCAGCGCCCGGTGGCTGAGTATCTGGAAAAGCTGGCCAACGCTGAAGGCACGGTACAATCCGGCCCGAAGAAGAAACCGCCCAAATACATCTCAGAGACCGATCCGGAAGCGGCATGGTCTCTAAAGGATGGCCCTGGCTGGTTCAGCTACGAGACCAACTACCTGGTCGATACCGATCACGGCATCATCATGGATGTCGAGGCCACGCCCGCCCGGCTCAGCCAGGAGATTGTCGCGGCCAAGAAGATGCTCGACCGTAGCCGGGACCGCCACGACTTTTTTCCCGACAGGGTGGCGGCAGATGGGTCATACGGCACCGGCCCGTTCCTAGCGTGGCTGCTGAAACGGAATGTCACTCCGCATGTGCCTGTGCTGGACCGCCAGCATCAGACCAAGGGCAAATACGACCTTAGCCACTTCCAGTATGACCCGGAGCGAGAAAGCTACACCTGCCTCGAAGGACACGAGATGCCGCTGCGGCGGGTCAGGAGAGATGACCGGATCAAAAGCTACTTTGCCGGGAAAGACACTTGCGGCGCGTGTCCGATTAAGAAGGCGTGCACCGATGCGCCATTCCGAACCGTAACACGTCACATGGACGAGAGAGCCCGTCAGACGGTGCGCGGTCTGCGCGATACGGCTGCCTATAGCGAGAGCAGACGACGACGAAAGAAAGTCGAGATGTTGTTTGCCCATCTGAAACGACATCTAGGCTTCAAATGCCTCCGGCTCCGGGGCCTCAAGGGAGCCAACGAAGAATTCCTCCTCGCCGCCACCGCCCAGAACCTAAAACGTCTTGCCAAAATGGTTCCGTGCTGAGGTTTACCAAATCAGAAATCGGCAACTGCCAAAAACACTGCCTTTGACCGCAATTAAAGCGGGTTGAGAGACCGCGCGTCGGTCAAACACAAGATGTAGTAGATCGAGTTTTTCACCTAAATCGGTCGTTTTTGTCACGCTCAAACTCCGCACGACCACTTCAACACCGACCGCGATCTTACCTCACGAGCCATATTCAAGCAGATCCGTGCCGCCGCTCTCGCAGAATGGCGCGAACTTGGCGCGGCAAAAGCGACAGCGCCACCGTCCTAGCAGAGACGAATTCGCATTAGTCTGACAGCACCGTGGGCTGGGTTCGGCCCAAACTTTGCCTCGCAGATCAGGAAGCCTCGGATTGAGGGGATGAAGTCCAGCCGCTGGCGATGGCACCTTGACGAGATGTTCGTGAAGATCAATGGCGAGCCGCATTATCTGTGGCGCGCGGTCGATCATGAAGGTGAGGTGCTTGAAAGCTTCGTCACAAAGAGCCGAGACAAGAAGGCTGCGTTGATATTCCTCAAGAAAGCAATGCGCAAACATGGCAGAGCCGAGGAGATCGTTACTGACAAGCTTCGGTCTTATGGCGCGGCATTGAAGGAGATTGGCGCTGGCACTCGACAGGAAACTGGTCGATGGCTCAATAATCGAGCGGAGAACGCACACTTGCCCTTCCGACGACGAGCGCGCGCGATGCTCCGGTTCCGGCGCATGCGAAGTTTGCAGAAGTTCGCCGCCGTCCATTCCTCCGTCTACAACCACTTCAATCACGAACGATCGCTCACCAAACGGTCAAAATTCAAAGAGGCCTGGTCCGCCGCTCTCGCCGAGTGGCGGCAGCTTTGTCCCGGGTAGGTTCACGCATTCAGCGATAAACTGAGACCGGTTCGAATTAGTCTGACAGCACCCCGGGTCCGACTGACGGTTGAGACCGAAGGGCTGGCAGAAGTGCGTTCAACGTTACCCGGCTAGCTGACGCAAATTGAAAAGGCGAAAGCCGCACTTGCTGCGACCCTTCGTCGTGAACTCTCGATTTTTCGGCTTTCACTCTAGCTCGCGAGACATGGCTACCGGTAACAACTCCCATTTCGACAGGCTGCTGTCCCTGGCCCTTGGGCTCCTCAGTATGCCGCCTGGGCTGCAGCGCATCGGTGTCGCCTTTGCTTATGGCCTCACTTGCCACGTCGTATTCGCGTTGGCCGTTGGGGCGATGATTTTGGCCATGTTCTTTGGGATGAGCGAAAGCTTGGGGCGCGTCCCGGAACCCTGGTCTTATATGGCGAACGGATTCTTGGTCCTTCAGTTCCCGCTGATGCACTCGCTGTTGCTCAGCGAGCGCGGCAGCAAACTGCTGAATTGGTTTGCACCCGCAGACTACGCAGGAACCCTCAGCACTACGACCTACGCGATGATCGCCTCTCTCTAGCTTTTGATGTTGTTTGCGTTATGGACCCCAAGTGGTGAGGTTTGGTGGCGCGCCGAAGGGGCAGTGTTCTATGTCATTTGTGCGCTCTACGCAGCGTCATGGCTTCTTTTGATAAAGGCAAGCTACGACGCGGGGGCAGAGGTTCAATCAGGTGCACTTGGCTGGATGTCGCTGGCCCAAGACAAGAAGCCTGTCTTCCCCGGAATGCCCACAACGGGCCTATTCCGGATTATCCGGCAACCGATCTACGTCTCTTTCGCCCTGACACTATGGACCGTCCCTGTATGGACGCCTGATCAGTTGGCTCTGGCGGTGACATTGACGGTCTATTGCCTCCTCGCGCCAAAGCTCAAGGAAAACCGGTTCGAAAAAAGATATGGAGCGAGGTTTCGCGCGTATCAGAGCGAGGTTCCTTACGCCGTGCCGTACCTGAAAGGATCAAGAAAGGATGACCAGTATTCCTCGTAATGATCTGTCAATATATGACCGTGTCGCCAATCAATGGTGGTCAGATGAGGTGCGCTGGATCCGTACTCTTAAAAACCTCGTTCCAGGCCGCCTTGCTTGGTTCGACCGCCACATTGATTGGGCGGACAAAGACGTTCTCGATCTCGGATGCGCTGGCGGCTTCATGGCCGAAGCATTGGCCAGCAAGAGAGCCCGAGTGACAGGCATCGACCCAGCTGCGGATGCCGTCGAGGCTGCGAGGAGCAGGGCAACCCTTGTCGGTCAGAATATCCGATACGATGTTGGCGTTGGTGAGGTGCTTCCCTATGAAGACTCAGCCTTCGATGCGGTCGTTTGCGTCGATGTTTTAGAGCATGTCAGTGATCTGACGAAGGTGGCCGCGGAGGTTGCTCGCGTCTTGCGGCCTGGCGGGATGTTTCTCTACGACACGATCAACCAAAACCCTGTGTCTCGGCTTGCAACCATCACGGTCGCTGAAAATATCCTCGGCCTTCTTCCAAGGGGGTACACATAATCCCGAACTCTTCATCAAGCCGAAGGCGCTGGTGCGCGAACTCACGAATGCCGGTCTTGTTGCTGGGCCTCAGACCGGCCTCGGCCCGCGCGGCATCAATCGAAAAGGTGACTTTGTATTTTGGCCGCTACCCTTCAAATCTGTCATCTACATGGGGCTCGCGACAAAACCGGAAGGTGCGAAATGACTGAGGTTGCGCTTCTGACCACAGCCCTCCTGTTCGGAGGCATGGTCCTATACTCTTTCGGGTTCGCAGCATTTGTGTTTAACGCATTGCCTGCCGAAACAGCCGGACCCCTCATTCGAAGGGCCTTCCCGCATTTCTACTTGTTTGTATTGGGTACTTCAGCGGCTGCGGCTGCCGTAGTCGCTTTTTCCAATGATTGGATCTCTACAAGCCTGCTCGCGGTCATCGCACTGACCACCGTGTATGCAAGGCAAGTCCTTATGCCCGCGATAAACGCGGCGACCGACGCGAAGAGAAAGGGCCGCTTCAAGGCCCTCCACGGTCTGTCTGTGCTGATTACGCTGGCGCACATCGGGGCAGCTGGCGTGGTCATTGTTCGTTTGGCGAGTGCCTAAACTGGGCTCTGTGCCCCAGCAAAGAATATAAGCCCACCAGACGGGTCGTAGATTGGCCGGATGCGTAGTCTGTTCACAAAAGCTGTACCGTCTTTGCGGTAGTTCAGAATGTCGATCGTGAAACGAGTGTCTGCCTTCAACCCTTGACGGATGGCTTCAATGGCGTGTGGGTTGGTTCCAGGCCCATGTAGGAAGCGACAATTGTGCCCGATTGCTTCTTCCCGCGCGTAACCAGTCTGTGTCTCGAATTCGTCACTGACATAGATCATCGGGTGGTCTTGTCAGAAGAACTTCGCTCGAGCGGGGCAGGGCGGTTTCGTACCCTTTGGGCATGACCAAGCTCGCCTCCTTTAAGTACTTCAAGACTAGCCCTGAGATCATCCGTCTTGCGGTGATGCTGTGCATTCGCTTCCGGTTGTCGCTGCGAAATGTGGAAGATCTGCTCAATGAACGCGGCATCGACGTTAGCCACGAGACCGTCAGCTATTGGTGGAACAGGTTTGGTCCGATGTTCGCCGCGGAGATTAGGCGCAAGCGAGTCCAGCAGCTGCGGGCATTCTCGAAATGGAAGTGGCATGTGGACGAGGTTTTTGTGAAGGTGAATGGCAAGAGACACTATCTGTGGCGTGCGGTCGATCACGAAGGTGAAGTTCTAGAAGCAGTTGTAACCAAGTGCCGAAACAAAGCTGCAGCACTGAAATTCCTCAGGAAATTGATGAAGCGCCACAGTTGCGTTGAATAGATCGTCACAGATCGTCTTCCGTCGTATCGAGCTGCGCTTCGGGAACTCTGCGCCACTGACAAACAGAAGATGGGCAGGTGGCTCAACAACCGCGTTGAGAGTTCGCACTTGCCGTTCCAACGACGAGAACGCGCCATGCAAGTTTCCGGCGTATGCGAAGTTTGCAGAAATTCGCCGCCGTGCACTCCTCTGTCCACAAGCACTTCAACCAAGAACGATCCCAGACAAAACGAGACAGCTTTAAAGAGACCCGTGCCGCTGCTCTCAACGAGTGGCGTGGTCTCGGCGCGGCATGTTGGACAGCGTCGCTGTTCTAGCTAGGACGAGTTCGCATTCGTCTGACAGCACCCTACGAAGAAATGGCCCATCCTTTGCGGGCCGGGTCACACGCCTTTCGCGCAGAATTCCGCCAGACGGACATAACTTATTCCGAAACTAATCTACACCATTACTCAACCTATTGTGGTGTAACTGATTAGTTTAAGAATACGCATTGGTGAATTCAATTGGCTACGTACTATTTCAAAGTTCCGCAGAAAATCACCTTTTGGATGTACTGATTCTGATATCGATCATTTACTTTATCGGTCACTGGGCCGCGATCGACTCCCGTCAAGTGATACAATTTTTGGCACGCAACAGCGCAAGGTCTGCTTTTGAACAAAAGATGGTCGGAAGCGCACAGCGACTCAGTTCGATCAAATTTTAATAACATATTTCAATACTTTACGGATTTCGCGGCGTGGTACTAAGCAGTTACTGGACGACCCAAGACCGCGTTAACGCGCCCAGTTTCGAGTGGTCGAATATGAAAATTTTCCAAAAGGTGTTGATTTTCCGAAAATAGCAGACAAACACTAATCGCAGTTTTGGGGGGCAATCGGATAATTACAGCCGAGTGTTTGGTGTGGGTATAGTAGCGTAACCTTACACAGCTTGTGCATTCCTGTGTTGCCAGTTTTGGGTCGTAAGCTGTGGGGGATTACGCATGCCTGTTACCAATGACTTTAGTGCGAGCGAACTTGATCTAAATGGTATTAACATTGGATCGCCGACGGCTCTAGTGTGGGGCGCCGATGGTCGGCTGTATGTCACCGAGCAAGACGGCGACATAAAAATCCTGACCGTCGAGTTTGGAGACAAAGACCCGGGCGACGGGGATCCGACCAATTCGTTCTATGTGACCGACTCCGAAACGGTCACCCTCGTCAAAAGCATTCCAAACCATAACGACGATGGCAGCAATGCCGGCGGCAGCGTCCGCCAGGTCACCGGCATCGATGTCACGCCGCAATACGACAGCGACGGAAATCCGGTGATGATCGGCGGTGAACCCGCGGTCGTCATGTATGTGACTTCGTCGGACAACCGCATCGGAGCTGGAAGTAGCGGCAACGATGCAAATATTGATACGAATTCCGGCGTTATCACGCGGCTGGTCCAGACCGAGACCGGCTGGGAGGCGGTGGACATCGTCCGTGGCCTTGCACGGTCGGAAGAGAACCACGCGACAAACGGCCTGGAGGTCATTCAGGAATTCGATGAAATCACCGGACAACTGATCGGCGAACGGCTGATCGTTGCAAATGGCGGCAACGCCAATACGGGTGCGCCTTCGAACAACTTTGCCGGCCAGCAGGAACAACCCTATTCGGCGGCAATTCTTGAGGTCGATCTGCTGGAGATAAAGGCGATCGAGGCTGCCGACGGTCTCAAGGTCGATGACGGCCGCGTCTACGTCTACGACCTGCCCACCCTGAACGATCCCACGCGCGCAGGTGATCCGGACAGCAGCGATCCGTTCGGCGGCAACGACGGTGTCAATAGCGCAAAGCTGACCGCCGACAGCCCGGTGCAGATTTATTCGGCCGGCTACCGGAACGCCTACGATGTCGAAGTCACGGACGATGGTCGCGTGTTCACCTATGACAATGGCGCCAACAACAACTGGGGCGGCCGCCCGGCAGGCGAAGACGAGGACGGCGACGTCAACTCGGTCGAGGCCGAATCCGGCACGCCGACCGGCTATATCGCGACCAACCTGTTCGTCGAGGACAACAACGAAGTCGCCGGCAACTTCAACCCGCAGAACTGGGACCAGTTGCACGAGGTGACCCGGTCGGACGACCTCAATGGCCGCTCGCTATCGGCCGGCGAGGGCGGCGTGCAGACCTATCAATGGGATCATCCGGATTTCGACACGCCCCTGACCCTGGTCTATGGCGGCCATCCGAACCCGACGCGGGCGGAAGGCGCACGGGCCGGTATTCTCTATTCGCCCGACAGCGGTGTCGGCAACGCAAAGCTGATGGTGTCGAATGTCGCCAAGGACGATGGCAGTGGCGGCGAGACCAGCGACTTTCTAGAGGTTGTCGCGTGGTTCCAGACGATCGGCTATACCGACGAATTTATCAATTCGACCGTGGTCGCTGTTGAGCCCGGCGTCCTTTATTCCGAGACGTTCGCGCCCGGATTCGGCGGTTCGGATCCGACCGGACGTCCGACGACGGCGGGCGTCTATTCGCTGGTGCCCGATGCAGGTGGGCCGGTCGGATTGCCTTCGGACATCGATGAGATTGTGCATGCGGTCAATTCGGTCGAGGGCAACTATCTCGAGGCCGGCTTTACCGATGGTGCGATCGATACCGGCAAAGGGTCGGTCAATGGACTGACCGAATACACCTCGTCGATATTCGACGACGCCGGACAGACCGGCATGCAGGGCGCGCTTATCGCTGCCAGCCTGAACCAGGGCCAGTACTATATCATCGGCCGCGATACGGATGGCGTCGTGCAGACGACCACGACCACGCAGGGCAATGGCGGCGCGGGATCCACCCCGCGCACGATTGCAGCCGACCGGCAGTTTCTGGATTCGGGTGGTGCGCCGCTGGGGGTGGCGTCGATCGGTGACGATCTTATCCCGCATGGCGGCGACGTGGCCTTCCAGGGCTCGGTCTGGGCGGCCATCTATAAGGAAAACGGGCCGGTCATCGAGGTGTTCCAGCCTGGCAACGCAACCGATAACGCCCTGCTGGGCGTGAATAATTATGCGGGTCAGGAACCTTCGGACCCAACGGACAACGACCTTGACGGTGTCGATCACTTCAACGATCCGTTCGAGTTCGATCCCGACAACGGTGTCGATCTGGCGGCGGGCGAGAAATACGTCCTGAACTTCAGCCAGGTGGACCTCGCGGCGGTGCCGGAGTTTTCCGGCACAATTGGTGACACCGGGCTTATGGGCGCGGCGCTGGATGGTGGCGTCGATCCAACCCCCAACCGTGATGCCAAGTCGGCGGCCGACGGCTTCCCAGTTGCCGATCAGGAAGACGGGCTCTTCGACAACGGTGGCAATATCATCCCGGGCGGCAACGCCCCGATCCTGCAGATCAAGGAAGTTGCGGACGGCACCGCCGTGGGCAACGCCAACACCCTGCGTGACGGGCTGCACACGGGCGTCAAGATCGCCGATGATGTCGAGCGGCTGGTGGCCGAGGCCGAGATTTTCAACTGGTGGGCAGACCAGCCCGGCGGCGGCCGCATCAGCGGCGTGACCTTTGGCGACGGCACGCAGTCGAACTTCGTGCGGTTCGTGTTCGGCGATATCGGCGGCGGACAGCTTGGGCTGGAGGTCGGACTTGAGACCGGCGACAGCTATCAGATTCTGGGCACTTCGACAGACGCGGCCTTCATCACGGCGCTGACAACAGGTGGTGCGGCGTCCAATCAGAAGAAGGTGACGCTGCAGCTTGAGATTTCAAACATCGGCGATACCTACGACATCGCCGCCAACTTCAAGGTCAATGGCGAGACGGATTTCACCGCGGTTTCCCTGACGAACGCGCAGCTTCCCGTGGGCGTTCTGAGGGACGTCTTGGACGGCACGCACACGATTTCCGACGGCGATACGACGCTGGAATCCGGTGCCGCGGTCGGCATTGTGGCCGAGAAGGATGACGGTGTTTCATTTACAGCCGTCGACTTTGACATCATCCGCGTCGAAGGGATCGGCAATGAAATTGCCGCCAGCAACGAGGCCGAGGCGGAAGCCGCGGGCACGGCCGGGGACGACACGATCCTTTACGATGGATCAACCGCGGATATCGAACTCGATCCGACGGTCGAGAACTTCGATGGATCGGCGTCGGCAAGCGACTGGAACCTCGTCGGCACTGATGACGGCAACGACATCACCGTGGGCGACGGCGCCAACGTGGTCACCACTGGAGACGGCGAGGACCGCGTTTTTGGCACCAAGACATCGCTTGACGGCGACGAAATCACCGATTTCGCGGCCGGAGACAGGGTGTTCATCGAGGATGCAACCTTGGTCGACGCGGCCAATGTGATCTACACCGCCGGCAGCGCGATCGTGAACGTCAACGGCACTACTATCACATTCTCGGGGCCGGATTACGAAAGCTTCGATCCTGCACTGGGGCCCGAGCAATTCGCCTTTGCCCAGACCGACGATGGACTGGAGATCACTCGCGCTGACATCGAAAACGTTCTCTACCGCGTGAACGCCGGCGGTGACACGGTCGCCGCCGGTGACGATGGCCCGGACTGGCAGAGCGATGCGGGATTCTTTGGCGGCGACGGTCCGGTCACGATCACCGACACCCAGGGGTCGACCTTCACCAACGGAATGACCAACGAAGAGTCGGAAATCGACTACATGGCAGACGTCGATCCTGCCCTGGTTCCGTGGGAGTTGTTCGTCAACGAGCGTTCGGAAAACACGCCGGGCGGCGCAGAACTGACCTACAACTTTGACGTTGAGGCGGGCACGACCTACAAGATTACGCTCTACTACGTTGAAAACTGGAACAATATTTTTACGGCAGCGCCACGCGTCTTCGATGTGGCCGTCGAGGGCACTGTCCCGGACGAATTCAACGATATCCATCCGCTGCGGGACGCAACTGACTTCGTCGATGGTCCCACGGCGCCTATCCCGAGCTTTTCAAACGGCTCGCAAGCCGAAAAGCAGCCCTATCTGGGCGTCGTCACCAAACGCGAATTCACCTACACGGCGACCGACGACACACTGAGCCTTGCCTGGCAGCACAGCGCGGCCAGCGGCGTGCAGAACCCCAAGATCAACGCTATCGAGATCACCCAGATCGGGCCGATCGCGCCGGTCGAGGACACGACGGCCCCTGTGGTTCAGTCGATTGTTGTCGAAGACAGTCTGTCGGACCAGGACAGCCCCCGAGACGTTACGGTAACGCTCACGGACGAAACCGCCTTCAACGTGGCGACCTTCAGCGGTCTCGACGGTTCAGAGTTGCAGTTTACCGGGATCACGCCCGCCGCGGTCAGTGCGCCGGTCGTGACATTGTCACCGGATCAGATGACAGCAACGCTTGTCTACTCGATTGACCCGCCGGGCGACACCGGCGCCTGGCCCACCGGGACGTTCTCGGTGGCCATTGCCGCCGGGACCTTCTTCGACGCGTCCGCCAATCCGGCCGATGCTGCAAGTTCCGATTTCACCTTTGCCGAACCGGCGCAGCCGGGCGATATCGTCCTGGCCGTCAATGCCGGGGGCGCGGCGGTGGATGGGGCCGCCTATGGTCTGCCGGGCGTAACCTTCGAGGCCGACACCACGGGCTCGCCACATCCCACGGTGGACTTTTCTAATACGACAACCGGCAGCGGAAACAACGGCAACAACAATGGCGCCGACGATACGCCCTTCGCCGGACTGCCACTGCCGGACGATGTCTTTACTTCGGAACGCTGGGGCAACGACTTCCAGTACGATGTGCCTTTGGCGAACGGTACCTACATTGTCGATCTCTATTTTGCCGAGACATTTCAGGGGCTTCCTGGAGGTGGTGCTACGGGTGGTGTCGGGTCGCGGATCTTTGATGCCGCGATCGAGGGCGTTACTGTCCTCGATGACTATGACCTGTTCGACGATGCCGACGGTATTCTGGGTAACGGCGTGGGCGCGCCCGCGACCAAGATTGTCAAGTCCTTCGAAGCCGTGGTCGACGACGGTGTCCTGACTATCGCCTTCGACACGGTCGGTGGTGACGGCGTGGACAACGCCAAGATCAGCGCCTTTGTCGTGCGCGTGCCCGACGGGGCGGTCACGGCGTCGATCACCGGTGATGCGCTGGTCGCCGAGGATGCCACCGTCGCGGACTACACGGTAACGCTGAGCGCGGATCCGTCGGAAACCACTGTCGTCACGGTGGACGTTGTGTCCGGGACGGCCGATGCACCGGGTGATGCAGAAGCCACAGGTGGCGGGACGCAAATCACCCTCACCTTCGAGCCCGGCGGGGCGTTGTCGCAGAGCTTTACAGTAGACATAGCCGACGACACGCTGCCCGAGCTTGACGAAGGTTTTGATGTTACCCTATCCGGCATCGGCATCACATCGGGCGAAAGCGGATCGGTCGCAACAACCATTTCAGCCAATGACGGCCCCGTGGACAGCGTCGATGGCGTTGCCGCCGCCCTGGGCGATTTCTCGGACGATGGGCTGGCACCGACCGACCTTGGCACGCTGACCGAGGGCGATACGGTCATCGTAGCCAGCCAGCAGGGCGACAGTGCGCCCGGCGGCCGCGAGCGCGACTACATCACCTTCACCGTGGCCGATGGCCAGGTGCTGACCGGCATCATTCTTGAAGACTGGCAGACGGATGAAGGCGGCACACCGCAGGCCTTTATCGGCCTTCAGGCTGGCGCGCAGGTGACAGCTGATCCGGTGACGTTTGAGAACGCTGGCGATCTGCTGGGCGGCCATATCTACAACACCGGCGATATCGAGAACGAAGCGACGTTCAACGACGGTAACCTTCTGACAGCGGAAGCGCTTGGCAAGGGCAGCGAGCAGGGAACCACGTTCGGTGACGGGTCGGGCTTTACGCCGCCGCTGCCGGCCGGCCAATACACGCTGTGGCTGAACCAGGGCGGCGATATCTCTACCGCCACGCTGCGGCTGGTCACGGAGGTGCCCGCCGCCGAAGTAACGATTTCAGTGACAGGGGCGGAATCCGTCTTGGAAAACGGGGACTTCGGCACGACCGAAGTCGGGTTCGACATGACCGCGTCGGACAACTTCAACGGCGACATCACAGTCGTCTTCGACCTGCTGACCGATACCGGGCTCAGCCAGACGGTGTCATTCGTCGATGGTGTGGGACGGCTTTCCCTAGATGTGCCCAATGACAATGTCGATGACGGCGACGATCTGATCACCCTTGTCCAACTGGTGTCCGGCACCGATGAGGCGGGTGTTCTGGCGGTCGTGGTGTCTTCGGCCGGCGACGGCAGTGTTTCCACAATAACGGAAGACGATGGTAGCAACCTGGTTCGCGGCGACATCGTTTTGGCCTATAACGCCGGCGGTCCGGCACTTAGCCAGGATGGTATCGACTTTGCCGCCGCCACTAGCGGCACGAGCGGCGCGCCGTTTTCCGGCGGTTCTCAGTTCACAGACAACGCCGCCGGCAACGGTCTGCAACCCGTATTTGCCGAAACGGTCTTCGCAACCGAAATCAACGGGAACACTGACGGCGACTTCACGTTCTCCGCTCCGGTTCCGGATCCCACCAAACAGTATTTCGTCGACCTGTATCTTGCAGAGATCTTTGCATCCACGGCCGGTAGCCGCCTCTTCGATGTCTACGTGGAGGACGGCGTTGCGCCGGTTCTGGCAAGCTACGACATCATTGCAGAGACCGGCGACTTCAACACACCCATCGTGGTGGAACTGACCGATGCGATCTCGCCGGGTCCGAACGGAGCCATTGACCTGACGTTCGACGGTCTGATGGACCGCGCCAAGGTGAGCGGTATTGTCATCCGCGAGGCGGTCGAAGCCCTGGATCCGGCGAACCCGTCGGTGTCGGTTGCCGATGTCGCGGCGGCCGAGGATGGCGGCACGGCGGACATCGTGTTCATGCGCGCGGGTCCGACGGATGAGGAACTGACGGTCACCTTCGATCTGACCGATGGTACCGCCGTCGCAGGCACCGACTATACGGTGCCCGCCAGCCTGACGGTCGTCTTCGGTGTGGGTGAGACCGAGGCCATTGTCCCGGTTGCTTTGATCGATAACGGGGACGAGTCCGTCTTGGGCAACCTTACCTTCGACGTGACGATCACTGATGCCTCAGTGCCGTCGGGTGCGCCCGTGCAGAACGATGGCAGCGCGGCGACGGTGACTATTCTGGACGACGAGTTTGTTGATCCGGCCGATATCGACGGAGACGGCACGCTGAACGAGGATGATCCGTTCGCCTATGACGCGACGAACGGCGCCGGCCGTGTGCTGGGTGTTGGCGGCGAATTCACGCAGGACTTCAACACCGATACCACGGATCCCTTCGACGCCGACGGCGGCTTCACCGGCATCCTGGTCAATCCCGCCTTCGACTATCCGGGCGACTCGCGAGAGGATCCTTACGGCGACCGGACCAGCGGTGCGCCCGGAGTGGAAATCTCTGAAGGCAAGCTGAGCGTCGTCGCGCGCGATCTCGATGCGTTTCCCGCGTCGGGTACCGGAGACAACAACACGCTGGCGGATGGCTACCAGTCCGCAGTCGACGTATCATCGCTGACGACGTTCGAAGTGGTGGCACGAGCCAGCAGCGCTGATTTCCTTGCCGCGGCAACCTCAACGGGTGGCTTTGAGCAGTTTGGAATTACACTGGGTGCCGGCGGCGTTGATGACTTCGTCAAGCTGATCATCGGAGACGCAGGGACGAACGCGCAGCGGGTTCAGCTTGCGCACAACGCCTCGCTCGTCGGTGGTGAAAACAACTATCCGGTGAATGGTACCGGTGGACCGGTCGTAGATCTGAGTCTTGTCGGGGACTACGAATTCCGCCTTATCGTGGACCGCTCCGTCGGCGCGAACGGGCAGATCACGGGGCAGGTCGATTTCTTCGCGGCAGCAGACGACACGCTTCTGACAAGCTTCACAACACCGCCCATCGATATTCTAGCCAATAGCAGCCTGCTGGCGGCCATGGATGGAAACAACCCGCTGACCGGCGGCGATGGCGGTCTGGCATACGGCATATTCGTTACGGAGTGGGCCGGCGGTGGCGCGGCCAACAACATCACTGCCGAGTACGATTTCCTGACGATCCGTGCGCTCGATGAGGCACCGCTCACGCTATCTGCCCCTGCCGCACCGGTGGTGGAAGCGGGCGATGCCGACACCACGACGCTGGATTTCGGGCTGAGCGCGCCAGGGTTCTCCGGCACGGTCGATATCGACTACACGGTTGGCGGGGTGCCGGCGACAGCCGTAGGCGTGACCTTTGTGGACGGGGCAGCAACGCTGCCGGTCGAGGTTGCCAATGACGACCTTGCCAACGGGGACGACATCGCGACCGTGGCGCTGACGGGGGTAAGCAATAGCTTCCTTCTGGTCGACACGGCACCGGCGGATGGCACGGTGACGGAAGACGACGCGGCGCCCACGGCTGCCGCGGATACCGAAGTCACGTTCGAGGACACGCCGATCACCTTCGATCCGGCGCTCAACGATACCGACGCCGACACCGATCCAGCGCTTCTGGAGGTCACCGCGGTCGGTGCAAGCTCCACGCCCGATGCGACGGTGGTGTTGAACCCGGACGGCACTGTCACGGTATCGCCGACCAACGGCTTCGTGGGCGACGTCACCTTCGACTACACAGTCGAAGACCCTGCGGGCAACGCCGCAACCGGCTCTGCCACCGTCACGGTGACCGAAGCGGCGCTGGTTCAGATCGCCGACGCCCCGACCAAGATCGAGACGGGCGATACTGGCACGGTCACGCTGTTGTTCCCGTTGGTGTCGGTGCCGGCCACGGCCGGAGATGTCTCCGTTACATATAACGTGGATGGCGGCGACGACGTGACGACCACGGTCAGCTTCGATGAGACCGGAGCCGCTGCGCTGAGCGTGGATGTTGCAAACGACGACGAAGTGAATGCCGACATCACCAGTGTGGCAATCGTATCGGTCGATACCACCGGCTTCAAACTTGATGCCACTGCATCGACCGCCAACGGTCGCGTGATCGAGGACGACGAAGAGACGCTGGAAATCGTTGTCGACGAGGACATTATCGTGGGCGACGACGAAGAGCCCTACGAACTCTCCGACGGCGTGCAGTCTATCGATACTTCGGGCACCACGCAGGACACTAACATTGTCGGAAACGCTGAGGATAACACCTTTAAGGTGGGCACGGGTCAGGACGACATCGACCTGCAGGAAGATGGCGGCAGCGACACGGTCACCGGTACGGGCGAAGAACTGGACGGCACGGTCATCAGCGAGATGGGCGATGACGACCAGGTCATCATCGAGGACGGAGAGAACGCTGTCATCGTCGAGGTCACCGAAGGATCGACCAACGTTCTGATCGACTTGGACGGCGATACGGATGACACCAGCGACCAGATCCTGGTTACATTTGCCGAAGACGACCTGATCCCGGAACTGGCGGGCGGCATTCTAACGGCCACGGCCGCCCCACCCGAGGTGTACCGCATCCAGGCGGAAGACTTCGACAGCAGTGTGGTTTACGACAAGCAGCCGCAAAGCGCTTCGGACGGCGGCGTGGCATTCCTGCCGTTCCTGGGAAC
This sequence comes from Pseudomonadota bacterium, assembly GCA_039026235.1. Classification (GTDB taxonomy): domain Bacteria; phylum Pseudomonadota; class Alphaproteobacteria; order Rhodobacterales; family Rhodobacteraceae; genus JBCCMQ01. The sequence goes on from JBCCMQ010000023.1 coordinate 17,343, forward strand.
GGGTTCAGCGACCTACAATTTGGAAGGCGTCATTCCGCCCGGCACTTATTCGCTGCTTATCGCATACTTTGACGAAAACGATGGTGTTTCGAACCTGTCGCTATCGGTGACTTCCAGCGATGCTCCGAACTTCGACACGTCATTCGCGCTGGATGACACCAGCGGCGGCAATGCGGCCCAGCCCCAAAGCTTCCGGACGAAAGTCTTCGAAAATGTGGAGGTTGGCCCGAACGGTACCCTAGTGCTGAGCGGCACCGCGGGCGGCGGAGAATTCGCCCGCGTGGACTACTTCGAATTCATCGCCGAAGGCGACATCGCGGATCCCGACAACACTGCGCCCTATGCGCCTTTCGGGATCGAAGATCAGATGATCGACGAAAACGCCGATTTCGATCTGAATGTATCTGCGCTCTTTGCTGACGACGAGGAAGATCCGCTCACCTTCACGGCCACCAGCGATCTGCCTGGCGGGGTGCTGCCGGATGGCGTCACATTCATCGATGGTGTGTTCGACGGCGCGCCCACCACGCCCGGCACGTACCAGATCACGGTCGTTGCCAACGACGGCGCGGCAGACAGCGATCCGGTGATCTTCACTCTTACGGTGAACGATGTGAATCAGGCGCCGGAATTGGTGTCGCCAATTGCCGATCAATTCGTTGCTGCTGACGAGGCGGTTAACTTTGACGCCAGTGCGGCCTTCACCGATGGCGATGGCGACGATCTTACCTTCTCTGTCTCGGGCACACTGCCCGATGGGATCCTGTTCGACGAGGACACTGGTGTATTCTCCGGCACTCCAACAGGCGGCGGCGGGTCCTTCCAGGTTACAGTGACTGCTGCGGATGGTGACGGCGCCGAAGCCAGCGATACCTTCCTGTTCAACGTCTCGGGCAGCGGAAGCGAACCAATCCGCATCGAGGCCGAGGACGGCACATTTGCGCCTGGCGGCTTCTTCATCCAGCCGAGCGCGACGGAACGCATCCAGTTGCTGCTTAACGGCACCGGGGAGGCGACCTACGCGCTGACCGATGTTCCGCCGGGCGAATACTTCGTTCGCATTGGACATTGGGACGAGTCGGACGGCGAAAGCACGCTTGGCCTGTCGCTGTTGTCAGGCAGCACGGAAACCGAAATCCAGACATTCGTTCTGGACGATGACGAGACCAGCTCTGCCGGGGTGTCGTCGGCAAGCTTCCGCGTCAAAACGCTCGATAATTCGGTCGTAATAGCCGATGGCGACGAACTGAAGCTCTTTGGCGATGCCGATGCGGGCGAATATGTGCGTGTCGATTACATCGAGCTTATCCCCGTCGACAGTGGTACCAACTTTGCGCCAAGCGAGACGTCTGTCGGTGTGCCCGACGTAATGCTGGAAGGTCTGGTGGCCATCACCACCAACGTCAGCACCGGGTTCAGCGATCCCGAAGAGGATGCTCTGACCTATGATATCGTGAACGGTCCCGCATGGTTGGGCATCGACCCGGCAACCGGTGCGCTGACCGGCACACCCACGGAGGCCGGCACGTTCGATGTCACGGTTTCCGCCGAGGATACCACAAACAACGCGGGTATCCTGGCGACGTCGGACTTCACGATCACTGTGGAAATCCCCGACAATCTTGTGCCAGTACTCGAATTCCCGGTCGATCCGATTGCGGTCGATCAGGACGGGGTTGTCGAGGAATCTGTCACATTCGTTGACCCCGAAGGCGGTCAGGTCGCTTACTCGCTGGGTGAAGGCGCGCCCGACTGGCTTTCCATCAACGGTGACGGAACGCTTTCAGGTACGCCGACCGCGACCGACGTCGCGACGGATGTCCCGGTGACGATTATCGCCACCGACCCACTGGGCGGGATGGGAACCGTTGAGGTCCTCGTCACAGTCAACAATGTCAACGACGCGCCGACCCTTGGCACGCCGCTGGAAGATCAAGCAGCGACATTAGGCACTCCGTTCAGCTATGTGCTGCCTGTCGACGCATTCTCCGATCTGGATACGCCACTAGGCGACACGCTGGAGTTCACCGCAACCCTGGAGGACGGCAGTGCACTGCCAACGTGGTTGAGCATAGATCCGGTCACAGGCGAACTGTCGGGTACGCCGGACAGCCAAACCGACCTGTCGATCATCATCACTGCAACGGATGATGCCGGGGAATCCGTGTCGGCTCCGGCGATCACCATCGATGTGGACGAGTTCGCGGTGCCGGACGACCCGGTCCAGATCGAAGCCGAAGACTTCTCGGGCGTACCGACGGCACAGAACTACGAAATCAACAACCTCTCAGGTGCATCAAACCAGCAGATTCTGCGCATCGATGGCAACAATCTGGGCGTCGTGACGCACGACCTATCTGCGTACGCCGGAAACAGCTTCAAGCTGGCCGTGACGTTCATCGATGAAACCGATGGCGCCAGCTCGGCGAGCGCAAGCATCGACGGGGTTGAGCTTGGGACTTGGGTGTTCGACGGAACGGCGGGCGAACAGGTGACCCCAGGTGCCGAAGTGGGCGATTTCGCGCAGCCCGGCAACTATCGGGTGATTGAGTTCGATACGCCCTTCGGTCTGACCGACACTTCGGTTCTGACGCTGGAGGTGCAGGCCAACAGCTCGGAATTCGGACGGATCGACTATATCACGCTGATCCCGGCGGAATTGCCGGAAGTCAACGAAGCGCCGACTGCCGTCATTGTGACGCCGGTTGCGCTGGATCTGGCGGAAGACACCGATACGACGGCGGCGACTAAAGTCGCTGACATCGCCGTCACCGATGACGATCTCGGCACGAATGAGCTGAGCCTGGCTGGTGTCGATGCCGACAGCTTCGAGATCGTTGGAACGGAATTGTTCCTCAAGGCGGGCACGCTTCTGGACTTTGAGACCAAGCCGACCTTCGATGTGACCGTTCAGGTCAATGACGTCGAAGTCGGAGATCCGCTGGTCGATGCATTCGCTGAATTCTCGCTGCCAATTGCGGATGTGAACGAGGCGCCGACCTTGACCGTGACACCGGTCATCACCGAAATTGCCGAAGACACGGACACGACGCTGGCGACCAAAGTCGCCGACATAGTAGTCGCAGACGACGCGTTGGGCACGTTTACACTGGCTCTGACCGGCGATGACGCCGCTTTGTTCGAGATCGTGACGGATGAGGTGACCGGAGACATCGCGCTGAACCTTATCGCTGGCGCGGTGCTGGATGCGGTCGGCAACGCTCAGCTGGACGTAAATGTCGAGTTGGACGATCCGGAAATCGGCGTTGAGGTGGTCGAGGCCACCGCGCCCGTAGCTTTGGCGGTCACGGACGGTTCCGGCGCCACCGAGGATGTCGTCGTGCTAAGGATCAATGCTTTCGGCGATCTTGTCGCGGCGACCGATGGCGGCCCGGACTGGCAAGCCGACCTCAAGGACGACTTGGGCACGCCGGAGAACGAGAACAACCCGTATCTCAACCTTGAAAGTGCGGTTGCGGCGCAGGACCGCGGCGATGACGACGGCTATAGCGGCGATATCGGCCTGATCCCGACTGAGGTGCCGGGAACCGTCCTGGACACGGCGCGTTCAAGCGACGAGCCGTTCTCTTATGACATTCCGATCACTGACTTGGGTGGACCAGGCGACTTTGAAGTCAAGCTCTATGTCGCTGAATTGTTCAGCAGCAATCAGACCGCTGGTAGCAGGATCTTCGACATTGAGGTCGAGGGTGCGTCACCCGGTGTTCTGAACGACTTCGATCCGTCCGCTACAGGTGGTGGCGGTGACCTGCGGGTCATCAGCTACGATGTCACGGTCAACGAGGGCGAATTGAACATTCGCTTCGCCCAAGATGCGGCGAACGGCGCCGACAACCCGATCATAAATGCGATCGAAATCGTCCGGAAAGGGGTAGAGCCCACCGGCCCGACCGATGGGGAAGCGCTGTTCACCGCGAACCTGGGTGCGACGAGCGTGGTTAACACCAGCACATTCGCCGAAAACTCGATGCAGATCATCAACCAGTCGGCCAATGACGTCTCGATAACCAAGGTCATCATCGATCTTGCGGATACGATGATCCCCGATACCGGCTTCGACACACAGACGATTGCCGAAGGTGGCCCGATCGGCGATGCGACCAACAAGCCGTTCGATCTGGGGGCATCCACCGTGGGCCTGACCGCCGGTGACATCACGGTAACGATGGGCGACGAGATCATCGATCCGCAGACCGGTGGCGAGGGCGACAACCAGTTGATCCTGGAATTTGCGCCCGGGGCGTTTGCCGTCGGCGATCTGTTGGCATTCTCGATCGACATCGACCCATTTACAGCGACCGTTGGTGCCATCGGCGGTGCGGTAGCCGGCTTCGAGATCGCTGGCGGCACGGTCACGGTGGAGTTCGACGACGGGTCGGCGGCAACAACTGCGATCACGCCTCCGGACGAAAGCCTTGCCGGGCGCGCCTTAGTCAAGGCGGGTCAGGCCGACCTCGGCACCCCGACATTGACACTGGGCGATGGCACAACGGCCGCGCGCGTGGTCAATCAAGAGAACCTTCCGATTACCATCGATGCGGGCGTCGAAAACGCCAACGGAACGGCGCGCGTCTATATCCTGGACACCGCCTTTGTTTCCAACGGCGACAGCGTCAGCCCGAATCCGCCGGCCACTGCGCCGAACGGCATTCAGGGCAACAACGCCCAGAAGGTCGCGAATGTCGTCGAGGTGCAACTTGACGCCAACGGTGTCTTCAACGGCTCCATTCCGATGACTCGGTCGACAACGCAGGAAAGCAACGCGAACGGCAATCTGGGCTTCAACTACTTCAGCGTCGGTGTCGTTGATGAAAACGGAGAAGTCACCCAGCTTTCCGACGCGCTGGTCGTTGAATTCGACCCCAGCGCGGATGTTCCCCCGGTCGGAAGCGGTGGTGGCACCGAACCTGGCGATACGCTGCTGCGCATTAACGCATTCGGTGACGAGATCGCGGTGGCCGATGGTCCGAACTGGCTGGGGGATACAACGATCAATCCGATCCCCTACTATAACGGTCCGCAGAACCGGGGCGACCTGGACGCGACGCCGGCTACGCCTGGCCTGATCGATGTACCGGATGCAATCTTTGCGACGGCTCGGTCGGATGACGCGCCGTTCTCGTACAACATCCCGATCAGTGATCTGCCCGGCATATCGGCGGGCGATACGGTCACGGTCAAGCTGTACTTCGCTGAGGCGTCGGACGCGGCTGGCCTACAATCGCCCACCGCCCGCATCTTTGACGTGCAGATGGAAGGCGCGTTGGCAATTGACGATTTCAGTCCGATTGCCGCGTTCGGCTCGGGCAGCGGCGGCATGATCTCGACGGTTGTCGCCGTTGTCGGCGACACGCTGAACATCGAGTTCCTGAACAACAATGTTCAGAATGCGATCGTCAACGGCATCGAGATCATCGAGGGCGGACTTAATCCGATCAACGGTGGCGGCGGAATCAACCCGCCATCCGATCCGGCGGAAGCGCTTGAGGTTCTCGGCGTGGATGATGGTGACTTTGACGGCATCGTTCAGGGCGAAGCGGTCGACAGCACGAACGACGGTGGCTCGAACGGGTCGGTTGTGCTGACCATCCTGGATGACAACAACACCGTGGACGCGTCCAACTTCGGGGCCAATTCGCTCGAACTGACGAACACCGGCGACAAAGAGGTTGCGGCTGTCTTCATCGACATCCGGAACGCGGTGTTTGGCGACCAGGTGTTCGACAATGACGGGACGGGCGGCGACACTGCCTCTGCGCCATTCGAAATCGATGGCGACGACGGCACCGGCGCCTACTTTGTCGGGGCCGACGGTGTCGGCGGCAACAACGATGACAACCTGTTCTTCGCGGGCCCAACGCCGCTGGCGGACACGTCCGGCGAAGGTACGGGTTCGATCAGCGGAGGCTATCGCGGCTTGCTGATCCGGTTCGATGGCTCCGAAGGCGGCTTTGACGGTGGCGAAACCGTCGGGTTCTCCGGCGACGGCGATCCGAACTCGATCGCGGGCTACGGCTCTGGCCTGCTGAACCCGAACAACGTCACCTCGTCGTCTTTTGACACAGGCGGCCAGTCGGGGTCGGAATTGGTCGGATCGTCGTTCACGGTTCTGTTTGCCGATGGGACCACGGCCACCGGTTACCTGGGCAGCGACACGACGCAGGCCGGGGCAGCCGGCGAAGCGGTCCAGGGACGGGCGGCCAGCACGGCCAGCCTGTCGGTCAGCACCGGAACGGGCACGTTCTCCTCCGGGCAGCTTGGCACATATGGTGGTAGCGTCCCCGTCATCACCGTTTCGGGAACGCAGGGCGATGTGGTGCGCGTTACACTTCACAAGGGGTTCCAGCCCACCGACGCTTCGGCGGGTGGCTCTCCCGATCTCGTCTCTGAAGTCATTCAGAGCCGACTTGACCAGAACCATTCGGACTTTGCCGTGAACAACGCCTTCGACGTTCAGACAGTGGACGTGACCATCGGCGCGGGCGGTACGGTTCAGGTTCCCGCCGGTGCGTTTGACTACGTCAACACCGAAAGCGGCGAGTCCTTCACCGGCGATGATGTGCAACCTATCGCGTTAACGGCGGCGGTCGTGGTGCCGGTTTCTGATGGCTCGGCTATCAATGGAACCGGGGCCAGCGACCTGGTGCCGGCGGGCCCGGTCAGTCAGCCGATCTACCTGTCGAACCCGACGCAGACACCGGTCGATGACACGGGTGTGACACCGACGCCGGACGGGTACTTCCAGATCGAGGGGTCAGGGAACAACACCTACTTCAAAATCCAGATCGAGGATCCCAACGGTAGTGGCGGAAACGATCCGGGTGGCAAGTGGAGTTACCTTACCGCTCCGGATGACGCTGACAACCAGGCCGGGTTCCAGGGCGATGGCTACTACCTCTTCGGCTCGGAAACCTCGACCGCCATTGAGGGTGCTGAGGGCGGCGGCGATCGTCTGGAATACACCATCTTCATCCCCGAGGATGCCCTGGGGGTTTACAACTTCGGCATCATCGCCTCGCGCGATGGTCTAGCGGCAGGTGACCAGCAGAATGACCTTTGGCTGAACTTCAAGCACGCCGAGGATCCGGGCAACGGCAACATCGATGAGTTCTTGACCGGCAACGGCGCGAATTCTCCTGAGCCGGAATCGAACGGCTTCATCAAGGTGTTCGGAGGCCCCAACAACGGCAACTGGGGCCAAACCGGAAGCGTGGATGGCTTGCCTCTGAACTTCCAGGCGCAACTTAACGTCACCGAGGCCGGGCTCTACACGGTCCAGATCGAGGGCCGCAGCCAGGGCTTCCACCTCGACTACTTCGAGCTTTACAAAGGCAGCAATCCTGGTGGAGGTGCGACCAACTCAGAGTTCATCGAGGGCGATCCACCGACCGGTGGAGGCGGCGGAACTGCTGCACGTATCCAGGCCGAAGACTTCGACGGCGTGACCGGCAACTATCAGGTGCAATCCTTCGGGGTCGCAGACGAAGGCGCGCTCATTGGTCTCAATCCGGCAACCAGCCCGTCGGGGACGTCCAGCACGGCGACGTATGATCTGGCAGCTGCCGGTGTAACTGCGGGCACCTATGATCTGACCATTAGCTACGTGGACGAGTCAGACGGTGAAGCGCAACTGACCATACAGGCGGGTAGTCTGAACCAGACGATCACGCTGGATGATGATGCTGGCAGTACACCGGGGATCGATGCGCAGAACTTCCGTCAGGTAACTTTTGAGGACGTCGTGATCGACGGTGACGACATTCTGTCGCTGATCGGCACGGTGGGCGGATCAGAGTATGCGCGTGTCGACTATTTCGACTTCACGCCTGCCGACGGCGGCTCGGGCGGCGGCGGTGACACGCTTGTGGTCCCGGTCGACGCGTCCTCGGATGACTTCGAAGAACTGGGAGGCGCGGGAAGCTCCGATCTGGAGTTTGGTCTCAACGGTACCACGCAGCAGTATGTCGGCATCCGTTTCGACGGGATCGACATTCCCGACGGCGCGGTGATCACAGATGCGTACCTTCAGTTCGAAGGCTTCGAAACACAGGGGGGCGCAGCCTCGTTCACGATTGAAATCGAGGATACCGAGAACGCGGCGACCTACTCGGGTGCGAACACACCCGATGACCGTTCGTACCTCGCCGACGACTTTGTATGGAACGGCGTGGAGGCCTGGACCGAAGGGGAAATCTATCGCACGCCTGACATTTCGGAGTTGATCGAGAACGCCATTGGCGCCGATGGTGTCAGCGGTGGCGCGCTGGGTTTCCGGATTGAAGGGACCGGAAGCCGGGTCGCCCATTCGTTCGACAGCAGCGGTCAGGCGCCCGAACTGATCATCGTCTTCGCGGACGATATCATTGTGTGACGTGCTGGCGATCCGACGTTTGGCGGCGGAAGTCAGAAAGGCTTTGAAAGCCCCGTTCGGCGAAAACACTGCGACCGGCTCAAGCGTGCTGGGCCGGTCGCGTTTTTCGAGGCGGTTGGAATTGGCGGCATTGCCCTTGCGCACGTGCCAGTAAGTTGGGAACCGGATTTATCCACACCGAAGCCTTTGCGCGGCGTCGCGTTTCGGCTCGGAGCGAGTACAAGGCCGGCTGACAAAGGCGCCTTCGCCTAGCCTGACCCCGGGACTCCGGCCAGCTTATTGCCCGTAGTAATCGTAATAGCGGTGCCGGTCGAAGGCCAAGTCTTTGTAGTTCAGCACTGAGAAGATCTCGGTGTCCGCCCGCGCCGCCGTTTTGATTTGTTCCATCGAATGGCGCATATCGCTTTGCTTCGTGCTATTGCAACGCACGATCATCAACACGACATCTGCCTTGGGCACTATGTAGCGCGCATCGACAACGGGCACGATAGGCGGGCTGTCAACAATCACCACATCCGCATTTTCACTCATTTGGTCCAGAAGCGTTTGGAATGGGTCAGAAGCCAAAAGTTGATCAGTCGCAATTTCACTAGGTTGACCGCCAAGAAGCACGTTGAGCTCGGTTTTCGGATCATCGGCGATGAACGACAGATCCTGCCTTGTCTTCGAATTCAGGCTGAGGAACTCCGACACGCCATTCTCAGGGGCTGCACCCAACTGGCGGGCCACGGAGGGATTGCGAAGATCGGCGTCTATCAGGACCGTCCGGTCACCCGACAAAGCGTAGGTGCGGGCGAGGGACAAAGCCGATGTCGATTTCCCCTCTAACGGAACCGAAGACGTCACCAAGATGATTGTTCCGCGTTTCTTTTCAGGCGGGGATTTTCCGATTTCCGACTCTTTAGCCATTCTCTGGTCAATCGTGGCCCGCAATTGGCGAAATGCCTCGGCATAACCTGACATGGGCTTATCCACGATCCCATCCGCAAGCGTCAGTTGGCTCTTTTCAATCCGTTGGATCGGCAAAATTGACCCCACCGGAACACCAAGGATGTTGGAGAGCTGTGTGTCGGAACTGACGCCCCCGATGTAAAACTCATTTGCAAACGCCAGACCGGTACCGGCGCCCACCCCCGCCACCAGCGCTAATGCCAGAATGAGAGGCGTGTTGGGAAAACTTGGCCGTCGGGGTGGTAGCGCCTCGGAGACGATACGGCTGTCCGCCACCTGCACGGCGGCCTGGGCCTCTAACTCAGACATCCGTGAAAGAAGGGTCTGCACCTGTCGGCGGCTCAATTCGGCAGACTGTTGAATTGCAAAAATCTCCGCCAGTGTCGTAGAACTGAGCTCCGACCGCAAAAGCTCTGTCCGGATTGCATCACGGGTCTGGGTGATCTGGTCGTCCAGATCTGACACCCGATCCCGAAGTGCGGCGAGGCGGACGTTGCCCTGGTTACCCAGATTGCTTTCGACCTTTTCCAAAGCTGCGCGCAAGTCTATCTCCAGCGGCGTGCCCTGTTCGACCCGGCCAAGACGCCTTTGCAGGGTTGCGCGTTCTTGTTCCAACTGGGCCAGCGCCTCGTCCTGAAGCTGGCGAGACAGGGCACTCCAATCTCGGCCGGCGAGCGACGCTTCCGCTAACTTTGAAAGCTGGGTATCGGCGCGGCGGTTGTCTTGGGCTGTGAAGTACCGCGCCCGTAACGCCGACAACGCATCACTTTGCGCTTCGGTTTCAAGCCGCTGAAGGTTTTCAAAAATGAAGTTATCCAACGCGCCTTCGGATGAGGCGAGATGCTGCTGGGCGGTGGCAATCTGACCCTGCAGGATATCACGGGCGGCAAGCGAATTCCTTACCTTTGCGGCGACCTGCTTTGCAATGTAGGTTTGGGCCAATGTGTTGGCCAGACGCGCGGACCTCGCCGGATCTTCAGTTTCGACCGCGACAGATATTATGAACGTCAGGCCGCGCCTGCCTACGTCGCGTGCATCCAAGAAACCTTCGACCACCTGCTTGAGTAATTCGTCGCCATTGGCGTTAATGCTGCGATCGATGCCCACAGCCTGGAGCAGTTGATCCAAAACCGATAGGCTTGGGCCAAATTCCGGATCCGTAATCAGGCCAGCCTCTTCCACCACCGCCAAGGCAATTGTTGGAGAGCGCAATATTTCGACTTCGCTTTCTACACGCGCGTTGAGGTGCGAGCTGCTGACGCTTGTTTCGGGCGCCGGATTGAGAAGGTTGCGTTCGGTCGGGTCAACAAGGATCAAAGCCTCGGCGCGGTAAAGCGGCTTGGCGCTGATCGCAAAGATCAGGGCCGCGCCCATGACCAGAAACACGGTCAATCCGATCAATCTGGCCTGCCGCCGCAAAACGCCTACCACAGCGCGAAAATCGATCTCGTTATCGTTCATACCCGGCATCTTAGCGTTGTGCGAGAGACTGGTGCTGCCTACCAGCATTGCCCGATTTGAGCCAGTCTCCCGCAAATCCTTTACCTGCATTGTGTTTTTTCGTCCTCCGGGGTCAGAACGGTTTTGGTGTCTGCCATAAACGGGACTGTTGCCGGCACGTTCGGCACATGGAATATGAAGCGCTTCATGGCCCGGCCCGGCCCACACCGGGTGAAACCCGGCATCGGTTTGCCAAACCAAGACCCAGAATGGTCAAAAGCAAAATCACATTGGCCGGAATTTCGAGACTGAAGTCCGCAAGACTGTGGACGGCGCCTGTGGCCAAGGCGCCAAGACCCGCGATGCAAAGAGAAAAATTGCAATCCCGGCGGCGAAGCTCTTTGATCAACCTTCCCGCAACTACACCGCCCATGATCAAAGGTATCGTACCAACGACAATGCCAAGTTCCACCCAATGCGATAGGTACGTCGAATGCGCCCGGTCCCAGTAGAACTTGCCCGGCAGCGGCGGGCGATGAACGGTCTCGAACGCCGGTCGAAACGCGTCCAGTCCATGGCCAAACCACGGTCGGGCGGCGATCAGTTCCAGCGTATAACGATAGGCACTCAATCGAGCCTCAATGCTGCCTTCCAGAAACACAGTACGCCCTATTAGTCCCTGCCCCAACAGGACAGCCGCCCCGACCAGCGCGACAATTCCTATGAAGGCAACACCCCCGAACACACGCAATGCCGGGGCGCCGTTCTTGATCCGAAACGCAGCAAAACACACGCCCGCGCCAATGGCGGCAGCGCCAACACCGAGACGGGATTGCGTCCCAAAAAGCGCGATCCAGATGGTTACAAGACCTATCCATGTTGCGAGGGTTTCTAGTTTTCGTTCGGAAAAGGCGTGCGCCGCCACCGGGCGTGTGCGTGCAGTGTCCCGGCCCAGTATCAGCGCAAGGCCGAGGCAACCGCCCATGCCGAGAAATGTTGCGAAGGAGTTTCTGTTTATGAACGTGCCCGTCGCCGATCCATTGTAGGCCAATTTTTCTCCCCAGAAGTGGATATCGCCCAATACGTTCAGTGCGAGCAGACCCCAAACCGCGTGGGCCACGATGCCCCAAAAAACAAACCAGCCGATACGCGTGGCACGAACGGTGCGGCCGGCCGTCTCGATCACCAGGAAGAAGAAGAGGATGTAGATGGTGAACCGAATGGCACCCATCAGGCTGGCCGAAGGCAGAATGCTGATAGCTTCCGGGCCGATGGCCGGAGCAATCTCTGCCAGCGGTAAGGCTTGAAGTAGAGCCCAAACCGGGACGGCGGCCGCCAAGGCGAAGAGGCCAGAAAGTCGCGAAACCGCCAAGGCGCGATCGAACTGGTAGCGTTGCGCCAGGCTCAGGTAGACCAACGCCCAACCGGCGACCAAGATGCCGAAGCCCAGCCAAAATACTGGTCGGTTCAGCCCAAGCGGAACCGCTGCAGCGACCGCCGACACCGCCACCATACCTCCGGTCCAGTTGTTCAGGTGACTGAATTGCCGTGGGTGGCGACCTCTCAGAACGGGAGTTTCGACTTTGGTTGCTTTTCGGCACCGGTCGTCCTGAAATTCTCGATAGTCACCCGCCATCGGTCTCATCCAATCGCTGCAACGCCGACACGAAGGCGCGCCGGGACTCGTTCGGCAATGCTTCGACGGTTTCTACAACAAAAGCGCGAGCGTCCGGATTTCCCCGGTACCGGCGGGCCAATCCGATGGCCCCGTCTTCGCTTTTAAGCAGCCTTCCGATGTCCTCAGTAAGCAAAGCTATCGCGTCGGCTGAGGTTCGCCCGTCCACCAAAAGACCGATGTCCAAACGCCTCAGCGCGATCCAAGTGAGCTCGGGCGCCACCCGTGTTGCAGAGATAAGCGCTTCGATACCAGCCGGCGCGTTCCCCAGGCGGACCAAGGCTTGCGCGCGAACCAAATGCGCCGCCGCAAGATCCGGCGCGTATTCAAGGACAGTATCTGCCGTGGCAAGGCATTTGTTCCAAACGGTTTCGCGTCGTTGCCGGGGCATCAACTGACCGGAAAAGTCCATCATAGTCCGGTCACAAGCAATCAAAACTCCATAGTGACCTTCCACGGAGCGCAAGCGCGGCGGCGAAATCACCGCGGCTTCCACGTACCAATTAACGGCTTTCTTACTGCTATATTGAAATGCCTTGTACTCGCCCGGAAACACCCAAATCGCGGCCGCAAGACATACAAGCGAGCTGCAAATCAGACCCCGCTTTACCCAAACCATAACACCATCCAACTTACCGTTCGCTCTTTATACCGCCTTTGCATCTTTCTAAGAACAGAAAAATCATGCCAGCTGACGGAAAGCTTTAGGTTAAAAATGGCAGATGGGGTATCTTGCGCAAGCTGAGGAATTAAGTGGATCTAACTGCCGCGTGTTATTTCGCGTGAATTCTGCGCCGAGCGCGGAGTTTGCAATTGTGAATGAGACCGGGCGTTGTGCGTTCAAGGTGCATATTGGTCGTCGGGGCTGGTTGTATAGTCAGAGTAAGGAAACTGGAGGTTTTGAGTGATGAAACGGTTTGTTTCGGCTTTTTCGGTCGTCGCGCTGATTGCGACGCCTGCGCTCGGCGCTTTGACGTCGCAGCAGTTTGACGTCTTGCTTGCGGGCGTGCGCGCAAGTTGCAGCGGCGGCGGGGAGAATTGCACGTCGAGACTGAGCAACACCAGTGCGGCGGTAAATAATGCCCGAACCGCTGCAACAGCCGAAGTGACCGATTTCCAGCTTGGCCAACTGATCGTCGCGCTGAAGGAAATTGTCGAATCCGCCGATCTGCCGGAAGGCGTTATCGAAGGGATTGCCGAGGTGATTGAGCAGGAAATTTCCGCCGACATTGAAGATGCGGTTGCGGCGGAGGCGGCGCGGGCTATCGGCGCATCGATTGCCGCTGGCACCTCCGCTCAGATCGACGAGAACGTCGTGGCAGAAGCGGTGTCCACCAGCCCTGGCTGAGTTTTAGGTACGCTGAAGACCGGGTTACATGTCCACATCACAGGACTCTGATAGGTTTGAACTGACTTGTATCAACACTGCGGCACGCCCATTTCGATCAGCTGACGTCCCGAAACAAGTACAACCCGATTGCCGGGTACATGCTGACCGCTTTCCAGAAACCATGAGCGTATGGCGGGGGGATAGTGGGCAGCCATCAGGTTGACAGCAGGCGTATCTGCCATCGAATTCATCCGGCCAAGTTTTCTTGGTCCATGAAACCCGAGAGTGGCTTTGGGGCTGACGCATGTTGAAGCAAGCCCCAGGTACATCGTGCATGCCGACATGCATCGGCCTTCGATACGCACCCGCGTTCCCAGGGCCCGCATCCTTGATATCTCAAGATACCGGCCCATCACGCTTCCGCCCATATCTCTGGTGACGGTGACTGCCTGAGCCTCCGTCGGCTGGGCGAATGCGAAAGTGTAAATTGCGATGATGACGCAGAGGGCGCGGAAGGCAACCACTCCAAAATGGGTTGTATGTCGTCTGAAAGCCCGCAAGACCATGATGGCTGCCCCGATGACGCCTTATAGCGTCTTTTCCTGCGCTGTTGTCGGGCTGTGCGGACGCGCCGCATGTGCCCCACACCACCTATGCGCCGCGATTCACTAACAGTGGGTTAAGACGTTTGACGAAACTCGGGCAGGCGGAAGATATCGCTTAAAAATTGTTTTTGACTGGCGTAAAACCACCAAGGGATGTGCAGCACAGTCCGCACACTAAAAAGTCGGTCGCGCAATTGCCAACATCAGGCTCTGCAATTGCTGAAATTTTAGCAGCAATTCATCGCCAATTTGATCTGATGCTCAGTACCTACCCCGAAAAAACCGGTTTTTCCAAGAATTACCTAAATTCATGTTTTTTTCATGGCCATGCTTCTTTACAGATTAGCGCTGAATTGATCAAATATCAATCGAGGGGTTCAGTGAATTGTTGGTTTGGCAACTGCTAGCTGTAATCGGGTCAATCCGCGGGCTTCCTGCGGATTGTTCACGCGGATTGCCAATTTTACCATCTTTTCCTTGGTGTCGGGCGTTCCGATGGACCAATCATAGCCGCTGCATTAGCAGTGTCAGGACTGCCCGCACTCAGACCTTTCCGCAGCCGTTGTGTATTGAGTATTCGGAGTTCTAGGTTTGGATCTAAACATTCTGGGGACACGTGGCATTCCCCCGGCCCACGGAGGGTTTGAGACCTTCGCGAGTGCGCTATCGCGCCATCTGGTCACCCGAAATTGGCGCGTGAACGTCTATTGCCAGGACGATGAAGGCCGTTATGCCGACGGAAATCAGGATGAGTGGAAAGGTGTCACGCGAACGCACTTCCGGGCAAAGCGACCGGGACCGCTGGGATCGATGGAGTTTGATCTGAAGTGCGTCAGGCATGTACTCGGTATGCCAGGCATCGATCTGGTTCTTGGCTACAACACTGCGATATTCTGCGTCCTGCAGCGCCTTAAGGGGCGCCGCATTATCATGAACATGGACGGGATCGAGTGGAAGCGGCTGAAATGGAGTATGGGACCGAAGGCCTGGTTTTTTATAAACGAAATCATCGGCGCCAATCTTGCCAACGTCACCATCACCGACCATCCAGAGATTTCGCGCCACGTGGCGGCCCGATGTTTCGACGTGCCCCTGATGATCCCATACGGCGGCGACGAGATAAGGCAAGCCGACCCCGAACTACTTGCTCCATTCGGGGTGATCCCAGACCGGTACCTGATCTCAGTCGCACGCATCGAGCCGGAAAACTCGATCCTGGAACTGGTGCAGGGCGCCGCTGCCATGCCCGAGGGGTACAAGCTGCTAATCCTAGGCAAATGCGATCCCGCCAACGCCTATCACAACGCAGTTCTCGCGGCGGGGGGCGACCATGTCCTCTTTGCCGGCGCTTATTACGATCCTGCGATCGTCAGGGCGTTGAGGTTCCACACCCGAGGCCACTTGCACGGGCATCAGGTGGGCGGAACCAACCCATCCCTTGTCGAAGCCCTTGGTGCCGGGAACGCGGTGATTGCCCACGACAACCGGTTCAATCGCTGGACGGCCGGTGACGAACAGTTGTTCTTTTCCGATGTTGCAGGTGTCGCAAAGGCGATAACGACGCTCTGTACGGACAACGTACATACCCGGGCGGCCCGCATAGCTGCCCGCGCTCGCCATGCAACCCAGTTTCGTTGGGACGGCGTGCTGAGGGCTTACGAAGACGTTTTGGTAGCGGAACACGCAAGGATTGGCTGCACCAATTCCCCGCGTCCCGTATAAGCTGCGCCCAGGCAATACCTTTTGATCTGGTACATCTAAGATGATTTCGGTCTTGTGCGTCCATCAAGGTGTCGAAAAATATGGCTCGGACCGGAGTTTTGTGGACGCGGTGCGCGCTCTCGAAGGATCGCCAGAATTGCGTCCAAGTGTACTGCTGCCGGGCAATGGCCCCATCCTGTCGCTTCTGAAAGATGCCGGCCAAGCGCAACCAACGATGCGTCACTTGTGGGTCTTGCGCAGGGCCGGAATTCTACGCGCGATAACCATTGGATTGCCGGGCAACCTGCTAGCACTGATCCGGGCTGGGGCCGACCTTTTCCGATACCAGACTGTCTATGTGAACACGGTCGTCCTTCTGGATTTTCTTCTCGCGTCGATCATCACGCGCAAACGAATGATCGTGCATGTCCGAGAGATCCCTATTGGTATTTCAAGAGTGTGGCTTCGTAGACTGCTGATCCTTTCGGATGCCAGGGTGCTGTTCAACTCGAAGGCAACGGCTGCTGCTTTCGATCTGCCAGCACGGCAGCCTCAAGCTGTCGTCTACAATGGCTTTGCGCCACCACCGGGGAACGGAAAAAGGCGCTACAGCGGCCACCGCCCTTTGCGGGTGCTTTGCATCGGTCGGCTTAACGCCTGGAAGGGACAAGACGTCTTGATTGACGCCTGCGCCCGGATACCGCAGTCCCTTCGATCCAGGTTGAAGGTGCGGATCGTGGGCGGTGTTTACCGCCGGCAGACCCATTTTCGCACCAGATTGGAGACGGCTGTTGTTGCCGCCGGACTAGAGCAGACCGTGGCGCTGGTAGATTTCGCCGATGATCCGGGTAAGGAGTACACTAACGCGGACGTCGTGGTTGTTCCTTCAATACGCCCCGAACCGTTTGGAAGGGTTGCGGTCGAGGCTATGGCGTATGGCTGCGCCGTGCTGGCGGCGGACCACGGGGGCCTCAGCGAGATCGTTATCGACGGCAAGACCGGATGTTTGTTGCCACCCGGTTCGCCGGACGCGATTGCCGAAGCTCTCTTGCGCTACTGTGATCAACCGTACTCCGTCATGCAGCAGGGTAGCGCGGGGCGTCGTCGCTTTCAGGAGCACTTCACTCAAGCTGCTTGCGACGCGGCGCTTTTGGCGGCGTTCGAACAGCTTGTGAACTCATAGATCCGCGGCTCTCACTTTTCGGTATCCCGTGTTTCCTGAATTTCCTGAAAGATGGCGCCGCATATCGAAGGCGACACGCGACGTTTCAGGCACAGGCCATGCGCAGAACCCGCAACGCCGCAAGCGCTAGCGGGACCGCGACGAAGACCATGACTAATCCTGACAGGACGCAGACGATCTCAAGGGATACCCCCATCGCTCCGCCCAGGAATATGCCCCCAAAACAGGCGACTACGGCTCCACCCTCCAACAACAAGGAGAGGCGATCGCGCCCATAGAGCGAGTAAATGATCTGGATCGGACGCAGCATCAGCAGGCCCGCCACGTAGATTGCGTTGGCAAGTGCGACTGACCCGACGCCCGACCATTCCGCAGAAAACAGAATGTCCTCGGCCAGGAAGATTGCGCCCCCCATCAGAACAGATGCCCCCGCTGCCGACAGAATGGTACGTCGAAGCAGGTCTTCGCCAAGAACACGCGCAACCTCATACTGGTCGGCACGGATGCTCTCGGCCATGGACGTTCGAAAAACCTCTGTGACCGAACGGACGATCAGTTCGGCCGGGCGGTAGCACAGTAGAAAGGCGATCGAGTAAAGACCGGCGCCGGCGGCCGCAAAGTAAATAGTAATTGCAAAGACGGGACCCCGGATCGGTAGTTGTCGCAAAAATTGCCCGCCTCCCTCGAAAAGTATCCGTTCGCGGTGCCGCGCAACGCTTCGCCTGTACGTGGCAACTGTGACTGTCCGCCATTGTAACCGGCCTTCAATGCGCGCGCCCTGGATTAGCGCTGAGACGGAAATCCATGCTCCAGCAATGGACGTCACGACCAGCCCCGCCAATCCGTAACCCAGTAAACCCAGAACGATCCGCCCGATGACCAGCGCCGCGGCCCGCGTGCTTTCGGCGACGACCACCGCTCCGAACCGGGACGCGCGAATACTGAGGCTTTGGAACAGATAGTACGCACCTCGCGCCCAAACCAAAAGGACGACCGGCACGATGAGCCACGGTTGCGTCAGTCCCTCCGTCGTAATCTCCATCCATATGCCCGCCCCAAAGAACCCCCCGGCGAGGAGCGAGACGAGCGTGATCGAAATCAGGGTTGCGCGGATCAGATCCCGACTGCCTCGCGGCGACCGGGTTACATAAAGCGCCTTGTCCAGTGCCAGCGTGGCACCGAAGGCAAAGATATCGCAGTAGGCGTCGAATATCAGGAAGGTGCCCAGAACCGTGGGATCATACAGAAGCGTCACCAGCGGAATAGAGACCGCCACAATCAACTGTGGCACTGCGGTTCCAGCGGCGAAGCGGCCAATCAGGCTGGCGGAAGGGCCGGCTGATGACACAGTTAGCCCTGTGCCCTCTCGGCGAGTGCGCTCGCCTGACTGAAGCCGACAATCGCGAGGGCGATGTTCATCAGATCAAGCGTTGAAAAATAACCTTGAAACGTCCAGACCACGAATAGCGTCAGCAGTGTCGCGGTATGATTGAAAACAAGCGCCAGTTGATTGGATGCTTGCCCGCGCGAGAGACCCAGGTTCAACACGCTCAGCATGTAGAGGACAGTTCCGACCAGACCGAATTTGATCATTGCCGTCATCATTGAGATATGCGTTATCGGCACCCCGCTCAGCAGGCTCTGCGTCGCGGTAGACACGCCGAGTTGGACAGAAACGGTAAGCTCCACCAAACTGCCAAAGCCAAGGCCAAAGATTTTTTGCATGGGTGTGAACGCCGAAAATTGCTCCCAAGCCAGATGCGCTTCGTATGAGCGGAATGCATTCCGGATCTGGTCCATAGAGCCGAATTCTGATGCGAGCATCTCGTTGAGGCCTGGAGTGTCCAGAATATTGAGCAACCCTCCAACCTGAACATATGCCGGCGGAAGGCTGAAGAAAGCGACCGCAAGGATCCCAATGAAAAGGATCGGCCGGAACGGCAATCGGAGTTTCAGTACCAACATACTGAAAAGAAAGAAGACTGGGCACAGCAGGATGCCCCGCGAAGTCGACGCAATCGTAGCTGCAATGATCAACGCCGCGCCAAGTATCGCCAAGATGGCGCGTGCAGGTGGCGGGCGCGCGATAACCTGCGGACGCAAGACTGCCACCATAAGGCCGAAAAAGGTGAGATAGTATCCCCGACCGACGGTCAGTTGAAGCTCTCTCCTATCCAACGTCCAGGCACCTTCGAGACCGTATTGGATGAGGTACTCGACCGCGAGGACGCAACTGGCGTAAAAGATCGTGCGGAGCGCGCTGTCGAAATTGGCGAGCCACCGCGCCAGACCAAATGAGGTGAGTAAGATCAGCGGCGCCTTAAGCAGATAGATTGCGTCACGCAGAAACGGCCAGGCTTCCAGTGCGCGCGAGGATGCGCCAACGACAAGGCCCATGGCCATCAGGATCAGGAACGGCCAGATCAATCGTAGCGCCTGTGCAAACACCGACACCCGCGCCAGCAATACAAGTGGCGCAAGCAGACCGGTCAACAGGACCACGACCGTGACATGCTGGGTCGATATGACGACCAGCCAGAGGACGACGACTGTTTCTTTGAACATTGAGGGCGGGGCCGCCGCAGGGTGTGTGGATGAACTGCGATCATCGCGAAAGGCATGGGCGAAATCAGTCATCAGGCAAACGCACCCTGTCGGTCGAACTATGAACAAAACACTCTCCTTCTGACAAATATCACAAAGGCACTGTCAGAGGAAACGGGATTGAAGAGGCGATCGGCGGGCTTAGTGTCACTGGATGATCAAGCGCTCTCCCTTCGGAACGTCTAAGGCCTTCTGCATGAACGCGGCATCGACGTGAGCCAAGAGACGGTCCGCGACTGGTGGAACCGGTTCAGCCCGATTTTCGCATCGGAGATCAAACGGAAGCGGGCGCGGCAATTACGCGCATACTCGGAATGGAAATGGCATGAGGACGAGGTCTTCGTGAGGATCAATGGCAAGCGGCACTATCCCTGGCGCGCCATCGACCACGAAGGGGGCGCTGTCAGAGGAAACTGGCTTGAAGAGGTCATGGGCGGGTTTAGTCTAATTGGATGCCCAAACCTTCTCGCTTTCGGTACTTTAAGACGAGCCCAGAGATCATCCGCCTTGCGGTGATGATATTTTTGCAGTTCCCATTGTCTCTCAGGAACGTCCAAGATCTGCTGCATGAACGCGGCATTGATGTCAGACACGAGACGATCCGGTTCTGGTGGCATCGCTTCGGTCCAGTGTTTGCCTCCGAGATCCGAAAGCGTCGGATCAGTGAACAAATGCAAAGGTTCTCGCGTGGAACCTAGAGAGCAGCCATTTGCGCAGCTGCAGCGAATTGGCGCTTCGTCCCGCAGAGCCGCCGCCAGGGCTCCCGTGCCCGCAGCTGCACTGCGCAAGTCCGCTTTTAGCCCATACGAGACCTCTCAAATTTTTGCTGCGTGCGCTCGCAGCACGAAGATCGCTGCAATAGCGAAAAATTCTATGCGGCAACGCGGCTGAAAAAGCTGCCATCGATGCGTCGCGCAGCGAAGATGACGATGGCAAGGATCAAGGCGCGGGACGAAGCGGTCATGCCAATTGGTCATACTTATTTGATTTGTGCCGGGATCTGGTGACCCAATGGGACGGGTTGTTGGTTACCATGAGGTGGCAAGAACGTTTTGCGTGAACTCGATTTCTTGCGCCCATGTCGCTGGTTCAAACAGAGCCTCATGTCCTTTGCCCTCCAGCGTTGCGAAAATCGTTGCTGCGGTGGTGGCATCGTATAGCCGCTGACCCGATGCGAACGGGATAACTCGGTCTTCGGTGCCGTGCAGAATCAGAATTGGAGCTGTGATAGCAGGAATGTGATCGATGCTGCGGAATTGGTCCTTCATCAGAAGGCGCACTGGCAACCAAGGATAACGTTTAGCCGCGATATCAACTGCCGCAGAGTAAGGTGCCCCTAATATCAATGCTTTAATTTCACGTTCAGCAGCGATTTGAACTGCGACACCTGTGCCAAGGGACTCCCCCACCACGACGATTTTTTCAGGTGGCGTATTGCGGGCGATCAACCAATCATATGCGGTATGGGCGTCTATAAGAAGGCCCGTCTCACTAGGGACGCCAGTACTGCCGCCGTATCCACGCCATGACAGGAAGGCCACGCCGAACCCAGCTTCGGTGTACGCTCTGAGCCTGTTGGCGCGGTCGGCGATTTCACCACCATTTCCTTGAAAGAAGAGCATTGTTGGTTGCCCTTCGGACGCGGGTGCGTGCCACACTACAAGACTTTCGCCATCCCGCGTTGCAAGGTATTCCACAGTGACAATGGACAGGCCCAAAGACGAAGGGTCGGGATTATTGTTTGATGGAAAATATTGGAGTTCGCGCTGAAATACATACATTCCAGCCACCGCGGCAAAATAGAGTAGCGCGCATCCGATCAGCAGGGTCCTGATAGAAGTCATACAAATCGCTCGCATTTTAGCTGGGTGTGTGCCGAAGGTCTTTATGATCGAAAACTGCCTTGATAGGTGCTTTGTTTCAAAACAGTTTCGAACGCATATGCTTAGTCCTTAAATGCAGTTTCACGACCCATCCTGTCAGTTGCCAATTTATCGGAGTGAGTATCACAGATACCCTTAATTTTGGCCACTTCGGGTTCAATCCGGACTTTTCCCCGAAAACAGCCTAGAACGGCACTGTCAGAGGAAACTGGCTTGAAGAGGTCGTGGGCGGGCTTAGCGTTCGTGCATGACCAAGCTCTCTCCCTTTCGGTACTTTAAGACGAGCCCCGAGATCATCCGCCTTGCGGTGATGATGTACGTGCGGTTCCCATTGTCTCTCGGGAACGTCGAAGATCTACTGCATGAACGCGGCATTGATGTGAGCCACGAGACAGTTCGATACTGGTGGAACCGCTTCGGCCCGATGTTCGCTTCGGAGATCAGACGGAAGCGGGTGCAGCAGTCGGGATCATTTCAATTAAACCCGCTCCGCCGCTTTCAACGAGCAGCGCTGCCTCGGCGCCCCGTAACGGGCAGTGTCACTGCCGTATAGGAGACTTGTTGTCACTAGTCTGACAGTACCCGGCAGATACCACAAGCCAGGAACATCGAAGCCTGCCCTATGTTGCCT
Source organism: Pseudomonadota bacterium (assembly GCA_039026235.1). Classification (GTDB taxonomy): domain Bacteria; phylum Pseudomonadota; class Alphaproteobacteria; order Rhodobacterales; family Rhodobacteraceae; genus JBCCMQ01. The sequence goes on from JBCCMQ010000023.1 coordinate 39,738, forward strand.
GCAACGGACCGAATTGCGATTTCTTCCGCCGAGACCAGACAATGGTCCCGATAACGAGCATGGCGCCAGAAAAATTCGCCAGCGTCATCAGCGGCCAAAAAGCGAGCGCAGCACCGGCGACCAGCGCGATATTCGCAACGATGCCGATAGGGCCTTCGCTGTATTGCTGCAGCAGCGCATTGAACGCGTAGATACCGAAGAGCCCGAAGAACCCGATCTGGCAGATCTCGATGAAACTGCCTGAAATCAACGGCGTGTAGGCGAACATCAGCGGCACGATGTAGAGGCCTTTGGCGATCTTCCAGCTTTCAAAGCCCGTCGCCATGGGCTTGGAGCCTGCGATACTCGCGGCGGTGAAGGCTGCAAGGCAAACGGGCGGCGTCACGTTGGAATCTTGGCTCAGCCAAAAAATTATGAGGTGCGCCGTCAGCAAATAGGTCGTGGCAACAGCCGGATCGACCAATGCGGGGCGGATGGTAACGGCAATTTCAAATGGAATGGCCCGCATCAGTTCCCACGCCTCAGCTCGGCTCATGCCCTGTCCCACTTGCAGCGCCAATGGGTGTTCGACCAAGAAAAAGAGCGCAGACTTGCTGGGGTCCGCAATACCTTCAACGAGCTGCTCGACGATTAACCCGTCAGACATGATGCCCGCCAAGGCTGGCGCGGTGAGGATTGCAAGAATAATATAGGCGGCAGTGACGGGGAGCCCCATTCCCAGGACCAGGCTGGCGAGCGCCACCAAGAGGATTGCGAGAACCATGGAGCCCTGGCTCCACTGCGCGATCATCAGTGAGAAAGAGTTGCCAACCCCGCTGGTAACGATGGCGTTGTTCATGATCCCGATCACAACCAGCAGAACGGCGGTCATGACTGAGGCGCGAATTCCCAGGCTCAGAGCCTCGGCGAGTTTGCCTTGGCCCATGGCAACGGGCGTAAACAGCTCACGAGAGGTCAGCCTTGCCAGGAGCGATGTGGCCCAACTGGTAAGGATCAACGCCGCTATCGCCCAACACGCCGCAAAGGCTGGGGTAACGCCAGACAGTAGCATCCAGATCATGACAGTGAGGGGGATTAGAAAGACGAGCCCACCGGAAAGCAGCTTTCCTTTGTCCACGGTCATGTCGATTTCGGCTCCGGCATCATATTTGACCGCTTCGATCCGGACGATGAAGGCGACGGACAAGAAGTAGAGAATGGCTGGAACCACGGACACGGCGACGATCGTGCCGTAGGGTATGGATGTATAGCTCGCCATCACAAAGGCGCCTGCACCCATAATGGGGGGCATGAGCTGTCCACCAGTGGACGACGCGGCTTCGACCCCAGCTGCAAATTTTGGGCGAAAGCCATTTGCTTTCATCAGCGGAATTGTAATGACGCCAGTTGAGGCAGTGTTCGCTATGGCGCTGCCCGAAATCGTCCCGGTTAGGGCCGACGAGATCACAGCCACGAATGCGGCACCGCCCTTGATCTTGCCGGCAACGACTTTGGACAGCTCGATCACGAAATGGCTTGCTCCCGAGACGATGAGGAAGCCGCCGAAGATCATAAACAGGGTAATATTGGTCGACGAAATCGTGGCCAGAATGCCGAACAACCCTTCGTCATTATACATGGTGCGAAACATCACGTCGTTGAGCGGCAAGCTCGCGGCGCGGAAGACGCCCGGCATGTAGCCACCCAGAAACAGGATGTAACTCAATGCGAGCACCACAAGTATCGGAATCACCCAGCCCGACACGCGGCGGGCAAGGTCAATGCTGGCAAAGATCAGGATGAACCCTGCTGCCCAATCAATCACGGTGAGCTGCCAGCCCTGGCCGGTGACGGCCAAAGAACGCTCGTAAACCGAGTTTTCGGCTCCTGCCACCCAGAGCGCCGAGGCGGCAACCAGTAGCCCATAGGCGATATCGAAGGCCCATGCCCCGCGACCTTGCGGGTTGCGGCTGATCGGGTAGAGCACCGACGCGAAGAAGGCAAAGCCTGCAAAGTGGATGGCATTTTGCCACTTGCCCGGCTCGATCAGGTAGACATTGGTCAAGACATGCCAAAGTCCAAACGCCACCGCAGCAGCGATCAGAAAAACGGAGCGGTTCTCTAGATCGTTGACATCAAGACTGTGGCTGCGCTGATATTTCTGCGTCTCGCCGGCCATGCCCCGTCCCCCCGGTCAAACCTGACGGCGGACCGGGAAGCTCCCGGACCGCCATTCGTTGATAGCCGAGCTTAGTTCTTCAGGTGCTCTGGAATATCGAGACCCACTTCCTCGTAGTAACGCTGCGCACCGGGGTGCAGCTTGACAGGCAAGCCCGCCATGGCCTTTTCAACCGCCATCGCCTTGGTGGCAGGGTGGATTGCCTGCAGGAACGGCAAGTTTTCATACATCGTCTTTGTGAGAAGATAGACATGGTTTTCGTCAACGCTGGCGTTCACAGCCAGGAAGTTGGGCTGTGCGATCGTGTTCACGTCCGCGTTCTGACCGGGATAGGTGCCGGCTTCGATGGTGTAAGGCACCCAAAGGTTGCGCCCGCCATCCATGGCCGCGAGCTGTTCATCAGTGACGTCCAGAATGGTGAACTTACCTTCGTTAGATGCCATCAAACGGGTGATCGCGCCTGTTGGGGGCCCGGACGGGAAGCCACCAGCTACGGCTTGGCCGTTGGCCATGGCATCGGCTGTGGGACCATAACCTGCAAAAACCAGTTCAAAGTCAGACTCCATATCGAGACCCAAACCAGAAAGCAGGACACGGTTTGATCCAATCGTCCCCGAATTCTTGTTCCCCATGCCGGCAGACATACCCTTGAGGGCAACGAGATCATCCATGTTACCGGAGGTGGCTTTCTCTGTCGGCACGACGAACTGTTCGACATTCTGCCAAAGCATAGTCACAGAGCGCAGGTTTTCCTGCGGTTCCGTCACCGGGCCGGTGCCAGTTGCAGCATAGGAGCCAAAGAGACCCTGAAGGATCGCAAAATCGGCGGTGCCCGCGCCGAGAGCCTGAACATTGGCACCCGAGCCTGCGGAGTTCACGGCAGTGAGCGAGAACTTTTCACCGGGAAGCAGCTTTACCTTCGAGAGCGTCGAAATGGCGGTGCCAACCGGGTGGTAGGTGCCGCCCGTGGAGGCGGTGTTCAAAACGTAATCGGCGCTGTCAGCGGCTGCAAATCCCGCAGACAATGTCAAAGAAGCACCCAAAGCGAGCGCGCTAAACAGTTTCATAGTTTTCCTCCCAAAGGTGTCGCCACGTACGGCGTGGCCAAACTTTATATAACGCGCTCGACAATCAGGCATGAAGAAAATTGCGCGTTGTCTATACGTCGCCTTGCGGAAATCCGCAGACGGTCTAGTCCGAAAGCAAGTCGTCCTTGTCGATCCCCAACTTCACGACCTTCTCATTTAGAGTGCGACGCCCAATCCCTAGCGCGTCGGCGGCATCATCCATTCGACCTTTATGGGAAACGATTGCATCCGAGATCAGCTGCCGTTCAAAAGCGGCAACAGCTTCCCGCAACGTCTTTGGCACGTCAGTTTCATCCGCGCCAATCACAGCCTCGACCGATGGGGAGCCGCGTTTCGCTGACAGGACAAAACGCTCCGCGACGTTCTGCAATTCACGGACATTCCCAGGCCATTCATAGGTCAGAAGCACCGAGAAATCAGCAGGGTGAAACTTTGGTTCTGCAACGTCATAGAGAGTGCTGAGACGACGCACATAATGGCGGAAGATCAGTAATATATCTTCCCCGCGTTCCGCCAAAAGCGGCAACTCAATCATCAAGGTGTTGAGACGGAACAGCAAATCTTGGCGCAATGCCCCGTCGGCCACGGCGATTTCCGGCGATTTCGACATGGCGCTTATCAATCGAAACTTGAAGCTCAGCGGCCCGGACGAACCGACTGGTTGAACACGACGTTCCTCGATCACACGCAAGAGTTTCGCCTGGGTCTCGTTGGGCATTGACGTCAATTCGTCAAGAAACAGCGTGCCCCCCTCGGCTGTCTGCATCAGACCAGGCGACCCTCGGAACCCATAAACTGTTTTCTCAAATTGCTCGGGCGGGATGTCAGCACAATTCACAGCGATGAAAGGTGCAGCCGGACCTTGCCCAAGATCGTGTAGAGCTTTCGCAACGAGCTCTTTTCCGGTGCCCGTTGCCCCATGGATCAAGACATTGGCCGGACTATCCGCAAAATCCAGTATATCCCGCCGCGCTGCCTTCAGGCTTTCGCTTTCCCCAATAAGGATTTGTTCCAAGTCGGTTAGCGATGCGAGCTGCCGTTCGAGATGCGCCGTCTTTTGCTGTGCCTGTTTGAGCCGTATCGCGTTGCTCAGAAGGGTCAGCAGGCGCCTTGGGTCAAAAGGCTTCTCGATAAAGTTATAGGCCCCATCTTGGATCGCTTTGACCGCCATTGGGATATCGCCATGGGCTGAGAACAGGACAAAGGGCACATCTGAGACCTCTGCGGCCCTTTTCTGAAATGCGATCCCGTCCATGCCCGGCATGCGCACATCGGAAAGCACGACATCGGGCGAAACGGTTAACAGCATACTGAGCGCTTCACCGCCGCCCTTGGCAAGTTGCACAGCAAAGCCCCCTTGGACAAGAAGATGACTTAGGGACGCGCGCATCTCCCGATCATCGTCAACGACCAAAACGCAACCTTTCGTCATGGGGCCGAATCTTTCTTCGGTAACACCAGGGAAAAAACCGCCCCGCCCTCTGGATTGTCATGAGCGGCCACATGCCCCCCATGCGCACGCAGTATTTCACCGGTGATGGCAAGCCCAAGCCCCATGCCATCACCCGATGACCTGGAAGAGAAAAATGGCTCTTCCATGGTTGGCAAGTCTTTCCCCATGAGCCCCGGGCCGTTGTCCGCAATGCTGATTACTGTCCGTGTGTCGACTTCAGCGCATGTAATGCGAATTTCCGGGTCAGGTGTGTCCCGAACGGCCATTTCTGCGTTCCGCAATAAGTTCACGACCGCCTGTTCCATTTGGAGCCTATGGCACCGTACCCTCACGCGCTCCTCTGGCCGCGTCCAATGAACGCGCACTTCATTTGCTTCCAAATTATGACGCACCAAATCCAGCGCCTCATTGATGACCGTCTCCAAGTCTGTGGTCGCCCAATCCTCGCCGGTTTGGCGTGCAAAGAAGCGTAACTGCTTGGTCGTCGCCTCCATGCGGTCCGCTAGACGGCGCAGACTACTCAGTGTGTTAGGCGATGTAATCTCCCCGCCAATTTCAGCGGCAAACAGGTGGTTTTTGAGCGCAGAGATTGGCTGTCCCAGCTCATGCGTAACTGAAGCGGCAAGTTGTCCGAGAGCCACCAATTTCGAGCTGCGCGCCAATTCCTCTTGGGCCACAACGAGACTGTGGTTCGCGCGTTCGAGCTCTTTGCGTTGCATTTGCGACAGGTCGAGCGCGGCCTGAATTCGCCGCGATCGCAAGAACACCGAAAAAGCGATCAACCCACTTAGGAAAGCGCCCAACACTACCGTCGCCAAGATGGTCTGGCGCTGCACCGAGGCTGCGCTCGTCAAATAGTGGACCGTCCAATCCACGTACTCCGTCGGCCCGGACGTCACTAGAAAGGTATTTCCCTGCAGATTGACCCGGCCTTCTTGACCCTCTTGCCAATCCAACCGGGCAATTTGCTCCTCACCAAACTGGCGCGCATCGACGAGCGCGGCGCGGCGTTCCGGGGCCAAATCCTCCACCGTCAGGTACAACCATTCAGGGTTCGAGGACATGACCACGATCCCGTCGCGATTGGTTGCCAGAACCTGTTCGCCACGTTCTTGCCAAGAGGCCTGTAACTCACTGATGTCCAGTTTGATGGCAACGACCCCGACGGTGTCGCCCGTTTCGGACGTAAGAGGTTCCGCCACAAAATAGCCAGGCCGCCCCGTCGTGGCGCCGATGGCAAAATAGGCGCTGCGATCGCCCGCCGCCGCGAGCTGAAAATAGGGTCGAAATCCGTAATTCTGACCCAAAAAGCTGTTGGACTGGCGGTAGTTCGATGCCGCCACGACCTCGCCATCCATGTCCATGATGTATATCGCCTCAAGTTCCGAAGCCTCGGCAAACCGAGCGAGTGTCGCATTCAGCTCCAAAGCGGAACCCATTGCCACATGATCCGAAAACGAACGGTTTTCACCGATCACAAAGGGGAGATGTTGGTGCTGCTTCAGAGCTTCATTGAGGGATCGAACATAGAGCGCATTCTGACTGGCTGCCACCGATACCGCCTGAGCCTGGAACAGCCGGCTCGCCCCGAAATACGTCAACGCAATCGCGACCCCTGTCGTTGCGATAAGGATCACAACGACGCTTGTGCGGATACGCTCTGGTATGGTCGTATCGTCGGTCAATGCCTTCCTTACGTTGCCGCTCTCCCGACCATTGCAAGTTGAGAGACCCATCGCAAATCGCATTCGTGCGAATAGCAACCTTGCCCTGCGGATTTCCGCAGGCTCTTGCAAGAGATTGCGTGCAATTTGACGTTGCCCTCTGAAATCAGGCCGTGAGGGTGCTACCGATACGCGAAAGTAACACTTTGGAGGCACCAAAGCGAACGCGTAGATTTGGCGCAATCCGGACATCGGACGCCCGATCGGAACCGCCTCGGGTGGGCGGCCGCAAAAGGAGCAATGGCAAACGGTCACCGTCCAAAACCGGGCGCGGGCACGCAACATCCCGGAGCCCCCGAAACAGCGCCCGGTTATCACATGGGCTGAGTGACCTCTAGTCGACATCCGGACGGGCGTAACTTGCTGCGTGGGCGTGGAAAAGGGACGGGTTTCAACAAAAAGCGGTCGGCTTTGCTGAACAAAACAGTCACTTACTCATCGTGCGTTACAACGCCGCGATGATCAGAAAGCTGAGCATTTCGAGTTGCCAGAAGTCTTACATATTTCCGAAGTACAGAAAGAGGCGGCAAAGCAAACGCTATCAAGAGAAAAGAAAATGTTACGACTTTCAAAAAAAAGACCTGTTACAACGAAAATTGTAACGATCATCAGGATCAATAACGCAAAATAATAGTAAACCCAGATCCTGCCCGGAGCCGAATTTGGCACCTCACTTATTGAGTGTAGATCCGTTTCGTTAGTGATTGTATCTATCCGTTGCTTGTGGTCGATGCCCGAGAACCATAAATCCCGACCTGTTGGCGACCTGCCAGAAGTTGATAGAAGGTAAGTCAAAGTCAAACCAGAGTCAATTGAGGTAACATTGGAAATTTTTCGAACATAGCACTAATGCGTGAATTACAGACGTTGGTAAAATTACATCAATGACTGACTAAGTATTTGATAAGCAGAAAAGATTTCATTACCTTATTCCATTCCAAATCTCAGAAATAGAAATTATAATAACTGCATTCAAGCAGCTCTCGTTGTAAATTGCAGGTCGAGGGCTGACAATATCATTTGCCAAATAGTGTAGATCGGCGCACATCTTGTATCCCAAAAGTAGAGATGTATCAAACCTGCGTACCATCTCTTCATCGTCATAAAGTACTGAAATACGGTGCTTGGCAAGCTCTCGAAACGCGAACCTTGCATTGGTTGAGCAAGGATAAATGTTATGGACGAAGCCACTTACATGTTCTTCGCAGAGTTGCATGACGGTCGAATGGCACGCATATACATCGTTTTCCCTTCGCATTCAGTCCGAAACAGCGATGTTAACAAACTCTTCGATCCCTTCAAGCGCGTTACTTACTTGAGATAGGGATCTCGTTGGGAGGATCGCAAATACCGCAAGAGCCGTAAGGAGGAAAGCTGCAAGCTTTGAAACGTGTTTGGGCAAAGCGCATATTACCTTTTTTATAATATCCAAGAATGAGATCGCCCACGATTTCAGATAAGGACGGTTCCGTGTTTATACCGAAATGCTGGTATTCACTCAACCTACAGCATCCCTTAGGTTGGAGGTCAGGTATATGTGCTGTAGCCGCCTTAAGAATTCCGAAACCAATGGGATTGTTTTAGGTAAATAGGGTTGGGATGCGGTCGGGAGGTATTTTCCCCATCGCAAACAGCCGTCCGACGATAGCGTAGTCCGGTTCAATGATGCGTCTCAGATTTTTGGCCCCGCGATCGGACAAATGATCGCGCCAACTTGAGCTCTGGTTGTAGTGCCGGCGATGGTTCGTTTTTGCTCCTAAAATTTGTATTAGGTCTTCATCGAGGAACTCTTGCATGAAAACATGCTCAATTTGATCGGCGTTAGCGCGGTCGAGAAGTTCGGAAAGATAGAAGTGTATATCCGTGCCGACGTGTCCAATGCCTCGGAATAACCACTGCACTTCTGCGTTGGGCTGCCCACCCGCGTCGTAAAGCTCTTCGGCAATGTCATTGATCGTGGAAAATCTCGCAAACGCCTTCTGCTCTACCTGATTGCCAACTTTCTTCCTATCTTCCACGACGAGCTTATGCCGCCAGCGAAAAGCTGACACCGTTCTGTCCAAGGGATTGCGGATTAGAAGCCAGTACTTGTAGCGCGTATCCAATGGTGGTTTGTGCACGTGCACGTTCCGTACGAATTTTGACAACTCGGTTTCGACCAGCGATGCTCTAAATGAACCGCCACCACACTTTCCAACGTGTACAAGAATGCGTCCTTTTTCAGGGTGTTGGCGGTACAAATCTGCAATCTCACCATCGATCCTTACGCCGCGCCGTAGCATCGATATGTTTTGGTTCTCGATTTCCTCTGACGAGAATTGAGCTGGCGACCAGCTTTTGTGTTGCGCTTCCATGCAGTGTGTCACCTATGAAATTCGAAGCCAATATGCCATGTGGCATGCGCATAGGGTCAACAGTTAACTAGTGTTGACCGGCGCTTCTAGTGGTGAGGTTGCGCGAGCGACAACGACCATCACGATAGTACATGACATTGCCCCCTTAGATCAGGCCATGGGGGGTTTAGTGATCTGTCCAGGCATAGGACGGACCATGAAACGCCGGTTTTCAGACGAACAGATTATCGGGATGATCAAGCAGTACGAGGCCTGTGCCGAAGCGCAGGAGGT
>JBCCMQ010000024.1:0-40449 GCA_039026235.1 Pseudomonadota bacterium
CCGCAACCGGATCGAGATTATGTTCGGCAGGCCGAAAACTGGCGGCGCGTGGCCACAAGATAAGACCGGTGTCCAAAGGTCTTCCTCTCCACAATCGCTCTCGCAGCTCCCTTCATCTCTCGGTTATGAGGCCTGGGCCTAAGTACCGATAGGGCTTACGAGGAATTTTGTCCTTCGACTCGCGATAGAGATTGAACCCGATATCGCCCGCAACTATCCGAAGCAATTCCGATAAAACAGACGTATCTAATCCAGAGTCTTAAATATCGTAAAATTGAAAAACCTTGGTTTCATCCCTTAAGCTGGCCCTCAAACTTCAAGGCACCGCCTTGTCATCGAGATCGGCCTGCTAGTCTTCGTAGCCATATCTAAGCGGAAAATCCGACGCTCAACTCTACTCTCCAATTACCCCCTGAAACTCCCGCCATTCGCCCTTGCTCATGCCGGAGGTCTCCTGGGTGACCTCCTCGCCCGCCAGCATGCGCCTTAAACAGTCCAGCGCCTTGGCCGACAGCGTCGCGCCGCCGAGCCGGTAGTCTTCGAATGCGCGGTAGGCCAGCGGGACCCAGTCGGCGACCATGGCCGCGATGCATTCGGCGTAGACGCGGATCTCGTACTGCGCGTGGGCGTCGGCCCTCAGCCGCAGGAAGTGGAAGAGGTTGTGGAGGTCGGTCTTCCAGTACCACTGGGTGTAGACGTTGGCGGGCAGGTTCATGCGGGCCAGTTCGCGCGCCAGGCCCTGCTGGCCGTCCTGACTGAGCATGTCTTCGTAGTGGTCGTAGCTGCGCATGGCGTCCTCGCGCAGGGTGCGCAGGACACGCTCGGCCTCTTCCCCCTCCAGCACCTGGCCACGGCCCTGGTTGTTGACGTTGGACTGGGCGGCGAGCGCGTCGGGCGCGGGGATGTAGAACTCGCGGTCGAGGATCGAGTAGCGGGCGGAGTATTCGTTGACGTTGGCGGTGCGGTGGCGGATCCATTGGCGGGCGACGAAAACGGGCAGTTTGACGTGCAGCTTGATCTCGCACATCTCAAACGGGGTCGAGTGCCAGTGACGCATGAGGTAGCGGATCAGACCTTCGTCGTTCTGGACGTGTTTGGTGCCGGCGCCGTAGCTGACGCGGGCGGCCTGCACGATGGCGCTGTCGTCGCCCATGTAGTCAATGACGCGGACGAAGCCGTGGTCGAGGACGGGCCGGATCGAATAGAGGTGCTTTTCGAGGCCGGGCGCGGTGGCGCGGATGGTGGGCGTTGGCGCGGCGCGCAGGGCAGCGATTTCTTCGTCGGGGGTCATCGGGGTGTCTTGCGCGGTCACTTTGTTCTCCTTGCCCGTTGTCGCCATGGCGTGCCCGGTTTAGGTTAGGGATTGCTGCATGCCATCAAGATATAGGGTTTTCCCGATGGTGAAAGACTAAATCCTGCGTGGCGATAAGAATCCTGTGGATAAGAGGGCTGCTATGGGCACCAAATTCTATCACGTCATGGTCCGGGTCTTGGACCTGGAGAAGTCGATGGCATTCTACGAAATGCTGGGCTTTACGGAAGATCGCCGCACGGTCAGCGATAAGGGGCGGTTCACGAACGTCCATCTGACGGCGGAAGGGGATGCACGCGATACGCTGGAGCTGACCTACAACTGGGATGGCGATGATGGGCTGCCGTCCGACAGCCGTCACTTCGGGCATATAGCCGTGCTGGTTGATGACATTTATGCCAAATGCCAGGAGTTCATGGATGCTGGCGTGACGATTAACCGCCCGCCCCACGACGGCAACATGGCCTTCATCCGGTCGCCTGACAACATATCGATCGAACTTCTGCAGAATGGCGATCCGATGCCGCCCGCCGAACCCTGGGCAAGCATGGAGAAGACCGGTCACTGGTAAAGCCATATGGGCCGCCGCAGCGCTTTGGCCCGGGGTGGCCGAGGCGGGCTGCCGGCTTGCGCTGATACTGGCGCTCGATATCTCGTCTTCGGTTGATGCGCGCGAGGATGCGCTGCAGCGGGGTGGTCTTGCGGCGGCCCTGGTTGCATCCGAGGTCGTCGAGGCAGCACTGAGCGTTCCAGGTGAGCCTGTGGCACTGGCCATATTTGAGTGGTCCGGCCGGTACCAGCAGGACATGTTGCTGCCCTGGACACTGCTGACCGGTCCCGAAGACCTCTTGACCGCCGCCGAACGTATCGCAACGAGCAAGCGCAGCTATGCCGAATTCCCCACTGCCCTTGGCTACGCACTGGGGTATGCGGCCGGCGTCTTTCGTGACGCGCCGGAGTGTCTGCGCAAAACCATCGACGTATCGGGCGACGGGGTGAACAACGACGGGTTTGGGCCGCATCTCGCTTATGCCCATTTCCCCCTTGATGGGGTCACCGTCAACGGGCTGGCCATCACCGGTCAGGCCGATGACCTGATCGACTATTACCGGCGCGAGCTGATCCGCGGTCCCGGTGCATTTGTCATCGAGGCCACGAGCTTTGCGGATTTCGAGCGCGCCATGCGCGAAAAGCTCCGCCGCGAGATGGAAGCGCCAGTCCTGGGCCTGAACACCCGGTGATACGCTGCATCTTTCTGGCGGCTCTGCTCTGGGCTGACGTGGCCCTTGCCACATGTCGGCAGGCTTTGGTGCTGGGTCTGGATGTTTCGGGTTCGGTCGACGCGCAAGAATACCGTCTTCAGATCGACGGGGTCGCGGCAGCCCTGCAGGACGAGGCCGTGACGGCTGCGCTTTTGGCGACGCCCGGTGCGGTCGTGCAATTTGCCGTCTTCGAATGGTCGGGGTCTGCCTATCAGCGATTAATCATCCCGTGGACCGCGATTGAAGACACAGATGACATTGCCAGAATTGCGGCTGTAATACGCGGCTGGAGACGACCCGCTGCTCCGCCCCAGACCGGTCTGGGTCAAGCGATGATCGCGGGTGCAGATCTGCTGCGGGCGAAACCAGAGTGCTGGCGTCGAACCTTAGACATATCCGGAGATGGCAAAGGCAATGAGGGGCCCGCACCCCAAGCTGCAGGCGTAAGTGATCGCACGGGCGATATCACAATCAATGCGCTGGTTATTGGCAAAAAACCCGACAACTCGAGCGACAGGCGCCAAGCCGATATCGCCGAATTGACAGCCTATTTTCAGTCAGAGGTCATTCGCGGACCGAATGCATTCACTGAGGTCGCTCTCGGGTTCGAAGACTATGCCGCAGCGATGCGGCGGAAGTTGCTCCGCGAGCTGGCGACAGCAGCCATCGGGACAGTGGAGCCGGCGCCAGAGCTACGCCGGTTTTCCAGCCTACATCAATAGATATAGCGAATCTGATCGGTCCAATAGCGTTCTACGCGGCGTAGCGAGACATTGATGTCTTCAACGCCTTCGGGTGTCAGAATGGCGCGGGCCTGAAGGCCATCGGCATGTCGGGCAAACAACTCGGCGACCGTACTTCGGATGTGACGTCCCTTTTCGGTCAGACGAACCCGTACCGAACGGCGGTCAATTTCACATCGCTGATGGTGCATATAGCCGGTTTCAACCAGTTTCTTCAGGTTGTATGAGACATTGGAGCCCTGATAGTATCCGCGCGACTTCAACTCGCCAGCCGTAACTTCGTTGTCGCCGATGTTGAATAACAACAAAGCCTGAACGGCATTTATTTCCAGAATGCCGAGACGCTCAAATTCATCCTTTATGACGTCAAGCAGAAGCCGGTGCAGCCGTTCAACCAACGCAAGCGATTCCAGGTACCCCGAAATGAAACCGTGCTGCGTGGTTTCACCCATTTGGGAATGCAAACTCATTCTTGTCTCCGTCACTAACTGCTCAGGCGCAGAAGTGCGCGATAAAGCCAAACATTCGGTTAAATTGTTCGGATGATCGGAAGAGGCCGCATCCACGGTCGAATGCCACCGAATTGCAGAGGGTCTTGAGCGCGGCGGGAATGGGACAAATGCACGACTCAATAGAGGTACTCCCCTAAGCAGTCGGCACCTCATCTCACCACGTTTGGCGCGCCTAAGATGCTGAATTTATTGGCATCCAGTGGGTATTTTGAGGCATGATTGATGCGCCTTCGCGACCGATACTGTCGGATTTTCGCCATTCATTCCCAAGCAGCACCAATGCGCTTGAGCCCGATTTTAGACACATTCGAAACGTATTCGAACAATCGTGCAATGACCGACAATCGGGTGTGGGCGGTATAGAGATTGAGCTCTTAACGGAGGGCGATACCGTGGATACAACGATGTTCACCGGCAAGGACGGCCTACTGGTTTTCGAGGCCGAAAGCGCAAAGACCGAGGGATACTGGACCAAAACCAACGTCGACGGCGAAAGGGTGATGCTTTGGAACGCACCCAAAAGCAATTACGGCAAAGTCGACGAGGACGAGACACTAAGCTACGACTTCACCACTGATGAATCCGGCAGGTATTCGTTTGCCCTGCATTCAGGCCGCGTGAAGTCAGTGATGAACGGCTCGGATCGTTATCACAATGGTGTCGACGGTGCTGAAAGGACCGACACCGGCAACGACGCCTATGTCGGGGTTGTGGATGTAGAGACTGGCGAGTACATCAAAGAACCCACCAAACTCTACACAGGGCTTGGCAGCGCCGACCGGGATCTCAAATGGGGGACAACATTTGAAGACTCTTCCGGGCACTACTCGGCAACGGTCGATCTCGAAGCGGGCAAAGAGTACCGACTAGAGGTCACAGGGCGTTCAGACGGATACGCCTTGGACCGCATAACGCTGAACAAGGGCACCGCGCTTAGGGATGACGAGGTTGCGGAGTCGGTAAAGTCGTCACCCACACCGGAAGACCCGGCAGCGGCTGACCCCACTTATGTCGCTGCCCAGGAGGAATCGATTGAGCCTGTGGAAGAGGACGATGGGGACGATTCCATGTTCTCATCCTTCTTTGGGTTCTTTGACGGGTTCTTCGACTCGATCGCCTCGCTGTTCGGCGGCGGCAACGATGACGACGAAGCCGTTGCAGAGACCACGCAGGACGACCCCGGTCCCACAGAGCGTGTTACGGTCGCTGACACGCTCAGCTGGGTTCTTCCCGTTACGGAAATTCTCGACGATACAATGCCTACGGGTGACGATGAGGAAGAAGAAGAATTCGTGGTCTAACTCACCTTCCCAGTCTTGGAAAAACGGGCAAGGATGGGTGCCGGAGCTTTCAGGAAGCCCGGCGCCCAACCGTCCAAATAGCGGCGTGGGCCTATGGCAGGCCGCTAGAGTTTGGCGATGGCCGGCAGACCAATTGGTCAGCTCCGCAGCGCCGGATCGACCAGGCGAACCGCGATTGGTGCGCCAAGGATAACAACGAAAATCCGCAGGACATGATGCGCCACGACAAAGGCAACGTCCGCCCCGACGATCAGAGCCAATACAGTGAGTTCGGCCTGACCCCCGGGCGCAAAGGCCAGAAGCGCCTCCTGCCCCGGCGCCAGTCCGGCGCCATAGATGGCTTCGACAAAGACAATTGTCAGAACCATAAGGATGACACAAAAGCCGAGCCCCGCCGCCAGATCACGGCGGACTTCTTCCATGGTGATGCCTGCGTACTTGGCGCCTATCATCAAACCGATGACGAATTGCGCCGCCCAGATGGCTTCTGCGGGCGGCCGAAACTGCAAATGGCCGCCAATCGTTGCTGCTGCAGCCACGATGAGCGGACCCAGGATCGATGCGCCAAAAAGCCCGATCCGCTTTGCCACGTACCAGCCTGAGACAGCGCAAAATACCATCACCAACAATTGGCTCACCGGTACGGTGACGATGGGAACACCCGGGGGGTTGCTAAGGTCGGCCTGCCAGATCCCTTTCAGCAAAAAGGGCAATGTGGCGACAATCACCAGGATACGTGTTGCGTGTATCAATGAAAGTGTGCGCGCATTCCCCCCCGCCTCTTCGCCAAAGAGCAGCATATCCTGCAGACCGCCCGGCATGGCCGCGTAGTAGGCGGTAATGAAATCGTACCCGCAGATCCTGCGGAAGTATGGAATGCCAGCACAGCCCACCGCTACGATCATAACCGGCACAAGCAAAAGCGTGGGCCACATCGATGGGATCGTCGCAATTACGGCGGGTGTCAGAGTAGCACCCACAGCTACGCCAAGGACGGTGCGCATCGTCTCAGTCAGCGCCTTCACGCCGCGCATCGGCACACCGATAAGCGCCGCCAGAAGACAGGCGGAAATCGGTCCAAGCAGCCACGGCAAAGGCAGATCCAAAAGATGGAACAGGCCGACGCCCCCTAGGGCAATCATGAATGTGCTCAGCAGCACGGTCACGGCGCCATGACACTCAGTCGGTAACGCAAAGAGGTATTCAGGTGGCTCTCGGCAGCGGTGCCAGCGGCTGCCACGTCACGGCTGCGGAGCGCATCGATAATCGCCCCATGCTGAGCGACAACCACATCGACACGTTCTGCGTCGGTATATGTGGTCGGGCCCAGCAGTAAGAGCGAATTGTTGAGTGCGCGCGCCGCCTCAAGCAAGAAACGGTTACGGCACGCGAGGTAAAGCCCACGGTGAAAATCTTGATTGATGGCGGCGGCTAAGGCGGGTGAAGCGCGCTCACCCGCGATGCTTTCGTTGAGCGCCTCGAGCGTATCGAATTCGGCGGTATGTCCATGTTTCGCGGCCATCTCTGCCGCGGTCCGTTCTAGGACCACACGCATCTCGTATAGCTCGACGACCTCTGCGTGACCCAACCGGCGCACTACGGCGCCCTGTCTTGGCCAGTGTTCGACGATACCATCCGCCTCAAGACGCCGCAGCGCTTCGCGGACCGGCGTGCGGGATGTGGCGAAGCGCTCGCCCACATCTTCCTCGCGCAGCCTGTCTCCTGGGCCAAAGTCGCCGGCTCTGATCGCGTCGAGCAGCTTTTCATAGGCGGTTTCGCCAGATGACTTTTCGTTCATGAAGGTACCGCTTAGAGGAAGTGTCTCTAACTTGTATACTTCCGGATACAATCTGACCAGAAGTTTGATGGACCGTAGCCTAACCACAGGGGATATGCGTGTTGCAAAACGCTATGTGGGCTAAGCAGACTAGGCTGTGTGCGCCGTTCTGGCCGACACATTTCGATAGTCCGCCCCCCGTACGATGCGGGGAAAACTTGAGGTGACGTCAGTTACCGCTTCGTTGATGCGAACCTACCGGACAGCATCTACCTGCGATTTTCCCTGACCGACACGCGCCGCAACCTGGCGCCACTTCGCGACAGTATGTTCCGGCTTCTGCCGCTTCATGGCCGTCCGGATCTTCCGCTTTGCGAAAAACAACGGCGGACCGCTTTATCGGAGGATCACGTCCCCGCCACCTAAAGCGATTGGTTTGCTAAAGACCGCCCGGGTCCGGTCAGCATGCATCAAAGCGACATGCGGAAATGAAGCGTGCCGCCATTTCGTGTGGCGCGTCCTTCGAAACGGTGGAGCATAGCGACCATGCGTCGGTTGGAGTGATCCACGAATGCTTCGGCAAACCGAAATCCGCAGTCCCGCGCTCGCCTGCTCATCTCAATCGCCAATTCAAGCCCTAGACCCTGGCCCTGCGAAGTTGGTGACACAGACACGCCAAACTCACAAACATCTGCGCCGCCCAGCACGGAAGGTCTAACTTCACCTACAGCGACGAGTTTTTGGTACCTGAAATATCCGACAGCAAAACCTGGTCTGTCAAAAAATTCTTCTGCATAGGCGGTTATCCAGCTTGAAGAGCGTATTGACCCGAAACGTTGTCGGAATGACTCTTCAGACAGGCAATCGAAGTGCTCACGTATGTCCGAAGCGTCGCCCCGTCTCAAAAGACGCCAGCGCCCTGCTGCAGATCGCAGAGTAGGCGTCCGCCCACGCGGCCCGAGCGCACCGTCAGTTTCAGGGATGTGCGAATTTTCGACGGGGTCGTTGGAACCGTCACTGTGAAAGGACACAGGTCCGGGGACAACACGGCCACTTTTCCGAAGTGTAGCGACCGACCCAACGCAATCCGTTGGGTCTGAAAGGCTCTTTCTTGCATCAAACTGCCCGCAATGAACGTGTCTGGATGTGAGAATGCGCCTACGGCAATCGGAGGTCGGCATAGCTTAGGCATCCCTTTTTGGTGCTTTAAGCTCTGCTTACCCAGCCGAAACTTTGACGAGAATGATGGCTTGACTGATCGGCATGACCCAAGCGCCAGTCATCTTCACGCTCGCGTGAATTGCACCTCGCAGGACCTTTCTCGATCCGTAAAATCAGCAGTCACGCTTAGGCACGCTCGACCAATGCCTGTCGAGTGCTCAGCTACCGTCCGGTGCCGTGCGAACGCAGCTTGTCCAGCGCTGGCCGAATGCCAAACGATATCCCGAATTTCATGGAAGATTATTTCAGTCGCGCAATGCCGTCGTCCTTAGGGCACCAAGGCTGGCTAGCCCCACTATCAGCATCCAAGCCGCTGCAGGAAGTGGAATGACGCTCGGCGGAACGTCATCGCGGGGGGGTGTTGTGCTGAGCGTGACCTCCGCTTCGGAGAAGGCAATAGGCACCCCGGGTCCGAAACTTAAAAACCCAAGCCCCGTCGAACCGGCGTTACCAGGTTGATCCAGCGTCACCGGTGGGGAAAACTGAGCTGCGGCGTCAGTAGGACCAGAAATCATATCGCCGTATGCAAGATTGAACTGAAGAAATCCGGTACCGCTAAAAGGCGCTCCTGGATCGTCCGGTTGATAGAAGAGCAGGCTGACGATGCCTCCTGACGTGCTGAACGCAGATTCGGCTCCTACTGGTATGGCAGTTGTCACGTCCGTTTCGGTGAACAGTACAGACGAACTAGCTGTCGTGATAGTGACGTCGTACTCGGTGAATCTGAAACTGTTGCTGCCAAAGGGTGTGGGATTACCCGGATCAACAATAAACGTACCCGAGACGTTCGCACCTCTGAAATCATTGCGCGGGTTGCCTGAAGTCGGACCTCCGATACCCGGAATGACATCGTCGGATAGAGTTGCTGAAAGGCTTCCGTAAATAAGTGTTGAAGCAAATGCCGGAGCAGCCAAAACGTAAATGAAACAAATAAAAAAACCTAAGCCTTTAATCGCCTGTGTCTTGAATTGCGCAATCATTTTTTCCAACCAGAACCAAAACCAAAGATCATGTTTGGTTCGCAGTGAAGCAATCCAATCTTTCCGCCGACGCGAACAGACTGTACATGCTGCAACAATATACCCCAAACACAATGAATTCGTGGAATGATTCCCAAGGTGAGACAACCTACGGATTTCCTTAGGAGTCAGGCACGACCTTAGATTAAACGACTATCTTTTTGTGGGTGATGGCTATCGCCAACGCCTGCTCGCGCGTTTGGGCGCCCAGTTTTGTTCGGGCGTTGCGCATATGAAGGTCGACAGTAACGGGCCGAATGCCCAGCCGCAGCCCGATCTGTTCCGTGCGCAGACCTTCCGCCAAAAGACAAAGACAATCGGTTTCCCTTTTTGACAGCTCTTCAAGTGAACCAGGCGCCTCAAGTACGATGCGTTGATCGGCAAGTGCAGCACCCACAAGCAAAAGCTGCCCATAATTGGCGTGTATCTCGATCATCTTTTCCTTGGTAAATTCGCTCAGCAGATTCCAGCCACGCACCACGCCGTCCTCACCGCTCGACATTCTAAGCGCTATTCCGCTCGTAATGCCGAAAACTTCCGCGCGTTTGATAACGGCAACATCCTCGGGCTGGAGATACGGATAGTCTTCAAGAAAAGCGGAACCTGTGAAAAATGTGGGCGGCATTTCCGGCGCATAGATGAACAATGGGTCGCGCTCATAGTCCCTGTGCGTCATATAGGCTTCTTGCCAGCCAAGCAGTTTGTTTGAAAATCGGATATCTCTTGTCGTAGGCGTCTGGTTGAGAATACGGCGGCCGTACACGCATCCGAGAAAACCAAACTGTTCCATGAAGCGCGTCGTCTTTTCCCAAACGGCAACAGGACCCTGCGCATCCAGAACATCCTGTGAAAAGTCCAGCAACCGTTGATCCATACACCTACCCACGAAGGTCAAAACATCTAAAATGAAATGACGGGGCAAAGGGCGCATTCGCAAGCAAGGATGAGCCAGCGGATTAAGACATAGTGCCGCATACGGCCGCACCAGATTGAAGTCTTCCCGTGAACCAGCCCTGCCACTTGGCCGCCATACGGATCGATAATACGTCTGACAGACGCGCCTCTTCTCCCATGCGCAAAACCGACCTTAACGGAATCTAGCCCGGGCGCAGATGCCCCAAAGGCCGGCGCCGAGCCCAAAATGACCAATGCAGCACGTTGCGCCACTGTTGTTTAACGGGTCTCTGCGTCAACCTGCTTGGTCGGTGCAACCGCTGGGAAGACACCGGTAACGAGCATTGCCGAGCCCATATTCCGAATCATCGGTTTCACATCTTCGTGTAGTGGAATGGTGGGCGGTGTTCAGTCGAAAACCTTGCCCATATCTAACTCTGATTAGGATTTAAGCGGGTGGCCCGGTGCATCTGATACTTGACGGGTGGCGTTTCGACGTCGCCTCGCGAACGGCAATACGTGGAAGGAATACCATCCGGCTTTCGCCACGGGCGGTGCGGCTTCTGCAGGCGCTGGCACGAGCGCAGGGCACCATAATGTCACGCGAACAGTTGTTGGACGAGGTTTGGCCCGGCGTTTACGCCAGCGACGAAAGCTTGACCCAGGTAGTCCGCGAATTGCGCTGCAAGCTTGGCAATCGGGAGCTGGTCGCGACCGTTCCTGGCAATGGTTACTTGTTGACGTCCGAGGTAAGGTACGACGGCGAAACATCAGCGCAACCGCATTCAGAGCAAGGTTTTACGATCGACGCTTACGCACTTTGCCTGGAAGCACGCGAGTGCTTTCAGCGCGGTGATGAGGGGTCGCAGCGGAGCTTTGTATCTCTGGCTGACCAGGCGGCCGCCCAAGCGCCGGGTTACTCCGAGGCGCGCGGTTTGCGTGCGCTTGCCCTGATGAAACGCCATATCTTCTGGTCGGAAGGCGAACACTTGCTGGATGACGCGATGGGCGAAGTCGAGATCGCGCTCGCACTCGATCCCTCGCTTGCTCATGCGCATCTGACACAAGCATCGCTCCAGACTTTTGTAGGTGAAACTGAAGCCGGACTGAAGTCGCTTGAGCGTGCCTTGGTACTTGCTCCGCGCGACGCTGAAGTGCATCTCGAAGCGGCGATCTTGCTTCTTTCGCTTGGCAGACTGGGCACAGCGGCGACGCTTGCTGCGCGTGCTGCCGATCTGTCGCCACTCGGCTACGGCGCCGCGATGCTTGCGGCCCGTATTCTCGAACCCTCAGCCCCTCACCGTAGCATGGCCTATGCGCGCCGAGCTTTACGGCAGATCCGGGCTGAACTTGATGTGGATCCGCACTCGATGCGCGCCCGGTACGCCCTTGGTCCAATTCTTGCGCAGCTGGGAGACGTGCGCGCCGCGCGGTTTGCTTTGGACGATGTGCCCCAGCACGACAGCCCGTTGGAGTACTACCGCGCTATTGGATCTGCAATGCTTGGCGATGGATCTGCTGCGTTGGAGCGCTTGACCTTCTTGACCGATCGAGGCTGGAGACACGCGTGCATCCTGACCACGGACAACGGGTTTCGAAGTATGCATCAGGACCGCCGCTTGCGCCGTCTTCAGCAAGACGCGCTGGCGGCCTAGGCAGGGAAGCGCACTTAAGCCGTCTCGTTGTCATTCACGCGTGCTAATTTGACGATATTCATATGGCGGCGGATACGAAACCCCATCGACTGGTAGAGCGCGATGGCAGGGTAGTTTTCGGCGTAGGCGTGCAAAAATGGCGTTTCTCCTCTTGCGAGGATCGTCTTTGCGACGCGCGCCACAAGCGCCCTGGCCAAACCTCGCCCGCGGGCGGCTTGATCCACGCACACGGCGCTAATCTCACAAAAACCGGGGAGCCGCATGCGCTCTCCCGCCATCGCAACTAGACGCTCTTCTTCGAAGACGCCCCAATAGGTGCCAAGCAGGTGGGTATGCGGGAAAAATGGGCCTGGCTCTGTCTCTGACACCAGCCGCAACATGTCAGGGACATCTTTCGGCAATAGCGCGGTGATCTCATTGCGCGGGATATCTTTCAAACGCTGTTCAAGACACATTTGCACGCCCCGTGCGCGCAAAACAGGTATCGTTCCCTGAGGCACCGCAACCGGCGCAGCTTGCATGAAGGTCAGACCGCCCAAACCGGTGCTCAGGAGATCGATTATGCCGGACACGTTGCCCGAGTTCTCTGGATCGATCGCGGCAAAGGGGGCCACGTCCGGTTGATACATTCTGCACGGTCCCGAGCACACCGCGAAACCAGCCTGGTGCGAGGTAAGGGCGGACCAGACCGGACGATCAAGCAGTGCCTGCATAATTGCGAAGTCGTTTGCGTGGTTACCCATGGAAAGCACTCTTATTCTTGTTGGCCACCTTCTTAGGCGCGCGCCGCACCCATTTGGGCAGGTAATCCATGGCCGCCGGCACCTCAGGGAAAGCGATGGCGGCATCCAAAGCGGCAAGCCGGCTGGCGAGCGATCCATCCTCTGCCGCAGCCAAGACGTCCGTTGCGCCGCCCACCAGTTCGCCGCCGATGAAGACTTGCGGGACGGTACGCATGCCGGTTCTCGCAAAAAGTGCGCGAAGGATTTCGCCACCACGTTGGTTTTCGCGGTAGGCTGCGGCATCGACGTCGATTGATGCGAACGGCACGCCGTTGTCGTCAAAAAGCCGACGTACCGACCAACAGAACTCGCACCACTCAAATCCAAACATAACCACAGGGGAGGCTCTGTCAGTTATGGTCCCTTTCAAAAACGCTGCGGCAGCGCTCGAAACCGGAGCCGGCGGGTTTTTCGAATCTTGACTTATGGGCTTTGGTGGAATGCCTTCTGCAATCGCCCGCTCTTCCTCGTCCATGTCGATCGGAATGTGGTCGAAAAGCGGGGTGGACAGATATCGGTCGCCGACATCTGGGATCATCGCCAAAATCGTGCTTCCCGCTGGGACTTCGCGCGACAGTGCCAAAGCAGCCGCGACCGTTGCACCACCGCTGATCCCGCAGAAAATGCCCTCACGGCGGGCAAGTTCCCGGGTCACAGACAGCGCATCAGCCCCGGTGACCGGCTGAAAGCGATCAATGTGCCCGGCGCTGCGCGCGTCCTCGGCAAGTTTTGGGATGAAATCCGGCGACCAGCCCTGAACCGGATGGGCCCGTGCATTAGGATGGCTGCGTGCGGGCGCACCGTCGTCGCGGCGTTTCTGCGGCACGTCACTGGAAAGGAGCTGTGAGTTTTCCGGCTCGGTCACCACAATCTTCGTGCGTGGACTCTGCGCCTTGAGACCAGTGGCGACACCCTTCAGCGTTCCACCCGTGCCAAATCCGCTGACCCAATAGTCGAGGCCAATTTCACCGAAGTCTTCCAGAATCTCCTGCGCGGTAGTCCTTGCATGGATCTCGGCGTTGATCTCATTCTCAAACTGGCGGCAGAAAAACCAGCCGTGCTGTTTTGCCAAGTGCTCTGCCGCACGAAACATGCCAGTGCCGCGTTCAGCCGCGGGGGTCAGCACGACCTTGGCGCCAAGGAACCGCAAGAGCTTGCGGCGTTCCAAGCTGAAGCTCTCGGCCATAACGATGACCAGCGGATAAGCCTTTTGCGTGCAGACCATCGCCAAGCCGATCCCAGTATTTCCTGACGTCGCCTCAATCACCGTCTGGCCGGGCCTAAGCAGACCACGTTGCTCGGCATCTTCAATTACAGCAAGGGCAAGTCGGTCCTTGACCGACCCCATCGGATTTGCGCCCTCAAGCTTGCCGTATATCGTGACATGGTCCGGTCCCATATTGTTGAGACGCACGACCGGTGTGTGCCCAATCGTTTCGAGGATCGAAGCTTTGGGCCCTGCACTGGTGGACTGCATTTGCAACCGACCTGATGCTGGCTTTGTTTTCGTTCCTGGCGTTGATGTCATCGGAAACTCCCGATCAGGCCGCGCGGCGCGCGTCCAGATGCTCTGTGATGAGATGAGACAGGTCCTGCGCGTCCGCCGCTGCGCCCGAGATGTGGTGAGATCGCCGGCGTCGGAGCAGGGGAAGGCCCGTAACGAAAAGACCCGGCACAGGACAGACACCCCCATCGTGTTTCAATCGACCGCGCGCATCGAAGGCCGGCAGATCCATCCACGAATGATTGGGGGCGTATCCAGTAGCCCAGATAATCGTTCTAACTTCCCCTCGCATAAGATCGAGCGAAAAGCGCGGCTCGCTTGGGATTAAGGTGGGGGCAGGACGGTCTCTGGTCGCAAGCTCGCTCGTGCTGCCGTAGCCTTCGATCCATTCGTCAATACGATCCAGCGTCCGGTGCATTTTGAGATCGGCTGCTGTCGTCATGTTGGACAGGCCACCGGAAAACAACGCCGTTCCTTCGCGTACTGCCGCGAGACGCCCGGTGATCCCTACCCCAAGCGACTGAAGTGCGTTCAGATCAACCGGACCACCACCGAAAAGCTGAGCTGATGGCAGCCTCCGTGCCTTGGCAAGATCTTCAACCTCGCTCGCGCGTTCGTCGTAGATGCCCGTATGATGCAGCCAAAACTCAATGTCCCGCCCACGATAGCGGCGTGGCAGGCGAACGTGTGCGCCCACCGCCAGAGTGACACGGCGGCCCGATAGCCGGATCTCGCGCGCAAGCTGCACGCCCGACGCGGATGCGCCTATCACAAGAACATCACCTTCTGGGAGCTGCTTTGGGTTGCGATACTTGTCCGGTGTGAGTTGCTCGATGTTTGAAGGTATGTCGCGCTCCATTGCCGGGACCCGGGGGCGGCTGGTCGCGCCGGTGGCGTTGACAACGCTCTCGGCAGACCAGGTGCCTTGATCGGTTTCGACGCGGAAACCCGACTCGTCCCGCGTCACCCGGGTAACTGTCACGCCCGAGCGGATTGGGGCCGCAATTTCGTGCGCATAATGTTCCAGCCGATCGGCAAATTCGGATGCCGTCATGAAACCGTCTGGCTCTGCCCCGTCGTAGTCCGCGCCCGGCAGGCCGTTCGCCCAGTTCGGCGTCAGCATGCGCAGACTGTCCCAGCGTTCGGTTCGCCAGGCGTGGCCGGGGCCGCCACGCTCAAGCAACAGGTGGTCGACCGACCGCCGTGTGAGGGCGCGGCTTAGGGCTAAACCGGCATGGCCTGCGCCAATGATCAGGGTTGTAACATGCTCCATGTCGTTCCTTTTGCGGCCCAAGTGCCGGCCTCTTTCTGGGATGGTTTTGTGCTTGGGTGCCCCTACGCGGACACCCAAGCGCAGCGGCAGATCAGAACGGAAGGTCGGAACGCCGCACGGTTTGGTGGAAGTGGTCACGCACCAGTCCGACGTCGTCGAGTATCCTGTCTGACTGGTTGCGAAGGTCGTGATAGGCGCGCCTCTTGGCGACGCTAGAACGGCGGGTTGACCCGAGACCGGTCAGCCATCGGCCGATGTTCTGCCTTGTTGTGAGACTAAGGCTCATAGTGTTTCCTTTCTCGCGGAAACGGACGCGGCCGGTCTTAGCCGACCGTGACGTGCACGTTCCCTGGGTTGGTGATGATGTCGAAAACGGCCGACCGTTTTTGCGATTGGGCAACGAGTGCGGCGATGTCTTCCTTCGAAGCATCGGCATCGATATCGAACCGAACGCGGATCGACTGAAAACCGTTGCGAACGTCCGGATCGATGCCAAGTATACCGGCGAGATCCATCTCACCTTCGACAGTGGCCTTAGCCGATTTTAGTTCGATCCCGCGGTTTTCGGCCACGGACGCCAAACCTGCCATTAGGCAGCTTGCAAGCGCACTCAGCACGATCTCGACCGGGGTGGCTCCTTTGTCCGCAGCCGCAAAGACCTTTGGGTGATCGGCGTCTATCGAGAACACCCGGTCATGCTTCTGCGCTTCGCCAAGCCCGTAAAAGCTCTCGATCTCCGAGCGGCTGTGCACGCCGTCGATCCATTCGCATTGGGCGCGCCAGGTGAACTGAGCGGCCTCTGGCGCCGCCTCCAGCGCGTTGCGCGCCTCGAGTATCGCCTGTACGTCGACGCCGTTCTTCTGGGTTTGTACTGTTTGAGTTGTCACTGATTTCTTCCTTTCTGAAGGGGTTCCGGCGCGGAACGTCGCCGCACCGGAAAGGTTTGCCTAAAGATCCGGTCGCGCGGGCAGGCCAGAGAAAAGCTGGATGTGCGCGTTCTGACCAAAGGCACCCGGCAGGACACCGTAGGTCTTGCCATCGCTGTGCCAGTTGACGGCCAGCCCGGCAGTCAGCTGTTCGCCCGAGAGCTGGAGCGCCGTCTCGAAGGTCTGGTCGAACTTGGCCGACCCTTCCGCATCAGCCACAAAGACCGACTGGCTGCCGTCGAACGCGCCTACGGGCAGGTCAAAGGTGCCAATGAACGGCTCGGTCTCGCCATTGGCCATGAAGAAGTGCCAGAGCGTGTAGACGCCATTTGGGACCAGACCCTCGAACTCGACTGTCAGGTGTCCCTCACCGTCTTCGACATGGTAAGAACCCGATCCGCTTGCGCCGAGCCAGTCACCGAGTGAGATATCGAGTGCGGCGCCTTTCGGATAAGGACCGACCGCGCTCGCATCGCCCGGGTTGTGGCTTTGTTCTTCGCTTGAGGCAAAAAGAGGCGCGTTCAGGCGTTCGTAGTCGACGCCAGGCCGGAAGATATCGTCCGAACCGGGATTGTCTTGGACATAAACGTCCTGTTCCGCGACGCCAGCGTCGACGTGAGTGATGAACTTTAGCTCGAATGCCACCTCTTGCGCATCCCCAGAGGCGTCAATCGCCAAAGCGGGGCCGGCCAAAGCTGATGACAAGAGAAGTGTTGTTAAGATTCGCATGTTTAGATCCTTTTCTTTGCAATTGTGTTAGGCGGCAGAGCCGCGGGGTTGACCGACCGCTCCCATCCCGCTGCTGCGAATACGCAGCGGGTGGCAGGGAGCAGAGGATTGAATTGCGCTACGACACAGGCTCGGGAATGCAGGTACGCGCGATCTCATCGATGTGGCGGTGATCGGTTCCGCAACACCCGCCAAACACCTTCAGGTTTGGCAACAGTGGCAATAGCCCGGCATAGTCATGCGCCAATTTGAGAGGATGGCCTCGATCTAGGGTGTCTGCTGCGTCTAGCTCTGCGTGACTTTTCCGCGAAGCATTTGCGCGCAGGCCTCGGATTCGTTTCGTCCAATCTGCATCCGGTCTCAGAACGCCGCGAAAGTGATCGGGGTGGGCGCAGTTGATCATGTAGTAGGCGGGTCTGCTGCTTGGGTCTGCGTCGACCTCGCGGATTGCATCGCCAAGCGGTTGGCCCGATGGCAAACACCCATCTGTTTCAAGTGTGAATGATAACGCCAAAGGCACACTGTGGCGCGCACATGCCCTTGCGATGCCTACCGCCTCGCCCACATGCGTCATGGTGATTGCGCTGATCATGTCTGCGCCCGCCGAAGCAAACGTGTGCACTTGCGGCTCATGGTAATCCGCGGCGTCGCGGGCCACCATGAGTTCGGAGGCGACATAGCCATCGCCCTTCGGACCAATGTTCCCGCTGACGACGAAAGGTTCAGACCCCTCGAAAGCCGTTCGCAGTCCGAACAGCATCTCGACAGCGGCACGATTGATCCGGTCAAGCGCCGCACCGTCGTAGCCGAGCGCGCTTCCCCAAACCTCGCTTGCGCGCCAAGTGGGGGTATCGAGAATGAAACCGACGTGCTGCTTAAGCGCAACCTGGATGTAGCTATCATAATAGCGGTGCAACGCAGCCCGTCCGTTTTCAGTGTCGAGCAGGGTGAAGGCCGCAAAGAGCGGCAACTCGAACCCGTCATGAAAGATGAGCGTGGTCTCAATGCCGCCATCGGTCAAAAGAGGCGTATCACGAAGCTGAGGCAGGTTCTGGCGGTACTTGGCGTGTTCCATGACAAAGTGCTCTTCTTCTTTCTGTCGACCCTACCTATGGCGCCAAGGGTCTTTCGCGAATGACACGATGACCGGACGGTATGACCGAACCGCCAAAATCGCGTCACGCATCCGTGAGCGTGCTGGTCCGGCTAACCTTCTTCGCAACGCTCGTGCGCAAACCAGATTTGAGCTGCTCGAAGGTCGGGTTGGTTTTCCTAGAAACTTTGGGGCTGAGCGCTGGGCAGCCCCCAGCAAGACCGTCCCGCAGGACAAAGGCTGGCCTAGGCCGCCATATCCGCGATGTGGCGCCAGTCTGCCGGCGATTGTCCCATCTCGCGCTTGAAGGCGCGCGAGAATGCTTCTGGGGCGTCGTAACCTACGCGATGCGCAATCTCTGCGATGGTGAGCTCGGTATTGCGTAACAGCGCAGCCGCCGTTTCAATTCGGTAGATCAGGATGTAGCGGCGCGGGCTGACGCCCACCACCTCGGTAAACCTGTCGACAAAAGCGGATCGCGACATGCCAACCTGCGACGCGAGATCCTCGACACGCAGGGGTGCAGCCAAATCAGCATGTATGCGCGCCAAGGCACGCGACATTCTCGGGTGCGCCATGCCACCCAGCCAACCACTTGGTGCTTTGCACTGTTCGACGTAGCTGCGCAGCGCCTCTATGAGAAGAAGTCGGCAGACATTCGTTACCATCGTACTGCTCGAAACGCGGCCCGAACAAAGCTCGCGCGCCGCCAAGGCGACTGAGGCTTCAATCCAGCGTCGTGTGTCAAGGCTTTCGATATTTATCACCAGCAACTCGGGCAGCCCGGCAAAGAGCGGTGCGGGCGCCGACCCGCTGGCGATAAAGCCGCACAGCATCCGTGTTGGGTCACCGCCACCGCCGTGTTCAATTCGGACCAGCCCATCTTGCCCGGCTGGGAGCAACAGGTCATCGCCGGACACCGGGGTCACGCTGGCGGTGCTGGCTAGAACATGCAGAGCGTTGGTCGGCAGAAAAATGACATCGCCCGCGCGGGCCCGATAGTGCGTCTTGTTGCAGTTGGCACCGCCAAGAGAGACCAGTACTTCACCCTCAACAACAAGATGGTAGGCGATAACCTGTCGCGGCATCGGCGCGAATGGACGGCAGTCTTCTTCCGTCACGTGCGCCGTGACAGCCCACGGGGCTGTGAAGTCTGCTCTTAAGAACACCGCCCCGCTTAATGCTAGGGAACCGACGATCTGGGAAAGGGGATCAATGGACATAGGGATTCCGCAAAAACAAAATTATTCTTGATTCGTTCGAAGTAGAGAGACAACGCAAGGCGTTGCTCTTTCAGGTCCAGCGGCGTGACCGGCTCATATAGACCGACCGCTCAAAGACGGTTGCTAACAACTTTCGCGGCGGCGGGCCTGAATAAGTTCTGAACTATTTATGAACAGGGTCTATCCGGACAGCCGGTGATGCATTGTTGAATTTATCTGGCGCAGCAGACGCAATATGCCCGCACTGGACATTCAAAAACACGAGCGCCCTCGGATCGCACCGCGCAGCAATGGTCAGACAGTGCAAATTGCCTTCGTATGCCGCGCCTTAAACCAAGGTCGGCTGAGTGGACGGGGCCAACTATTCCCGATCCGGCGCGGCTCGGGTCAATCGCTTCTTATGGTTCATGGCTGATCGCGTGGACCGACAAGCCAAAGCGGGCCGCAAGCAGCGTTTCCTTTCGCAGCAAAGTCGTAATCCTAGTAGATGGAGTGCGGCATCTCCGGGTTTGCCGCGATTTAATGCGGACCAATGTGGCTGGAAAGGTCGATCAACGGAAGATACGGGTGTGCCAGAAGCAGCACGAACACAAATACAAGCGCTCAGAAAAGCTCGGTGCTGATCCAATGGTTTGGGGTCGGCATCGTCTCGGCCGCCGTGGCGCCGGTCATGTCGCCGTGTTCCGGTCGCTTTGGACCACGTGATCGATGATGAACTGCGGGCGGCGCTTGGTCTCGTTGTAGATGCGCCCAAGGTATTCACCAAAGACCCCAAGCGCAAAAAGCTGAACGCCACCCAGCAGGTAGATCGAACTAACGATGGACGCCCAGCCGGATACGGTTATCCCGAGCAACCGCGCAAGGACCGCCCAAAGGATGTATAGAACCGAGAAGAGGGTTAGCATGAAGCCAAGCCATGTGACGTATCTAAGAGGCTTGGTCGAGAAGGATGTGATGCCTTCTACCGCCAGCGAAACCATCTTGCCGAGCGGATACTTTGACTTACCTCCGACCCGCCCCGCCCTGTCGTAGGTAACCGTTGCTGAGGAAAAGCCGAGCGAGCGGACGAGCCCCCTGAGGAAAAGGTTCACCTCACGGTGCTCGCGAAGCGCCCCCAGGGCCTTCTGGGACATCAGCCGAAAATCGGCATGATCGTAGACCACGTCGACACCGACGACGCCGAGGATCCGGTAGTAGGCGCGCGCCGAGACGCGCTTAAACGAGGTGTCAGCCTCTCTTGAAGCCCGGACACCGAAGACAATCTCCGCCCCAGCGCGGTAGGCGTCGATCATCCGCGCGACTGCACCCAGGTCATCCTGCAAATCTGCATCGAGGCTGACGACCGTGTCGGCCTCGGCCGACATCAGACCGGCGAAAAGTGCGCGCTGGTGGCCATAGTTGCGCGACAGCTTGATCCCCTTAACATTTATTCGCTTCTCTGACGCGGCCGCATTAGCGGCGGTCTCGATCAGTTCCCATGTCCGGTCGGAAGAGCCATCATCGACAAGGATAACACGCGCTGGACCGGCAATCCGGTCACCTTTCACAAGCTCCGCGGAAAGGGTGCACAAGGCTTCGACGAGATGCTCAAGGCATGCCTCTTCGTTGTAGCAGGGCACAACGAGATCCAGCGACGGGGGCATGCGGAACCCAGACATCGTCACACGAAGACCCATAGACGCATGACGACCCAGTTCATGACCGGCAGCACCAGGATGACGGCGACACTTGCCATCCAGTCTTCCGCACCGAAGTACTGCGTCAAAACAAGCGTAATCGCCACAGCTGTAGCCAGTCCCGCTCCGTTGAGAACGAGGAATCGCAAGAGCTGTCCTCTATCGCGAGGATTCTTGCGGAAAGTGATTCCGGAATGGCCGAAATATTGGAGAGTGATCGCGGCAAGATACGAGAGAGTCGCAGCAAGGACCGCCGAGACACCAACCTCACGCAGCACCATGTAACCCCCGGCATAGGTTAGCGCCGTCACGCCGCCGACCAGCGCAAAGGACAGCATCTGGTTCAGCTTGAAAGGTCTGACGTCCGCCATGCTCTCGTCCATCACCTCGCGACACGCCTTGTGCGAGCGGCGCGCACGAGCGCATGTTTGGTCATAGCGAGGCGGTCGACCGCGGGACGGGGCAGGGTTCGCAGCGCCGCACAGCGTAGGCGCCATAGAAGCGGCGAGACCTCGGGAACCGGCGCGCCATCGTCCAGACGCGTTGCGCGTACCGTTTCCGGAAGGGACGACACGACCTCCTCTTTGACATAAAGCATAATGTTGTAACGGTACCAGGGTTCGACATCCCCGCGACCAGCCAGCAACGGGCGAACGTAGTCGAAAGCTGCGTAACCATGTGTTGCAAATTCGTTGCGCCAGTCATCGAGAGGGCGCTCGTTGACGTGATGCTCGCCGCCCTGACCCGGCACCGCTGCCGAAAAGGCGACAATGTCGGCATGGGATACAAGCGTCTCGACAAGGACCGAAGTGGCCTCGGAGGGAAGATGCTCACCAACCTCCAGCGAAAGCGCCAGCGTGAAACGTCGACCGAGCCGGAACTCTTTGGTCAGATCGTGAGAAAGGAAGTTCTCCGACGGGATAACCAACATGTCCCGGTCGATGTACGCCCCATCGACGCCCACGACCTCAGAGACGCTTGGTTCCTTGGCAAAACGCGCCGCCCAAACCCCAAGGCCACAGCCGACGTCAAGAACCGATGCGGGCGGTCGCAGAAGCGGTTTCAGCACCGCCACAACCGCTTCTGCCGACGACCGGGAACCGTCGGATATGTAGTCGAAGAACCCGGCATCATAGATGTACGCTCTATTCTCCGACGCCACTTCTTCACTGGGTATACGCCGCATTGACCTGCCCCACGATTGTCGCTCAATCATCACCTATACGGTCAAATCGGCAAAACTATGGCGCAAATTGACCATCGCTTTCGAGAGATCTTCAACCGCAGGATACGATACCGGCGTCTAGCCAGTTTCTGCGCAGCCGCACCGGCAAAACGGCTCGCGTACCGGACATCAAGAAAACGTGAGGTTCGTCGCGGTCTGTCCAAGGAACAGCTTGTTCCAAGCGATCGTTCGCTGCCATTGGTTTGAATTGCGACCAGTTTGCTCGGGACTGCATGCACCGTGAAAGACCGTTCGCACACGAGGCTCTCAAGGTCTGCATGGCAAAGCGCCGTGTTCCGTTTGGCCCGCGTTGTTGCTGCTAAAGCTTCGATCCACCCTCTTCGGGCTGTCTCGCGTCCAAGCCATCGCTGATCTTCCAACTGTTGGGACATTGAATGCCAGTTGGTGCACTACTTTCAGTGAGACGCTCTAACGGTATGCTGGAGCACCTCAAATGCAGACTTGGTCTTGATGCAGGTAAAGTCGTTCCGTATTCGAAAAGTCATAAGACTTACTGGCCCTGCCGGTAAATCAAACGGACGGACGCACCTGGAACGCTGGCAGAAATAGGGCCGTCCCAATGCCAGGTCCTGCCCGCAGAAGCAAGAATCTGAGAGTGCGGAAACATGGGGGCCTGCCATGCTTGAACGGCGTGAGGAGACAGCCCCTGGCCAAGGGACTCATTCGTTACCAGCCCAAACTTCGCTACCCAAGGCTGTACAAGCTGAAACGATTGATCTGGCGTCATCCCTTCCAGACCTATTGTACACCCTTCCGAAGAAGCGACGACCTTTAAGTCCATATCTTGCGCGTCTATGAAATCTAAGACGAAAGTTCTGCCATCAAAAGTAGTGAATTCTGGTCGAGAACGTTGATAGCCAAGCACCTCGAAGCCACTCAGAACAGCCTCGGCATCGGGAAATCTTGTACAAATGCCAACCGCTTCTTGCGCCGCTAAGAAGCGCTCTGCGCTCGCAGGCGTATCACTAATTGTTGCGGTATTCACCGGAGGAATACCTGGGCAGCCCGCAAGCGCGAAAATGATACCCAAAAGCCCAACCAACCTAAGCCGCATTTCTTTCTCCGGAAGATTTGCTGGAAGAACACTTATGACAAATCCTGTTTGCATCGGAAAACGGATACCTCCGTGGACTTTGCTGCAGAGCCGTCATTTTCCCATGCTGCTTCCACTGACAAGATCAAACGCACAAAACTGAACTGAGCAGAAAAAAGGCCCCGGGTACGCCCGGGGCCTGTGATTGGCATTTTTCTGGTTGCCGCTATTCGCGGCTTTCCGGCGTTTCGACCAGACCCGCGTCGAAGATCTCGTTCGGGTCGAAGTCGCCTTCTGGCGCCGCTAGCGCTGCCGCGGCGGCGGCCTCGGCCTGGCGTGCCTCGATCACGACGTTGTCGCGTTCTTGGGCGATCCGTCGCACGCGCTGGGTGGCGCCACCGGTCCCGGCCGGGATCAGACGCCCGACGATGACGTTCTCTTTCAGGCCGACCAGTTTGTCGCGTTTGCCCTGAACCGAGGCCTCGGTCAGTACCCGCGTGGTTTCCTGGAATGACGCAGCGGAAATGAACGAACGCGTCTGCAAGCTGGCCTTGGTGATGCCCAAAAGGATGGGGCCACCGGACGCCGGACGGCGCCCTTCTGCAATGGCCTTCTCGTTGGCAGCATCGAACTCCTGCTTGTCCACATGCTCACCTTTCAGAAGCGTGGTTTCCCCGCTGTCGAGGATCTCCCACTTCTGGAGCATCTGGCGCACGATCACCTCGATGTGCTTGTCGTTGATCTTCACACCCTGCAGCCGGTAGACGTCCTGCACCTCGTCGATCATGTACTCGGCCAAGGCCTCGACACCCATGATCGACAGGATGTCGTGCGGCGCCGGGTTGCCGTCCATGATGTAGTCACCCTTCTGCACGAAGTCGCCTTCCTGCACCGGGATGTGCTTGCCCTTGGGCACCATGTACTCGACCGGCTCAAGGGTCTCATCGGACGGCTCGATCGCGATACGGCGCTTGTTCTTGTAGTCCTTGCCAAAGCGCACGTAGCCGTCGATTTCGGCGATGATCGCGTGATCCTTCGGACGCCGGGCCTCAAACAGTTCCGCCACCCGCGGCAGACCACCGGTGATGTCCTTGGTCTTGGCACCTTCGCGCGGGATCCGGGCCACCACGTCGCCCGCTTCGACCTTCTGACCATCTTCGATGGACAGAATGGCATCTACCGACATCGGATAGGTCACCGGGTTGCCGGCGTCGTTGCGCACCGGCTCGCCGTCATCGCCAACCACCAGGATTTCCGGCTTAAGATCGTTTCCGCGCGGCGCCGTACGCCAGTCGATGACAATCTTCTGCGTCATGCCGGTGGCCTCATCGGTTTCGTCGCGGACGGCGATACCTGAGACCAGATCGACAAACTTCGCCGTACCCGATTTCTCGGCAATGATGGGTAAGGTGAACGGATCCCATTCGAACAGCTTGTCGCCGCGGGCCACATTCTGGCCCTCTTCGACAAACAGCTTGGTGCCGTAGCCCAGTTTGTGGCTTGCCCGTTCGATGCCGTTTTCATCAACGATGCGGACCTGCATGTTGCGGCCCATGACGATACGGTCACCAGACTGGTTGGTCAGAACATTCGGGTTCGAGAAGTTGACACTACCGTCCTGGCTCGCCTCAAGGAAAGACTGCTGGCCACCCTGCGCGATGCCGCCGATGTGGAAGGTCCGCATCGTCAACTGCGTGCCGGGTTCACCAATCGACTGGGCCGCAATGATGCCCACGGCTTCGCCGGTGTTGACCATCGTACCGCGCGCCAGATCCCGCCCGTAGCAAAGCGCACAGACGCCCTCTTCGGACTCGCAGGTCAATGGTGAGCGAATGCGCACCGACGGCAGGCCTGCCTTTTCGATCAGGTCCGATTTGCGTTCATCGATCAGCTCACCCGAGGCAACAAGTACCTCGTCCGTACCCGGAACAATCACATCATCGGCCGAGACCCGTCCTAGAATGCGCTCGCCAAGGCTGGCAACCACTTCACCGTCATTGACTGCGGCCGTGGCGGTGATTGCAAGTGTGGTGCCGCAGTCATGCTCACGCACAATGCAGTCCTGAGCCACGTCGACAAGGCGCCGGGTCAGATAGCCTGAGTTCGCGGTCTTCAACGCGGTGTCGGCCAGACCCTTCCGGGCGCCGTGGGTCGAGTTGAAGTATTCGAGCACCGTGAGGCCCTCTTTGAAGTTCGAGATGATCGGCGTTTCGATGATCTCGCCCGAGGGTTTGGCCATCAGGCCGCGCATGCCGCCCAGCTGCTTCATCTGGGCCGGAGAACCCCGGGCGCCAGAGTGGGACATCATGTAGACGCTGTTCGGCTCCTGCTCGGCGCCGGCATCGTCTTTGCGCATGGCCGAGATTTCCGACATCATGGCGGCGGCCACTTCGTCCGAGCACTTCGACCAAGCATCGACAACTTTGTTGTACTTTTCGCCCTGGGTAATCAGGCCATCCATGTACTGCTGTTCGAATTCCTTGACCTGGTTTCGAACGCCGTCAACGATGTTCCACTTGGATTCCGGGATCAGCATGTCGTCCTTGCCGAAGCTGATGCCAGCCTTGAACGCTTCACGGAAGCCCAGCGTCATGATCTGATCGCAGAAGATCACGCTCTCTTTCTGGCCACAGTAGCGGTAGACCGTGTCGATCACCTGCTGCACTTCTTTCTTGCGCAGCAGCCGGTTGACCAGGTCAAAAGGCGCCTTTGCGTTCAGCGGCAAAAGCGCGCCCAGGCGCACACGACCCGGCGTCGTCTCAAAGCGCCGGAACACCTCGTTGCCCTCTTCGTCGATCTGCTTGATCCGGGCGACGATCTTGGCGTGCAGGTGCAAGAGACCCGAGTTCAGGGCGTGTTCGATCTCTTCGACATTGGCAAAGACCATACCTTCGCCCGGCATGCCTTCGCGTGCCAGAGAGATGTAATAAAGGCCAAGTATCATGTCCTGCGACGGCACAATGATCGGCGCACCGTTGGCCGGCGACAAGACGTTGTTGGTCGACATCATCAGCACGCGCGCTTCCAGCTGTGCCTCAAGGCTCAGCGGAACGTGCACGGCCATCTGGTCACCGTCGAAATCGGCGTTGAACGCCGAACAAACGAGCGGGTGCAGCTGGATCGCCTTGCCTTCGATCAGGACCGGCTCGAACGCCTGAATGCCCAGACGGTGCAGCGTCGGCGCACGGTTCAGCATCACGGGATGTTCCCGGATCACCTCGTCGAGGATATCCCAGACTTCGGGACGCTCTTTTTCGACCAGCTTCTTGGCCTGCTTGACCGTCGAAGACAGTCCCTTGGCCTCAAGGCGCGAATAGATGAACGGCTTGAACAGCTCCAGGGCCATCTTCTTCGGCAGGCCGCACTGGTGCAGTTTCAGTTCCGGCCCGGTCACGATCACCGAGCGGCCGGAGAAGTCCACCCGCTTGCCCAGAAGGTTCTGGCGGAAACGGCCCTGCTTGCCTTTCAGCATGTCGGACAGCGATTTCAGCGGGCGCTTGTTGGCACCGGTGATGACCCGGCCGCGCCGGCCATTGTCAAACAGCGCATCAACCGATTCCTGCAGCATCCGCTTTTCGTTCCGGACGATGATGTCCGGCGCGCGCAACTCGATAAGCCGCTTCAGGCGATTGTTACGGTTGATCACCCGGCGGTAAAGGTCGTTGAGGTCCGAGGTCGCGAACCGGCCGCCATCTAGCGGCACCAGGGGCCGCAATTCGGGCGGGATCACCGGAACAACGGTCATCACCATCCATTCGGGCCGGTTGCCCGACTCGATGAAATTCTCAACGATTTTCAGACGCTTGATGATCTTCTTGGGCTTCAGCTCGCCCGTGGCCACGGCCAGCTCTTCACGCAGATGCGTGGCTTCCGCCTCAAGATCAATGTTGGACAGCATCTTGCGAATTGCCTCGGCGCCGATGTCGGCCTCGAAGGCGTCGGAACCGAACTGGTCCTGCGCATCGAGGTATTCCTCTTCGCTCATCAACTGGCCGTAGGTCAGATCGGTCAGGCCCGGCTCGATCACGACGTAGTTCTCGAAGTAGAGAATGCGTTCGAGATCGCGCAGCGTCATGTCCAGCATCAGACCGATGCGGGACGGCAGCGATTTCAGGAACCAGATGTGCGCAACCGGCGCGGCCAGTTCTATGTGGCCCATGCGCTCGCGGCGCACCTTTTGCAGGGTGACCTCGACGCCGCATTTTTCACAGACGACGCCGCGATACTTCATCCGCTTATACTTGCCGCAAAGGCACTCGTAGTCCTTGATCGGGCCGAAGATACGTGCGCAGAACAGGCCATCACGCTCGGGCTTGAACGTCCGGTAGTTGATGGTCTCGGGCTTTTTGATCTCGCCGTAGGACCACGACAGGATGCGTTCCGGCGACGCGAGGCTGACCTTGATCTCGTCAAAGACCTTCGGCGGCGTCAACGGGTTGAACGGGTTGGTGGTCAGTTCCTGGTTCATTGGGAAGACCTTTCCTTAGTTTTCGCAGACGAAGTGCGCATATCGTGCGCTACCCATCGTGGTGAATTCTTCAAACGAGGCGACAAACTGTTCGCCGTGGCAGATCGCGGCCGCAATACCACGCACGTCCCTGTTGGGAAGCGCGGCCAGTGGTATCGCACCCGATGACCTGCCATCATCGGTCAGTTCCAGACTGATGGCGCTGTAGAAGTGGGTCAGTTCACTTACGATGAAGCCCACTCCAAAACAGATCATCCCGAACAAAACCGTGAGTCCGGCGGTTAGTCTGGTCACTCCTCAACCTCCGCATCCAGGAGTTCCATGTTCAGGCCCAGACCGCGGACCTCTTTGACAAGCACGTTGAACGATTCCGGTACGCCGGCCTCGAAATTGTCTTCGCCCTTGACGATCGACTCGTAGACCTTGGTCCGGCCTGCCACGTCGTCCGACTTCACCGTCAGCATTTCCTGCAGGGTGTAGGCGGCACCGTAGGCTTCCAGGGCCCAGACCTCCATCTCACCGAAGCGCTGGCCGCCGAACTGCGCCTTACCGCCCAGCGGCTGCTGGGTGACGAGCGAGTACGGGCCGGTCGAGCGCGCGTGGATCTTGTCGTCGACCAGGTGGTGAAGCTTCAAGAGGTACTTGATGCCCACTGTCACGGGCCGCGCGAATTGCTCGCCCGAACGCCCATCGTACAGTATCGACTGACCGCTTTCGCTAAAGCCTGCGCGGACAAGTGCATCGTTCACATCGGCCTCTTTTGCACCGTCGAAGACCGGCGTGGCGATCGGAACGCCACGTGTCACGTGGCCTGCGGCCTCGACAAGGCGTTCATCGTCCATGCCCTGGATGCCTTCGTCGAAGACGTCGTCACCATAGGCGATCTTCATCGCGTCGCGAACCGGCGTCAGATCACCCTTGCGGCGGTAATCATCCAGCGCTTCGTCGATATGAAGCCCCAGACCGCGTGCCGCCCATCCCATGTGGGTTTCAAGGATCTGACCAACGTTCATCCGGCTGGGCACGCCCAGCGGGTTCAGCACGAAGTCCACCGGTGTCCCATCGCCGAGGAACGGCATGTCTTCCATCGGAACGACCTTCGAGATGACGCCCTTGTTGCCGTGGCGCCCGGCCATCTTGTCACCCGGCTGAAGCTTGCGCTTCACCGCAACGAAGACCTTGACCATCTTCATCACACCCGGCGGAAGATCGTCGCCACGACGGACTTTTTCGACCTTGTCTTCGAACCGTGCCTCCATGGCACGCTTCTGCGCCTCGTACTGGGCATTCAGCGCTTCGACCTGGCCAGCCACGTCTTCTTCGCCAACGGCAAGCTGCCACCATTGGCCACGGCTGAGCATCTCAAGCAGATCTTCGGTGATTTCCGAGTTCGTCTTGACGCCCTTCGGCCCCTTCACGGCAACCTTTCCAAAGATCATAGACTTGAGGCGCGCGTAGATGTTGCGCTCAAGAATGGCAAGCTCGTCGTCACGGTCACGGGCCAGGCGTTCAACCTCTTCCCGTTCGATTTGCAGGGCGCGTTCGTCCTTGTCGACACCGTGGCGGTTGAAGACGCGCACCTCGACGACGGTGCCGAAATCACCCGGTGGCAAGCGAAGCGACGTGTCGCGCACGTCAGAGGCTTTTTCACCGAAGATGGCCCGCAGCAGTTTCTCTTCCGGGGTCATCGGGCTTTCGCCCTTGGGGGTAATCTTACCGACCAAAATATCGGCCGGGCCGACCTCGGCCCCGATGTAGACGATACCCGCTTCGTCAAGGTTGCGAAGGGCTTCCTCACCGACGTTGGGGATGTCGCGGGTAATCTCTTCCGGCCCAAGCTTGGTGTCACGGGCGGCGACTTCAAATTCCTCGATATGGATCGAGGTGAAGACGTCGTCGCGCACAATGCGCTCAGAAATCAGGATCGAGTCCTCATAGTTGTAGCCGTTCCAAGGCATGAACGCGACGACCACGTTCTTGCCGAGCGCCAATTCACCCAGATCGGTCGACGGGCCGTCGGCAATGACCTCGCCCTTGCCGATGCTATCGCCCACCTTCACAAGCGGACGCTGGTTGATGCAGGTGTTCTGGTTCGAGCGCTGGAACTTGCGCAGACGGTAAATATCGACGCCGGGATCGCCGGGTTCGAGATCTTCCGTCGCGCGGATAACGATCCGCTGTGCATCGACCTGGTCAATCACGCCGCCCCGGCGTGCCATGATGGCTGCACCGCTGTCGCGGGCGACAACCTCTTCGATACCGGTCCCGACAAGCGGCGCCTCGGCCTGAAGAAGCGGAACAGCCTGACGCTGCATGTTCGATCCCATCAGCGCACGGTTCGCGTCGTCGTTTTCAAGGAACGGGATCAGCGAGGCGGCGACCGAGACCAGCTGTTTCGGCGAAACGTCGATCAGGTCGACCTGTTCGTTCGGGGCCAGCATGTATTCGCCGTTCTGACGGGTCGAGACCAGATCGTTCTGGAACTTGCCCTTGGCGTCGAGACGCGCGTTAGCCTGGGCCACCGTGTGCCGCATCTCTTCGGTCGCGGACATATAGTGAACCTCGTCGGTCACCTGACCTTCCTTGACCACCCGGTAAGGCGTTTCGATGAAGCCGTATTTGTTCACACGCGCAAAGGTGGCGAGCGAGTTGATCAGACCGATGTTCGGCCCTTCCGGCGTCTCAATCGGACACATCCGGCCATAGTGGGTGGGGTGCACGTCGCGCACTTCAAAGCCTGCGCGTTCGCGGGTCAGACCGCCGGGCCCGAGGGCCGAGAGGCGCCGCTTGTGCGTCACTTCGCTGAGCGGGTTGGTCTGGTCCATGAACTGGCTAAGTTGCGACGAGCCGAAGAATTCGCGCACGGCGGCGGCGGCAGGTTTGGCGTTGATCAGATCCTGGGGCATGACGGTGTCGATCTCGACCGACGACATGCGCTCCTTGATCGCGCGTTCCATCCGCAGAAGGCCCACGCGGTACTGGTTCTCCATCAACTCACCCACGGACCGCACCCGGCGGTTGCCCAGGTGGTCGATGTCGTCCACGTCACCCTTGCCATCGCGCAACTCCACAAGCGCTTTGATGCAGGCGATGATGTCTTCATTGCGCAGTGTGCGCTGGGTATCGGCGGCTTCCAGTGCAAGGCGCATGTTCATCTTGACCCGACCAACGGCGGACAGGTCATAGCGTTCGCCGTCAAAGAAGAGGCTATCGAAAAGCGTGCTTGCGGCTTCGACCGTCGGAGGTTCACCCGGGCGCATCACCCGATATATGTCCATCAGGGCGGTGTCGCGGTTCATGTTCTTGTCCGCGGCCATGGTGTTACGGATGTAAGGGCCGACGTTGACGTTATCGATATCAAGTACCGGAATGTCGGTGAAACCGGCATCCATCAGGTCCTTCAGAGTGCCGCCGGAAACCTCGCCATCTTTGTCAAGCTCCCAGGTCAATTCATCACCGGCCTCGACGTAAATGGCGCCGGTCGCCTCGTCGATGATGTCCTTGGCCACGGAGCGGCCGACAATATGATCGAAAGGAATCAGAAGCTCTTTGACCTTCGCATCATCGATCAGCTTCTTGACCGCCCGCGGGGTGATTTTCTTTCCCGCCTCGGCAATCACCTCGCCGGTCGCTGCATCAACCAGATCATAGGTCGGTCGTGTCCCGCGCACCCGCTCGGGGAAGAACTTGGTTACCCAGCCTTTGTTCTTCTTCAGTTTGAAGTCGACCGTTTGGTAATAGGCATCCATTATGCCTTCCTGGTCCAACCCAAGCGCATAAAGCAGCGTCGTGACAGGCAGCTTTCGGCGGCGGTCTATGCGGGCAAACACGATGTCCTTGGCGTCGAATTCGAAATCAAGCCAGGACCCACGGTACGGGATAATCCTGCAAGCAAAAAGCAGCTTGCCCGAGGCATGGGTTTTGCCACGGTCATGGTCAAAGAAAACCCCAGGCGAACGGTGCATCTGGCTGACAATCACCCGTTCGGTGCCGTTCACGATAAAGGTACCGTTTGGTGTCATCAGGGGCATGTCGCCCATGAATACGTCCTGTTCCTTTATGTCCTTGACCGACTTTGCGCCGGTGTCTTCGTCCACATCAAAGACGATCAGACGAAGTGTCACCTTCAAGGGCGCCGAATATGTCATGTCGCGCTGCTGACATTCCTCGACATCGTACTTCGGCTTTTCCAGTTCGTATTTTACGAACTCAAGCACCGAAGTTTCGTTGAAATCCTTGATCGGGAAAACGGATTGAAAGACACCCTTGATGCCTTCGCCGTCCAGCGGTTGATCCTGATCACCTGATCTCAGAAACAGGTCATAGGATGCCTTCTGAACCTCAATGAGGTTCGGCATCTCTAGTACTTCTCTGATTTTCCCGTAGTATTTGCGAAGTCGTTTCTGGCCAACAAAGGTCGAAGCCATCTGCAAATCATCTCCGTCTCGAGCGCAGTGCAATCGGGGGCTGGGCGGCCCGAGATTGCGCCAGATAGACCAGCGTCGATTCCATACCAGAGATGCCTCCCACGGCATCCCGCCCGAAACGACTACTGCCCTGTCAAAGCCCAGCCATTGCTGAGCTTTGAGAGAGCAATCAAAGCACTTAATTGTTGACGAGTTTAGGGATCGGGGCGAATCACATACTGCTGGGTGAGGGCGTCACTTAACAATCCAGTCAAATGCTTTCAACTACCCAAGCCATCTTTTTCTGTGCAGATGTTGGGTGAACCGCGATTCTTCGCAGTCTTTTCGCGCAGCGGCCGGCCGTCTCAAAGGGTCCTTCAACCTGTGAATTTCCCCTGAAAGGCAATGATTTAGTGGCGGCCGCCTGTCATCGACGACCGCCAAATGTTGCGACCGGAACTACTTGAGTTCGACCTCGGCGCCAGCTGCTTCCAGCTTGCCCTTGATTTCCTCGGCTTCGGCCTTGTCGACGCCTTCCTTGACGGCTTTGCCGCCGGCTTCGACCAGGTCCTTGGCTTCCTTCAGACCAAGGCCAGTGATGGCACGGACCTCTTTAATGACGTTGATCTTCTGGGCGCCAGCGGCTTTCAGGATCACGTCGAATTCAGTCTGCTCTTCGGCGGCATCGCCGCCGGCATCGCCACCGGCCGGGCCAGCGACCATAACCGCGCCACCAGCGGCAGGTTCGATGCCGTATTCGTCTTTCAGGATGGTTTTCAGTTCCTGGGCTTCGAGAAGCGTGAGACCCACGATCTCTTCAGCGAGTTTTTTCAGATCAGCCATTTGATGCTTTCCGTTTCCTTAGGTGTGTTCCAACGCGAGGCAATCTCCCCACGCGGATCTCAACAGATCATGCGGCTTCCGCACGCTCCTCGATTGTCGAAAGAATGCCCGCGATATTCGAAGCAGGTGCGCCAATGGCCCCGGCGATGTTGGCGGCAGGCGCCCCGATGCAGCCGACGATCGAAGCTATAAGCTCTTCACGCGACGGCATTGCGGCGACGGCTTTGACACCGGCACAGTCCAGCGCCGTCTCTCCCATTGCACCGCCGAGGATCTCGAATTTCGAGTTCTCTTTGGCGAAATCCTCGGCCGCCTTTGCGGCAGCAACCGGATCTTCGGAATAGGAAAGAACGGTCATCCCTGTCAGGAGATCCCCGAGCGAAGCGTTCGGTGACCCATCAAGGGCGATTTTGGCGAGCCTGTTCTTGGCAACGCGTACGGACCCGCCCGCTTCGCGCATACGCGCGCGCAGGTCCTGCATTTCGGCAACCGTGAGGCCCGCGTAGTGGGCAACCACCACGACGCCAGAGCTTTCAAAGATCTGGCCGAGTTCCTCGACCACTTTCTCTTTCTGGGCTCTATCCACAGTTTCACTCCAATAAATGGGGGTCGCCCCCCGGCTCTTGTCGCCGGCGCCCGAAAGCCCCGGCATCGGGTCCTTACGGGTCCGCCACAATCGCCCAAGGAGTAACGCTGCGCGCCACTTCAAGGAAACTGGTCTGGTCCCGTCTCAGGCAGGAATTATGAAACCCGGATTGGATCTCACCCACCGTCTCGGACGAAAATGACCCGCGCGAATCCTTGCCCGGGTCAGGATGGAGCGCATAAGCTCTTTTTTGCTCAATTGAAAGAGCGAATGAGACCGTTGCGCCGCCTGTTCCGTATCCGGCAAAGCAAAGTCTTATGAAGGTGCGTCTGAACCTGTTACTGTAAATCCAACGCAATGCGAGCCATTTGGCCGAACCAAAAGGATGTAAGGGGTAACAGAGTTGTTCAATCCGTCGTCATCGGTCGCGGCTGCTTTTGCGGATCATCTGTCCGAAACCTATCTCGAATACTTTTCCCGCCGGGTATCAGAACATGCGGCCTACATTCACGGCTGTGCGCGGCTGATCCTGGAACGGTTGGGCAATTCTGACGCGCCGTATCACAACGCCGAACACACCATGATGGTGACACTGGTCGGCCAGGAGATCCTGCGCGGTCGGCTTTTGACCGAGGCGGTCGAGCCCGACGATTGGTTACATTATATGCTCGCGCTGCTGGTGCATGACATCGGCTATGCCCGCGGCATTTGCCGCGGAGACACAAAGACAAGTGTTATCATCGACAGCCATGGCAACTCGGTCACGCCGCCGCGTGGTGCTTCGGATGCCTATCTCGCACCATGGCATATTGAGCGCGGGATCCTCTACGTGCGCCAGCGCTTCTCAGACAGCGCGATTGTCGATGAAGAACGCCTCGTGCGGTCAATTGAATACACGCGCTTTCCCGTTCCAACAGATGCCGCGTTCCAGGACAACGCCTCTGAACCTGGTTTGGTGCGGGCCGCCGATCTGATCGGCCAGATGGCCGATCCGTTCTATCACCGGAAGATCAAGGGGCTTTTCCACGAGTTCCAGGAGATCGGGGCGGCCGAAGCCTTGGGATACCAGAATGCCTACGATCTGGTTGAACGTTATCCCGAGTTTTTCTGGTCGCAGGTCAAGCCGCTGATCGGACCGGCGCTTGAACATCTAGAGCAAACGACAGACGGTAAACAGTGGATCGCGCAGCTTTATAATCACGTGTTCCGGGTCGAGCATCAAAGCACTAACCTTGGCCCCTTCCGCGGCAACGAACTGCCGCTTACGACAAGAAGTGCCGCCGAATAGCCCACGAAAAAGGGCGGCCTGACGACCACCCTTTGTTCGATTTACCCTTGGATCAGGCCGCGGTTTCCGTAGCGCTTTCCACCGCAACGGACACGCCCGGACCCATGGTCGAGCTGATGGACACTTTCTTCATATAGGCGCCCTTGGCGCCCGAAGGTTTGGCCCGAGCGACCGCATCGACAAAGGCGCGCAGGTTCTCAACCAGCTTCGCCTCGTCAAAGGACACCTTGCCGATGCCGGCATGAATGACACCGGCCTTTTCGACCTTGAATTGAACCTCGCCGCCCTTGGCGTTCTTGACCGCCTGAGCGACCTCCATGGTCACTGTTCCGACCTTCGGGTTCGGCATCAGATTGCGCGGCCCGAGGATTTTTCCGAGACGGCCGACAATCGGCATCATGTCGGGGGTCGCTATGCAGCGGTCGAACTCGATGGTGCCGCCCTGGACGGTTTCCATCAGATCCTCGGCACCGACCACATCGGCGCCGGCCTCCTTGGCCTCGTCCGCCTTGGGGCCGCGTGCGAAAACTGCGACACGAACCGATTTACCGGTGCCGTTCGGCAAGCTGACCACGCCGCGCACCATCTGATCGGCGTGGCGCGGGTCGACGCCGAGATTAACGGCAACTTCGACCGTTTCGTCAAACTTTGCCGATGCATTGCCTTTGATCAGCGATACCGCATCTTCGACCGACAGATTTTCCTTACCCTCAAAGGCCGCGCGTGCGGCGCGGGAACGTTTGCCCAGCTTGCTCATCCCTTCACCTCAATGCCCATCGACCGCGCCGAACCCAGAATGATCTGCATCGC
Organism: Pseudomonadota bacterium; assembly: GCA_039026235.1. Lineage (GTDB taxonomy): Bacteria > Pseudomonadota > Alphaproteobacteria > Rhodobacterales > Rhodobacteraceae > JBCCMQ01. The sequence continues at coordinate 35,583 of JBCCMQ010000024.1, forward strand.
GGCCTCGATGTCGTTTGCGCTCAGATCCTTCATCTTCGCTTCGGCGATTTCACGCACCTGCTTGGCGGTCACCGAACCTGCTGTCTGGCGACCCGGGTTGGTGGCTCCGGACTTGAGCTTTGCGGCCTTCCTGAGAAAATAGGACGCAGGCGGCGTCTTGATATCCATCGTGAAGGACTTGTCCTGATAATAGGTGATGATGGTCGGGCAAGGCGCGCCCGGCTCCATGTCCTGCGTCTTGGCGTTGAACGCCTTGCAGAATTCCATGATATTGATGCCGCGCTGACCCAGTGCAGGCCCGACGGGCGGGCTGGGGTTCGCTTGTCCGGCGGGGACCTGAAGCTTCATGGTCCCTGCAAGTTTCTTGGCCATCGGCCGTCTCCTTATCGTCCATGCACCGCACGCGGTGCGATTTGGCCGTGGTATGCGGGGCGGATCACCCCTGCCACGGTAGTGTGCCCGGGCCCTGCCCGGACCGAACTCAGACCTCTTTTGAGACCTGAGTGTATTCCAACTCGACCGGTGTCGCCCGGCCGAAAATTGAAACCGTCACCTTCAGACGCTGATTTTCCTCATCGACATCTTCGACCATGCCATCGAAATCCTCGAATGGGCCATCGGTCACTTTTACCTTCTCGCCGATCTCAAAGCTGATCAGAGTGCGTGGCTGTTCGGCGCCTTCCTCGACCCGGTTGAGGATCTGGTTGACTTCGCTGTCGCGCATGGGCATCGGGCGGCCCTGCGTGCCTAGAAATCCGGTAACGCGGTTGATGCTGTTGATCAGGTGATAGCCTTGGTCCGTCATTTCCATGCGCACCAGTACATACCCCGGCATAAAGCGCCTTTCGGCGGTCACTTTCTTGCCGCGGCGCACCTCGATCACCTCTTCGGTCGGCACCAGCACCTCTTCGATCTCGTCCTGAAGCCCGGCTTCTTCGACCGACTGTCGGATCTGCTCGGCGATTTTCTTTTCGAAATTCGAGAGCACGCTCACCGAATACCACCGCTTCGCCATGTCTAGATCTGTCCTTGCTAGGGCCAGTGCCCGGTGTCCGTGGGGCTGCCCTTGCAACCGCCAGCTTCAATAAAAACGGGCGTGCAACACGAATCCTGCACGCCTGCCCGAAAGTGTCGCGGGTGTTACTCTGCATGCCGTGGGAATTCAAGCCCTCTCGGCGTGCATTAGCCGTGGACGGCCGGCGCCTCCATGGGCGTATCCATTCCCCGGCTGATTGAGGGGCAAACCGCATAGACCACCTTGACGCTGACCGATTGTGGTCGGTTCACGGGATCACGCCATTTTCCGTCGACCTCTAACCCATTGCAATGGCTGTATCGCTGTACCGCCAAGGTCACACCAAGCGCCGGCCATACACTGACAAAAGTAACGGGACGGTCTGCGCGCACTAACCGGTCGCTCTACGTGACGGTTCCATATTCCTCGCCCACGAGCTCCATCGACATAAAGCGGCGGGTCGCAGCGATATTCGCGATCAACTGTCCTGTTTTGCTGCCTTGTGTGAAGGATCGGTGCTTCGAACGACATACGCGTATGATCGCCGGCTATGTGCTGGAAAATCGATGTGCGCCGGGCTTCGGCGCAAACGGCACGCAAGCCGCCGTTAGAAAGCGCCTCGCCGTCCCAAGATACAGAAATGGACCGGATCTTGCGGTCCCAAGACACGGAGCATTAAAGCGTCGCGGGCGGTCTCATGTCGGCAAGTGGCCAGTTGTCGCGCGGATCACTCACTTCGTCATACCGTCCCGCCTTGAACTTCCTAACCAAGTCACGTCCTGTGAGGCGCCCTAGGCCACGTATTCTAGAAGTGCCTGGAGACCGGTGCGGATGATCCAATCGACGAAGAAAAAGAAGATTGCCGTCAGCACTGCCATGATGAACACCATGACCGTGGTCAAAAGCACTTCGCGCCGGGTCGGCCAGACGACTTTCGATACTTCGGCTCTGACCTGTTGGACGAACTGAAGTGGGTTTGTCATGGCCATGGCGATCGAACTCCTTGAAGACCGGGCTGAGATACGCATTCGCCCCGACCAATGCAAGCACAAGCCTAGACGCTGATTAGATCGACCTTGTTCATGGAAGCAATGTAACCCAGGTCATGTGCATAGGCATCGGCACTTTCTGTCAGGAAATCCGGGTCGAAAGGCATAAAGGCGCCGTTTCCCGTAGATTTTGGAAAGCGTTTTCGGGCGTCTCTGACTGCTTTGGAATCCGGTGTGCCTTCGGTGGCATCCCAGATCACAAGCTGTTGATACGCAGCCTCGGACAGGCCCGCATGGACAAGACCCTGCGAAGGCTTCAATTGATCTGACCAGTCTCTGCCCAGCATGTCTTCAGCAATGGCGGCGAACTGCAAGGGGTAATCCTCAAAGCGCCAGATCACGCAACGCTCGACCTGCGGCATGCGGATCAAACGGCCCACTAGTTCCGACCACATCAGCTGTCTCAAATCCGCGTCGCCAAGGAAAGTTTCAAAATCAACATATCCTTGGGCCATAAGCCGCTGGGAATAGGCCGAAACGAAAAAGAATGCGGGATCACGAACGGCCAGGTAGATCGTGACCTTTTCAAAGTTCAGAAATTTGAACAGCCGGTCGAGGCGCCCTGTGGCCCGGGGATAAAACCGCCCCTGACGCCGCATTTCAGGATGATGTGAGATACCAATGAGGTTCTCTTCGGAAACTACGGCTCGGCTACAGCCATGCAGGGCACCATGAAACTCTTCAACTATACTGGAAACGGCCGCTTGCTCAGCCAGGTTGTTGCTTGGCGCGTTAACAAGTTTGCTGATTGCCAGCCTGTCACCGCGCAGTTCTTTCGGCAGCAACAGGGCGGTGCCGTTTTCTCGCGCGGCCTGCACTATGGGTTGCATCGCATGCTGCAGATGCGTGCTTGCGGTCTTATGCGCCCCGATGTGAACCGATACCTTCACTTCTACCCGTCAGTAAATTTGCTGTCTGCCAACACTTAAAGAACCCGGAAGCGCTTGCAACCACATGGGCAGTCGTATGCCAAGTTTGTGCGGAACCCGTTCGTTATAGCGTCATAAGAGAACGGCTCAATCAGTGCAGTTCCCAAGCGCAGGGTCGCTGTTTCTTGTCCCTGTCATGCGTCTGCCTTTTAAGGTGGAGCGCGTTTCGAAGATGACGGCTCACATACGTCCGGCCTTGGCAGGGGCGGAGGGGCTCGAACCCCCGACCCTCGGTTTTGGAGACCGATGCTCTACCAACTGAGCTACACCCCTAAGGCCACGGGCGTCCTACGTTGCGGATCCGTCGAAATCAAGAGGCCTCGCACCAAAGTCCTTTTGCGTGTTCAACAAATCCTCACGCCATTGTTTCAAATTGAAACAGCTCCGCGTCAGGTCTGAAGTGTTACAGCTTGGGCGTTTGTGCTGCGCCGCCGCGACACAGCGCCGTGATGGCGTGTTAGCTCTTTTTTGCAAAGTGGCTAATGCACAACCGCACTGGCCGGCGACTTGTGAGAAGCACGCTTCAAAACTGTTCACGCAGGCTTGTGGTCCAACTGACATTTCGATGAGCCGGTGTGAGAAATTCGTGCTTTGACGCAGGTTTCGTGACTGTCCATCTGAAAGGCATCGAACGCAAAGTTCACCAACTAAACAAGGACAGACTGATGAAGCGTAACATTCTCGCAATCGCAACCGTCGCGGCCCTGGCTTCCGGCACCGCGGTGCAGGCCATGGAAACCGAATACACCATGCTGACCGGCGCACTGTACAACGCCCTGGACCAGATCGATGCCGATACGACCAAGCTTGGCGATCTGTCTCTGAACCAGATTGCTCAGATCAAAGCGGTCCTCGATGGTACCGACAACGATGCGAAGAAAAAGCAGCGCATCGAAACGATTATGTCGAAATAGTCGAACCCACTCGCGAAACGAAAGGGCTGTCGCACTGCGCAGCCCTTTTCATGTTGCGGCACTGACTGAGAGCGGTATCCTAGGGTCGCTAACTGGAACGGTTCTGATATGCCCAAAATCGCCATCCTTGTTTTCGTGATTTCTGTTGGACTGCTCAGCGCATGTACAGCGCAACAGTCGGGCGACAACCCGCAGCTTGAGGCCGCGGCACAGAAAGTCCTGGATGATTTGGGCATACGCGCCAACACCAGCCGCATGACGACGGGGCAGCTTGGCGCGATCGTGTCGATCGGCAACAGCAGCCGCGATTTCTCTAGCCGCCGGGGACTGGTTCGTTCCGTGGCTTCGCGGTCAAACTATCAGGCCGGTTCGCTTTGCTGGCCTAACACTGACAGTTGCCTTATCCCCCGGCGGCCATTCGACGCTCAGCCCTAAGGCGCACCGAGGTAATCGCCGCCCGGCGTTCATTGAACCGCTTGCGGGTGCTCAGCGCGAGAAAGAGCTGCGCCACTTCCTGATCATTGAGAACTGCCAGATCAATGGGCGGATCAAACGCACCAATGCGAAGATAAAGCTGGCTGCGCATCTGTTCGATGCCGGGATTTCCGGATTGTGCCCGGACCGGGCCGCCGAGAAAAGCGGTCACCGCTAACGCAATTGCAAGAAGACGGATCATGTAAGCCTCCGGTTTCTGTTTGCTCCAAATATATCAGAAGTCTCCCCCTTGTCATAACCGAAGTGGTCCGCCGCTTAGCAGGCGCCAGTCAAAACGGGTTGATCAATGCAAAAAAAACGGGCGCCGACTGGCGCCCGTTCTCCGACCCTCACTGGGTCCCTTATGTTTTATTCGATGATCTTTGAGACGACGCCGGCGCCGACGGTGCGGCCGCCTTCGCGGATGGCGAAGCGCAGGCCGTCTTCCATGGCGATCGGTGCGATCAGCTCAACCTTGAAGCCGAC
>JBCCMQ010000025.1:0-36366 GCA_039026235.1 Pseudomonadota bacterium
CGGGCGGTCCCAGACACCGGGGCGGCTCAATGATCTGCGCCACATCATCTACAAGGCCGCCGACGCGCCCTGGCGCCGGGTGCGCCCGAACCTGGGCCTGATGATGAAAGAGGGCCTTCTGAAGGAAAACATCGACGGCGAAGCGCTGGAATGGGCGCACCGGCGGCTGCAGGGCCGGCCCGAGGCGCGCAAGATCCTGATGGTGATCTCGGACGGTGCGCCGGTCGATGACAGCACCCTTTCGGTCAATCCAGCCAATTATCTGGAAAAGCACCTGCGTGATGTGATCGCCATGGTCGAACGGCGCCGCGCGGTCGAGCTGATCGCGATCGGCATCGGCCATGATGTGACACGCTACTATGACCGGGCCGTCACCATCACCGATGTCGAGCAACTGGCCGGTGCGATCACCGAACAGCTGGCGGCGCTGTTCGATGCGACGCCCAACGGGCGCATGCGGCGCGCGGCCCGCTGATGTTTCAGTCCTTTGAGAACCCGTCATCGCCCGAAACGGGCCCGCCGCGGCTGGCGGCGCTGCGCGCTGCAATGGCCGATGCCGATCTCGCCGCATTTCTGGTGCCGCGCGCCGACGCCCATATGGGCGAATACGTTGCGCCGCGCGATGAACGGCTGGCCTGGCTGACCGGCTTTACCGGATCGGCCGGCTTCGCCGCGATCCTGAAAACCGAAGCGGGCGTTTTCATCGACGGCCGCTACCGGCTGCAGGTCAGATCACAGGTCGATCTGGACAGTTTCACCCCGGTCGACTGGCCGGCGACCAAGCTGGGTCCATGGCTGGCCGAACGGCTGGAGCCGGGCGAAACGCTGGGCTTTGACCCATGGCTTCATACGGCCGCCGAGGTCGAGCGGCTGGAGGCGGTTCTGGACCCGAAAGAGGTGGCGTTGACACCCTGCGAAAACCTGATCGATCGGATCTGGGCGGATCAGCCGGCACCACCCGCCGGGCGCGCCCGGACGCATCCCATCGAATTCGCAGGGGAAAGTTCGACCGACAAACGCGCCCGCCTGGCCGGGATGCTGCGCGACGAAGGCCATGACGCGGCGATCATCACGCTGCCCGATTCCATCTGCTGGCTTTTAAACATCCGGGGCAGCGACATCGCGCGTAACCCCCTTCTACTGGCCTTCGCGGTGCTGCACGCCGATGGGGCGGTCACGCTTTTCGTCGATCCGGCCAAGCTGAGCGAGGTGACGCTGGACGACGGCGTGACGGTGCGGCCGGGCGCGGATTTCGCCGCCGGTCTCGAAACGCTTTCCGGCAAGGTGCGCGTCGACAAGAACACGGCCCCCTTTGCGGTGGCGGCCACGCTTTTGTCGGCGGGCGCCGATGTGGTCTGGGGTCAGGACCCCTGCATCCTGCCCAAGGCACGCAAGAATGTGGCCGAGATCGCCGCCACGCGCGCTGCGCACCTGCGTGATGCGGCGGCGATGATCGAATTTCTGGCATGGCTGGACGATACTGCCCCGTCCGGCGGCCTGACCGAGATCGACGTCGTGCAAAGTCTTGAAGCGTTCCGGCGGGCTGGAAACGCGCTTCAGGATATCTCATTCGATACCATCGCGGGCGCCGGTCCCAACGGCGCCGTCGTGCATTACCGGGTGAATGAGGACACCAACCGGCCGGTCAACCCGGGCGAATTGCTGCTGGTCGATTCCGGCGGCCAGTATCTTGACGGCACGACCGACATCACCCGCACGGTGCCGATCGGTGCGCCCACCGACGAACATCGCCGCGCCTTTACCCGCGTGCTGCAGGGCATGATCGCGATCAGCCGGGCGCGCTGGCCGAGGGGCCTGGCCGGGCGCGATCTGGACGCGCTGGCGCGCGCGCCCCTTTGGATGGACGGGCGCGATTACGACCACGGCACGGGGCACGGCGTGGGCGTGTTCCTAAACGTCCACGAAGGCCCGCAGCGGCTGGCGCGGATCAGCGAGGTGCCGCTTGAGCCCGGCATGATCCTGTCGAACGAGCCGGGATACTACCGCGAAGGCGCCTTTGGCATCCGGATCGAAAACCTGATCGTGGTGGAAGAGGCCCCGGCCCTGCCCGGCGGCGACGACCGTGATCAGCTGTGTTTTTCGACGCTGACCTGGGTGCCCATTGACCGGCGCCTTGTGGCGGCCGATCTGATGTCGCAGGCCGAACGCGACTGGCTGAACGCCTATCACGCGGAAATTCCAGGGCTCGTGGCCGACCGCTTATCGCCCGGCGCGGCGGACTGGCTGGAAAAAGCCTGTCGACCTGTTTGACATCGGACTGTCACCGGGCGTTAGTAGCGCCTCTCTACCTGAAGCGAGGTTTCCAATGGCCGATCATATCACCATCACCAAGGCGCCGGGCACCTGGGTCGTGCGCGCCAAGGGCGCCGTGCTTGGCGAATCGTCAAACGCGCTGGAGCTGGTCGAAGGAAGCTATCCGCCGGTGATCTATTTCCCCCGCGCCGATCTGGCCATGGCCTTTCTTGAGCAGACCGACAAGACCAGCCATTGCCCGCATAAGGGCGATGCAACCTATTTCACCATTCAGGGCAAAAGCGGGCCCGAGGTCGACGCCGCATGGTCCTATGAGACGCCGAAAGACGGTGTTGAGCGGATCAAGGACCACATTGCGTTCTACACCGACCGGGTCACGGTCGAAGAGCTTTAGGGGCGCACGCGGTCAGGAATGTTCCTCGGCGGCGGTGGCTGCCAGGGCGCGGTTGTAGGCCTTGAGCGCATCGATATGGAACAAGGCGCCCATCAGTTCGGGCGCCTCGCCCGCCATGGTGATCCGCACTACTGGAATATAGGTCGCGCCCGAGGAATCGAAGATCGGCATGGCTGCTTCCAGGGTCGTATGGCCTTCGACGAAGACGCCCTGTTCGATCAGGCGCCGGCAGTCGTTTTCAGGCACATCGGCGGCCCCGCCAAGGGGGCGCATGACCTTGCCGACCCGGAACGTTGCCAAGAGATAGGCCTGGGGGCCGGCGGCCAGATGGACGCCCCGCCGCTCAAGCAGCGTCAGGAAGAAGGAACGGTGGACAAGCCGGCTGGCCAGCGCCGTTGACAGCGACACGGCCGCCATCACCGCAAGCCCCGTCTGCCAGTCGCCGGTCAGTTCAAAGACGATCAGCGTGGTCGAGATTGGCGCGCCAAGCACGGCGGCCGATACCGCGCCCATGCCAGCCAGCGCGTAAAGCGTCTGGCTGCCCGACACCTCTGGAAAGAAGCTCGTGGCGATAATGCCAAAGGCCAGACCGGCCAGCGCGCCAATCACCAGCGACGGCGAAAATATGCCGCCGCCCATGCGCCCGCCCATGGTGATCGCAACCGCGAATGTCTTGACGATGGCAAAGACGATGGCGTCGTTCAGCCCGATTTCGCCGGTCAGGGCGCGGGCCGTGGTCTCATATCCCACGCCGATGATGTGGGGAAAGTAGATGGCGACGGCACCCAGGATCAGCCCGGCGCAGGCGGGCCGCAGCCAGCGCGGCATGCCGATGGCGGCCTGAGCACGGGTGGCGATGGTGTCGGCAAAGAACACCGCCCGCATCAGGACCGCCGCGATCAGGCCCGAGACCAGCCCGAGGATCAGAAACGCCGGAAGTTCCTGATAGAACTGAAGCGACGACATGTTGGGCAGCATGAATTCGGTGACATCGCCAAAGGTCAGACGGCTGATCACCGTGCCCGCGATGGCGGCGATGACGATGGGGGCGAAGGCGTGGACCGCGAAGTGGCGCAGCACCACCTCAAGCGCGAACAATGCCCCGGCGATGGGCGCGTTGAACGAGGCCGAGACACCGGCCGCCACGGCACATCCAAGAAGATCGCGGCCGGTGATGCCATCGGCGCCGATACGGTTGCTGACCCAGCTTGACGCCACGGCCGCCAGGTGCACGACCGGGCCTTCCCGGCCCGTGGACCCGCCGGTCGACAGGGTGATCATCGACGCCACGCCCGAGGCCAGCCCGGCCCGTTTTTCGACGCGCCCGTCGTAAAGCGCGGCGCCTTCGATCACCTCGGCCACCGACCGCACGCGGCCGTCCGGTGTAAAGCGGTTCAGGATCAGCCCCACCACCAGCCCGCCCATCACCGGCAACGCCAGGATCCACCACCAGGGAAGCGCGCCCGCGACGGTGGCAAGCTCTACATCATCGGCGCCGTAATTCAGCCGCTGCAACTGCGACACGCCCAGGCGGAAGCCCACCGCGATGAAGCCGCCGGCAATGCCGATACCCAAGGCGATGAACCAGAACTGGATCTGTCCGGGACCGCGATGCTTAAGCAGTGTCCAGCCGTCCGTGCAGGCCTTGACCATATCGTCGAATTGCTGGTTGATCGCGGCGCGCATTGCTGGCTGATCGGTACGTGGCGGGAAACTGAACGACAGGGTTCCTATGGCCACCCGCTTGGCCTAGGTTCCCAAAGCCGCCCGCGGAAAGGAAGGTACAGGTGACGATCCAGACGGCCATTGATGCTTTGATCCCAGTCTTAGGCGATCGGATCAGCCGGTCCAAGTCGGATCGCGAACAACACGGTCAAAACGAGACCTATTTCCCACTGTTTCCGCCGGATGCCGTGATTTACCCCACATCGACCAAGGAAGTGTCAGATATCATTCGGATTTGCGCGGACCACAACTGTCCGGTCGTACCCTGGGGGACGGGGACGTCGCTTGAGGGCCACGCCCTGCCGGTTCAGGGTGGCGTTACGGTCGACTTTTCGCGCATGGGTCGCCTGATCGAGGTACGCAGCGAAGACATGGACTGCGTTGTGCAGCCGGGCCTGACGCGCGAGGCGCTGAACCATGAGTTGCGCGCGACGGGCCTGTTCTTTCCGGTCGATCCCGGCGCCAACGCATCGCTTGGCGGCATGGCCGCGACCCGGGCCAGCGGCACCACCACGGTGCGCTACGGGACCATGCGCGACAATGTCAAAGCGCTTGAGGTTGTGCTTGCCGACGGGCGTATCATCCGCACCGGCAGCCGGGCACGCAAATCCTCGGCCGGGTATGATCTGACCGGCCTTTTCGTGGGCTCGGAAGGCACGCTGGGTCTGGTCACCGAACTGACGCTAAAGCTTTACGGCCAGCCCGAGGCGATCGGGGCGGCAGTCTGCGGCTTTGACACGGTGGCGGCGGCGGTCGAGACGGTGATCATGGCCGTCCAGTCGGGCATTCCCATGGCCCGGATCGAATTTGTGGACGCCGAAACCGCCCGGGCCGTGAACGTCTATTCCAAGGCCGGGCTGCCCGAGACGCCGCATCTGCTGGTCGAATTTCACGGGGCGGGCACCGCGGTGGCCGAAGATGCCCGGCGGCTGGGCGAAATCGTGGCCGATTTCGGCGGGTCGGATTTTCGCTGGTCCGACAAGGCCGAAGAGCGGAGCGCGCTTTGGGAGATGCGCCACAAGGCCTATTACGCCTGCCTGGGTCTGCGCCCCGGGGCACGGGCGCTGGTTACCGACATTTGCGTGCCGATCTCACGGCTCGCCGAGGCGGTCGAGGAAACCCGCGCCGATATCGCAGCGAGCCCTCTGCAGGGCCCAATCCTGGGCCATGTGGGCGACGGCAACTTCCACGCCATCCTGCTGGTGGCGCCCGGCGACGAGACAGAGATTGCCGCCGCCAAGGCGGTATCGGACCGGATGGCAGAACGGGCGTTGCGGCTGGGCGGCACGGTCACAGGCGAACACGGCGTGGGCATGGGCAAGCTGGATTTCATGGCGCGCGAACACGGGCCCGGCTGGGAGGTGATGGGCGACATCAAACGCGCCTTCGATCCCGCCAACATCCTCAATCCGGGCAAACTGGTGCGGATCAACTGAGGTGGCAGCCCCCGGGCGGGCGCTGCCCGCGCCGCCCTGCAAGCGGCCCGTCCAGGGGGTTTTCGGGCAGCCAGGGGCCCGGGACCGCCCCCACCAGCGGGCGCAAAGGCTGCCCTAGACCGCCCGATGGCGTTCGTCTTCACGTCCTGAACCAGCTGAAAAATTACGGAAACGGACCCCGGTTTGGCGAACCGCGAAGGTATGCCGCGAGCGAATTCTGTTCTCTGATCAGGCACTGCGCGTTCGTTGAGCTTTCTTAACCTTTCGTCTGAGGTTGCCTTTGTTCGCTTCGATCTCATTGGGTCATTATGGGGTTGGCTGGGTGCGCGACTGTAATGTGAAAACCGCAAGCGGCTTTTGAAGCTGTTGCTACGGAACCGTTGCCGCGTCACCGGCCAACCGCTTCTTCCGAGCCTTCAGGAATCCTTTCGATCGGCAATGGCAGAGGTGCGTGACACGCCCTTCGCACCGGCACACCGCAGCAATACTCTGCTGGCCATACAAACCCGTCAGAACGCTGCGGATCTTCTCCTTCGCCGAATGCTGCTTACGCGTTTTGCGGCAGGTGTCTTTGACGACCCGATCGGCCGGCGCTTCGCCTTGATCGTTTCAAGAGCCGTGAACCTCAAGCACCCGCTGTGGCCCTTTTCGCCTAAACAAACAGGCGTCCGTCTGTTACCCGATTGTTTCGTCTGCGACGGCTTCACCATCCGAGACGAGGCGGAGGGATAGGCTGTGGAATGTTCCGTCGTTGCCACCCACGATTGGGAAGGCCTGATCCCCTGCGAGGTCGAACCCATCAAAGCCCTGGAAATCGGCCTGGAACGGATCGGCGTTGAAGCAGCTGGTCGCGATCACGAACTCATCGCCGGGACTGGCTGTGAAATCTGCCGGGATATCCAGGGTTCTGGTCCCACCTTGAAGCAACGCCCCACTGCTGGGATCAATGCGGTCGTTGCCGTTCTGGATAAACCACATCCAAACGACTTGCTGAGGCCGTTTATTGGGCTTTCCGGATTATCCGCGCTTCTACTGACCGAGTCGAACTGACGGAAGCCAAGCAACATGTCTAAGGCATGATGGCGGGGTCTGTGAAAGGGTAAAACAGTCTAGATCAAGCAAGCCCTACGCGCGACCACCCTGATCATCCGAACTCTCTTCCAAAATAATTACTTTAAGCCTTTGAGTCGTCGATTCCAATACTTGGCTGGCGCCTACAACGCCTTCTTGGCCCAAGTAGTTCTTAAGGTCTTCGAGCGCAAAAAGAACCCAGACCCATCTGGGTAGGCGAGCCTCATTCATATACGCTGAAAGTGCAATCAAGTTCTTATCATTCATAGTCCTACTACCTGTCTTTCTGCGCGCGTAACCGCTCGGCCGCATTCGAAAGCGCCTTCACATCCTCTTCAGTCGGGAAACATTGAAAATGATATTCTATACTAAGGTGATCTGCCAGTGCCGCTGTCCACCTTGGATTGCTTATGCTTATAATAGCCAGAATAACTTGACGATCCGACAGCAAAGCCGTGAGTTTGTTAAGATCACTGATGCTGTCTCGGCGGGTTGGGTCAATACATGCGATGACGCAATCATATTTCGTGGACTTTAGATAGGGTTCAGCATCCGCCATGTCCTCAAACAAAAAGTAATTGCGGCTTCGCTCTGCATCGCTTTCGCTGAATTCGCATGAGCATTTGACAACCAGTATCCGGTGATTGAGTTTTGGGTACGTTTTTTTGGTCATTTTTCATAGTCCGAGTAGGATCCGGCGAAGCCTGGTCTGTTGATATTATGTTTTGCAGGCTCTTCGTCGGCGGTCGGTAGCGGACGTAAAGACACCAAACCCGGGGCGACGGACAGGACAGCATGAGCCGCTGAGTGGGTTAGGTATCGGTTGATTACGAGAGAAATACGTCTGCCGATAGCAGTCATTCGGCGGTTATTTGATGCGCCATACATGTGCCGGGATTCTTTGATCGGTAATTTGGCAGACCCTTTGGTTTGCATAAACCCGAAGATAGTAAAGGCGAAGGCCACAAGGTGAGTTATGCGGATTGCTACATGGTAAAATGACGTGGCTTTTAGATTATGGGCGGTCGGATTTAGTACCTTTTGGGCCGATTTCTCTAATTCATTTTCAAAAGTAATCGGCAGTACCGGCAAGCGTGGAAGAGCAATGACGGTGCCGGATGCCTTTGCCTCATGTTATGTGTTGGATACAAATTGATATGCAAGTGTTGCGGCGCGCTTTTGCCCGCGCGGCAATATCTTGGTGGAAATCTTCTTCAGCGTCGCAGAAACCCTTGGTTCCGGTCGCAAAGGCGACGTGGTCGCATAGCCCCGCTGTGGGCGCCGAATAGCCCCAGCAAGGTACTGCAAAGACAGGCAGTCACGTTTTGATTGGTGGGCGATGGCGGTAGCGCCGATCCAACGGGCCCACTGAATACGGCCAAATTCAAAGAGAGGAAATTGGGCGTGCGTTCTATAGGCGATTGTCGGCGGGTCTGCGGTTGTCATGCCTGCTCCTCGAAGTTTCGGATCGCAAGCACTTAGTCTGGTCGGTCGTACTCTTGGAATTCGCGTTTGTTCTTAAGTATCGAATTTTTTGGCGTAAAATCTGCGGTGGTTGTTCAGCTTGAGCACAAATAGCGAAAGGAGACACGGAATTTGCTCTAGTTTTGGCCCAGGTCGTATGGTTCGCGCATCACTAGAGGTGTTTGCGAGAACAGCCCCATCGGATGATGGCATTGGTCTTAGTTGGCTGGATAGCGGGCTTGCGGACGCGCGCGAAGCGGCATTTTGGCTTGTGCGGACCAAGGCACCATAGCAACGTATAACGCCGATCACCGACGACTGGTCTTTTAGCCGGAAGAGGGCTTGGGGATTGATCGGGCGAAATGTCCGTGACCAGGTGCCAGTACGAGAATTCTCAAGATGAAATCGGCGGGAACGATCAAGGTGGAACTGGAACTCTTCGGTCAAACAACGTAAGTGTCCAAGCTCAAGAAATACACACGCACAACGGTCTAGGCTCTGGCGGGTTCGCGAGTTAAGCGGCCTTTGATCGCAATTGAACGCTTAAGGTAGTTGATTGCGAAGCGCGCTGGATACCCAATTTCGCATTAGTGATCCGCCAAATCAGCGAAATTGCCGTTAGGAAAACTTTGAAAATCATTACTCGCCAGCAACTATAACCCCATCCATGACCCCGGGTTGACTGGACAGGTAGTATCTGACGTTTGCCGGCAGTTCACCCGGTGCGTAAGTGCCTTGTGACCTGGCAGCTTGCAAAAGACTTTCCTGGTCATTTATGCGCCGCCAGCAGACCTTCGTCGCTCTTGGAGATGGCACTCCTCCTATGCCCGGCTCAAGGTGAATGCCAACAAAGAACCGTGAGTCAATTCCACCTCGAAGCCGCAGTGAGTAGATTGTCAAATTTTTCTTGAAGGTATTTGAGTCCAAGACGATAAAGCCGGATGGCGACCGCAAAACTATTCCAAGCGAGTCTTGTTTGGTATCCATCATTGGATAGTCTTTGGCCAGTTTTGTTGAGTTTCGGCGCCGTATGAATACCTGATCGTCTTTACGAAATACCCTAACAATCTTTACGATACATCTATCCTCAAAATAGAAGCTGTTTCTATAATGCAAATAAATCCCAGACGGTAGTTCATCTTCCGAAATATTCGTATCCAGAAGACCTGAAAGAAATTGCCCTATTGAGTCGTTCAGGCTGTTAGATTGATCAGGTTTATCACAATCGGTGACAAGATCACTTGGCGCAATGTCAAAATAATCAGCAATCTGGTCAAAAATACCTGCTCGAGGCAGAACATCTCCAGAAAGGTATCTTGCGAATTGCTGGCGGTTAATCAAAAGGTCGCGCGCAACCTGTGATGCAGAGCCGCGCGCATGAGTAAGTTCCCTAAGGCGTTTACCGAACAACTCGGCCACTTTCTGGCGTTGTCTGACGCTCAAGGTGAGCTCCCCTTTTCAACAGCAGCCAAAGCGCATTTCGAACGCGCTTGTATGCCAGCGAGGTTTGCTGTGCAACGCTGGTGCGAGGTCGATCGGTACTGTCACCCTGGTGGTGTCGCCAGCCATACAGAAGCTCTTGGTAAGCTCGAATTCAATGCAGCGTTTCGTGACGTGATGATCTGTCCACGCCGGATTGTCGTTTTGAGAGTGCATGGCGGATCGAAGGATCAACCAATGAATTGACGTTGTCCCGTAAAATGCGGCCAATAAGGTTCTGGTGATCTATTCAAGCGTATGAAACCGGCGCAAAAGGCACAGGAGGTGGGCCGGAAGAACAGCATGCGCTATGCCCGGTTCTACAAATACAAGGCGCGAATTGGCGGTATGCACGCGTCAGATGCGAAGAAGCGTCGAGCGCTGGAAGGTGAGAACACCCGGCTGAAGTCCATGCTCGCCGACGCGATGCTTGATAGGGCCGCGTAGCCGTCGCGCCCGGCGCACCGCGATGATTGAACCTTGGATGCCAAGCGATTGTTGCGCAGTTCGCCGAAAAATCATCAGCCTTTCAGGCTGGCCGCGCCGGTCAAACGTCCCGGGTTTCCCGCGCAAGACTGTCTAACCTAGGGTATTGCCACGGGGGCCGTAGGGCCTAAGCCACTTTGGAAATCGCCGGCTGGTGCTTTGAGACCTGAAACCGTTGGGTCAGGCCCTTAAGGACCGACGCCGCACTTTCGAGGTTGCTGCACGCAGCAGAGGTCTCTTCAAACATCGCGGCATTATGTTGGGTTGTGTTGTCAAGTTGCGCAACCCGTTCATTCAATTCCGAAATCCCTTTGGTCTGTTCCTGCGCGCCGTCGGCGATCTTGCCGGTTCGGAGGGTGATCTCAACGACAGAAGACAGCACATCGCTGAGTGCCTCGACCGTTTCTTCAATCCTGTCGGATCCCGCATTGACCTGTTGTCCAGAGCGTTCAATGAGCCCGCGGATATTCGTTGCGCTTTCCGAAGACCGCTGCGCGAGGCCGCGGACTTCCGATGCAACGACGGCAAATCCGCGTCCGGCGTCGCCAGCGCGCGCGGCTTCCACACCGGCGTTGAGCGCCAAGAGATTTGTCTGAAAAGCGATTTCGTCGATCACCTTGACGATCTGTGAAATTTCTTCCGCTTCAGACTGAATGGCCTGCATCGCCTGCGATGTGGCGGAAACCACGGCTTCACTGGATTTCGCACTACTTTCGGCAGTCCGAGCGGATGTGTCCGCCTCTCGCACGGTTTCTTCGGTCTTAGAGACAATGCGTGTGAGCTCTTCCAGGCCCTCCGAGCTCTCACGCAGCATATGCGCCTGATGTTCTGTCCTTTTGGCAAGATCGGCGGTCGCCGCCGCGATCCCCTGAACTTGTGACTGCATCTCTTCGGTCTGTGTAGCCACATGACCCACCGTGGCATCCATGACCTCGATGGCCTCGTTGAACGCAAGACCGATGTCGCGAAACGCACTCGGCAGGTCTTGACCGATCCGGGTGGTCAGGTCCCCTTCCTTCAGATTTTGCATCGCGCGCCGAATGCAGTCGACCAGTTGAGATTGCTCGACTGAATTGTCCTGGGCGGCTTGCTCTGCTTCCTGCTGGAGCGCTTTCCGCTCATTTTCTGCGTCGATGCGGTGGCGTTCTGCATCCTTGGCCTCTTGCAACAGTGCCTCTGCGCGCACCTGCGCCGTTTCCGCCTCGACCCGTGTGTCTTCCGCCGTCTGACGCGCGGTTTCGGCCTCTTCTCTTGCCGCGTTTGCCTCTTTAACGATCTTTTCCAGGTCCGCGTTCTTTGCCTGAGCCTCGGCGTCCAGACGCCTTAAGATCAGAACGGTGGCGACGAGCACCGCCGTCTCCATCAGAACGATCACGGCATGCAGCGCCGTCCGTCCAAGGTTTTCGATCAGTAAGCCGCCCGGAAACACGAGCGCGGGCATGAAGATCGATAACGAAAGGTGATGCACCGCGGTGATAACCGTGGCCATCAGAATTGCCGGGATGCTGCGCAGCACGATGAGGCACGCCAGAAGCGCAAAGAACAGCATGTGCGTGTCTATCTGCCAGCCATGCCCCTGAAACGCGGCAGTAAAGGCGATGGCCTGCCCGATCAAGGCCGTCGCCGCGCCGATGTCCCGCATATGGCTTCGCGACCGATAGAGCAGAAATCCCGAGCCGAGAAATGTCAGGGAGATGCCGCCGAGTGCAGGCAGGTTTGCGCCGACCAAAACGGTCGCGACAAAAACAAAGCCACAAAGAACTGTCGCCAGCGTGAAGATCACTCTTGCCGGGTCTTGTGAGAGGAAACGCTTCATCTGGTTCGCCTATGCTCCAAGTCGAATGCCGCAAAGGTCCGCCAATGAGGCGGCTGGGAAAATCCAGTAGCCTTCCGCGACTAACGAAGCGTGAAATTCAGCAGAAGTGCCTACAATACGAGCGAACGGGGCACGGTAGGGCCCGATCTCACGCACCTGGGGCTCATCCAGAACGCTGTTCAGCGCCTGGGTGGGTCCGACCACCAGATACAAACCCAAACCGTCGGGCTTGGCGGCATTGTTGAGCGCGAAGATCAGCGGGCCGGCAAGCGTTGCCATGGCGATTGGAACGCCCAGGCGCAAGACATCTCGAAACATGTGTGCAGCATGGCTGACGGGAGTTACGACAATCTGAACCGGGAAAACAGATTTCTAATCCACCCACTTCTGAAATTCGAGAAAGCCACGCATTGTTAGGATAGGCCGGGTCCGCTAATTTTCGCGATCCGTGGCGAGGATGGGCAGCTCTTCCGGGCCGAGAAGCTGCGCGGCGACCATCGAGTGGCGGATGGCGGCCTCGATAGCCTCGATCCCGGCGGGGTTCTCGGGCGCGCCGACCTCAATACCCACGTCGACATGAACCCCGCTTTCTTCGGGGTCGTCTTCCGAAACCCGAAACCGATCGACGATGGGCCAGCGGCACATCGACGTCCGGAAATCGAGAAACATCGACTGGTGGGGCAGCACGCTTGGGTCGGCCAAGCCGCGACTGAGGTAGTTTCCCGGCTTCAGGTGAGGCCGGTCAAAGCATCCGCTTCAAAAGACCGTCTTTTTTGACAAGCTGATGGTGGAGCACCAGCCCAATGTGTCCGACCATTGCTGCCAGAAGGATCCATGCGGCGCCGATATGCGCCCATTTGGCGATATCGCGAAGCGTATCGTCTCTGGGCAATGGCCGTGGCATTTCCCAGACGCCAAAGAAGTTTACGCCGTAGTTGCCCCACATCACATAAAACCAGCCCGTGACCGGCATCACAAACATCGCGAGGTAAAAGACCTGCTCCAAACGATGGATGAACGTCTTCTCACCCTTTGACAGCGATGGTGCCCAGGGTGGAAGTCGACCGAGTTGCCGGTTGATGATGCGCATAACCGCGACAAAAAGGGCGACCAAGCCCAGCGATTTATGCCAGTTGTAATAGTCGTTTGTGCTGATGCCCGCGAAGCTCGAATTGAAACCGATGCTGGTCATGATGTTTCCGCCCACGAACTGCATGGCGAATAGGATCACAATGCACCAGTGCAAAAGCTTGGTTAGCGTCCCGTATCCTTGCTCAGAATTTGTGAGTGCCATCGCTGCTTTCTTCGCTCAGTTGTGGCGAGTGTGGCAGGCTCCCGCGCAATAATCTACCGACTAGTTTGGTCGCCAATCACCGTGATCAGCCCCACCTCAGTGGCCCGGTTTAATTGTTAGTGCATGACCGGCCTCGGGTCTATCGGGACGATGGTTTCTGGAGCCCGCGGGCGGTAGCGCAGAGCGCTGTGGGGTCGGCGCCAGTCGCCATGCCGCTTGGACGATGTCAGTGCCGGTCGAACGTGGCACCGTCAGCGCCTACATTCCGTCTTCGCTGATGGCGATGGCAGGTGGTTTGCTGCTCACCGAAGGCGAACTGTGTGACGCCTTGGGTGTCGGACGGTCCTCGGTGCGCGAAGCTGGGCAAGCCATGAGCGGCCTTGTTGAGTGTGCCCCTGATGATCTCGGCCTAGGGGGCGGGCAAGACCGATAACCGCAGCGCCACGAAGAGAGCGATCAGCGATACGCGTAGGCTGTTGGGTGTCTGCCCCGGGCTCAGAGCGGCAGTGCGGCAAAGCGCCCGTTCGGTGCAGGTACTTAAATCTCTGGATTGCGCTGTCGACTATTGCAAACGCAGGAAGCTTTTCGACCACCGCAAGACTTCCTCTTTGAAAGTCACGTCATCAAACTCCGCCAGAGCCGATGCTTTTTGGTATGGGTCCGACAGGGCGTAGAGCATGGCATTCACCTGGTCGATGACGAAGGCAGCGGCAAACGCCGGATCGGGATGACCAATCTGGTCTTTGCGAACCATCATCAGATCAAGAAGAGCCTGGCTGCCTTCACGCTTGATTTCCGCCATATGCGCCTTGAGTTCGGGATCATCCGCCATGACCAAGGCTGCTGCCGATTTGGAGATACCCGCCATACGGCGCTGCTGCAAGCGAAGGTCTAGAAAGGCCTCAAGCAGGTCGTAGACGGTCGCGCCGTCCCATTTTGCTGGATCGGCTGCCTCGCGCGTTTGCTGCAGGAGTATTGACGTCATCCGGTGAAACAGCGCGTAGAGCAGCGCCTTCTTGTCTTTGAAATGGTGGTAGACGGACCCGACAGAACTGCCCGCCCTTCTTGCGACATCGGCCATGGACAGGCCGTCCATGCCCTTTTCCACGATGAGCTCTTGAGCCGCATCCAGCAGCGCGGTCTGGGTCTTTTCCCCGCGTGTCTGTTGTGTCTCGCGACGCCAATGCAGATCGGAAAGCCAGCGGTCTTTGGCCATTAGACATCCAAAATAGAATTTTTATTCGGCTTCTTGACAGATCCGCGCTCATTCGTCAAAACATAATCCGAATTCTAATTCTATTATGAGGTCTGGAATGGCAAGAACAGCATTGATCACCGGGGCATCCAGTGGGATCGGCGCGGAACTGGCGCGTATTCATGCGGCCAAGGGGGGCGACCTTGTACTTGTTGCACGTCGCAAAGACCGGCTGGAGGCCTTGCGCGATGAGATTGGCGTGAACGTCTTAGTGCTCGCCGAAGACCTGACCGATGCCGCTGCTCCAGCACGCATCCACGCCGCCGTCGCTGAGGCGGGCATGACGGTTGAATACCTGATCAACAATGCCGGGTTCGGCGGGCGCGGGAAATTCCACGAAATGCCCTGGGAAGACATCCTGTCGATGGTCCAGGTCAATGCCATAGCCCTTGCGGGTATGATGCGGAAATTCTTGCCCGACTTGGTCGCAAAGGGATCTGGTCGCATCTTGAACGTGACTTCTACCGCCGCCGAAGCCTCTGGCCCACTTCAGGCAAGCTACTTCGCCTCAAAGGCCTTCGCGGCCAATCTCAGCAACGCACTTGTTGAAGAACTGACCGACACGAATGTCACCGTCACCAACTTCATGCCGACGGCAACAGAGTCGGAGTTCGCAGAGCGTGCGGGGATGACCAATTCGCGGCTCTTTCGAAACACCACAAGTGCGAGGAAAGTCGCACAAGACGGATATGATGCAATGCTGCGCGGTGACATGGACGCCTACGGTGGCATGAGCACCAAGCGCTGGGTCATGCAGCAGACTTTGAAGTACTTGCCCAAGCGGATGGCTTTGCGCGCGGTGCGCAATGCCCAAGAAGCTGCGTGAGAGATGGCCAATGAAGCTCTTATCTCGCCGCGCTTTTCTTGTAAGCCTTGCCAGCATCGGCGGGGGACTGGCCTTTGGATATATCACAGCGCCGGAACCGCCTGAAAGAGAAGGCCGCGCGATTCTCTGTCCCTTCCTTGCAATGAACCCGCCAGATACCACAAATGTCTGGAGCTTTACGCGGGGCTGCGTGGAGAATGGGCAAGCATATCCAATGGCCCTGATTGTCGCGACCATGGTGACATACAGTCAAAAGGGTCTTTTGGCGGTTCTGCGCCACGAAGCGCCTGACATCTACCGCCTTGATCAAGTGCCTGGCATCTCGCATGAAGACCTTTATCGGAACTGCATTCCCGAATTGCGTGAGATGGCGCAGGCACGTGCGGTCGATGGCCTGATCACGCTGCAGGACTTGGTTGAGCTGAAGGAATGGGTCGCAGAGAAAGTCGGGGTAACGCCAAGCGAGGCCAGTAAGACTGAAACAGCTCTGCTCTTTGTCAGATCAGGCGGCAACTTGGAAGCATGGACAGTTGAACTGGACGACGTCTTTCGTCTTCT
This sequence comes from Pseudomonadota bacterium, assembly GCA_039026235.1. Classification (GTDB taxonomy): domain Bacteria; phylum Pseudomonadota; class Alphaproteobacteria; order Rhodobacterales; family Rhodobacteraceae; genus JBCCMQ01. The sequence continues at coordinate 16,079 of JBCCMQ010000025.1, forward strand.
AACCGGACAGAGACCGGAGGCTGATGCAGTGGTAACGCCAGGCAAGCTCAATCAAGCAATGGACCAAGCAAGCTGGCGCACTTAGCATAAGCGGGATTTCGTGATGTGCGCAGCATTCGACACTTAGCGGGACTTTGCCGCTATTCGTCGTTTCCCAAAGAAGGACTCCTTATCCAGGAAAGCTGATTTCACTGGCCGCAACACTGCTTATCAAACCACCAGTGTTCACAGCACAATATAAAGATCGTGGCGGGCGGGCGGCTTCGTCAACATAGCGGTGAACCCAGCTTCTTGTTTCCATCATTTTCAACGACTGCGACAAGGCGCGATCCGTAATCGTTCGCAAGTTTCGTTTGATATCATTGAAGTGGCTCGGTCTATGGACTGCAGTCAGAACCGGCAAGGTCCATGAGCGCCGGAGCAAATCCTGATCTCCTTCAGCAGTGACACTTTGAATTTTGTTGGCAAGGGCCGCAGCGGAAACACCAAACTCTGTCAGCCGAAACTCTGGACGCAGCGGATGGCCATAGCCGGGGTTGCGTTCCAGCAATCCGATCGAGATGAGGTGATCCATGCTTTGCGCGAAAGCAGTCCTGCTGGCTCCGGTAGCAGCAAGCAGCGGCGCTTGTCTGCCGGCAATGCCTGCATGCAGGCTCGACAGAATAGGAATGGCCCAAGCCCTTGAGGTGGTGTTGACAAAGACTTCTATGTTCATAAAGTATAGTTAATATATTATGCAAAAAAAGGAAAGACCATGTCACTCATTTCACTGGAAGAAACCATCACCATCGCGCTATCCGTCAAAGACCGCCATGCAAGTGCTGAGTGGTACGGCAGTATGCTTGGGTTTGAAACGATCTACCACGCGGATGAGGCAGGGTGGTCAGAGCTTCAGACCAAAACGACCGGCGTGACAATCGGTTTGGGCGAACACACGGAACCTGCGCCTGGAAACTGTGTTCCTGTCTTCGGTATCAATGATCTGGATGTGGCGCGGCAAAAAATGGAACAGGCCGAAGTTAAATTTGACGGCGAAACCGATGTCGTTGAAGGCATGGTGAAGACAGCAACCTTCTATGATCCCGACGGCAACGCGATGATGCTTGCCCAAGATCTGACCGGCGGGGCAGAATAGGGCTTGGACTGGTTTCCCCTAGCGGTCGTTTGAATTCTCCGCAGCATCCGTGACTTTGGGCTCAAAGCGGCCGCTCAAACCAGGATCCATAGCACCCCACTTCGGTAACGTGCGTCGCCGCCGTGGAAAAGGCCGCTGCTTTGGACCCCTCGGAGGTCGCAGCATCCGGGAGATGCAGTAACAGCGCGCGGTGATTGCCTGCGCGGAGCGGTCTTCCATCGCCATCCGGGCAAGCAGAGCCTGCCGTGCACTGGCAAGACAGAGCTAGGTTCGGTTGGAAAGGGTCAGCTTTGCGGGACGAAGCTACCCTTTTTTATATAATAATGAATGTCCGCTTCTAGCGGCAGGGGTTACTTGCACCGGCTGGCAGTCTGCTAACTGCGGCCACCCGCAACTCGCTTTCGTCACCGTAGTATGCAAACACCGACGTTAACTGTCTGCCACCTCGGCAAATGACGCGAACAGGAGCGAGAGTCTTATCATCGTCGAACACCATTGAGAGATATCCGTGGTCACGGATTTGAGCAAGGAGTGTTCCTGTTATGGTGCCAATTATTGCACCTTGTCCATCTTTGCTGTCACCTGTCACAACACACAAGTGCCACTCGGAACCGTCTGAAAAGGCGCTGACATTTAAAGGCAATGAGGGATGTTGAAAGCTCCGCTCAAATTGAGGTACGACACTCAGCTTTGACTGAGCGTCTGAATAGCCTTGGAGACTTGTGAAGGACTGTTTAGAGACCAATTCTTCGCAGGCGTTCATGGCGTTAACCCAACCCTGCCCCAAGTCTTCTTCTGCAAACGCAGGAGCGCCACAAACTGCAACGGCAAGCGCGATCTTCGACAGACCAAATTTCAACATGCGAAGCTGCCCTCGGAATTCGGTTGTCCATCACCAGATGGTTCCCAAGTGCGGACATTCGTCGCAATGCAGAAAAGAAGCAAGTTGGGCGCAAATCGGCCCTACAAAGAGGGATCCATAGCAACCCATATCGGTGGTGTGCGTCGCCGCCGTGGAAAAGGCCACTGTTTTGGGCCCCGCGGAGGTCGCAGCATCCGGGAGATGCAATAACAGCGCGCGGTGATTACCTGCACGCAGTGGTCTTCAATCGGCACCCGGGCGAGTAGAGCCTGCCGTGCACTGGCAAGACAGGGCCAGGTTCGGTCGGAAAGGGTCAGCTTTGCGGGACAAAGCACCATTTTGCTGCGGCTGCGCCAACGTCCGCTTTCGTTCAGAATGGATAGCGCAATTGCGCATGGCCAGCCTGGCGAGCACATGTCCCGTTCAGTCTTTGTCTTTCTCGGCACGCCTTTCCGCCTTCAAAGCTCGGCTGGGTGGGCAAACCTCTTGCATGAACTTTGCGAGTGTGCCGCCCAGGTTGTCCGCCTTCATTCCGTAGTTCACAAACTGACCTTCTCGCTTTTTCCAGATCAAATCCGCGGACTCCAAGACTGACAAATGCTTAGAAATGGCAGGTTGAGACATGTCAAACCGTTCGGCAACGGCGCCAGCGGTTAGCGGGCCTTCGGACAAGTACGCGAGAATTCTTCTGCGCGTTTTCGAAGCCAAAGCTTCAAACACTTTGTCAGGACTTGACATGAATTCACCTTTTAACTTATTAGTTATATATCTAATACTGTAAATGTTTTGACTGGAGTATTCAAGATGCGCCTGCACTCAACAGAACGTGTACGTCCCAACAGTCGTACCGACGCGACACAAGGCACCATTCGCTGGGACGCGATGAAGTCGATATGGTTCTTTTTCATGCTCACGGGAGGTGTCCTCGCGATCATCTGGGCACCGAGTTGGAGCGGGTTTCTTGTGTTTCTGACAACAACGGCAATCACTATTTGCGCCGGACATTCCGTGGGCATGCACAGGCTCCTCATTCACAAGTCATTCGAGACGCCTAAGTGGCTGGAATACATGCTCGTCTGGCTTGGTACACTGGTCGGTATGGCGGGACCGTTCGGTATGATCCGAGCACATGACATGCGGGACTGGCATCAACGCCAAACTGCCTGTCCTCCGCATCCAAGCCATGGCGCGGGTTTTTGGCAGGACGCATGGTGGCAAATGCATTGCCGGTTTGATCTCGACCATCCACCGCAGTTCGAAATCGAGCCTGAGATAGCGAATGACCGAGTTTATCATTGGATTGAGCGGTATTGGATGGCACAGCAACTCATCGTGGCCGTCCCGCTGTATGTGATCGGCGGAATTGAATTTGTCTTATGGGGCGTTTGCTTGCGCGTAGCAGTCTCGTTGAGCGGACATTGGATGGTAGGCCATTTTGCGCATAAGGACGGGCATCAAGGGTGGATCGTGAACGGGTTGCCAGTGCAGGGTTATAACTTGCCTTCCTTCGCCTTAATCACCTTTGGCGAAAGTCTTCATGGGAACCACCACGCATTTCCACACTCCGCCCAGTTGGGAATCGATGAGGGACAGTCCGACATAGGATTTACCTTCATCAAATGTTTGGAGTTTTTCGGCCTAGCTAAAGATATCCAGGAACCACATTCCAAGCCCGAGCGGGAAGGTCTTTCGCGCGCTGACCAATGCAAAGAGCGTAATCCAAAAACACTCTCGCCGTCTTGGGGTGTTATGACCTCAGGCGCAGGCTTCAATTCGTATCGGGAGGCATCAAAGTGGAACGGCAATTAAGCACGTTGAGCCACGTTGTCGCTGCGATTTCCGCACTGTCATATGCCTGGTTGGTCTCACAGACGACATATGTTGTGACGGCAGCACAGTTCGTTACGCCGCTTCTCATTATTGTGCTCAATCATACAGGATACCTCGCTTTTGCTGGCGGTCTCCGTGTCGGCTTTGCACAGGAAGTCTTTGGTCGCAGTGCCAGCACGGCGTTAGGGATGGTCGCGATTTTTCTTATCGGCAGTCTTGCGGCACCCTCGCCGGCAGAAGCGTCCAGTGCTGCGATTGAGACCTTTCTGATAGTTATATTCTGTTTGGTAGTGCTGCTCTTCGTGGTTGCGGTTGCTGCATTGATACTAGTGGCACTTTTTCGCCTCGTTCGCGGTCTTTGGCGCATGGTACGGAAAGTGGATGACGGGCCAGAAACGCGCCTCTTCGATTTCGCCAGTTTGGGGATCGCAGCAGCAATCCTCGCCGCATCTAGCTTGGAGGACATTCCTGAATTCTACTCATTCGATGGCGAAAATGAGGTTACGGCGACGCGATTTATCAATGCTGATCATCACCGAGTTTGGACTGCAATGGAGCGGGCAACTTCTCCTGAGTTTCCACTACCCAACGTCTTGGGTGCATTCCCGCAGCCAGTTTCCGTTTCGGATCAAGGGATCGAACTTGGAGCCAACCGTCAGGTGCGATTTCAAGGTCGCGAGGGTACTGGACTGCTATCCTTGAAGGTGGTCTCAAGAACCGAAAACAAGGTGATGTTCGCAGTCATTGAAGACAGTAGCCCTTACGCCAACTGGATTGATTTTCAAGCCCTGTCCTATCGTACCACTCCTGAAAACGGGCGAACTCGGCTTGAGGTTTCGCTTGGATCTGAGCGACGACTGGCTCCCTCGTGGTTTTTTACACCAATGATGAATGTAGCTGCCAGGCTAGCCATGGACGTGTTGGCGAGGGATGTGAAAACGCGAGCAGAGGGAGTTTAAGCAGTTGTAACGTCCTGAAAACCGGACATTGGCTCGTGCTGCAGCATTTGGTATTTTGGGTTCAAAGCTGCCCTTCGAAGCAGCACCCATGGCACCGAATTCGGTGGCGCGCGTCGCTGTAGTCAGAAAGGCTACCGCCCCGGGCCCCGCGCGGGCGCGCAGCATCCGGGAGATGCAATAACAGCGCGCGGTGATTGCCTGCACGGAGCGGTCTTACATTGCCATCCGGGCAAGTAGAGCCTTCCGTGCACTGGCAAGACAGGGCCAGGTTCGGTCGGAAAGGGTCAGCTTTGCGGGACGAAGCTGCCCTTCGTTGATCGCAGACGAACGTCCCGTCATCCCTGCGAAAAAATGCCAACTGTGTGTCAGTTGCGGATAGCGGCGAAATCCTGCGCTAACGAAATTTGAGGCTTTTGTCCCAGTTGAACTTGCAGGATAATTCACCACGTAAGCCTTTGATCCGCCTCACAGCGTTTATGGCCAAGACAGATATTTGATCAACTGGGACAGTTCATTTTTATGTGACGTGTTCCCGACAGCATGGAGATCAGACATGCAGTTCTTTGCGGTATTGAAAGGATGCTTCGCCACCTATGTCGTTGGGGTCGCCTTTAGTTGGGCAAACTATCTCCACTCTTACTGGCAGGGCAAATTGCATGTTTTTGATCAATGGAGCAGCTTATTTGTAAGCGTTGTTTATGGCGCACTTTTTGCAGCCCCCATAGCTATTTTTGTTGTTTTACTATGGGTTATACTGGCGTGGCGGAAGGTCACCGTGAAATTTTACCTAGCCCCTACAATCAGTGCGGTTTTAGTGGGGCTAATGATGTGGGCTTTGAATGGCGGCACTATCTATGCCCTTTTGCTAGGGGCATTTTGGGGGGTGTTTTTTGGAACCGTATTCTGGGTATTCACCTTCGGACGAAGTGAATCGGCGGATTTGCGTCTCGGACTTTAACGGTCGCAAGACACTGGCGCAGGATTTCGCCCCTACCTTCGTAGGCTACGGCTTTGTTGATAAACTGGACGTGTGCAAAACGGAATTCGTAGATGAAATTTTGAATTCAGAGGGCGCATTTGTTTCCCGGCGTCGCGTTGGCTACTTGATCGTTGCTCCGGAACGAAATCTCGTAGTCTTCGCCCATGCAGGGTAGCCCATTGCGGACGTTTTTGCGATCGGCAGCATCTGTCAACTTGGGCTCAAATCGGCCCAACAAAGCAGGATCCATAGCAACCCATATCGGTGGTGTGCGTCGCCCTAGTGGGACCGGGTCACGGTTTGCGGCCCCGCGGAGGTCGCAGCATCCGGGAGATGCAATAACAGCGCACGGTGATTACCTGCACGGAGCGGTCTTCCATCGCCATCCGGGCAAGTAGAGCCTTCCGTGCACTGGCAAGACAGGGCCAGGTTCGGTCGGAAAGGGTCATCTTTGCGGGACGAAGCGCCCTTTCGCTGCACCTGCGCCAATGACAGCTTTGGGTGACAGCCCCTAAGAAGCGTCTTGTTCAAAAATACAATCGCCCGTGCCGCCCGTTCCTCCTATGCCTCCTTTGCGTGGGCAGTCTTGAGCGGAAACAACTTCCGGTGCTGAACAAGCCGTGAGGGCAAGAAACGCGAAAAGGGCAATTGCTTTTGGATCATTTTTCTTGGCCTCACCATTTCGACTATCAAAGAAGTATCCACCAGCAAGGAACCGGTGATGCCCATTTTCGGTATCTGGAAAGGGTCGAGCCATCGAGTCCAACTCTTCTAGCGCTTGCTGCATGCGACTTCGAAAGTGTTGGTCCAATCTTGCTATAGCAGTCTCGGACAAACCCTCGTAGTGAACACTCATGTCATGGTTATCACTTGCCTCGACGACGTTTGAAACCGCAGCTTCAAGATGGTCGCCGACGTTTGCTACCAGATATGCCGGTTGATCTTCGGAACCTGCAATCGGCTTGTAGCGACGTGTGTTGAGGCTGAAGACATCACCGGACTCACTGACGGCACAATTTTCAATGAGGATATCCAGGAAGGTGCGAGGATAGACATCTTTTCGAATGCTGCGCGCAAGCGTCGAGAAGCTTGATTCATCGCCACTGGCCGGAATTCCGTTGGGATCGTAAGTCGGGTCATCCCACCAAAGCGCGATAATCTCGGCCAAAGGTTGCCGCACAGTCTGTAACGGCGCGCTTTCTTTCCGTATCCGGGCAATCTCCCGGCGTTGAAGTCCTGTGCTGATGCTGACCCTGCTGTCAGTTGCGCCTTTGCCATCAAGCGATTGCGCAGCCTTTATGTATGCGTGGCGCAAGCGCTTCTCCACCGTGGGAAACAGCCACCCTCTTTGGACAGCGAGCCGAGTCAGAGGGCGCAAGGTATGGTCCAATAAGAGCATATGTGCAATACACACATTTTTCTTGACTGCGCAGAAGCCGGATGGCATGTGCAATATACACATTTTTCTTTATCTAGCCAAACGGAATGATAAAATGAAGCAATACGCTATCGCTCTCAGTCTCGCAGTTCTAAGCGCGTGCTCTACACCGAGTTTCGTAGTCGATGCGGAGCCCGTGCCAGTAACTTCGACAGCCCCCGATCACTTTGAACTGCCCGCTCGTTTTGCAGTGGCGCGCACAGTCTACGGAAGAACGCAGGCGACCGGTTCAGCAGAGGCAGCGATTTGGGAGGCATTGACAAATCGCACCGCAAGCCTTGGCGACTTTTCACCCTTGGTGATACAGGAAACAGGCTTCGGGTATTCCCAAAAGAACACCTTGGTCGATAATGCCCGTGAGCAGCGATACAACTACCTGCTGTTGGTTCGCATGGATCCGGCACTTGGCACTGCCGACATTGTTCTTTTTGACACTGGGTCCGGCGCAGTTATGGCCACCGCTCAAGCAATTTCACCAGATGGTGGTCGACGTGGCTTTTGGGGTGGACGGATCCGCAATCCTAATCGTCTTGAACGTGCCACATTAAGAATCGCTGAGGCTGCGGTGCCGGTTGTTGACGAGTTGTTGGAGGGCGTCGCTAGGCGTCAGTACATAGCAAGTTGATGATGTCTAGGAGGCCAATGCCGACCTTCATTAAGTGCGCAGCATCCGACAGTTTGGGCTCAAATCAGCCCTACACAGCGGGATCCATTGCAACCCATATCGGTGGTGTGCGTCGCCCTAGTCGGAACGGGTCACGGTTTGCGGACCCGCGCGGGCGCGCAGCATCCGGGAGCTGCAATAACAGCGCGCGGTGATTACCTGCACGGAGCGGTCTTCCATCGGCATCCGGGCAAGCAGAGCCAGCCGTGCACTGGCAAGACAGGGCCAGGTTCGGTCGGAAAGGGTCAGCTTTGCGGACATTGCTGCCGTTGACGTTCCAGTGGAAACAGTGACCCATTAATCGCAAGGAATTGATCTAGAGGGACAATTGGCATGAACTTCCTCCAAGGTGCTCTTCTGAGCTTTGCGGCTTACTTTTTTTTAGCCATAGTTTTGTTCGGTGGGCTTCTGCGCTCAATTGGCTTTCTTACGTTTTGGAACGACCGACTTGGAATACCAAACTGGCATATTTTCATTGCGTTGGGCGTCGGGGTTGGGATTGGGATTGCGCTTCTCAGTTGGCGCACTGGTTTGAAGCCATACTTTACTCCTGCAATTTTTGTTGTGACTGCAATTGTTTGCACCACGGTTTCGCTTGCTAGTTACTTGGAGGCTCGCCGCTCCAAGGAAATCAAAAGGTTCGAACCAGACCGCGCTATTCGAGCTTCATTCTTTAGCTCTCTTCGTAATGCGCCAGCTGATTTCCAGTTATTCCTACATGGTGCGGCTCTTAAAGACTGCATTCCGTTCGGATGGAGTTACCGGACGATGACGTTCTATGAGTTGCCAAGCAATGTCGCTGTCAATGTTTTGCCGCCTGCTTGGGTCGATGAATGTCAGATCAAACGCACCCGGTAGGTTTTGCTTTGTTGGTAGATTTGGGCTCAAATCGGCCCTACAAAGCGGGATCCATAGCAACCCATATCGGTGGTGTGCGTCGCCCTAGTGGGAACGGGTCACGGTTTGCGGACCCGCGCCGGCGCGCAGCATCCGGGAGCCGCAATAACAGCGCGCGGTGATTACCTGCACGGAGCGGTATTCCATCGCCATCCGGGCAAGTAGAGCCTTCCGTGCACTGGCAAGACAGGGCCAGGTCCCGTCGGAAAGGGTCCGCGGTGCGGAGATCGTCTTGTGCCACAAACCCCGGGCAGTCTTGCCTGCCTGTCTATCTGTGCCCGACCAAATTTTGAAAGCGGATGCTGGCGCGCTGCGTGGTGCCGGTCAAAGTGCCTAGATCCCAACACTCACGCAAAAAAAGGGCGTCCCTAAGGACGCCCATTGGTCTGCCGACAGGGAGGTATCAGCAGCTGTAGTACATTTTGAACTCCATCGGGTGGGGCGTATGCTCGTAGGCATAGATCTCTTCCCACTTGAGCTCCATGTAGCCCTCGATCTGGTCTTTCGTGAACACGTCGCCCGCAAGCAGGAAGTCCATGTCGGCCTCCAGCTCGTCCATCGCTTCGCGCAGGGATGCGCAGACCGTCGGAATACCGGCCAGTTCTTCGGCCGGCAGATCGTAGAGGTCCTTGTCCATGGCTTCGCCCGGATCGATCTTGTTCTTGATACCGTCCAGGCCAGCCATCAGAAGCGCCGAGAAGCATAGATAGGGGTTCGCGGCCGGGTCAGGGAAACGTGCCTCAACACGCTTGGCCTTGGGGCTTTCCGTCCACGGGATCCGCACACAGCCCGACCGGTTGCGCGCCGAATAGGCCCGCAGAACCGGCGCTTCAAAGCCCGGGATCAGACGCTTGTAGGAATTGGTCGACGGGTTGGTGAAGGCATTGAGCGCTTTGGCGTGCTTCAGCACACCGCCGATGTACCACAGCGCTTCGTCCGACAGATCAGCGTATTTGTCGCCCGCGAAAAGCGGCTTGCCGTCTTTCCAGATCGACATGTTCACGTGCATGCCGGTGCCGTTGTCGCCCGCGATTGGCTTCGGCATGAAGGTGGCCGATTTGCCGTAGGCCTGGGCGACGTTGTGGATGACGTATTTGTACTTTTGCAGATGATCGCCCTGGGCGGTCAGCGTGCTGAAGATCAGGCCCAGTTCGTGCTGACAGCTCGCCACCTCGTGGTGGTGCTTGTCCACTGCCATGCCGATGCGCTTCATCGTCGACAGCATCTCGGACCGGATGTCCTGGCCGTCATCGACCGGCGGCACCGGGAAATAGCCGCCCTTGACGCCCGGGCGGTGGCCCATGTTGCCCATCTCGTATTCGGTATCGGTGTTCCAAGACGCGTCAAGCGCGTCGATCTGGTAGCTTACCTTGTTCATCTCGACGGAAAAGCGGACATCGTCGAACAGGAAGAACTCGGCTTCCGGACCAAAGTAGGACACATCGCCGATGCCTGACGATTTCAGATAAGCCTCGGCCTTTTCCGCCGTGCCGCGCGGGTCACGCTCATAGGCCTCGTTGGTGTCAGGTTCGAGCACCGAACAATGCACGCAAAGCGTTTTCTCGGCAAAGAAGGGGTCCATATAGGCGCTGGTGGTGTCCGGCATCAGCTTCATGTCGGACTGGTCGATCGATTTCCAGCCGGCAATCGACGATCCGTCGAACATGAACCCTTCGTCCAGGAAATCCTCGTCGACCTGGTCTGACATGACCGTGACGTGCTGCAGTTTGCCGCGCGGATCGGTAAAGCGGATGTCGACGTAATCAACCTCTTCATCCTTGATGGTCTTAAGAACGTCAGCCTTGCTCATTTGGACCTAACTTCCTTCTGATTGTGTCCCTGATGGTGTGGTGCGCGCCGCCTGTCAAAGCGCGTCTTCGCCGGATTCACCTGTCCGGATGCGCATGGCCTGCTCGACGGTTGAGACGAAGATCTTGCCGTCTCCGATCTTTTCGGTCTTGGCGGCAGCGCAGATCGCATCCAGCGCGCCCTCGACCTGATCTTCGGGCAGAACGACTTCGATTTTGACCTTGGGCAGAAAGTCGACAACATATTCGGCGCCGCGGTAGAGTTCCGTGTGACCCTTCTGGCGACCGAACCCTTTGACTTCGATGACACTCAGGCCCTGTACGCCGATTTCCTGGAGCGCCTCTTTCACTTCGTCCAGCTTAAAAGGCTTAATGATTGCCTCGATCTTCTTCAATTTGCGACTCCCTGGCACGCGCTCTTCTGATCGGCTCAGACCATTTCTGGTTGAGGGGAACAATTGGACGACCCGAGGCCGTCCGGGAAGCAGAAAAGGTTTCGCAGAAGATGCCTAATTTTTACGCATACAGATTAGTGAACAGGCAGATCGCGAACGATCGGGCCGCGACGATATGACCGAACTTCTGACATCTGCCCAAATGCGCGCCATTGAGAAGGCAGCCATCGACAGCGGCGCGGTCACCGGCCGCGAACTGATGGAACGCGCAGGCGAGGGCGTGGTAGCGGCGATCTTCGAGGAATGGCCCGAGTATGCAAAGGCCCCACAGCGGGTCGTGGTGCTGTGCGGCCCGGGCAACAACGGCGGCGACGGGTTTGTCATAGCGCGGCTTCTGAAAAAGCAGCACTGGGACGCTGAGGTATTCCTTTACGGCGATCCGGACAAGCTGCCGCCGGATGCACGGATGAATTACGTGCTATGGACGGAAATGGGCGCGGTCCGGGAACTGACTGAAACAGCGTTCCGTCGCGAAAGCCCGCCCGCGGATCTTTACGTCGACGCCGTTTTCGGGACGGGGCTGACCCGCCCGGTTACCGGCGAGATCGGAACTGTCCTGCGCCATATTGCCGGAAGCGGGGGGGACAACGGCTTCTACCAACCGAGGCTTGTCGCCGTGGACGTGCCATCCGGGCTTTGTGCGGACAGCGGCAAAGTGCTCGGCGGGCCGAAAGACGACCATCCGTTTTCAAGCCCGTCGCCGTTTGCCCGGCTGACAGTGACCTTCGACAGCCCGAAGCTCGGCCACTTTCTGGCGCACGGTCCGGCCCATTGCGGCAAGCTGGCAGTGAATGACATCGGGGTGAGTAACTGGCGTGTTCACGACTTTGGCGACAGGAACGCCGGCCCCGTCCGCCGGGATGGCGTAGGCGGCTCGTTTCGCCCGCCCAAGGCTTATCTTCTTGCGCACCGCCCAAGGCATCCCAGCAAGGGGTTCGACGAGACTTTCGGACTAACACCGGCGTATTTGAAGAAAGCGAACCCCGGCGCGCATAAATACCACCACGGGCACGCGCTCGTCCTGTCCGGTGGCGTCGGAAAGGGCGGGGCCGCCCGGCTGGCGGCGCGGGGCGCACTTCGTATAGGCGCTGGCCTCGTGACCGTTGGAGCGCCTCCTCCGGCGCTGGCCGAACACGCGGCGCAACTTAACGCGATCATGGTGACGCCGGTTGCGGACAGCTACGCGTTGTCGGGCCTGCTGAAGGACGCGCGGTTCACGGCCATCTGCCTTGGTCCGGGGCTCGGCGTGGGCGAGGGAACCCGCGATCTGGTACGCGCCGCGCTGGCTGCAAAACGGGCGACGGTGCTGGACGCGGACGCGCTGACGGCGTTTCGGGATCATACGGACACGCTGTTTGGCATGCTGCACGACAACTGTGTTCTGACGCCGCATGGCGGTGAGTTCGCACGCCTTTTCCCTGACATCGCCGAACGGCTGGAGGGCCCGAAGCCGCCGGTCATGGCTCGGGTACCAAAGGACGCTGCCGAGCACTTGCAGTTCATGGAAGACCTCAAGGCGTCGAGGAAGTCGATGGACGACTACCTCGAGGCGCGTGCAGCAGAAACCGGCCCGGCGTACTCGAAGGCCGATGCCGCGCGCGAGGCCGCGAAGCGCGCAGGCTGCACGGTGCTGCTGAAAGGGCCGGACACGGTGATCGCCCATGAGATCGGCGTCGTGGCGGTCAATTCGGCCCACTACGACCGTGCGGCGCCCTGGCTGGCGACGGCGGGTTCGGGGGATGTGCTGGCCGGGTTCATTGCCGGATTGCTCGCAAAAGGGCTTGGTCCGCGATGGGCCGCCGATCTGGCCGCCTGGCTCCATGTGGAATGCGCGCGATCCTTCGGACCCGGGCTGATCGCCGAGGATCTTCCCGAAGAACTCCCAAAGGTGTTCCGGACGCTTGGGCCTGACTGACACATGCGACGCTGGGTCGTGTGGCGTTTTTAGCCGTCCGGCACCACGATAACGGCCCCGATCAGGAGTTCTGGCATGAGATCCTTGTCCGTCTTTGTCGCGCTTTTCATCGCTGCCGCATGCGCGGGTTGCGCGCCCGATGCACGTTCGGTCGCGCGCGAAACCGGTGTCCGAAGTGGGTACTTTCAGGACAGTGCCGCGGTGCGCAACCAGCGACGGCAGTCCGGCGAACGCGACCGCGCCGCCAACGGCCGCTAACGCCAAGGGGCGCGTCCGCGGGGGCATCGAGCCCCCTTGGCCGCGCGCCGTTGGCGGCACAGCCCGGCAGCGCAGCGACGCCGAAAAGGGGGTCGCATCCCGGCGGGACGTTTGCTAAATGCGCCCGCACGCGGGTGTGGCGGAATTGGTAGACGCACCAGATTTAGGTTCTGGCGCCTTCGGGCGTGGGGGTTCAAGTCCCTCCACCCGCACCAAGCAGATTAGACCAAGTCAATACGCGCAATGTCGTTTGGTATTCTTTTGCAAATCTCATTCACCTTTGGGAACACGCGCTTTGCCTTGGCGGCAAATGGTCCGCAGACCGCGACAATCTGATTACCATGCCCAATCGCAGATCAAGGATTTTTAAACAGTAGGTCACCGGTGCCCTTCCTTTTGCCTCGGTCATTCGGGCGCAAGGACTATTCATGAAAAAAGGGGGCCTGTTGATTGGATGGGAAATCGAGACCGGGCACGCGTGTGAGGCTTTGAGGTTGCGAGGAACGCCAGCATTGCAGATCAGGCCACACAGTCGCTATTCAGCGCTTGTATCTCCCGGGCGTTACGACGACGGTGCATTTCAAATTCAGGATTGGTCATGAAACGCAGAACGCTACCCGGATTTTTGATTTTTGCCGTGTTCGCATTGGCCGCATGCGACGCTGCCGTCGACGAGGACATGATTAGTGCAACGCCAGTGTCGGCCTTGGAGTTTTCAGATGCCCAGAAAGCCGCAGAAATATGCGGACGAAATGCCCCTAATTGGACGGCGGCAGAGACTGCCCTGAAGGCCAGCGGCTATCTTGAGACGACCGACGAACGGCTCTTGGGTATCCAAAGAAGTCAGAGAGCTGTGATCCTGGAAAGCCCCACATCTGATGTACTTGTGCTGCTCGGGTCCCGTGGCGGTGAAGGGGCCTGTTTTGTTGGATCAGAGGGTTTGACGCCTCAGCAAAGCTTTGAGCTTGCGCTACCCTGGGTGCGTCAATTTGGTGCGCTGACGAATGAAGAGAGGGGTCAGGGGCTTGCCAATAATGCCGTTCAGGCCTGGGGTACGCTTACGGACGACCTTATTGTTTATATTGCTGCCTATAAGACATGGGATGTGCTGGGCGCGCCCGGTGCTGCTTCAAGACTGTTGTACATCGCGCGTTGATCGACGGGAAAACAGCACCTCTCTGCGGCCGGACCCGTTTGAAGAGGGCAAGGCACAGATCTTCGAGGTGCTGCAATCGCTGCGTGGGCGGGACGCTCATGCGAACCCGACAGATCAATGCTGGCGGCACCGATCTAAGATGAAAACGGCAGCGCAAGGGACGCGGCCTTGCCGAAAGACCTATGGACAGTGCCGTCGTCTACGGCATACGGAGGATCGGTGCTGCAACGTCCGGCGTGCCGAATTCGGAAAGGTCCAGCGTTCGTGGCACGTGGGCAGGGCAGACTGCAATGATAACAAACGATTACATTCACGAGCTCGCAGAATTCTCCCGCTGGCAAAATGACAGCGTCTACCGGCTTTGCGAAGAAATTGGGCCGGAAGAACGTGATCGGGACCGCGGAATGTTCTTTCATTCGATCCACCGTACGTTGGACCACTTTTGCGTCGTGAACCGCGCTATCTTGACGTTTCTTGACGGCGCGCTGCCGGAAAGCCAACCACTGGGTCAGGCGGTCTGGCCCGACTGGGAGGAATTGAAGTCGGTGCGGGTCGAACAGGACAACCAATTGCTACAGGGTGCCCGCCATTGGACCAGCGCCTGGCTGGCCGAAAAAACAACGCGGCGGGGCCCGCAGTACGGGCCCTTTCCCGCTGTCCCAAGGTGGGTCATGGTGGTGCAGATCTTCAACCACCAGACCCATCATCGCAGTCAGGTGACCGCCGCCTTGCACTCTATGGGCATTGATTACGGCACGACGGATATCCCCTGGCGGCCCGGCGCAGGCTTCTTTGCCGGCTAGAGTATCTGCCCGGCGCACCGAAGGTTTCACGTTTTTCCCTGTGATCTTTCCACAAATCGTCGGACGTGCAGCTGTCTGTGTCCGCAACCGTGGCAGGGGACGGATCACGCCGACACATCCCTTTGAAACTTCATGGCAGAGACATTCAGCCTGCCCCAGCGGGCCATGGGGATCATCGCCCGGGTCAAGGCGTCGCGCACCGACCAATCGGCATCATCCAGTGTCAACGCCACCGGATGGATCAATTGCTCATCCGGTCTCGCAAAGCGCAGCCGGACGGCCGTGCCGGCGCGGACAGCCAGCGCCATGGCGCGGACCCGACGATCATCGACGGCCACGGACCGTTTCAGGGTGAAGGCGTCCGTCGTCGCCTTGACCTCACTCCGGCTCTTGTCCGGCAGGCTTTCGATCAGTTTCGCGCGGGCGCGTTTTGCCGCCTGTTCGAGCCCCAGGGCCGCAACCATGGGCGTGTCGGCCGACAGGATTAGGCCCAGCGCCGCCGCCTCGTCCCGCGCGAGCCCGGTCAGGCGGGTCCGGTAGTTGAAGCCCAGCTCGATCCCGCCGCCGTTGCCCTGATGCACGATGATCGGCAGGCCCGCCTCGGTCATCGCGTCCACGTCCCGCAGGATCGTACGCGGTGCCACCTCAAGCTCATCGGCAAGCTGGGTCGAGGTCAGCCTTCCGCGATTTTGAAGAAGCAGCAGGATTTGAAGCAAACGGGCCGCGCGCATGGTGCCCCCTCAAACATGACATAAGATGTCATATTACCCCCTTTATGCGTTTCCCTGTCAATAAGAGGGATACGATGAAGACCTACACGACAGCCATCAGCATCGCCGCCCCGGTCGAACGGGTTTGGCGGACCCTGACCCAGGGCATGCCAGAGGCTCCAAAGACCTTCGGCATCCTGCAGATCGATGGATCGCTGGCCCGGAACAGCCGGATCAAGATCCGGTCCGAGGTGGACCCGAAACGCACCTTTGCCCTGAACGTCCGCGCCTTCGATCCGCCGCACCGCATGGTCTGGCAGGGCGGCATGCCTTTCGGGCTTTTCACCGGCACTCGCACCTTTGACGTGTCGTCTCGCGATGGCAGTACATGGTTCGACATGACAGAAGTCTTCAGCGGCCCCTTGTCCGGCCTGATTGTAAAATCCATGCCTGATCTGACACCAAGTTTCGAGAAATTCGCATCTGCACTTAAGGAAAGGGCCGAAACCCATGAATGACGTCGTCTACGGATCCGGCACGGCCGATGACCCCTGGATCCTGAAAACGCCACCGCTTTCGTCCGAATTTCAGGTCTGGAAGGACGCGGCAAACGATCCGCCCGCCCTGGTCGTGCAGGTGGGAAAGACGCAACTGTCCTATCAGTTGCGCGCGCTGGAGGATGCCCATGCGATGCTGAAGGCCCATGGCGACTGGATGCCGCTTGGCAATGCCGATGAAGGCAAACCCACAAAGCCCGGCACCCTTGAAGACTGGGCGCGGTCGCCGGACAATCCCGTCGGGGGGTACTATGGCCTCCGCAAAGGTTACCGCGGACGCTTTGCCAATTACGTCGGGCCAACGCTAGAGCTTCTGGGGCTTGCCGAATTGGAACATAATCCGCGCAACAACCGCATCCGTGGGATCTAGGCCCCGGGTCGGAACGGCGCCGTTCCGGACACCTGCAAAGTGAGGGTGAGGTCCTGCCCGTAGGCAAAGGGAAAGCCGCGTTAAAAGGATCGCCATTTGGGTCAACGGATCTGCCACTGCATCCTGCCACGGTGGCCCATGCCCCGGAAAAGGCACCTTGATGAAATTTGCGGCATTCAGCTGCCCATGGGACGCCGGGGGCCCGGCGCAGTTGCGCGGCGATCTCTGCCGTGCGACGGTCGAGCATTCTTGAGTTTTTTGGTGGGCAAATTCATGTTGAAAAGTCTTTCACTTGCCGCAGTCATCGCGGTTTCGGCCACATCGGCCTCTGCAGCAACCTACACATTTGAAAACGCTGACAGTTTCGTCAGTGGAATGATCACGGGCACCTTTGACTATGACCCTTTGGCCGAGGTCTACAGTTCAGCCTCGGTGGATGTCGGGGGCAACACATACTCTAATATTGTACCCGGGTTCAGTTCCTCGCAGCTCTTTCTCACGCAATCGTCTGCGGTGGATCTCACCAGCGCTCCGGTTCTCGAACTGGACTTCGATGGCGCGCTGAACGGCGATGGGCGGCTGACTGGCATCGACAGCGCGCGGGTGGGAATCTGCGGCACGGCCGATTGCAGCTTGCCTGTCTTTCCCGCTGTGGTCGATTCCGTTCTTGGCGGCGTGCGGGGGCCGGATCTGGGGCCGAAGCTCTGGACCTTCTCGAATGCGTCGTCAATCACCGCCGGTTCGGTCCAAGGGTCCTTTGTTTACGACGGTGCTACGGGGACGTTCAGCGATGTTTCGGTGACATCGAACGGCATCCTGTTTGACGCGCTGGTGCCGAATGGTTCGGGCGAGGTCTTTGTCCTGTCGGACGATCCCGATGCAGCCAGTTTCGCGCTGTTTGTCGAACCGGGCACGCGTCTCGACAATGCTGGCGGGACACGCACCATCACCGCGCTGCGCCAGGGCGCCTGCGTGGGGGATTGCTCGCTCCAGGCTTATCCACCTGTTGTTGAATTCCCCGTGGGCATGCTGGTCGCGTCGGTGCCCGGAGCGGCCGTTGTGCCGCTGCCACCCACCGGTGCGCTGTTGATGTCTGTTGCGGGCTTCGGCTTTCTTTTGCGCAGACGGCGCCGCGCCTAGGCGGGTCTTCGGCTGACCGCCGCGTCCGCCACCGCCGGCGCGCGGCGCACCAAACCGGCGCGCGGCCTTGGCGTTTCAGTCCGGCAGACCCGACCGGGCTGGCCCGTGCCAATGGGCCTGCCCGCACAGCACCGATGGCGCAATGCGACCAGCCACCCGCCACCGACCCGGAACGCGGAACTGGCGAAGCCCGACCGGACCGGTTAGGACTGCTGGGAAAGACGGGGCGGGGCATTGATCGCGGTCAAGGGATATCGGGGCGCAAAGGTCGCTGTGCTGGGGCTCGGACGGTCGGGCATTGCCGCCGCCCGGGCGCTTGAGGCCGGCGGGGCCCAGGCGCTTTGCTGGGATGACAGCGCCGAGGCGCGCAAAAAGGCCGAAACCGAAGGGTTGACACTCTACGATCCGACCCATGAAGGGTTCGGTGCGATGGCGGCGCTCATCGTCTCGCCCGGCATCCCGCATCTTTACCCTGCGCCCAACCCGCACATTGTGCGCGCCATGGCCGACGGCGTTCCCATTGATAATGACATCGGACTTTTCTTCCGCTCTGTCGCCACGCCGGAATGGGACAAGTTCGATACCGCGCCGCGCATCATTGCGGTCACCGGATCTAATGGGAAATCGACCACATCCGCCCTGATCCATCACATATTTGAAGACGCAGGCCGCCCGTCCCAACTGGGCGGCAATATCGGGCGCGGCGTTCTCGATCTGGATCCGCCCGGACCCGGTGAGGTCGTGGTGCTCGAGCTGTCGTCTTACCAGACCGACCTGGCGCGGGCGCTCACGCCCGACATCGCCGTCTTCACCAATCTGACCGCCGATCACCTGGACCGGCACGGCGGCCTTGGGGGATATTTCGCCGCCAAGGCGCGTTTGTTCTATGAAGGAGCACCGGACCGTGCGGTGATCGGTGTGGACGAACCCGAAGGCCGCCATCTGGCGAACCGGGTGTCCATGGGCAACGGCGACACCGCAGTGATCCGGGTCTCGATCACCCAGAAGCTGGACGCAGGCGGCTGGACGGTCTTTGCCCGCAAGGGGTTTTTGGCCGAATACCGCAACGGGCGTCAGGCGGCCTCGATCGATCTGCGCGACTTTCCTGGCTTGCCCGGCCGCCACAACCATCAGAACGCCTGCGCGGCCTATGCCGTGGCCCGTGCCCTGGGTCTTGCGCCCAAGACCATCGCCGCGGCGCTGGCCAGCTTCCGGGGCCTGCCCCACCGCAGCCAGCTCGTGGCCGAAGCCGGCGGCGTGCGCTTTGTCAACGACAGCAAGGCCACCAACGCCGACAGCGCCGCCATGGCGCTCGGCGCCTTCCCAAAGGTGCGCTGGATCGCCGGCGGGCTGGCCAAGGACGGCGGTCTCGGCAGCGCTGCCCAGGCGCTTGGCAGCGTCGTCAAGGCCTATCTGATCGGCCATTCGGCCCGCGAATTCGCGCTGGCGCTGGGCAAGACACCCCATGTCCTTTGCCGGTCCATGGAAGAGGCGGTGTCGCTGGCGGCATCCGAGGCCGAGGCCGGAGATACCGTTCTTCTGGCGCCCGCCGCCGCAAGCTTTGATCAGTATGCGGATTTCGAGGCGCGGGGCGACGACTTCATCGCCTGCGTCCATCAGGTGCTGGACAGCGATTAATGACTGGCGAATTGACCGGGGGCTGTTCTTGCGGCGCAGTGCGTTACCGCCTGACCAGAAGCCCGCTCTTTGTCCACGCCTGCCACTGCACCTGGTGCCAGCGAGAATCCGGCGGTCCCCACGCTATCAATGTCCTGATCGAAACAGATGCAGTTCGGTTGGAACAGGGCGCACCTCAAAGCGTGCCCTTGCCGTCGGCTTCGGGTAGCGGGCAGCAGTTCCTGCGCTGCGGCAGTTGCCAGGTGGCGCTCTGGTCGCATTATTCGGGCCTTGGCACACGGATGGCATTTGTCCGGGCAGGCACGCTGGATGATCCAAGCGCCGTGCGGCCCGACATCCACATTTTCACCTCGACCAAGCTGCCGTGGTACGTCCTGCCCGATGATGTTCCCGCTGTCGCGGGCTACTATTCCGCGTCGCGCCACTGGCCCCGGGAAAGTCTGCGGCGTCGCGAGGCCCTGAAAGAGCGCGGATAGCCGCCACTCGAGTTTCAACACTGGCGCAACGCGCGTCACTTCGCTAGACTGCCCGCAGACCCGGAAAACGGGCGTCCAGGCAGAGTTGAGCGGTTTAAATGACGGAAATGGTGTATGGCGCGCTGCCCGAGCGCGTGGGAGAGCCGGTTCTCCCGCGTTGGTGGCGTACGGTGGACCGCTGGTCGATGGCCGGTGTCCTTCTTTTGTTTACCATTGGCATCCTTCTGGGACTGGCCGC
>JBCCMQ010000026.1:0-33892 GCA_039026235.1 Pseudomonadota bacterium
AGCATGATCATCACGATCTTGACTGTCAGGGATGCACGGGCAAACAGCGCAAGCATGGAGAAATCAATCTCCTGCGCCATGGCAAGGGTCTCAGTTTCCATTAACCTGCTCTATCTCGTTACCGCCGCGGCTCTTTCGGCCGTTAGTTAACGAAACACTACCTGATTGTGGCGGCATATGCCAATAAGAAGCCGGTCCTGCGGTAAATTATCCGTGCCCTGACCCAAGGGCATGGCGGATATCTGCCGGCACCCTACTGGGACGGCCCGATCCGTTCAGACAAACCAGCTCAACAATCGCGACAAAAAGCAGTTCTTCTCCGCGCAGCACCTTCTGATCAAGCACCAACCGGACGCCCGTTGAGGCAGTAATTTCCGTCAAGACATCCAGAGCGTCATCAAAGTGGGCCGGGCGCAGATAGTCTGCCTCGACCCGGCGCACCGCGAAGACGAGATCACGATCGGCCTTCAGCTCAACCTGGTCAATGCCGCGCGCTCGCACCCATTCGCTGCGCGCCCGTTCAATGAACTTGAGATAGTTGGCATAGTACACAATGCCCGCAAGATCGGTGTCTTCGTAGTAAACGCGACATTGGAAGCTATGGGTCACGACGTTGCCTTTATTCGGGCGCTGAGCCGAAGCGCAAAGGCGGGATCGTCCGATGCGACCGGCAGCACCGGATCATAGGCCGCGCGCACCAGATTGGCGACTTCGGGCCGAAGAACTGTCAGGCCGTTCTCGGTCACGCCCAAGGGTGACCGGTTCTGAAAGGCGCGATCCGACCACAAAAGGACGGTCTGCACCATCTGTCCAAGCGCCAGCACCTCGGCCGGCACGCTGACCATCGCCTCATCCATGCGGACAAAGACAAACGCAGCCTTTATGCCGCCGGCCCCATCAAATCGGAAGATCCGGTACTGATTGGCATCAACCGCCTGAAGACGAACCAAAAGATCGGAAAGGTCTGGCACCAGACGGTCAAGGTTTGGTGTATCGGCCAGTTCGCGCCAGTCGCGCACGAAGAACATCATCAGATTTGCACCGAGTTCCGGGTCCGTTTCGGCCATCTCATGTCCGGCAATTGTCAGAACCGCCTCAAGTGCGCCTTTGAGCACGGTCAAGCTTTCGTCGGCGACACCGAAAATCACCGGCGCGACCGGACGTCCCCAGCGCGCGAAAACAAAGTCGCCGCTTTCGCGCGTGAAGAGCTGTGTGATTTCGTCGGACATCATCGCGCCGCCCTAGCGTTCAATCGCCCGCGGCGCAATCTGCCTGAGCCATCTTGGGCATGACACCGCAGGCATTTAGGCGCCGGTTTCGAAAAGCCCTGGATCTTCGTCTTTTGCGCCGGCCTTTGGCGCGCTTAGCCCCAAGTGCTGCCATGCCCGGGCCGCCAGCATCCGCCCCCTCGGGGTTCGCTGGATCAATCCCTGTTGCAACAGGAACGGCTCGATCACCTCTTCTATGGCATCACGGCTTTCGGACAGGGCTGCCGACAGGGTCTCGACCCCGACCGGTCCGCCACCATAGTGCTCCGCAATGCGCTGAAGATACCGGCGGTCGGCGCCGTCAAGCCCCAGGCCATCGACTTCCATTCGCGTCAAGGCGCTGTCGGCCAGCTCTCGCGTGATACGCCCGTCGCCATCCACAAGCGCGAAATCGACCACGCGCCGCAAAAGCCGCCCGGCAATACGCGGCGTTCCACGGGCACGGCGCGCTATTTCGCGCAAGCCTTCTTCGGCCGCCGGTACACCGAGAAGTTGCGCGCCCCTCGCCACGATCTGGAACAGTTCGTCAATGCTATAGAATTGGAGCCTTAGCGGGATCCCAAACCGGTCGCGAAGTGGCGTGGTCAAAAGACCAAGACGGGTCGTCGCGCCAATCAGGGTAAAGGGTTGAAGCTCGATCCGGACCGTGCGGGCGGCCGGGCCTTCACCTATTACGAGATCAAGCTCAAAGTCCTCCATCGCCGGATAAAGCACTTCTTCGACGGCGGGGGACAGACGGTGGATTTCATCGATAAAAAGAACGTCGCGCGACTCTAGGTTGGTCAGGATCGCGGCAAGATCCCCGGCGCGGGCCAGCACCGGGCCGGATGTCATTCGGAAGCCCACGCCCAGTTCACGTGCCACGATCTGCGCGAGGGTCGTCTTACCCAATCCTGGCGGGCCAAAGAACAACGTATGATCCATCGAGGCGGCCCGCTGCCGGGCGCTTTCAATAAAAACGCGCAGGTTGGCCCGCACATCGGCCTGTCCGGTAAAGTCTGCAAGTCCCTGGGGCCGCAGAGCACGGTCCGGGTCGCCACCCTGGGGTTCGGGCCGCAATGTCGGATCGGGCTGCGTCATCGCATTCGCCTTATTCTAGTCGCTCGGTGCCAGACGCCTAAGCGCCAGGCGGATCAGGCGGGCCGTACCTTCGCCAGGGTTCTCGCCTTCCACCTCGGCCACTGCGCGCGCCGCCTCCGAGGGTCCATAGCCCAGATTGGTCAGGGCAGACAGAGCCTCGACCCGTGCCGTATTGGCACCGCTCTGGCTGGTCGGGCCCAAGGGCGTATTGGGCGGCGGTGGCTCGGTGGTCAGATCATGGGCGTCCTCCATCGCCAAGGCCGGGGGCCTCGGTTCAACATCAATAACCGACATCGACATGATTTCGGGCGCCTTGTCCTTAAGTTCGTTCACCACCCGTTGGGCGATTTTGGGTCCGACGCCGGGCGCCGCCTTGACAGCGTTCCAGTCACCCAGCGCGATTGCCCGGGTCACGCCGTCTGCGCCTAGCGCCCCCAGTATCGCCATGGAGGCCTTGGCCCCAATTCCCTGAACGCGCATCAGCAAGCGGTGCCATTCCTTTTCTTCCATGGTGAGAAAGCCAAAGAGTTGAAGCAAATCCTCGCGCACGAGAAGGTCAGTAAATAGTGCTGCCTGCGTCCCTACGGCCGGTAAGGCCGCAAGGGTTCGGTCCGAGACATAGACAACATAGGCGACCCCGCCCACGTCGATCAGCACATGGTCAGTACCGCGTGCGGCCAGCGTTCCGGCAACGCGGCCAATCATGCGGTCAGCTTCCGGGAAGATTGGACATGATGGGCATGGCAAATCGCAATCGCCAAGGCGTCGGCGGCGTCGGCGCTGGACGGCACCGCGCCCGGCAGCAGCAATGAAATCATGTGCTTGACCTGCGCCTTGTCCGCGTGTCCGACGCCCACAACGGTTTTCTTGACGGTGTTGGGTGCATACTCACCCACTAGAAGCCCTGCTGCCGCGGGCACGATCAGGGCGATACCCCGCGCTTGTCCAAGCTTCAGTGACGCGGCACCATTCGTGTTGACAAAGGTCTCCTCAACCGCCGCGTCGGTCGGCGCGTACTTGCGCACCACCGCTGCCAATTGATCGTGAAGACTAAGCAGTCGCGCCGCCATGTCGCCACCGGTCGAGACGCATGTGCCGTTCGCCACATGGGACAAGCGCGATCCCGCCACGTCAATGATCCCCCAACCGGTCTTACGAAGACCCGGATCCAACCCCAAAACCCGCATTCAGTCACCTGCTCGACTGCTTTTCTGAAGGCTAGCACGAAAGGAGAACATTGGCCAAGAACAATGATCGGACACCGTCTGCATCAGGCGCAAAATCACTTCTGAAAAGCGCGGTCAAAATGCGTCTTTGGACATGCCAAAAACGACATCCATTGTCTGAAATTTAATGTTTAATTACAATGGTTTGAAATGTATCTCTCGATATGCAAAAACTGCATGGGACGTATGCGATTTTGGCCCTAGGCAGGAAGGCAAAAACGCCCTAGCTGCCGATCAGACGCAGGGACGCGTCTCCGAAACCCAGACGTAAAAGGAAAAGACAAATGGCTGCATTTGACACCATCCGCGAGTCGGGCGACGGCCACCGCTTCGGAGGCCTCTCGACCATTTATAACCGTGTGCTCGGCGTATTTCTCTATTGGAACGACATGCGCGCCACCCGCAAAGCACTGAGCGCGCTCAGCGACCGCGAACTGGAAGACATTGGTCTTGCCCGCGGCGACATATACGAGATCACTGGCGCCTGAGCACTTCGCCAACTACGGAAAACAAAAATGCCGCGACCGAAAGGCGCGGCATTTCCATTTGGTCTGGCTGTGAAGCCTCTAAAGCAGACCGTCCAATTTGCCAGCGATCCAGATCGTCAACGGATCGGGCTGCATGACCCAACCGCCAATCTGTTCGACCGGTGTCCCGATCTTCAGCGCGGACACACGCAGCGCATAGTTGTCGGCACCGTGGTTGGCGTAAATCAATCCCTTGAACGCAAACAGCGCGATCAGCAGGACGGCCACCAGTTTCCACGGAAAGCGCACGGGCGTCCGACGCGGCTGCGCGACCAGAAGGCCGTCAGAATTCACGACGGTCACAAAACCGCGCGACAGGTGCTTGTGCTTGCGATCTATGCGACGCAGGCGCTTGCCGAAATTTTCCATATTCGGGTCAGGCATCGAACCCTCCGGATTAACGTCATGTAACGGATAAACTGTGCCAATGTGGCAGCAATAAGTCCGGTGCCGCCAGTTTTAAGTAAACAAAGGGCTTTAGGGCAAATTCCGACCCAGTATTATCGTGGTCCAGTCGACAATACTCTGCGTTCTAACAACACTGAAGCCGTGCTCTGAATAAACGGCGCAAACCTCTTCTGCCTGGGCGTTCAAGATACCTGACAAAATGACGTGACCGCCCGGCGCGCTGCGGCGGGCCACATCCGGCGCTAAGGCGATGAGTGGCCCCTTGAGAATATTGGCAAAAATCAGTTTGTATGGGGCTGCTCGACGCAGTTCGGGATGATCGAATCCGGCCGCGACCACGCAGCGCCCCCGACCTTCGAGCCCGTTTACCGCTAGATTTGCGGTCGCTGTTTCTACGGCAATTTCGTCAATGTCGCTGGCAATTATCGGTGTATCCGACACATCTCGCCAGACCTTGGCGGCCGCCATGGCCAGAACCCCTGTGCCACAGCCGACATCGGCCACCGGCCCGGGCGTGATCCCGTCCTGAAGCAACCTGTCAAAGGCCAGAAGACACCCCCGCGTCGTACCGTGATGGCCGGTCCCGAATGCCATGGCCGCTTCGATCATCAAACCCACGCGGTCCGGTGGCAACCGGTCCTTGTCGTGGCCACCGTACACAAAGAACCGCCCCGCCTCGACCGGAGCAAGCTCGCGCCGGACCTTTGCAACCCAGTCGGTATCAGGCAGTTCCGATACCGCGAAATCAGCGGCGCCGTGCAGTGCCGCCAAAAGGGCGAGACCTGCCTGATCCGGTGCGTCTGAAAAATAGCCCCCAACTTCCCAGAAGCCACTGCCGTCTTCTATCTCGAAAACACCTATACCGGTCGGCTCGGGCCAAAGCGTTTCCATGGCTTGGCCCAGTGCTTCTGCTTTGGCGCGGCCCTTCAGAGTTGTCAGCGCTGTAAAAGTAGCCATCCGCTCCACCAAACCGGATCTTGCTGACGGATATCGTTGGCCGCCCCTGGCGACAAGCCTATCGCTCAGCGCTGGTCGTCACTTACCCTAGGCGGTCACACCGAGCGGGCAAGAGACACCCGTTCCACCCAACCCGCAGTACCCGCCCGGGTTCTTGGCAAGGTATTGCTGATGATAGCCTTCGGCAAAATAGAATGCCGGTGCGGGCAAGATCTCGGTCGAAATCGCTCCGTAGCCCGCCGACGAAAGCTGTTTCTGGAACGCCGCCCGTGACGCCTCGGCTGCCTCCCTCTGATCTTCGGAAAAGACATAGATGCCCGATCGGTACTGCGTGCCGAGATCATTGCCCTGCCGCATTCCCTGCGTGGGATCGTGGCCTTCCCAGAAAACCTTCAAGAGCGTCTCGAACGAGATCACAGCCGGATCATAGACCACCCGGACGACTTCGTTGTGGCCGGTCAGGCCAGAGCAAACTTCTTCGTAGGTCGGGTTGGGCGTATAGCCTGCGGCATAGCCCGCCATGGTGATCCAGACACCCTCAAGCTTCCAGAACATCCGTTCGACACCCCAGAAACACCCCATTCCGAAAACGACCTCTGCCATTCCGTCCGGAACAGCAAGCGTCAGCGGACGGCCGGACAGGAAATGGCTGGATGCCGTCGGGATCGGGTCCGGGCGGCCCGGCAGTGCCTCGTCTTTTGCAACCAGTTCCTGTTTTTTGCGTTTAAGCAGAAACATGCGGGTCTCCTATGCGAAAGTTGGGTTACATTCCATATAGGGCAGCGCGCCGTGCTGCGCTACTCGGCCGGTGCACCCGGCGCACGGGACGCGCGAAAAGACAGCAGTGTCTCGCGACCTATCCCCGGATGGCGCGGAATAAGCAGCGCCAGACCAAGCGACACGGCGGCCATTGCCGAGGCGAGCCCAAAGACCCAAGCCGGCGATTGCACCCAAAGATAGCCCAGAAATGCGGGCAGAAGCACCGCCGCGATATGATTGATCGTGAAAGCGACGGCGGCCGAAGGCGCGATGTCTTCTGGATCGGCGATCTTCTGGAAATAGGTCTTGATGGCCAGCGCGAGCGCAAAAAAGATGTGGTCGATCACATAAAGCACGGATGCCAGTACGACGCCCCATCCGAACATATAGATCCCGCCATAGGCCAGAAAGACCAGGATCAGCCCGACATATTCAAAGATCAGCGCGCGGCGTTCGCCCCAATAACCAACCGCCCTACCAATAAACGGACCGGCCACCATGGTGACCAAGAGATTGATCATATAGAGCGCCGTGACCTCATGCACCTCAAAGCCGAACCTTTCGACCATCATGAAGCCCGCAAAGACGACGAAGATCTGCCGTCGTGCTCCGGACATGAATTGGAGGGCATAATAGAGCCAGTAGCGCCGCTTTAGCACCATGCCGCGGCGCTGCGGCACGGGCGCTACAAACTGCGGATAGGCAAAGTAACAGAAGACGGCGATGGCAACCGTCAGCCCACCCGACATCATATAGACAAAGGCAAAACTAAGATTGAAGGTCTGCCAGGTCAGCACGATCAGGAGATAGGCGATGAGCGATGCAAATGAGCCCACGGCGATCAACATCCCAAGCACCCGGGGCGCATCGGCCTTCTTCAGCCATTGCAACTGAAGGGATTGGTTGGCGGTCTCATAGTAATGAAAGCCGATCGAGCTGAGCATGGTGATCACGAGTATCCCGCCCATCGAGGGGAAATAGGCAGTGATAGCCGTCGCGACGCCAAGAAGGACCAGACAGACAAGCGCCAGAAGCTGTTCCCGAATGACCAGCAATATGGCGATGACACCGACCGACAAGAGACCGGGTATTTCCCGGACAGTATGCAGCCAGCCGATATCGACACCGTCGAAGCCTGCCGCCTCGATGACAAAGTTGTTCAGCAGAGCCGACCATGTCGAAAACGACAGCGGCATAGCGACGGCCATGAGAACCAACAGACCGACCGGCCGGCGCCAGAGCGGGAGCTCGGCGCTGCGTTCGATCGACAAAAAATCCTTTGAGGCCAACATCACGCCGGTATACGCCCAACTTGGGCCAGGTTGCGAGTGTCTCATGCGCACACCCGCCCTGCGCTGGCGGCAGGCTCAGAAGAAGCTTTGGGGATCGATATCGACGGCAAGCCGCAGGTTGCCGGACAATCGCACCTGACCGATCCATTCGACCAGCGCACGCTGAAGCGGTGCGCTGCGTGCGGCCTTGACCAGAAGCCGGACGCGATGTCGGCCTCGGATCCGCGCTATGGGCGCTGGCGCGGGTCCGAAGACCTGAGCGCCAATCCGATGCAGCGGCGCTGCTTGCCTGACAAGTGCCAAGCCAAGATCGAAGACGGCCGCAGCCTCAGAGCCGGAGAGAATGATGCCCGCAAGGCGTCCAAAGGGTGGCATTGCCGCGGCCCTGCGTTCCGCCGCTTCGGCAGCCCAGAACCGTTCTTCGTCACCGCTTAGGATCGCGGCGATCACCGGATGTTGCGGCTGATACGTCTGCAGAAGGGCGCGGCCTCCTTGCCCGACGCGACCGGCCCTGCCGGCCACCTGCCGCATCAGCTGAAAAGTTCGTTCAGCCGCACGCAGGTCAGACCCCTGCAGGCTAAGATCGGCATCTATCACCCCCACCAGTTTCAACAGAGGGAAGTTATGGCCTTTCGCGACGATCTGGGTGCCTATGATGATATCGGCGGCGCCATCAGCAATCGCCTCGATTTCGCTCTTCAGCGCGCGCGCACTGCCGAAAAGGTCCGAAGACAAGACCCGGGTGCGTGCCTCGGGGAAAAGCTCTGCCACCTCTTCAGCGAGACGCTCGACACCCGGGCCGATCGGCGCCATGCGGCCCTCGGCACCGCAGGACGGACAAGCCGTTGGTACGGGTTTGGAGGCGCCGCATTGGTGGCACATCAGTCGCTTTAGAAACCGGTGTTCGACCATGCGGGCATCGCATGTATCGCATCCGATCTGGTGCCCGCAGGCCCGGCACAAGGTGATCGGGGCATAGCCACGGCGGTTCAGGAATAAGAGTGCCTGGGCGTTTTCATCCAGCATCGCTCGGACCTGCCGTTCCAGCGTCGGAGAAATCCAGCGCGTTGAGGCGACATCTTCTTCGCGCATATCTATGGTTGTCACATCGGGCAGCGAGGCTGCTCCAAAGCGGTCCGTCAACCGAAGACGAGCATATTTTCCGGCCTCAGCATTCGACCAGCTTTCCAGCGAAGGGGTGGCCGAAGCCAGGACCACCTGAATGCGCGCAAGCGAGGCCCGTAAAACCGCCATATCACGGGCACTGTAAAGCACCCCGTCTTCTTGCTTGTAGGACGTGTCATGTTCTTCATCGACGACGATCAGCCCCAGATTTCGAAACGGAAGAAACAGGGCCGACCGAGCGCCCACGACCAGTTGAAGACCACCTTCACCAGCCATCCGCCAAACCCGGCGGCGTTCTGTCATGGTCACGCCGGAATGCCATTCGGCGGGGCGCGCGCCAAAGCGCGCTTCAACACGGTTCAGAAACTCTGCGCTCAGCGCGATCTCAGGCAACAGAACCAGCGCCTGACGACCCGCGCGCAGACATTCGGCGACGGCCTCAAGGTAGACTTCGGTTTTACCGGATCCGGTGACACCCTGAAGAAGGGTTGGGCGAAAATCGTCCGCCCGCTGGTCCGCGCGCAATGCGGTTGCTGCCTCACCCTGCGCGGCCGTAAGGTCACGCCCGCCTCGGTCCGGATGAAGTACTGGCAAGGCCAGGTCCCGCGGGCTGGCTTCTTCGCGAACGGCGCCTTGGGTGACGAGGCCCTTGATCACACTGGTCGAAACGCCCGCCGACTGGGCGAGTTCTTGGAGTGTCAGGGACAGCCCGCCGATGTCTTTCAGGACATCGAGCACACGGTTGCGGGCCGCCGTTACCCGATCGACCTTCCCGGTCCCCAGACGGTAGATCTTGCGCATCGATGGCGGATCACCAAGCCCCGGTGCCCGGGTTGCCAGTCGCAGCATCGCTGGCATTGGCGTGACCGTGTAGGCGGCCGCGCGTTCGAGAAATTCGCGCATGTCCGGGCCAAGAGGCACCGCGTCCAGAACCCGAAACGCTGGGCGCACCTTGGCTCTGTCAAAATCACCCATTCCCGGCCCCCAGACCACGCCGATCACCCTGCGCGGCCCAAGCGGCACCTCAAGAAAATCGCCCACACCGCAGCCACCTGGCGGCGCCCGGTAGTCGAGCGTCCGGTCCAGGGGCTGCGCGGTCAGAACCGCAACAAGCGCATCTTGTTCAAATTCCGCAGGCACCGGGTCTTCAGGCGGATGCGCGTCGAAATGAGGCCGTTATGATTCCCATTGTGATTAGCGCGCCTCCGCCAGCACGCGTCAGCCAGGGAATTACAGCAGGCGCACCAATGACCAAACGCAGTCTGGCAGCCAGAAAAGCGTAGGCCAAAGCGTTCATCGCGCCAAGAGCCACGAACGTCACCGTCAAAATTACCGCCTGCATTGCAAGGGGACGCGCCGGGTCAATGAACTGCGGAAGAAACGCCACAAAGAACCCGATCGATTTTGGGTTTAGGACCGTTACCATCGCCGCATTTCGGCATGCTTCCAAAGGTGAAAGACCGCGCGCCGCTGCCGGGGCGTCCGCGTGGGATCTTCCGGCGCTGCGGATCATCCGGATGCCCAGCCAGACAAGATAAGCCGCACCCGCCCATTTGAGAACCAGAAACGCCGTAGCCGAGGCGAGCGCCACAGCCCCGAGACCTACCAAGGCGGCCGAGATCGCGACCAAGTCGCCCAGCGCGACGCCCAGCGCCGTCGGCACCGCGACCCGGCGCCCTGCCCCAAGCGCATAGCCCATGACCAAAAGCACCGTGGGACCCGGGACCATCAGAAGGGCAGTCGATGCGGCCACGAAGGCCAACCAGATATTTATGTCCATGGGATCCTCATTCTGGCTTTCGGGGGTTCAGACCCGCGGCTGTCTGCGCTATCAGTGCCCGCGCACCATCTCCGACACCAGTGGAGCTTTCCATGAAATTCTTTGTAGACACCGCGGAAATCGATGCAATCCGCGAACTCAACGATCTCGGCATGGTCGACGGCGTGACCACGAACCCGTCGCTGATCATGAAATCGGGACGCGACATTCGCGAAGTGACCAAAGAGATCTGTGACATGGTCGATGGTCCGGTCAGCGCCGAAACCGTTGCCACCGACGCAGACGGTATGATTGACGAAGGCCATGAGCTTGCAAAAATCGCACCCAATGTAACGATCAAGGTGCCGCTGACCTGGGCCGGACTGAAGGCCTGCAAGGTTCTGAGCGGCGAAGGCCACATGGTCAACGTCACGCTGTGTTTCTCTCTGAACCAGGCGCTGTTGGCCGCCAAGGCGGGGGCAACCTTCATATCGCCATTCATCGGTCGGCTGGACGATATCAATCTGGACGGGATGGAACTGATCCAGGATATCCGCATGATCTACGACAATTACGGGTTCGAGACCGAGATACTGGCGGCCTCGATCCGCTCCGTCAACCATATCGCCGAGGCCGCGCGGATCGGTGCAGATGTGATCACCGCGCCACCCGATGTGATAAAAAAGATGGCCAGCCACCCACTGACCGACAAAGGGCTGGACGCGTTCCTTAAGGACTGGGAAAAGACGGGGCAGAAAATCCTGTAAGCGCCGTACCGCAAGCGGCCGAGGGTCGTACAACCGGGGGCAATGGAATTATGGCCGAAGGTGCAAGCGGAAAGCTGAAAATCGATCCGCGCGTGCGGGATTCGATCCTGTCCGATCCCGAGATCATTCTGTCGGACCGCGACATGATGCGTGCGCTCAGCGCCGCAAATGCCCAGGGCATGGGCGGCAACGTGGTCGACATTCGCGGCATCGCAATCGAACGACTGGAATCTCGGCTGAAACGGCTGGAAGACACCCACCGTTCGGTCATCGCAGCCGCGTATGAGAATCTGGCCGGAACGAACGTCATTCACCGGGCCATCCTCAAGCTTCTGGACCCGGCGCGGTTCGAAGAGTTTCTGGCCTCTTTGACCACGGATGTGGCCGATGCATTGCGCGTTGATGCTGTGCGCCTGGTGCTTGAAACACTGCAGGGCCCGGAAAATGTGGGTCTGTCGGAACTCAGCCCGGCGCTGCTGACCCGCGCGCCCGGCTTTGTCGATGCTTACATGCACCAGCGTGGCCAGCCGCGACGCGTTATCCTGCGCCAACTGCGGCCCGAAACTGACGACATCTACGGCGAGAAATCCGACTGGATCAGGTCCGAGGCCTGTATGCGGCTCGATTTCGGCAACGGCCGCCTTCCGGGGCTTTTGTTGTTGGGCTCAGAGGATCCGCACCAATTCAAGCCGGGTCAGGGCACCGATCTGCTGACTGTCTTTGCGGACGTCTTCGAACGGTGCATGAAACGCTGGCTAAGCTGACCGCGATATCACCCGGCGCCAGTGCGGCGCTTGAAGACTGGCTTGCGCACCTGAGCGCCCTTGACGGCGCGGCCGGCCATACACTGACCGCCTACCGACGCGATGTGGCCGGCTTTCTGTCCTTCATCGGCGATCATTTGGGCGGCGCGGCAGGCACCCGTGCCCTGGCCGGGCTGGGGCTGTCAGACATGCGGGCCTGGATGGCCTATGAACGGCAGCGCGGCATCAGTGCGCGCAGCCTTGCCCGCAGCCTTTCAGCGGTAAAGTCGTTTCTGGCCTGGATCGCGCGCCGGGACGGGTTCGACCCGAGTGCGGCGCTTTCGGTGCGAACGCCCAAGTACAAAAAGAAGCTGCCGAGGCCCCTGTCGGAGGACGCGGCCCAATCAATGCTGGATACAGTGTCCGCGCTAGCGGATGAGCCCTGGGTCGCGGCGCGCGATGTGGCGGTGGTGACGCTGCTTTACGGCTGCGGGCTGCGCATATCCGAGGCCTTGGGGCTGACAGGTGCCGACGCACCTCTGGGATCCAGCCTGCGGGTTCTGGGCAAGGGCGGCAAGGAACGGATCGTGCCCGTCCTGCCAGCGGCGCGCGATGCCGTGGCCGATTACCAGACACGATGCCCGTTCGAGTTAACGGGTCACCGTCCGCTTTTTCGCGGCGTGCGCGGCCGCGCGCTTAACCCGCGACAGGTGGCGAAATCGGTTGAGGCCGCCCGCACCCAGCTTGGCCTTCCGGCATCGGCAACACCACATGCTTTCCGCCATAGCTTTGCCACCCACCTGCTCAGCCGTGGTGGCGACCTGCGCGCAATCCAGGAACTTCTGGGACACGCCAGTTTGTCGACAACCGAAGCTTACACATCAGTCGATGCAGCCCGCCTGATGGCCGTGTACGAGGCCGCCCACCCCCGCGCGCGTTAACGAAGCTTGCGTGCTGGCGCGTCACCGGACTGGATTTTCGGCACCGGATGGGACATGTCAGTTCAATGACCAACATCCGATCAGCGCCCATCAAACGCGCCTTTTCTGTCCACCTGCTGACGGCAACCGGAGCTATCTTTGCCATGCTGGCAATGCTGGCGGCCAGTCAGGCGCGTTGGGACGTAATGTTCCTGTGGCTGGTCATTGCCTTCGCCGTTGACGGTATCGACGGCCCGCTTGCTCGCAAATATGACGTCAAGGCCAATGCGCCGCGTTACGACGGGGCGCTGCTGGACCTGATAATCGACTATCTGACGTATGTTTTCATCCCGGCATATGCATTCTTTGTGTCAGACCTGCTTCCCGGGTGGGCAGGATGGGTCGGAACGATCACCATCATCTTTGCCTCGGCGCTTTACTTTTCCGATACGCGGATGAAGACCACGGACAATTCCTTCCAGGGATTTCCCGGCTGCTGGAACATGGCCGTACTGGTGCTGTTTGCGCTGCAACCGCCCGCTTCGGTGACATTTGCCATCATCCTCGTTCTGACCGTCGCGATGCTTTTGCCGATCAAGTTTATCCATCCCGTCCGAACTGCGCGCTGGCGGTGGGTGTCGCTGCCGATGGTGGCGCTTTGGACGATTTCGGCAGCGGGAGCTGCCTGGGGGAATTTCGCGCCCGAGACATGGGCCAACTGGGGCCTTATCGCGTCGAGCCTCTATCTTTGTCTTGCGGGCGCAGCCCAGCAGCTTCTGGGGCGCTAGATCAACAGCCCGGCGGCCCCTTCGTGGCGCAAGAGCGCCACTTTGGTCTCGATGCCCGTTCCCCCGGAAAACCCACCAAGCCCATTTGCACCCAGAACCCTGTGGCAAGGGACAATGACCGGTATAGGGTTGGCGCCACATGCCTGACCGATCGCCTGGGCGCTTACCCCGAGCTGCTGTGCAATATCCCCGTAGGTGAGCGTGTCGCCAAAACGTATCGCCAGCAAGGCGTCCCGAAATTCCGCCGCGAACTGCGATGTTGGCTTAGAAAGAGGGACGGTGAACTCTTTGGTCTTGCCTTCGAAGTATGCCGTTATTTCCGCTATAGCTTTGGATAGGACCGGGGCTGATCCGGGATGTTGCGGCCTGCCCCATTCGGTCCTTTTGATCACGCCGTCTTCTTCCGTCACGGTGATCATCCCAACCGGGGTGTCGATGGCCGCTTGCCTCATGCGCGCCTCAGCCGGATCGGCCCCCGTGCCAGAATCGGATCGACCGTGGCACCCCGTTGGGTAGCCTTTAGGCCCAGATCTGCGGCAACCCGGCGTATATCACCCATGAGCGGCCGCCAGTCTTCCGCGAGATCGCGGGCGACCTCGGACGGGCAAAAGCTGCTACCAATGCGCTGATCCGCAAAGCGTATTAAAGCAGCTGCAATGTCTTGGTCCGTCGGTAGCATATTCCAAGACTAGGCTGGGACGGCGTCGCATCAAACCCTGCCAAGGTCCGAAATGCTTGCGAAAAACGCAATTCTCGGTCACCTATTCGCCGATTGCGTGCAAAGACACGTGCCCTGCACACAATGGGAGGATCTCATGACCAACCGCGTCCTTTGGTTCATTGTGGGTTTATTGTCGATCATTGGCGGCACCTTTGCTTTGGCCAACCCGATTGCAGCAACTCTTGCCGCAACCGCCATCGCGGCCTGGATGTTCATCATCGTCGGCGTACTTCAGATCATCGGCG
The DNA here is from genome assembly GCA_039026235.1 of Pseudomonadota bacterium. GTDB lineage: Bacteria > Pseudomonadota > Alphaproteobacteria > Rhodobacterales > Rhodobacteraceae > JBCCMQ01. The sequence goes on from JBCCMQ010000026.1 coordinate 14,586, forward strand.
GATTCCGACAGGGCGGCGTGGGCGCCAAAATTTGGACGGTTCTGCTGGGCCTTCTGGGCATATTCGTGGGCGTTTCGATCCTGCAGCATCCGCTGGCCGGAATGGTGGCGCTGACCACGGTGGTCGCGGTGACCTTCCTGGTTGCCGGCCTGTTCAAAGTGGTGCTCAGCTTTTCGCTGGAAGAGCGGCGGTTTTTCTGGGTCTTTCTTCTGTCCGGTGTCGTGTCGGTGGGGCTGGCGGTGATGATATTTTCCAACTTTCCGCAATCGGCGGCGGTCATGCTGGGAATACTTCTTGGTATCGACCTGATCTCAAACGGCGTGGTGATTGTCGCCCTAGGGCTCAGCACGCCTGATCAAGCAGCCGAAGGAACCGCCTGACCACGCGATCTGCTTTGCGAAGCGAAGCCGGCCGACCCCGGGTTCAGCCGAGCGCCGAATTACACCGCGCGCACACCCCGGGATGCTTATGTGTGCCCACGTCCACCAGGATCGTCCAGCAGCGCAGGCATTTCTTGCCGGGCGCAGGGCGGTAGTCGACTGCGATGCCATCGATATCGGGCAACCGAAACACGCTGTCCGGTGCGGAGGCGTGGCGCAGCTCTATCCCGCTGGTGATGCAAACATCTTCGAACTCGACCGATTTCAGCGCATCTAGGAGCGCCTGGTCAGCGACATAGACAATCGGGGCCGCTTCGAGTGACGCACCGATGACCTTTTCAGTCCGCTGAATTTCAAGCGCTGCGGTAACGACGCGGCGCGCGCGCCGGATGCCAGCCCACTTTTCTGCCAAATCCGCATCCTGCCAATCCGCCGGCGTGGGTGGAATGTCCTGCAGATGGACCGAGCTTTCCGGACCGGGGAAACGTTCCAGCCAAGCCTCTTCCATGGTGAACACCAGGACCGGCGCCAGCCATGTCACCAAACGGTGGAACAGGATATCAAGAACGGTCTGGCAGGCCCGGCGGGGCACAGAGTCTTCGGCATCGCAATAGAGCGCGTCCTTGCGGATATCGAAGTAGAACGCCGAAAGGTCGACTGTCGCAAAGTTGAAAAGCTGACTAAAAACACCCTGGAAATCATAACGGTCGTAGCCCTGGCGCACGACCTGGTCGAGCTCGGCCACCCGGTGCAGAACCCAGCGTTCCAGCTCTGGCATATCGGCGTGTGCAACCCGATGGTGCTCTTCAAACCCCGCCAGATTGCCCAAGATGAAACGCATCGAATTGCGCAGTCGCCGGTAGCTGTCGGCCACGCCTTTCAGGATCTCAGGCCCGATCCTCTGGTCAGAGGTATAGTCCGTCTGCGCCACCCAGAGCCGCAGGATATCAGCGCCGTACTGGCGCACCACCTCATCCGGGGCAACGATGTTGCCAAGCGATTTGGACATCTTGATGCCCGTCTCGTCCAAGGTGAAGCCATGGGTCAGAACACCACGGTAGGGCGCCCGCCCCAGCGTTCCGCAGGCCTGCAGCATGGAAGAATGGAACCATCCACGGTGCTGGTCGGTCCCCTCAAGGTAAAGATCGGCGATACCGTCCTCTGTGCCATCCGCGCGGTCGCGCAACACGAAGGCATGGGTCGAACCGCTGTCGAACCAGACATCGAGGATATCGTCGACCTTTTCCCAATCGTCCGATGAATAGTCGTTTCCGAGAAAGCGTTCCGTGGCCCCGGGCTGATACCAGGCATCGGCGCCCTCGGTCTCGAAGGCGTCCAAAATGCGCCGGTTGACCTTTGGATCGCGCAAAAGAAAGTCTGGATCACCGGGCAAGGCGTTTTTCTTCTTAAAACAGGTCAGCGGCACGCCCCAGGCCCGTTGGCGGCTCAACACCCAATCCGGGCGGGCTTCGATCATCGAATGGAGCCGGTTTCTTCCCGCCTTGGGCGTCCATGTCACCAGCTCATCGATCGACGTCAGCGCGCGCGCACGGATGGTGTCTCCATAGCGCCCCTGCCCGTCGTCGATCTGCGTATCGATGGCGGCGAACCATTGTGGAGTGTTCCGGTATATCAGCGGCGCTTTTGACCGCCACGAATGGGGATAGCTGTGCTTGATCCGTCCGCGGGCCAGCAATCCGCCGACATCGACGAGCTTGTCGATCACGGCGGCATTGGCATCGCCTTCCTTGCCGTTGTGCTTCAGTATGCGTTTACCGCCGAAGAACGGCAGATCGGCGCGAAAGCTTCCGTCCTCTAGCACATTGTAGGTGATCACATCTCCCAGCATGCCGAGATCGCGGTACATCTCAAACTCTTCCATCCCGTGGGAGGGCGCACAATGGACAAAGCCCGTGCCTTCCTCGTCCGAGACGAAGTCGGCTGCCCGGAAATCGCGGACATCATCCCACTCGCCGCTGGCGCCATCGGCCCCGTTCAGGGGATGGGTCAGGCGGATCTTTGCAAGATCCTCGGCCGTGATGTCGCAGAGCCTGCGGTACATGTTCGGCTCAAGGCGGGCTTTCGACAGGACATCGCCCGCCCGTTTATCGGCCAGAATGTAGCGGTCGCCGATACGCGCCCAGCATTCCTCGGGTCGCCCGGTAACCTGATATAGCCCGTATGAGATGTCGGGTCCGTAAACGACGCCTTTGTTGGATGGCATGGTCCAGGGCGTGGTCGTCCAGATCACCACAAAGGCACGTTCCAGCGTCACATCGTCGGTGCCGACCACGCGGAATTTAACCCAAACCGTCGGGCTTTCCTTTTCATGGTATTCAACCTCGGCCTCGGCTAGCGCGGTTTTTTCCACCGGTGACCAAAGCACCGGCTTTGATCCCTGATAGAGCGTCCCGTTCATGAGGAACTTCATGAACTCTTCGGCAATCACCCGTTCGGCATGAAAATCCATGGTCAGGTACGGATCTTCCCACTTGCCGGTGACCCCTAGGCGTTTGAATTCCTCGCGCTGGACGTCGATCCATCCTTCGGCGAACCGTCGGCATTCCTGACGAAAGTCGACGATGTTAACCTCGTCTTTATTCTTGCCCTTGGCGCGGTATTGCTCTTCGATCTTCCATTCGATCGGCAAGCCGTGGCAATCCCATCCCGGCACATAGCGGGCGTCGCGTCCCATCATCTGCTGGCTGCGGACCACCATGTCTTTTAGGATCTTGTTCAGGGCATGCCCGATGTGCAGATGCCCGTTGGCGTAGGGCGGACCGTCATGGAGCGTGAACGGCTCGCGCCCGGATTTCTCGCGCAGGCGGTCGTAGACGCCGATGCTGTCCCAACGTTCTAGCCAGCCGGGTTCGCGCTTGGGAAGCCCGGCCCGCATGGCGAAATCGGTCTTCGGAAGTGTGAGGGTATCTTTGTAGTCAGGAGTATCGGCGCACATCTGTCCGTGTCCAGTTAGTCGATCATGTCTTGGGGTGCGGCTCGGTGCGAAAGGTCATACACCTTGTCCCGGTCGCTCTTTCTCAGAGCGCCGGGCAGGTAATTCGAAGATCGCGCGCAATCATCAACATCCGCGCATCTATAAGCCCCCGCCCGGACAGCGTAAAGCGGCGAATGCAGGACGGGCGATTTGCCACTTTGGACCTGAAAATGGACAGGCGAAGGCGCGGTTTTATCCGGCTGCCAATCTCGGCAGGTCAGCCAGTTTCAAAGGCGTTCAGGTATTCCCATACGCGGCTGATCACCACAGAGCCTTCGCCCACGCCCGATGCGACGCGCTTGACCGATCCGGCGCGCACGTCACCCACGGCGAAAACCCCCGGGCATGAGGTGGCGTAAACCGATCCTCCGCCGACGTCCGCACCCGTTTTGACAAACCCCTTGGCGTCGAGTTCTACCAGTCCCGACAGCCACCCTGTATTCGGCGCGGCGCCGACCATGACAAAAACGGCAGCCGTGTTTAGACGCCAGTCGCGCCCTTCCAGCTTGTCGCGGATTGTTATTGCCGAAAGCTGGTCGTCTCCATGCAGTTCGCACATCTCGGTCCGGTAATGCAGCGTGATCCGGGGATCGCTTTCAAGACGGCTAAGCAGATAGTCCGACATCGACGCGGCCAGGTTGGGACCGCGCACCAAGAGATGGACGTGACTTGTTGAGCGTGACAGGAACATGGCCGCCTGCCCGGCCGAGTTTCCCCCACCGATGATCGCAACCTCTGCCTGCCGGCAGAAGCGTGCTTCGACGTCCGTGGCGGCATAATAGACGCCCGCGCCCTCGAAATGCTGCAGACGGTCGATGGGCAAGCGCCGGTATTGCACCCCGGTTGCAATCACCATGGACCGCGCGGACAGCTGGTCGCCGTCGTCAAGCGTTACATGGAACAGACCGGCACTGCATTGACGCACTTCCGCCGCCCGGCGCGGTACCGCGAAGCGGGTGCCAAATTTCATCGCCTGGACCTCTCCGCGCCAGCACAGATCAGCCCCGGATATACCGGTCGGGAAACCCATGTAGTTTTCAATGCGGCTGGATGTTCCCGCCTGCCCGCCGATGGTCAAATCTTCGACAACAAGTGCTTTGAGACCTTCGGCCCCGGCGTAGACGCCCGCGGCAATTCCGGAAGGACCGCCGCCGACGATAAGAACGTCAAAAGTCTCGTCTCCGCTGATATCGACATCGAGACCAAATGTGCGCGCCACTGTACGCAGACTTGGGTCCTGCATAACCGACGCCTCGCCGAGGATAACCGCAGGCGTACCCACGTCGATACCGCATCTTTGTGCGACTTGCGCCGCTGCAGAACTGTCCGGGGCCAGTTCGCGCACTGGGATCCGGTTGCGCCCGGCAAAGGCCGCGATCTGCCGGATGCGACGGTCGCTGTCGCCACCCCAAAGCGTAAGACCGGTCTGATTTGACTCAATCATGCGCCGGCGGCGTGCCGAAAAGACCGTGACGATGATATCGCTCATCTCTGGGATTTGAGACATCAACTCCAGCATATCTTCCCGGTCCACGACCAGAAGCTTGGTTGGTTGAAGTGTACGCATGGCCAGAAGGTGCTGCCCCCCCTGAAGAAAGCCGATCTCGCCCAGAAACTGCCCCGGACCCAGTGTCGCGACGCCATATCGCCCTCCGGTCAAAGGATCATAGCCTGCCACTTCGCCCTCAAGCACATAGATGAAGCTGTCCACCGGGCTACCGAAATCGACAACGTTGTGACCTTCAGGAAATTCCTGGATTTCGCCCAGCTTGTGCATTCTGGCGATATGATCATCGTGCAGCGGTGTGCGCACCATTGTGGCAAGATCTTGGGCCAGGCTTTCCATTTCGTTCTCCGATTTCCCTGGGTGCAGCGGACTTCAGATCGCTAGATAGGCCAGCTTTAGGGTCGTGTCGCGATTTTTGCGGTGCCGATCCGACCGACCGGGCTCAGGACGGACCACGACCGCCGGAAAACACGCCACTCAGCGCCCGTCCAACCAGGGCGGACACGGACGGCCGGGACAGGACGTTGAAGGGAAGCGGTCTACAAACCTCCATCGCCGCAACGCCCACCCGCGCCGTCAATGCGCCGTTCACCAAGCCTTCTCCGAACCTTCGCGTGAACTTTGACAGAACACTGCCACCGGCGACCGACGACAGCATATCGTCGCCCACAGCCACAAGGCCCGTGGCCGCCAGATGACCAAGGACCGTGCGGGTCAGCCGCCACGCGCCCAAAGTGCCCGCCCGTCCTCCGTATATCTCGGCAATGCGCCGGATCATGCGCAGATTGGCGAAGAGCGCTGCCGCAACGTCAGCTAGGGCCAGCGGCACCAGGGCCGTGATCGTCGCGACCTGGCGGGTCGCTGCCTCGATTTCCGCTTCAACCCGCCGGTCGAGCGCCTCAAGAAGCGTGCGTTCCGTCACCGCAAGCAGCGTATCCGCGTCTACGCTGTCTTCCGCCTTTTCCCGAAGGTTAGCAAAGGCCCAGCGCGTGTCGGGACGGTCACCGTAGAAGAGTTTGAGGCTCGCAACCAATGCGCGGGCGTTCGCGATATCGCCGCCCTGCGTACGTTCCGCTTGGCCGCGCAGTTCGTCGATACGCCGCAAGCGCACAAGCGACGCGATCTCTCGCAGGCAGACCAGAAGCAAGCAGAACCCAAAGACCGAAATCAAAGCCACGCTTGCCCAGCCAAGTGCAGCGTTCCGCGCCAAAAGCCCAGTGGCAAAATCCCAGATCGCGATGCTGGCTGCGAAGATGATCAGCGCGCCCAGACTGCCCCAGAACCAGCGTGACAAAGCGGAAGCGGGCCGTGCACCGAGCCGGATCACGGTCTCCATGGGCTGTCCCCTTGGCAGCGCCTTTTCGGGCTGAGGTGCCACTGCGGGGCTTGTGGTCGGACCATCAACCTCGACCACCACGGGACCTGATGTTTCGTTCAAAGCAAATCTCCGATCAGAAATTCGGTCGCACGATCCAGACGTATGTGAGGTGGGCCGTCGTCCCGACCCAGGCTCAGCGGCTGGGGCACGAACTGCAATACCTGAAGTGTACCGTCCGGCCAGTTCTCGGCACCGCCGCGAGTGGCCGCAAGAACCTCGGACCCAGAGGCCGGCAATGCGCCCGGGAATGCCGCGACTGGTTTTTCTCGTCCCGGTACGCGCCCGATGACCATATCAAGTTTTCGGCCGTTCTCGGTGCGGGTCTCTTCGGTGGTGGCGCGCAAGGCCGAGATCGCCATGGCCGCGGTCCGGGCGCCAGCGAAATCCGCACGGTCACGCGCATCCTTTAACAGGACCTCCATGATCTCGGTCATGGCGCCATGCTGGGATGAATGCAGTCGATCGGCCTTGGTGGCGGCAAAAAGGATGCGCTCAACCCGCCGGCCCAGAAAAAGCTGTTTCAGAAAAGCGTTTCGGCCTGGCTTGAAGGCGGCCAGGATGCCCGACATCGCCGCGACCAGATCGGCGGTCGCGCGCGGCCCGCGTGCCAGGGCGCCAAGCGTGTCGGCCAGAACGACCTGACGGTCGATTCTGCTCAGATGATCCCGGAAAAACGGGACAGCGACCTGCGACTTATAGGCTTCGAAACGCCGCTCCATCTCGCGCGCTAGCGACCCACGGGGTGATGCCGCCTTCGGCAGTGGCGCAAAGGTCAGCACCGGTGCACCGGCCAGATCGCCGGGCAACAGGAAGCGTCCGGGCGTTAAATTGTAGTAACCCGCCTCGCGAGCTGCATTTAGGTAGGTCGTGAAGGCCGTCGCGAGGTCCTTGGCGTGCACCTCGTCCAAAGGTGCCGTCGGATTTATCGTCGCAAGGGTGGCTCGAAACTCTGCCCCCTCGGCGCGCGCATCGATGTCAGCGAGAACTTTTTCGGACCATTCGCCGTATCGGAGCGAAAGCAGCCCCAGATCGAGCAACCACTCTCCGGGATAGTCCACGATGTCGAGGTGGAGCCGCCTCGGCCCTTTCAGGGTGCCGATCAACCCGCCCGGCTGCAGCCGGAGGGACAGCCGCAACTCGCTGACTGACCGCGTACTTTCGGGCCAGAAAGGCGCGGCCGCCGTCAGCGCACCGTAATGCGCCTCGTAATCGAACCTCGGCAGGGTGTCATCGGGCTGGGGCTGTAGAAAGGCCGCCGCAATCCGTCCTTCCGCCTGGGCGCTCAGCGCGTCCATCTTGCCGCGTGCAAGAAGGTTGGCCACCAGACCGGTGATAAAGACAGTCTTCCCGGCGCGGCTGAGACCGGTGACGCCAAGGCGCACTGTGGGCTCGAAAAGGGCTTCCTGGAATGCGCCGCCGACACCTTCCACGGTTCGCGCCACGCCGTCTGCAAGGTCGCTAAGCCGCACTGATTGCCCCACTCGTTTGGTCGTTCTTGCGCGCCAACATAGGGATGCCGCCCTAGCGCCGCTAGGGCCATTGAAGTTCTACCATGGCGCGTCTAACGGAAGGCATGCCCCGCTATGCGCTCAAAATTGAATACCACGGCGCCGCTTTTTCCGGATGGCAGGCGCAGGCAGATGTGCCAAGCGTTCAAGGCAAGGTTGAAGCGGCGCTTCGGCAACTGGATGCCTCGGTCGACCGTATAGCTGCGGCCGGGCGCACGGATGCGGGCGTGCATGCGACGGGCCAGGTTGCCCATGTGGATATGAGCCGCGCCTGGGATCCTTTCAGACTGTCCGAGGCCCTGAACTTTCACCTGAAGCCCGCGCCGGTTGCAGTCTTGGCCGCGGCCAAGGTCGCGCCCGACTGGCATGCGCGCTTCTCAGCCCAGGAAAGGCGGTATAGCTACCGGATCATTTGCCGCCGGGCGCCGCTTGCGTTTGCGGCTGGCACTGCCTGGCACGTGCGGCGGCCCCTTGACGTCGACGCCATGCAGGCGGCCGGTCGTCACTTGATCGGACAGCATGACTTCACCACTTTCAGATCATCGATCTGCCAGGCGAAATCACCCGTTAAGACCATCGATGCCATCGAATTTGACGCCATGCACTGTACCGGCGGTTCAGAAATCGTGGCCCGATTCCGGGCGCGCAGCTTTTTGCACCATCAGGTCCGAAGCATAATCGGCACCCTGGAACGGGTGGGCGCCGGTGCTTGGCCTGCGGAACGTGTCCGCGACGCGCTGGTCGCCGCCGACCGCGCCGCTTGCGGACCTGTTGCACCGGCCGATGGGCTGGTTCTGACCGGCGTGTCCTATCCCGAAGATCCATTCAAGGCCGACACCGCCCCATCATCGCCTTAACTTTTTGTGATTGAGAGTCAGTCGCAAGAACATTGACAAGTTGCGAATGGTTCTCATATTCATTCTCATACAACGAAAACTGACGATGTGGGCTTGAGATGAGGATAAATCGACGCACGATGATGGCCAGCATATTGGCTGCTGCGGCGATGCCGGGTTTCCGCCCCGCATTCGCAAGCGATTTGCCAGATGTTGTGGTCACGACCGGCATGATAGCCGACGCCGTTCGCCAGGTGGGCAAGGATGTGGTTTCGGTGACCGCACTCATGGGACCGGGTATTGATCCCCACGCGTATCGCCAGACGCGTACCGATATCGTGGCGCTGACCCGTGCGGACGCCGTACTGTGGCACGGGCTGTTTCTCGAAGCGCAAATGGAACAGTTCTTGCTGGATCTGGCCGCGCGCCGACCGGTGACCGCAGTTGCGGAAAAACTGCCGAAAGATCTGCTGATTTCCGACGCTGAATACGACGGCCGATTTGATCCGCATGTTTGGATGGATCCTGCGCTATGGGATCTGGTGGTGGCCGAGGTTGCGGGCGCGCTGACCGCATTGCGCCCGGACCTGTCCGACACGATCGACACCAATTCCGCCGCCCATCGGGCCGAGATCGCCCGGTTAGACGCATATTCTGCGGAGGTTCTGACCTCGGTTCCGGCTGAACGACGCGTTCTTGTCACGGCCCATGACGCCTTTGGCTACTTTGGCGCGGCCTACGGTTTTGAGGTCTTGGGCATTCAGGGCATATCGACCGCCAGTGAAGCCGGCCTCGCACGGATATCAGAGCTTGTGGACATGCTGGTCCAGCGCAGGATCGGCGCGGTTTTTGTGGAAAGCTCTGTGTCCGACCGAAACGTCCGTGCGCTTGTGGAAGGTGCCGCCGCACAGGGCCATCAGGTCGCGATCGGCGGCAGCCTGTTCTCAGACGCAATGGGACCGGCCGGCACCTATGAGGGCACATACCTCGGCATGATTGACCACAATGTGACGACCATCGCCTCGGCACTTGGCGGCCACGTTCCCGAACGCGGGATGGACGGCCGTCTTTCGGCAGGACTTTAGAGGGCTTTTACAATGATGCCGCTTGAACTCATTGCCCGCGACGGCCACCTGACCGCAAGCCCGGGCGCGCCGGTGCCCGCACTGAAGATTTCCGGTCTCACAGTCTCTTACGGCAGCAAACCCGCGCTGTTCTCGGTATCGGCAGCGATGCCAGAAGCTAGCATGACAGCGATTGTGGGTCCGAACGGAGCCGGCAAATCGACATTGTTGAAGGCGGCGCTCGGCATCGTAAAGCCCCTGGCAGGCAAGACCGAGGTCTTTGGCTTGCCGATGGAACGTGCACGGGGCCGTATCGCCTATGTGCCCCAGCGTGCCAGCGTCGATTGGGACTTTCCGGCCAGCGCGATGGATGTCGTGCTGATGGGCATGCAAAAAGAACTTGGCCTTCTTGGCCGGGTCCGGCGCCATCACCGCGAACAGGCGCTTGGCTGTCTTGCTCGCATGGGCATGGAGAAGTTCGCCGATCGTCAGATCGGGCAGCTGTCCGGTGGCCAGCAGCAACGGGTCTTTTTGGCCCGCGCCCTGGCGCAGAAAGCGGATCTTTATCTGCTTGACGAACCCTTTGCCGGTGTCGATGCGGCGACCGAACGGGCCATCATCGAAGTCCTCAAATCAAAGCGCGCCGAAGGCAAGACAGTGGTGGCCGTCCACCACGACCTGGCCACAGTGACCGACTACTTCGACCACGTGATGATCGTTAACCTGCGGGCCATAGCCGAAGGACCTGTTGAAACGGCATTCACATCCGATGCCCTGCAGGCCGCCTATGGCGGTCTTCTGGCCACCGCACAGATCGACCGCCTAGGCCAGGTCGCCGGGCAGTAGCCATGCTCTGGCAGGCGCTAAGCCTCCAACTCGGCTACAACGCCACGCTGGTGACCGTCGGTGCCGCGCTTCTCGGGATTGCCGCCGGCGTGACCGGCACATTCTTGTTTCTCAGGCGTCGCGCGCTGGTCAGCGATGCCATAAGCCACGCCACCCTTCCGGGGATTGCAATCGCGTTCCTGTTGATGGTCGCATTGGGGGGCGATGGCCGCGCTCTTCCCGGGCTCTTGGCAGGTTCGGCCGTTTCGGCCGGCCTTGGGTTATTGCTGATCCAGTGGTTGACGCGCCGCACATCGCTTGCCGAAGACGCCGCCATCGGCGCCGTTCTGTCTGTCTTCTTCGGGTTTGGCGTCGTGCTGCTTACCGTCATCCAAACAAGTCAGCTTGGCCGCCAGGCGGGTCTTGAGAGCTTTCTTCTGGGCGCGACCGCAGGGATGTTGCGTCAGGACGCGCTTCTGATTGCGATGGGCGGGGCCTTGATCCTGGCTTTGGTGATCCTGCTGCGCAGGCCCATGACCACGGTGGCCTTCGACACGGAATACGCACGGGCCTCGGGCATGTCCGTCGACAGGATCGATCTTGCGATTATGGGGCTTGTGTTGGCCGTGACAGTGATTGGTTTGAAAATTGTCGGGCTCGTGCTAATCGTGGCGCTGCTGATCATTCCGCCAGTCACGGCGCGGTTCTGGTCGGAACGCGCTGGCCGCGTGGCAGTGATCGGTGGCGTTGTCGGGGGTGCGTCGGCCTATCTGGGTGCAGCGTTATCGGCCGTTGTTCCGGATTTACCCACCGGACCGATCATCGTGCTGATTGCATTTTCCGCGTTCACACTCTCGCTTTTGCTGGCGCCGGGGCGCGGTGTTCTGGCGGCCTTCGCGCGGCACCGGTCTTTTCAGACCCGCGTGCACCTGCGCCAGGGGCTGCTGGCGCTGGGCCAGGACCAGCCAATCTATGAACCGCTCACCCTAAGGCTTTTGCGCCGGGCGGGTCTGGCAACCGCCGACGGCGTGGCAACGCAAGCGGGCCGCGCACGGGCCGCTCGGGCGCTCCGAGATGAAGCACGCTGGCAGATCGCCCGCCAAATGGCGGCGCATGAAGCCGCGACCACCCACTACGATGGTCTGACACCCATCGAAGAGGTGTTAACCACGGACCAGATTGCGGAAATTGATCGACGGCTTGGCGGACCGACCGAGGCTTTGACATGAGCGTCTGGTCAGGATCTGAATTTGTCGCGCTGTCGTTGCCGCCCCTTTTGATCGGCACTTTGGCAGCGGTCGCTTGCACACTTCCCGGCAACTTCCTTGTCCTGCGCCGCCAAGCGCTTATTGGCGATGCCATCAGCCACGTGGTGCTACCCGGTATCGTTGCTGCCTTCCTAATCACGGGCCAAGTCGCCACATGGCCCATGATGATGGGCGCAGGCGGTGCGGCACTGATCGCCGTTGGCCTGATTGAACTGGTCCAGCGCCTTGGTCGGATCGAGCCCGGCGCGGCGATGGGTGTCGTCTTTACCGCGCTATTTGCGGCGGGCGTTTTGCTTTTGGAGCTGTCGGACACTTCCGGCGTTCATCTGGACGTCGACCATGCGCTCTACGGCAATCTTGAAAGCCTGATCTGGCTTGACGCGGCGGGCTGGCAGTCGATTGTCGATCCAGTAGCGCTTTCCACCCTGCCGCCAGAGTTGCCCCGGATCGCCCTTGTCACCTTGGTGATCAGCGTGCTGACCTGGGTCTTTTGGCGGCCGCTGAAGATCTCGACCTTCGATGAGAGCTTCGCCCGCACGTCCGGCTTTCCCGTGACAGCTGTAAGCATGGGACTTGTCATATCCGCCGCTCTGGCAGCGGTTGCGGCTTTCGATGCCGTGGGTTCGATCATCGTAATTGCCATGTTCATCTGTCCACCCGCCGCTGCGCGCCTCATTGCCCCAAGCCTTGAACGCCAGGTTGCGCTGAGCATCGTCTTTGCCTGTATCTCTGCCGTTGCCGGTTACATGATCGCGGGCTATGGCCCGCTGCTCTTGGGCAGCCCCAATGCGGTAAGCGCGGCTGGAATGATAGCCACCACCTCGGGCCTTGTTCTCGGCTTTGCGGTCGCGGTTTCACTGCGCCGTCAGTCGCGAGGCCGCCAGACCGCCTGATCAGCATCCCGGTTGCGCGGAACACCCGGCGCTGTAGGGTGTCCGAAAAAAGCGGGAGGGCACAAATGACCTTAGTGCTGGCAATTGATCAGGGCACGACATCCAGCCGGGCGATGATCTTTGACGAAAAGCGTGCCATAGCGGCGGTCGCTCAACAAGAATTTCCGCAGCATTTTCCGGCGTCGGGCTGGGTTGAGCATGACCCAGCGGATCTTTGGGCCACAACCGCATCGGTCTGCCGCGCCGCGATCGAACGCGCGGGCGCGCGTCCCGGAGATATTGCCGCAATCGGCATCACAAACCAGCGCGAAACGGTGGTCGTCTGGGACAAGGAGACGGGCAAACCTGTCCATAACGCAATCGTCTGGCAGGATCGGCGCACCGCTGACATGTGTCAGAGGCTGAAGGCGGATGGTCACGAGCCTATGGTGACGGAAAAGACCGGGCTTCTGCTTGATCCCTATTTTTCCGGCACCAAGCTTGCCTGGATTCTCGACAATGTCGAAGGCGCACGCGCCCGGGCGGCCGCCGGCGAGCTGCTTTTCGGCACGGTCGACACATGGCTGATCTGGAACCTGACCGGCGGGGCGATGCATGTCACCGACGCAACGAACGCCGCGCGCACGCTTCTTTACGATATCGGCTTGGGCAAATGGTCGCCGGAGATTGCAGAGCTTTTGGGCATCCCGCTGTCGATGTTGCCAGAGGTGCGTGACTGCGCCGCCGATTTTGGGATGACCCGGGCGGAGCTGTTCGGACGGCCCTTGCCGATCCTTGGTGTCGCAGGCGACCAACAGGCGGCCACCCTTGGTCAGGCATGCTTCAAGCCGGGCATGATGAAATCGACCTATGGCACCGGTTGCTTTGCCCTTCTGAACACCGGCCCGTCACTGGTGCGGTCCCAAAACCGCCTGCTTGGCACGATCGCCTATCAGCTTGATGGAGAGGTTACCTACGCGCTCGAAGGATCGATTTTCATTGCCGGTGCAGTTGTCCAATGGCTGCGCGACGGCCTGAAGATCATTCGCGAAGCACCTGAGACGCAGCCCCTCGCCGAGGCTGCGGACACACAACAGGATCTCATTCTAGTTCCGGCCTTTACGGGCCTTGGCGCACCGCATTGGGATGCCGAAGCCCGCGGCGCGATCTTCGGACTGACGCGGAACTCCGGCCCTGCCGAGTTTGCCCGCGCGGCATTGGAGTCCGTGGCCTTCCAGACCCGCGATCTGCTGGAAGCGATGCATGCAGATTATGTGCCCAGCGGGGACCGCGGCATCCTGCGGGTCGACGGCGGCATGAGCGCGAGCGATTGGACCATGCAGTTCTTAGCCGACATCATCGGGGCGCAGGTCGACCGCCCAGAAGTGCTCGAGACGACCGCACTCGGGGCCGCCTGGCTGGCTGGAATGCGTGCTGGTGTCTATCCGGACATGGAAACGGTCGAACAGGATTGGGCGCTTGAGCGGCGCTTTTCGCCGGAGAGATCGGACGATTGGCGCGACCGACGATATGGCGACTGGAAGCGCGCGGTCTCGGCAACCATGGCGGTCTAGGACGGTCGTACGGCGGCTGCCGGATGAACCGGTCCCCGTGCTTTGCGATAGGCGCGCGGGGTTACCCCATAATGGCGCCGGAAAAGACCGTGGAAGTGGCTGAGGTTTTCGATCCCGCAAAGAGCGGCAATCTCAGATATGGAATGGTCCGAACGACCAAGTTCCATGGCGGCGTATTCCATCCTCAAGCGATTGACGTAAGCCGAAGGCGAAAGCCCCAGAAACGTCCGTGCGGTCCGGCAAACGTGTTCGTGGCTGCGTCCAGCGGCCTCGACAAACCCTGTCGCACCGCGGCGAAAGACCCGGGGTTCGCGTGCCGCTTCGCAGGCCCGAAGCAACCAGTCGGGCGCGCGCCCGGTCCCGCTCAACGCAAGTCCGGCGACACGAAGCATAATGGTTAGCAGAAATTCTTCGATACGGATCAGGGCACGCAGACTGGTCTGCAGCTCTAGCGCGGTGTTGATCGCCCTTTCGCGCTGGGGCCCGATCAGAACCAGCGTTTCCGGTTCAGGCCCGGGCTTCCAGAAAAAACGGGCGCCAAGATCGGCGCCATACCGAGCCGCCAGATGATCGGCCGTTTCAGCCCGAAAGGCGATATTGATGATCTGGCAGTCCGCAGCGACTGGGATCAGAGTGTGAACGTCATCGGGCCGAATGAAAACCAGGGCGCCGGACGGCAAATGCACTGCTCCACCGTTGATCTGGTGTAGCAATTCCCCCCGCTCGACCAGCAGAACCTCAAAGAAATCGTGGCAGTGCAGCGACCCCCCCGCGCCGATCGTCTTGCGCACGAAGGCAAACGCATCGGTCGGGCCAAGATAGCTATCGCACCTGAGTCGCATTGCCGGCATGCGCGGGTCCCTGCGCTAAGTTGATCAAAAACACCGAGTTGGACAAAAGAAACATCAATTTAGCACATAAATTTGTCAAGACGCGGCGTGCAAGGGGGCCGTCAAGGCGCATAGGCTGACCGAAACCAAGGACACCACCAATGCTCGCCGACGCCGAAGATCTTGCTTTTCGCCCCGTCGAGACGGCGCATCCTATGCGCCTGTCGCAGGCCGACATAGCGCACTACAACCGCGAGGGTTTCGTTCAGCCTTTTGATGTATTCGGCGCCAGCGAACTCGTTGGGCTGAGGTCGTACATCGATGGCCTGATGCAGGCCATGGGCACAGGCGCCTCCTATGGCATCAACTGCTACCAGGCCCGACTGGCGGGGCTTTGGGACATCGCGACAGACGCGCGCATCCTCGATCACGTCCAGGACATCATTGGGCCCGATATCCTTTGCTGGGCCAGCGCGGTCTTGTCAAAAAAACCGCAAGACCCACGCGCGGTACCCTGGCACCAGGATGCATCCTTCTGGAAGCTGTCCCCTGCGCGAACGGTCACGGTCTGGTTGGCCATAGATGACGCAGATGCCGAAAATTCGGCTATGCGTTTTATTCCAAGAAGCCATGACAAGGGCGCTCTTCGAACCCGTACTTCCGGCGAAAACGCGGTCTTTCACATTGAAACGGATGGCGCCGAGGACATGGGCACGCCGTTCACCAATGCGCTTAAGGCTGGACAGATTTCACTTCACGCAGACATGCTGGTCCACGGCTCGCTGGGAAATGCATCCAACCGCCGCCGCTGTGGCCTGACCCTTCGCTACTGCCCGCCTTCTGTGCGCATCACCGATGCGGAGTGGGCCCAGGGCGTCGAAGCAATTCTGTGTCGTGGCAGCGATCCAACGGGCCATTGGAAGCATCACGCGCGACCGCAAAATGACGACATCAACGCAACCACGAGCCCCCGGAACCTAGGAACGAATTAGGACGACCACTTGAAGATCAAATGGTATGGCCACGCGGCCTTTCGGCTGACGCCAGAAGACGGACCGACCGTCATAACTGACCCGTACACGCCCGAAGAGATTGGGTATGCGCCCATCGGTGAAACAGCCGATCTGGTCATCGTGTCGTCCGACGATGACAGCGCCCATTGCCGTGCCGACCTGATCGCTGGAAACCCGGCCGTGCTGAATGCTCTGACGGTCGCCGTGTCGGGTGGCAAGGCAGAAGCCGCGGGGCTCGCCGTATCGGCCGTGGAAGCGGCGGAATGGGACCATCACCCGACCCATGAGGTGCCGGGCCAAAACGGGATGTACCGCTTCGAACTCGACGGGATCTCGGTTGCGCACATGGGCGATGTGGGCAACCCGCTGACCGAGGCCCAAGCTTCGTTTTTCGAAGGGGTCGACGTTCTGCTGGCGCTCGCAGGCGGCTATCTGACCATCGAGTTGCCCGATCTGATGGACGTCATTCGGCGCGCCAAGCCTAAGATCATCATTCCGATGCACTTTCGGACACTTACCTACAAGCCGCGCAACACGATGTGGATCCAGAGCTTTCTGGATCATTTTGACGACGATCAGGTCGATTTTGCGTGCCATTACGAGACCGAGATAAAAAAAGAGACTTTGCCGCAGGACACGCGCGTTCTGGTTTTGGACCATGTGCGCTAACATGCGGAAATGACCGGGTCACACAGGGAGGATTATATGACCTTGAGATCAAACTTCATGCTGGCCACTGCGCTTACGGCGGTCATGGCCCATGGCGCCTTCGCCCAGGATGTGGCGCGGGAAGACACCGTAATTTTCGACCTTGACCGGACTATCAAGGACCCCGAGAATTTCAACTGGTTTACGCCAGGAACCAAACGGATGCACGGCGCCCACCAAGCCATGTGGGAGCCGCTATTTATTCTGAATTATTCAACCGGCAATATCGACCCGTGGCTCGCCACAGGCTTCGAGGGCAACGACAGCAGCGATGAGTTCACAATTTCGCTGCGCGAAGGTGTCGAATGGTCCGACGGCGAAGCTTTCAACGCCGACGATGTCGTTTTCACGGTCAACATGGCCCTCTCGAATGAAGAGATTTCAAGCCGCGAAGCGTCAACGATCCGCGCCCAGGTCGCATCGGTTGAGAAAGTCGATGATCTGACCGTGAAACTGACGCTTAACGCGCCCAATCCAAGGTTTATCGTCGAGAACTTCGGCGTGCGGATCTTCGGGTCATTCCTGATCATGCCTGAACACGTCTGGGACGGGCAGGACCCGGCCACATTTGCGTTCTTTCCGCCCATCGGCACCGGCCCCTACACCTACACGTCCTCAGGGACCAACCGCGCGATTTGGGACCGCAACGATGACTGGTGGGGGGCAAAGACCGGGTTTGAGGATCTGCCAGAGCCCCAGCGCCTGATCTGGCTGGAATCGGGCGGCGAAGAAAGCCGGGCGCAGTTGATGGCGACGAACCAGATGGATGCCGCCCAGAATGTCACCGTCGGCACATTCGTCGCGATTCAGGCGCAGAATCCCAAGGTGATCGCATGGTACGACGACTATCCGTTTGCATCGGCAGACCCATGCGCCCGTCAGCTTGAGATCAACACGACGGTCGCACCCTGGGACAGTGCGAATATGCGCAAGGCCGTCGCAACGATCATTGATCGCACGCAGATCGTGAATGTGGCCGCCGAGGGCGCGACACTTCCGTCCGAGACGATGTTCGCGGCCTATGGTTCCATGGCGCCTTACATTGAGGCGGTAAAGGCTGCTGGTCTTGGTCTGTCATCGACCGGAGATGTTGCGGCGGGTCAGGCCCTGATCGAGGGCGAAGGCTGGACCAAGGGTGGCGACGGCATCTACGAGAAAGATGGCGAGCAACTGTCCGTGGATATTCACGTGAATTCCGCCTCGACGGAATACACCCGGACGATTGACGTCGTGGTCGAGCAGCTGAACCGAGCCGGTATCGCCGCCAAGGCAGTCCCGGTCGAAAACGGGGTATTCTGGGGCGAAGTGCTGCCTTTCGGGTCCTATGAGATGTCCTATTCATGGCTGAGCTGCGGGTCGGTGAACGAACCCTGGGCATCCATGGGTCGCTATACCGTCAAGGACGTGGTCCCCGTGGGTGAAAGAAGCCCCGGCTTTAACAACACGTCGCGCTGGAACGACGACAACGCGGCCAAGTACTCTGAGATTGTCGACCAGATGGCCAATCTGCCCCTAGGCGATGCCACGTTGCCGACACTTGTGGCGGAAGCCTACCAATATCTCGATGCGGGCACGCCGTTCATTCCACTTGTGCAATCGGCCAAGCTGCTGCCGATGAACACGACCTATTGGACCGGCTGGCCAACGGCTGAGAACGACTACAACCATCCGTTCTTCTGGTGGAACCACACCCACCAGATTATCCACAATCTGGAGAAGGCCAACTGATGAGCGATAGAGCACCAGGTGCCTGATCGGAGCCGGGGCTCCCGCCCTCTGTTTGCGGACTTCCTGCGGAAGCCCTGACCAGCAGTTGGGCATGGCCGCGCGCCAAGGCGCGCGGTCCCTATGCGGCCAGGCGCCGTTGCAATCCAAGGCCCACCGACGATGCGCATGATCCAAGAAGACCTTGAAAGCAACGGACACGAACGCGCCAAGGATCCGTTTCAGTCCGATGAGGTCGCTGCACGCGAGCAAGACTTTGACCTTATCGTCGGGCAGCTGACCCGAGGCGGTGAAGAGATCGATATGACACGACACAGCGCCGCCACTGCGGCCCCGCGCGACGTGCTCGTCCACATCGACACTCTTCAGCGGTATTCGCGCCGATGGCCAAGCGCCCTTCTGAACGAGCACTTCCTGAGCGCGGTGGAAGAAATCATCGGGCCAGACAACGTGCGGCGCCATCCAATGCTCATCGAGAAACCTACGGAACGCGTTTTATGTCAGATGCATAGCCGTTGGGAGCGGATTGAAGACGGAAAGGCGCATTCCATAGGGCGCATGGTGCTGCGCGGTTGGAGCCACGAAATTTCGCGTGCGGCCGCCGGGGCGGCCTGAACGTACGCAAAGGGACCGGATGTGGGATAATCCGGACCAAACAAGAACCGGGAGGAACGCATGGGACGCATACCGCCAAGTTACCTGATCAATCGACTGGTAACCCTGTTCCTGACCGTATGGATCGCCGCGACGCTGATTTGGATTATTCCAAGGCTCAGCCCGGTCGACCCGGCCGAGATAATGCTTGGCCGGATGGCGGCGGGCGC
>JBCCMQ010000027.1:0-24023 GCA_039026235.1 Pseudomonadota bacterium
CCCTTGCGTGTCAGTAAAGGGGTCGGCTATCAGACCCGGGTTTTCGACACGTGCGGTCGTGGCGGAATTGGTAGACGCGCAGCGTTGAGGTCGCTGTGGGGTAACACCCGTGGAAGTTCGAGTCTTCTCGACCGCACCATTTCACTATTGAGTTACCAGAATTTTCAGTAGCTTAGTCAGTTTCAATCGTAGTCTGTCCCCCAGATTATCCCCCAGATGCCGGTTGCTAGTGATGGAGCCGAAAACCGAACGCGGGCTTTGAATGGTGGACGGCAACATTGTCTCCATTAGAAAGTACAAGCTGCTGTTCTCCGACCGATGCTGCGGCGGCGCCAAAGGTCCTGCCATCAAGACCTGAGCCGCTCGGAAGTGCGTTTCGACGAAGAAGCGGAACTGAGTTCTTCTCGGATGCGAATCCTGCTGCGTCAGCTAGCTGGGTCAGTTACATGCCGTGCACATCGGCTCGGCTTGGGCGCCTCTTCTGCCTCCACCTCTTCATGGGTGGCTTCGAAGTCGAACCCCATGGAACCGTCCTTCGCCCCCATGCAGACGACACGCCGTCCACCTTTGCTCAGATCCATCTGGGCAGAAGGAAAGCAGCAGTGGGGCAACACGAAGTTCCATCGTTTGATGGTGTGAGCATCGATGAAGGCGGCCCAGGCGCGTTCGGGCGGGACCGGGACATGGGTCTCAACCGCAATTGGGTCGGCCATGGGCGCGTTTCTCCGTCAGTGAATATGTCGCGCCAGAGATTGCCTTCGTATTCATCGTGCAGCCGCCACCATCCGCAGGCCGGACCTTGTGGCGTTGAAGTGCCCTATCTGAACTGGCCCACCGTTATGTTTAGGAAACGGAGGACAGAGAATGGCGAACAAGCGGCACAAGCCAGAGGAAATAGTTCAGAAGCTGCGGCAGGTTGATGTGCTTGTCGGACAAGGAATGGCGCGTGTTGATGCGATCCGCGAAGTGCGCATAGCTGAGCAGACCTACTGCCGTTGGCGCAAGCAGTATGGCGGGATGGCGACCGACCAACTCAAGGAACTGAAACGGCTTCAGAAAGAGAATGAGCGTTTGAGAAAGGCAGTCTCGGACCTGACGTTGGACAAGCTCATTCTAAAGGAAGCAGCGCGGGGAAACTTCTGAGCCCCGCACGTCGCCGGGCTTGCATAGGCCTGATCCGAAGCGAGATGAAAGTGTCGGAGCGCCGGATCTGCCAGGTGCTGGGGCAGCATCGATCAACGCAAAGGTATGAGCCACGCAGCCGCGAGGATGAAGATTGGCCTTTTGCGGACATTATCGATTTGGCCCGGCAATACAGCGGCCACGGATACCGTCGCGTCGCGGCGATTCTGAGAGACGCCGGCTGGCATGTCAGCGATGGCCGTGTCGAAAGGCTGTGGAGACGGGAGAGGCTGAAAGTACCGCCAAATCAACCGAAAAAGGGGCGACTTTGGCTGAACGATGGATCATGTATCCGGTTGCGGCCGGAGCATTAGAACCACGTCTGGAGCTATGACTTCGTCCATTTTCGAACCGATGACGGCTGGGCGTTCCGCACGTTGAACGTCCTGGACGAGTTCAGCCGGGAATGCTTGGCGATCCGGGTAAAACGAAAACTGAACTCGACCGAAGTCGTCGATGCGCTGACCGACTTGTTCATCCTGCGCGGGCCACCGGGGTTCGTTCGTAGTGACAATGGTCCTGAGTTCGTGGCCAAGGATGTCCGAGCCCGGATCGAGGCTGTCGGTGCCAAGACTGCCTTGATCGAACCGGGATCACCCTAGGAGAACGGCTATGTCGAGAGCTTCAATGCCCGGTTCCGCCCCTCTCGGCAGATTGCTCCGCAATCGCCTGCCGGGCAATGGACGAACTGCTGAACCGGGAAATCTTCTACTCATTGAGAGAAGCGCATATCATCATCGAAGAATGGAGAAAGCACTACAACACAAGGCGGCCCCACAGCGCTTTGGGATACCGACCACCGGCACCGGAAACAGTCGTCCCAATAGACCGCAGGCCAGTCATGCACTAACAATCAGACCGGACCAGTCAGATCCGGCCGCGCACCGCGGCTACTTGAAACGTCCGATTTTTTCAGGCGTTGATCGTTCATAGTGTACAAAAACTCTTCTTGCAAAAAGCGAAAATTCTTAAGCAAGCAGATCAGCAACAAAGACTGCGCGTAAAAATGTATTCCGACGAAGTTTTAATAGGCGCTCGTCGCCCATTAAAAACATCACTCACTGTGGATCGAAGTCGCTCGGCGATGACGTCATCTAGAAGTCATTCCAACTCTCGGTATCTTCAGCCAGATTGCCATTTGGAGCCACTGCTCTTGGAGTGAATGCTGGCGGAACTTCTTGGCTGTCTCGCTCGGATACGGCTATTGCCGGGTGGCCGGTTTTGAACTGTTCCGTTGTCTGCCACAGTTTTTCAGCCTGATCGCTCAAATTATGAGTGGTTGTGGTTGTTTTTTCAACCATTGCTGTATTGTGGTGGGTGGCACGGTCCAAAGCGGCAACAGCGTCATTGATCTCACTTATGCCAACGGACTGCTCTTTTGAAGAACTCGCAATTGTCCCTACGTTTTCAGAGATGTCTTGTACAGAGCTGACGATTTCGCTCAGGGCATCGCCTGCCTTCTGAACCAAATTGGCCCACCGTTTGACTTGCTCGCCCGATGAATTGATCAGCTGTGTAATTTCGCGGGCAGCCTCTGATGCGCGTTGAGCAAGGCTTCGTACTTCCGATGCAACAACGGCAAATCCACGCCCCGCATCACCTGCTCTGGCCGCCTCTACACCGGCATTTAGTGCCAAAAGGTTTGTTTGAAATGCAATGTCGTCAATCACACCAATGATTTTGCTAATAGCATCTGAGGAACTCTCTATTTCATGCATGGCCGCAACAGCATCGCGGACGACTTTGCCGCTGCTCTTGGCGTTCTTGCTTGCTTCTTTCGCAGTCTCAGCCGCCCGTGAAGCACCTTCCGTCGCCGATTGAACGGATGCCGTAAGTTCTACAAGCGCAGCTGAAGTTTGCTCGAGTGTCGCGGCCTGGCTTTCAGTCCGCTTTGACAAGTCCTGCGTTGCCGAATTCACTTCCTCAGCATCGCCCCGAATGGCAGAACTCGCCCCGATGACGTCGGCCATTGCGTTGTGTAGACTAGACGCAGCGTCATTGAAGTCACGTCGCAATTCACCGTATTTTCCATCGAACTCTGCTTCAATACGAGTGGTAAGACTACCTTGCTTAAGCGCCGCCAAAGCATTGCTTAACTCGGCCACCACAGCTTCTTGCGCAGCAAGCATCGAATCGGTGTCCTGCTTGGCTCGCGACAATTCCAATTCGCTCTGCGTCACATCGGCACCAAGCAAAACGAATGCATACTTTTGACCTGTGCTGTCCTTGATCGGATTGATGCTGCCGTCCAGTAGCGCGTTTTTATCATCAAAGGATAAGACAAATTTCCCGGTATATGCGTTACCTTTTAAGATGTTAGGCCAAATCTCTTCACCACTCACACCAGTGATTGCAGTTGATGCCGACGTGCCAAGCGCCGCATCTCCCAAAAGCCTCGCAAGATTTGGGTTCATCGAAACCAGCTGTCCGTTGGCATCAAAGTCACCACGAAGGGCCGAGACTTCCAGTGCGGATAAGATGCCTGACGTCGTTTGGCCTTCGGTAATGTCTTGGAACTCCAGGACATAGCCCTGTCTTTCGCCGTTTTTTTCAATCGCTTGAACGGAATATCCGAAAACTTTGTTGTTGCGTTGAAAATCAGTGCTGATTGGAAAGTCCGGTTCCTCTAACATGCGGGTGTTCAAAGCGTCGATGCGCAGCGCGTCAAGGTGCTGTTTACTGGCCAATTCAAGCTTCAGCGCGGGCTCGATGGATCTTAGCATCGCTTTTCCCGCTCTGTTCCACTGCGTGATCGCCAAGTCACGGTCGCACATGACCAAGGCCGCAGACGATGCCTGAAAGCCAGCGGCATCGTAGAATGCACCATCGGCAGCTTCTTTTGCCGTTTCCAGGTTCTGCCGAAGAGCTTCGAACGATCTGGCTAGACTACCAACTTCGCTTCTAAGGCCCGTGGCAGGAACGTCGGTATGCAGATCACCATCCGACATTTGTTCCGCCCTGGCGCAAAGTGCTTCAAGCGGTGAGGCGACCCAAATGCGAACGGCAAACCAGCCCAGGAAGGTCAGCACCGCAAGGCCAAGTACTGCGCGCTTGATCTGCATTCGACGAGCCTGAGCGATGTCTGCCATGAAAGGTTCAGCCGTCCAAAGGGCTGCCACGACACCGATAGGCGCGTCATCTGGCGATTTCCGTATTGGAAAGGCTTGCAACAGCCCCTCCCTAGCTTGGTTAGGAGCAGCTGCTTCAGATGTCAAAAGAGCCAGTTGTTCCAAACTGGCGCGATCCACGTCGCTGAGCCCAGAGTCCGGCCAGACAACGGCGCTCCCATCTTGGGCCTGCACCAGGAATCCAACAACCAAGTCAGTTTGCTCAGTGGCCGCTGCCAGAACATTATCGATGTCGTCCATTTTTTTGAAACGCAACGGGCCAAGCAATTGGCTGGCAACCCCCGACGTTTGCGCTTCTGCGGCAGCAGAGACACCTCGAATTGCAATACTCTGTCCGGCCCGATCTCCTAAAACACTGACAAAGGTTGCCAGCGCACCGCACGACACCACAAGAATACCAATGATAACGAACGAGATTTTCTGAAATCGGGCCACGATACGCTCCTTACAAAAGCGCTTCGGCGTCAACGCCGACGGTCATCGCACCAATTGGTTGACCAGTGGCAGGGTCGACAATCGTCAGCGAAATCTGGCCTTGGTACTTTTGCGTCGACTCATCGAATTCAACGTCACCGACATGGCTTGCATCGGGCCCACGGCCGTAGGTTTCGCTGAATTTGGCTTCGTCACCTTGCCAGTAGTCCGAGGTCACGTCACTGGCTGCAACATTCAGACCATGCATGTCCATGATGAAGACCTCGGTGATCATGCCGCCTGAAGCCGCAACCTGATCGCGCAGAAAGTCTGCCGTCGCATTGTTCAGGACAGGCGAAATCGTCGGCGTGTCATTGGCGCCAACCTCAGCGCGCCAAGTCGAGTCGAGTTAGTCAATCATGCTTTGATCGTAACCTGCGGTCCGTTTATTCTGAGCGTTGATTGCACTTACAACGGCCTCATCATGCGCCCAGTTGGGGACCTGGCTTTCCATAAAATTTTGCAAAGCCGGGGTAAATTCATCCGCCTGGGCCGGAACAGCAGCGCCGGCAAGAGCGATTGCGAAGAGTGTGGGTTTCATATGAAAGGGTCCTTCCTACAGGATTGCCGGAAGACGCCTAATCCGCGTGAATTGATTTTCGTTCAACCTGACCAATTCAGATTAAATGCCGTATAGACAAATGTGTCATGGGCGCTGGGACGGTAATGCCAAAAAGCTACATTCGTCGTCTATTCAGCATCGATTGTTTCGGTTTCTGAGCCATCTTTCTCTGCGCTTGGGCAGAATGGCCGGAGTTGCCGCTAAGGGTCGCTAACCCACTGACTGGCTATGGGGGGAACGGGTTTGTTTTGGTCGGGCGCGCTGATGCCTTTGCTCCATCGCCCATTTTGGCCGGTCCCGGTTGTAAACGAATATCGCCAGGTCCGCGCGGTGGCGGGTCATGGAGACGTAGCAGAGGTGCCGGTCCATGGCTCGGGAGGCGATGACGTAAGATTGCTCGACGGCGGCGCCCTTCGATTTGTCGAAGCTGGCGGCACAGCCCTGGTCGAAGCTTTGAAAATCTTTAGGATTAATGGGCAAGAGGTTGTCTTGGTCGCCATCCATCGCGACCCTGATCTCGCCTTTGCTTGCAGCAACCACTTTGCCGAGCATGCGGTTTTCGACGCCGACCTCTTTGTCCTTGCGGGTGAAGACGATGCGGTCTTTGAGCGCGAAGGCGAAGTAGGACTTGGTTGCGCCGTCTGCGGCAACGTCCATCGCGTAGGTTTCGAACAGCATCTCAAGGCAGCCTCAAGGGTATCGCCACGGGAAACAGTATCGGTTTTTCGTCGCATTAAGCGCTGCGCCGTATTGGTGGGTAATGCATCGAAATGGGGTGCCTGTTCAAATTGGATAAGACGGGTCGGAATGGCCGGCCAGAATCAGCTTTGCGCCGATCTCGTTCATCTGGGCCGTGAACAGCGCCATTTGCCGTGTGTCGATCAGAACAAGACGTTTGAGTGTTTAAGGCTCGCTTAAGTGATGAAGAGCGAGTTTTGGAAAAGCGTTGCAATGCGGAAGCACCCGTTGCTGACTTGCCTGCTGATCAAAGGCAAATTCTCGAATAAACTGGTGGCGTTGAGACCCTAATAGCCGAGCTTTAGCGTGACAAAGCGGCCTGCGCATTTATCGGGTTTGCGGGGTGTGGCTACTGGTTGGGCGGACCGACTTCTTGCCCTGATGAAGAGTTTGGTCGAGCAGCCAGCTCGGCATTGTTCAATAAGCTCACCGGTCATCAACGCCTTTGGTGAGCCAATGGTCGCCGGTTTGCTGGCTGCGTTTTCTGGTCGTGGACGATAAAGGATAACGCCGTCAGGGGGCGAACCAAATCTGCCGCGTGGGTTCGCCGCTTTGACCCTGTCGCGGGCATGCTAGACCGGATGCGCCCAAGTGCGCGGTGCCCCCAGTTAAGCCGCCGCGGCTGCCAGAGGCAAGCGTATGACCCGCGATGCCAGCGTGTGCAGGTCCTTGTCCGTAATCTCGCAGGCCGCATTTTGTGACATGCCGTGATTGGCCGGGTTCCGCATTTCGTCCGCCAGTTCAGTTCCCGCAATGTCAGCACATTCGGCGGGCAGTTCCGCTGGGATCTGGCAGGCCCGCATCAGGTCCGAAAACGCACCGGGCAGCGCGCTGGCGGTCGCCTCGGCGCCAAGTGCGCCTGCCGCAAGGGCATAGTTGGCGGCCCCGTCCGGACGCTCAACCAGCCACGGCAGGCTGGCTTCGAGAGCCAGACCCGTCGCCAGCCCATGGTGAACCCGAGCCAGTGAGCCTAGTGCGTGGCTTATGTTGTGGCCCATGTGCGTGTTGCAATTGTGAAGGGCCAGGCCCGCGACCATGCTTGCCCAAAGCACGCGCCCTCGCGCCTCGATATCCGAGCCATCGGCAACCGCGCGGGGCAACGCGTCAGTCAGAATGCGCAGCGCCTCAAGGCCGTAAAGTAGCCCCGCCGGACTGGTGGTGCGCGCGGTGGAACCTTCGAGCGCATGGGCGACGGCGTCCATCCCGGTCCAGGCTGTCAGGTGGGGCGGCAGGCTGAGTGTCAACTCGGGGTCGAGCACCGCTTGCGCGAACATCAGCTCCTCGCCCCAGTACCAGCTTTTCGATCCGTCTTCGCGCGATATGACCGAAGTGCGGGTCACTTCTGATCCGGTTCCCGCCGTCGTGGGCACGGCAATCGCTGGAATTCCACCGCCGGGCAGGGGTTGCACCGCAAGGTCGAAGTCGGTCGCGGGACGCCCGCTTGGTGCGATGGCGGCGACAAGTTTGGCGGCGTCCATGGCAGCACCGCCCCCCAGCCCGATGATGACCGTTGCGCCAAGGTCGCGCGCGCGGACGCAAAGCGCATCGATGAGGGCCTGCTTGGGCTCTCCGGCAACCTCGGCTGCAAAGTCAAAAGGCACGCCCTTCGCTGCCAAGTCCGACCCCAATCGATCTGTCGTGCCGATTTCGGGAAGAATTGCATCGGCGATGACAAGCACCGGCCCATCGCCTAGCTTCCGCACCAGACCGGGAAGTATCCGCGTGCGACCTGCGCCGAAAGTGACCGGTGGCACCTTGCCCATGTTAAAGGTTTGCATTGCGACCTAATCCTCAGGTTGGCCTTTGGGGCAGTTTAGACGGCGTATTCTTTTTCACGGTCCAAAGGGCCTTCGCTTGGCAAGATTGGCTGACTCGGACCGCCACATCTTTAGGGATGGTGGGCGTCTTCGGCCAGCAACTTTGCCGTCTTTCACTCCATTGGAAAGCAAGCATGCATCATGTGCGCGTCTCTCTGATCTGATGGAGTTTCGATGCCCAACGGCTTCGCGGGTTATGGTGTTGCACGTGTCCGCCTCTCCAACCCGCTTCGTGTTACAATCTACGGACGCGGCTGGTATCTCAGGCCCATCCCGCATGCAAACTGGTCAGTAAAGTCAGACAGCCTGAAGCGGCGTTTTGCTAGGCCGTTGGGCTTGTAAATGATTGCGACCGCCCTTTTTTGATCTGCAGGTTCCGGACGTTGGCGGGTCCAAGGTAACTCTGCTTGTCTTGGGGATTTCCCCGCGATAGTGCCAGATTAACTCCACCGTTCCGGCCACAGGTCCGTGGATCACGGGTGGCGACCAACAGATGTTCCTGGGACGGGACCAGAAAACAAGAAGGAATTGAGATGTCTGATCGCAACTTTGAACCCATGACCAAGGCCGAGGTTGTCGCGGCGCAAAAGGCGTGGGCGAAATGTGTCACCGAGCAGGATGTCGAAGCGCTTCTGGAGCTTTATGATTTCGGCGACGAAGATGGGCAGCTGCTGTTCAAGCCGACCCTGGCGGATGTGATCCGGCTGGATAGAGAAGGTGCGCGGGCGTACTTTGTCGGTGGCAATCCGAAATATCCGCAGGACAATGGCTTTCTGAAGCGGGGTTGGACGGATGTGCAGTTTCAAAGCGCGGCCGGTCCGGTCGAGGATGCAGGCGGGCTCAGCTACAAGGACATGGGTCAGTATACCTTCGTTGATGGCGACGGAGACGGCACGCTGGCCGATTACACTTTTGCCTACCACAAGCTGGGTGGCCGGGTCCTGATTTCGCTGCACCATTCGTCGTTGACATGGGCGCCGCCGGTCGCGGCTTAGGACCCCTAAAGCGGGGAGATGGCGCGAGATCCTTCTCGCCATCTCGGCTCGACAGGCCAGCAACCCATTGCGCGACGTCTTTGATAGGTAAGCACGTTCAAATGCACCGACCGGCGGTTCCTTGGATCTAACCCCGCTTTCAGGGTGACGTGTCGACCGCTTGAACGGTGGAGCCGTTGAGATGCGTCTCCAACTCTGACGGTTGCATGCGCAGCATCGCCAGGCTGGCCTCAAGATCTTCCCGGTCGATATCCCGGGCGATCACGACCACGCGGCTCGTCTTGTCCATGCCGGTCCAGGACTTCAGCGGCACGGGTGGATCGAAGATGTGCTGCACGCCATGAAAGACAAAGGGCCAGGCAATGTCTTCAATATGCGCAATGCCCTTGATACGAAGAATATTGGGGCCCCTGAGCGCGATCAGCGTGTCGAGCCAGAAGTCGAATACATTGGCTGGAATGGGATCCGGTACCTCGATTGAGACCGAACAGAACCGGCTCTCATGGTGATGGTGTACGCCGTGACCATGGGTATCGGCATGGTGGCCTGGCTTTGAGTGAGCCGTTTGTCCGGTTGCCGATCCAAGCCAGACTTCAATATCTTCAGAAGTCGCGCCCGGCTGCATGGCCGACAATCCGAAAAGCATCCCTGTTGGTATCTGACCATGGTTGGCACGAACACGCTTCGCGGTCTTGTTGAGTCCGTCCAGACGCGCCTCAAAGCGTCCAAACTCATCGGCGGACACGAGATCGGTTTTTGTCAAAACCAACAGGTCAGCGACGGCAACTTGGTTCAACGCCTCGATATTTGTGTCCAGCGTAAACGGACCAGTCGCCGCATCGGCCAGCGTGACCACACCGTCCATGCGGTAGTGGGGCGCGATGAATTCATCCACGACCAGCGTGTGCAAAATTGGTCCCGGATCGGCTATTCCAGTCGTTTCGATCACCACGCGGTCAAAGTTCAGCTTTCCGTTCATCCGTCGCGCAATCAGCGTGGCAAGGGTCTTGCCCAAATCTCCCCGGATCGAGCAGCAAAGGCACCCGGAACGCAGCAACATGACCTCTTCGGTCACTTCCTCGATAAGATCGTGATCAAGCCCCACGTCCCCGAACTCATTTATAATAACCGCGACGTGCCCGGCTTCGGGATCGCGGATCAATTGGTTCAGCAAGGTGGTCTTGCCGGCGCCAAGAAAACCGGTCAGCAAAGTCACCGGGACCCGTTTATCCTGAATTTCCATGGGTGAACCCGCTCGTTACAATGCCGCCAACCCCGACCACGTACTGTTATGTTATAACGTTTTGGCTCGCAAGGAGATGGCAATGGGTAAGCTTAGCTTAGCTTTCCAGCGCGGCACTCGGTGGTCCAGGTAGACGGCACGGATCTCGCGCCTAAGTTCGGCCCCGATGGCCAGTTGCCCTCGTCACCAGTGATGCGCAAACCGGCGAAGTCCTGATGCTTGGTCGGATGAATCCAGAGGCGCTGAAGCGGACGGTCAAAACGTATGAAGCCCACTATGTCAACCGTGCGCGCTGGGCGATGATCAGCGCAGTGAGCTGGGTCAGGCCTTTGGAAGCGCGTCGTGGAAGACAAGCGTAAAGCCCTCGTCCCAGGTCGATGGAACAAAACACTTGGAAATCTGGTGAAACCGCTCTTCCGAGACCACAAAAGGGTGCGCACCGCTCGCATTGCGCCGATGAAGACGCGCCAGACACACCGTGTCCGGCGGTGCCGGCACGTGCAATTGATTGTCTGGCCCAGCCTCGTCAATCCAAGCACGCATCCAGCGGAGGCTTTCCACCCTTTTCGGATCAAAATCCGGGACAGCGGATACGCCTGCTCCCAACAATCGCGCGATGTACGGCCCCATGACTGACCGAAGGCGAGCCGGATATCGGACATAGTTCTTGGGTTTCGCCAGTTGATCCCCGGAGAGGCCGGCAAGCCAATCGTCTTCCGATATGCGCACCGGCCGATCGGCGGTCGCCAACCTGGCGGCGAGCGTCGATTTCCCGGCCGAGATTTTGCCGCAAACAAGGTGAGGGTCGGATGCGCTGAAGTCGCGATTTTCAGACGGGTGTCTGCCTCGGGTCACGGCGCGCGGGCTCAAGCGGCCGCTTACCAAGGAACGCCCGCAATGTCCGCCCTTGCCGCTGACTGGCACGTCGGTTTTCAAAGCCCGATGACGTCGCGTCTGCGTCAAGGCACGGGTTGCGCGGGCTACAAGCGGTCTTCCGGTAAAGCATGAGATGCTGACGCAGCGTCGGTAGCCAGGTGCCGGACAAACAGATGGTCGGGGTGGTCGTAGCCTTCGAACAGGATGTCGCGCTCAAACGCCATCTCTAGTTTTTTGAGAACGCGGACCGAGCGATGGTTGTTCGGGTCGACGATCGCTACAATCCGCCGCGTCCTGCCATGGATCGTCTCGGCATCGATCAGGGCCCGTGTCGCTTCGGTCGCATAGCCTTGGTTCCAGGCATACCTTGCCAATCGGAACCCCAACTCGGCGTCGTCGGCACTGTTCCGGTCCGGGTCATGGGACAGGCTGACATAGCCTAGGATAAAACGGTCTTCTTTGCGTTCAACCGCCAGATGACCCGGCAGATCATCCTGCGTCTTCTCGGACAGTATCCGGAGAAGCCAGGCCTTTTGATCGTCGGTGCTAAACACGCCCTGCTCACTGAATTCCATGACGACATCGTCGCCCAGAATGGCCGGGACAAAGGACAGATCCGCCATGCGCCAGTTTCTAAGGCGCAAACGGCAGGTTTCGATAAAAGGGTTCGGCTGGCTCTGGTTCATAGGTGCGGTCGGTCACTTGGCTCTCTGGCACCTCATACGCCATGCCGGGTTTTGGGCACAGGCCCCCGCTTGCGAGGGGTGCGACCGGAAGCCGTGGCCTTGTGGACGCCTCGCGGATCCCGGCGCTCCGACAAGTGGATGCCAAGTCATCACCAGCAGACAGCTCCACCTTGATCTCACGCAGCGGCTTCAGCACGTCTTCGTCAGAATGCCGCATCAAAGCCAGGCGAAAATCGGCAGCTTTGGTTCATGTACAGTTGCGCGGGGTCTATAGCTCGAAGGGTCAAAGAGGGGTCGGCAAGTGGGTGCAGCGGACAAAAGGGTTTTGCACAATCGTCTTCATCGACACTTCGCAAATCCGCACAAGATGACCCGCTCTCACCCGTTTCGGCCCTGCTTTGCCAGCTATTTGAAGCGCCGTGTCAGGTTGGAAAGCCACGGGGCCTCTACCTGCATGCCCTGATAGATCGCGTGCAGGAAATTATGGGCCACGACCGGGTCGCTGGTGAATGGGGACTGGCGCATGTAGCCCTCTCGCACGCCCGGCTCGGCTTCATAGATGACGACGTCTTCCTTGATCGTCACCAGCACATCCAGATCGGCGAGCGTTTCCGGGTCCACGGCGGTCGGGTCGTCTGACAGGATCACGAAATCGGCGATCTTGCCCACTTCGATCGAGCCCTTGTCGTTTTCTTCAAAGTGCTGCCACGCCGGCCAAAGCGTCATGGCCTTCAGCGCCGTCAAGACATCGACGCGCTGGTGCGGTCCAAGAATATCGCCCGAACGGGTGCGCCGTGTCACCGTGGCCGACAGGATGCGCATGCTGTCCGGGAAGGCCACCGGCGCATCGTGGTGGGACCCGAACATCATATCCCGCTGCAGCAGCCATCCGGTGGGCGAGATGTTGTCGGCGTTCACAGGTCCGACTGTGTGATCGCGATGCCAGTCTCCCCAATAGAACGTGTGCATTGGAAAGAGGGAGGGGAAAACGCCCAACCGCTTGAACGCGTCGACCTGATCTTCGCGCAGAAACTGGCCGTGTATCAACACCGGGCGGTTTCCGGGATCGCCATAGGTCGCCTGCGCCTCGCCAAGCGCGGCGATCAGCATGTCTGACGCCCCTTCACCATTGGAATGCACCAGAATCTGATGCCCGTTCTCATAGCACCAGTTAACCGCTGACTGCAGTTGTTCCATCGATATCGCCGCATATCCGGCATATCCCGCGGGGTAGTTCCCGACCGGATTGTAATAGGGCCTGTCCCTGAGGGCGGTGAAGCCTTGGGGCGAGCCGTCGATGGTTAGTTTGCAGCCGCCCACGCGCACCCGGCTCGCATAGCTGCGTGACGCGTTCGCTTCGATATAGTCCCGCGCTTCCAGAACGTCGGGATAGGCTACGATATCAATCGGAAGCTCGCCGTTGGCGCCAAGTTGCTTCAGTACGTCGACGACTTCTGCGGTCGAGCGGCCGTCTTGCCCTGTGGTGTACCCGAACCTTGCCCACAGCGCGCTTCCGGCACGCCCGAACTGAAGCAGGCCCTCTTCACCGAGGCCGCCCAGCAACGGAACGATGGCGGCGAAGAAAGCATATTCCTCAAGAACGCCGTTGGGTGCACCGGTCTCATCGCGCTGGATCACGCCACCTGGCGGATCGGTCGATGCCTCGGTGATGCCCGCATTCTCAAGCGCTTTCGAATTGGCAACACCAATGTGCCCGGATTGGTGGACGATGATGACAGGGACATCCGCCGATACCGCGTCCAGATCCTGGCGCGTTGGATGGCGCAGTTCGGCCAGTTGCGCATTGTCATAGCCAAAGCCGACGATCAGGTTGATGCGCTCGACCGCCTCGGCATTCGTTTCAGCCCAGGAACGCAGTTCCGCCTGCAGCGTCGCGATATCGCTGACGTCTCCGTCCGGCCGCGCGAGCAGGTTCGCGGACAGCGCCTGGATGCCGCCCATAAGGACATGGCCGTGGCTATCGACAAACCCGGGCAGCATCGCCCGTCCGTTCAGATCGAATACCGCGGTTTCATCGCCTTGATAGGCGGCTATACCGGCAAGATCGCCCACCGCCATTATGCGGCCATCCTTGACGGCCACCGCCTCGGCCGAGGGCGCCGTGTCATCGATGGTCAGAATTGGCCCGCCCGTGTAGATCGTGTCGGCAATCTCTTGGGCAGTGGCCGCGCCCGCCAGCGTTGTCAGCGTCGCCAGTGCGGTGAGTGTCTGCCTTAGCTGCGTCATTGGCTGAACCCCATGGCTTGGTCGAGAACCGGACTTAAGCAACCCTACCGCGAAAGCGCCCTTCGTCCGACTCTATTTTGATTGTGCGCCGCTCGGCCGCGCCCGCTTTGCCCTGCCGACGGGGTGCAGCCGGCCACGGAAATGAAGGGCTTTCTCCGAGACGTCGGACCGCGAACCACAACGTGGGTGACGGGACGTTGCACAGCAATCTGAGCCTGGGCTTTTGTCGGGCCGGAGGGCGAGACCGAACCGGCGCCCTGATCTTCCGCCCGAATGTCTGTCGGGCGGATACGACCGGTGCCGGCCTCCGGGGTGCCCGTGAGAGGCCTGCCGGGTTTTTTTGGTCGACTTCTGCCGCGGGTCAGGGTGAAGTGCTGTTCCAGAACACCTTTAGATCGCCACTGACAGCCACAGCGGGGACACATGAAGTTTCTTTCAGCCACAATCGCCCTCGCGGCAATGACCGCTTCAGTGGCGCAAGCCGACTATCGCCTTGTCTTTGAAGGCACCAGCTTTCGCGAATACTACTGCGGAGTGACCCTTACCATGACCAATGAAAGCCCTGCGCCGCTGGTCGAGATTAACGGCTTCGTGGCCTCTTTCATCGGCGACGAACAGGTCGGGCGAAGCCGCGGCGCGTCGTTTCTGAACCTCGCGCCCGGCGAAAGCGCGTCGGCCCTTTTCGAGGCGCCGCATGCCCCCTGTGATGAGGCGACGCGGTATGAGTTTGTGGTAGGCGCCTGCCGGATCGGCAGCTCTTTCGCGGCAAAGGAAGACTGCGCGTCCAAGATAACCTGCGTCGATCCGGTTGCCGAAACCGCAAAGCCCTGAAGGCCACCAGAACGCTACCCTGCTGACCACTGCGAATGGTCCGCCGACGCCGATTGGGCGCGTCCTTTGATCCTTGTCAGCATCGGCGGTCGCCGCGACGCGGGCACCTGTTCCGACAACGCGCATGCGCAGCGATCCGGACATACGACAGGTGTAGTTCGGTCGCGGTACCCGTCACTCTGTCCCTTGCCCAAGGGACGAGACGAACAAAATGTCCTTCATCTGATCGCGCGCAGACCGCGTCAGTTCTGCCGCGACCGACCGTACCGACGTGCAGCTCCCACGGCCGCGAGACCGGCAATCAAAAGAAAGCCCGTCGAGGGCAAAGGCACCGGCGTCGGCAGCCCCTGTCCAATCACCAACCGCAAAGCGTCGTTGGGCGCGCCACCAAACGCACCCTGACTTGCGCCGACACTGCTGGCGAAGTCCCATGTGCCTTGGTTGAATATCGAAAACGAGATGTTGGTCACGAAGTCTTCGTTAAAGGTTCCGCTTCTCGGACCTGCGGCATCCGTAATGATGCTCACATTGCCGAACACAAATCCGCCGAAGAAATTCCGCTGCAAGAAACTCAATAGAACGTTGTCGATGATATCTATATTCGTATCCGTAATGTTTTGTTGTTCGGTCGAGTTTACAAAAAAACCGGGTCCGGACACTTGCGTGAAACTAAGGCCGATTGTGGAGCTGACCGGGGTGGGAACATCTAGTATACCCATACCGACGGATGTCGAAGGGATACCATTGCTGACAGAGTCCGTACGACCGACAGACACGTGCGTTATAGGGTCAAAAAAAGGGATTGATAGTTGCCCGTCTGAATTGTCGTATGTGCCGGTCAGGACGAACCGGGCAAAGCCGTTTCCGTCATCTTCGATCGAAAGCAAAGTGTCCGCCTGCGCAGTCTGTACGAAAAAGCACGCCGCAGCAGCTAGCCCAAAAGACTTGAAAAAAGACATGACATGTTCTCCGTTTTTTGCGGGTAAGTGCACTGGGGTTAAATGCACTGCGGCTAGTCCTTTCTGTCAACGAAATTGATGCGCCGTGCTGTCAACGGGCGCAATAACGCGCGTCAGCGCCCGTTGTGGCGGCGCACAAGTACTGTGCGAACGGCGCAGCAGCCGGCAAGTTCGGTGCCACGGCGCTTGCGGTTTCGCACAGTCCGGGAATTCCAGACGCTGCAGATGACCCCATCGCGGTGCCAGCCCGACAACGAAGCCTCCGGCGTCGAGGCGATGCGATATAAATTTCTGTTGCGCACCTGCCGGATCGGTAGCTCTTTTGCTGCGCAGTAGAACTGGGGGTCCAAGACCACATACACCAGTCCGATCGGCGCGTTTCGAATGTTCCCTGTGGCGCTGGACGATATTAATCCGCACGTACTGATCACGGGCTTCAGCGACCGTTGATAGCTTAAAATCTCTGACAACCAGCTCTTTCTGCAGAGCGGACAAAGCGAACGTTGGTTTCTTGGGGGACTTTCTTTAGCTGAGCTCAAGAATGACGATCTCGGGCGGAACTCCGAACCTCAAGGGCACGATAGAACAGCCCAGCCCACCGGACACGATGAGATCGCCAATTCCTCCTTGTTCTCGCGGTTCGGTGACGTGTCCATATGCGTACCGGTTCCCGTATCTCGAGGGGACGACGGGAGAATGACCAAAAAGTCGGAACTGACCGCCGTGCGTGTGACCTGATAAGGTAACTGCCACCGGGACATCAGACTTGATAACCTGCGGAAAGACGTCCGGTTCGTGCGCCATGAGCAGTATTGGAGCACCGTCGTTCGCCGATTTCAGCGTGGCCGAAAGGTCGTCAACGCCCTGCCAGGCTGAGCGCCCGTATTCGCGGCGCGGCAAGAGGGCAAGTTGGTCCCCAAGCCCAGCAACCCAGAAAGGCATCCCGTTGTGTGTAAGCGGGACGACCGAATTCTCCAGTACGGGTAAGCCGGCCTTTTCCAGAGCCCGCTGTCCAAAAGTCGGGCCATGGCCACGCTTTTGCGCGGTCGTATCCTCCCACCAGTCATGGTTGCCCAGCACCGCGTAGCGACCAAGAGGCGCCTCTAACCTCGACAGTATCGGAGCCCATTCGCTTGAATGAACATGCGATGTCACGAACCGAGAAGAGATCCCGGCGGAGTAATCTCCGACGAGCAAGATCAGGTCAGGTCTTTGCGCATTTGTGCGGGCGACGATCTGTTGAATGCGGGCGGTCGTCATCCAGGGGTTGCAGGCGTGAAAGTCAGCGAGCACAGCAACCTTGAGGCGCAGGCCTCTTGTCCAGCTTTGCGGTTGCAGCTCGTACTTTGTGACACGAAGCCGCCATAGCGGCTCGACCGCGAATGCGTAAGAGCCAAGAGCTGCGGCGGAGACCGCTCCCAGGCCCAGAGCCCTCAGAAACATCCTTCTGGTAACCATATGGCGACCCCATCGTCCTTACCCGCAGTCTGCCTCTTTCAAGTTGCGGTACAAGTCTGGCGCACCGCACCCATCGAAGTGCCAGAAACAACGCCTCAGGCTATGCGCATATAAGCTCGTTCCGGATCCTAAAGGCCACGCAGAATGTGACCGGATCGATGGGTCCCGGCAGCGGCGTTAGCCGGCAGCTTTCCTGGCCGCGCAGGGGTCTCATGACTTTCCGGAAGTGTTGTTTGCAATTTCAGAAAATACGCGAACGACCTCCGTTTCAAAACGCTCGCGATTGTACTTTCCAAGAATTGCCTTCGACGCGTGCCGTCGCTTTTCGTCAAGCTCCGGCTTGTTCTCTCGGTACCCAGAGATGACCGAAACAGCTTCGTCGTAGAACTTCATCAGGTTGTCTTCGGGCACCTTAAATCCGGTCGTCGCATCGAAGAACTCATCTCCGCCGATACCA
This sequence comes from Pseudomonadota bacterium, assembly GCA_039026235.1. Lineage (GTDB taxonomy): Bacteria > Pseudomonadota > Alphaproteobacteria > Rhodobacterales > Rhodobacteraceae > JBCCMQ01. The sequence goes on from JBCCMQ010000027.1 coordinate 17,654, forward strand.
GAGTAGCCGATCACCAAGGCGCCCGTGGCCATCGCTTCCGCCGCTGGCAGACCAAAGCCCTCGCGTTCCGAGAAGGACAGAAAGAACAGTGACTCACGAAGGATTCTGGCTGCCTCGGACGTTGAAACGCCGTCTATGGCGACAAAGGGGACCCCAGCTAAATCGGCATGCGCTTCAAGCGCCTCGACAAGAATGCGCGCATCCTGGCCGCGTTTGCGCGGCATGTAGGCAACCTGGAACGATTTTGTCTCCTGATAGGAATAGACGTCTTCTGACAGGAAAAGAGGTATTCTTTTAGATTTCTTGCCCAGCACCATACGGTCTGCTGCGGCACATGCCTCGGACGTCGACACGCAATCCGCAAATCTGTCGGCGTCAAAGCCCGAACTGCCAAAGGCACGGAACAGCAAAAACGGGCCCTGGTTAAAGAGAACGAGCGGCACGTGCCGCGGCAGTCCAGCCGGCATCCAATCGGAGACGTATTCCGGCACCACAACGATATCGCCGGGTTCAAACTTCCACTCGGGACAGTTGTCCGCATTGCCAGGGGGCGCTTGGTTTTGGCCCAGCAGGTCGTCGCGAAGCCGTCTTAGCGTGGATCTGACAGTGAACGTTTCGCGTGGCGGCCTGGTGACCGGTGACCATAGACGCGGTGCCCGGATGGCATGCCTGTCGTATTCAAAGTCCGGTCTGTCGTGAAGGGCGAACGCCGCGATACCGTGCGTGTTCAGAACGCTGATTACGTCAATGACGACCGAAATACCGCCGCGCGCCACCGGACTGTTCGGGATCCAAAATAGAAATCGCATACTGGCTGTCTTCGCCCGCTTCCTCGTGCCGTCTCTTTCACTTGTATGCGTTCGGTCCCGATGGGCAAGGCAGTTGTCTTTTCGGGGGCGTTGCCGGACAAGCGAGGTGTCGGTCCTCTATCCGTTTATCTCAAATAACCTTGCCCCCCCTCCGCCCTTTGTCACTTTCTGAGTAGAGAGGGATCGTGCCGATCGGTTAGGGTTGTCGGGCCGGGCAGTTGTCTCGGATAGACAAGAGGTCCGACATTCCGTCTCCTTCTGCTTCACCGATGACGCCGCCCCGGGGTGGCGCGTCCAGCAAGCCTATGCAGGGCATCGCCTTCATGGCGCTGGGGATGTTCATCTTTTCGGCCGTCGATACCCAGGCCAAGTACCTGACGGGCAGCATGCATCCCCTGCAGATCGTCTGGTGTCGGCAACTGGGTCTGCTAATCGGGGTGATCGTGCTGATTTCCTGGCGCGGGCCATCGGTTTTGCGTAGCGCCCTGCCGTGGCTTCAGGCAACGCGTGGATTTCTGGCGGCGGGCTCTGCAACGCTCTTCATCTTTGCGGTGACCTATGTGCCCCTGGCCGACGCGGTCGCGGTCAGTTTCGTCGCGCCGTTCATCGTCACGATGATGGGCGCGCTGGTTCTGGGCGAAAAGGTGGGCATCCGGCGCTGGACCGCCGTCGTGATCGGGTTTCTTGGTACGCTGGTGGTGATCCGGCCGGGCACGGGCGTTCTGCACCCGGCGGTCTTTCTGGTGGTGGCAGCGGCGTCGCTGTTTGCGCTTCGCCAGATCGCGTCGCGCGCCCTCAGCGCTGAGGATCCGATCGAGACCACAGTCGCCTATACCGCGCTGGTGGGCAGCGCCGTGCTGACCATCCCGCTTGCCTTCGTCTGGGAATGGCCGGTTTCGGGCCAGCAATACGCGCTTTTGGCCAGCATCGCGGTTCTGGCGGCGATGGGCGAGGTGATGGTGATCAAGGCCCTGACTGTGGCCCAGACGGTGGTGGTGGCGCCCGTTCAATATTCGCTTCTCATCTGGGGTACCCTTTATGGCTGGCTGGTTTTCGGCGATTTCCCAGACTTCTGGACCTGGGTCGGCGCGCTGATCATCGTGGCCACCGGTGTCTATACGCTCCGCCGTGAGCATCTGGCAGCAAAGGCACAAGCCGGCGGATGAGGAAGCCTTTTCATCGGCGAGGCGCGCGTATACGGACGCCAGGATGACAAAAGGATCACCCCTGGCCGACAATCTGCGTGCCGCCTTGATCATGACCGGCGCCATGGCGGCCTTTACGGCCAACGACGCCTGCATGAAGGCGCTTTCGGCAGAACTTCCGTTCTTTCAGGCGCTGTTTCTGCGCAGCATCGGCACGGTGGTGCTTCTTGGTGCGATCACCGCGCGCACCAGCGGTTTCCGGATCGGTGCCAGCCGGCGCGACCGCAGGCTGATTGGGCTGCGCTCGCTGGCCGAAGTGGGCGCGGCCTATTTCTTTCTTTCCGCCCTGTTCAACATGCCGATTGCCAATGTGACGGCGATCCTGCAGGTCCTTCCGCTGTCGGTGACGCTGGCGGCGGCCCTGTTCCTGAAAGAGCCCGTGGGGTGGCGGCGGATCGGTGCCATTGCCCTGGGCGGCATCGGTGTGATCCTGATCATCCGGCCCGGTCCCGAAGGCTTCAACCCCTATGCGTTTTATGCGCTGATCGCGGTGGCCTGCGTGACCTTCCGGGATCTGGCATCGCGGCAGCTGTCTCCGGACATTCCGTCGCTGCCCGTGTCCTTTGCCACCGCCTGCGCCGTTCTGGTCTTTTCCGGGCTGGGCTCGACCACAGTCGACTGGGTTCCACCCAGCACGTCCAGCGTTGTGCTTCTGGCGGCGGCGACGCTTCTGGTGATCGTGGCCTACCAGCTGAGCGTGATGGCCATGCGAGTGGGTGACATCGCCTTTGTGTCGCCTTTCAGATACTCGGCGATCCTTTTCGCGCTGGCCATCGGGATAGGTCTCTTCGGCGAGCGTCCGGACGCCGTGACGCTGGCCGGCGTTTTCACGGTCGTCGCCGCCGGGCTCTACAGCTTCTGGCGCGAACGCCAACGCGCTTTGGCGATGGCCTAAGGGCGCTGTTGACAAGGGTCACGACTCTGCCTATACGGCGCGCACTTCGGCCCTGGGGACAGGGCCCGATCCACAATTAAGGCGGTCACGATCCGGGCCTTGGCCCCGATCCTCTGGATACCACCCGCGTCGTTCCTGAATGAAGGAACGCATGCGGTGTTTGCGTTTGGAAAAGCGCATGCCAACCGAGCAAGCTACCGGTCCGCACGGGCCGACCCAACTGGCCCAAGCAGGGCCGCGAAAACCGAAGCGGAAGCGCCCAAAGACGGGATGAAGACCTGATGCCCACGATCCAACAGCTGATCCGGAAACCCCGGCAGCCGAAAGTCAAACGATCAAAGTCGATGCACCTTGAAAGCTGCCCCCAGCGGCGCGGGGTCTGCACGCGCGTCTACACGACGACACCCAAGAAGCCGAACTCGGCGATGCGTAAGGTGGCGAAGGTCCGTCTGACCAACGGCTACGAGGTCATCAGCTACATCCCGGGTGAATCGCACAACCTTCAGGAACACAGCGTCGTTCTGATCCGTGGCGGACGCGTCAAGGACCTTCCGGGCGTGCGCTATCACATCCTGCGCGGTGTGCTGGATACCCAGGGCGTGAAGGACCGAAAACAACGCCGTTCGAAATACGGCGCGAAGCGGCCGAAGTAAGGAGAGACGAAAATGTCCCGACGTCACGCAGCCGAACGCCGCGAAATTCTGCCCGACGCCAAATTTGGCGACACGGTTCTCACCAAGTTCATGAACAACCTGATGATCGACGGCAAGAAGTCGGTCGCAGAACGCATCGTCTACAGCGCTTTCGACCGGGTCGAAGGCAAGCTGAAGCGGGCACCGGTCGAAGTCTTCCACGAAGCGCTGGAAAACATCAAACCCTCAGTTGAAGTACGCTCGCGCCGGGTCGGTGGCGCCACCTATCAGGTGCCGGTCGACGTGCGGCCCGAACGCCGCGAAGCGTTGGCGATCCGCTGGCTGATCACCGCGGCCCGCAACCGCAACGAAAACACCATGGAAGAACGTCTGGCGGGTGAGCTGCTTGATGCGGTCAACAGCCGCGGCACAGCCGTCAAGAAGCGTGAAGACACCCACAAGATGGCCGAAGCCAACAAGGCCTTCAGCCACTACCGCTGGTAAACCTACGCACCTTTGGACCCCGTAAAGGCTCTTTGAAAAATGGCACGCGACTATCCTCTCGAGCGCTATCGCAACTTCGGCATCATGGCGCATATCGACGCCGGTAAAACGACGACGACCGAGCGCATTCTCTACTACACCGGCAAGTCCCATAAAATCGGCGAAGTCCACGACGGCGCCGCGACCATGGACTGGATGGAGCAGGAGCAGGAACGCGGCATCACCATCACGTCGGCGGCCACCACCACGTTCTGGGAGCGCACCGAAGACGGTGAGGAAGCCCAGACCGAAAAGCATCGCTTCAACATCATCGACACCCCGGGTCACGTGGACTTCACCATCGAAGTCGAACGCTCGCTGGCCGTGCTCGACGGTGCCGTTGCCGTGCTGGACGCCAACGCCGGCGTCGAGCCCCAGACCGAAACCGTCTGGCGCCAGGCCGACCGCTATAACGTTCCGCGCATCGTCTTCGTCAACAAAATGGACAAGATCGGTGCCGATTTCTTCAACTGCGTCCACATGATCAAGGACCGCACCGGGGCCGAGCCGGCGCCGATCCAGATCCCGATCGGGGCCGAGGATCAGCTGGAAGGTCTGGTCGACCTGATCACCATGGAAGAATGGACCTGGAAGGGTGAAGATCTGGGCGCGTCCTGGACCCGTCAGGAAGTGCGCGCCGAGCTGAAGGATCAGGCCGAGGAATGGCGCGGCAAGCTGATCGAGCTGGCCGTTGAACAGGACGACGACGTCATGATGGCCTACCTCGAAGGTGAAGAGCCCGACGCCGACACGCTGCGCCGGCTGATCCGCAAGGCGACGCTGTCGATGGCCTTCGTGCCGGTGCTCTGCGGCTCGGCCTTCAAGAACAAGGGCGTTCAGCCGATGCTGAACGCGGTCATCGATTATCTGCCCGGTCCGCTGGATGTGCCCGCTTACAAGGGCTTCAAGCCCGGCGACGAGACGGAGACCCGCGACATCGAACGTTCTGCCGATGACGCGCAGCCGTTCTCGGGCCTCGCCTTCAAGATCATGAACGACCCCTTCGTGGGTTCGCTGACCTTCACCCGGATCTATTCCGGCACGATGAAGAAGGGCGACGGCGTCATGAACTCGACCAAGGGCAAGCGCGAACGCATCGGTCGGATGATGATGATGCATTCCAACAACCGCGAAGAAATCGACGAAGCCTTTGCGGGCGACATCATCGCGCTGGCCGGTCTGAAAGAGACCACCACCGGCGACACGCTCTGCGATGCGCAGCAGCCGGTCGTTCTGGAAACGATGACCTTCCCCGATCCGGTGATCGAGATCGCGGTCGAGCCCAAGACCAAGGCCGACCAGGAAAAGATGTCGGCCGGCCTGCAGCGGCTCGCCGCAGAAGACCCGTCGTTCCGCGTGGAAACGGACATCGAGTCCGGCCAGACGATCATGAAGGGCATGGGCGAATTGCACCTGGACATCCTGGTCGACCGCCTGAAGCGCGAGTTCAAGGTAGAAGCCAACATCGGTGCCCCGCAGGTGGCTTACCGCGAGACCATCGGCCATGAGGTCGAGCACACCTACACCCACAAGAAGCAGTCGGGTGGATCGGGCCAGTTCGCCGAGGTGAAGATGATCATCGCGCCAACCGAGCCGGGCGAAGGGTATTCCTTCGAAAGCCGCATCGTCGGTGGTGCCGTGCCGAAGGAGTACATCCCCGGTGTCGAAAAAGGCATCAAGTCGGTGATGGACAGCGGCCCGCTGGCCGGCTTCCCTGTCATCGACTTCAAGGTGGCCCTGATCGACGGCAAGTTCCACGACGTGGACTCCAGCGTTCTGGCCTTTGAGATCGCGGCGCGGATGGGCATGCGCGAAGGCATGAAAAAAGCCGGCGCCAAGCTCTTGGAGCCGATCATGAAAGTCGAAGTTGTGACCCCGGACGAATACACGGGCAACATCATCGGTGATCTGACCAGCCGTCGCGGGCAAGTGCAGGGCCAGGACAGCCGGGGCAACGCGGTCGTGATTAACGCCTTCGTGCCGCTGGCCAACATGTTCGGCTACATCAACAACCTGCGCTCCATGTCCTCGGGCCGCGCGCAGTTCACGATGCAGTTCGACCACTACGAGCCGGTACCGCAGAACATCTCGGAAGAAATTCAGGCGAAATACGCATAAGCGCGCCTAAGACGAACAGGAGGCCACCATGGCAAAGGAAAAGTTTGAGCGTAACAAGCCGCATGTGAACATTGGCACGATTGGTCATGTTGACCACGGCAAGACGACGCTGACGGCTGCGATCACGAAGTATTTCGGTGATTTTCAGGCCTATGACCAGATTGACGG
>JBCCMQ010000028.1:0-16712 GCA_039026235.1 Pseudomonadota bacterium
AATGACGGAAATGGTGTATGGCGCGCTGCCCGAGCGCGTGGGAGAGCCGGTTCTCCCGCGTTGGTGGCGTACGGTGGACCGCTGGTCGATGGCCGGTGTCCTTCTTTTGTTTACCATTGGCATCCTTCTGGGACTGGCCGCATCGCCGCCGCTGGCCGCCAAGAACGGGTTTGAACCTTTTCACTATGTGGAACGGCAGGCGGTCTTTGGTGTGGTGGCGCTGTTGGCCATGGTGCTGACATCGATCATGTCGCCGCGGCTGGTGCGCCGCCTAGGCGTGGTGGGCTTTGCCTTGGCCTTCGTGGCGCTGGCGCTGCTACCCGTTTTTGGAACCGACTTCGGCAAGGGTGCGGTCCGCTGGTATTCGCTGGGCTTTGCCAGCCTGCAGCCGTCGGAGTTTCTGAAGCCCTGCTTCGTAATCGTAGCGGCCTGGGCCATGGCGGCATCCCATGAAATCAACGCGCCCCCGGGCAAGACGATTTCCTTTGCGATGGCGCTGATTATCGTGGCGTTTCTGGCCGCACAGCCGGATTTCGGCCAGGCCTGTCTGGTCCTGTTTTCCTGGGGCGTGATGTATTTCGTGGCCGGCGCGCCGATGATGCTATTGCTGGGGATCGCCGGCTGTGTGGTGATGGCCGGTGTCTTCGCCTACCAAAGTTCAGAGCATTTCGCACGGCGCATCGATGGGTTTCTGAACCCCGAGATCGATCCCACGACCCAGCTTGGCTATGCCACCAATGCCATCCGCGAAGGCGGGCTTTTCGGCGTCGGCGTGGGCGAGGGCCAGGTAAAATGGTCGCTTCCCGACGCGCATACCGATTTCATCATTGCCGTGGCGGCCGAAGAATACGGCCTTGTCCTGGTTCTTTTTGTGATCTTGATCTACGCGCTGATCACGGTGCGCTCGCTTCTGCTTCTGATCCGTGAACGCGATCCTTTCATCCGCCTTGCCGGGACCGGCCTGGCCTGCGCCTTCGGCATTCAGGCCATCGTCAATCTGGGCGTCGCCGCCCGGCTTTTGCCGGCCAAGGGGATGACGCTTCCTTTCATCAGCTACGGCGGATCGTCTCTGATCGCCGGGGGGATTGCCATCGGCATGCTGCTGGCCTTCACGCGCAAGCGCCCGCAGGGCGAGATCGCCGATATTCTGGGCGGCCGGGGGCGCTAGTGGGTGCGGGGCCGTTCCTGATGCTTGCCGCCGGAGGCACCGGCGGGCATATGTTCCCCGCCCAGTCGCTGGCCGAGACGATGCTGGCCCGCGGCTGGCGCGTTCATATGATGACCGATGCGCGGGGTGCGCGTTTTACCGGCGGGTTCGCGCCTCAGGTCGACATCCACGAAGTGCCCTCGGCGACCTTTTCCCGGGGCGGCGTGCTGTCCAAGGCCAAGGTGCCGTTTACCATTCTCCGTGGGGCGGTCGCGGCCCGAGCAAGGATGCGCCGCGATACGCCCGATGTGGTGGTGGGCTTCGGTGGCTACCCGTCGATCCCGGCCCTTGCGAGCGCGTATCTGCTGGGCCTGCCGCGCATGATCCATGAACAAAACGGAGTGCCCGGTCGCGTCAACCGGCTGCTTGCCAAACATGTGAACGCCTTTGCCTGCGGCGTCTGGCCAACCAGGCTGCCGGACGGTGTGGCGGGTGCCCATACCGGAACCCCGGTCCGGGCCGCTGTCCTGGAACGGGCCGGCGCGCCTTACATCCCGCCAGGAGACTATCCGATGTCGCTTCTCGTGGTGGGCGGCAGCCAGGGCGCCCGCATCCTGTCCGATGTGGTCCCCGCCGCCGTGGCGCAAATGCCCCAAGACCTGCGCGCGCGGCTTCGGGTCAGCCATCAGGCCCGCGGCGAGGACGAAGACCGTGTCCGCGCGGCTTATGCCGCCGCAGATGTGCAGGCCGAGGTCCTGCCGTTCTTCTCAGACCTGCCGTCGCGTCTGGCCGACAGCCAGCTGATCATCAGCCGCTCGGGCGCGTCCAGCGTGGCCGATATCGGCGTGATCGGGCGCCCGGCGATCCTGATCCCCTTCGCCGCCGCGACCGAAGACCATCAGACCGCCAACGCCCGCGGTCTGACCGACGCCGGCGCGGCCATCCTGATCCCGGAAAGCCTGCTTCGCGCCGACACGCTTGCAGAACAGATCACCGCCGTGCTGACGCAGCCGGACGCCGCCGTGCGTATGGCCCACGCGGCCCTTGCCGAGGGCATTCCGGATGCGGCTGACAGACTGGCGGAAATGGTGGAACAATTGGCAGAGAAACGCGCATGATGATTCAGGCAACAAAACTCCCCACTCAGCTGGGCGCGATCCACTTCGTGGGGATCGGCGGTATCGGCATGTCGGGCATCGCCGAGGTCCTGCTGAACCTGGGCTACCAGGTGCAGGGATCAGACCTGAAGGCGTCGAAGATCACCGCCCGGCTCAAGGATCTGGGCGCCACGATATTCGTCGGTCAGCGGGCCGAAAACCTTGAAGCCGCCGATGTCGTGGTGATCTCATCGGCGATCAAGCCGGGCAACGCCGAACTGGACGAAGCGCGCCGGCTGGGCCTGCCGGTGGTGCGCCGGGCCGAGATGCTGGCCGAACTCATGCGGATGAAATCGAACGTGGCGATTGCTGGCACCCACGGCAAGACAACGACGACGACCATGGTGGCCACGCTGCTCGATGCCGGCGGTCTTGATCCGACGGTGATCAACGGCGGTATCATCCATGCCTACGATTCCAATGCGCGCATGGGACAGGGCGAATGGATGGTGGTCGAAGCCGACGAAAGCGACGGCACCTTCAACCGGCTTCCCGCCACCATCGCCATCGTCACCAATATCGATGCCGAGCACATGGACCATTGGGGCGATTTCGACACGCTGCGCGCGGGATTTCAGGAATTCGTCTCGAACATCCCCTTCTACGGCCTTGCGGTGCTTTGCACGGACCACCCCGAGGTTCAGGCGCTGGCCGGTCGGATCACTGACCGCCGGATCGTCAGTTTCGGGCTGAACCCGCAGGCCGATGTGCGCGCTGTCAATCTCAAATACATGGGCGGGGTGGCGCATTTTGATGTGGCGCTGCAGACCGATGGATCGGTCATCGAAGACTGCATGCTGCCGATGCCGGGCGACCACAATGTCTCGAACGCCCTATCGGCCATCGCCGTAGCGCGGCACCTCGGCATGAAAAACAGCGAAATCCGCGATGCCCTGGCCAGCTTCAAAGGGGTGAACCGGCGCTTCACGCGCGTGGGAACGGTCAATGGCGCGGCCATTATCGATGACTATGGCCACCACCCGGTCGAGATCGCGGCCGTTCTCAAGGCCGCGCGCCAAGCTGCCAAGGGCCGGGTGATCGCGGTCCACCAGCCGCACCGTTTCTCGCGCCTCTCCAGCCTGTTCGATGATTTCTGCACCTGCTTCAACGACGCCGATATCGTGGGCATCGCCGATGTTTTTGCTGCGGGCGAAGATCCGATCACCGGCGCGAGCCGCGACGATTTGGTCGAAGGCCTTGTGCGCCACGGCCACCGCGACGCACGCGCCGTCACCTCGGAAGATGATCTGGCGCGCCTTGTCGCGTCCGAGGCGCGGCCCGGAGATTACGTGGTCTGTCTGGGTGCAGGCACCATCTCGACCTGGGCCAACCGGCTTGAAGGCAGGCTGGCAGCATGACCAAAGGGCGAGTAGCGAGGGATTATTTTCAACCGGTCGGCGGCTTTTCGCTGGCCACGACACGGCGGAACGCGGTAAGCTTCTGCCAGCCAAGACCGTCCGCCATTGCCGCGGTCTCGCGACGTCCAATAACCAGTGGCGCACATCTGCCGTTCCAGGTTTGATTGCAGGAGGTTCCAAGTGACGCTTTCGGCGATTTTGTCCTGTTTGTGGGTGCTTGCGGCAAGCGTTGTTGCCTTGCTGCCGATGCGTCTTCAATACGCCCCCGGCCTTGCGCTTTTGCTGATGGCGCCGGTGCTGATTGGCCTTCTGGCGTGGGACTACGGATTACTAGTTGCTTGTCTCGCATTTGCAGGATTCGTCTCGATGTTTCGCAACCCTCTGATCTATCTTGGACGGAAAGTCCTGGGGCTTCCGGTTCGCCGTCCCGAGGCGGACGCCAAGGGGGCTTCCGAATGACGCTGTCGCTGATTCTCGCCTGTCTGTGGGCAATCAGCGCCTGTGTTTGTGCATTGTTTCCAAGCAAACATCACCATTGGCCGGCGGCCTATGTGCTGATCGCAATCGGCATTCCGCTTTTGGGCTATGTGACTTACCAGAACGGCCCCCTTGTGGGCTTTTTGGTTCTTCTGGCGGGCGTGTCCATCCTGCGCTGGCCGGTGCGCTATCTTATCCGCTGGATGAGCCGGCGCCTGACCGGCGGCGTGCGGCACTCGGAAAACCAGTCCTGACATGGCGGGTGGCCTTGCGGTGACCTTTGCCGTCTCGGCGCTGGCCTCTGCTGGGCTGGCGCTGATCGTCTTTCGCCTTCTGGCGGCGCGGGCCACTCCGGCACTGGTCTGGGCGGCTCTGGCCGCGCTTGCCCTGGCGTTCTGGGTGCTGGCGGTCCCGCGCGAACCGGTGGCACTGATCCAGGGCGATTTTCACAGCGGTCTCAACGACTTCCTCTGGACGGCTTTGGTGGGCGTGCCGACCTTTGTGGGCGCTGTCGTCGGCACCGTCCTGGGTCGCCGCGCCCGGCGCAACGCCCATGCGTGATCTCGCTCCGCCCCGGGGCCGTCTGAGCGAAAACCGCCCGCTGGCCGATCTGACCTGGCTGCGCGTCGGCGGACCGGCGGACTGGCTTTTTCAACCGGCCGACGAAGACGATTTGGCCGATTTCCTGTCCCGCATTGATCCCGAGGTCGCGGTTTTTCCCCTGGGCGTTGGGTCCAACCTGATCGTACGCGATGGGGGCCTGCGCGCCGTCGTGGTGCGGCTGGGGCGCGGCTTTAACGCGGTGGAGTTTCGCGACGGTATGGTCGTCGCGGGCGCGGCGGCGCTTGATGCAATCGTGGCCCGCCGGGCGGCCGAGGCGGGCATGGATCTTACCTTTATGCGCACGATACCGGGCAGCATCGGTGGCGCGCTGCGCATGAACGCCGGCTGCTACGGCAGCTACATTGCCGATGTCTTTGTCAGCGCGCGGGCCGTGGCGCGCGACGGCACGCAGGTCACGCTCGGGCCCGACGACATGGCCTTCGCCTATCGCCAAACCGGTCTGCCGCCCGACATGATCATCACCCAGGCAGTGCTGCGGGGCCCTGCCGGAGACCCGGAAAAGCTGGCCCGCCACATGGAGGACCAGCTGGCCCGCCGTGATGCCAGCCAGCCCACCAAGGACCGCACAGCCGGATCGACCTTTCGCAATCCGGCCGGCTATTCCTCGACCGGGCGCGCCGACGACACCCATGATCTGAAAGCCTGGAAGCTGATTGATGATGCCGGCATGCGCGGGGCCACGCACGGTGGCGCGCAAATGTCGCCCAAACACGCGAACTTTCTGGTCAACACCGGCGGCGCCTCGGCTGCCGATCTGGAAGGATTGGGCGAAGAAGTGCGAAAAAAGGTTTTCCAGTCCAGCGGTCTGACGTTAGAATGGGAAATTATGCGTATAGGCGAACCCGGCACCGAATAGACCGGGGCGTTTGAGGCAAGAAAGCGCCGTAAGGCGAAAGTAAACAGGCACGAATGGCGGCTATGTCGAGCAGGGCAGCCTCCAGTGTGGCGGTACTAATGGGCGGGCCCTCGGCTGAACGCGAGGTTTCCCTGTCAACGGGTCGTGAATGCGCCGCCGCATTGCGGGACGAAGGATTTCAGGTGGTCGAGGTCGATGCGGGCCCCGATCTGGTTGAGCAATTGCATGCGATCAGGCCCGATGTCGCCTTCAACGCGCTGCACGGGCGCTGGGGCGAAGACGGCTGCGTCCAGGGTATCCTTGAATGGCTGCGCATCCCCTATACCCATTCCGGTGTGCTGGCCTCGGCCCTGGCCATGGACAAGGAAAAGACCAAGGCGGTGTACCGCGCCCACGGGCTTCCCGTGGCCGACAGCCTGCTGGCCGCGCGCTCGGATATCGCCGCCGCCCATGTCATGGCGCCGCCCTATGTGGTCAAGCCCAATGCCGAAGGCTCCAGCGTGGGCATCTACATCGTCCACCGCGATGCCAACGGCCCGCCGCAGATCGCCGAGGATCTGCCCGAGACGCTGATGGTCGAAACCTATGTGCCCGGCCGAGAGCTGACCGTCAGCGTCATGGATGGCCGCGCCATGACGGTGACCGATATCCTGACCGACGGCTGGTACGACTATCACGCGAAATATGCGCCGGGTGGGTCACGCCACGTTCTGCCCGCCGACATTCCGTCGGATGTCTTCGACGCCTGCATGGCCCACGCCGTGACCGCCCACCGCGCGCTTGGTTGCCGCGGTGTCAGTCGCACCGATTTCCGCTGTGATGCGACGCGCGGTCTTGACGGTCTTGTAACGCTTGAAACCAATACCCAGCCCGGCATGACACCTACGTCGCTGACGCCGGAGCAGGCCGCACACACGGGGCTGGGCTTTGGTCCGCTCTGCCGGCTGTTGGTCGAGGATGCCACATGCGACCGCTAGCGTTCCTGCACCGCCGCGCGCGTCCCGATCCGGCGCCGTCCCGTCTGTCCTACAGGCTGCACCGCCTTTGGCTGACGCCCCGCTTCCGTCTGGGCGTGCGGGTGATCCTGCCCTGCGTTCTGACCTGTCTGGCGGGACTTCACTACCTCAGCCAGCCCCAGGTGGCCGAGGCAGTGCTGGCCTATGCTGCCGACGTGCGCCGCCAGATCGAGGAACGGCCCGAGTTCATGGTTAAGCTCATGGCCATCGACGGCGGCACCGAAGAGCTGTCACAGGACCTCCGCGAAGTGCTGCCGATCGATTTTCCGGTCAGCTCTTTCGATCTGGACCTCGAAGAGATCCGCCAGGCCGTCGAACAGCTTGACGTGGTCGAAAGCGCACAGGTGCGCATCCGTCCCGGCGGCGTGCTGCAGGTCGATGTGACCGAACGCACCCCGGCCGTGGTGTGGCGTGGCCCCCAGGGGCTGGAGCTTCTGGATGCGACCGGCCGCCGCGTGGCGCCCCTGGTCTCGCGCGGCACCGAACCTGATCTGCCGCTGATCCTCGGCACCGGCGCGGATGCGGCCGTACCCGAAGCGCTTGAACTCATGGCCATATCCGGCCCGATCGCAGGCCGGGTGCGGGGCATCGTGCGGATCGGCGAACGCCGCTGGGATCTGGTGCTTGACCGCGACCAGCGCATTCTTCTGCCGGAACAGGCGCCGGTGCCGGCCCTTGAGCGGGTGATCGCCCTGGATCAGGCGCCGCGCCTCGATCTTCTGTCGCGCCGCATCAGTGTGGTCGACATGCGCCTGGCCGAACGCCCGACAGTGCGCCTCGCGCCCGACAATTCGTACTTCCTCGGTGACACAGACCCGCAGAACGGAACGCTGCCCAATGAATGATTTCTACGAACACCAGCGGGCCATGCGGGCCATGCGCAAGGCGGCCATGCAGCGGGGCGTTATCGCCATCCTCGATATCGGCACGTCGAAGATCGCCTGCCTGATCCTGCGCTTCGACGGCGCCCACATGGGCCGCGAAAGCGACGGTGTCGGCGCGCTGGCCGGGCAGGCACGCTTTCGCGTCATCGGCGCCTCGACGACCCGCTCGCGCGGTGTCCGCTTTGGCGAGGTCGAGGCCATCCGCGAAACCGAACGCGCCATCCGGACGGCGGTGCAGGCAGCCCAGAAGATGGCCGAGGTCCGCGTCGATCACGTCATTGCCACCTTCTCGGGCGCCCGTCCGCGCAGCTATGGCCTTGCCGGGGCGGTGACATTGCAAACCGACTTTGTGACCGACGCCAATGTGGCCGAAGCGCTATCGGCGTGCGATTTGCCTGACTATGGTCCCGACCGCGACGTACTGCACGCCCAGCCGGTGAACTTCGCGCTGGATCATCGGTCGGGTCTTGGCGATCCCCGGGGCCAGATCGGCAATCGCCTGTCCGTCGACATGCACATGCTGACCGTGGACAGCGCGGTGATCCAGAACATTATTTTCTGCATCAAACGCTGCGATCTGGAACTGGCGGGCCTTGCCTCATCGGCCTACACGTCAGGGATCTCAAGCCTGGTCGAGGACGAACAGGAACTGGGCGCCGCCTGTCTGGATCTCGGCGGCGGGTCAACCGGTATCTCGGTCTTTCTGAAAAAGCACATGATCTACGCCGAAAGCGTGCGCCTGGGCGGCGATCACATAACCCGCGACATCTCGCAGGGGCTGCGGGTCGACCATGCCACGGCCGAACGGCTGAAGACCTTCCATGGCGGCACCCTTGCCACCGGCGTCGACGACCGTGAGATGATCGAGATTGGCGGCGACAGCGGCGACTGGGACCGCGACCGGCGCACGGTCAGCCGGGCCGAACTGATCGGCATCATCCGCCCCCGCGTGGAAGAGATCCTGGAAGAGGCGCGCCAGGCACTGGATGCGGCCGGGTTCGAACATCTGCCGGGCCAGCAGATTGTGCTCACTGGCGGTGCCAGCCAGTTGCCGGGTCTGTCCGAAACAGCCGCGCGGATTCTGGGCCAGGGCGTCCGACTCGGGCGGCCCCTGCGGGTCCACGGCCTACCCCAGGCGGCGACCGGTCCGGGCTTTTCTTCCTGCGTGGGGCTTTGCCTTTTTGCCGCACACCCGCAGGACGAGTGGTGGGACTTCGAAGTTCCCGCGCACCGCACAAGCGCGCGCGCCTTCCGGCGGGCGATAAAATGGTTCAAAGACAATTGGTAAATACGAGATGTTGATGTGAACGCGATATCATCGGCAAAACTCTACCCTATATCCCATATTTTGTGGGCTTTTTGCGGTTTTTGCGTGACCTCAGCGCGTGTCGCGCGTATGCTTTGCCGCAAACAGCAGACGAACTGCCCCGCCACGGGGGCCAATTAACAAACAGGCGGACAGATATGACATTGACCCTTTCCATGCCCGGCTCGCACGAAGAGCTGAAGCCGCGGATCACCGTTTTCGGTGTCGGCGGGGCCGGCGGCAACGCCGTCAACAACATGATCGACAAGCAGCTCGATGGTGTGGAATTCGTGGTCGCCAACACGGACGCGCAGGCGCTGCAGCAGTCACGTTCGGACGCGCGCATCCAGATGGGTGTCAAAGTGACCGAGGGACTTGGGGCCGGTGCGCGGCCTGCGGTGGGGGCCGCCGCAGCGGAAGAGACGATCGAGTCGATCGTCGATCATCTGGCGGGCGCGCACATGTGTTTCATTACAGCCGGTATGGGTGGGGGCACCGGTACCGGCGCGGCGCCGATCATCGCTCAGGCCGCGCGTGAGCTTGGCGTGCTGACCGTCGGCGTCGTCACCAAGCCATTCCAGTTCGAAGGCGCGAAACGGATGCGTTTGGCCGAAGAGGGCGTCGAGACACTACAAAAGGTTGTCGACACGCTGATCATCATCCCGAACCAGAACCTGTTCCGCATCGCCAACGAGCGCACGACCTTCACCGAGGCTTTCTCGATGGCAGACGATGTGCTGTACCAGGGCGTGAAAGGCGTCACCGACCTGATGGTCCGCCCCGGCCTGATCAACCTCGATTTCGCCGACGTCCGCGCCGTAATGGACGAAATGGGCAAGGCGATGATGGGCACCGGCGAGGCCGAGGGCGAAGAGCGTGCAATCCAGGCGGCCGAAAAGGCCATCGCCAACCCGCTACTCGACGAAATCAGCCTGCGCGGTGCGAAGGGCGTGCTGATCAATATCACCGGTGGCTACGACCTGACGTTGTTCGAGCTTGATGAGGCTGCCAACCGGATCCGCGAAGAGGTCGATCCCGACGCCAACATCATCGTCGGCTCGACGCTTGACACAACCATGCAAGAAGTCATGCGCGTGTCGGTCGTGGCAACCGGTATCGATGCCATGCAGGACCAGATGGATCCGCCGGCGCCGCGCCGCGAACCGGCCACGGAGGGTCTTGAGACCCCGGCGCATCAGCCAGCGCCCGAGCCAAATCCAGTCCTGGCCAGTGAAGCCGATACGCCGCAGCAGCCGCCGGCCGAACCGATGCTTTTCGATCAGGGCGAACGCCGTACGGCGATGCGCAACCGTGATGAGGCGCCGGTCTTTACCCGCAACGCCCCGAGCGCGCCCGTGCACGAGGCACTGCCCGAACCGGTCTACCAGCCCAGTCAGACGGCGCCGGTGGCAGCGGCGGCCCCCGCGCCCCAGGCACCGGCCGAACCCGGCCAGCCATCGCCCGAAACCCTGGCGCGTCTGCAGGCGGCTGTGCGCAACCATCAGTCCCAGGACCGCCCGGTCGAGACCGCCGCCGACAAGGCCCGTTTTGGCATCAACAGCCTTATCGGCCGCATGACCGGCCACCACGCACAAGAGCCCCATGCAGCGCCGCGCCAGCAGCCTCCGCTGCAGTCCGAAGCTGCAGATGAGGCGCCGGACCCGGAACAGGAACGCATCGAAATCCCGGCTTTTCTGCGCAGGCAAGCGAACTGACGCTGCAGCGCAGATAAAGAATGAGTGCGGCCCGGCGGCCGCACTTTTCGTTTTAAAGCAACGGCTTAACCTGTTCGAACCTTTATATTGGCAGCTTTCCGCCGATCCAAAAATCGCGTATTTCAAGGCGTTGCAAAGAGTGAATTGAGAGCCCGGCAGTCAACGGCTAGATGACGTTTGCGTAACAATGGCGCGTCGAAATTCGCGCGAGGGGTTAGAGTGCAGGCGACACTAAGACAGTCAGTAAGCTTTGACGGCGTTGGTCTTCATTCCGGCACCGGCGTGCGTATGGTGTTGCACCCCGCACCGGTTAATCACGGCATTCAGTTCCGCCGCATCGATCTGGCCGGCCGTCCACGCGTGCGCGCCACCTGGGACGCTGCGCGCCCCGCGACGCTCTGCACCCGGATCGTCAATGCCGACGGAATATCGGTGTCGACCATCGAACACATAATGGCCGCCCTGGCGGGCTGCGGTGTTCACAACGTTTTGGTGGATCTTGACGGCCCCGAAGTTCCGATCCTTGACGGCAGCGCCGAACCCTTCGTCCGTGAAATCCTGACCGGCGGTCTCGACCAGCAGGATGCACCGCTTCGCGCGGTCAAAGTCCTGCGGACGGTCGAGGTGCGCAACGGCGGCTCGGTCGCCCGGATCCAGCCCGAGGACGGCTTGTCGATCGAGTTTCAGATAGATTTCGACGATGCGGCCATCGGCCTGCAGGAAAAGTCGCTGAACCTGGCGAACGGCACCTTCGTGCATGAGCTCTGCGACAGCCGCACGTTCTGCCGCCAGTCGGACGTTGATGCGATGCGCGCCCAGGGCCTGGCGCTGGGTGGCACCTATGACAACGCGGTCGTGGTCGATGGTGACGCGGTGCTCAATCCCGGCGGTCTGCGCCATACCGACGAAGCAGTGCGCCACAAGATGCTCGATGCCCTCGGCGATCTGGCGCTGGCCGGCATGCCGGTTCTTGGCCGCTATGTGGGCGTCCGCTCGGGTCACGCCATGACCATCCGCCTGCTGCATGCGCTTTTCGCCGATCCGAACAACTATGTGGTTGTGGAATGCGACACGGCCATGACCGGCATGATGCCGGGCGCAGGCGTTCAGCTTGACGATCTTCCGGCGCAGCCCCGGGTCCTTTAGGCCCGTCCGCCGGCCATTGATGACAGGAATGGGACTTTCAGCGGGCGCGGGCTTTGTGATAAGCCTCGTCCGGTAGGGTCAAGACGGGCCAAGCATGGCGAACGGCTGTAAACGGTGGGTTATAGGGGCAGCCTTGGTGGCGGTTCTGTTGCAGGGGGCGTCCTGCGGCCCGCGCGATCCGTCGACACGCGACCTCGAAGGAACGCCGCCCCAGGACATTTACGCCGAAGCCGAGCGTGAACTGGGCGAGAACCGCGCCGACAACGCTGCCACCCTGTTCGGTGAGGTCGAACGCCTTTACCCCTATTCGGAATGGGCCAAGCGGGCGTTGATCATGCAGGCCTTTTCCTTTCACCTTGATCAGGACTACGAGAACAGCCGCGCCACCGCGCAGCGGTTTATTGATTTCTATCCGGCCGACGAAGATGCCGCCTACGCCCAGTATCTGCTTGCGCTCAGCTATTACGATCAGATCGATGACGTGGGCCGTGACCAGGGTCTGACATTTTCGGCCCTGCAGGCGCTGCGTACGGTGATCGAAGTCTATCCCGACAGCGCCTATGCCACGACCGCGCTGCTTAAGTTCGATCTGGCCTTCGACCATCTGGCCGCCAAAGAGATGGAGGTTGGGCGCTATTATCTGAAGCGCAGCCACTACACCGCCGCAATCAACCGGTTCCGCGTGGTGGTGGAAGATTTCCAGACCACGACCCACACGCCCGAGGCGTTGCACCGGTTGGTCGAAGCCTACCTTTCGCTGGGGCTGGTGAACGAAGCCCAAAGCGCCGCCGCCATTCTGGGTTTCAACTACCAGTCCACGAACTGGTACCAGGACAGCTTCGCCCTACTAACTGGGCAGGGCCTGCAGCCCGAGGCGCGGGGCGACAACTGGTTGGCGGCCATCTACCGCCAGACCGTGCGCGGCGAATGGCTCTGATCCTGCCGTTTCAGCGCAAAAGTCGTGGAACCGGAACGTGCTGACCAGTCTTGAAATTCGCGACATGCTGATCATCGATCAGATGGCGCTCGAATTTCGCCCGGGTCTTAACGTGCTGACCGGCGAAACCGGCGCCGGAAAATCCATCCTTCTTGATGCTCTGGGCTTCGTACTCGGCTGGCGCGGACGGGCCGAACTGGTGCGCGGTGGGGCCGAACGAGGCGAGGTTGTCGCCGTCTTCGATCTGGCACCGGATCACCCGGCGCTTGAGGTCCTGGAAGAGGCTGGATTTGCCGCCGACGGCGAGTTGATCCTGCGGCGGGTCAATACCTCGGACGGGCGCAAATCTGCCTGGGTCAATGACCAGCGCGCATCGGGCGATGTGCTCAGGCGGCTGTCGCGCACGCTGGTGGAACTGCATGGCCAGCAGGACGACCGTGGGCTGCTTGACGCCCGGGGGCACCGGGCGCTTCTCGACAGCTTTGCCGGGGCAGAGGATGCGCGCCAGACGGTCCGCGCCGCTTGGCAGGACTGGCGCCAGGCCGAGGCCGATCACCGCGCCGTGGCTGACCGCCTGCAGGCGGTGCGCGCCGAAGAAGAATTCCTGCGCCATGCCCAGGGCGAACTGACGACACTAGCACCCGAGACGGGCGAAGACGACCGGCTGGACACCGAACGGCGGCGCATGCAGGCCGGCGCCCGGGTCGAGGAAGAGCTTCAGCGCGCCGGCGCGGCGCTGGGCCCCGACGGCGCCGAGGCCATGCTAGTTGATGCCACGCGCTGGCTCGAGGCCTGCAACGATCAGCTTGACGGCGCAGCCGACGCCGCATTGGCCAGCATCCAGCGCGCCATGGAGGGTTTGGGCGAAGCGCAGGCCGCGACCGAGCGGCTGCAACAGGAACTGGCCCATGATCCGGCCGCGCTGGAAGGGATCACCGAGCGGCTGTTTGCCCTGCGCGATCTGGCGCGCAAACATAAGGTCGCGTCCGATGATCTGCCCGCGCTGGCCGCAACGGTGTCTGAACGCATCGCCGCGCTGGACGCGGGCGACCGCGATCTGACTGCCGCCGCAGACAAGGTGGCCAAGACCGCGGCCGCCTATGACACCGCTGCCGAGGCGCTGACGGCGCTGCGGCGTGATGCGGCGGCGCGGCTCGATCAGGCCATGGGGGCGGAACTGGCGCCGCTCAAGCTCGACCGGGCACTTTTCACGACCGAGATCACGGCGGGTGAAGCTGGCCCTGACGGGCGCGATCAGGTCCAGTTCACTGTCGCCACCAATCCAGGCGCACCGGCGGGCCCTTTGAACAAGATCGCCTCGGGGGGAGAGCTGTCGCGGTTCCTTCTGGCGCTCAAGGTCTGCCTGACCGGCGGCGCCAGCGGTCTGACGCTGATCTTCGATGAGATCGACCGGGGCATTGGCGGGGCGACCGCCGACGCGGTGGGCCGCCGCCTTGGCAACCTAGCGGCGGCCGGACAGGTGCTGGTCGTGACCCACTCGCCGCAGGTGGCGGCACTCGGCAGCCACCACTGGCGGGTGGAAAAACGCATCGAGGGCCCGGTCACCCTGTCCCGGGTGGTGGCGCTCGATCCCGGATCGCGGATCGATGAGATCGCGCGCATGCTGGCGGGCGACACCGTGACCGAAGAAGCGCGCGGCGCCGCCCGTGCGCTTCTGGCGGGATAGGCACAGGGGCGCTCTGTTTCTTTCACCCGATGGTGCGCATTCGCAGCGTCCAAACAGCGCATTGCGCCACGCAGTCTTCACCGAAGCGGAAGAGATATCTGGCCGAGAACTGGCCGTCGACGCAGCCCGGACCAAACGCGGCAGGCCGGACGGAAGTGCCATCAAGAGTTCCGTTTCTAATGCCAGCTTAGTGGGCCCTGCGACGTCTTTGCCTTTGTCACCGATTCGATTAAAGCATCATCACGATCCAGTCGATCGCTTTGTCGCCTGCTGAGCGCCGAGATCTGATGATCCAAGTGCTAATCCCCTCCAT
The DNA here is from genome assembly GCA_039026235.1 of Pseudomonadota bacterium. Lineage (GTDB taxonomy): Bacteria > Pseudomonadota > Alphaproteobacteria > Rhodobacterales > Rhodobacteraceae > JBCCMQ01. The sequence goes on from JBCCMQ010000028.1 coordinate 14,624, forward strand.
CTCAAACGGCAAAGGCGCAGTTCTTAGCTCCCATGACTCCAACGAGGACACCAAGCTGTTTGGCAAAACGGTGATGAATGTCGATCCGGCAATCAGCTTTGCCGCCAGCGACAAGGGGGCCACTGTCGCGCGAACTTGCCGGGCCAGGCCTTGCCTGGCGAGCGCATCGTCGACCGCACCACCCTTTGCTCCGCTGGGAGAAGCCTGAATGAACTCTCTTGCAGCGAAGTCTTCAATGCTGCGCGGAGGATTGCTGACGCGCGGGTCGTAGAGAACGCAGAATTCATCCTGGCTCAAAAGATGGGGCCTCAACTCGGCGGGCGGCTCAGACCCCGAATGGAGCGCAAGGTTCGCCAGCCCAGACCTTACTGCCTGATCCGCCGGGCCCGATGGCCGGATATCCAATTCGATACCAGGCGCGTCCCGCAGCATCTGGCTAATCCGGTCGGATATCAGAGCCGCCTGATAATCCGTGGCCGCTAGGCGAAACTGGCGCTTGTCTTTCTTCGGGTCGAAATCTGGGCGAAGACTGAGAAGATCGTCTGCCTCACCGGCAAATGCGTTCAATAGAGGCAGAAGCGTTTGGCCAAAGGCTGAACGGCGCATGCGGGCACCGTCACGCACCAAAAGCTTGTCGCTGTAGTGCTCTCGCAACTCCCCTAAAGTCGCCGTTACAGAGGGTTGTGCCCTGCTGAGAAGGCGCGCTGTTTCGCTCACGCTTTCCGTTTCCAGCAAGCTGCGCAATGTGATTAGTTTCGTCAGGGATAAAGGGGGCAAGGACATAGCATTTTCCGATGTAATATATATTAATATTGTATTTTTTCCTATGGAAAACGCAAGGCAATGTCCCTCCATCAAACCGATGGAGACACCCCATGTTCAAACAAACATTACTTGCGTTCACCTTTGCCGTCGGCGCCTCTGCTGCTACTGCGGACAGTCCCGTTGGCCGTTGGACATCGCTTGCCTGCGAGTTGCGCCCCGGCGATCAGCATCTTACTCGCGACATTACAATCGATGACAATGGAACTTGGTCGGGTTCCTTTGCCTTCTTCACAGGCCCCGGATGCGAAGACTCCTTCATGACGTTCCACGCCGCCGGCCCTTGGGAGGATTTGGGCGCGAGTGACAGCATCGGTGGCGCCAATTCCGCAAATTTTACAATCGAAACTGCTGAGATCGAGACATTTCACGAAAGCGCCGTCGGGTTCCTAAGTTCGGCAACATGTGGCGCGAAGGTTTGGAGCATCGGTGCCCGCCAAGACGTCACTGAAACGGGCTGCGCCCCGCTGGGCATGGCATTCCCCATCACGGAGCACGAAATCGTACTTGTTCGTGAAGAAATGCTCTTCTTCGGGGCCCGCCCAAATGATGGGTCGGGGCTCAGTGCACCGGAAGCACGTCCGACGGCCCTACAAGTTCCACTGGTCAGGAATTGACCCGGGCTTGGAGCGAACCCCGCGCCTGCGACGGCGCGGGCAATCACTTGCTGTTATGCGTACAAGGCTTCCAGTGCTCATCATTCTATCTTCTTCGCTAAACCAAAGAAGCAATACGCAAAGCATTCGAGGCGCGGCGGTCCGGGCACACAGGGTCTAGAGCCGATTGTGCAGGATCAATGTCCAAAAGGGCGCGATAACGAGAGATCGGTCTGCCAAAGCCGCCACCCATTCATAACGCAGCAGTGGTCAAAATTGGGCCCGAAGCAGCCCCTCAAAGCGCGATTCATGGCGCCCCGGGTCTGTGTCGTGCGTCGCCGCAGTTGGAAAAGGCCACCGCCTTGGCGCGCGCGCAGCCTCCGGAAGCTACGATAACAGCGCCCGGTGGTCACATTCGCGGGCTGGTCTTTAGTCAGCATCCGGTGAAGTTTACTCCGCCGCAGTGGGGCGCGAAACGGCTGGATTCGGTTGGAACGGAGTCGGCTTTGCGGGACAAAGCGGACATTCTTTCGAATTCGATAAAGATGTAACCACCGTTCAACCTGAAAGGCGATGTGGTACGCTGGTTATGTGACTTCATGTCAGCGAGTCGGACCAACGGGAGAACGATCATGCATCAATTCAAGTTAACGCGGACGGTATTGAGAGCA
>JBCCMQ010000029.1:0-15330 GCA_039026235.1 Pseudomonadota bacterium
ATCGAGACGCTTTACGGCATAGGGTACAGATACAACGAGGAATGACACTGACGTCGGGAATAGACGTCAACGATCCGGGGGCTGGCCGCAGCGACGTCGTACTTGGCGAAGACTGGGTACAACCCGAGGCCGTTGCTGAGACTGAGCTGCGCGCAACGCGTTCGCGGCGCAGTCTTATTTCGCTCAATCGGTCCCCGCTCGCCCGCAAGATCATTACCTTCAATCTGCTCGCGATGATCGTCCTTGTCGCGGGGGTGCTTTATCTAAATCCATTCCGCGAAACGCTGGTGCTTCAGCGCGAAAATGCGCTGGTGGTCGAAGCGCGCCTGACGTCGAACATATTCGAGGCGCAGCTGCCCGATGGCCTGCCGGTTAACCTGGCATCGGGTGATGGCATAAACGTTGAAAAAACCTTAAGCGCGCTCGATTTGCGGCCGGGGGTTGAGCTTTTCGTGTTTGATCCAAGGGGCAATCTTGTTGCCTACCGGGTCGGTCCCGAAGGCGACGACCGTTTGCCAGAGGCGCCGCCAAACACCAGCACAGTGATCACCGACTTCCTAAATTCGATTTGGGATGCGGCCGCTGGCCTTTTGACGCTGAGTGACAGTTCACTTCAACTTTCCACCGAAGATCAGGCGCGGTCACTGGTTCTTTCGGCGTTACGGGACGGCCCCCAGGTCTCTATCAATCGAGATGTTGACGGGAACCTCATTTTTTCGGCGGCGAATGTCATTGCCCAGAACAACCGCCCGATCGGTGTTGTCGCCCTGGCGACAGCTGCCGGCGAAATCGATCAGTTGGTACGGGTAGAACGCGAGCAGGTCCTGCAAATGTTCGTGGTGGCCATCCTGGTGTCCATCGGTCTGTCCCTTGTTCTGGCCAGCACGATTGCAAACCCGCTCAGGGATCTCGCCGCGGCGGCCGAACTGGGTCAGGACAAAAACGCCCGCAAGGTCGCGCCCAGCCGGGTCCGCATCCCTGATCTGACCGCGCGTCCGGATGAGATCGGACGCCTGTCCGGCGCCATGCGCGGTATGGTCGGCGCGCTTTACGAACGGATCGATGCGAATGAACAGTTCGCTGCCGATGTGGCCCATGAGATCAAGAACCCGCTGGCATCCCTCCGTTCGGCAATCGGCACCCTGCGGGTCGCTAAAAAGGATGAACAGCGTGCGAAACTGCTTGATGTGATCGAGCATGATGTGCGCCGCCTGGATAGGCTTGTATCGGACATCTCGAATGCGTCGCGGCTCGACAGTGAACTCGTCAAGGAAGAGGAAGAGCCGTTCGACGTGCTAAAGACCCTGCGCAATCTGAGCGAATACCTCAGCCAGGAGGCCACGACCAAGGGCATCGATTTCATTACCGACCTGCCGTCGCAGCCGATTTTTATCCTGGGTCTCGAGGCCCGTTTGGCACAGGTTTTTGTCAACCTGATCACCAACGCCATTTCCTTCTGCGAAGATGGAGATGCTGTGCGCGTGTGGGCGCGCTGCCGCGAAAACCGCGTGCTGATCGTGATCGAGGACACCGGGCCGGGCATCCCGCAGGAAGCGCTGACCAAGATCTTCAACCGCTTCTACTCCGAACGCCCCGAGCGCCAGTTCGGCGACCATTCGGGCCTTGGTCTGGCGATCTCAAAGCAGATTGTTGAGGCACATAGCGGTGTCATCTGGGCCGAAAACATCCGCCCGACCGACGCCGATTTGATGTCGGACCCGCTCGGTGCGCGCTTTGTGGTAGGTTTGCCAGTCTAGAAAGGTCGCGTCGGGGTGGCACACGAACCCGAACTGTCCTTGTCCCCGCTTCCCGATGGTTCAGGCTGGATGGCCCAAGCAAGCTGCGTAGCAATCCACGGGCGCGGTCTTCTCATCATTGGTAAATCGGGCAGCGGCAAATCGTCTCTGGCACTTCAGCTTATTGCGCTCGGCGCCAGCCTTGTGGCCGATGACCGCACTTGCTTGCGGACGAGTTCGCAGGGCGTCGAGGCCTTCGCACCTGCAGCAATCGAAGGTCAGATCGAGGCCCGTGGCGTCGGTATTCTTCGCCTGCCTGTTAAGCCCTTCGTTCCGCTAAGGGCGTTGGTTGACCTTAAATCTTTGAGTTCCGAGCGTCTTCCAGAGCCGGAGTTCACAACCATATTATCACAGAGGCTCCGCCGATTTCAAAATTTCGCGGGTGCAGCTTTTCCGGCGGCTTTGTTCCTTTATATGTCAGGTCAAGGAGACGCCGATGAGTGACTTCGACCCTGAGTCGTTGAAGGGCCATGACATCCCAAGCCGCCTGATCGTGGTTACAGGGCCGAGCGGTGCCGGCCGCTCGACGGCTATCAACGTGCTGGAGGATCTGGGGTTCGAAGTCATCGACAACATGCCTTTGTCCATGCTGCCCCGTTTGATCGACGGTACCGGCCTGGACCGGCCCCTGGCTCTGGGTGTCGATGTGCGCAACCGCGACTTCAGCGTCGATGCGCTGACCGAGGCTTTGGAAGGTCTTGCCGCCACTGCCGCCTTCCAATCGGAGCTCTTGTATCTGGACTGCGATACCGACGTTCTGATCCGGCGGTATTCGGAAACTCGTCGGCGCCACCCCCTGGCGCCGGAAGAACCGCCTTCGGAAGGCATAGCGCGCGAAAAGCACCTTCTGGAAGGTGTTCGAGATTTCGCCGAAGTGCTGATCGACACTTCTGCCATGACCCCGCACGACCTTCGTGCCGAGATGTCGCGTTGGTTCGGGTTGGGGACGGCGCAACAATTATCCGTTTCTCTGCACTCTTTTTCCTACAAGCGCGGCGTGCCACGGGGCATTGATATGGTGCTGGACTGCCGGTTTCTGGCGAACCCGCACTGGCAACCTGATTTGCGGGCGCTTGACGGTCGCAGGGAAGAGGTCGCCGCTTACGTTGCGTCAGACCCTAACTATGCTGCGTTTTTTCGTCGCGTCACGGAACTGGTCGAAAGCCTTCTGCCTGCTTATATGGCGGAGGGTAAGGCGCATTTCGCGCTGGGCTTTGGATGCACCGGTGGCAAACATCGGTCCGTCGCCCTGACCGAGGCCGTGGCGGTCAGGCTTGCACAGGCGGGATGGCAGGTGTCTAAAAGACATCGGGAACTGGAACGGGGAATAGGTGCGGCGACGTCGCAGCGCGTGGGTGAAAAAGCGTGATTGGTATTGTAATTGTAGCACACGGTGGACTGGCAACTGAGTATTTGTCAGCCGTGGAGCATGTCGTCGGACACCAGCAGGGTATCCGGGCGATTTCCATTCGCCCCGACTATGACCGCTCTAGCAAACAGGCCGAGATCTGCGACGCCGCGGATGCTGTCGATGACGGCGACGGCGTTGTGGTGGTAACGGATATGTTTGGCGGCTCGCCGTCCAATCTGTCGCTGCCGGCCTGCAACGCGGCCAACCGCAAGATCCTCTATGGTGCGAACCTTCCGATGCTGATAAAACTCGCCAAATGCAGACGCAAAACGGTACCGGAAGCAGTGACCGCGGCTTTGGCGGCTGGTCGGAAATACATCGACGTCATGGACGCCAGCGAAGCCTAGCGTGGCCAGTACACTGCGATCTGTGTGGCTAGACACGTACCGTTTGCTATGGCTGAACGCACTTTAAGGCATCTCAAGATCGTCAATGAAAAGGGCCTGCATGCGCGGGCCTCGGCCAAACTTGTCGAGGTGGTCGAGAGTTTTAAGGCCGATGCATTCGTGCGTAAGGATGGTCTCGACGCAACCGGCGACAGTATAATGGGCCTTTTGATGTTGGCAGCCTCGAAAGGAACAACTATTGAGGTCGAAACCGTTGGTCCTGATGCAGATGGGCTGGCAAACGCGCTTGAGCACCTGATATCGGACGGCTTTGGCGAGGAACTATGATCCGGCGCAGACCGGATGGAAGAATGGACGGGACGCGTTGGTAGACAGTTATCAGCATACAAATCTCGCCCATGCGGCGCCCCAGGACGACTATGTCCCTTACGACAAACGAAAACTGTCCTACGCGACGACATTTACCAATCCTTGGCAGGCGCGCGTTATCCGCTCGATGGAGTGGGTCACCGGCAAGATGACGCTTCTGCGGCTTATCCGCAAATTTGAACGCCAAGGGGTCGTGGGCGGTCAGCAGTTCTGGCGCGACAGTCTGGATCTCATGGGTATTCGGCTTGACACCCCCGAAGCTCAGATCCGTCGACTGCCGGCCAAGGGGCCGGTCGTTGTCGTGGCCAATCACCCCCACGGGCTTGTGGACGGCATGGTTTTGGCCGACCTGATCGGGCGGGTGCGCGAGGACTATAAGATCTTGACCCGGTCCCTTTTGACCGGAATTGAAGAGATCAACCAGTTTATGATCCCGGTGCCGTTTCCCCACGAAGACGACGCCCTGAAGAAGAACCTTGAGATGCGCCAAAGCGCCATGGATCATCTGAAGGACGGCGGCGTCATCGTGCTTTTCCCATCCGGCGTGGTGGCTTCAAGCGATACTGCCTTTGGTCCGGTCATCGAACGTGACTGGAACCCTTTCACCGCGAAGATGATCCAGCGAAGCGGCGCCACCGTGGTTCCGATATTCTTTCCAGGATCCAATTCGCGCTGGTACCAGGTCGCCAATCAGTTCTCGGCAACGGTTCGGCAGGGTCTTTTGATCCACGAGGTTGTCCACGCGCTGAACAAGCCCCAGGCGCCTGTTGTCGGTAACGCGATCGCGCCTTCGGAATGCGCCGCATGGAAAAGCAATCCCCGCGGTTTTGTGGCCTGGCTGCGCGAGCACACGCTCGAGCTCGCCTCCAGACAGGACGTCGCCTAGCGGGTCGGAACCGGCACGTCTCCCCGATAGTCGTAAAACCCGCGCTGTGCCTTCCGACCCAACCAACCGGCTTCTACGTATTTGGTCAGCAGCGGACAGGGGCGATACTTGGTGTCCGCCAGCCCGTCGTGAAGAACATTCATGATTGCCAGGCAGGTGTCGAGGCCGATGAAATCCGCGAGCTCTAGCGGACCCATCGGATGATTTGTCCCCAGCTTCATGGCGCTGTCGATGGACGCGACATTTCCGACGCCTTCGTAAAGCGTGTACACCGCCTCGTTGATCATCGGCATCAGGATGCGGTTGACGATGAAGGCAGGAAAATCTTCGGCCGAAGCGGCCGTCTTGCCCAGCTTTTCCACGACAGCAAGGCAGGCGGCAAAGGTCTCTTCATCGGTGGCGATACCGCGGATCAATTCGACCAATTGCATGACTGGAACCGGGTTCATGAAATGAAAGCCCATGAATTTTTCGGGTCGGTCGGTTCGGCTCGCCAGGCGGGTGATCGAGATCGATGAGGTGTTCGAGGTCAGGATCGTCGTCGGTTTCAGGTGCGGAACCAGGTCTTCGAATATCGCTGATTTGACGGTTTCACGCTCAGTGGCCGCTTCGATGACCAGATCCGACTGACCAAGGTCCGGCAGTCTAAGCGTGGTCTGGATGCGCGCTACCGCTGCCTGTCGTTCATCTTCGCCGATGCGCCCCCGGCCAACCTGACGGTCCAGATTGCGTCCGATCAAGCCGATGGCCTCGTCCAGTTGCTCTTGGCCGACGTCGTTCAGCAGAACGTCATATCCGGCCAAAGCCATAACATGAGCGATGCCATTGCCCATCTGGCCTGCGCCGATGACGCCAACGCTTTGAATTTCCATCCCGGCCTCCAAAGTACGACGGAGCGACACCGGAGGTTTGGCACGCGGTCCAGTCCTCTGCAAGGGCGTGCGGACGGGCCGGGGCAACGACCCGCGAAAGCGTTAGGGCTTCGGAAAGGCTTTTTGGCGAGACTGATCGCGGGTGAGATAAGAGGGGCCAGGCATGGCGTTTCAAGAGGTCGTGGACGGCCTGGACTATCGGCTTTGCCGGTATGGTTCCAGCCGTCATACTTTTCGGGGTCCGGCACAACAGATTGACGATATTGCCATTGCCGTTCTTGGCGGGTCGGAAACCTTTGGCCGCTTTATCGATCGGCCCTATCCGATGCTGCTTGAGCAGGAGCTGGAAAGACCGGTTGTCAACCTTGGCTGCATGCATGCGGGGCCCGAGGCATTCTTTCGCGACCCCGTGGTCGATGAGGTCTGCAACCGGGCGCAAGTCGTTGTGATTCAGATCATGGGGGCCCAGAACACATCGAATGCTTTCTATGACGTTCATCCCCGGCGAAATGACCGTTTCCTGTCAGCGAGCGATCGTTTGCGTTGTCTGTTCGCGGGCGTCGATCTGGCCGACGTGCACTTTACGGGGCATCTGCTGCGCCAGCTGAGGCGGGCAAATACTGCCGCCTTCGAGGATATGATCGGCGCTGTGCGCCAGGCTTGGGTCACCCGCATGAAATCCCTGATCGGTCGGATAGATTTGCCCGTTGTTCTGTTTTGGCTGGCCGACAAAGCGCCTGCGGCCCCCGGAGCAGGCCCCACCGATTTGCCTGCGGCGGCCACCGCAGCACCGGGTTTGATCAACCGTCCGATGATCGAACAGATCCGGCCCTTGGCCGTTCAGGTGATCGAATGCGTATGTCCGGCGGCAGACGACAGCACCTTTGTCGGCAATCCCTTTACGGCGCCGGGCGGAAGGCTTTTTGGCCCCGGATTGTTTGGTGAGCACACCCATGCCCAGGCGGCAAACGCTCTGGCCGCAGCCCTGCGGCCCGTTTTGCAGGCCCGCAGTGGCAAGGGGCCCGCGCAACCGCGGGCCACAGGATTGTCGGAATGACAGTCGGTCAGATCTTGTCGATCAGTTCCGGAACGGCATCGAAAAGGTCGGCCACAAGTCCGTAGTCGGCCACCTGAAATATCGGTGCTTCTTCGTCCTTGTTGATTGCCACGATCACCTTGGAGTCTTTCATTCCGGCCAGGTGCTGAATGGCGCCGGAAATGCCTACAGCGACATAAAGATCGGGCGCGACGACCTTTCCGGTCTGGCCGACCTGCCAATCGTTCGGTGCATAGCCTGAATCGACCGCCGCACGGCTTGCTCCGACAGCGGCGCCCAGTTTGTCCGCCAGTTTCTCGATGATCTCGAACTGCTCTTCGGATCCAACGCCGCGTCCGCCAGAGACGACAATCCCCGCGCTGGTCAGCTCGGGACGGTCGCTTTCGGCGACGGCGTCTTCGACCCATTCGCTCAGGTCAGGGTCGGAGGCAGCGCCAATAGTCTCGACGGTCGCGGCTGAGGCGCCCTCGGCGGCGGCATCGAAGGTTGCCGTGCGCACCGAGATCACCTTTTTCGCATCGGTCGATTTTACTGTCTGGATCGCGTTGCCGGCGTATATCGGGCGTTCAAACGTCACTCCATCCACGATCCCAGAGATGTCGGAAATCACCATGACGTCCAATAGCGCGGCCACACGCGGAAGGATGTTCTTGGCGTCGGTGGTGGCTGGCGCGACGATATGCTCATAAGCATCGGCGAGCGACACGATCAGCGCTGCGGTCGGCTCCGCCAAGCGGTGGCCAAGGCTTGCATCCTCGGCAACCAAGACCTTCGAGACGCCGTCGATCTTGGCAGCTTCCGCGCCTGCGGCGGCGGCAGACGCGCCTGCACACAGAACCGTCACGTCGCCAAGAGCCTTTGCTGCGGTCACGGCCTTGGAAGTTGCATCAAGCGCCAGCGCGCCGTCAGTAACTTCACCCAGAAGAAGTACAGCCATCAGATCACCCCAGCTTCGTCTTTTAGTTTCTGCATCAGCTCGTCAACTGAGCCCACACGCACGCCCGCTTTGCGCGCTTCGGGCTCAGTTGTCTTGATCACCGTCAGGCGCGGCGTGACATCGACGCCGTAATCCGAAGGCGCCTTTTCCTCCAGCGGTTTACGCTTTGCCTTCATGATATTGGGCAGCGAAGCATAACGTGGCTCGTTCAGGCGCAGGTCAACCGTCACGATCGCAGGCATCTTGACCTTGATGGTCTGCAAGCCGCCGTCGACCTCGCGGGTGACGACCGCCGCATCGCCTTCCACGGTAAGTTTCGACGCAAATGTCGCCTGGCTCCAGCCCAGCAGTGCCGAAAGCATCTGGCCCGTCGCGTTCATATCGTTGTCGATGGCCTGTTTGCCGCAAATGATCAGCCCGGGCTGTTCTTCATCGATCACGCCCTTCAGTATCTTCGCGACAGCCAAAGGTTCGATATCCTCGTGAACATCATCGGTCGCAACGACCAGGATTGCGCGGTCCGCGCCCATGGCCAAGGCTGTCCGGAGCGTTTCCTGCGATTGCTTGACACCGATCGACACCGCAACCACTTCGTCGGCCTTTCCGGCTTCCTTCAGCCGAATGGCTTCCTCAACGGCAATCTCGTCAAAAGGGTTCATCGACATTTTGACGTTTGCCAGATCGACGCCGCTTCCGTCCGCCTTAACCCGGACTTTCACGTTGTAGTCGATCACGCGTTTTACAGGCACGAGCACCTTCATGGGCACGTTTCTCCTCGGTTGTGGTGCGGCAGTCGTGCCGCGCCGATGTCTTTGTTCGCGTCTAGCTGCGGGTTCCCATAGCTGTTTCAGAGACCCCAAGACAGTGCAAAATCGACGCGCCATCGCTTGGCGACGCCGCGTTTTTTCGTCTTAGGCTGCGACCGATTGTGGGTGCAGCCCCAAACGAGGGCGTGTCAGCGGTTTGCGCCAGGCACCCAAAGGACGTCGTCGGCGCCGTTGTCATTGGCAATCCGCGACGCGACAAAGAACCAGTCCGACAATCGGTTCAGGTATTTGACGGCTGCCGTGTTGATCGCTTCAAGCGATGCCAGTTCCACGGTTAGGCGTTCGGTGCGGCGTCCCACGGTCCTACAGAGATGTAGGTGCGCCGCCAGGCTCGATCCACCCGGCAATACGAAGGACCGCAGCTGTTCGAGCTTGGCGTTCATATCGTCGATTTCACTTTCCAAGCGGTCGACCTGGGTGTCAGTCATCCGCAGCGGAGCGTATTCGGCCTCGGCGTCGCGGGCCATGTCCGGCCGGCAGAGGTCTGCGCCAAGGTCGAATAAATCATTCTGGATCAGGGCCAGAAGCGCGTCGAATTCGCCTTGGGCGTGCAGCCGCGCCAGACCAACGGTTGCATTCAGTTCGTCAACGGTGCCGTAGGCGTTCACTCTGACGGCATATTTGGCAATCCGTGCGCCATTTCCCAGGGCGGTTTCACCTCCGTCGCCTGTCCGCGTGTAGATTTTGTTCAGGACAACCATTGCTTAGCCTCCGTTCTGGCGCAGAAAGACAAAAAGCAGGATCAGGATGACCGCGACGAACTGGGCTGCGATGCGGTAGCGCATGATCCGGTTCGCATGCTTCTTGTTAAAGTCGCCGCCCCGGGCGAAGCCGCCGATACCGACCATGAGAATACCTAGAACCACCAGCGTGGAAATTGCGACAACAATGAAAAGCGGATCATCGGCCATGGGCGCTCCTTGTTCCGCGCGACTTAGCGGTTGCTCTCGAAAAAGCGAACCTAAATCTGCGTCTCAGGCGCGCGACAGCACCCAATCCATCGCGCGCGTCGGCAGAAGGCGCTTCAGCACGGCCATCATATACGTGGGCGTCGTGACCCTGTATCGGGCCCGGGGGCTGGGTACGCTCAGTGCCGTCTCGAGTTTGGTAGAAACGGCGCTGGCGGGCAATTCGAAACGATCCTTGGACGTGGGGCCATAGAGCCTTGGCAGGAACCGGGCTTCATAGTCTCGGGCACGGTGGCTGGCTTTCCAATCGATCCACTTCTCAAAGTGCGGCGCCGAGTTCTTGCGGATGTCCGATGTGATCGGGCCGGGTTCGATCAGGATCACGTGGATCTTGTCCTTGTCCAGTTCCAAGCGCAGTGTATCGGTCAGACCTTCAAGCGCGAACTTGCTCGCCTGATAGGCTCCGCGCCATTTCAACGTGACAAATCCAAGAACCGACGAACAATTCACGATGCGGCCGTGGCCCTGGTCGCGCATGATCGGGATGACCGCGCGGGCCAGCGTATGATAGCCGAAGACGTTGGTATCAAATATCGCCCGCAGCGCATCGGTTGGCAGGTCTTCAACAAGCCCTGGGACGGCATAGGCACCGTTGTTGAACACGGCATGAAGTGTGCCTCCGGTACGTCGGGTGGCTTCTTCAACAGCGGCCAGGATCGACGGCTCGTCGTCATAGTCCAAACGGAAACTCTCAAGCCCTTCGTCGGCCAGGCGGTCACAGTCCGCCTGTTTTCGGCAGGTCGCAAAGACCCTCCAGCCCGCGCGCCTCATATGATGGGCAGCGTCATAGCCGATGCCGCTGGAACAGCCGCTTATCAGGACTGATTTCTCCGACATGCTGCGCCTTTCTTCTTTGCCACTGGACCCCACGCCCCTTGGGCGATTACACATGATCTATGGCTGATTTGACGGACGACCCCAATACCTTCCCAAAAAATGTCGCTGAAACGCTAAGCAGGGCGATTGGCGAACGGTATTTGACCTATGCGCTGTCAACAATCATGCACCGCGCACTTCCCGATGCGCGGGATGGGTTGAAGCCGGTGCATCGCCGCATTCTGTTCGCAATGCGCGAACTTAGACTGAATTCAGGCGGTGGTTTCCGGAAATCGGCCAAGATCTCGGGCGATGTGATGGGCAACTACCATCCCCACGGGGACGCGGCGATCTACGACGCGATGGCCAGGCTCGCCCAGGATTTCAACGTGCGCTATCCCCTGGTCGATGGTCAGGGCAACTTTGGCAACGTGGATGGCGATAACCCAGCCGCCAGTCGCTATACCGAAGCGCGCATGACCCAAGCTGCCGAGGCGCTGCTTGAGGGGCTGAACGAAGATGCAGTTGATTTTCGCGAAAACTATGATGGCACTCTGCAAGAGCCCGTTGTGCTGCCTGCGTCATTTCCCAATCTGCTGGCAAATGGTGCCTCGGGCATCGCGGTGGGCATGGCCACTAACATCCCGCCGCACAACATCGTGGAGTTGTGCAGTGCCTGCCTGCATTTGATCAAGCATCCGAATGCGTCTGCGTCGAAGCTGACCGAGTTTGTTTTGGGTCCCGATTTTCCAACCGGCGGCATCATTGTAGAGCCGCGGGAGAATATCATTGAGGCCTATCGCACAGGACGCGGATCCTTCCGGCTGCGCGCGCGCTTTGAACGCGAAGATCTTGGACGCGGCCAATGGCAGATCGTTGTCACCGAAATCCCCTATCAGGTCCAAAAATCCAAGCTGATTGAGAAGCTGGCTGAAGTGATCCAAAACAAGAAAGTGCCGATCCTGGGCGACGTCCGGGACGAAAGCGCCGACGACATCCGCATTGTTCTGGAGCCGCGGTCCAAGAATGTCGATCCGGATATGCTGATGGGCATGCTGTTCCGGCAGTCCGATCTTGAGACCCGATTTAGCCTGAACCTGAACGTGCTGATCGATGGGCGCACGCCTAAAGTGTCGAGCATGCGCGAAGTGCTACTGGCGTGGCTGAACCATCGCCGCGACGTGCTAAAGCGACGTTCGCTTCATCGTATGGCCAAAATCGACCACCGTCTTGAGGTGCTTGAGGGTCTGCTGGTGGCGTTTCTGAACCTCGACCGGGTCATTGACATAATCCGCTATGATGACGATCCGAAAGAAGCTCTGATGGCCGAGGACTGGAGCAAGTCGCACGTGCGCGCGACCTCGCAGGACGACTACGTTGCGCCGGCGCCGGGCACCGGTGAGTTAAGCGATGTTCAGGCTGAAGCGATCCTCAATATGCGCCTCAGAAGCCTGCGCCGCTTGGAAGAGCTAGAACTGACCCGTGAACGGGACGTGCTGATGAGTGAACGCGCCGATCTGGACGACCTTCTGGCGGATGAGGGCCTGCAATGGGCGCGTATCTCGGATCAGATCCGCGAAACGCGCAAGGCGTTCGGCAAAGACTACGAAGGTGGCGCGCGGCGTACTGGCTTTGATGATGCGGTCGAGATTGCCGAGGTACCGCCAGAAGCCCTGATCGAACGCGAGCCAGTCACCATTGTCTGTTCGCAAATGGGCTGGATCCGATCCATGAAGGGACACATCGACCTCGACAGCCCGCTCAAATACCGAGACGGAGACGCCCCGCGTTTTGTCTTTCACGCCGAGACGACGGACAAACTCATTCTGTTTGGTACCAACGGACGATTTTATACGCTCAATGTCGCAAACCTGCCCGGTGGGCGCGGCATGGGCGAACCGGTGCGGCTGATGGTCGAAATGGCAAACGAGGTCGATATCGTCGCGCTTAAGGTTCATGCGCCCAACGGACGCCTTTTGGTGGCCAGTTCTGCGGGCGACGGTTTTATTGTCGGTGAGCCAGAGGTCGTGGCCCAGACACGCGCCGGAAAACAGGTTCTGAATACACGCGACGACGTGCGCGCGGTGGCCTGTGTCTCTGTTCAGGGCGATCATGTTGCCGTCATAAGCCAGAACGCGAAACTGCTCATTTTCCCGATCGTTGAGTTGCCAGAGATGACGCGTGGCAAAGGTGTTCGCATGCAAAAGTACAATATGGCGCGCGGCAAGCAGGGCGCGCTGGAACTGGACGGCGGGCTGAGCGACATCGCCACATTCACGCTCGACGAGGGTCTGAGTTGGCCCATGGCAGGCGGGAAGATCCGCACCGAGAAGGATCTGAGCCAATGGCTTGGCCGCCGCGCCGGGGCTGGAAAACGGCCGCCCCACGGATTTCCGAAGAGCAATAAGTTCAACAATTAGCCTCATTCGGCCATGATCGTTCCACATTTGTAAAATAGTTCAAAGCGAACCGCACGACCCGGGACGCGTCAATGAGCGATACATTTGACCCCATGACCGGCCGCTATACCGGCAGCCCGATAGGCTTCTTTTTGCTTGTCATGCAAACATCTCTTTTGACTGTGCTGACGCTTGGTCTTTACCGCTTCTGGGCTCGTACACGGGTCCGCCGCTACGTTTGGTCGGCCACATCGCCGGGTGGCGATCCATTCGAGTACACCGGCACCGGTCTTGAAAAGCTTCTGGGTTTTCTGTTCGCGATTGTTGTTCTGGCGGTTTTTCTGGGACTTATGCAACTTATCCTGTTCTATTTCGGCCTGTCGCTCTTTGCGTCTGACCTGTCGGAACAGGAAATGGCCGTAAGGCTGTCTTTTGCCTATTCATCGGTTTTTTTCATCGCCCCGCTTATTTGGATCGCCCGCTACCGGGCGCGCCGTTACAAACTATCGCGCACACGTTGGCGCGGCCTGCGTTTCGGGATGGAGCCGGGGGCGTTTTCTTTCATGATCAAGGCAGTCGGCCATTCCTTCGTTACCGGCATCACCTTCGGCCTGCTCCTTCCAAGGCAAACCTGGTATCTCGCCAAGTACCAGATGGACCGTACCTGGTACGGGGATGCGAAGTTCCAGATGGAGGGTGGCTGGTTCTATCTTTTTCCAGCCATGAAGCACAGTCTTCTGGGCGTTGCGATAATGGCGATCTCACTGGTGCTGATGGGCGTCGTCACGCCGGTTTTCGGCATCGGTATCGGCGTGGGATATGTCTGGCTGTTGATCGGGATCGTGCACTACAAGGTTCAAAGCTACATCACCATCTTAGAAAATTCGACGCTTGGTGCTGACGTCCGTTTTGGCGCCGTGCCAAGCACGGCCGAAATTGTCATGAAGGTTCTTTCGGGTCTGATCCTGACCGGCGTGGTTGGGGCCTTGCTGTCGGGCGCTCTGATTGCGCTTTCAGCGATGACCCTTGGCATTGACCCCGCGGCTCTTCAGGCTGGTGAGCGCTTTGAAATTGCGCCGATCGGTGCGGTCGTGACAGCGCTTTCCGGTCTGGTTATCGCGGTGCTTTTTGGGGCTCTGGTCAAGGTCTTTCTGACCCAGCCCATAACCCGGATTATCGTCGAACAGACAGCCGTCCTGAACCCGGAAGGTCTCGACGAGATCCGGCAGCGCGCGGAGCAAGATCAGGTCGATGCAGACGGACTTGCAGACGCATTGGATGTGGGCGGTGCCTTCTAATCCGGTCGCTTTGGACAATGCACTGGAGGCCGTCTTCCATGATGGTGAAAGCGCGCAACGTCACGCCGTTCAGGTGGCTGTGCAGAACGACATTCTTCTGATCTTGGAAACCGGTGCGGACCAAGTCCGATGGCCGCTTGAAGAGGTGCGCGAACAGCTTGATCACGGCTGGGACAAGGCCTTGGTTCTTTTCCGGGTCAACAGCGATGCACGGCTTGTGGTCATGGGGTCGGATCAAATTGCCGAAATTCGCGCAAAGTGTCCTGCCCTGAACAAACCAGTAGTGGCACGCTCGCAGGTTCGGCGCCTTGTGACCTGGGGGCTCGGCGCCGTGGCGGCGTTGGGGATCTTGTACTTCTTCATCATTCCCGGTCTCGCCGATGAACTGGCGGAGTATATCCCGCCAGAAAGCGAAGCGGCCTTTGGCGAGCTTGTGGTCGGTCACATCGAGACCGTGCTCGGAGGCGGCGGCACGTTGGCCTGTCGGTCGCCCGATGGGCTGGCGGCGCTGCGCAAGATGCAAGCCGTCCTAACGGCGTCTGAAGAGCTGCCCTATGATCTGTCTGTTCGGGTGATGGATCATGATATGATCAACGCGTTCGCCGTCCCGGGTGGCAAGGTTGTCCTGATGCGCGGTCTGATTGAGGCCGCCGAAGCCCCGGAAGAGGTCGCCGCTGTGCTGGCCCATGAAATCGGGCATGTGGCCAAACGCGACCCCACACGGGCGGCGCTGCGCACGGCGGGCAGCGCAGGAATTCTAGCCATGATCTTTGGTGATTTCGCCGGGGGCACCGTGGTCGTGTTGCTGACCGAGCAGTACCTGAATGCCCAGTATTCGCAGGCACTTGAGACGGGCGCGGACGCCTATGCACAACGGCTCATGATGCAGGCGGGGTATCGACCGGATGCGCTGGCAACCATGTTCGAAAGGTTACAGGCCGAACACGGCGATGCGAACAGCCTCATGGCGCCGTTTTTGTCCCACCCGCAACTCAGCGACCGTATCGACAGCGCCCGCGCCGCGGGTTCTGGCTTCACGCCCGCCACCGAGCCCATTCTGTCAGACAGCGAATGGGCCGCACTGCGCAGCATCTGCAAAAACTAACAGCCGCCTCTGGCCCTTGATTTCTTTGGACCGACTCAGTAACGAGCGCGCGATGCGAAACAGGGCCGGTCACGGCCCAAGATGAGACGAGGCGCCACAGGCATGGCAAAGGAAAAGTTTGAGCGTAACAAGCCGCATGTGAACATTGGCACGATTGGTCATGTTGACCACGGCAAGACGACGCTGACGGCTGCGATCACGAAGTATTTCGGTGATTTTCAGGCCTATGACCAGATTGACGG
>JBCCMQ010000030.1:0-14825 GCA_039026235.1 Pseudomonadota bacterium
CCTTCTTCACTCACGCGGCATGGCTAGATCAGGGTTTCCCCCATTGTCTAAGATTCCCTACTGCTGCCTCCCGTAGGAGTCTGGGCCGTGTCTCAGTCCCAGTGTGGCTGATCATCCTCTCAAACCAGCTATAGATCGTAGGCTTGGTAGGCCATTACCCCACCAACTACCTAATCTAACGCGGGCCGATCCAACACCGATAAATCTTTCCACCGAAGGGCGTATGCGGTATTACTCTCCGTTTCCAGAGGCTATTCCGCAGAGTTGGGCACGTTCCCACGCGTTACTCACCCGTCCGCCGCTCACCCGAAGGTGCGCTCGACTTGCATGTATTAGGCCTGCCGCCAGCGTTCGTTCTGAGCCAGGATCAAACTCTCAAGTTGAAAAGCTGTTGCCAGCTTATCCTTGACGTTCGAACCTCTGCACATCCATCGGCCCGGCTAAGGACCGATGAGTCATCTGTTTGATGTGCTTCAGTCTCCATTGGAAACCGAAACCTACTCAAACAGTGAAGCTGACACTCACATCATCGACCGAAGTCTAGTGAGCCGACATATGTGCAGTTTTCCGTTCATCGAATGAACCAAACCGCCCACATATCTCTTCAGAAACCAGCAATTTCAAAGAGCGCAGAGACAAAAATCGAACCGGTGCGCCGAATATTTTTGGCGCCGCCCGCCTCGTCATGCCTCTGTTTTTTGTTCCCGGCCTTGCATCGCGCTGTGTGCTTTGCCCGTCCGGTGCCCCGCCGCAGCGTCTCCGCCGCGTCGGTAGAGGGGTATTTACGGTTCGCGGCCTAGGACCGCAAGAGGTTTTTTCAGACTGTCAGGAATTTTTTTTATCCTACTAGAAATATGTTTATTATCAGTACTTTGCGTGGAAATTAGGGGGCGGTCGGGACATCGTTATTCAGGCAACAACGGCCCGATTGGTCGCTTTTCTGCAGGTATTTCCGGATTCTCAAGCCAAAAGCGCGACTCTATTTGCCGATTTAGGGTGTCTCCGGTCAGCGGGACCGCCGGAGAGTCGTTTTTTCCGCGGGTTTACGGAGCGAAAGCTACTCGACGTTGAAGTGTCCCACATCGGGCGATGCCGAGCGTAGACGCAAATAGCCGATCACGCGGTTTTCCCGTTTTGGATCGATAACCAGAATCTCGCCTTCGTAGACGGTGAAGGTCGTCAGCTCTTCGATGTTGGTAAAGTGGCTGATAAGCAGAAGCGGCCCTTTTCCGTCATTGCCGTCCCATTCCGTAACGCGCTTGCGCAGCCCAACCACATTGGGCGCACCGTTCAGCGATAACAGAAGGTTCAGATCCGGATCGGTTTCGATCGGAATCTCTGCCATCCCTGTGTCGACATCGGCCACACCCGCCATCAGTTCCTCCAGCGTCTGCTGGTTCCGGCACCATTGGCTGACAACGATCTGCGAAGGCAGGATGTCATTCGTCGCCATGATATTGCCGAGGTTGCGCATGGCGGCCCGGCCCTCATCAGACATGATGCGCTGGTTGGGGCAGTCCGTCGGCTGCACGCCTTTTTCATCAAGCTTGCTCCAATCCGTCGGACCGTGACGCATCAGAAAAACAACATCGTCCCGCAGGAACATTTCCTCAAGCATCTGCCAGGGTTCAAACTGCAGCGTCTCAAGAACGGACCCGCCCGTGCTGTCGGTCAATTGACCGCCCATCTCGCCCATATGGGTCGAAATCTGCGCTGCCGTCTCGACCGCCGCTGCCGGAAAGGCCAGGCTGCCAGCAAAAAGTGATGCCAGGACTAATTTTTGCATGTTGTTTCCCCTTATTGCGCAGCTTGCGCCGCTGCAGCCAACCGCCTTTGAAGCGACCATTCTGCCCTGATGAGCAGCAGGGCAGCAACGGCGGCACAGTAAAGGATTGGCTCTATCGGCCAGGCTTTGACCAGCATCATATAATGGAGCGCGCCCGCGATGCCAGCGAGGTACGCCAATTTGTGAAGCTTGCGCCAGGCCGCAGCCCCCATCTTCTTGATCGAGTAATCGTTGGACGTAAGCGCAAGCGGGATCAGCGCCAAAAAGCCAACCATGCCAATGAAAATATACGGGCGTTTGTAGAGATCCTTGAGGATCTCGGACCATATGAGCTGCATGTCGAGCAAGAGCCAGACAAGCACGTGCAAAAGAACATAGTAGAAGGCCAACAATCCGATGGCGCGACGAAACTTGATGAGGTTCAGTCGCGCATAGCGACAAAGCGGCGTGACCGCCAGCGAGGCCACCAGAAACTGCAGACCGATCTCACCCAAACGATGCTCCAGCGATTTAACCGGATCGACGCCCAGTCCGCCGGTAAACAACAGGAACACCAGCCACAACAGCGGCAAGGTGCCAGCTACGTAGATTGGCCAGGACGGAACCTTTCGTGCGGTCCGATTGATTTTATCGGTCAGGGTCATGCTTAGTAATTGGTCGTCAGATCCATGCCTGCGTAAAGATCGGCGACCTCGTCGGCATATCCGTTGAACATCAGGGTCGGCCGACGCCGTGCGAGCAGGCCCTGCCCGATCACCCGTTCGGTCGCCTGCGACCAGCGGGGGTGGTCAACCTTCGGGTTAACGTTCGAATAGAAACCGTATTCGCGCGGGTTCTGGATGTTCCAGGTGGCGGGCGGTTCGCTTTCCGTCAGCTCGATCTTCACCACCGATTTGATCGACTTGAAGCCATACTTCCAAGGCACCACCAAACGGATGGGGGCACCGTTCTGGTTTGGCATTTCCTCGCCGTAAAGCCCCGTGGCCATGATGGTCAGCGGATGCATCGCCTCGTCAAGCCGAAGACCTTCGACATAGGGCCAGTCGAGCAAAGGGTAATTTTGCCCCACCATTTCATCGGGACGCACAAGTGTCTCGAAGGAGACGTATTTGGCGGAAGGATTGACACCAACCTTGTCCAGAAGCGCCTTGAGCTCAAAACCGATCCAGGGAATGACCATCGACCAGGCTTCGACGCAGCGGAACCGGTAAATCCGCTCTTCCAAGGCGATGCCATTCAGCAAATCATCCAGGTCATAGTTCCCGGGCTTGTCGACCAGTCCGCCGATCTCGACCGACCAGGGCTTCGTTGTCAGACGATGGGCGTGCTTTGCCGGATCATCCTTGCCGGTGCCGAATTCATAGAAGTTGTTGTAGTTCGTAATCTGCTCGAACGTGTTTGGCTGCGCGTCGGTGGAGTAAGCGCTCTTGGTATGGTCAAGTTTCGCGGCCATGGCGGGCCCTGCGATGGCGCCAACGGCAACCGCACCCGCACCGGCAATAAGATCCCGTCTGTTCAAATAGTCTGACTTCGGCGTCACATCCGACCAACGCAGACGATTGGATACCTTTGCCACTCTGTCCATCCTCCTACGTTTGGAACAAATGTCCGCTGTTTCGCACCCAGTACAGCGCATACGCTTGTCAGCCCAGGCCACCGTCAAACGGCGATCCAGCCTACGCATCATCCAAACGGCATTACCAGATCGCCCGTCAGGCCAACCGTAACGATTCCGTGAGTTGAATCTGCGGCGATCCAAAGCTTAGTCCGCCGGTCGAAAAGTCAAATCGAAAAACATCCGTCTTCCGTGATCCAACGCCGCCGGACAGCCGTAGCGCGCTGTGATGCCGCTGGGGCGTCAATCAATCTCACGGGAGAGAGAGAACAATGATCCGCAGAACATTTATTGCACTTGGCGCAATGACAGCAATTGCAACCGCAAGCTTTGCAGGCGGCCAGTCGAAGGACATCGTAGACACTGCCGTCAACGCTGGCAGCTTCGGTACCTTGGTTGCAGCCGTCCAGGCCGCCGGTCTGGTCGAGACGTTGAAGGGCGATGGCCCGTTTACCGTTTTCGCGCCGACGGACGAGGCGTTTTCCGCACTGCCCGAAGGCACTGTTGAAAGCCTATTGCTGCCCGAGAACAAGGACCAGCTCGTGCAGATCCTGACCTACCACGTTGTACCCGGCAAAGTGATGTCGACGGACCTGTCCAACAACATGATGGCTGCCACCGTTGAAGGAACGGATGTCACCATCATGACGGAAGGCGGCGTAACAGTGAACGGTGCCAGCGTCGTAAGCGCCGATATCGAAGCGTCGAATGGCGTCATCCACGTCATCGATCAAGTCATTCTGCCGAACTAAGGCGGATAACAAAGGGCGGGCCCGGCGGCCCGCTCGCACTCCAACGGAACGAAAGAGGGAGACTACTATGAACCGCCGTTTTGCATTGAAATCCGCCGCCGCGCTGGGCCTGGCTACACTGGTTGCCGCTTGTGGCACTGGAGAAACCAATGACATCGTGGATATCGCGTCATCGAATCCGGACTTCTCGACCCTGGTTGCCGCCGTTGCGGCTGCCGATCTTGTTGATGTCCTGAAAAGCGACGGGCCATTCACGGTATTTGCACCGACGAATGATGCCTTCGCAGCCCTTCCCGAGGGAACGGTCGAAAGCCTTCTGTTGCCCGAAAACAAGGATCAGCTGACGCAGATCCTGACATACCACGTGGTACCTGGGGTCGCGACAGCCAGCGATCTGGTGGGTATGCAAGGAACGATTGGTACCGTCGAAGGATCGTCACTTTCCTTCAACGGCGGTGGCGGCTCTGTAACTGTCGGCGATGCCACGGTTGTTACGCCGGACATTCAGGCAGACAATGGCGTCATTCACGTCATCGATACGGTTCTGCTGCCCTAAGAATTGAGAAGACGGGCCGAGCTGTTGAAGTTCGGTCCGTCCTCGTTTGCCGACCAAAGTGGCGGCATCATCAAGCATCGCGCTTAGCAAAGAGAGCGACCAGCGCAGTTACATCTTCGTCGCTAAGGGTATTTTCGTGTGGAAATGGGATCATCAATCGCCCGATCGCTGCCCAATAGAGCATCTTCGAACGTGCCCCGATTTCATCTTTTGGCACATCAAGGGCGGCCAGAAGATCCGCCGCGAACTGAATACGACGTGCGTCAACACGGGCAACATGGTTGGCAACACCTTCATCTACGGTTGCCCAGGACCGTACGGCCCGTTCCAGATCGGCCCCCGATCTCATCGCCTGGCCGATGAGCCTTTCTAACTGCTCCAAAGGCGCTCCAGCCCCGGACACACCGGTTATCAGCCGTTCGGTGGTATGCTCTGACCAGTAATCGATAAGCGCGGCATTGAACGCTTCCAGGCTTTCGAAGTGCCAATAAAAGCTACCACGGGTCACCCCGATCCCTTTTGCAAGGCTCTGAGCTTTAAGCGCGCCGTAGCCCTTTATGGCCAGCGCGTTAAGAGCAAATTCGAGCCAGTCCCTTCTTTCAAGACGCATGGACTTTCCATACACATATGTATTGACAAATCCAACTCAACATACACTTATGTATGGAAGACGGCCAGACATACATGCTTCAAGGATAGAGCCCGTGCTGCAACGCGCCTTTATCAACATCCTCAGCGCGCGCCCCGATGAAACTGCCAGCTTTTACGAAAAGCTTCTCGGTGCCCGCCGATCCTTTACATCGGGCTGGTTTGTGGTCCTGACACACCCGCGACGTCCGGACTGGGAAATGGGAATCCTGGACCGCAGCCACGAAACCGTTCCGGCCGATTTGGCTGCTGCACCAGCGGGAATCATTCTTACATTTGTGGTCGAGGACGTCGAAGCCTGCCACCTAAAAGCAATTGAGCTGGGCGCGGAGATTATCGCACAGCCCACTGACATGGCTTATGGCCAGCGACGCATGCTGATCCGCGATCCAGATGGATCAACGGTCGATATCAGTGCGCTGATCTAACCAGAGGCATAGCGAAAGGGGCCGGTCCATTTCTGGCCGGCCCCAAGGGCTTCAGTGCACGACCGCGTCGCGCGGAGGCTCCCGTCTGGACGTGCTGACACGGTCGCCCACGCGCAGCCCTTCGGGACCGGCTGTGACGTCGATCGGAAGACCTTCTTCGACGTCGCCGGCCAGAACCATCTCGGCGAGTTGGTTCTGAAGCGATTGCTGGATCACACGTTTAAGCGGACGCGCCCCGAAAACCGGGTCATAGCCCTCGTCGGCCAGCCATTCCTTGGCTGGTTGGTCCACCTCCAACGACAGGCCGCGCCGCGCCAAACGGTTTTGAAGGTGCGCCAGCTGGATAGTGACGATACCATCCATGTCCGCACGCGTCAGACGATCAAAGACAATCTGGTCATCGAGCCTGTTCAGAAACTCGGGACGGAAATGGGCGCGGACGGCATCCATCACGTCGCGCCGGGCCTGCGATGAATCAGCGCCGTCCGGCAACTGGCTCAGGGCCTGGCTGCCGAGGTTCGAAGTCAAGACGATCAGGGTCTGCTTGAAATCGACATGATGGCCCTGACCGTCAGTCAGAACACCGTCGTCGAGCACCTGAAGCAGAACATTGAAGACCTCAGGATGGGCCTTTTCAACCTCATCAAACAAGACCACCTGATAGGGTCGGCGCCGCACTGCCTCGGTAAGGACACCACCCTCGTCATAGCCGACATAGCCCGGCGGCGCTCCGATCAGACGGGCGACCGAATGCTTTTCCATAAACTCGGACATATCGATGCGGACCATGGCGCTGTCGTCATCAAAAAGGTATTCGGCCAAGGCCTTCGTCAGTTCGGTCTTGCCGACGCCGGTCGGGCCCAGGAAAAGGAACGATCCAAGGGGGCGGTTTTCATCATTCAGCCCTGCACGTGCCCGACGCACCGCGTTGGAGATTGCCGCGACCGCAGCCCGCTGACCCACGACACGCTTGCCGATTTCTTCTTCCATGCGCAGCAGTTTTTCACGCTCACCCTCAAGCATCTTGCTTGTGGGAACACCGGTCCACCGCTCAACAACGCTGGCGATCTGATCCGGGCGCACGGCCTCTTCGACCATGACATCGTCACCCTCCGCCTCGGCAGTCTCAAGCTTCTTTTCAAGATCCGGGATAACCCCGTAAGAAAGCTCTCCTGCCTTGGCCAGATCACCTGCCCGTTTGGCATGATCAAGCTCAATACGAGCCTGGTCGAGCTGCTCTTTCAGGTCACGGGCGCCGGCCAGCTTGTCGCGTTCGGCCTGCCAGCGGGCCGTCAGTGTCGCTGACTGTTCCTGAAGATCGGACAGCTCTTTTTCCAGCCGCTCCAGCCGATCCTGCGAGGCTTTGTCGTCTTCTTTCTTCAGCGCTTCGGCCTCGATCTGCTTTTGCAAGATCTCGCGGTCGAGGGCGTCCAGCTCTTCGGGTTTTGAGTCGACTTCCATGCGCAGGCGGCTGGCCGCCTCATCTACAAGGTCAATCGCCTTGTCAGGCAGGAAACGGTCGGTGATGTAGCGGTGCGACAGCGTCGCAGCGGCGACAAGCGCCGAGTCGCTGATCCGCACACCATGGTGCAGTTCGTACTTTTCCTTGATTCCGCGCAGGATACTGACCGTGTCTTCAACGGTCGGCTCGGTCACCAACAACGGTTGAAAGCGCCGGGCCAGGGCCGCGTCCTTTTCGACGTGTTTGCGGTATTCGTCGAGCGTCGTGGCGCCCACACAGTGCAGCTCGCCCCGCGCCAGCGCGGGCTTCAGCAGGTTCGATGCGTCCATGGCACCATCGGCTTTGCCCGCGCCGACCAAAGTGTGCATTTCGTCAATAAACAGGATGATTTCGCCCGCTGCGCCGGTCACCTCAGACAGCACGGCTTTCAGACGTTCTTCGAATTCACCGCGATATTTGGCACCAGCGATCAGCGCGCCCATGTCCAGCGCCATCAACTTCTTGTTGCGCAGGCTTTCGGGCACATCGCCGTTCACGATGCGCAGGGCCAGCCCTTCGGCGATGGCTGTCTTACCGACGCCGGGTTCGCCGATCAGAACCGGGTTGTTCTTGGTTCGGCGGGACAGAACTTGCATGGTTCGCCGGATTTCTTCGTCGCGTCCTATGATCGGGTCAATCTTGCCATCCTCGGCAGCCTCGGTCAGGTCGCGCGCGAATTTCTTCAGCGCGTCGTAGTTGTCCTCGGCGCTGGCGCTGTCCGCAGTTCGGCCCTTGCGGATGTCATTGATTGCAGCGTTCAGCGCCTGAGCATTCACGGCGCCCGCTTCAAGTGCATCGCGGGCCTTCGATCGCACCATGGCCAGGGCGGTCAGAATGCGTTCAACGGGCACGAAACTGTCGCCCGCTTTCGTGGCGAGCTTTTCGGCCTCGGCCAGAACTTTCGCGGTCTGACTGTCCAGAAAGACCTGCCCGCCGCTGTCACCGGTCACGGTTGGGATCTTGGCCAGTGCAGCGTCGTTCGATTCAACAACGCGTTCCGGCGCGCCGCCCGCGCGTTTTATCAGGTTGGCCGCCAGACCTTGTGTGTCATCAAGCAGTGATTTCAGAATGTGTTCGGGTCCCACACGCTGGTGGTTTTCCCGCATTGCGATCGCCTGTGCCGCCTGCAAAAAGCCGCGCGATCGCTCGGTGAACTTGTCCAAGTTCATCGCCATCTCCTTCTCTCAGCGCCCAATATGCTGTGCCCGCTTGGCGGCGCATCTGCTTTGAGCCTTGTCTTTCAGATGGTGGCGCAGCCGCGTTTTCACAAGAGATTTGGCGCTTCAACAAGCATAAAAACCACAGGGTCAGTTGCTTGGATGAGCCCCTAGGGGACCGACAAAAGCGAAAGGTTGACCGGGTGCCTGCATTGGCGCAAAGGAAGCGCAGCGCATCTGACTGGGGACCAATGATGTCCGACGACCGCCTGATCGTTGCACTTGACCTGCCGAATGCACTTGCCGGACTTGAGATGTCCGAGCGTCTGGGTGACACCGTCAGCTTTTACAAAATCGGTCTGGGCATGTTGTCCGGTGGCGGCCTCGCCCTGGCGAACGAGCTCAAGAGCGAGCACGGAAAACGAATTTTTCTGGACATGAAGCTTTTCGACATCGGCGCCACCGTGGAGGCTGCCGTGCGTGGGCTGGTGCAGTTCGATCTGGATTATCTGACAGTTCACGGCGATCCGCATGTGGTGCGCGCCGCCGTCGAGGGACGCGGTGCTGCACCGCTCAAAATCCTTGCCGTGACAGTTCTGACCTCACTCGATCGCGCGGATCTAGATGCCTCATGCGTAAAGGCCGGATCGGTGTCGGAACTTGTTGTGGAACGCGCTGCGCGGGCCATGGAGGCAGGTGCCGATGGCGTCATCGCGAGCCCAAATGAAGCGGGCGTCGTTCGGGCGCTGCCCCAAGCGACAGACAAGCTGATCGTGACACCCGGTGTCCGTATGGCGGGCGGGGCAGAAGGCGATCAGAAACGCATCGCTACTCCAGCGAGCGCAATTTCCGCTGGCGCGGACCATATCGTTGTCGGCCGCCCGATTTGGCAGGCACCCGACCCACGGCAGGCCGCGACCGCGATATTGCAGGAAATGAATTCCCCACAAGCCGTGCGCCCCAACGGCGCGCAGTTAGGAACCAGACTGAATGCACCCGGCTGATCCCGGAACCCGCAGCTTCTAGCGAGCAACCGTCTCAGGTTCGCGCAAACGCAGCACCGTGTGTGCCCGAAAAAGCGGGTTCACAGGTCTCACACGGAAAGGCCCAGGGCTTTAAGAATTGCCTGACCACCACGGCTCTTCCTGGAAAGGCGCGCACCGCGTGCCTCGGCCGACCTATAGACCACGACATTGTCTTGTTCTTCCAGGCCCCAATGCGCGGCCCCGCGTGTGACGATGACGGTGCGTTCGGGATTGCGCGCAATTTCCTTAGCTGCCTCTTTGGCTGCTTCAGAGGATGGAAGCCCGTAAGGGCCAGCGAATATGCGCGAATGGTAGGGTACCAATTCAATCGCCGCGACGTTCTTCGCCAGATGGTCGAGCGCCGCACCATATCGACCCGAAAACATTTGTTCGGCGGCAATCGAGGCGATATCGCGCAGTTTGGCTTCCCACCAGGAAAAGCCGCCTGTCCAGACCCAAGCGGTGTCAAGAAACAGGTGGTCAGTTCTTTCCTGCCGAATGGTCCGCCGTATCTCTGAGCAAAGCTCTGCACTGGTTTCTTCAGCGAAAAAATCCACGGCAGACAGCCCCGGGTTTAGCAACAGGATCAAGACCTTGGCCTCTGCGATATTGCCGAGATAGGGCACTGGCAACAGTGTCTTGTGCAGTTTCCTGTCCGCGAAACCGCCACTCCGAAGCGCCGCTTGATACCCGGCGAAGCCGTAAATCGGTGGATGAAGTAAACCGCTTTTCTCAAGATGCGGCCGGTCCGCCGGATGCAAGGCATTGTCCCGGCGCAGGTCAGCAGCCTGCCAGAAACGGACGATATCGAAAGCTATTGGTTTATGTCGTCCTTGAAAGTGCGTACCTCGTGGCTTCGGGTTCCAAACGCCACGCGAAGGCCGATCCACGAGACGAGTGACACGACCGCGAAGACGACCAGCACAAATGGGAGCGAGCCGTTAAAGACATCGAGAAACATCAGCAACCCGGTCACGGCCGCGCCGATTGAGAAGCCCAAAAACAGAAACGCCGGAATGACGATTTCAAGGATGGCCAGCACCAAGGCGCCTGCCACCCAAACCCACCATGTCGCCCAAAAGGTCATGACGCACGTCCACGCAGCATTCTGAAGGCGTTCCCGAAGGCTTCAAGCGCATCGGCTGGCACCACAACAGTCTGGTTGCCCTGCCCGCTGCCCAGGTTGCTTAACGCCTCGACCTGTTTCAGCGCGACCTGATACTGTGCGGCTTCAAGGCCGTTGTCAGCAATGGCCTGCGCCACGACCTGGGTCGCATAGGCCTCGGCGTCGGCAGAAACACGGCGCGCCTTGGCCGCCTGTTCGGCCGAATAAAGCTCGGCGTCGGCGTTAAGCTCTACGGCGCGCTTCTGACCTTCGGCCTTGGTGACCTCAGCCCGTCGCGCACGCTCAGCATTCAGCTGCTGCAGCATGGCGTCGCGCGTCGCCTGATCCAGATTGACATCCAGCAGTTCGGCCCGCGTAACCTCGACGCCCCAGTCATCCACCGCCATCTCGATGGCATTCTTGATAGCACCAATAAGTTGCGCCCGGTTCGACTGGACTTCATCCAACTCCATCTTACCGATCTGGGCACGGACGATACCCGCAACCGTGGTCGAGATCGCGCCGTCCACGTCCCGGATACGGTAGACCGTCTTCTCGGGTGCGATGATGCGGTAGAACACACTGGTGTCGACCCGCACGAGAACGTTGTCGGACGTAATCGCATCCTGGGAATTCGTCGGCAGCTGTCGCTCAAGAACAGAGATCTTGTGCGCGACACGGTCCAGGAACGGAACAATGAAATTGATGCCCGGCCCAAGCACGCTGCGCAATCGTCCGAACCTTTCCACAACAAACTGTTCGGACTGGGGCACGATGCGTACACCAAGGTAAATGCAAAGGATAATGAACGCGGCCAGCAGCAAGAGCACAAGGTTGCCACCGATAACCGCGGCTAGAATTTCTTCAATCGACATATGTCCGCTCGCAATTAGACTTTGATGGTTGGAATCTAGTGGTCAATCGTGTCCAAAAGAAGAACCTTCGCAGCGACAACCGATGATGTGACGTTTCAGCAACCGCACGGAAAACGTGCTGGATCGCCCGATTTACCAAACAAAATCCGGGCTTTCACCCGATGTGCGGATGGGTTAGCCAACCACGCGGGAATGCGTAAAACTTGTGCGCCGATGTCCGGCGCGGATCAGACCAGCACAGGTTGCGGCCGTTGTTCTGACACCTGAAAGACCCTTCGGTACCGGGCGACCTCATCTTCCGGACCGGTCGCCTTATTGGGATTGTCCGACAACTTGACCGTCGGGTTTCCATCGGCCGAGACCGCCTTGCAGACCAATGAGAAGGGCGCCAGCAGGTCTTTGCGTGTCAGTCCGCGAAAATCATTGGTCAACAGTGTACCCCAGCCGAAGCTGACCCTTACGCGGCCCAGGAATTGGCGGTGAAGTTCGATGATTTTGTCAGCGTCGAGCCCGTCCGAGAAAATAATCAGCTTTTCGCGCGGGTCTTCGCCGCAGGCCTCCCACCAGGCAATGGCTGTTTCAGCACCTTCGGCGGGGTCGCCGGAATCTATCCTGATGCCGGTCCAACCCGCCAGCCAGCTGGGCGCGTGGTCAAGAAAACCCTGTGTGCCATAGGTGTCGGGCAGGATGATGCGTAGATTGCCGTCATGCTCTTCATGCCAGTCAGCGAGAACCTTGTAGGGCGCCGCACGAAGCGCATCTTCGGTCTCGGCCAGTGCAGAATAGACCATTGGCAACTCATGGGCGTTTGTACCGATGGCCTCGACCTCACGCCGCATGGCAATCAGGCAGTTGGACGTGCCCACAAAGCTCTCTCCAAGACCTTCGATCATCGCCTGAACACACCAATCCTGCCACAGGAAGGAATGGCGGCGGCGCGTTCCGAAATCCGCAATCAGAAGGTCTTCGACGGCGCTGAGCCTTTCGATCTTTTCCCAAAGCTTGGTCATCGCGCGGGCGTAGAGGACCTGAAGCTCAAAACGGCCGAGGTGCTGAAGGACGACACGGCTGCGCAATTCCATCAGAACCGCCAGGGCGGGAATTTCCCAAAGCATCACCTCGGGCCAGCTGCCTTCGAACGTCAGCTCATATTGATCGCCCACACGCTCAAGATGGTAGGGTGGCAGGCGCAGAGCCTCGAACCACTCCATGAAGTCCGGGCGAAACATCTGGCGCTTACCGTAGAAGGTATTACCGCGCAGCCACGTGCTTTCGCCCCGTGAAAGCGACAGCGACCGGATGTGGTCCAGCTGTTCGCGCAAGGCGCCTTCGTCGATCAGATTTGCCAGTGGAATATTGCGGGACCTATTGATCAGGGAAAAAGTGACGCGCGTGTCCGGTTTGTTCCTGAAAACCGACTGACACATAAGAAGTTTGTAGAAGTCCGTATCGATCAGCGAACGAACGATCGGGTCGATCTTCCATTTGTGGTTCCAGACGCGTGCGGCGATATCGACCATCGCAGACCTCCCTTGGCACCCTTTTTTATTGAAGCGGCAACCGCGTATGTCCAGTCATGACTGAACATTCCCTGCTTTTGCAGCGTTAGCCGCCGATCAGCGTCACGCCCGTTTCGGTCATTGCCTGGCGTGCGGCGGCCAACGATCCGTCAAGATCAATCGCCCGGCAAGCTGAGAGGTCAACTGACACCGAAAAGCCGGCCTTTGCCGCGTCGACGGCTGAGAAGTTGACACAGAAATCCGTCGCCAGCCCGCCTATGACCAGATCAGAGATGCCCCGCGCGCGCAGGTAACCCTCTAACCCAGTTGGCGTGGTGTGGTCGTTCTCAAAAAGAGCCGAATAGCTGTCGATGGCACTGCGGTAGCCCTTGCGCACAATCATGTCCGCGCGGTCCGTGTTCAGCCCGGGGTGGAAATCGGCGCCCGGCGTGCCCTGAATGCAGTGATCTGGCCACAGGACCTGCGGACCGTAGGGCATGTCGATCACTTCAAAGGGGTTCTTGGCGGCATGGCTCGACGCAAAAGACGAATGACCGCTAGGGTGCCAATCCTGCGTCAAAAGGACAATATCGAAGCCGTCCATCATCGCGTTCAGCCGCGCCACTACGGCGTCACCGTCCGGCACGGCTAGCGCCCCGCCTGGGCAGAAATCGTTCTGGACGTCGATCACCAGCAGAGCAGATCTTGAATCGGTCATGGGCACCTCGCGCCACCGGGTGTGGGCCTCAGGGACGGAAAGGTCAACTGCCCGCCTTGCCGGAGCGGGGCGTTGCGCGTATTGAGCCGCGCATGTGGACCGTCGCTGCCTTTTACCACTTCGCGCGGCTGGATGACCTGGACACCCACCGCACGAAGCTGCTTGGACTTTGTCGCGAGGCAGAGATCATGGGCACCATTCTTTTGGCGCCTGAAGGCGTCAATGGCACGGTCGCCGGGTCGCGCGGGTCCATTGACCGCCTGATCGTCGAGTTGCGCCGCATTCCCGGGTGCGAAGGGCTTTCGTACAAGGAAAGCCGGGCTGCCGAGATGCCTTTTGGCCGCATGAAGGTGCGTCTGAAACGCGAAATCGTCACCATGGGCCAGCCAGACGTCGATCCGATGGCCGCGGTCGGCACCTATGTGACGCCCAAGGACTGGAACGCGGTGCTGGAAGATCCGGACACCGTGATCATTGACACCCGCAATTCCTATGAAGTCGCCATCGGTACCTTCGATGGCGCGATCGATCCCAAGACTGAAAGTTTCGGGGATTTTCCTGCTTGGTGGCAGGAAAACGCCGCACGGTTCGAAGGTAAGCGGATCGCCATGTTCTGTACCGGCGGCATTCGTTGCGAAAAATCAACAAGCTACCTGATTGGTCAGGGCGTGAACGATGTCTGTCACCTGCAAGGCGGTATCCTCAAATACCTTGAAGAGGTCCCGAACGAAGAGTCCCGCTGGCAAGGCGCCTGCTTTGTTTTCGACGACCGCGTTTCGGTTGAACACGGGCTTCAGGAAGGCCCGCACACACTATGCCACGCCTGCCGAAGACCGCTTCTGCCGGCTGACCGTGGACGCAGCGATTTTGAGGAAGGCGTAAGCTGCCATCATTGCAGTGGGCTTACATCCGACAGCGACAAGGAACGCTTTCGCATGCGCCAACGCCAGATCGCGCTAGGGCGCCAGCGCGGTATGGCCCATTTGGGTGCAAAACCTGTGGCGCAGGCGACTCAGACAGACAATCCAGCAGGTGGCACGCTTGACGACCACAATATCTCGCACAAAATGCGCTGAAAGTGCTTGAGCCGCGTGGCAAAGCGGCTACTTTCGCAATCCCGTCACCCGATGGAGCAAGACGATGAAATTCAGCATTGAGCG
>JBCCMQ010000031.1:0-8592 GCA_039026235.1 Pseudomonadota bacterium
ACGGTTTTGCCCTCAAGATCGATGCCGTGGCCACCAGCGAAAGCGGTGCTGGCTGCTGCTGCGGCCACAAGGCCAAGCGCCACGCGATGCGTGGTTTTCGTCAGTGTCATGGTTTCCTCCCATTAGCCGCGCTCTCCTCAGCACGGTCTTCCATTGGCTCGCACTGATTCCCGCGAGCTTGGCACAACTTTAGCCCGAGAAAGCTTGCACGAAGCCTTCATCATAGCAAAAAGTTCCCTATGCGCATTGTTCTGGTGGAAGATAACGAAGCCCTGAGAAAAGGTATCACCTATCGGCTCAGTGACGATGGCCATGCCGTGGATGCGCTCGACGACGGTGACGCCGCAGATCATTTCTTGGCGCAAGAAGACGGCGACCTGGTTATTCTCGACATCAATCTGCCGGGGCTGAGCGGCCTTGATGTGCTGCGCAAGATGCGCCGGCGCGGTGACGAGCGCCCGGTCATCTTGTTGACGGCACGGGCCCGCACCGAAGACCGCGTCGAAGGGCTCGACAGCGGCGCTGATGATTATCTGGTCAAACCCTTCGCCATGGATGAACTGGCCGCGCGCGTGCGGGCGCTGGCACGGCGCCAGGGGACCGAATTCAGACAACATCTGGCGCTGGGGCCACTTAAGCTTGACCTTGAGGGTCCCGCGCTTTCGCACGAAGGCCGGGCGCTCGATGTCCCGCGCCGCGAATTGTTGTTGCTGTCTGCACTCGCCCGGGCCGAGGGAAGACCCGTGTCTAAAACCGCAATACTAGACCAGCTTTACGGCGCCGGCAGCGAAACCGAAGAGAAAGTGGTTGAGGTCTATGTTTCCCGTCTCAGAAAACGGCTGTCGCGGTTTGGAATCGTGATCCACGCCCGGCGCGGTATCGGCTACGTTCTCAGCACCGGCGCGTCATGACCGGCACACTTTCTCTGCGTGGTCGTCTTACAGCGATCATTTTGACGCCGCTAATTCTGATTGCCATTGCCGTCAGCGGATGGGCAATCATCGATGCGCAGGCCCGGGCAGATGATCGATTCAACCGCGCACTTCTTTCCGCGGCCTTGGCAGTGTCGCGCGATGTGGCTGTATCGGGCGGCGACGCACTCAGCCCATCGACGAACGCGTTGTTGCGGAACAGTTTCGGCGGCCAGGTGTTCTATCATGTTTTTGCGCCGGACGGAGTGTTTGTAACCGGCTATGCGACGCCGCCCACTCCGGTGTCTGACACGCTGCGCGACCGCCAGGGTCAGCAGTATTTTGAAGGTGTTCACCAACGGCGCCCTGTCCGTGCGATCCGTTTTATAGACGCAATGCAGGTCGACGGGCTTTCAGGCAACTTCACTGTCACCATCTGGCAAGACCGAAGCCACCGCGATGCGCTGGTTCGTGAATTGGTGCAAGGCACGCTTCTGGTTACGTCAATACTGGTTCTCACGGTGGCGTTCATCGTGTGGTTCGGCGTGCGTTACGGGCTCCGCCCGCTGAATGATCTCGAAGACGCCATTGCGCGTCGGTCCAGTGACGATCTGGGCAGCATCCAACGGGGCGTGCCGGCGGAGGTCACAGGCATCGTCACGCGCCTGAACGGTCTCTTTGCGCAGGTCTCGCGAAGCATGAATGATCAGATGGATTTCATCTCAAACGCTGCACATCAGCTCCGAAACCCGATCGCCGGAATTCTTGCGCTTGCAGAGGCGGCCCAAAACGCACCCAACGAAAATGAGGCGAAACGGCGAACCAACGATCTTCTCGACGCTGCCCAAAAGGCCGCCGACCTGAGCCAGAAGCTCTTGCTGATGGAGCGGGCCAAGGTCCTAGTGCCCGCATCGATGCAGACACAGTTCGACTTGTCTGCGACTTTGGCGTCCGTCTTGGACGACTTCGCCGCGACTGTTCCCAAAGGTGTCATGGTAGAAGAAGACATTCATGAAGGTCTATTTCTGACCGGTGACGAAACCGTCATCCGCGAGGCGATCACCAATCTTCTGGACAATTCTATTCGGCACGGCGGGCCAAGCCTGAGCAAAGTACGTGTGGATGCCTTCAGGCAAGATCACAAAGCGATTGTGACAGTCGCCGACAACGGCGCAGGTCTTGGCAACGTAGATCCCGAACGCGCTCTGAAGCGCTTTGAGCAGATTGGCCCGAACCCGGGAAGTGGGCTGGGACTTTCATTTGTAGATGCCGTGATGCGAGGGCATGGCGGGCAGCTTATCCTTTCAGAGGCAAAACCGGGGTTGAGCGCAAGACTCATTTTTGAAATCTATTACGCACAGTGAATGTCGCTGAGACCTTAAATCCGCAACCATCTTACTCAGGTTTCTTTTGGAGCCACAATGCAAAAGGGTTGCCGGGCTCCATGGCGTGTCCTCGCGATTTGCCAGCATATGCGTCCTCTGCAAAACCAACATTTTTTTCGTAGCGCCCGTGGCGCACATGGATCGAACTTCCGCCGCAAAACCAAGCCCAACGGTTTTCGACACCGTTGCCAACCACCGCTTTGGCTGGCTGACGATTACCTAGGTGGCCACCCCGAGGCGTTACACTTGCGTGTCCAATTCCTTTCCAGCGCCCAAAGCATCCGTCGAATTCTATTCGATAGCGATGTCAGACTGAAAAGGCGTCTTGTTGTCCCGCTTGCGCCCCATGCCGCCAGTGCTATCGGCCCAAATTATGCAGGCCGCGTCGCCCTTAACGGCGATGCCAACTGTTGAAGCCGCCCCGTAGCGCACTGGTCCTTAGCGGCCACTGGCAATGCCCACCAGGGCGACATTCAAAAGTCTCACGCCAAGTCCTTGCGCCCAAAGATCAGGAGCAACGCAATCGCAACCGCCATTAGCGCCATCGCGGGCGGCAGAGGCACGGGCGTTGGCGCTTTTTTGAGGTCAACGAGAACACTAACCGATACGTTACCTTGTTTCGTGAACACAAAGGTTGCGGTTGCCGTTTGCGAAGGGTCGTTCAGCCCATTGATAAGAAGCCCTGAAAAAAGGTCGGGTCCAAAGCTGTCGTCGGTCAAGGCACTGCCTGAAGGATCAAAAACGGCGTAGGTTAGGGTTTGCAATGTCCACCCATTGAACTGCTCTGCCGCAACCGAGTGCCGCGATTGGATGAGGTCGCCCGCGGCCGTTGGATCTGCGCCCCTGACCTGGGTGTCATTCACCTGAATCGGGCGCAGCGGGTCCGGTCGCGTGGCTTGTTGAAAGCCGTATGTGCCAAGTGATCCAGAAATGGTGATGGCAGTGTTCAGATATCTGCTGATGCCTGGGGTGGAACCTCCCTGCAGGGGCGCGTTGTCAAAAGTGAATTTCGCCGAAAGTGTTTCGCCCACACCAAATGGCGCGACGGACAGGAAATCTGTCGATCCGGAAAGGATACCTTCGATTTCCCCGTTGAAGAACACGTCGAATGTGGCGGCCCGTGTCTGAACGGTCCAGCCGAAGGTTGCCACGAATGCCAAAACAAAAAGCCTCAACACACTCTCCTCCCAAACACTCCAACGCAAATGTCAAAGACACATGTCGAATGACGCATGACCTGAACCTCAGACGGGAGCTTTCCTTGACATGCAGCCGCAATCAATCAACGACTGTGCAAGGATACTATGCAGAAATGCATATTAAACGAGAATGATGTTCGGAACACATGGAATGGGATGACCTGAAATACGTCCTTGCAGCGGCACGGTCCGGCTCATTTCTTGGGGCTGCACATCTGTTGCAGGTACAGCAGACGACAGTTGGGCGTAGGATCAAGGCCCTTGAAACCGACCTAGGGCACGCGTTGTTCGAAAGGTCTCGGGACGGCTGCGTTCCCACCCGGGTGTGCCAGGACATTCTGCCCGCGGCGGAAGCGATGGAGGCCAAGGTACAGGAAATCACCCTTACCAGCCTGCGGACCCAGGCGCGGCCCGAAGGCCTTGTGCGCATTCATACGGCGGGCTGGATCCTTGACCAGGTGCTTATTCCCGCCCTGCCTGAGTTCTTGAAAAAGTATCCGAACGTGCAAACGTTTTTCGTTGCCGATGTGACCGATACCGTTACCGACGAGTCCGTTGCATCTTGCGCGCTTCGGTTTGATGTCATGGCAAAGCGAAATGAGATTGAGGCCGAAATCGTGGACATCCCGTTTTCCGTTTATCTGCCGCGCGATGTGAACGAAGAGGGCCTGCGATGGGTATCCAATCACGGCGGCAACGTAAAACTCAGAACTCTCGGGTGGCTCGAAGGACAGGGTGTGTTACGCGAAGACATCAACTGCTTTGCCAATGACGCGCTTCTTCTTTGTTCCGCGATCCGACGCGGCATTGGACAAGGGCTCATCCCCGATTTTCCGCGACGACAATACTCCGAGATAAAACGGCGAAATGACGGGCCGCCAGACCTGATACGCAAGCTTCGCTCAATCGTACCGCGCCGACATGTTACCCGCCCCGAAATGCAGGCGGTCTTGGGATGGCTGAACACCACACTGGTCGGCCGATTTGGGCCGCAGCGAGCCAGCCAGCAAACCCGCTATAGCAGGTCATAGCTGGTCTAGGGGTCGCCGCCGTTGAACAAAAATTGCCCGAATACAGATTTCCAGCCCAGTTTTTGGCAGCCCTTGTTTGAAGCTGACCACGGCTTGAAAAGTTCAAAGCCTTTAAGAAAGCTCTGCGCGAGGCACCGGAAGAACGTGCAGTGGCACAGATGCTTCTAAAGCGTAAGACAAGATCTCGCGTACGATGCACTAGAAACAGCCCCCGGATCGGTGCTCGGGGCGAAAACGCCCCTTCCAATCGGCTGGACTAGCTTACCAGTGACACTGCCCGCAACCCCGGCTTTGGGCGCGCGACCATTCTATTTCAAAGGGTGGCGGATTGGCGCGACATTGAAGAATCCGTTGCAACTCAAGGCCTGAATAGGTGACACTAAAACGGATGCAATTCGCAAACCGGGACAGGTAATGAACGTTCGGATCACGCGCAAAACCTTTGTATATACGACAGCATTGTTTCTGGGGCTGGTCGGCTGCACGGCAGAAATGATTGTTGGTGCG
This sequence comes from Pseudomonadota bacterium, assembly GCA_039026235.1. Classification (GTDB taxonomy): domain Bacteria; phylum Pseudomonadota; class Alphaproteobacteria; order Rhodobacterales; family Rhodobacteraceae; genus JBCCMQ01. The sequence continues at coordinate 5,034 of JBCCMQ010000031.1, forward strand.
GTACCCGCGACGCAGGAAGAAATAGCCGAAATGGAACCTTATCTTGCGTCTGAGGAAGCTCTTCGCGGCTTTTTGGCGGGCCACACAAGAAAGACATATGACCGGTTCCACGGCACACAGATTGAATACTTCGATACGGATGGCCGCGCGTACCTTTGGTACCCAGGGAACGGGCTTGCGGTGCCAAGTTTCTGGAAAACGGAAAGCCACTGGAAGACAGCGGCAAACCCGATGGGTGAATCGGAACTTTGCTTTCTGTATTCCCGACAGGCTTACAATCCTGTCACCCGGGAATTTGGTGGCCTGTGGGAATGTATGAAGGGTGAAACGGCGCTCTACCTGACGGATGAGGTTGTCGCGGGTGATGTCTTCAACCTGAAAAGTTCCTTCCTGCCCTACGTCCTGCCAGAGGGAACCGACGTTTCGATCCGCGCGGCCCTGCAACAGTCTGGCCGAAACGTAACGATCGGAGAGAACAGGGTAACATGGGATTGGCGCAACTAAGATACCGTCGGCCGTCAGCGTAAGACTTTACAATCAAGCGTGGTCGGACCCGCCAATGACCGCGGTCGTTGGCGGATGGCAGCCAATTGCGGGGGCTATAGAACCTCGCCTACCCCAGTGCGCGGCGGCGCCGTAGGGGCTCGGCCTCGATGGCTTCCCGCTGTACCAGTTTTAGATGCCCGATGGCGCCAAGGAAGTCTTGGTGGGCGGGCTTGCGTTCGAGGTAATCCATCAGCCGGTAAAGGTTGATCGGGTGTTTCGCCACCAGCGTCTTTATGCGGTCCACCGCCTCTTGCGTTCGATAGCTGTCGATGAACCGACAGGCCGTCTGGGTCGGTGTCAGAACGTAGTAGTCGCGGTCGCGTTTGGGCGTATAGCGCGTAATGTCGAAGGGTGACGCGCCAAGCGCATGGAATTTCGGGATCAGGAAACGCACATCCGCTTCGGGGTTCTCCAGCACCGTTCCGGATGTCTGGCGAAAGCCAAGAGGACTCAGTTTGCCGATCGCATGCTGACGCATGGCCGGCGACATCATGTCAGCATCGGCGCGGTCGTACCTCAGATCATCGAAGACCGAAAGGACTCTGAGGCGCCGGTCGGCGACCGACAGGTAGGGGTCGCGGTCGAGCGCCAAAAGATCCTGGTCAAGCCGGTCCGCCGCCGCCGGGTCCCCCAAAACGGCATCGGCCCCGGCCGCTTGCGCAGCCGGAGCCGAAATCCATTCGCGCAAACGCCGGATCAAAGGCCAGTCGTCACGTCGATCGTGTTACCCTCTTCAAGCGTCACATAGGCTTTCTTGACGTCCTTCCGGCGGCCCAACTGACCGCGGAAACGCTTTTGCTTGCCCTTTGCGATGGTCGTGTTCACCGCTTTTACCTTTACGCCAAAGAGGCTCTCGACGGCCTCTTTGATCTGCGGCTTCGACGAGTCGATGGCCACTTCGAAGACGACCGCGCCCGCTTCGGACGCCATGGTCGATTTCTCGGTGATGATCGGCTTGCGGATCACATCGTAGTGCTCTGCCTTGGTGCTCATTTCAGACGCGCCTCCAGCGCTTCGACCGCCGCCTTGGTCAGTACCAGCGTATCGCGGCGGAGAATATCATAGACATTGGCACCCTGGCTCGGCAGCACGTCCAGACCTTCGATGTTGGCGGCGGCCCGCGCAAAACCTTCGTTGACCGATGCCCCGTCGATGACCAGGGCCCGCTTCCATCCCAGGCTGGCGACCTGTTTGGCCAATGCGCCGGTCTTGCCGTCCGCCTCGGCGGTCTCAAGCACCACCAACGCGCCTTCCTTGGCCTTGGCCGACAGCGCGTGTTTCAGGCCCAGCTTGCGGAATTTCTTCGGCAGGTCGTGGGCGTGGCTACGCGGGGTCGGGCCCTTGTAGACGCCACCTTTGCGGAAGATCGGCGCGTTCCGGTCACCGTGGCGGGCGCCGCCGGTGCCCTTCTGGCGGTAGATCTTCTTCGAGGAGTAGCTGGTCTCGGACCGGGTCTTGACCTTGTGGGTGCCCGCCTGCGCCTTGTTGCGCTGCCAGCGGACCACGCGGTGCAGGATGTCGGCACGCGGCTCAAGATCAAAGATCTCGCCGTCCAGCTCGACCGACCCGGCGCTGGCGCCGTCGAGTTTGATCACGTCGAGTTTCATTCCTCACCGTCCTTCTTCTCTTCAGCCTCGGCGGGGGCTTCTTCGGCTTCTGCGGCTGTTGCCTCGGCTGCGGCAGCTTCCTCGGCCGCCTGTGCCGCTGCGGCTGCTTCTGCTTCCACGGCCGCTTTGGCCTCTTCCGCCGCCTGCTCTTCGGCCAGGCGCTTGGCTTCGTCGGATGCCGACTTCAGCGCGGCGGGATAGGCGATGCCATCGGGCGCCGGCTTCTTGACCGCATCCTTGATCGTGACCCATCCGCCTTTTGAACCCGGTACCGCGCCTTTGACCATGATCAGGCCCCGCTCGGCGTCGGTTTTGACGACTTCCAGGTTCTGCGTGGTGATCCGTGCAGCGCCCATGTGCCCGGCCATCTTCTTGCCTTTGAAGACACGTCCCGGATCCTGACACTGACCGGTCGAGCCGTGCGAACGATGGCTGATCGACACACCGTGGCTGGCGCGAAGTCCGCCGAAGTTGTGCCGTTTCATGGCGCCCGCGAACCCTTTACCGATCGATGTGCCGGACACGTCGACGTACTGGCCCGCGATGTAATGGTCGGCGGTGATCTCTTCACCCACGCCGATCAGGTTTTCGGGGGCGACCCGAAACTCGGCGATCTTGCGTTTCGGCTCAACCTTAGCGGTCGCAAAATGGCCGCGCATGGCCTTGGACGTCCGCTTTGCCTTGGCGGAACCGGCCCCAAGCTGAACCGCGGAATAGCCGTCTTTGTCGGCCGTCCGCTGGGCCACGACCTGCAGCCCGTCCAGCTGCAGAACCGTCACCGGAACCTGCCGCCCGTCTTCCATGAACAGGCGGGTCATCCCGACTTTCTTGGCAATAACTCCAGAGCGCATCATAACACCGCCCCCTTAGACCTTGATTTCCACATCGACACCGGCGGCCAGGTCGAGCTTCATCAGGGCGTCAACGGTCTGCGGTGTCGGGTCCACGATATCCAAGAGGCGCTTGTGGGTGCGGATCTCGAACTGGTCACGCGACTTCTTGTCAACGTGCGGGCCGCGCAGGACCGTGAATTTCTCGATTTTGTTGGGCAACGGGATGGGCCCGCGCACCTGGGCACCGGTCCGTTTGGCGGTATTTACGATTTCCTGGGTGCTGGCGTCCAGCACGCGGTAGTCGAACGCCTTCAGACGGATCCGGATGTTTTGGCTGTGAATGGCCATTTCGGTCGTCCCCTTTGAGGGTTTTCAGTTGAGAGGAGGAGCGGCGACCATCGCCGCGCCTCGTCGAACCGTGTTATTCTTGGGGACCCTCACTGGGTCCCTTATGTTTTATTCGATGATCTTTGAGACGACGCCGGCGCCGACGGTGCGGCCGCCTTCGCGGATGGCGAAGCGCAGGCCGTCTTCCATGGCGATCGGTGCGATCAGCTCAACCTTGAAGCCGAC